>NZ_CM009578.1:2502008-3702008 GCF_002993885.1 Sphingopyxis lindanitolerans
CTCCAAAACCAACATCCCGATCTCGCCGCCTGATTATCCAGCCGGCTGCTTAAACCATCGAAATGAGGGGTCCCTTTTAGACGCCGATCACCCCGCTAACGGGGTCCTTTTTGCACGCCGATCCACATTCTCGCGCTTCGCTATCAGCTCTTCAGCCACCGCCGAGAAGCTGTTGCCCGCGCTGATGCTCGCAGCGATCCGAGCCTGCCGCTTGGCAGTGTTGGGATCGACGGCATGGGCGAGCTGCTTCTTTGCATCTTCTCTAGCCGCTCGCGCCTCCGCGAGCGTAATCGCAGGATAAGCGCCGAGGGCCAGTTTACGCTCCACTCCATGCAGGCGATATTTAACGCGCCAAAGTTTGCTGCCGGTCGGATTGACCAAAAGATAAAGGCCGCCCGAATCCGAGACCTTATAAGGCTTATCTTTTGGCTTCGCTTTGCGGATCGCGGTGTCGGTGAGCGCCATTTGGGGGCCTCGCAAACCAGGGGCTTTGGAAAGGCCCCCGGATATGCCCCCGAATCGTTCAGCTACACGCGATCATGGACAATCACCGGAAGCCAGTGAATGCTCAAAAACTAGCGGATTTTCAGGGTTTTTTCAACCATCAGCGACTGCGCGTGGGCAGCAAAATGGAGCGGGTGAAGGGAATCGAACCCTCGTCGTAAGCTTGGGAAGCTTCTGCTCTGCCATTGAGCTACACCCGCGCGATGACCGGCCTTTGCCGTTTCGCGCGGCGCGGGTCAATCCTTCGGCGCCTTGGCGCTCGCACAAAAAGCAGCTTGTCGTGGCGCGCCTGGCGCAATAGCGGCGATGTCGCACGATATGTAGGAGAGGACGCCGGTGTTCGATACGCTCAGTCTCGCCAGCCTGCCGCCCGCCGACGAGGCGATCCGGCCGGCGATTCGCGCGCTCGCGGCCACCGCCGCATCGGCGGCAGACACCGACGAGCGCGCGCGATCGTGGCAGGGCTATGATCCCGCGTTCAGTCGCCGCCTCGGCGAAGCGGGGTTCCTCGGCCTGACGCTCCCCAAGCGCTATGGTGGGCACGAGCGCGGGCCGTTCGCCCGTTTTGTCGTCGTCGAGGAATTGCTTGGCCTCGGCGCGCCGGTCGCGGCGCACTGGATCGCCGACCGGCAGAGCGCGCCGCTGATCCTCAATTTCGGCAATGAAGCGCAGCGCCAATCCTATCTCCCCCGCATCGCGCGCGGCGAGATTTTCTTCTGCATCGGGATGAGCGAACCCGGATCGGGCTCCGATCTTGCGAGCGTCCGGACCCGCGCCGACCGCACCGAAACCGGCTGGCGCGTCAACGGGCAGAAAATCTGGACCTCTGGCGCGCCGCACTGCGACTATATGATCGCGCTCCTGCGCACCTCGGGCGGCCCCGACGACCGCCACGCCGGCCTGTCGCAACTCATCATCGACCTGAAGGTCCCCGGCGTCACCATCCGCCCGATCCGCGACCTGGCCGGCGACGAACATTTCGCCGAAGTCTTCTTCGAGGATGTCGACCTGCCCGCCGACGCGCTGATCGGCGAAGAGGGCGAAGGATGGAAACAGGTCACCGCCGAACTCGCCTTCGAGCGTAGCGGTCCCGAGCGCATCTATTCGAGCGTCGTGCTGCTCGATGCCTGGATCGCGCATCTGCGTGGCGTGGGCCGCGACGATGCCGCGACGCGGGCGCTCGTCGGCGATGCCACCGCGCGGCTCGGCGTGCTGCGCGCGATGTCGATCGCCTGCACCGCGCGGCTCGCGGCGGGCGAAAGCCCGGTGACCGAGGCGTCGCTGGTCAAGGATCTCGGCACCGCGTTCGAACAGCAGCTTCCCGTGCTGATCGGCGACGATCTCGCGTCGCACCCGGACGAGGCGGTCGCCGCCGACCTGTATCGTGCCTTGCTCTACGTCACCCATGTGGCGCCGAGTTTCTCGCTGCGCGGCGGAACGCGCGAAATCCTGCGCGGCATCATCGCGCGCGGCATGGGCCTGCGGTAGGGGTTGGGGTGATGAACGAATTTCTCGAACCTTTCGAACGGATGCTCGAAGCGCTGTCGCCGCCCGCGACGGTGCGTGCGATCGAAGCCGGGGGCAGCGCTGCGGCGCTGTGGGACGGCATCGCCGAATCGGGCTTCCTCGACGCGCTAGTTCCCGAAGATTGCGGTGGGGCAGGATTGCCCTTGTCCGAAATCGGCCCGCTGTGGCAGGCGCTCGGCCGCCACGCCGTGCCGCTGCCGGTCGGCGAAACGATGCTGGCGCGGACGCTGCTGGCCGCCGCGCCTGCTGCGCCCGCCGCGCCTGCTGGCCCGATCGCCCTGGCGGTCGCGGACCCCGGAACCGCGATCGTCGTGCCCTTCGGCGGCGTCGCGCACCACGTCCTGCTCGAAAGCGGGAGCCAGCTTTATCTGGTCGAAGCCGATGGCGAGCCGACAGGGGTGCCGGGCAGTCTCGCCGCGCGCATGCGCTGGGATGCGCCTGGGGGGGTCAGCGTTGGTGCCGCGCCGCCCGGCGGCCTTCGCGCCGTCGCCGCGATCCTGCGCGCCGCGCTGATCGCGGGCGCTGCCGACCGGCTCACGACGATGACCGCCGCCTATGCGAACGAGCGCGTCCAGTTCGGCAAGCCGATCGGAAAACAGCAGGCGCTCCAGCAACAGATGGCGGTGATGGCCGAGGATATGGTTGCGTGCCGCATCGCGGCGCAGCTCGGCTGCGCGGGCGGCCTGCCGCCAAGCCTCGCCGCCGCCGCGACCGCCAAGTCGATCACCAGCACCGCCGCCCCCCGCCTCGCCGCGACCGCGCATGCCATCCACGGCGCGATCGGGATCAGCGCGGAATATGACCTCCAGCTCTATACCCGCCGCCTCCACGAATGGCGGCTCGCCGACGGGTCGGAAACATACTGGAACCGCCTGCTCGGCGCTGCGCGGCTCGGCGATGCGCGCGGCTCGGTCGATTATGTGCGCGAGATGTTGGCCTAGGACGGATCGACATTAGGAGATGGCGGAGCGAAAATGGTGGTCTTGCGTGACCCGGAGCGCAGCGTGCTCCATGCACGTGAGCACCGGAAGCGCGGAAGATTGCCATTTGCAGCCCGCCAGAACCAAATGTCGATCCGTCCTAGCGCGCCGACTCGAGGATCGTCTCCATCGCGACGAAGGTCGAGGTGCTCGCGACATGCGGCAGGCTCGAGATTTTTTCGCCGAGCACGATGCGGTAACGGCGGATGTCGGGGGTGCGGACCTTGAGCAGATAGTCGAAGCTGCTCGCGATCATGTGGCATTCCTCGACCTCGGGGATTTGCCGCACCGCGCTGTTGAATCGCCGCAGCGCCTCTTCGCGCGTGTCGGACAATTTCACTTCGGTAAAGGCGACATGGTCGAGCCCGACCTTCGCCGGATCGACGATTGCGCGAAAGCCGATGATCAGTCCGCTCTCGACCAGCCGTTTGACGCGCTGCTGGCACGGCGTCTTCGACAGTCCGACGCGCTGCGCCAACTCGGTATAGGTGATCCGCCCGTCGCGCCCCAAAATGGCGAGGATCTTGCGATCGAACTCATCCAATTCGACCATGAAGGGAGTATTTTTCATATCTTTCGCCTAAATCAGTATAGAAATTTGGTCAAAACATAAATACGACTGTCAGTATGAAGGCTGATCGCCTATTGGCGATATGCTATGCCATCGGCATGATCCAGCCCACCGACCGCGCCGCCCTCCGTGCTCTCGCTCGCCGCTCCGAGGCCGATATCGTCGCCGACCTGCGCGCCGACCTCGCCCGCTCGCCCGCCACCGTCGCGGCGACGACGCAGCGCGGGCTCGCACTGATCCGCAAGGCAAAGGCCGAGGGCGACCGCGAGACGCTCGTCGCGCAGCTCATGAACCGCTATCGTCTGTCGACCGAGGAGGGCGTCGTGCTGATGTGTCTCGCCGAGGCGCTGCTCCGCGTCCCCGACAGCGCGACCGCCAACGCGCTGATCCGCGACAAGATCGCCGGGCGCCATTGGAACGAGGGCGAGGATGAGGACAGCCCGCTGATCGTCGCGCTCTCGGCGCGCGGGCTGTCGCTCGGTTCGGCGACGCTGATGCTCGGTGCATTGGGCAGCAGGGCGAACCCGCTCACTTTGCTCAAATCGATGATCCGCCGCTCGGGCGAGCCGCTGATCCGCCAGGCGGCGCTCGCGGCGATGAAGATGCTCGGCCAGCAATTCGTGATGGGTGAGACCATCGACGCCGCGGTCAAGCGCGCTGACAAGGACGCGAGCGAACTTGCGAGCTTCGACATGCTGGGCGAAGCGGCGCGCACCGCCGACGATGCGGCGCGCTATTACGCCAGCTATGCGAACGCGATCGCGCGCATCGGCCGCAAGGCAAGGCCCGGCGACCCCTTCGTCAACCACGGCATTTCGATCAAGCTGTCGGCGCTTCATCCGCGCTACGACTATCTGCAAGGGCAGCGCGTCCGCGAGGAACTGATCCCGCGCGTGATCGAGCTGGCGCGCGCCGCGCGCGACGTCAACATCCCGCTGATGATCGATGCCGAGGAAAGCGACCGGCTCGAACCGCATATGGATGTCTATGGCGCGCTGATCGACGCCGGGATCGCCGATGGCTGGACCGGGCTCGGCATCGTCATCCAATCCTATCAGAAACGCGCCCCCGAGGTGATCCGCTGGGTCGCCGCCCGGGCGCGGGCACGCGGCGTCAAGCTGTCGATGCGACTCGTCAAGGGCGCCTATTGGGATACCGAGATCAAGCGCGCGCAGACGCTGGGGCTCGGCGATTTCCCGGTGTTCACCGCGAAGAACCATACCGACCTCAATTATATGGCGTGCGCCGAAATATTGCGGGGCTGTCAGGACGCGATCTTCCCTGCCTTCGCCAGCCACAATGCGATGACGCTGGCCTTCGTCGCCGAGCTGTTCGCGGGCGCCGATTACGAACTGCAACGGCTCCACGGCATGGGCGAGGGCGCGCACGACGCGATCGTCGCGCTGTCGCCGCCGCCGCGTCCGGTGCGCGTCTATGCGCCGGTGGGCACGCACCGCGATCTCCTCGCCTATCTCGTCCGCCGCCTGCTCGAAAACGGCGCGAACAGCAGCTTCGTCCATCAATTCTCCGACCCCGACGTGACGGCCGAGGAATTGGCGGTCGATCCGCGCAGCATTGCGAGCACCCCTTCCAACATCGCGACTGGCCTCGCCCTTTTCGAGCCCGCGCGCCGCAATTCGCGCGGCTATGATCTGGGCGACCCCGGCGTGCCCGAAGCGCTAGCCGCCGCGATCGCCAAGGCGCGCCGCACCGATCTGGTCGCCGCGCCGATCGTCGGCGGCGCAGCGCAGGGCGGCGCGGCCGAACCCGTTCAAAACCCCGCGACCGGCGCCATCGTCGGCCAGGTGATCGAGGCCGATAGCCGGGCCGTCGCAGCCGCCGTCGCGGCCGCGCGCCGCGCGCAGGGCGACTGGAGCCTCGCCGGGGGCGCCTTTCGCGCCGAACGCCTCGAACGCGCCGCCGACCTGCTCGAGGAACGCGACGCCTTCTTCCTTGGGCTGGCGATCGACGAGGCGGGCAAGAGCCTGGCCGACGCGATCGCCGAGGTGCGCGAGGCGGCCGATTTCCTGCGCTATTACGCCGCGCAGGCGCGCGCCGATTTCACCTGGCCAGTCGCGCTCCCCGGTCCGACCGGCGAACGCAACGAGCTGATCCTCGAAGGCAAGGGCGTCTTCGTCTGCATCAGCCCGTGGAACTTCCCGCTCGCTATCTTCCTCGGCCAGGTGTCGGCGGCGCTCGCCGCGGGCAACGCCGTGCTCGCGAAGCCCGCCGAGCAGACCCCGCTCATCGCCCATGCCGCGGTCGAGCTCTTGCTCGAAGCGGGCGTCCCCGGCGACGTGCTTCACTATCTCCCCGGCCGCGGCGAGACGGTCGGCGCGGCGCTCACCGGACACGCCGACATCATCGGGGTCGCCTTTACCGGATCGACCGAGGTCGCGCGGATGATCAACCGCGGCCTCGCCGGGCGCGACGGCCCGATCGCGACGCTGATCGCCGAAACCGGCGGCGCCAATGCGATGATCGTCGATTCGACCGCGCTTCCCGAACAGGTCGCGCGCGATGCGGTCGCCAGCGCCTTCCAGTCGGCGGGGCAACGCTGCTCGGCGCTCCGTCTGCTCTGCGTGCAGGAGGATGTGGCGGATACGATGATCGAGATGGTCGCGGGCGCGATGGCCGAACTCAACGTCGGCGACCCCGCGCTGCTCGCGACCGACGTCGGTCCGATCATCGACGACGAGGCGCAGGCCCATATTGCCGCCTATGTCGCCGAGGCGCGCGCCGCGGGCCGGGTGATCGCCGAGGCGTCGCGCACGACCCTCCCGGCAGGCGGCCATTTCGTGCCGCCGGTGATGATCCGCCTCGACCATGTCACCGATCTGAAGCGCGAGATTTTCGGCCCCGTGCTCCATGTCGCGACGTGGAAGGGCGGCGAGCTCGACGCGCTGATCGATGCGATCAACGCCTCGGGCTATGGCCTGACGCTCGGCGTCCACACGCGCATCGACGGCGTTGCGGCGCATATCGCGGCGCGCGCCGCGGTCGGCAATGTCTATGTCAACCGCAACCAGATCGGCGCGATCGTCGGCTCGCAACCCTTTGGCGGGCGCGGCCTGTCGGGAACCGGGCCAAAGGCCGGCGGCCCGCATTATCTGCATCGCTTTGCCGAGGAAAAGTCGGTCTCGACCGACATCACCGCGGCGGGCGGCAATGCGGCGCTGATGGCGGGGTAGAAAGAAACCCGCCGCCGAAGCGGCAGGCATCCACAACCACGAGGCCCGATACAGAGTGGACGGCTGTCCCGAGCGATACGCCCGAAGCGTCTCGCGGCTTATGCCGCGGCGACCCTATTTTTATGGTTCCCCCCGCAGCGCGGCCATTATAGCCGTTTCCCGATCGCGCGCCAATGTGCAATTACAGTCCCAATTCTGGCCTTTCGGCGGCGGCCGTGCATGAAGAGGGGGATGTGTCCCTGCTTTCGCGGGGACCATGGAGTATTTCCTAAGCTCCCGGCACCCCCAGCATTTGCGCCTGCGCCTTCAGCCGTGTCGCCGCGCCCGGATTGGCCGCGATGCCGTCTTTCAGCGCCTGCGCGGCTTTCGCCGTCTCGCCCAGCGTCATGCGGCTGCGCATCAGCATGATCCAGCGATCGACATTCGCCGGGTCGGCTTTCAGCTTGGCCTCCAGTCCGCTCACCATGCCCTCGATCATCGCGTCCTGCTGCCCCTTGGGAAGCTGCGAGGCGGCTTCCATGTCGGCGCGGCTCGGGCCGGGGATGGCGCGCGCGGCGACCGGCATCTCCGCGGGCGTCAGCGGCCGCGCCTGGGTGTTGGTCAGTCGCATCGCGACGTCGATCTTGTGGATCGCGCCGACCTGCTCGATCGTGCGGCGAAGGTCGGCTTCCCACGGCGCCCCCTGCGGGGTGTCGGCGAGCAGCGCGAACCAGTCCTCGATCGCACCCTTGTGGTCGCCGCCAAGATCCTTTTTGACCGCGAGGAAATAGCGCGCGCGCGGGTCCTTGGCGTCGAGCTTGATCGCCTTGTCGAAGGCTTCAAGCGCCGCGGCGGGCATCGGATCGCGCGCGCTCGCCATCACACGCGCCTCGCCGAGCGCCGACCACAGCCCCGCCGACTCGGGCGAAAGCGCCGTCGCTTTCTCATAAGCGGCGGCGGCGCCGGCATAATCGCTCATGTCGAACCGCGCCGCGCCGAGCGCCGTCCACGCCCCGGCGCTGTTCGGTTCGCGCTGGGTCCGCGCTTCGAGCGCGGCGAGCTGATCGTCGGGGGACGCAGACGCGGTGGATGGCGCGGCGGGCGCGGAAGGGGCGGAATCGCGCCAGATTGCATAGCCGACGGCCCCTGCCAGCAACACGAAGGCGGCGATCAATATCGCCCGGTTGGCTCCATTCATGCCCCCCGCCATCTTCTTGCTCTCGTTCATCTTTGTCCTCGCCTTTGTCCATTGTGCGGCGCACCAAAAAATAGGATCGCCACGCGCTCGCGTCTTGCCTTTGCTTCGCGATGGTGTAGCCTTTCCTCGGCAAGGTCGGTCAACGATAAAATCGTCAGTGGGTCGCACCGATTTTCCCAGACATATAGGGGAGGGGTGCATGGCAGTTTCGGATCACGTCGACTTTTCGACGTTCATGGAAGGCGTAAAACGGCGCAACCCGGGGCAACCCGAGTTCGTCCAGGCGGTGCAGGAAGTGTCCGAGGACATTTTCGACTTCATCGCCGACAAGGAGGAATATCACGCGCAGCAGATATTGCGGCGCATCGCCGAGCCCGACCGGGTCGTCTCCTTCCGCGTGTGCTGGGAGGATGACAGCGGCAATATTCGCGTCCAGCGCGGCTGGCGCGTCCAGAACAACAATGCCATCGGCCCTTACAAGGGCGGCATCCGTTTTCACCCCTCGGTGACCGAAAGCGTCCTCAAATTCCTGGCGTTCGAACAGACGTTCAAGAACGCGCTCACCGGCTTGCCGATGGGCGGCGGCAAGGGCGGCTCGAACTTCAACCCCAAGGGCAAGAGCGTGCGCGAGATCATGCGCTTTTGCCAAAGCTTCATGACCGAACTCTATCGCCACATCGGCGCCGACATCGACGTGCCCGCGGGCGACATCGGCGTCGGCGGGCGCGAGATCGGCTATATGTTCGGTCAGTACAAGCGCATCACCAACGAATTTACCGGGGTGCTGACCGGCAAGGGCCTCGAATGGGGCGGCTCGCTGATCCGCACCGAGGCGACCGGCTATGGCGCGGTCTATTTCCTCGCCAACATGCTCGCCGCCAAGGGGCAGGATCTCGTCGGCAAGAGCGCGGTCATCTCGGGCTCGGGCAATGTCGCGACGCACGCTGCGGAAAAGATCGTCCAGCTTGGCGGCAAGGTGCTGACGCTGTCCGATTCGGCGGGCTTCATCCATGATCCCGACGGCATCACCCAGGAAAAGATCGACTGGGTGAAGGCGCACAAAACGCACCGCCGCGGCCGGATCGAGGATTATTGCGCCGAGTATAAGGGCGCGACCTTCACCGCGGGCAAGACGCCGTGGAATGTCCCGTGCGACGTCGCGCTGCCGTGCGCGACGCAGAATGAACTGCTCGGCGACGATGCCCGGGCGCTCGTCAAGAACGGCTGCATCGCGGTCAGCGAGGGCGCCAACATGCCGACCAACCTCGAAGGCGCGCATCACTTCCGCGACGCGAAGATCATGTTCGCGCCGGGCAAGGCCGCCAATGCCGGCGGCGTCGCCGTGTCGGGCCTCGAGATGAGCCAGAACAGCGGTCGCCGCGCGTGGAGCGAAGGCGAGTTGCAACAGATGCTCAAGGACATCATGGACGGTATCCACAAAAGCTGCCTGACCTATGGCGATCGCGGCGATGGTTATATCGACTATGTGAAGGGCGCGAATATCGCGGGTTTCAAGAAAGTTGCCGACGCGATGCTCGCATTCGGGGTTGTATGATGACGGTCTAGGCGCAAAGGCGTCAGGCGGGAAAGGGGACACAGGGCATGACGACCGACGCGAAAGTGAGGCGCGGCGAGCGACCATGGGCGGCCATGGGCGCGTTCGCGCTTCTTTTGCTCGCGCTGGTCGTCGCGGCGATCGTCTCCGCCCCGCCCGCGCGTTCGCAGGGCGAGGGCGGCGCCCATTATACCGGGGTCGCCTCCTGCGCCGGATCGACCTGCCACGGCCGGATGGAGGGTGACGGCACCGTCGTCCGCCAGGACGAGCTGATGAAATGGCAGGAGCCTTCGACCCCCGGCGGCGCGCACAGCCGCGCCTGGGCGGTGCTTCAGGGCAGCCGCAGCCAGTTCATCGCGCGCAATCTCGGCATCGGAGATCCGGCAAAGGCGCCGATGTGCCTCGGCTGCCACAGCACGGCGGGGACGGCGCGCGGCGCCCCGGTCGAGGACGGGGTCGGCTGCGAATCGTGCCACGGTCCGGCGGGCGGCTGGATCGCGAGCCATTATGCAGGGGTCACCACCACCGCCGATCCCGACCGCGAGATGCGCGAAAAGCATCTGGCGAACCTGCGCGCGGGCCTCCGCAAGCTCGAGGATCCGGTGGTGCGCGCCGCCGTGTGCGTCGATTGCCATTTCGGCGCGGCGGGCGAGGGGCAGTTCGTCACCCACCGCATCATGGCGGCGGGGCACCCGCGCATCTCGTTCGAGCTCGACCTCTTCTCCTCGCTCCAGGCGCATCATCACGAAGACGCCGACTATGGCTGGCGCAAATTCGGCGCGAGCGGCGCGCGCACCGACCATGTCCAGATGTGGGCGGTGGGACAGGCGACCGCGCTCGAACGCAGCCTGTCGCTCTTTCAGTCGCGGCGCGGGACCGAGGGGATGTTCCCCGAATTTTATTTCCTCGACTGCCATAGCTGCCATCGCCGCATCTACGACCAGGCGAAACCGGTGAAGACCAGCGTCGACAATCCGGGGCGCGCCGCGCTTCCCGAAGGCATGCCGCCCTATAATGACGAGAATCTGATCATGCTGTCGGCAGCCGCGCGCGTTGCCGCGCCCGCGCTTGCCGACCAGCTCGCGGCGCGCACCGCGGCCTTCCACAAGGCGATGACGATTGACCGCGCGAGCGCCGTCGCGGCGGCGGCGCAGCTCGGCCAGACGGTGTCGGCGCTCAAGAGCGCCTTCGCGTCGCGCGGCTTTTCGGGCGCCGACGCCTTCACGCTGGTCGACGCGGTCGCGGCAAAGGCGACCACCGATCGCTTCACCGACTATTCGGGCTCGCAGCAGGCGGTGATGGGGATCGACACCTTGCTCAACGCGATGGTTTCGTCGGGCCGGGTCACCGTCGGCGCCGCGGCGGGAATCCGCGCCGACATCGACCGCGCTTATACCTCGGTCAAGGATC
This sequence comes from Sphingopyxis lindanitolerans, assembly GCF_002993885.1. NCBI lineage: Bacteria > Pseudomonadati > Pseudomonadota > Alphaproteobacteria > Sphingomonadales > Sphingopyxidaceae > Sphingopyxis > Sphingopyxis lindanitolerans. The sequence continues at coordinate 2,512,924 of NZ_CM009578.1, forward strand.
CCAACGCCTATAAGCCCAGTGATTTCCAGGCTTCGTTCGGCAGCGCGGTGCGCGCGATCCGGGCGCTGCGGTAAGCGATATGCAAAGCACATCCCATCTCTTCCGCTCGGCGGCCTTTGCCGCGGCCGGTTCGCTGCTCCTCGCGTCGTGCGGCGGGGGCGGGGGCGGCGGAACGCCGACGCCGACGCCGACGCCGGTTCCGACCCCCACACCGACCCCGACGGGCGGGCTCTATACGCCGCCCGCCGCCGAATCGCTGAGCGTCGCCGATGTCCAGACCGTGCTCGCCAACGCGATTTCGGAGGCGCAGGCGCGCAGCCTGCCGTCGGTGATCGCGGTGACCGATCGCGTCGGCAATGTCCTCGCCGTGTTCCGCATGACCGGCGCGCGCGCGACCGCGACGACCGCGCCGGCACCCAATGGCGTCAACATGGACGCGCAGAATGTCACCTTCCCCGCCGAGGGCGGCGCGATCGCCAAGGCGATCACCGGCGCGTATCTCTCGAGCGGCGGCAACGCCTTTTCGACCCGCACCGCGAGCCAGATCGTCCAGCAGCATTTCCCGCCCGCGCCGACCACCGTCGGCCTTGAAAGCGGCCCGCTGTTCGGGGTGCAGTTCAGCCAGCTTCCGTGCAGCGATTTCTCGTCGCGGTTCGGCGCGGTCGGCGCGGCGGCGATGATCGGGCCGAAACGCTCGCCGCTCGGCCTCGCTGCCGATCCCGGCGGCCTGCCGCTCTACAAGAATGGCGTCCTCGTCGGGGCGGTCGGGGTGATGGGCGACGGGGTCTATGGCCTCGACACCAACATCCTCGATGTCGACGACGATGCCGAGGAATTCATCGCGCTTGCCGGGACGCGCGGGTTCGCGCCGCCGTCGGCGATCGTCGCCGACAAGATCAGCGTCGACGGGACGAGCCTGCGCTATTCGGACGCGACCGCCGCGGGGCTGAAGTCGAGCGGCGGCGCCAGCTTTGCCTCGCTGAACGGCGCCCTGGGCAATCTCGTCGCGGTCACCGGCTATGCCAATGCCGCGATCAGCGCGGGCACCGTCTATGGCAGCGAAGCGTCGGGCATCCGCCCCGCGACCGCGGCCGAATTCACGAACCGCGACGCCTTCATCTTCACCGACGGCAGCGGGACGAACCGTTATCCGATCCGCGCGGGCACCGACGGCGCGGCGAACAGCGCGCCGCTCACCGCAGCCGAAGTGCGCGCGCTGCTCGAGGAAGCCTTCACGGTGATGAGCCGCGCGCGCGCGCAGATCCGCAAGCCGCTCGACAGCCGCGCCGAGGTGACGATCAGCGTCGTCGATACCTTCGGCGCCCCGCTCGGCATCGTCCGCGCGCCCGACGCGCCGATCTTCGGCTCCGACGTGTCCTTGCAGAAAGCGCGCACCGCCGCATTTTTCTCGAACGCGCAGGCGGGGGCGGAGCTCAGCGCCAACGCGAGCGCCGACATCCGCCAGTTCGTCACCGCGGTGCGCAGCTTCCTGAACGATCCGACCGTGCTCACCGGCACACTCGCCTTTCCCGATCGTGCGGGTGGCAATCTGTCGCGGCCCTATTTCCCCGATGGCGAGGTCGGGCGGCCCAACGGCCCCTTCTCGCGCCCGATCGCGCAGTTCAACCCCTTCTCGACTGGGCTGCAATCGGCGTTGATCATTGGTAATATCGGCCAGCATGTCGGCTTTCTGCAGGGCGCGAATCCCGACACCCCGGCGCGCTGCACGACCTTGCCCGACGTCGCGCCGGGGCAGAACCGGTTGCAGAACGGCATCCAGATCTTCCCCGGATCGGTGCCCATCTATCGCGGCAACCAGCTCGTCGGCGGTATCGGCGTGTCGGGCGACGGCATCGATCAGGACGACATGATCAGCTTCCTCGGCGCGCACAATGGCGGTGCGCGCTTCAGCGGCGCCAGCGCCATCGGCAATGCGCCGAAGAAGATCCGCACCGATACGGTCGTCGTAACGCTGTCGGACAATACAAAGGTGCGCCTGCGCTACGTCAATTGCCCCTTCGCCCCCTTCCTCGACACGGCGAAGCAGAATGTCTGCGACGGGCTATAGATGAGCGTCGAAGTCAGCCTCTGGCCGATTATCGCGACTCTCGCGGCGCAGGGTGCGCCCGCCGCCGAAGCGCCGCCACCGCCGCCCGCCGCCGATCCGCCCGCGACCGACCAAAGCGTCGCGGCGTCGTCCGCCGACCAGCCGCCGGTCGAGGAACTCACCCCGCCGCCGCCGCCGGTCGACTGGCAGTTGATGGTCAACGACGATCTCGTCACCCAGATCATCGAGGGCCGCCGCCGTCCGGGCTATACCCCCGATCTTCCCGATCAATTGACGCAGGACAATGTCGGCGCGCTCCGTCCGCCGCCGCCGCAGGCCTTTCCGGGGATGGAGGATCAGCTTCCGATACCCGACCGTTGGCGCCTGATCGAAAGCCTGGGGGTGGTCAAGGAACGCTGGTTCGACCCCTATCACCAGAATACGCTGAAGGGTGATCGGCCGATCGACCGCAGCAAGGTCAAATGGCTGCCGATCAACGGCGACGACTGGTTCTTCGTCCTCAACGCGATTTCGGACACGGTGTTCGAACCGCGCACTTTCCCGATCCCGGTCGGCGTCCAGACGACATCGCGGCCGGGCAGCATCGACGTTTTCGGCAAGAATCGCAGCTTCGTGCTGTCGCAGACGCTGATCGGCGGGTTCGCGCTGATCAAGGGCAACACCGCCTTCAAGCCGCCCGACGTCGAATATCGCCTGACCCTCGCCTATAACGCCAATTATGTCGACGTGCCCGAACGGCGCGTCCTCGACGTGCGCCCGTCGAAGAAGAGCCATCGCTTCGATCATTTCATCGGCGTGCAGGAAGCCTTCATCGACAAGCATCTCGGCAACGACAGCGATCGCTACGACTTCCACTCGATCCGCATCGGCATCCAACCGTTCCAGAGCGATTTTCGCGGTTTCCTGTTCAACGACAGCCAGCTTGGCGTCCGCCTGTTCGGCAACCGCGACGACAATCGCTTCCAATATAATCTCGCGGCCTTCTGGCGGCTCGAAAAGGACACCAACAGCGGCCTCAACGACATCACCCAGACCCCGCGCGACGATTTCATCTTCACCGGCAATCTCTATCGCCAGGATTTCCCGTTCGTCGGGCTGACCAGCCAGGTCAGCGTGACCTATAATATGAACCGCGAAAAGAACGACGTGCAGATCGACCACAACGGCTTTCCGGTGCGGCCGGCGCTGCTCGGCGACCTGCGCGGGCGCGAATATGATGTCACCTATCTCGGCTATAGCGCCGACGGGCGGATCGGGCGGATCAACGTCACCGCCAGCTTCTATGCCGCGCTGGGCGAGGATCGGAACAGCCTCTTCACCAGCAAACCGGCTAAGATTCGCGCCGGCTTCGCTGCCGCCGAACTCAGCTATGATCACGACTGGATGCGCTTTCGCCTGTCGGGGCTCTACGCCAGCGGCGACCGCGATCCTTATAATAATGTCGAGGGCGGGTTCGACGCGATCTTTGAAAATCCGATCTTCGGCGGCGCCGACACCAGCTACTGGATTCGCCAGACGATCCCCTTCGCGGGCGGCGGGCGCGTGATCTCGATCAACGGCCGCAACGGCATCTTGAATTCGCTGCGCTCGTCGAAGGAAGAGGGGCAGTCGAACTTCAACAATCCCGGCACCGTCTTCATCGGGCTCGGCGGCGATTTCGACCTGTCGCCGCAGATGCGCGTCAGCGTCAACGCCAACCATCTATGGTTCGACAATACGACGACGCTCCAGAATCTGCGCGTCGAAGGCTCGATTCCCAAGGACATCGGCTGGGATCTGTCGATCGCCAGCATCTGGCGGCCCAAGGCGACGCAGAATATCGTCGGGCGGCTCAGCGCCGCCGTCCTCCTGCCCGGCAAGGGGTTCAAGGATTTGTTCGACAACCAGGAACGCGACAAGGCCTATGTCTCGATCCTCGCCAATCTGATCGTGAGTTTTTAGACCATGGCGCGCAAGCTCTTCGCCCTTCTCGCTTTTGTCCTGATGATGGCGGCGTTCGGCGCACAGGGCGTCCGCGCCTCCGAAGAGGAAAAGCCGGTCCAGGTGACCTATCGCTTCACTCCGCCCGCGCCCAAGGAGCAGAGCGAGGCGGACATGCAGGTGAAATCGGCGGGCTGCTATAGCTGCCACGTCCGCACCGACCTGCCGACGATGCACAAATCGCCCGCCGTCCGGCTCGGCTGTACCGATTGCCACGGCGGCGATTCGACCTCGCCCGCGGCGTTCGGCAAGCCCGAACTCGGCTATGACAGTGCCTATAATCTTGCCGCAAAAAAGGTCGCGCACCCGCAGCCGACGCTGCCCGGCGCGTGGGGCGACAGTCCCGCGAATCCCAAGCGAAGCTATACATTGCTCAACAAGGAAGCGCCCGAATATGTCCGCTTCGTCAACCCGAGCGACTATCGCGTCGCGCGTGAGGCGTGCGGCGCCTGCCACCTCGAGGTGATCGAGGCGGCCGAGCGCTCGCTGATGTCGACGGCGGCGATGTTCTGGGCGGGTGGCGCCTATAACAATGGCATCGTCCCGTTCAAGAATTCGATCTTCGGCGAGGCCTATACGCGCGACGGCAAGGCGGCTTGCCTGCTCTCCCCCTCGTCGCGCCTGACCGCCGAGCAATATAAGCAGGCGTGCGATCCGGCCTTCGGCTTCGACAAGATATTGACCGATGCCGAGAAAAAGCGCGGCGCGCTCGCCAAAGTCTATCCGCTGCCGCGCTGGAACGTGACCCCGCCCAGCGATGTGTTCCGGGTGTTCGAACGCGGCGGGCGCAACGTCAGCACGCAATTTTCCGAAATCGGCCTGCCCAACCCGACCGGCAGCATCCAGCGGCTCGAAGAGCCGGGGCGCCCCGACCTCAAACAGTCGAACCGCGGTCCGGGCACCGGGCTGCGCGTCGCGATCGCGATCCTCAACCTCCACAAGACCCGTCTCAACGACCCCTATATGTGGTTCATGGGCACCAACGACCAGCCGGGCGACTATCGCCATTCGGGCTGCGCCGGGTGCCATGTCATCTACGCCAACGACCGCGAGCCGCGGCACAGCCTGATCTATGCCCAATATGGCCGCGACGGCGAGACCGCGACGGTCGACCCGACGATTGCAGAGCGCAAGTGGAAGCCCGATGCGGACGGACACGACGGCGGCCACGGCGCCGCCGGAAGCCACGCGCCCGATGCCAGCGAGCATGGCGCGCTCGTCGATCCCGCCGCGGCGGCGGCCGGACCGCAGGTGAAACCGGTCAGGGAAAGGCTCGAATCGGGGCATCCGATCGGCCACGCCTTCACCCGCGCGATCCCGACCTCGCAGTGCATGACCTGCCACATGCACCAGCCGAACATCTTCCTGAATTCCTACCTCGGCTACACGATGTGGGATTATGAATCCGACGCGCCGCAGATGTGGCCGGGGCCGAACAACACCGCGCCGCGCCCGCCGGGGATGAGCGACGAGGAGTATCAAAAAACCTATAAGCAACAACATTATCCGACCGCCGCCGAGGTCCATAAGGCGCTCGAACGCAACCCCGAGGGGGCGAGCCCGCGCGGCTTGTGGTCCGATGTCGAATTCCTGCGCGACGTCTATGACATCAACGACACGAACCAGAACACCCAGTTCGCCGATTATCATGGGCATGGCTGGAACTTCCGCGGCATCTTCAAGCGCGACCGCAACGGCAATCTGCTCGACGCCGACGGCAATATGTCGACCTATGGCACCGACACCGCGCATATCATCGATCCCAAGGATCCCGAGAAATGGCGCAAGAGCTGCGACCATTATGAGGACGCGAAGGAGCGCGGGCTTTGCCTGGCGAGCGCCGATCCCGGCAAGCCGGGGGTCGAGGGCAAGTTCGTGCCCCCCGGCATCAACCCCGGCAAGACGGTCCATATGATGGACATCCATGCCGAAAAGGGCATGCAGTGCGCCGACTGCCATTTCGCGCAGGACAGCCACGGCAATGGCTATATCCAGGGCGAGGTCGCGAATGCGATCGAGATCAGCTGCAAGGACTGCCACGGCACTGCCGATGCCTATCCGAACCTGCTGACCTCGAACGTCGCGGCGCGGCCGCAGGGCACCAACCTCGCGCTTTTGCGCAATATGGACGGGCGGCGGCGCTTCGAGTTCCAATATGATGACGATGGCGAGATCACCGGGTTGATCCAGCGATCGATCGTCGATCCGAAACTCGAATGGCAGGTCAGCCTGGTCAAGCAGTCGGTGACGCCCGGGCCGCATTTCAACGCCAAGGCGGCGCGCGCGAAGCTGATGTCGCGCAGCGGCGCCGAGGATGGCCAATTCGCGTGGGGGCCGGGCGTCGCGAAGGCGGATCGCGCCCATGGCGACGACCGCATGACCTGCTTCACCTGCCATTTGTCGTGGACGACGAGCTGCGGCGGCTGCCATTTGCCGATCGAGGCGAACTGGAAGACGCGGTCGCATCATTTCGAGGGCGAGGAATCGCGCAACTTCGCGACCTACAACCCGCAGGTGGCGCGCGACGAGATGTTCCAGCTCGGCCGGCACATGCTTACCAAGCCTGGCGAGCCCGACGCCGACGGCAATCCGCGCGGCATCATCACCCCGGTCCGATCTTCCTCGGCGCTGATATTGTCATCGACGAATATCAACCGCGAACGCATCTATGTGCAGCAGCCGCCGATTTCGTCCGCGGGCTTTTCGAGCCAGGCCTTCGCGCCGCACTTCCCGCATACGGTGCGCCGCCAGGAAACCAAGCACTGCACCGACTGCCATTTGTCGGTGGCCGACGACAATAATGCGATCATGTCGCAGTTGATGCTGATGGGCACCAATTTCGTCAATTTCGTCGGCCTCAACGTGTGGTCGGGACAGGAGGACAGCTTCCAGGCGACGCGCGTCACCGAATGGGAAGAGCCGCAGGCGGTGATCGGCAGCTATCTGCAGAAATATGCCTATCCCGACTATTGGGATCTGCACGTCAACAAAAATGGCCGCGAGCTCAAAAATTGGGTGCGCGGCAAGGCCTTCGACAAGAAATTGTCGGGCGAAAGCCAGGCGCTCGAGGAATTCCGCAACATCGTCCAGGGGACGAGCGGCCGGGTGAACTGTCTCCAGCAGCGCGGCGAATATATGTTCGTGGCCGAGGGCAAGGGCGGTTTCCGCGTCTATGACGTCGCGGCGGTCGGCAACAAGGGCTTCTCCGAACGCATCATCCGCGCCCCCTTCTCGCCGCTCGGGCACGACACTCATGTCAAATCGGCCAACGCCACCTGCATGGCGATCGGCACCAACCAGCCGATCAGCATGGCGCGCAACGACAATATCCGAAAGAATTTCCCCGAGAACCACGAACAGGCGCTGCACCCGCTCTATCGCTACGCGGTGATTACCGACAGCGTCGAAGGCCTGATCCTCGTCGACATCGACACGTTGGCCGACGGCGAATTTCGCAACAACCGGCTGACGCGGGCGCTGACCTGGAACCCCGACAATGTCCTCGCCGGCGCGCGCCACGTCACGCTCGCGGGCAATTATGCCTATATCACCACCGACGCCGGGCTGGTCGTGGTCGATCTGTCGACCCCGCTCGAACCAAAGGTGACCGCGCAATTGCCGCTGACCGACGCGCGCGCGAGCGCGGTGCAGTTCCGTTATCTGTGGGTCACCGATGCCGAGGGGGTCAGCCTCTTCGACATCACCCACATGGACCGGCCGGTGCCGGTGCCGAGCGGGACCGTGCGGCTCGCCAATGCGCGGAAAATCTATGTCGCGCGCACCTATATGTATGTCGCGGCAAAGCAGGACGGGCTCGTCATCGTCGATGTGACGCGCCCCGCGGCGCCGATCGTCTGGCCGGGGCTGACCTTTGGCGGCGCGCTCAATGATGCCGAGGATGTGATTGTCGGATCGACCAACGCCTCGCTCTTCGCCTATGTGGCCGACGGGCGGAATGGGATCAAGGTGCTGCAACTGACCAGCCCCGACAATCCGGGCCTTTATGGTTTCTCACCGAAGCCGACCCCCGAACTGATCGCCTGGGCCAAGACCCCGTCGCCGGCGCTCGCGCTGTCGAAGGGTCTCGACCGCGACCGCGCGGTCGACGAGACGGGGGGGCAGATCGCGATCTTCGGCCGCGTCGGCTCGCGCCCCTTCACGCGCAGCGAGATGGAGAAATTGTTCCTGACCAGCAAGGGGCTGGTCTACAAGGTCAGCGACGCGGTCGACCAGAACGCATGGCGCCCGCCGTTGGCCTATCCGAACTGAAGGCGAAGGCAGCTAACGGCCCGAAGCTGACCTACCTTACATCGACACCCTGAACTTGTTTCAGGGTCCATGGCCGGACGTCTCATTCAGCGCGGCGCTGGACGAGAATTCAGGCCATGGATGCTGAAACGAGTTCAGCATGACGAGGTTTAAGGACTGCAATCGACTGGAAGCGGTCTGTCCATCATCGTCACCCCGGATCAAGCCCGGGATGACGAAGTGAGGCCGGGATGGCAAAGTGAGGCACGTCCGCTTCCCACCCCCAAGCTGACCGAGTTGCCCGCCTACAACCGCTCCGCCTGCACCACGCTGTCCGACGCGCGCAGCGCCGACAATATCCGCATCACATGCTGGACGTCGCGCACTTCGACGACGACGTCATAGGTGTGGAAATCGCCTTCGCGGTTCGACAGCCGCAAATTGGTGATATTCGCCGAATTGGCGGCGAGGATGCCCGACATTTCGGCGAGCGTCCCCGGTTCGTTGAGGATGACGACGCAGAGGCGCGCATTGCCGCCTTCGCTATCCTCCTGCCAGCGAAGATCGATCCAGTCGGCATCGACCCCGTCGGCAAGGCTCGGGCAATCGATGACATGCACCTCGATCCCTTCGCCGGGGCGCGACAGGCCGACGATGCGGTCACCGGGCACCGGATGGCAGCAGTCGGCGAGTTGATAGGCGACCCCCGGTGTCAGCCCCGCGATCGACACCGCGGCGCCCTGGACCAGCTTGCCGGGCTTGGTCTTCATGTCGGCGGTGATGCCGGGGACCAGCGCTTCGAGCAGCGCATTGTCCGACACGCGCTGCTTGGCGATCGCGACATAGAGCGCGCTGTCGTCCTCCAGCTTCAGCCGCGTCAGCGCCGCGGCGCGCGCCTTGTCGCCGACCTTGTTGGGAAGACGCCGCGCGATCTCGTCATACATTTTGCGCCCGAGCGCGGCGAGTTCGACTTTTTCCTTCGATCGGACGTGACGGCGGATCGCGGCGCGCGCCTTGCCGGTGACGGCGAAGCCCAGCCACGCGGGCTGCGGGGTCTGCTTGTCCGACGATAAGATCTCGACCGTGTCGCCATTGACGAGTTGGGTGCGCAGCGGCACCAGCCGGCCGTTGACCTTTGCCCCGACGGTGCGGTCGCCCAGCCCGGTGTGGACGGCATAGGCAAAGTCGACCGGAGTCGCGCCCTTGGGCAATTGGTGCAGGCTTCCCTTCGGGGTAAAGGCGAAGATGCGGTCCTGATACATGGCGATGCGCGTATTTTCGAGGAACTCGTCGGGATCGTGCGTCTGTTCGAGGATTTCGAGCAGGTCACGGATCCACCCTGCTTGCCCGTCGGGCGCCGCGCCGCCCTGTTTATAGGCCCAATGCGCGGCGAGCCCGAACTCGGACTGCTGGTGCATGCCCAGGCTGCGGATCTGGATTTCGATCCGCATATTCTGCTGGTGCATGATCGTCGTGTGCAGCGACTTGTAGCCGTTGCGCTTCGGCGTCGAGATATAATCCTTGAAGCGGCCGGGGACCATCTTCCACTTGCCGTGGATCAGCCCCAGCGCGGCATAGCATTCGGCATCGGTCGGGGTGACGATGCGAAAGGCGATGATGTCGGTCACCTGCTCGAAGCTGACGTGGCGCTCCTGCATCTTGCGCCAGATCGAATAGGGGTGCTTTTCGCGCCCCGACACGTCGGCCTCGATCCCGTGCTTCGCGAGCAATTCCTTGAAATCGCGGCTGATCTCGGCGACCTTGTCCTTGCCCCCGGCGGTCAGCTTGGCAAGGCGGCCGGTGATCGTCGCATAGGCCTCGGGCTCGAGCTCGCCGAACGCGAGCAACTGCATCTCGCGCATATATTCATACATGCCGATCCGCTCGGCGAGCGGGGCATAAATATCCATCGTCTCCTTGGCGATGCGGCGGCGCTTGTCGGGGTTCTTGATGAAATGCAGCGTCCGCATATTGTGCAGCCGGTCGGCGAGCTTGACGAGCAGCACGCGGATGTCGCCCGACATGGCGAGCAGGAATTTGCGCAGATTCTCGGCCGCGCGCTCATTTTCTGTCTGCGCCTCGATCTTGCTCAATTTGGTCACGCCATCGACGAGACGGCCGACGTCGGCGCCGAACAGGCGCTCGATCTCCTCGGGTGTGGTCAGCGTATCCTCGAGCGTGTCGTGGAGCAGCGCGGTGACGATCGTCTCGCTATCGAGGTGGAGGTCGGTCAAAATTCCCGCGACCTCGACCGGATGGCTGAAATAGGGGTCGCCCGAGGCGCGCTTCTGGCTGCCATGTTTTTGCACGGTGAAGACATAGGCGCGGTTGAGGAGCGCCTCGTCGACGTCGGGGTCGTAAGCGCGGACACGCTCGACGAGTTCATATTGCCTGAGCATTATCTCCAATGTCGCCGCTGACACGGTAAATGCAATGCGAAATTTGCGTGCGCCCGCGGCGATCGACCCGCAACTTTGATAAAGTCGATTGGAAGCGCCCGCCGCGCGCTCTAGGACCGGCGTAATGGGGACCGATGCTCTTGATTCGATGCCGTTCCGCGCCGGGGAAGCCCCGTGCCCGGATGCCGGGAAGCATCTGCTGATCGTCAGCTACTGGTTTCCGCCCGCCAATGCGGTCGGGGCCTCGCGGCCGGTCGCGATCGCTCGCCATTTCGCCGACCGCGGCTGGCGGGTAACCGTCGTCGCCGGTGCCGCATCGGCTGTTCCCCAGACCTTCGCCGCCGACATGACGGGTTTCGCCGTCCATCATGTGCCCGATAGCTGGCTGACGCGGTGGTCGAGCTTCAGGGGCGAACGGACCGTTGGTGCACAGCGATTGAGCACCGCGCTGCGCCTTATGTCGTGGCCCGACCATTATTGGCCGGTCGCGCACGCCATGAAGCGGCGCGCCTTCGCGCTGCTGCGGGACGGGCCGCGACCCGATGTCGTGCTGTCGACCGCGCTGCCCTTTTCGGTCCACGCCGCCGCCCGCGCCGTCGCGCGGCGCACCGGCGCGCTCTTCGTCGCCGACAATCGCGACATCTGGGCCCGCAATCCCTATAAATGGACCGCCCCCTTTTATGCGCCGTTCGAACCCGGCCATGAACGAAGGATGCTGTCGTCCGCCGACCTGATCGTCGCGGTCAGCGAAGGGATGAGCGATTATTACCGCACCGTTTATCCGGATCTGTCGGACAGGATTTTGACGGTGACGAACGGCGTCGACAAGGGGAGCGAGGTCGCCGGTCGCCACCTCGGCACGCCGCCCCGGCTCCAATTGGTCTATACCGGCATCCTGTATGGCGAGCGGCGCGACGTGACGCCGCTTCTGCGTGCGGCGCAGGGGCTGGGCCGCCCGGTCGCGATCGATTTCTATGGCTCGGAGCCCGAGATCGTGCACCAGCTCGCCGCCGAGTTCCCCGGCCTCGCGATCGCCGACCGCGGCAAGGTGCCGCGCGCCGAGGCGCTGCGGGCGCAGGCCGAGGCCGACGCGACGGTCCTGGTGGTCGGCACCGATCCGTGGGAGGATACGCTGCTGCCCGGCAAGCTCTTCGAATATGTCGGCTCGGGGCGACCGATCATCGCGCTCGCCAATGATGATTCCGATTCCGGCCGGATCATCGCCCGGCACAAGCTGGGGATCGCGACGACCAATGAAGCGGATATCGCGAATTTCCTGACCCTTCTGGCCGAGCAGGGCATGGCAAGCCGGGGGTCGGTGCCGGGCGAGCTGACGCGCGCCCATCAGCTTGGCATATTGGAGGATCGGCTCGCGGCGATGATGCCCGGCTGAACCGCCCCGCGTGCTGCTTGCACCGGGGTGCCGGGTTACAAAAATTTTGGCGTTGAAGCGGATAATGAGCTAGGGTTGGGCTCATGGGAAAATTACGCGAACCGTTGAACGACATTTTCGGCAATCATTGCGCGCTGCCGCTCGCGCTTGAGGCGATGGGCGAGCGATGGTCGTTCATGATCCTTCGCGCCGCCTTCAATGGCGTCCATCATTTCGAGGAGTTCCAGCAGGAGCTCAGCATCGCGCGCAACATCCTGTCGAACCGGCTGTCGAAACTCGTCGATCATGGCATCATGGAGCGCGAAGTGATGGCCGAGGATCGGCGCAAGATACTCTATCAGCTCACCCAAAAGGGCGTCGAGCTGCTTCCCGCGATGATCGCGCTGCGCCAGTGGGGCGAAAAATGGGGGGCCGGCGTGGCATCGACCCCGGTGCTCGTCGATACGCGCGACGAGCAGCCGATCGGCCCGGTGACGATCACCGCGCACGACGGGCGGACGCTCAGCTATGGCGAACTGGTGTGGAAACATCGCTCGGAACTGCAGCCGCTCGGACAGGCGCGCGTACGAATGGCTCCGGTCGCGGCCGAATGACCCCCGGCGCCGCGCGCACGCTTCGCATTTCGCTTTCCGGAGGCTGACCATGGCGAGCCAGCCCGCATCCCAGCCGGCATCGATCCCGCTGTTCGGCTTTTCCTCGCCCGGTCCCTTTTTCAGCGACAAGGTGCGCGCGTTCTGGAATCTCCAGTTTCTGGGCTGGGCCGCATGGCTTGGCCTGCGCGGTGTGTCGGGGCTGGCCAACGGCCAATCATTGACCTTCCTGATCCCGATGCTGATCTCGGCGATCACCGGCTTTTCGCTGACGCTGATCCTGTCGGTCTGTTACCGCACCTTGATCAGTCGGCGCCCCATCCTGATGTGGGGGGTCAGCTTTGGTTTGGCGGGGCTGGCGACGGCGCTGTGGGCGTTCATCGATGCCTGGGTTTCGCAGATACAGAATCCGTCGAGCGAGCTGGGTTTTACCGGGCTGCTGCTGGGCAGCTTCTATATCGACGCGACCTCGCTCGGCGCCTGGTCGGCGCTCTATTTCGCGATCAACTATTTCCTCCAGCTTGAGGAACAGAATGACCGCATGCTGCGGCTCGAGGCGCAGGCGGCTTCGGCGCAGCTCGCGATGTTGCGCTACCAGCTCAATCCGCACTTCCTGTTCAACACGCTGAACAGCATTTCGACGCTTGTGCTGCTCAAACAGTCGGAACCTGCGAACGCCATGCTCTCGCGCCTGTCGGCCTTCCTTCGCTACACGCTCGCCAACGAGCCGACCGCGCAGGTGACGCTGGCGCAGGAGGTCGAGACGCTCAAGCTTTACCTCGATATCGAGAAGATGCGCTTTGAGGACCGGTTGCGGCCGCATTTCCACATCGATCCCGCCGCGCAGCGGGCGCGGCTGCCCTCGCTGCTGCTCCAGCCTTTGATCGAGAATGCGATCAAATATGCCGTCACGCCGCAGGAGGATGGCGCCGATATCACGCTGTCGGCTCAGCTTGCCGGTCAAAACGTCCGGATCACCGTGTCCGATACCGGGTCGGGATTGTCAGAGAGAAGCGGTGATTCCACCACGGGCGCTGCAACGGAATCGACTGGTGTGGGTTTAGCCAATATCAGGGACCGTCTGGCGCAGGCTTATGGCGACCAGCAGCGGTTCGAGGTGCAGTTGGGCGCCCAGGGCGGCTTCACGGTGACTATCGAGATTCCGTTCCAGCCCGACGGACAAGTGACGATTGGAACCGAACGCACATGACGATCAGAACCATCCTGGTGGATGATGAAAAATTGGCGACCCAGGGCCTGCAACTGCGGCTCGACGCGCATCCGGATGTCGAAATCGTCGACACCGCCCTCAATGGCCGCGAGGCCATCAGAAAGATCAAGACCCACAAACCCGACCTCGTTTTCCTCGACATCCAGATGCCGGGGTTCGACGGTTTTTCGGTGATCCAGGGTTTGATGGAGGTCGAGCCGCCGCTCGTCGTCTTCGTCACCGCCTATTCGGACCATGCGATTCGCGCGTTCGAGGCGCAGGCGGTCGATTATCTGGTCAAGCCGGTCGAGCCCGAACGGCTCGCCGATGCGCTCGATCGCGTGCGTCAGCGCCTTGCCGAAAAGCGCGGCGCGGCCGAGGTCGAGCGGCTCAAGATCGTGCTCGCCGAAGTCGCCCCCGACGCCGTCGAGGAATATGACGCCGAAACCGCCGCCGAAGCGCCCGCCGCCGACCGCTACGAAAAGATGATCAACATCAAGGATCGCGGCCAGATCTTCCGCGTCGACGTCGACAGCATCGAACGCATCGACGCTGCGGGCGACTATATGTGCATCTATACCGCCGACAACAGCCTGATCCTGCGCGAGACGATGAAGGATCTGGAAAAGCGCCTCGATCCCAGGAACTTCCAGCGCGTCCATCGCTCGACGATCGTCAACCTCAGCCAGGTCAAGCAGGTCAAGCCGCACACCAATGGCGAATGCTTCCTCGTCCTCGGCTCGGGCGCGCAGGTAAAGGTCAGTCGCAGCTACAGGGATGTCGTGGCGCGGTTCGTGCATTGAGCAACACGCATTGAACAAATCGTCGCCCCCGCGAAGGCGGGGGCGACGATTATAATTGATGCCCCGTCCGGTCGCGTTTCGTCGCCAGATATTGCTCGTTATATTTGTTCGTCGGCAGCGCGAGCGGCAACCGTTCGACCACCTCGACGCCTTCCTTTTCCAGCCGCGCGACCTTTTCCGGATTGTTGGTCATCAACCGGATGCGCGGAATGCTCAGCAGTTCCAGCATTCGTCCGGCGATCGCGAAATCGCGCGCCTCGACCGGAAAGCCGAGCCGCAAATTGGCGTCGACCGTGTCATAGCCCTGATCCTGCAACGCATAGGCACGCAGCTTGTTGACCAGCCCGATCCCGCGCCCCTCCTGCCGCAGATAAAGCAGCACCCCCCACGGTGCGTCGGCCATCGCGTGGAGCGCGGCGTGGAGTTGCGGCCCGCAATCGCATTTGAGGCTGCCGAGCACGTCGCCGGTCAGGCATTCGCTGTGCAGCCGCACCACCGGCGGCTGGCCGTCGCGCTTGCCGATGATCAGCGCGACATGGTCCGACGCTTCCTCGGGGCTGCGAAAGGCGATGATCTCGGCGCTTTCGCTCGCTTCGACCGGCAGGCGCGCGCGGGCGGCTATTTCGAGTCGCGCCGGGTCGAGCAGCGCGGCGACATCGTCGGCGCTGACTTTGGTTTCTGCCTCGCCCGACGCTTCGCGCACGAAGAAGGCGGGCAGCAACCCCGCGTGCCGCGCCATCGTCATCGCCGCCAATGCCGCCGCATCGCCGCCGGTCGGCATGGTGCGGAACGGGCCTTTCAGCGGATGGGCCAGGTCGAGCGCCGGGTCGGCGATCGCCAGTGCCGCGGCGACCGTATCGGCCGCACCGGCCAGCCGCACCGGCCCCGGCGTCGCGGCGGCGCGCTGGTTGGTGAGCTTCAGCGTCACCGCGCGTTCGCCCGACAGCAGCACGTCGTCGCTGCCGAATTCCGCCAGCGCGGCATCGCGTGCGCTTTCGACCGCGATCAGGTCGATCGTGCCGTCGCCGCCGCCGATCCGCAGGGGCCATCCCCGGCGGAGCGCGTCGGTCGCGCGCGCCGCCCTTCGGGCGCCCGCATCGCTCAAAAGGCGAACTCCGTCACCAGCGGAATATGGTCCGATGGCCGCTCCCAGCTCCGCGCCGGCTGCACCACCCGATGCGATACCGCTTTCGGCGCCAGCTGGGGGGTCGCCCACATATGATCGAGCCGGCGGCCGCGGTTCGACGCTTCCCAGTCCTTCGCGCGGTAGCTCCACCAGGTATAGAGCGGTGTCGGCGCGGCGACGAAATGACGGCCAAGATCGACCCAGTCCGACGCCGCCTGAAGCCGCGCCAGCGTTTCGACTTCGAGCGGGGTATGGCTGACGACGTCGAGCAGGGCCTTGTGGTTCCACACGTCGCTTGCGAGCGGCGCGACGTTGAAGTCGCCGGTCAGGATCGTCGGCGTATCGACCAGCGCGCGCGACCAGTCGGTCATCCGCCCGAAGAAATCGAGCTTCTGGCCGAATTTGGGGTTGAGGCGGCGGTCGGGGATGTCGCCGCCCGCGGGAATATAGACATTGTCGAGCCGGACGCCCGACGGCAAAGTGACGCCGATATGCCGCGCCTCGCCGTTTGCCTGCCAGTCATATTTGCGGGCGTCGGCCAGCGGCAACCTGCTGACGATCGCGACGCCATGATGCATGCGCTGGCCGTTGGTGACGATATGGGTATAGCCGAGTTGCTCGAACATGCCCTTCGGAAACAGGCCGCATTCGACCTTCGTCTCCTGGAGACACAGGACGTCGGGAGCCTCCTCGCGCAGGAATTTTTCGACGATGCCGATTCGGGCGCGGACGCTATTGATGTTCCAGGACGCGATGCTTGTCATGCCGTCGGCTCTATCGAGGCCGGGTGCGGTTCGCAATGGCGCCGCCCAGAATCATAAACCCCCGTTCCAGGGGCGGTGGAACGGGGGTTCAAGGTCAGCGTTCGTCACGCTCTTGAATGAAGACACCGGGCCATCCGGATGGGGCAACAGGGGGAAACCCAAAAACCGGAGACCGTTGGCGTCTTCGAGAGTTGAAATAGTCGCCTTTCCCTGTCGCCAAGCTGAACAAACGCCGCTCCGCCGCCGTTCGTCGGCTCTGCAAGGCCGTTCGTCGATGCGGCCGCGATCACTTGCGATGGCGCGGGCGCGGGTCGGTCCATCGGAACGCGGAATCGGCGACCGCGACGTTGAATTTCTGGTTCGACAGGTCGATCCGGGTCCGGTTGTTCTGCGAATCGAGCGCCACCCAGCCGCG
The DNA here is from genome assembly GCF_002993885.1 of Sphingopyxis lindanitolerans. Classification (NCBI taxonomy): domain Bacteria; kingdom Pseudomonadati; phylum Pseudomonadota; class Alphaproteobacteria; order Sphingomonadales; family Sphingopyxidaceae; genus Sphingopyxis; species Sphingopyxis lindanitolerans. The sequence continues at coordinate 2,529,920 of NZ_CM009578.1, forward strand.
CAGGCGCAGGCCCGCCGGCGCCGACCCGTCGCGGACGAACACCATGGTGATCGTGCCATATTCGGGGCGTTTGGGATCCTTGACCTCGACGCTCAGCACGTCGCCGCTGCCGGTGGGCAGTATCTTGGCATATTTCGACAGGTCGCGGTCGGGATCGAGCAGCGCGCCGAGCGGCGAATTCTTCACCGGCCAGCTTTGCACCTGCTTCACCTGATAGTCGATCATGGTCAGGCGGCTGCCGTCGCCGACGATCAGCAGCGGAACGTCCTTCTGATATTGAAAGCGGATCTTGCCGGGGCGTTTCAGCGTCAGCTTGCCGGTCAGCCGCTGGCCGTTGCGGTCGGTCTGGACGAAGTCGGCGGTCATCGAACTCGTCGACTTGAGGTGCGCCTGCACCGACGCCAGCGTGCTCGCCGACTGGGCAATGGCGGGCGCCGCGACGGCCAGCCCGGCAGCGGCAAGGGGGGCGAGCGCCAGTGCGGCTATAGGGGGAATAATCTTGAAGATCATGTCGCTCTCAATCTGTTTGTCCGGCCAAATCGTGGGGCCCTGGCATTGAACGCGCCCTGAACTGCCGTTTCATCTCTCCGTCATCCCGGCGAAAGCCGGGATCTCGCCCCTGCGTCATGATGCGAGGGTGAGATCCCGGCCTTCGCCGGGATGACGATTAAAGGAAGGTAATGCTGCAATCCCCCTATCGCGGCTGGCCATATTGGTCGGTCAGCACGTCGCGGCGCCCGACATGGTTGGGCGGGCTGACCAGCCCTTCTTCTTCCATCCGCTCGATCAGGCGCGCCGCGCTGTTGTAGCCGATCCGCAATTGGCGCTGGAGCCAGCTTGTCGAGGCTTTCTGACTCTCGGTGACGATCTGGCAGGCCTTGGCGTACATGCGGTCTTCGGCGCTGTCGCCGCCGGCCGGGGCGCCTTCCATCGCAAAGCCGCCATCTTCGGGGTCCTCGGTGACGCTTTCGACATAGTCGGGGCGACCCTGTCCGCGCCAATGGTCGGCGACCGCGCGGACTTCGTCGTCGGAGACGAAGGGGCCGTGGATGCGCGTGATCTGCTTGCCGCCGGGCACATAGAGCATGTCGCCCTTGCCGAGCAATTGCTCGGCGCCCGCTTCGCCCAGGATGGTCCGGCTGTCGATCTTCGAGGTGACGTTGAAACTGATCCGCGTCGGCAAATTCGCCTTGATGACGCCGGTGATGACGTCGACCGACGGGCGCTGGGTCGCGAGGATCAGGTGGATGCCCGCCGCGCGCGCCTTTTGCGCGAGCCGCTGGATCAGGAATTCGACTTCCTTGCCCGCGGTCATCATCAGGTCGGCGAGTTCGTCGACGACGATGACGATTTGCGGCAGCGGCTGATAGTCGAGCGCTTCCTCCTCATAGACCGGCTGGCCGGTGTCGGGGTCGTAGCCGGTCTGGACGCGCCGCCCGAGCGATTTGCCCTTGGCGAGCGCGGCGCGGACCTTGTCGTTATAGCTCGCCAGGTTGCGCACCGACAGCGACGACATCATCCGATAGCGATCCTCCATCTGCTCGACCGCCCATTTGAGCGCGCGGATCGCCTTCTTGGGCTCGGTCACGACGGGCGCCAGCAAGTGCGGAATATCGTCATAGACGCTGAGTTCCAGCATCTTGGGATCGATCATGATCATCTTCACCTGGTCGGGACCAAGGCGATAGAGGAGCGACAGGATCATCGCGTTCAAACCGACCGACTTGCCCGACCCGGTGGTGCCCGCGATCAGCAGGTGCGGCATCGGCGCCAGGTCGGCGATCATCGCGTCGCCGCTGATATTCTTGCCCAGGATGATGGGAAGCGCGCCATTCTGATCCTGGAACAGCGCGCTGCCGATGATTTCGTGCAGCACCACCGCCTCGCGGTGCGCGTTGGGAAGCTCGATGCCGATGACGGTGCGGCCCGGGATCGGGGCGATGCGCGCCGACAGCGCCGACATGTTGCGCGCGATATCGTCGGCGAGGTTCGAAACCCGGCTTGCCTTGGTGCCCGGCGCGGGTTCGAGTTCGTACATGGTGACGACCGGGCCGGGGCGCACCGCGGTGACGACGCCCTTGACCTGGAAATCCTCGAGCACCGATTCGAGCAGCCGGGCATTGCGTTCGAGCGCCGCCTTGTCGATCTGCCCCGGCCGGTTCGCGGGCGCGGGGGACAGAAGGTCGATCGAAGGAAGCTGATAGTTGGTGAACATCTCGGTCTGCGGCTTGGGCTTTGGTTTTGACGGCGCGCTGCGCTCGGCCGGATCGGCGATCTCGGGCGGCGCGCGGTCGCTCGGCTCGGCGCGCGGGCGCGGGCGGATCACGCGCTCCATCAGATTGGGGCCCTTGACAGCGGGATCGGCCGCCTTCGCCGGTTCGACGACGCGGCCGTTTTCGGGCGCCGGCAGCTTCAGCCGCGAGGCCCAGCCCTTTTCGAGCCGCAGCGAGCGAAAGGCGAGCCACAGGCCAAGGACGACGAACAGCAGGATCGCGGCAAAGCGCGCGAGCGCCGCGCCGGGTTCGCCGGCCAAGGCGAACAGCGGCGTGATCGCGCCGCCGACGACGAGCGCGATGATCCCGCCCCAGCCGGCGGGCATCGGCGCGCCGCTCGCGGGCGCCCATAATTCGGCGCCGAGCCCGACGAGCAGGATGCCGACGAAGCAATAGCTGAGCTGGCGCAGCCACCAGCGCTGCGGCTCGCCGATCCACAATCGCCAGGCCATGATCGCGAACAGGGGCAGCAACAGCACGACCGGCGCGCCGCCGATCGACAGGCCGAGGTCGGCGAACCAGGCGCCGGGCGCGCCCATCCAGTTCGCGGCATGGCCGTTCGCCGCGGTGTTGAGCGCCGCGTCGGTGCTGTCGTAGGTCGCAAAGGCGAGCGTCAGGAACAGGGTGAAAAGGGCGAGCGCCGCCGCCGCCGCGATCACGAGCGAGCGGGCGATACTCTGGCGGAAAATCGTGCGCCAATCGGCCTTTGCGGCGACGGGCTTGCGGCTGGCCATGCTGAAACGGGTCCCTATCGATTAACCACGGCGATATGCACATGCGCCGGACTCGCCGTCAAGCGCAGGGCGGGAGATTGGCGGCTTCATCGCTTTCTGCGTGTCACGGCGGCCATCTTCGGGCGGTTCGAGATAGCACCGGCTGGAGATGGGCTCCCGCCTTCGCGGGAGCACAAGTCACCTCCGCGTCTCCGCGTCTCCGCGTGAACCAAAAGCGAGAGCACGCCGTCGCGCCGCTTCCCATTCCCCGCCCTGCGGTCTAGGACGAGGCCCATGACCGAACCTCTGCGCAGCGATGTGTTGATCTCCGGCGGCGGCCTCGTCGGGCAGGCGCTGGCGCTCGCTCTGGCCCGCCATGGCCTGTCGAGCCAGATCGTCGACCCCGCCGATCCGGTCGCGACGATCGCGCCGGGCTTCGATGGCCGCGCGTCGGCGATCGCGAGCGCGGTGTGGCGGATGTTCGAAGTGATCGGGATCGCCGATCGGCTGGCAGGCCACGGCTGTCCGATCCGCGCGATCAAGGTCAGCGACGGCGGGCCACAGCAAAATGGGGGAGCGGGCGAGCTCGATTTCGTCACCGCCGACGATGCGCCCCCGCTCGGCACCATGGTCGAAAATCGCCGCCTCCGCCTCGCGCTCGCCGCCGCCATCGCCGATGCGCCGCTGGTGCGGTTGTTCATGCCGGCCAAGGTCATCGATCGCGACGTCGGCGCGCATGGCGTGACGCTGACGCTCGCCGACGGGACGCGGCTTGCGGCGCCGCTGCTGATCGTCGCCGAAGGGCGGCGCTCGCCGACGCGCGATGCGGCGGGGTTCAGCATCGCGAACTGGTCCTATCACCATCACGCGATGATCGGCGCGGTCGCCCATGAAAAGCCGCACGGCCAGGTCGCGCACGAAATCTTCTTTCCTGCGGGGCCCTTCGCGCTGCTTCCGCTCATCGACGACGAACAGGGGCGGCACCGCTCGGCTTTCGTCTGGACGGTATCGGAAAAGGATGGGCCGGGCTTTGCCAGGCTCGGCGACCGCGGCTTCACCGCCGAACTCGAAAAGCGTGCGGGCGGCCTGCTCGGCGCCATGGAACTCGTCGCGCCGCGCATGACCTATCCGCTCGGTTTTCATCACAGCGCGACCATCGTCGCCGACCGCATCATACTCGTCGGCGACGCCGCGCACGGCATCCACCCGATCGCCGGACAAGGGCTCAACCTTGGCCTGCGCGACGTCGCGGCGCTGACCGAAGTGCTGGTTGAGGGGGCGCGGCTCGGGCTCGATCTCGGCGATGCGGCGCTGCTCGCGCGCTCCCAGCGTTGGCGCGGGCTCGACAATCTGATGGTCAGCCTCGCGACCGACGGTCTCACGCGGCTGTTCGGCATTCCGGGGCGTACCGCCGCCGCCGTCCGCCGCGCCGGGCTTGGCGCGGTCCAGCGCCTACCGCTGCTCAAGCGCTTCTTCATGGACGAAGCGCGCGGCGAGGCAGGCGATCTGCCGCGCCTTCTCGCGGGCACCGAAATCTGAACCCCTATCCGTCGCCCCCGCCTGCGCAGGGGCGACGATTGCGTATTTATACCTAGGCTCCCGGCACGTCGCCGCTAACCATCGCGTCCTATTTCTTGTTCTGCGGGTGGCTTGATCCGCGCAGGATGGGGAAAAGACCATGTCGGCGAAAAGCGACGCCCTCGAAGCGGCCGTTACCGAATTGATCCAGGCGCGCACCGCGCTCGACGCCATGCCGGGGCCGCGCGCGCGGTCGCGCGTCGATCGCGCCTTTGCGCATCTCGCCGCGCTTGCCGCGCCGCGCGTCCGCTATTTCACGCGGAGCTATGGCCTCGCCGATGTCGCCGAGGACGCCGCGCAGGCGTGTGCGATCGCGCTCCATCGCGCGGCCGAGCGCTACGACCCCGCGCGGGCGCGCTTCACCACCTATGTCAATTGGCAGATCCGCGCCGAACTGCAGGCGCTGCGCCTGCGGCTCCACGGCGACCAGCGCTGCGCGGGTCGCCGTGCGGTGGGCGCGATCCTGTCGTTCGAGGCGCTGGTGGACGAGGGCATCGCCGAAGGCCTCGTCGATCCCGCCGCCGAGGAAACGACCGAGCGGGCGGCGGCCGATGGCCTGGCGGGCCTCGTCGCCGACCGGCTCGTCGCCGACTGGGTGGCGCGCCGCGAAAAGGCGCTGTTGCGGACACCGCGCGGGGCGGCGACGCCGGGGCGGATCGCGGCAAGGGTGAGCGAGGAGGGCGCGCTGGTTCGCCGCCAGCTCACCCACACCGAAGTGCTGATCGAACGGCTCGGCGAGGCCGACCGCCACATCGTTCGCCGCGCCTTCGCCGACATGGCGCGCATGGTGGGCGCCAAGCCACATTGACTGTCCGGCTGACGCCCGAAGCGGCTGGTGCCACCAGCTATTATTGCAACGTCGCGCGGCCGTCGTCGCCGTCGAAGCGGCCGAAGAATTGCATCATCTGGACGACCAGTTCGGCGCGCGCGTCGATCGGGCTCGCTTCGAGCAGCGCCTGCTTGGCCGCCGCGTCGAACGGTGCGACCTGCGCGATGCCGTTGACCAATGTCGCATCGTCGAGCTGGCCGACCGAATCCCAGTCGACGACATAGCCCTGCCGCGCCGCGAAGCGCTTCGCCTCGCGCTCGAGGCTCGCGCGCTCGATGCTCGCCAGCACGGCGTCCGCTTCGGCTTCGGTCTCGATCTCGGCCTCGACCTGGCGAAAGGCTGTCGTGACGTCGAGTTCGCGGCGGACGCGAAAGCGCGCGACCCCTTCGAGCACCAGGTTGAAACGCCCTTCGTCGAGCGCCTCGACATCGACGATGCGCCCGACGCAGCCGACCTCATAAAGCGCCGGTGGCTCGACGAATTCTTCGCCGGGAATCTGGCGCGGCTGGATCATCCCGATCTGGCGGTCGCGGGCGAGCACCTCCTGCACCATCGCCTTGTAGCGCGGCTCGAAGATGTGGAGCGGCAGGTGCAGCCCCGGAAACAGCACCGCGCCGGGCAACGGAAAGATCGCGATCCGCTGGATGGTCAAGGGTGCGGCTTCGGTCATGGCGCGTCAGCCGAACAGGATCAGCGACAGGCGGCGGCGCTGCGCCGCGACCCACGGGTCTTCGAGCCCAACCGCTTCGAACAGCGACAACAGCTTGGCGCGCGCGGCGCCTTCGTCCCATTCGCGGTCGGCGGCGACGATATGGAGCAGATTGTCGGCGGCGGCATCGCGCTGTCCGGCACCGATCTGCGCGGCGGCGAGGTCGAAGCGCGCCCGATGGTCGTCAGGGTTCGCCGCGACCGCGGCCTCGAAGCCAGCGAGTTCGCCCGCATCGGGTGCGTCGGCGGCCAGCGCCAGCGCGCTTCTCGCCTGCGCGATCGCGGGATCGCTCGCGACCTCGGCGGGCACCGCGTCGAGCGCTGCCTGGGCGGCTTCGGCCTCGCCCGCGAGCAGCAGCGCGCGAATCATACCGCCGTGCGCTGCGGCGTTGTCGGGTGCCATCTCGACGATCTGCGAAAAAATGCCCGCGGCGCGCGGCCCGTCACCCTCCGCCAGCACGGCCTCGCCCATTTCGATCAGCGGCGCGATCTCGACCGCGCGGGTGCTCGCTTCGCTCTCGATCGGCAATTGCGCAAGCAATTGGTCGAGCATCGTCTTGATCTGGCTTTCGGTCCGGGCGTTGGTCAGGTTGGCGACCGGCTGGCCCTGAAAGATCGCATAGACGGTCGGGATCGACTGGACCTGGAACTGGCTGGCGATGAAGCCGTTCGCATCGACGTCGACCTTGACGAGGACGACGCCCTTGTCGGCATAATCCTCGGCGACCTTTTCGAGCACCGGGCCGAGCTGCTTGCACGGCCCGCACCATTCGGCCCAGAAATCGAGGATGACGAGCTTGGTCATCGACGGGTCGACGACATCGCGGCGAAAGGCGTCGACGGCTTCTTTCTCTTGCGGGTTCAGACCGAGAGTGGCCACGGCGGTGATGCTCCTTATCATTTTATCGTTTTATCGTTGCGGGCGAATGCCGCTTCCGGCGGCAGCTGGAAAAGACTCTTGATCCGCTTATGTGGGATTTGGCGCGCCAATGCCAACCCTTCGCACAAAATCGCAAACAGGGCTTGCCGACTCCGAAAGCCGGTGCTAATCGCCCGCCTCACCCGCTGGGAGCCACCCGTTTCCAGCCGCCAGAGCGGGCGTAGCTCAGGGGTAGAGCACAACCTTGCCAAGGTTGGGGTCGAGGGTTCGAATCCCTTCGCCCGCTCCAGTTTTCCACAGAAAATCAGTCACTTAGTGTCGCGCGGTCAGCGCATTTTGTGGTGACACGGGCAATGATACGCCGCTTTGTCTCCACAATGTCTCCAAAAAATATCGCAGATACGGATAGGCGCGGCAGCTTTAGGGTGGCCAGCTTGTCTCGCGCGCGGCATGCGCCGCGCCAGCCCGAGGGCCCGGCGCGCTACGCCAGCTGGCCCATAGAGTGAGAGGGGAACGGGGAAACCCGTGACGGGCAAGGGCTTGGAGAGAGGCTCCGGGCGCTCGTCGCGGAGATTTGCCATGACCCACCCTATCCAAGCGGCGCCCGCCGATCACGCGCCGGGCTACAAGATCGATATTTCGCGCGGTCAGCGCATTGGCCGCGTTTCATCCGAATGGTTCTCGCGCCCCGAGGACGAGCGCTACCTTTCCTTGAACGAGCTTTTTGACGTCGTCCGCGCGCGTGCCGAGGCCGCAACGGCCCGGACAGTCGAGACGCGCGCGATCCGCGTAGAGGCTGCCACCGACAATCCGGAGCGCCTCGCTCTCGTGCTTCCTGACCACGACGCGCCTGTGGCGCCGACCCATTGGTCCTTCGGCCAGCTCTGCAGCCTTGTGGGCGCACCATCGGGCTATTTGCGCCAGCTGCCTGCGGCCCTGGCGGGGATCAACATGCAGCACGGGTTGCTCGCGCATCGCGGCGAGTTGGTGAAAACCCTCGAGACGGGCGACGGCCGCACCGAACTGCGTGCCGTCACCGGCCCGGATTATGGGCGCATCTGGGACCATGAGCTGGTGTCGGCGGTTATGAAGATCGCGGGCAATGGAACGGGCGACACGCGCTGGAAAGTGCCGGGCATGCTCGACTGGTCGACGATGCGGCACAATCCATTGGTCGAGGTCACAAAGGACACGACGACGCTCTATGCGAGCGACCGCGACGTGTTTCTCTTTCTCGTCGACGATATGAACCCGATCGAGGCGGGGCGACTGCCCAACGGGGATCCCGATCTCTTCTTTCGCGGCTTCTACTGCTGGAACAGCGAAGTTGGGTCGAAAACGCTCGGCATGGCGACCTTCTACCTTCGGGCTGTTTGCATGAACCGGAATATCTGGGGCGCGGAAGGCTTTGAGGAAATCAGCATCCGCCACAGCAAGTTCGCCGCGGGACGATTCGCGCAGGAGGCTGCGCCAGCTCTTGAGCGCTTCGCGTCGTCATCGCCAGGTTCATTCCTGGACGGAATCAAAGCGTCTCGGGCTGCCATCGTTGCACGCGATGCCGACGAGCGACAGAATTTCCTGCGCAAGCGGGGTTTCTCGAAAGGCGAGACCGAAAAGATCATCGCCACCGTCCTTCAGGAAGAAGGGCATCCCCCTTCGTCGATTTTCGATTTCGTGCAGGGCATCAACGCTGTGGCCCGTGACCGCCCGCATCAGGACGCGCGGCTGGAGCTTGAAGGAAAGGGAGCAAAACTGCTCGCGTCGGTGCGCTGATCCGGCGTCGACTCTTCGTCCGGCGTGGTCCGCTTCCCTTGAGGAAGAGGGCTGCGCCGGAACCATGGCGGGTTGAAAGCCGGGAGAGAGTCTCGCGGCGGCCCGTCATGGAGACGAGTCATGACCGATGAAAAGCCCTCGACAGCCCTTACGCCGCGTCCCGAGGCGCTTGAATTTCTAGAGCGCTACCAATCGTTTGAAGTGCGAGCAGCAGAACTGCAACCCGTCAATAAGGCGGCGCTTTTCTCTGCACTCAAGGCTTGTGACATCGCGAAGATCATCGTCCGCTTCGACGGATACGGAGACAGTGGGCAAATTGAGGAGGTGACCGCATTTCTCGCTGACGATCAGGAATGCGCGCTTCCGGACGAACTTGTTGAGCTTCAGAAGATTCAATTCGGTGAGGAGGCCCAGTTGGCGGTTCGCACTTCGCTCACCGAAGCGATCGAAGCGATCGCATACGCATACCTCGCGTCCACCCACAGTGGCTGGGAAAACAATGAAGGCGCTTTTGGCCAGTTCCTCTTTGACGTGTCGGCGGGGACGGTCACGCTCGATTATAATGAGCGCTACGAGACGAGCGAAAACTTCAGCCACGAATTCTGACGGAGGTCGTCATGGGACATTGCTATCATCACGCCCTATCGAGCGTGAAAAAATGGGGTGGGGAAGCGGAAGACTATCTTTCGCTGCACCAGTGGTTCGATGAGCCATCCAAACTCATCACTGCTGACTTCCGCCATCGAGCACTCCGCCATCATGCGGAGGGCATCTTCATGCTCGAGCGGTTCTTCGGACCGGCAATCCATATTTCCAGTGGGCGTATCGTCCCCGTCCGGCTGATCGGCGAGCAACATGTCCGCGAAGATCTCGGCTTCATTCCTTCGTTCGCCGACTGGGTCCGGTGCATCCGGCCAGAACCCTGGATGGGGAAGGCGCAGCCTATTCACGCGGCGGTAGATCGGTTTGCGGCTGTAGCCTGATTCTTCCGCTTTTGTCAGCCGAGCGCGGTCCGCTTCCCCCGAGGAAGAGGGCTGCGCCGGAGCCATGGCGGGTTGAAAGCCGGGAGAGAGTCTCGCGGCGGCCCGTCATGGAGACGAATCATGACGAAACATGCGAAGATCACGCTCAGTGGCGCGCGGGACATCCCGTTCAGTGCCCTCATGCTGAGCCAGGCCAATGTGCGGCGCGTCAAGGCCGGCGTGTCGATCGACGGCCTTGCGAGTGACATCGAACGGCGCGGCCTGCTCCAGAGCCTGACAGTTCGGGCGCAGCGCGACGATGAGGGCAACGAGACGGGGCGCTACGAAGTCCCTGCCGGCGGGCGCCGCTTCCGGGCGCTGCAGCAACTCGTGAAGCAGCGCCGCATGGCCAAGACGGAACCGGTGCCCTGTATCGTGCGCGACGATGACGCCGTGTCGGCCGAAGAAGATTCGCTGGCCGAGAATGTCCATCGCGAGCCTTTGCACCCGCTCGACCAATTTCGCGCCATGCAGAAGCTCGTGGAACAGGGCAGCGACATCGAAACCGTCGCGGCGACCTTCATGGTCACACCGGCAGTCGTGAAGCAGCGGCTCAAGCTCGCCGACGTGTCGCCGAAGCTGCACGACATCTATGCCGAAGACGGCATGACCCTCGATCAGTTGATGGCCTTCTCGGTTGCGAGCGATCATGCGCGGCAGGAACAGGTCTGGGACATGCTCCAGACGAGTCACAATCAGCAGCCCTGGTTCATTCGCGCTCGCCTCACCGAAGACAAGGTGCGCGCGTCGGACAAGCGGGTGCGCTTCGTGACGCTCGAAGCCTATCTCGCGGCGGGCGGTCATGTCCTGCGCGATCTCTTCGAATCCGATGACGGCGGCTGGCTCGAGGATGTCGCACTGCTCGATCGCTTGCAGACCGAAAAGTTTGAAACAGAGCTTGCGGCGATTGCGGCGGAGGGCTGGAAGTGGGTCGAGGCCGCGGTCGACTTTCCCTACGGGCACACCTTCGGGCTCCGTCCGCTCGATGGCGAGGAGCCTGCTTCGAGCGAGGACGACGAGACGCGGCTCGAGGCGCTCCGCGAGGAAGCCGACCGGCTCGAAGATCAGTGGGCCGGTGAAGACGAAATCCCCGATGAAGTCGCCGCCCGCATCCAGGCGATCGATGAGGAGATCGCGCCGCTCGTGTCGAAGCCGCTCATCTACGATGCCGCCGAGGTTGCCATCGCAGGCGCTTTCGTCAGCATCGATGTGGACGGATCGCTTCATGTCGAACGCGGTTTCGTTCGGCCCGAGGACGAGCCCGCCGAGGTGACCGACGATGCCGAGGTGGCCGCCGAAGAAGGCGAGAGCGATCAGGATCGCGGGGGCGAGGACGAAGAAGCTGGTTCGGCAGAAGGCAGTGCCGACGAAGACCATCCCGACGATCTCCTTCGCCCGCTGCCGGACAGGCTCGTCACCGACTTGACGGCACACCGGACGCTTGCGCTCCGCGATGCCGTGGCGTCGAGCCCGCTGGTCGCTTTCGCTGCGATGCTGCACGCGCTGGTTCTCGAGACCTTCTACACTTACGCGACGTCGGGGAGCTGTCTTGGCATCGCAATGCGCAGCAATCGGCTGATCGGCTATGGGACAGGCCTCAACGATACGGCGTCGGCAAAGGCAATCCATGAGCGGCACGAAAGCTGGTCGACGCGGCTGCCCGACGACACGACCGAACTCTGGACGGCACTGACGGCCTTCAATGCCGATGAGCAGGCCGCGATTTTCGCGCACTGTGTGTCGTTCGGCATCGATGCGGTGTGGGAGCCGGCGACCCAACATAATCAGGGTCGCGTCTCGGCGCGCGCGGTCGCGAACCGCATCGAGCACTCGCATATCCTCGCGCGGGCGGCGAACCTCGACATGGTGGCGGCAGGTTGGACGGCGACTGTCGCCAATTATCTCGGCCGCGTGACCAAGCCGCAAATCCTCGCGGCGGTTGACGAAGCCTGCGGAGCGGACGTCGCGGTTCGTCTCGGCGGCATGAAGAAGCCCGAGATGGCAAGCGCTGCCGAAGAGCTCCTGCAGGGCAAGGGGTGGCTCGCCAAGCCGCTCCGCACGCCGGAACCGGCAATTGCGGCGGATCAAGATCCGGCAAATGACGACGAGGCGGCTGATACCGACGGTCACGATGGCGAAGCCATCGACGCCGTGGCAGCCGAATAGGCCCCGTCCCCTGAAAACCTTTCGGGAAGTTCGGCCGCGTGCTGGACTTCCCTTTTTTCTGCCCCAGCCTTGAATTTTCAGGTCTCGCAACGAACATTCGATGCTCGTCACGGCAGGGGCTGCTGGGACGGCCCGCTATACGTCGTTCCAAGGAGAGCCGGCGCGCGGGCCGCGATGCAAAGGAGCCCCGCATGTCCAGTTCCACTGTCGATATCGTTCGCCGTCTCGGCGAAAATGCCGAAGCCGTCTGTCGACGCTACCTCGGCAACGGCCGGCGCGAAGGCCATTATTGGATGGTCGGCAATATCCATAATGAGCGCGGTCGCAGCCTCTATGTGCGGCTTCCCTCCCATCACGACGGAGCGCTATCGGCCGGCAAATGGACCGACGCCGAAAGCGGGGACCATGGCGACCTCCTCGACATCATCGCAGCGAGCTGCGGACATGCCAGCTTTCGCGAAACGCTAGAAGAGGCACGGCGCTTCCTGAGCCTGCCCATGGAACCGCCTGCAGCCAGAAACCCCGCGCCGCGCAAGCATCCGGCTGGAACGCCCCAAGCCGCCCGGCGGCTCTGGGCCGGGTCGAAACCTGTCGCTGGCAGTCTCGGTCAAGCCTACTTTCTTGGCCGACGCCTCCTGGACGCTGCCTGCGCCGACGCGCTTCGGTTTCACCCGAACTGCTATTACCGCGTCTCCGAGGACGATGCCGCCAATTGCCGGCCTGCCTGGCCTGCGATTATCGCAGCCGTCACCGATGACGCCGGCGCGATCACCGGAGTCCACCGTACCTGGCTCGACCCCGCAGGCGGCAAGGCACCCGTCGCCTATCCGCGCCGCGCCATGGGGCATCTGCTCGGGTCTGGCGTCCGATTCGGGCGGGCCGCTCCGATGATGGTATTTGGCGAGGGGCTGGAAACATTGCTCTCTGTCCGCGAGGTCCTGCCGGCAATGCCGATGATCGCGGGCCTGTCGGCAGCGCATCTCGCAGCGATCGCATTTCCGGATGGACTGAGACGCCTCTACATTGCGCGTGATAACGATGACGCTGGCCGGATTGCCTTCGAGACGCTTGCCGAGCGCGCAAGTGGCACAGACATCGAGCTGCTTCCCCTTGATTCCGAACTTGGCGACTTCAATGCCGATCTGACCACATTTGGGCACGACCGGGTCAGGAACGCTATCAAAGCGCAGCTGTGTCGAACCGACCGAATTGAGCAATTCTGACGACATTCGTGGGGCCGGAACAGGCAGGCATTGGCAGCGCCGCACCGACGCTTCATCCGCCCAGCGGCCGCGTCCCGGCCTTCGAGAGGGCGACTGCGGCAGGCGCCCCGGGCGCCGCAATGGCAACCGCGCGGCTATTTTCCGCCGGGACCCTTGGTCCCTTTGCATCGCGAAGCAAAATAGCCTTCGGCCGCCATCCTCCGCTGTCGCTCCGGCCCCGGCGCTCCCGCGCCGTGGTGCGGTCCCGCAGCGCCTGCCGCCCATGTCGCCGCGAAGGCCGCGAGAGCGCGGCGCAACGAGCGGAGACATCAGATGACCGATGCAAGCGACAGCTTTGACGATTGCCAGGCCGAAACCGGGCCGACCCATATGCTTCTTCAGGAGATGCAGCTTTTTGGACATCGACCCTTCGAGGACGAGCCCGATCCCCGTCCATTGCCTGACGCGCGGCTAGCATCCGGTGCGATCGCCGACATATTCGATGCGCTGGCGGGATGCCTGCAGCACACGCGCATCGAGCCCGATTTGGACGATTTGCTCTGGAACCTCGTCAATATCTTCCACCGCGCCGGCACCCAGGCCGATCGGAAACTCGACGACAATGAGCAACTGCAGCGTCGACTGCAGCGCGAACAGGATGGAAGCGAAATCCGCTCGGTCGAGCTGGAACGCGCGATCCGCGAAGGCATTTCGCTGATCGAGCGGCGCGACGCGATGGAATTTTTCCGCGAAGCCGCTTCCGACCATTATCGCGCGTTGCTGCGCAAAGCCTGGATGCCGCGCACTGGCTCGCGGGCCAATCAAAAGGCGCTGACGGCCACCTTGATCGATAGCCGCGACTTTCTCGACGCCCGCCTTCGGCAGAAAGCGGCGTCACTCATACCCGAGGGCACGCGCATCGCTTTCACTGGCGGTACAGATGCGGATCACCGCGCGGTCTGGGATAGTCTCGACCGGGCGCGAAATCGCCATCCCGACATGATCTTGCTGCATGGCGCGACGCCGACGGGCGCCGAGCGTGCAGCGGCATGCTGGGCCGAAAGCCGGGGCGTGGTTCAGGTCGCCTTTCGGCCCGACTGGAACCGCCACGGAAAGGCGGCGCCGTTCAAGCGGAACGACCGGATACTCGACGCACTGCCGGTGGGGGTCATCATCTTTCCCGGCACCGGCATTCAGGACAATTTCGCCGACAAGGCGCGCAAGATGGGAATTCCGACCTGGGATTTTCGGAACAGATCGAGCTGAAGCCGCGCTGCGAGCCGCTTTGAGAATTAGCCTCAATCTGGTTCTATCTCTCGAATATAGTAGGAATATATGCGCTTAGCCGCCATTTTGAGATCCTCCCAAGATCGCCTGGACCAGCGGCGGTCACGCCGTCGGCGGCCGGCCTTGTAAGAGGGCGGGGCTTGCCGGCCCTTACGAGGGGCACGCGGATCGGCTGGTTCGGAAACGGCGGTCGGCGCGCCATGGTTCGTAATGCCGACGATCGACGCCGCCCACGCCTTCGAGCTTGAATTCGCGCGTGCAAAGACCCGAGCCGAGCTTGCCGATCTGCTGCGCGAGGCCTGCGCCTTGATGGGCTGCGCCTGGTTCGCGCTCAGTCACCATCTGGATTTTCTCGCCGCGCCCGACAAGGGCGTGCGTGTTCACAATTATCCGGAGGAATGGGCCTATTGGTTCGATCAGAACCGACTGGGGCCATCGGATCCGGTGCACCGGGCGAGCCAGCGCAGCAGAGCTGGCTTTCTCTGGCACGATATGCGTCGCTACGACGCACCGCGCCCGGGCGACGAGACCATCCTCGCTGAGGCCGAGCGCCATGGCATCGGCGACGGGCTAACGGTGCCGGCGCATATTCCGGGTGACGCCCATGGCTCGGTGTCCTTTGCATGGCGGCCGGGATGTGCTGCCGAACCGGATGCGCTGCAATTTGCCCGCATGATCGGCGGCGCTGCCTTCGAAGCGGCGGACAGCATCGCCAATCCCGACCGCATGCATATTGGTCCGCGCCTGACCAGCCGGCAGCGGCAATGTCTGATCCGGGCCGCCCAAGGCAATCCGATCTGGCGGATCGGACGCCATCTCGAACTCTCGCCCGACACCGTGCGCGAGCATTTGCGCAACGCCCGGCAGCGCTATGGCGTCAACGGTGGCACCATGCTTGCGGTGCGGGCGCTTTACGATGGCGACATCAGTTTCGTCGACATCGCTCGCCGTTAAAAAAACGCCGCACCCCCCTATCATGCTATGGTGCGACCGAAAAAAGCGGTTCAATTGGATCGCCTCTTTGAAAGGAGGCGTCCATGTTGCGTATCATCGATCACCAAAACCGCGCGAGCGAACATCGGGCCCTTCGCTCGATGTTCGAGGCGCGAAAGCGCGTCTTCATCGACCTTCTCAAATGGGATATTCCGGCGCTCGCGGGCCGGTTCGAACTCGATCATTTCGACGATGTCGATGCCACCTATCTCATCGTGACCGATGCCGATGGCGAGCATCTTGCCTCGGCGCGGCTGCTTCTCACCACGCGGCCGGCGCTTCTCGACAGCCTGTTCCCCGAGCTCGTCGATGGACCGGTGCCGCGGGGCGCGGACGTCCTGGAAATCACGCGCTTCTGCCTTTCGCCGGGGATTGGCGCGCGGCAGCGGAGGATAGCGCGTGATTCCCTTCTAGTCGGTCTCGCTGAATTCGCGCTCGCCAATGGAATCCGGACTTTTACCGGTGTCGCCGAACTTGCCTGGTTCCGTCAGGTCGAGGGCTTCGGTTGGGATTGCCGCCCGCTCGGCCCGCCACAGTTGCACAGCGGCGCGGCGCTCGTGGCGCTGCGCATCGACATCGACGGTTCGACAATCTCGCGGCTCGCGGCGGCGGGCATCATCAGCAAGGCGGTCGCGGTCTCCGCGGCGCGCGCAGCGTGAGGAGGCTGGGATGTTGGTTCATACGGACCTGGCGGGACGGCCCGCCCCCCATTCGACCGCCGGACGTGAGCTGCTCCGGCATGGCTATACCATCCTGCGCGGGGCAGCACCCGCGTCGCTGATCAACGGTGTAGCGCACGACCTCGAACCACGGTTCGCCGCGACGCCCTTTTGCGAAGGCAGCTTTTACGGCGAGCGCACGAAGCGCTTCGGGCGCTTGCTCATCCGCTCGCCGCTTATTGGAGAGCTCGTGATGCACAAAGCGATCCTCGATCTCGCCGAACTCGCGCTCGGCAATTGGTGCGAGCGGATCCAGCTCAACCTCGCCCAGGCGATCGAGCTCCATCCAGGCGCGCTGGCGCAATTTCCGCATCGCGATCAGGACATGTGGCAGGGGTCCCTCGGCGAGGTAGAATATCTCGTCAATGTCATGTGGCCGCTGACCGAATTCACCGAATCGAACGGGGCGACACTGATCTGGCCGCGGAGCCACGGGCTTGAGGCGCTCGTCGAAGAGCCGGCCGAGCCTCCGATCGTCGCGGAGGCGGAGCCGGGCGGTGCGATCGTCTTTCTCGGCTCGACCCTTCACGGCGCGGGTGAAAACCGGAGCAGCGCGGTTCGGCGCGGCATTATCGTCAGCTACTGTCTTGGCTGGCTGAAGCCCTACGAGAATCAATGGCTCGCTTATCCCCCCGAGGTGGCGAAGCAATTCCCGGCAGATCTCGCGGCGCTCGCGGGCTATGTCCAGCACCGGCCCAATCTCGGTAATTTCGAGGGCCAATGCCCCTCGGTCCTGTTCGGCGGCTATCCGACCGAACCTCTGGCCGCAATCGATGCTCTTCGTCCCGATCAGGACGCGTTGCTTGCAGATTATGTGGCCGGTCAACGAGACGGTGGCGAGGACCTTGCGGCATGAACGCGGGCTCGACAATGGAGCGGGTCTATCTCGACCTCAAGGCGAGAATTGTCGGCGGCGCCTATCCGCCCGGCACGCGCCTCGATCCCTTCCACCTTGCCAAGCGGCTCGCGGCGAGTCCGACCCCAGTGCGCGAGGCGCTCCACCGCCTGTCGGGTGAGCGCATTGTCGATAGCTGGCACCAGGAAGGCTTTCGCCAGCCGATCTTCGCCGAGTCCGATCTTTGCGATCTTTATCGTTGGTCCGGAGCACTTCTCGCGCTCGCGCTTCGCGATCCGGCACTTCAAAAGTCCGAGACCGCGGCAATGCTTCCGACAATGGAAATTGAGGACTATCCGGCGCGAGTCGCCCGGCTGTACCGTGCCGTCGCTCTCCTCAACGGCAATCGCGAGATTCGCTTCGCAATCGCCAATATGATCGACCGAAGCGAGTTTTTCCGCGCGGCAGAGGCGCGCACCGACCCCGTTGCAAGCGAGGAAATCGCCTCGATGGAGACGGCCTTTCTGCAAGAACGCTGGGCCGATCTTCGCAGGAAAAGTGCGGCTTTTCACCGCCGGCGCGTAGCTCGCGCGGGACGGGTCGCCGCCGAGCTCCGGCCCCGGTCGCAAACAATCGAATGATATTCTTCGTATCGTGAAAGCACATAAATTCTATTTTTTTCAAGGGCGTAAGATCGTGCCGCCGCAATCCCGCGGCATTTTTGGAGGTAGCGACATGAACCGCGAAACCAATGACATCGTCGAACTGGGCTCGGTGAGCACCGAAACCGCCGGCGACTTCGGTCCGCCCGTCGAAATCGGCGGCAAGGACCTGCAGAACGGCATCAGCCTCGACTGAACCGTCGGTTCGGGTGTCGGCGTTCGCGCCGGCACCCGCATCGAGGAGGGATATCTATGGGATGGACACTGGCACCAGGCGTTGGCTTCTGTCTCGCCGGCGGCGACCTCATTTTTCTCGACGTTCGAACCGACCGCTATCTTCAGCTTTGCGGCGAACGACGCGCGGCGTTCGAGCGGCTTTGCGCACGCGAGCCAAATGACAGCGACGCGATGGAGAGCCTGATCGGCACCGGGCTCTTTGCACGCAGCGAAACTCCTACGGCGATTGCCCCGATCGAAATGGAAGTGCCCGAAACGGATCTGGCCGCGGCACCTATCCCACGGACGGGCCTCCCGTTCATCACAGCGGCGGCGCGTTCGCTCTATTGGGCGCGCAAGGCGCTTCTTCCCGAACGTCTTGCCGCCACCCTCGACGGATTTACGGCGGCGAAGCGGGCAGCGGCGGGGGACGCCGACGACATGGCGCTCGCCGCGCTGGCATCGGCTTATGCCGACGCGCGCCGGTGGGTTCCGATCCCGCCGCGCTGTCTGGTCGATGCGCTCGCGCTCTATCGGCTGTCACTTCGCAAAGGCTTTGCGCCGACCCTCGTCTTCGGCGTGCGCTCCCAACCCTTTGCCGCCCATTGCTGGCTCCAGTCGCATTCGGCCGTTCTGACGGGAACCGCCGAGGAGGCGAGCAATTTTCGCCCGTTGCTCGCCATATGATGGACCGCGGCATCTTGGGGATAGCGGGCGCGCCGGGGCTTGAGTCCGCGGTGTTACAGGCCGTGACCGAACATGGCCTCGACCAAATCGACAAATTCGACGGTCTCACCCTTTATGCCGGCGCGGGACTTAAGAGATCACGCGCGCGGGCGTCGAGCGTCATTCTCGGCGATTATTTCTCGGATGGTTCGTTCAGCGTTGACTGGGGCAGTTACCTCAAATTCTCTGCGGAACCCGGAAAGCCGGTCGAAATCAGTCGTGCCCCGCTCACCGGTCTGCCGCTCTACTATTTTCGCACACACGGCGGACTGCTGTTCTTTTCGCATCTCGAACTGGTGCGCGGGCTCGAAATCAAGGTCGGCTTGGATGTTGATTTCCTCCGCCATCTGCTCGCCTACAGCAATCGTCGCACCGCGCGGACGGGGCTCGCGGGGGTAGAAGAATTGCTGCCCGGTACGCGCCTCGCCTTCGACGGCCATGTGACTCAGGTCAGGCCGACCTGGTCGCCATGGCCGCACACGCGCAAGGGAATCTACGACCGCGATGCCGTGCCGCTGCTCAATAGCACGATCCGGAAATGCGTCTCGACCTGGGCGAGCGAGCGAAAGCAGATCATGCTCGAATTGTCCGGCGGCCTCGACAGTTCGATCGTCGCCGCAGCGCTTGCCGCGGAAGGTCATGGGTTCGCCGCGGCGACGATTGCCACTTCCAGCCCGGACGGTGACGAACGACGCTATGCTCGCGCGGTGGCCGAGCGCTGCGGCGCCGCGCTTGCCGAATATCTTCACGATGACAGCGAGCTCGATCTCGCTGCGGGCCCGCGGTTCTTATCGCCACGCCCGGCGACATATGGCGTGCTTGCCGGAATCGATGCGGCGCTCGGCGCCGCGACGGCGCAGCTGCCCGGCGCGAGCATCTTCACCGGGATCGGCGGCGACAATGTCTTCGCCATCACCCGCTCGATCCTTCCGGTGATCGATGCGCTCAAGATTCACGAGCCAATCCGGCGGCCCGCTACCGCGCTGCGCGATTGCGCGCGGCTGTGCGACGTGACCATCTGGCACGCGGCGCGCTCGGTGTATCGTCAATGGCGCCGGCCACCAGCCGCCGGTTGGCCGCGCGACGATGATTATGCCTGTCATTCGGCGTTGCCCGACGTCCCCTTGCCGCACGTCTGGGACCATGGGGGCGAGCGCATCCCTCCCGGCAAGATCCGGCACGTCCAGTCGATCCAGCGCATTCTTGATTTTCTCGATCGGCCGGGGCGCTGGTATGGCCGCGATGTCGTCGCGCCGCTGCTGTCGCAGCCGGTGGTTGAGCTTTGCCTGTCGATACCGGGCTGGCAGTGGGTGGCGGGCGGTAGCGACCGCGCCGTCGCACGCCAAGCCTTCGCATCGCGCCTCCCTGAATTTGTCGTCTGGCGCCGCAACAAGGGGCGCCTCGAGACGCTCTGCGCCAGAGCCTTCATTGAGCAGCGCGCCAGACTGCGCCCCATCCTGCTCGAAGGCCAGCTCGCCCGCGAGGGGCTGCTTGATCGCGAACGGATCGAAGCCTATCTCGCGCGCGAGCGCCTCGCGGGCGATTATGATTATTTCCGGTTGCTCGAGCTCGCCGATATCGAACTCTGGATCGCGTCGATCGAAGGCTTCGGGCGCGTGCCGGCGAGCCTCGCCCAGCGGGCATATTGATCGGCCTTGTTCGGGTCGGGGTCGATATCGCCCTGCAGCCAGTAGCGAAACCAGTCGAGGTTGCGCTGATAGACGGCCCGCTTCTGTCGCGGCTCGACCTTGATGTGCGGTGCGAAGGGGAAGACATGCAGTTCGCCCTTGCCCGCCGCGGTGAGCCTTGCCTGCAGTTCGGGCGATTGCCGCGCCTCCTGCTCGGGGAGCTGCATCAGAACCGGAGCGTCGATGCGGTCGACCTGAAGCGACGGCGAGCGGCGACGCCAGTCCGCAAGATCGGTGTCGGGTGGACCCAGCCCCCAAACCTTCTCTAGATTCTGGCGGAAGAAATCGCGGCCGATCCCCGCGTTGAACCAATAATAGGCTGGCTCGGCTTGGACCGAAGCGATCGACACCGCTTTGAGAAGCTTGCTGTGCGTCGCGGCCCACATCGCGACCTCGCTCCCGAAACTGAGACCGCCCATGCCAACACGCCCGGGGTCGGCGAACCCGCGGCGATCGAGCTCGGCAATCGCGGCGCGCACCGCGGCGAGCCCGAGGTCGTAACGCGCCTCGCCGGTCGCATTGGATGTCGGCAGCTGGTTGATGCACAACGCCGCGATGCCGCTTCGTGCGAGGGCGCGCAGCGGCCACTCATTACCGAGGCCTCCGCGCAAATAGCCCGCGCAGCGATAGTAAGTGATGAAGAGCGGCAGCCGTCCGGGGATCTTCGGGCGGACGAGCCAGCCCGACGCACGGCTGCCGCCCACCCGCCACTCGACCGCCTCGGTGAGAAGATCGTCGCGGTCGGGAACATCGTTCGGCTTGTCGAGGATTTGTGTTGCGCCGTCGGCAAGCGCGATGCGCAGGAGATGCGGCGGCGTCGCCGCGCTTTCCGCCACGCAGAAAAGTGCCGCGCGCGTTCCGGCGCAGGGCGCATTTTCGCCGCCGCCGCCGAGCAGGCCCTCGGTCGTCAGCAAAGGTCGAAGACCTATCGCGGGATCCCAGAGCAGCGCATTCTGGCGGATGCGCCGGTCGCGCGTCATAAGGCCGAAGCGCCCGTCGCCGAGCGCGACGTGGGTCCACAATCTGGTGCCGCTATCGCTGTCGCAGCGTGCGGCCGTGGCACAGATGCTTTGAGCCACGGCCGCGTGCTCTGCCGCTTGGGGTAACGCCGACTGCGCTGCTGTCAGCAGCGCAGCCTCTTCGGCGGTGGCGAGGCGATCCTCGCCGGTTGCGATAAGGCGTGCTTGGACCCGGCGCGGCATCTTGGCGAGCAAAGCTTCGCGGTCGAACCAGTCGCCGTTGAGCCGTTGGCTCGCCGGTCGGCCTGCGATTATCGCGCCGCGGAACAGCGTCTGGGCGAGGTCAACGCGCCCGTCGACGAGAATGCCATCGTCGCGTTCGGCCTCCTCGGCGCGTTCGATCGCCGCGCGCGACGGGCCGGTTTCATAGATGAGGGAGCCGGCGGCGCTGACCGCGAAGCGTTCGATATCCGCGTCGCCGATCAGATAGGGTGCGAAGGCGCCATCGGGGCGGCCTTCCCACAATCCCGCCGCGCCTCTGATCATCGCCCGGACATAGAAGCGCTCGCTATCGGGCGCCCATTGGGCCGCGCCCGGTTCGACGAGGCCGGTGCCGTTCCAGCTCGCTGGACCGCCATCGCCAAGAAAGCGCGGCGGAGAAGTCCCATCGCCCGCCACGATATACCAGCCGGTCTCGATGCGCCCGCTCACAGTCGACGGGCGCTCGCGGCGGTAAAGCAGCCAGCGCCCGTCGGGAGAGGCCGCGAGCCCCGAGAAATCGGTCATCTCGACTAGCTCGCGGGGACTGGTCTGGGCAAGCGCCGGCGACGCGGCCGCAAGGAGCGACGCCGCCCAGACAAGCTTCTTCACCATCGGATCGTCGCCTGCACCGCGATCGAACGTCCGACCGGGCTCGCCTTTTCGGGATCATAGGCGAGCGCCGAATTGTTGGTGCGGGACTCAACATATGGCGGGTCGCGGTCGAAGATGTTGAGCGCGCTGATCGCGAGCTGCAGGCCGCGCTCGTTCTCGTCGCTGCCGAAGCGCTGCGACAGGCTGAGGTCGACGGTCGTCCAGGACGGAACGCGCGCGGCGACGGTCGGAATCTGGTTGAGGTAGCCGCCGATATAATTGACGAAGGCGGTCGCCGCGAAGCCATTCTTCGACCAGCCGGCTCGTCCGCGAAGGCGCCATTTGGAAGGGTTGGCGAAGGTGCCCACGACATCAATGGCGGGCGTTCCAGGGGTGAGCCGCCGGTCGATCCGGAAGATATGGCTTCCCGCCAGCCCGACGTCGATCGTGCCGCCCGCGAGCCCCGGCGCATAGCCGATGTCGAAGTCGATCCCGGACTGCCGCACCGACGACAGGTTCCGCACCTGGCCGTCGACGATCGCATCGACGTCGCCGGGAGCGAGCCCGAGCGGGTTGGTGAAGGTCGGGAAGGCGAAATAATAAGCGAGGAGCTCGGGCGAGGGATTGTCGTTCACAATTCCGCCGAAGAGATCGCGCCGCGTCAGGAAGCGCAGATAATCCTCGGTCACCGATCCGATGCGATCGCGATAGTCGACGTCATAATAAGTGACGGCGGCCTTGAAGCCGGGCAGCGCGGCCGGCGCGATATCGACACCCGCGGTCCAAGTCGTCGCGCGCTCGGGCTTGATGCCGGGACCATAGCCGAACAAACCGATGACATTGGCGGTCCCGGTCGGCGACATGGGATCGGGCAGCTGGAACGTCGTATAGTTCGAGACCGTCGGGCCGATCAGCTCGTCGAAAGCCGGGGCGCGGAACGAGGTGCCATAGCTACCGCGCAGCGCGAATCCCCGAAGCGGCTCCCAGCGGACACCGACCTTCGGATTGGTCGTGCGGCCGACATCGCTATAGTCTTCGACGCGGCCGGCAATCGAAAGGTCGAGCCGGTGGAATCCGGGGACTGCATTGTCTTGGCCGAACAGCGGCACGAACAGTTCCGCATAGGCCGAGCGGACATGGCGGGGTCCTGGCAAGCCGGTCAGCGGCGTCATGCTCGGCGCCGCACGGCTCAGATCGTTGATTGTCAGATTGAAATAGCGTTCGCGACGATATTCGGCGCCGAGCGCCAGCCTGACATCGCCGCCCGGCAGCCGCAGCAGCGGTCCGTCGGCGCGAAGCGCCGCCGACCAGCTTTCAAAATCGTCGCGCGAGCCAATGCTGCCTCGGATCGCCGCGATCGTGGCGGGATTGTTCGCGGTGCCATCGCCGAAGATGTTGAACGCGGTCGCCGGGTTGGTCTCGGTCAGCGCAGCAGTCAGTCGCGTCCGGTTCGGAATGTTGATGCTGTCCGACCGACTTTTCTGCCGGCCATAGGCGCCGCCGAGTTGCACCCGCCAGCGCCCGAGCGCCTGCTCAAGCCCGGCCGCAGCGCTGATACCGCGCACGCGCCCGGCGTCGATCGGCGCTCCGAGATCGTTGGCGAAATTGTAATTGACGGTGACCGGCTGGTTGGTTCCGATCGGGTCGACGTAATAGGGGTTGGTGACCGGCACCCGCGCGGCGCTCAGATATTGGTTGAGCGCGACCTTGCGATAGTCGCGCTGCGCCGCGAGGATGCTGGTGCGGAGGGTGAGGCTGCTGGTCAGATCAAGCTCGCCGGCGAGATAGAGGCTGTGAACGCGCTGGCGCGGCAACAGATCGCTCGCCGCGCGCCGGTCGCCCGGATTGCGCGTGCCTGCGATCAGGTCCGCAGGCGTCAGCGCGGTGCCGTCCTGCCCCGGTGGAATGGCGAACGTCTGGCCGTTGGCGGCCGTGATCGTCCCGGGAGCCGCGAAGAGCGAGCGATAGTCGGGCCCGCCGAACGGCCGAAGATCTTCGGTAGCGAAGCGCCGGTCCGCCGCGGCAAGTGCGTCGCGTTCGCTGAACTGGTAGGCGAGGGTCACATGACCGCCGTCCCAGCGCGTCCCGAAGATCTGCCCGAATTGCCGTTCGCCCATGTCCCCGTCCGCGGTGCCGATCCGGACGCTTGTCTCAGCCCCTTTGAAGCTGTTGCGAAGTCGGATGTTCACGACACCCGCGACGGCATCCGCCCCGTAGATGGCGGAGGCACCGTCGGTAAGGACTTCGATCCGTTCGATCGCACTCAAGGGGATCAGCGATAAATCGGCGAACACGCCGCCGAGGCCGCCGAGCGCCGGGCGGGCGCCGTCGATCAAGACCAGCGTTGACGATGGTCCGAGGCCACGAAGGTTGATGCTCGACGCGAAGGTGCCGTCGGTTCCCGAGCCGTTGCGTGTCGTGGCGCCGAGCGTCGTTTCATTCGGACCGCCGCCGAACGATTGCGGCAGCGCCTGCAGCAACTGTTGGACCGATCCCGTGCCGCTCTTCTCGATCTCGCTGCGGTCGAGCGTGAGGACCGGCGATCCGGTCGGGCCGGCTCCCCGGATCCGTGTACCCGTGACAATGATGGCGCTGTCTTCGGACGCTTCAGTCGAGCCGTCGCTCGCTGGTACAGGGGCGTTTCCCACCCGAAGCACGAGCGCGCCATCGACGAGTTCCGGCTGAAGACCAGATCCTGTCAGTAGTCGCGATAAGGCACGATCCGACGACATTCGTCCGCGCACCGATGTCGAACGCCGCCCCTTGACCAGGTCGGTCGCGAAAATGATCTGTCGCCCCGACACGTCCGAATATTCTCGCAGCGCGTCCCCGAGCGGCTGCGCCGCGATGTCATAGTCGCGCTGCTCGGTCTGCGCATGCGCGGCGACCGGACAAAGCGCACCGACCGCGCATCCCGTGGCCAGAAAAGCGGCCAGCAAATTCTTGTTCATCCCATCCTCCCAGCGGCCTGCATGGCCGTCTGAGGGGGCAAGACGGATCGGGTCGGAAAACTCCTAGTGGGCTATTTTCGGCATCAGGACATAGCTGCCCGCTTGCTCTTTCACATCGAGGTCGAGCGCGGCCGCGAGCTGGCGTGCGAGTGATCGCGCCTCCGAAACATCGAAGCGTCCGCTGACCAGCCGCCCGGCGATGGCCGTGTCGGCGAGCCCGATCTTCTTGCCGCTCACGCGATTGGCGCGCTCGATCACGGCACCGAGCGGCAGGCCGTCGGCGACGAGAAGTTGCGGCCCGCCGGCTTTACCGACGGGATTGGTCATGATGACGGCCTCGCCGGCCGGCTTGGTCTCGATGAGCATGGGCGCGTCCTTCTCGATCGCCGCGCGCTGGCCGGGACGGAGGCGGAGCGGGGCTTCGGGCTTCGCAGTGGCGCGCACCTCGACCGAGCCCTCGACAAGATGGACGACTGGCCGCCGCCCCGTCAGATCGATCTCGAAGATCGTCCCGAGGGCGGTGGTTTCACTTCCCGCGGCTTCAACACGGAACGGCCGCGCGCTGTCATGGGCGACGGTGAACCGGGCACGGCCGCCGACAAGGTGAACGCGCCGTTCGCCCGACGTGAACTCCGCCTCGACGCGGGCGCCGTCCGTCAGCGCGACGCGGGTGCCGTCCTCGAGCACGAGCTCGCCGGTCGCATTGTCAGCGACGATCGGCTCGGCGCCGCCATTGCCGAGCAGCACCCAGGCAAAGGCGAGCGATATTGCGAGGACCAGCGCGGCGGCGAGCGCCCAGTGCGCGCGGGACGGGGGTGTCGCCTTTGACGGCACTTGGCGGTGCGCGGCGAGATGTTCTTCCGCCACGCCGCCAGTGATGAGCCAATCCTCTTTGGCGTTCGCATAAGCCTCGGCATTTTCGGGATCGGCATGCCAGGCATCGAACTCTGCCCGGTCCGCCTCGGCGCCGGGCGTGCGCATCCGCGCAAACCAATGCGCGGCCTCCGTGTCGCGGTCGCTCACTTAATGTCGGCCCGCGCCTTGCGGATTGCGATCATCGCCTGTGCGATATGCCATTCGACGCCCTTCACGCTGATTCCTTTCGCTGTCGCGATTTCCTCATAGCTTAGGCCATCGAACCGATGCATCACGAATATAGAACCAGTTTGGGGCTTTAATTTCTCAATCGCCTCGCCGACGCGCCGCATCGTGTCGCGCGCTTCGAGCGCTGCATGGGGGTCGGGGCCGGCGATATCCTCATCCTCGAAGCTATGGTGCTGCGATGTCAGGCGCGCAGTATCGGCGCGCGCGCGATCGGTGAGCAGGTTGCGTGCGGTGCTGACGAGATAGGCTCCGGGCTTTTCGATCAGGGCCAGCTTCCCGCCCTTCGCCATGGCAAGGCGGCGGAAGCATTCCTGGACGAGATCGCCGAGATCTTGCTTCGGCGCGCGGCGGCGCAGAAAGCGCGTCAGCGCAGGCTGATGCGCAGTGTAGATCGCTTCCATGCTGGCGGTCTGGCCAAAGCCCGTCCAGTCGGACGGCGGCATCGGGTCGCTGCCGCTCAAGGCCTGCGCGCGCTTCTGTTCGTCCTCGAAATCCATGTCCGTCGCCTACCGGTCGGACCGGAAAACGGGATGCCGGGAGGTAAGAACATACTCGGAAAAATATGCGCCGCCGCCTTTAGCCCGAAGGCTTGGACATACGCGTCGGCCACCCGGCAACGGATGGGAATATCATAAAGGCCCGAGCAGAATTCTTACGTTCCGGCACCGCGCGCCTTCTGGCCCGGTGCCCGGCCAGCATAGCCGGACGTAACGTCAGGGCAAGCCCGCGCCACGCAATTGGGTCCAGAATGAGTCTTTTTGGCTGAGGACCTCGATTTGACGCCTCGACCTCGATTTGCCACGACGATCCTTGTCTTTGCCGGCCTGCTCGGCCGGTCCTATTTCGTGTTGCGCTGCAACGCTTGTTATTGATTTGTTCGCACCCGTACCCTATGTGGGCATCAATCGCACCCGCCCGGCCTCTGTTCGCAAGGACATGCACACTGGGCGGGTCTTTTATTTTGGGCTCCGCTGACGCATGAACAGGCTTCATGTCACGATCCTATAACAAGCCCACCCTCACCTACGCGCAGCAAATCGCCCATCTTCGTGCGAACGGAATGGAAATTGCCGACGAGCCTGCCGCCGAGGCCTGGCTTCGCCATGTGAGCTATTATCGTCTCAGCGCTTATTGGCTCTATTTCGAACATCCCAAAGTCCATCAGGGGCCGCGCTTTTTCCCCGGCACGACTTTCGAACGCGTCACCGCCCTTTATGATTTCGATCGCCTGCTCCGGCGCCTGCTGATGCGCGGAACCGAACATGTCGAGGTCGCGCTACGGGGAAGCTGGGCCTATCATCTCGCGGAACTCGGTGATGGCCACAGCTATCTCGACGCCAGTCTCTACAGCGATCGCAAGGACTATCATCTCCGCCTCTCGAAACTTGCCGGCGAAGTCGGGCGCTCGAACGAGACCTACATCAAACATTACCGTCAAAACTACGATGTGCCGGCGTTGCCGCCGGTCTGGATGGTCGCCGAAATGATGTCGTTCGGCCATCTTTCACGCTGGTATTCGAGCCTCGCCGACCGGGCGCTCCGCAACCGCATCGCGGTGCCGCTCGGCCTCCCCGAAACGGTTCTCGTGCCGCTTGTCCGCCATGTGACCGATATCCGGAACATCTGCGCGCACCACGGCCGGCTCTGGAACCGCGGCTTCCTCGCGCCGCCGAAACTCGCGCAGAAACCGAAATCGCTACAGGCTACGATCGATCAGAATGCGACACAGGCTCCGGCCAAGATCTATAATGCGATTTGCATGATCGGACATGTCGTCCGCACCGTGGCGCCGGGCTCGACCTGGATCGCCGACATCGCAGCGCATCTCGCGACCCAACCCGAAGGGGACTTTGGATCGATGGGGTTCCCGGCGAATTGGCAGCAGCGCCCCTTGTGGTTGCCCTGAAAAGGAGGTGACGTGCTAGCGGCCGCGATAGGGCTCGCACGCAATGCCGTCGCCATCGCCGTCCATTTCGGACCGGTAACCGGGCTGGCCTCGCCGCAGCGGGGCAGCGCCCGCTGCCCAGGCCTCCTTACAATTGCGGAAATAGACGCCCGAAGGAGCGGGAGATGGCGCGCGGTCCGGCGCACGCGCTCGCGCCGCATCGCGCGAAAGGCCCGGTGTCCGCTGCCCCGGCCTCGGATGCGCGGCGCGATAGTCCGCTGGCATCTGGAACTTGCCGGTCCACACGCCGAGACCGGCGGCGCGGGCGCGTGCCTCGGCAGCGACATAGCGGTCGCTGAAATGGGGCAGGGCGACGGCAAGGCCCGCGTCGACCATCGCACCGCCGAGATCGATCGAACCCGCGCGGCATGTGGCGACGATCCGGCCATAATCGTCGATATCCTTCTGCTCGCACATGACCGACGTTCCAGGGACGAGGCTCGCGAGCTTCGACGCCGCCTGTTTCCCGCAAGCCCAGGAGGCGCCGCCGCGTTCGCAGCTCTGCGCCAACTCGGGCGCATCGACGCCGAAGAGCCGCACCGATATTCCGCTGAGGTCGAGCGAATCTCCGTCGGCAGCGCGGGCCGGGCCGCTGACCTGCTGCGCCGAGGCAGGGAGGGCCAAGAGAAGGAAGGCGGCGGTGATCGTCGGTCTCATGCCCGACCCATAGCGTGATCCGGTGAGCAAATCCTTGCTGTTCATCTCCATTCCGGCTCGCACGGAGCCAGCCGGTGCAGATCCGGCGAG
Organism: Sphingopyxis lindanitolerans; assembly: GCF_002993885.1. Lineage (NCBI taxonomy): Bacteria > Pseudomonadati > Pseudomonadota > Alphaproteobacteria > Sphingomonadales > Sphingopyxidaceae > Sphingopyxis > Sphingopyxis lindanitolerans. Next base: position 2,558,748 of record NZ_CM009578.1, read on the forward strand.
GTGGATGGCGCGCCCGCGCGCGCAACGGCGCCGCGTCGCCTTTTTCCCCGGCCGCAGGCGGCCTCCTCGCGGGCGCTTCGCGCGCAAAAAGCCGGTGCGGCGCCGTCCTCCGCTGTCGCTCCGGCCCTTCGGGTGCGTGCGCGGGCCTGACGCCATTCCCTGGCCGCCGGTGCCCCGGGGATGGCCCCGGGCTTCGCAGGAGCAATATCATGGCCGCAATCGGTCTTGTCAGCGGAACGAACGAAAAGGGCTTTGTGGGTCAGCTCGCGACGATCTCGATCCGCGTCCCCATCGAAATCCGCCCCAACCCGAGCAAGAACGGCGAGGTGCAGCCCGATTATCGCGTCTGGTCGGGCGGCGTCGAATGCGGCGCGGGGTGGCTCCGTCGCAGCGAGGCGTCGGGCAAACTCTATGTCTCGCTGACCCTCGAAGCGCCTGAGTTCGGGCCGCGGCGCATCTATGCCAATCTTGGCCGGGCGGCCGGGCAGGACAATCCCGACGTCTATGCGCTGCTGTGGAATCCGGCAGATTGACCGCGGTCGGCGGCATCCTCGCGGCTGGTTCAATCTCGGCGTGCAAGGGTGTCGCCACCTTGTTAGGGTGTCCGCAATGCGCAGCAGTCTCGATCATCTCCCCCCGCACAAACAGCGCGAACTCGAACGGATCGTCCAGATCGTCTTCGAAGAATTCGAGGATGCGCTGGCGCTCGCGACCCAGGACTGGAAGCGCAAGGGGCGGATTTCGAAGATCATCCTCTACGGCAGCTATGCGCGCGGCGGATGGGTTGACGAGCCGCATACCGCGAAGGGCTATCAGTCGGATTATGACCTGTTGATTGTCGTCAACGATGACAGGCTGACCGATCGCGTCGAATATTGGTCGAAGCTCGACGATCGGCTGATCCGCGAACTGTCCGTCACGAAGACACTGCGCACGCCGGTGAATTTCATCGTCCACAGTGTCGATGAGGTGAATGCCGGGCTGTCGCAGGGACGCTATTTCTTCATGGACGTCGCCCGCGATGGGATCGCGATTTATCAGGCCGTCGATGATGAATTGCCCGAGCCGCAGCCGAAGACGCCACATGCGGCGCTTGAGATGGCGCGCGAATATTACGACGAATGGTTTTCCACTGCGACGGACTTCTTCGACAGCGCAAACGATGCAATCAAGCGCGGGAAAACTAAGCTCGCAGCCTTCCTCATGCACCAAGCGACGGAGCGATATTATCATTGTGCCTTGCTGGTCTGCACATTTTATTCGCCCCACATCCATAACTTAGCCTTCTTGCGAACTCAGGCTGAGAAGATTGATCGACGGTTAATCGAAGTTTGGCCCCGTGAAGTGAAAGCTGACCGATCTCGGTTCGAGAAGCTGAAGGAGGCTTACATCAAGGCCCGCTACTCGAAGCACTATCGCATTTCCGAAGATGAGCTTTCCTGGCTGGGCGCAAGGGTGTCGGTATTGGCGGAACTTGTCGGGACCATTTGTGCCGAGCGCATTACGCAGCTTGAGGAAACGGCACGAGACGCTGGATAGAAGAACCTATGTCCGCGGACGTTTAAGCGGGTATTGGTTTGCCGGATCCCAATGGACGCCGTGGTTGGTCTTCGCTTCAGGCGTGAGCAGCATGTGATACGGCAGAGGTTCACGCGTGCGATGGCTGCCCACGCGATAGGATGCGGACGTCTCCTCAATGGCCCAACTTTCATCAGAGCGAGTTGATACCTCGGGCGCGAAATATTCGCCGTAAACCCATCGCAAGCGCGACATACCCGGGTCAAAATCCATCATCTCCAGCTTGTTGAGAAGATGTCGAACGCCATCGGCGAGGCTGCCGGCCCACGTTTCCACGCCAACATGGACAACTCCCGGCTGATCGGTTGGCAATTGTGCTGTCGCTTTCGCGACTGTCGCACGGAAATGCTTCGCTTTCTTGCGAATCGCCGTAGCTGATTGATTGCGCCACCCGACAACGCTCGCCTGGTAGACTGCACTTGCCCAGAAGGGGCGCGTGCGGCTCGGCAGCCACTTGCCGGACATCGAATGCGCAAAATCATGATCGTAACGGCCGATGAGCAGTTCGACCATCCGGCTTGAACCATAATATACATCGTCTTCCGCGAGGACCTCGCGGGCTAGCGTCCAGTCGATTTCTCGGATCGTGCCAATTCCATGCTCATCGCTCCAATAATTTGCGCCGGCGGCGCCCAAATAGGCGGACGCATGCAACGCGAGATAATCGTCCGGGATAGCGTCGAGTTCGGCATCGAAGGCGATCTGCATGTAAATCGAGCGTCCGGCGGCAAGCGCGAGGCGATGTACGGGTCGCGCGAGTTCTTCGCCTCGGACACGCTCGCGCGCTTCATAGCTCGAGCGGTCCATACGCTTACACTCGACCGCCCACCTGCTTCTTCCTTTGCGCACATTGAGATCATGGGTTTTTGCGACCCCGGGACGCTCGGGCGCGAATGCAGTTTCCCAGCCATCGCGATAATATGCGAGCGCAACGAGCAGTTCAAAAAGCCCGCCATCCGGCTGACTGCGATCAGCATTCATAAGTCGGCGTGCTCGATCCTCTGCTCCTGGGATAGCGAGCAATTTGGTCAGCTCTTCTCCGATGCGAGTAAGCGTTGGAACGATGCGCACCGCTTCCTCGGGCACCCAGTTCATACGATCGGTTGCATATGCGTTGCCTTGGAAAAGATACCAAGAGGCCGTGTCAGCGGGATTGTAGAATGGGACTGGCTCGCCGCGCGACCAACTCTCTTTCGCAATAAGGAACGACCGGCGCGTTTCCTCTTTTCGCTGTTCCCAGGTCCTTTTGTTGGCGAGTTCGGCGAACCACGCGCAGGCTAAAAGAACATTACTGTCTTGCCAGTCAAAACCCGATTTCGGCGCTGTCCAAAGAGGATCTTCAGGGCTCGTGCGCATCGATCTCAAACCCTAGGCGGCATGTGCGCCGAATCTAATCGGCGATGGATAAGCGACACGATTGTCAGCAAATCCTCGGCGTCCTCTTTTGTCATCGACCAATATATGCGTGGTTCGTGGGCGGTAGGATTACGGAACATGCCAAAGGCTCCGCGCACGAGATTTGCAAATCCGCTCTGTTCACTACGCTGGCTACCGGTCGTCCGCGCATTTATTGCGAGCAGGGGCGGTTCACCTCCAAGTGCCCGATCAACCAGTGACGCACCATCGTCGGTCAGCCCAGTGCGTGAACGCATCTTGTCGGCGACACTTTTAACCGCTTCCTGCACGGCGTGAAAATAATCGTCGGCGAGCAGTTCGGCCCGGCAGAATTTCAAAACGTCCGCATGGACACCCCGCCCTTCCAGATCTGCCCGCAATTCCCGAGCCCGCCGCTGCGCCTCCGGTAAGGTTTGCGCTGCCTCGACTACAGAGATCGCACCCGTCTGGTCCACCACAAGTCCGGCGAAAGCCAACGCTTGATTCACGAGAGCCCTCATCGGTTCGTAGCGTTCCGGCGTGCGACTATATTGCGCGGGCTTCATCGCCTGACGGACAAATTCAAGGATATGTGTTCGGTTCTGCTTGTCGTTCTGGCTTTTGGCAAATGCATTGAAGATCCGAACACGTTTCGTGATTGGCCCAGGATCATTCAAATTGCATGTCGCGAAAAGATGCTGAATCTCGGTGCCCGTCAGACCGGCTTCAGTGTCGCCAAGAGCATCGGCAATGGCTTTCAACTGGTCCTGAGTGAAAAATGCCATCGGATACTTATCGGGGAAGCTGGAGTACGGCGGAGCGAATGCAGGCCGCATCGCTCGGATCCAAATCGAGATCGAGACACAGCTTGTAGAATTCGTCTGCCACCTCCTTTGGCGCGAGGTGATTGGCTCGGACGAGATGCCGCGCAACGGTCTCTAGCGGCGCGATGTCACCGGAAGTGATGGCGCCGCAATCGTCAACCGCGGCCTTGAACGCCTGGATGGCTGGTGCGGGAAGTTTGGCGCCGTAGATGAAATAGTGGAGATATTTCAGGAAATGGCCATGGCGCACCATCTCTTCGTGGGAGCGCACTTTCCTCATGAACAATTCTTGGCGCGAGCTGCCTCTCCCCGCCACATGATAGTCCGGGTCGGAAAAGAAGTTTAGACGCTGGGTCGGGATTGCCTTGCGCTTCAACAGACTCTCCGTGAGTCGGATCACCAGATCGCCGTTGGCGTGAAATGACTTGGTGTCACCGAGAGTATTCCGTGGATCAAATTGGATCGCGTTGACGAAGTCGTTTTCTTCTGACGTAAGATCGATAGTGAATGGGCTCTGTGTCATTTGATCTCCCTACCACCGCTCTCGATAACAGACTCGCGTGCAGGCAATTGCGGAATTGCATTGATACCAATTAGCGGAGGGACCGCCATGTCGGCAGCCAGAATCGTTAGCGTGAACCAAGCCGAGGAACTTTTGAAGAAAGCAGCTGAGATCGATAAAAAGATTGATCACAAACCGTGACGGCGCCCGGTGTCGATAGCTGTTCGCTCGTTCCTTTGTTCGTTGAAGCATACTTCCGTGACCAGCGTCTTGGCGTTGGAACGGCCTTTCCATGGCTCCTGCCTGACACAAGCCTCGCACTCATTACCAACTGGCATGTCGCCGCGGGGCGAAATCATGAAACCGATGCATGTTTGCATCCGATGGCGGGCGTTCCCGATCATCTGCGGGTTCATGTGCCTCAGAACGAGCGCAGCGACGCACCGTATATCGTTTCGGTTGCCACTATGGACGCTGAGGGTCGGCCCCTGTGGACCGAACATCCGACGTTAGGACGAGGAGTCGATGTTGTGGCGCTGGCATTCGTGCCGCCGCCCAATCTCTGTCTCATGCCGCTGAATGCGATGCCGATGGTCAGTCTCAAGCAACGTGTCGGTATGCCGGTTTTCATACTCGGGTTTCCATTTGGTCGAACGGGAATGGGAATGCCGGTTTGGAAGCAGGCTACGTTCGCGAGCGAACCCTGCCTCGCCCCTCACCTCGACAAACCCTATTTTATCGTTGATTCAGCCTCGCGGCCGGGCATGTCGGGTTCGCCCGTGATCCAGCGCGCGCATGGAAACATTGAGCTTGAGGACGGCCGTATCGGCACTGTTGGGAATGGCGATGGAGCGTTCAACTTCGTCGGAATTTATTCTGGTCGGTTCCATACCGAAGACGTCGACGACGCGCAGTTGGGGCGTGTTTGGCCTCGCGCGCTCCTCGAAGAGATATTGACATCACATCTTACCGCCAAAAGTTGAACCGATGAAGCCGGACGATGCGGCAATCGGCAAGGCAGCGGCCGAATTTCGATCTGCGCTGGACGCTATCGACGATCGGCATTGGCGAGCCGTCTACATTGATCATTTCCCGCGTGGTGCCTGCGGCCATTGTTCCGAGCTGCTGGCGCTTTTCCTGCTTGAGCGCTTCGGAATCACCGCCGACTATGTCTGCCGCGAATTCTATTCTGACTCGGGCGACCGCGAGACCAGCCATGCATGGCTCGAATGGAACGGCCTCATCATCGACATCTCTGGGGATCAATTTGAATGGCCGGCGGTGATCGTGACCCGGGACCGCGGCCGATATGATCTCGGTGTGGGCGAGCAGCGTCACCCGTTTGAGCTGGATCCTTCGTGGTGGTCGCAGCAGTGTTTGAGGATTTGGTCTGCGGCTCAGCCCTTTTTATCGGATAGGCACTCGGACTAGGCCTTAGGCGCAAAATACTTGATGGCCGACTGGTGCTCAGGCGGGTCGTCCGCCCAGAAAATCGGCTGTTTGCGCCCCCTCGTATGTCGGCGTTTCGAGCGCGGACGGCATCACATCGTTCAGCAGTCCACGCCGCAGACGATCATAGGTGGCGATCGATATCTTCGGGCTTAGGTCTTGGAAGCCTACCCTTACCTTTCGCTGCGCTTCATTCTCCAGGCGAGAATCCCCCATCACGATCGTCACACCATCCGGCTGTTTTATGCGTTCGTTTCCGACATTCACGCGGACATTCTCGATGTAGTTCGCGAAGTGGCTCATATATTCGCCGCACTGAGCAAGTGCTTTATGTGCTTCCGTACTAAGCCCGTCGCCGCGCTTGTTCGCGAACTGGACGTCAGGCCGTTTTAGCTCGATGATCTGCCAACTATAGCCGAGCGAGTTGCTCATGGCCGCTATAAAGTCAGGAATGAGACCGCGCTGGCCGTTTACCTGATTGGTCCGAATCCACCGTTTGGCATATGCCCATGTCCCGTGATGACCAGTCGTCCGGAATGCATATTGCAGAAGGTAGGGATGCGTCTCGATTATATTTTGCATCGCCTCTTCCGACCCTGTGGCCAAAGCGGCATCGAATTCTCCAGCCAGCTTGGCGCTAAAATCTCGTCTCGAACCGTACAGCGCGTCCGGAAATTGCTCTGCAAGTTCCCTGTGAAATCGCGCCTGATTTTCCGGTTTGGATAGCTCGAATAGAGTCGGCATCGTTTTCGCTCCTCTTGAACACAAAGTCTACCAGCGCCTCAGGCGGTTGAAAGCCCCCAACTGAGCGCGGCATCTGATGAGCGCGCTCTGGCCTCGGCACGCTCGGCCAGGGGGCGCGCTGATGTCGGGCCGCGCGGCGCACTCGGCTCGCTTTCCTTGCGGGGCGGCGGCTAGGCACTGACGCGCATCGCACGCCGCCCCGCTGCGGGCTCGCCAAGAGCGCGTCATTCTCTGGAGGGCATCCGCTGAGTTTCCTGCGCGATAAGCTCGGCACGATGGGGATCTTCCGCTGCGCCGATCTCGCGTCGATCCGAGACGGGCGCAATATCGAGGTCGCCGACGTCATTCTCGTCCGACAGCGGCCCGGGTCGGCGAAGGGTGTGCTCTTCGTTACGATCGAGGACGAGACGGGGATCGCCAACGGCATCGCTTCGACATCTTCCGGCGCCAAGTCATGTCGGCCTCGATGATCGGGATGCGCGGTCGGCTCCAGAAGGAGGGCGAGGTCATCCACATCATCTGCGACCGGATCGTCGATCATGATGCGATGCTGCGGTCGATCGCGCAGGGTGAAGTGTCGATCGCACCCGGTCGCGGGGATGGCGCGCGGAACGGAGGAGGACCGGATTCGCGCGATGCGCCGCTCCGCATCCGGAGTCATGATTTTCACTGAAACATGGCGAGGTTATCAGATATGTTGTCAATCCGATCGCAGCCGTCCACCAAGCAAATATGAACCTGAACGACGCTTTGAAATTGGTTGCGGATGCTCGCGCAGCCAATCCCCAGACCGACGTCCTCTATCAGGCGGTCGACGCGCGCTCCACCATTACCATAGACGTCTCTCCCGAGGAGACTTGGGGCAGCGAGACAACCGCCTTGGGGACGACCATCTCCGTGGCGCGCACGGCTCACCCTTCCGAAAGCCTGATGCACGAACTCCTCCACGCCGACTTGAAGCTGAAGGGATTTCGCCAACATCTGACGATGCTACGTGTGGATGACAACGACATGGTCCAACATGTCGTGCAGGCGCTTGACAATGAGCTTCAGCATCATCGAATGTTCCCGGCATTCGTGGCTGCGGGGCTCGATCCATCCAAATTTTACTGCGATTCAGATGGACAAACCTACAAGAGCGTCCGCACCGAACTCAAACGGATGAAACCGAAAGTGGCGACAACCGGATATTTGTTCCTCAAATATCTGTCTGCCATCGCACCCGGCGGTGCGGGCACCGACGCGGATCGCGAACAGCTCAAGCGGTTCTTTCGCTTGACGGTGCCAGGAGAAAAAATGGCGAAAATCGACGCTGCGGCAGAAATGCTGCTTGCATGGGGAGGCGGTACAAGTCTCGATGCTGGACCCGTCATTCGCGATATCCTTGAAGTCCTTGGTTTCAATGGCTGGTGGATCGGGGCCTCACACAATTTCCCGAAAGACGGCCATTTCATTGGGGCGCCGTTCACCATGCAGGACGCCGAGCGATATGCCGAAGTCTCGCAGGGCTGACGCTGACGGAATGGATCGGGCGACGACCGATGGCTGAACGCGGCGCAATCGCCTTCGAGCCGAAGGTCGAATTTCCCGACAACGCCTTCGAAGCAGCACGAATGTACCTCGCGCTGATGGCTTACCCCGAGCTAGGCGAAGGCCAGCCCGGCGAACGAGGATGCCGCCTCACTGAGGCGTTCTGGGAATATTATATGTGGAACTGGAGGCGGGTTCGCGGTCTGCGCGAGGTCCGTGCCGCGCTCGCCGCGCCCCGCTTCAACACGCCCCGCCAGCGCCGTTTCGAAGGCGCGGTGGAACGTGGCCGCCGCCGTATCATGCGCCGCTTCGCGGCATTCGACATCGTCGGAAGCCAGATGGTGAGCGCGATGTTCAACGCTAACGATATCGCCTACCGAATGAAAAGCGCGGGCGAGGATCCGTTCGAACGGAGCCACACGGGAGGACACGCAACCCTTCGAACCGACATCTGGCAGCGAGCCATGCCAAGCGCACGGCGCATCATTCGAAACAATCTACCCGGATGGTCGGAGAGCTTCGATCTGAAAGAGAGTGTCGTTCCGGCAGACCCGATCCAGAAAGAAAGGGATCTGGTTGCGCGCGGATTTGTGCAATCGCGGCCCGTCATCCACATGGTTCACGGCATCAACCAGATACTCGAGGATCATGAAAAGGACCTTTACGCGCTGGGCGATGCGGACTGGTTGCTCGTCCTGCTTTGGAACTGCGAAATCTGGATCTGGGAAGCCATCGAACATGCAGAGCGATGGCGGATACTCTCCGGCTGGACTCGCATGCCAATGATCGCTCCCGATCTGATGGTCGAGCTTGTGTCTCCAAAAATGTGCGCGAAATTGCCCACTGCGACGCCGGAAAGCGACCTGCCATAGTTCCCGATGAAAGGAGCTATGATGGAAGTGAATGACCTCGTCGCGCTGTTGGGCGCATTGGCCGCCTTGCTGTCCGCACTTGCCGGGCTGGTGACGGCCTGGCGCAAAAAGCCTGAAGAATAGCCGCCGTGACGGTTCGAATGTTGGCTATCCGCCTTCCGATCGACCTGCACCTTCCCCCTCAGTCGCCTTTCTGCGGGCCTCGACGCGCCTGTGCCGTCAACCCCGTTCGGGGTTCACCCTCGCTCTCGCTCGGTGACGGCCGCTCGCGGGCCCTCCCTTGGGCGCCATCGGGGATAGGCCCCGACGATTCAGGAGAAATTACATGGCCACCATCGCAAATCTCACCGTTAAGACGGACGGCAGCTTCGAAGGCACGCTTGCCACGCTCAGCGTCACCGCACCGATCGCGATCATCCCCAACGGTCGCAAGGCCAAGGACAGCGAACCCGATTATCGGGTCGTCAGTCGCAAAAATGGCTTCGAACTCGGTGCTGGCTGGGTTCGGACCTCGCAGACGACCGGTGCCGAATATGTCTCGGTGTCGCTGTCGGCCCCCGAACTTGGAACGATCTACTGCAACATTGCGAACGCGCCGGGCGATGACGCGTCGAAGAAGGTTTTGATCTGGAATCCGCCATCGTGACAGCAATCTGGCCCCGCTTGGGTGCGGGGCCAATCGCCTAGGACGAGCCGTCGCTCCGCGTGGCTCGCTCGAAATAGCCCTCGACCCGCTCGGCAACCTCCGGGAACAGGAAGCGCATGAGGGGAAAAAGTTCGGGATCTGGCAGCAGGGCCTCGTCGCGAATTTTCAGACGTGCGCCGATGTCCCATTTCCGATTAAGCCACTTGCCTGACACGTCCTCTCGCTCGATCTGCGGCATGCGCTGGTGAATCTCGAGGGCATATCCGAACGCAAGGATCAGGCGCGGGTGACTTTGAGCCAGTAGATGCGCGACCTGCACCAATTTATCGTAGTTCCATCCGACTGGCTTGCCCTCGCGAGCGCTGTAAAGAGCGCTGACCATCGCCCTGACCTCCGCAGAAGTGTCGGGGTATTCGGGCAGCGGAATGGCTCTCCATGCGAAACGGCCGCGCAAGCCGAGCCACGCGCCCCGGCTTTCGCTCGTATGCCGAAACGTCCCGCCATATTCGAGCCAGAATTCGAAGAAATCCTTCCGGTCATTCGCGTCTAGCTCGCCACGCCGCCTCGCAGCCTCCGCCTCCAACCGCGCTATCTCTGCGAGGCGTTGCTCTTCTGCCGCAGCCTCGGCCTCGGCTCGATCCGCAGCGATTGCGACGCGTATCTCGGCCTCTGCTCCATCATAGTCGAAGTAAAAAGCGCGTTGGCCGTCGCGGTCTTGGGTCAGCGTCGAGAAGGCGACAATTTCGCTCTCGAAGCGATCGGTTACCTCATAGCCCGACCTTATCGGTCGACGAAAATGACAGCGGAAGTGAAGTTGCTCACGCTCCAGCGAAATCCGGACTGTCTCGTCATCAATGACAAAGAGATTCGAATTGTTCGGAAACAGAAGGTCATCGGTGGTCATCAAGCGATACGAAGGATCAAATCCCCTGAACAACCAAATTAGCAAGGCACTCTCTTCGCGGTAGAAATCTCGCCTCCCCACCACAACCCGCAAAAATGTCGTCGAAAGCTGGACCTCGAAGGCAATTTTGCCACTGCTGTCCTCGGCCTGGACGTCGGGCCTGCGATAGGCCTTCTCGCGGGTACTGCTCTTCCAATGCTGCTCAGTCGCAATATCGGAGAAGCTCGGATCCGCATCGAGGCACCTGAGCAGCATGGCCTTGAGCTGCTTATGCGGCTCGCTCTCGCGCAGGCCATGATATTTTCGGGCGCGAATCTCTTCCTCTGAAAGAGGCGAGCGCGTCCGTGCGGGACAGGATCCATCCTCATGCCGGTGGCGGAAGAAGAAGATGTGCTCTTCGGGCCGCGAAACGAGATAGACAGGCACCATACAGTCCGCACAGACGAACCGTGGTTCGTCCCGATGCATACGGCCGAGGATGATCCCGCGCTCTTTGACCAGCTCCTGATAGAGGAAGCTTGTTATAAAACCCCTCGACTCCATGAACTCGCCTGTGTCGAGGTCGAGCACCTCCGCAATCGCCGGACGAGGAACCGAACGCGCTGGTGCCAATGGCGCTTCGGTAATCGCTGCACTGCCCCACATGCGTGCAGGATATCACTGCTAGCCAATCGGGGACAAGGCGCGAAGATCGACTGGCGCGCATTTTGGATCATTCAGCTTTGGTATGAGACGACGGCACCGGCGATGCGTTGACTCCAGCTCTGCGGATCTCATCCCGCTCTCGATTGCCGCTAATCCCTTGGTCGAGGCCATGCCTCCTTCAATCAACCCGCAAGGGGTCCCTGCGCTGCGCTTGGGCCTCCGCTGCGCTGCGGTGATTGCGGCCCGTCCCCGTCCGGCGGGGCGACTGTCGAGCGGGAATGGACCCGCTCCCGGACAGGAGCCTCGATATGCCGCTTTCCACCGCCCAATCGCTCGGCTGGAACCTCGCCCGCACGATGATGACCATCATCGTCCTGATCGAAACCGCACAAGGATATTCGGTGATGCCGCTCGATGAATTCGACGGCGATCCCAGCTGCATCGTCTGCGAATATGATCCCTTCGCTCGCTGACATCGGCGAGAAACCCCCAAGGTGGTTCCAGTTGCGGTTCCGCCTTCGGGGCGCCGCTGCTATGATCGGGAGGCAGAATGCGCTGTGGTGGAGGTGGCGAGCGCGTCCGACGGGAGGACGCTTGTGACTTTGATGATCATCCTGGGCGGCGTAGCCGCCCTCTATCTCATCTGGCTCCTGTTCCGGCTCGCGACCTTTGCCCTGCCGGTCTATTCCGCGGTCGGCGCGGGCCTCTTTGTTCACGCCCAAGGCTATGGAACCGCCGCCATGCTGCTGGCCGGCTTCACCACCGGCCTGATCGTCTATCTGACGGGTCAGGCGGTCTTCGTCTCGGTCAGGTCTCCCCTCCTCCGATTCCTTGTCGCCCTATTGTTCGCCGTGCCCGCGGGCTTTGCGGGATATCAGGCGATGACGGGGCTGCTCGGGCTGATGATCGAGGACGGCATCTGGACAAACTGCCTGGCCTTCTTTGCCGGTCTTGCCACTGCCTCCGCCGCATGGCGCAGTCTCGCGGGCGCCGCGCCGGCATCGGGACTATCGGCACCAGACCCGCAGTCAAAAGAGCTCAACCCTTCGACGCCGCAGGCCTAGACCTCATTTTCCTTCCCGTCCCGGCAACCCTTTCCTTTCTTCCGGGCACCAGCACGGCCTATCGACATGCGCGATCTGGCAGCAAGCCGCTGACGCTGGGCCAGCTTGCCGCAACGGCGCATCTTCGACTTTCTTCCCCCGGCGTACCGCCGTTCCTCGCGAGCCAAGAAAGCCGGATCGCGCCGTCCTTCGCTGCGCTGCGTGCCCTTCGGGCTGCGGCGCCGTCCCCTTGCTGCCCACCGATGCGCATCGAGGCCGCGCTGGTGCGGCTCGAGCCCAAGGAAAGGACAGCATCATGACCAAGATCGGCAGCTTCACGAAGACCGCCTCCGGCGAATATCAGGGCGAGATCGTCACCCTTTCGGTGCAGGCCCAATCGGTACGCATCGTCCCCGACGCCAATGCCAGCGGCAACGCGCCAAGCCACCGCGTCCTCATCGGCGAGGCCGAAGTCGGCGCCGCCTGGCCGAAATCCACCCAGGACGACCGCCCCTATCTCTCGGTCAAGCTCGATGACCCGACCTTCTCCGGTCCGATCTTCGCACAGCTCTTCGCGGGCGAGGGTGAAGCGCATGACCTGGTGTGGAGCCGTCCGACCCGGCGCGGCAACTGACCCGCAGGCCATCGCCGCCCGGCACCCACCGGGCGGCGATAGTCTCAATTTGAGGCCTTTTCCCGGCGAAATCGGCAAGCGATGGGTTAAGTATCTGTGCTTTATACGCCGATAACCAGAAGCTGGGTCGCTGTGGAAATCGGCAGATTATCTTTGCCTTGCACTCACTTAGCTTCGGGAGGTGCGCATGCAGCCCATAGTCGACTGGCGGTCCCAGGATTTTCTGAAGATATTTGAACGATATGATCGCGCGGACTTCGCGCAGGAATTCCTGCGCCGCAATCCGCGCTATCGCGCCGCCTATCGTGCCGGCGCCGCGTCCGGGCGGTCGCGCTCCGCGCTTCGCAGGCTCGCCCGCCACTGGGGGTTGGTCTTTCGCCGTTGATCCCGATGCCCGGGCCGAGCAGGCGCCCGCCCTCTGGCGCCCCGAACTCTGTCCGTCGATCACCATAGCGGCCCCGGCCCCGTCCGGTTTCCCGGGACCCGCCTTGTCCGACGTCGCCGCTTCGGGCGGCATCGCCGCCGAATGGCTCGCATACCGCGAATGGCATCTCGTGCTCGCCATCGGCGGCCGCCGCTACCGGCTCTGGATCGCCGATTGCCTGCACAATGAGGCGCTCGCCTATGTGGTGCCGGCCGACGATCATATCGCTGAACGCCAGGCAGCGACCGAGGCGCTCCACGGATGGATCATGGCGTGCTCCGCTTCGGTCCCGCCGGGTCAGCCCGGCCCCACCGAGCGCTGGCGGCTGGTGCAGTGGCTGCGCTTGCTCGACGCGCTCGATGAAAACATAGCCCCGCGCGACCTCGCCGCGACCCTCATCCTGCCCGACGCCGGCTCCTATTCCGCTGCCGAATGGGATGCGTCGAGCGAGCGCCGCCGCCTCGCGCGCTGGCAGCATAGCGCAATCGCGATGCGCGACGGCGGCTATCTCGCCCTGCTCGCGGGCGGCTGATCGGGACATTCCGCAGCCCGTCACTTTGTCCGTTCCCGAATCGCGCCCCGATTTTCGATTGTCGCCGCCTGCCCGCCGGCCCCCTCTCGGGTGTCCGGCGCGGCATCAGGAGACCCTCGATGAGCGATTTCGCCGCCCCCATTGTCCCGCGATTTCTGAAAACACCCGACGCCGCCGTCCATCTCGGCTTGTCGGCCCGCACGCTCGAAAAGCATCGTTGCTACGGAACCGGCCCGGTCTATCGCAAGCTCGGTGGCCGCATCGTCTATGCGATGGAGGATTTGAACGCCTGGGCCGAAATCGGCCGGCGTCATTCGACCTCCGATCCGGGCAAAGGCACCATCCTCCCCGCGCGCCCGGTGCAGCGCTGATGTGCAGCGGACAGGCTTCGAGCGGGACGGCTGGCTGCGCTGCGCCGCCGCCCGGCGGGCCGCAGGACAGCCTGACCGAAGTCGAACTGACCTGGATCGAAGGGCGCCTCGAGCAGTGGATTCGCTTCGGCCGTATCGCCGCCGAGCGCATCCTGAGCCGCAGCACCAAGCGGGTCGACTTCCGTCCGGGCGCGACCTTCGCCTTCGTCCGCTGGACGTCGAACGACTATGGCACGGTGCATTCGAGCATTGTGATCGCGACTGCGGTTGCTACGGGCGCGCCCTATTCGACGCTGCCATTCGTTCGCCCCGGTGCCGATCTCCTGCTCCGCATCGACGGCTGGCAAAAGGTTCAGCAGGTCCTGCAAGCCATCGATGCGGTCGAGGCGACCGGCGTCGATGCTTGCGATGCGGCGCCCGACCATTGGCGTCATGTCGGCAACCGCATTGCGACCGGAATGCCGTTCCGCCCTTATGGGTCAGATCGCCATTCGGCATGGCTTCGCCGCCGGGCGATCGAGGCATGAACCGCCGCTATCTCCATGCGACGGTTGCCGCCGCGTCGCTCTTCGGCACTCTCTTTGTAGCGGTCGCCTGGCTGGCGCCGGCGCCGCGCCTGCTCTGGAATGCCAGCGCGAGTGCTCCGATCGGGCTGTATCGGATCGACCCGGGTGCGACGCCGAGAGCAGGTGATCTGGTCGCGATCCGGCCGTCGCCGCCGCTCGGCGCCTGGCTTGCCGAGCGCCAGTATCTCCCCGCTGGCGTGCCGCTTTTGAAGCGCGTTGCGGCCCTTCCAGGAGCCCGCATTTGCCGTTCAGGCGTCTTCGTGACGATCGACGGCCTTGCCGCCGCGCGCGCCATGGCGCGCGATCGCCTCGGCCGGCCACTGCCGTTCTGGCTCGGCTGCCGGATCGTTGGCCCCGACGAACTCTTCCTCCTCAATGCCGCGCCGGACAGTCTCGACGGGCGCTATTTCGGACCGCTGCCCGCCGCCGGGCTGCTCGGCGTCGCACATCCCGTCATGACCCGCCCGGCTTCCGGTGCGCCGCTTAGCGCCCACCGGCCCTCCCCGGACCAGACTTCATCCCAAGCTGAATAGGAGATCACGCATGATTATCGGAACATTCCGTCGGCAAGACGATGGCTACGCCGGCCACATCCGCACGCTCGCTTTTGATGCGGAGATCAACATCGCGCGCGCGCAGATATCGGAGACCGAGAACGCGCCGACGTGGCGCGTCTATCTCGGCGACGCCGAGGCCGGCATCGAGATCGGGGCGGGCTGGACGCGCTGCGGATCGCGCGGAATCTATCTTGCGTTGCAGATCGACGATCCACTGTTCGCCGCACCGATCAGCGCCAATTTGTTCGATTCGCGTCAGCTTGACGGCCCGCATCTGCTCTTCTGGTCGCGTGCCGACGCGAGCGAGAAGGGCTGAACCATGGCGCGCACTCTTCGCGCTCGTACCGGCTTCGTGCTCCGCTGGGCATGTCCATGCGGTGCCCTGCTGGCAGCGCTCAGCGTGCCCACGAGCTGCACAGCTGCGACAGCGGCGACAGCGGAAACCAGCCACCCTTATGCAGCGCCCGTCGCCGAAGCATCGCAGCGCTTCGGCATTCCGGAACGCTGGATATGGCGCGTCATGCACGCCGAAAGTCGCGGCAATCAACGCGCAGTTTCGCGCGTCGGAGCGATGGGGCTGATGCAGATCATGCCGCCGACCTGGGCGATGCTGTCGGCACGCCATCGCCTCGGCGGCGACCCTTTCGACGTGCGCGCGAATATCCTCGCTGGCGCGGCCTATCTGCGCGCAATGTGGGACCGCTATGGCGATGTGCGGCTGATGCTTGCAGCCTATAATGCCGGGCCCGGACGCGCCGATGCCTATGCGGCGGGAAGGCGCGGCCTGCCCGCCGAGACCATCGCCTATGTCCGCCAGATCGCGCCCGAACTCGGCGTCTCGGACGGGCCTTCGTCCGTCCCCGCGCCTGCCCTCGCTGCGCCCGGCTGGCGCAACGCATCGTTGTTCGCCGCGAGTCCACAGCTCACCGACACGGCCGATACGCGCACGGTCGCTGCTCCGACATTGCGCGACGAAGCCGCCCCGCCGCCTGTACGGACCATGCCCATTGCTCCGTCGAATCCGTTGTTCGTTCCGCTGTCTGGGCCAGCCGAATGACGCGGGTCGCTATGCGCCCGGGTGGAGTGATCGTCTGCCTGTTCGGGGCATTTTTCGGTGGCTGGAGGGGAAATCTGGGAGGGCGAGATAAAAGACGTGCCAGCTTCCGGCACGTAGGTGGTTGGTTTGATGCGATAATCCCATATGGCTCTGGCGCGCCCCTGCCATACATCTCTTCTGAAAATCCTTATGGGGCAAAGACTTGCCGTCTGGCAGCCGCCCAATGAGCTCCGGCGACAGCGATTTTCGGATTCGGCCGGGAAGAGGGCGCGACGCGGGCCGGGGGTCGGGCGGCAAGGGGCAGCGGCTCGCGGCGCAGGTTCGCCGCGCCGCCGCGCGGCAGGGCCTCACGCCTTTGCGCAAGGGTGGCCGCGGCGGCACGCAACGCCTCGGACGCGGACGGCGCGCCGTAGCGGTGGCGCGCTTTCGGGCGAATGGCCGCCGCGTCGTGGTCAAGGCGCGCGTCGTGCGGCACAAGGGCATGCGCTTTCGCGCCGCGCCGCTCGCCAAGCATATATCCTATCTCGAACGCGACGGCGTCACGCGCGACGGGCGCGATGCGTCGTTGTTCGACGCCCAGGGCGACGCGGCAGATCGCGGCGCCTTCGCCGCGCGCTGTGACGGCGACCGGCACCATTTCCGCTTCATCGTCAGCCCCGAAGACGCTGGTGCGATGGACGATCTGCGCGGTTTTACCCGCGACCTGATGAAGGACATGTCGCGCGACCTTGGGACCGGCCTCGATTGGGTCGCGATCGACCATTGGAATACCGACAATCCGCACATCCACATCCTGGTTCGCGGCGTCGCCGATGACGGGATAGATCTTGTCATCGATCGCGCCTATGTGAGCGAGGGCATCCGCTTCCGCGCCGAGGAACGCGTGACACTCGAGCTCGGCCTGAGAAGCGAGCGCGAGATGACCCAGGCGATCGAACGCGAAGTCGATGCCGAGCGCTGGACCAGCCTCGACCGGCAGATTGAACGCGCGGTCGCCGAGAGCGGCGGCCTTCTCGATCTCCGCCCTGCACCCGTCTGCGATCAGGCGTCGGACCGGATGCTGCGCGGCCGCGCGGCGACGCTCGAGCGGCTCGGTCTGGCCGAGCGCCTTGGCCCCGCAATGTGGATGGTCGATCCGGGCGCCGAACGCGCGCTGCGCGATCTCGCCGATCGCGGCGACATCATCAAGACGATGCACCGCGCGATGCAGCGGAGCGGAATGGCATTCGACACGTCGGCGCTCGCGCTGCACCGCGAGACGCCCGGCGATCCGATCGTCGGTCGCCTCGTCGCGCGCGGCCTCGACGACGAGCTCGCCGGCAACGCCTTCGCGATCGTCGACGGCGTTGATGGCCGCACCCATCATATCCGCTTCGACGACATCGAATGGACCGGCGATGCGAAGTCGGGCGCGATCGTTGAACTGCGCAGCTGGGAAGGGCGCGGCGGCACTGCACGGCTGTCGCTCGCGGTGCGATCCGATCTCCCGCTTGCCGAGCAGATCGAAGCGAGCGGGGCAACCTGGCTCGATCGCCAGCTCGTCGCGCCGGGCACAGTCCTCGCGGGATCGGGGTTCGGGTTGGCGGTGCGCGATGCGATGGACGCGCGCGCCACATTTCTCGAAGGCGAAGGCCTCGCCCGGCGGCAAGGCGAGAGGCTCGTCATGACGAGCGGTCTCATCGACACATTGAGGCAGCGCGACCTCGACGCGGCGCATGCCGCCATCGCCGCGCGAACCGGTCTCGCGCATCAGCCCTCGGCGAATGGCGAACATGTCAGCGGCATCTATCGCGAACGCGTGTCGCTCGCTTCGGGGCGCTTCGCGATGATCGACGACGGGCTTGGCTTCCAGCTCGTTCCCTGGCGGCCGGCGCTTGATCGGCACCTCGGGCAGCATGTCGCCGGCACGATGGCAGCAGGCGGTTCGATCGACTGGTCGCTCGGGCGCGGTCGCGGGATCGGCATTGGATGAAAGGATTGATGCAATGAACGATCGAATCCTCTGGGGCCAGATCGCGGCAGTCGGCGCGATCGTGACCGCCGCGATCTGGACAGCGACGCAGTGGACCGCCGCCTCGCTGGGCTTTCAGCCCGAACTTGGCGCGCCCTGGTTCCGGATCGATGGCTATCCGGTCTATCCGCCGCCCGCCTTCTTCTGGTGGTGGTTTGCCTTCGACGCCTATGCGCCGGCCATCTTCCTCAAGGGCGCCGGCATTGCCGCATCGGGAGGTTTCCTCTCGATCATCGTCGCGATCGCCATGTCGGTCTGGCGTGCCCGCGAGCGGCGGCGCGCCGAAACCTATGGCTCGGCGCGATGGGCGAGCGATCGCGAAATCCGAAAGGCCGGCATGCTCGGGTCCGATGGCGTCATTCTCGGTCGCATGGGCGGCGCCTATCTCCGCCACGATGGCGCCGAGCATATTCTCTGCTTCGCGCCCACAAGATCGGGCAAGGGTGTCGGGCTCGTCGTCCCGACATTGCTCACCTGGCCGGGGAGTTGCATCGTCCACGACATCAAGGGCGAGAACTGGCAGCTCACCGCGGGCTTTCGCGCGCAGCACGGCCGCGTCCTGCTCTTCGATCCCACCAACCGCGCCTCTGCCGCCTATAATCCGTTGCTCGAAGTCCGGCGCGGCGAATGGGAAGTGCGCGACGTGCAGAACGTCGCCGACGTGCTTGTCGATCCGGAAGGCAGCCTCGAGAAGCGTAATCACTGGGAAAAAACGAGCCACGCACTGCTCGTTGGCGCGATCCTCCATGTTCTTTACGCCGAACCCGACAAGAGCCTCGCCGGGGTCGCGGCCTTTCTGTCCGATCCGCGCCGGCCGATTGCCGCGACGCTCCACCGGATGAAGGCGACCCGCCATCTCGACGACCGGCCCCACCCGGTCGTCGCCGCGGCGGCGCAGGAACTGCTCAACAAGAGCGAGAATGAACGTTCGGGCGTTCTGTCGACCGCCATGTCGTTTCTCGGCCTCTACCGCGATCCCGTGATCGCGGCGGTCACCGGATCGTCCGAATGGCGGATCGCCGATCTTTTGGCAGGTCCGGAGCCCGTGTCGCTCTATCTGGTCGTACCGCCCGGCGATATCAGCCGGACGAAGCCGCTCATCCGGCTCATCCTCAACCAGATCGGGCGCCGTCTCACCGAAGAACTCGGGCCGCGCGATCGATCGCGGCGCCTGCTGCTGATGCTCGACGAATTTCCGGCGCTCGGACGGTTGGATTTCTTCGAGAGCGCGCTCGCCTTCATGGCGGGCTACGGGATCAAGGCCTTCCTGATCGCGCAGTCGCTCAACCAGATCGAGAAGGCCTATGGCCTCAACAATGCGATTCTCGACAATTGCCATGTCCGCGTGAGTTTCGCGACCAATGACGAGCGAACCGCCAAGCGAATCTCGGACGCGCTCGGGACAGCGACCGAGATGCGCGCGATGAAGAATTACGCCGGCCACCGTCTTTCGCCATGGCTCGGCCATCTCATGATCTCGCGCACCGAAACGGCGCGCGCGTTACTGACGCCCGGCGAGGTCATGCAGCTCCCGCCCGACGACGAGATTGTCATGGCGGCTGGCGTTGCGCCGATCCGCGCGCGCAAGGCACGCTATTTTCGCGATCGCCGATTGATGGCTAGGGTCCTTCCGCCTCCAGCCGTCGGCGGAACGCCGAAGCCACGCACCGGTGACTGGTCGCTGTTGCCGGAGCCGCAGAGGCCGGCTCCCAAAGAAGCGAAGGCCGATGAGGAGGTAAGCGAAGCGAGCGACACCGAGAACGCCGGCATTCGGCAGGAAC
This sequence comes from Sphingopyxis lindanitolerans, assembly GCF_002993885.1. NCBI lineage: Bacteria > Pseudomonadati > Pseudomonadota > Alphaproteobacteria > Sphingomonadales > Sphingopyxidaceae > Sphingopyxis > Sphingopyxis lindanitolerans. The sequence continues at coordinate 2,578,792 of NZ_CM009578.1, forward strand.
CCGAACTGCCGCTCCACGAAGATATCGCGCCGGTTCCACCGGCACCCGCAGGCGAGTTTGATTTTGGCGAGGAGGATAGCCAAGGCGACGCCGCTCGCCTTCGTCAGGCCGCCGATCGCCGCATGGCGCGAAACGCCCGCACGGCATCGCTCGACCCAAATGACGGGATCGACCTGTGACCAAGGCGAGCATCAAGCAGACCTTCCGCCTCGACGCGGAGCTTGTTCGCCTCGTGGCGGAGCGGGCGCGGCAACGACGGGTGACGCGCACCGAAATTGTAGAGGCGGCGCTCGCTTCGCTACTCTCTGCCGATCATGAGGAACGGTTGGAGGCAGCGCTTACGAAGCGGATCGACAAACTGGCGCGCGGGCTCGAGCGGCTCGAATGGAACCTCGACCTGTCGAACGAGGCTTTCGCGCTCTTTGTCCGCTTTTGGCTGACGAGCACGGCGCCGCTTCCGGATACGGCTTTACCCGCCGCGCAGGCGACGGGACGCAAGCGATGGGAAGGATTTGTGGAGTCGCTAAGCCGCCGCATGGAGGCTGGCCCGAAACTCGCCGAAGAACTGTCTAGAGACGTAGGCAACAGCTTTTCTAAATGAATCACGCGGGGGACTGCCTATGCCCGGGACGCGCTATGGGCAGCCTGTCATTTCCAGTTGCCGCGATTTCTGCCAGTTTGACCCATGTCCTACCTTGATCCGACCACCTGGCGCGCGTTTACCACAGAAGAGATGAGCGCCTATCTGGCTGAGCTGGGATCAAAAAAGGGCGCGAAGAAGCGCGGCGGTCGCAAGGGCGGCAACAGGCCTGTCCTTGTGCTTCAAAAGACGATTTCGCCCTTTGATGCCTACACTTATCTCCACGCGCGATTTGGTGCGCCGAACGGCCTTCAGACTTTCCTGGCGCGAAACGATTCCGACAATCTCTTCCACTGGGATTATTATCTCAAGGCTGGCGACGCGATCCTGCAGTTCATCGGTGCAACCGAAGAAGTGCATGTCTGGTTCGAAGGCAGATTCTCCGATGCCGATTGCCTGACTTTCATCGCAAACATGCGAGCCGATTTCGGCCGTGTCAGCCAAGAAAAGGGGAGGTTCGCGTCCTCGCTCGAAAAATGGAACATCTTCCCGAACCAGTACCTCGCCATCGCGAACCGCTGTGCAGAGCTCTATGACACGATATGTGAGGCCCTGCCGAAGATCGAAAAGAAGATGGTGGCAGACAATCTCGCTACCCAGAATCTGGCTCGGGAAAAGAGCAACAGATCCCATGGCAAGCTGATGGCCGCAATTACCACCGCCCCGACCGAGCTTTCGGTCCTGATACCCGTCATGTTCGAATCTTTCATCGGCCTGATCGTCGCCGGTTTCATCCGGCCGGAGATCAAGCGCGACCAGGCGGCCTTCACGGCATTTGTCCGGCTCCCTCTCAATCAGAAGCTCGAGCGCCTGGCGGACAATTGCCGCGGGTTTGCACGGCCGATCGAGCAGAACAATCCTGTCTTCGGTCGATACTGGTCCGTGGTGAACCGGAGGAATGACCTCCTGCACGGCAATTTGGACCCTGTTCGCGACGCGCTGGAAGTGGTGTATTTTCATGGGAAGCGCCCGCTCTACAAATCGGGCGGCGACCGAATCCGTCAGCTTTGGCTGCGGCTAATCGACCAATATAATCCCAAGGGCGTCGTCGATGATTATCTCGCGATGCATGCCTTCATCATCGAAATTATGGATCATCTGACCCCTGCCAACCGCAATACCGTGGGACATATCATGGAAGACTCGCAGCCAGGCTGGGACAATAAGCGCAAAATTTACGGGATACTCTTCCCCGAGGCGGTCTCTACTTCGGTATTCGGCGAGCTCCGATATGATTGGCAGCTACAGCCTCCTGTCAGGCCAAAGCGGGCAGTCTGATTAATCGGAGGCTGGCGGAAGCGCGCTGTCGATGAACGCAATTCGTCTGTCGATAAGCCGGCGTTGCTCCTCAAGCTGATTTCGGTTTCCCGATAGCTTGATGTACGACAGCAGCGCCTTGTGATCGGCGAGATCCTGCCCTTCGAATATCCAGTGATTAATGTGCCGCGAAAGCAGCATTCGCAGAAACTGACATTGGTGGTGGAGATCATCGCCGGCGCCACCGGCATGAACATAGTCGTTCCGAAGCCGCGCGATATGTTCGAGCTTCCACCTGGACAATGTCGGATCGCCTTCAGCAAACAGGGCTCGGTCGAGCACCTTTTCGTTCGATCCCCCCTTCGCATCGGCCTCAACATAAAGCTGCTCCAGCGCCGACCAGTAGCGGAGGAGTCGGTGACTGCTGTCACGCGAGGCGAAGCCGTCCTGCAACAGCATCGTCGCGCGAACGAGGACGTCGCGAAAAGGATGGTTTGCAAGTGCGACCAAGGCCCGGCGCACATAGGGAATTATCTCGAGAACGCGTGACATCCTTAGGGGATGCCGGTTCCAGCTTTCCTCGTCATAATCGGGATTGTACCAAATGCGGTCGTCGCCCCGGAAAGATCGACGCTCGAAAACAAACTGGTTCGGGCCCAGCCACAATCCTCCCTCGGTCCAGTTTCTCCCGCCCCATTCATAATAGCGACCCCACGTCTCGTAGAGGTTGGCTAGCCCGAGAACGAGTTGAAGGGCGTCCATCATCCGATCGACGGCCCGCTGTTCTTCGCGCTCGTCACAGGAGAGGATGATGTGGCCGAACTGCTCGGGCCTCCTCGGGTAAATCCTGCCGACGCCGCTCAGGAGATACTCTTCAACCCGGAGCCAAGGCGGGAGGCTCGCGGCACTCCGTATGCTGACGCCGTCCCACTCGAGCCGAAATCCGGGCGTATGGAACATATTCTGCGCTCGGAACTTGGTCCACATTGTGAATTTGCGTCGGGGAACGGCCAAGGCGACGCGATGGATCGCGCCTGCGTGTTCGATCATGGCGTCAGCTGTTAGTGGTCCGGCACGGCGACATCGAATTAACGCCTTTCTGAACAATTGGACTGCTTCCGATCGACTAATCGAAGGCGCTACCGAAAAGGCATCGGGGAGAATCTCATAGAGTTCCTGGAAGTCGTGCCTCGTATAGCTCAGCCCCTGTTCGGAGAGTTCGGTATGTTCCTCGAAGTCCCGGAACAGCGCGGCCAATGCGCGGTCGGGTACGAGCTTGCGGCGGGTGATTGGCATAGAGAACATTCCCGGCGACGCGGTCGCCTGTTATCAGATGGTTGCGGCCGCCGAGGTCTAATCACTAATCGCAGCATCGCGAGCAATTATTCGGATGCTTCGCTGAAATAGGCGTGCAAGCGATGTGCGGTGTCCGGCCGCAGCCGGACGAAGCTGCGGCGAGCGTCCATTAGATCGGGCGTTCGATCGACGAGGCCCGCATCGCAAAGCTTCTGGACGAGGCGGAGGGCGCTGCTCATCGGAATCGTCGAGGTCACGCAAAGATCGCTGGTCGATAGCGGCTTGCCTTCTCCCTCATGGATGAAGAGATCGATGAGCATCTCCCAAGCGGGTTCGCCGAACAGCTCCTCGGCGCCGATCAGCTGGCGCCGCAATATGCGGCGGCGCATCGTCGCGCGCGCATTGTCGACGGCATCGCGAACCTGGGCCGACCCATTCCCGGAAGAGCGCAGCGTGAACGACATATCTTTTGTCGGCCGGCCCGAGACGCAATCGCGGTTGGCGATGTGATGGGTGGAAGCCGAGGTGACGACGATATGGTCAAATATCTCGACGTCGAGCGCCCGGCCGATCTGATCGAGCTTGCGGGTGACCGCGATATCCTCTTCGCTCGGGCGCGCATCGCCGCTCGGATGATTGTGGATGAGAATGATCGCAGCGGCATTGAGTTCGAGCGCGCGCCGGAAGATCGTCCGCGGATAGATAGCAAGCTGCGCAAGTGTTCCATGCTGGAGTTGCTCGTCGGCGAGGAGCCGCCGGCCCCGGTCGAGAAACAGGATGCGCAGGACCTCGATCGGGAGCGAGCCCATCGACGTGATCAGATATTGACGCAGCATCGGGTCGAAGGGGTCGATCACCTTGGCACGAAGGTCGCCCCGCATGCCCTCGACCATCATGTCGCGCGCGCCGATCAGGAGCGTCACCACTGCCGAATCCGCCCCGAGAATGCGGCCGAGGGCTTCGGGCGATTGCGACCAGATGCGGCCTAGGCTGTGGAATTCTCGGAGCAGTTGCTCGGCTAGGGCGTCGCTTCGGTACGGATCGATGGCGGCGATGAGCCGAGCCAGGACCGATCGCTGCCGTGCAAGGCCAGCCTCCGCTGATGCTGCCAGGTTGCCGCAACCAGCAGCGGCGGGAGAAGCCAGGATGCAGCGACCTGCATCGTCAGATAAGCCACCGGATGAAGCCCGATATCGATCGCGCGCGTCGTGTGAGCAAGGAGCGGCAGGCATTGCAGCACCGCCGCGATCATCGGCCAGAAGCGATAGGCCGTCAGCGCAACCGCCATCGTCGCAGCCGCCGCTGCGAGGTCGATCATCAGATGCCCTGTGTCGACTGCCAGAAATTCCACCGGCACGAACAGGTGGAGCGCCTGATCGGCGAGCGCCATGAGGATCAAGATCGCAGCCACTGCCCGCTCCGGACCGCCGCCCTTCCTCAGGGCATAGGCCAGGGCCAGCAGCAACAATGTCACGAAGATTGCGATCCGTAGCATCGCGATCACAGACCATGCTGATGGGCCCCGGTCAATGTCGCTCAGCGCACGATGGCGAGCTTTGCGGGCGCGCCCGCCGCAATCGCCGGGCATTCATGGAGGTCGAGGCCTGCGGTCTCGCGGCCGATTTCGACGAGATCACCATGGACGCGAAGGATATCGCCGCTCACGCCGACGAGTGCCATTTGGGCTCTGGCTATCCGGTGGACGGTCGCATGGCCTTTTGTCGCCGGAACACCGGGAATGGCCCCGCGCGCGGTCACGACCTCGGTCATCAGCGACGCCATGGCGATGATGGCGCTATCCACGCGCGCTTCGGCTTCGGGGACCGCCAGCTGCAGGCGCTCGGCGGTCAGGGTGAATTGATCAGGCATAGCTTCTCCTTTCCGGGGCGCATGAACTCCCGGTTCTTTGCTTCGACAAAAGGAAGGGATCAGCCGGAGATCAGCCGCGTCAGCGAATGGCCGATCGCGAGACCCGCGATGATCATGAGCAGCGTTGCGATCAGCATTGCCATGATGATCGCGACACGGGTCGATGGTCGATAGTCGCGCCTCCAAAAAATCCCGAACGGCGGGCTGCTGCCCGATGGCCCCGCCTTTGCCGCTGACCTGTCATGCAGTTTCAGGACATCGGCCGGGTTTCCGTCTGGGAAATCGGATGGCACCAATTCGGGGCGCGGCGGTAGTATGACCGGATCACATGGTATCCGATCATAGGTCGACCGGAGCCGTGCGTAGAGAATCGCCGTCTCGTCGCGATTGGCCGCGCCAAGGACATCGCGCGCGGTCGTGAGCCTCAAATCAACGGCCTGCTTCGAGATATTGAGACGCCGCGCGATCTGCTTCGATGTTTGCCGCTCGAGCAGCAAATCGAGACAAGCGCGCTGCTTGTCGGTCAGGCGCGCCCAGCGCGCCGCCTCGTCCGATGGGTACGACCCCGAATCAGTCATCCTTACACTGTTGTCAAAAATGCGCCGAGCACAAGCTACGCGATCCGATTCGCGGTTGCTTGCCCGATGTTACGTGCGCGCCGCCTACGCCACGCCCTGTCTTTCTATCCCATTGTACGACGACACGAAAAGCTTGTTGAACTGCCGGCTTTTCTGCGTCTCTTACTCGTCCCCGTCGAGCCGGGCATGTCCGCCCGGCCCTGAAAACGGGGTCCCCGATGGGCACAGAACCGAACCGGCTGGAGGCACGTCATCGCAGCGCGCGCATGCTGCGCACGGCGCTCGGCGATGCGATCGCCGAATGGCTCGCCGATCCCCAGATCATCGAAATCATGCTCAATCCCGACGGCCGGTTGTGGGTCGATCGGCTGGGCGAGGGCATCGCGGACAGCGGTCAGATCATGACCGCTGCGGACGGCGAGCGGATCATCCGGCTCGTCGCCCATCATGTCGGCGCCGAAGTCCATGCCGCCGCCCCGCGCGTCTCGGCCGAGCTGCCCGAGGGCGGTGAGCGCTTCGAAGGCGTGCTGCCGCCAGTCGTGACGGCGCCGACCTTCGCCATCCGCAAACCCGCGATCGCGGTCTTCTCGCTCGAAGACTATGTCGCGACCGGCATCATGCTTGCCGACGAGGCGGAGGTTCTGCGCGCCGCTGTTCGCGATCGCCTCAATATCCTTGTCGCGGGCGGGACCGGCACTGGGAAGACGACGCTCACCAACGCGCTGCTCGCCGAGATCGCCGGGAGCAGCGATCGCATCGTCCTGATCGAAGACACGCGCGAACTGCAATGCGCTGCCCCCAATCTCGTCGCGATGCGCACCAAGGACGGGGTCGCTACGCTCTCCGATCTTGTCCGCTCGTCCTTGCGGCTGCGCCCCGACCGCATCCCGATCGGCGAGGTGCGCGGTGCCGAGGCGCTCGACCTGCTCAAGGCCTGGGGCACCGGCCATCCGGGCGGCGTCGGCACGATCCACGCAGGCAGCGCGCTCGGCGCGCTCCGCCGCATGGAGCAGTTGATCCAGGAGGCGGTGGTCACCGTCCCGCGCGCCTTGCTCGCCGAGACGATCGATCTTGTGGCGGTGCTCGTCCGCGACGGCACCGGCCGCCGCCTGTCCGAACTCACGCGCGTCGACGGACTCGATCCGGCGACCGGCGAATACCGCCTCATTCCCTCTGTTCCCGCTGGAGACCTGTCATGAAACTTGCCCGTCCCAATCGCGCATTGTTGGGCGCTGCCGCCTTCGCCATCGCCTTCACCCTCTCGGCGCCGGCTCACGCCGGCGGCTCGTCGATGCCCTGGGAGGCGCCGCTCCAGTCGATCCTCGAGAGCATTGAAGGGCCCGTCGCCAAGATCGTCGCGGTGATTATCATCATCGTCACCGGCCTCAGCCTTGCTTTCGGCGACACGTCGGGCGGCTTCCGCCGGCTCGTGCAGATCGTTTTCGGCCTGTCGATCGCCTTCGCCGCGTCGAGCTTCTTCCTGTCCTTCTTTTCCTTCGGCGGCGGGGCGCTCGTCTGATGAGCCGCGACGGCGAGGTGCCGGGTTTCTTCGCTCCGGTCCATCGGGCGCTGGCCGAACCGATCCTGCTCGGCGGCGCGCCGCGCAGCCTCGCGATCGTCAATGGCACGCTCGCCGGTGCGATCGGCCTGGGCCTTCGGCTCTGGCTCGCCGGTCTCGCCATCTGGGCGATCGGCCATGCCCTCTCGGTCTGGGCCGCGCGCCACGACCCGCAGTTCGTCGACGTCGCCCGGCGTCATCTCAAATATCCCGTCTGGATGCAGCCATGATGAACCTCTCCGAATATCGTACCAAATCCGCTTCACTCGCCGATTTCCTGCCCTGGGTGGCCCTGGTCGCCGAGGGGATCGTCCTCAACAAGGATGGCTCGTTCCAGCGCACCGCGCGCTTCCGCGGCCCAGATCTCGACAGCGCGACGCCCGCCGAGCTCGTCGCGGTGACCGCACGGCTCAACAGTACGCTGCGCCGGCTGGGTTCGGGATGGGCGGTGTTCGTCGAAGCGCAGCGCGTGCCCGCGCTGTCCTATCCCGTGTCGGACTTTCCCGATGTGGTGTCCGAACTGGTCGATGTCGAACGCCGCGAGCAATTCCGCGAGGAAGGCGCGCATTTCGAGAGCTTCTATTATCTCACTCTCCTGTGGATGCCGCCCGCGGAGGAAGCCGCGCGCGCCGAGGCCTGGCTCTATGAAGGCCGCTCGAAGACCGGCGTCGACCCCAAGGAATTGCTGAAAAGCTTTATCGACCGCACCGGGCGCATGCTCCACCTCATCGAAGGCTTCATGCCCGAGGCCGAATGGCTGGGTGACGGCGACACGCTGACCTATCTCCACAGCTGCATCTCGACCAAGGTCCAGCGCGTCCGCGTCCCCGAGACCCCCGCCTATCTCGACGCGCTTCTCGCCGACGAGGCGCTGGTCGGCGGCCTCGAGCCGCGGCTCGGCGACCATCATCTGCGCACGCTCACCATCACCGGCTTTCCGAGCGTCACCTTTCCCGGCCTCCTCGACGAACTCAATCGCCAGGCCTTCGCCTATCGCTGGTCGTCCCGCGCGATCATGATCGACAAGACCGATGCGACCAAGCTGCTCACCAAGATAAGGCGGCAATGGTTCGCCAAGCGCAAGTCGATCGCGGCGATCCTCAAGGAGGTGATGACCAACGAGGCGTCGGTTCTCATGGACAGCGACGCCTCGAACAAGGCGGCCGACGCCGACATGGCGCTCCAGGAACTTGGCGCCGACGAGGCGGGTATCGCCTATGTCACCGCGACCATCACCGTCTGGGATCGCGATCCGGCGCTCGCGGCCGAGAAGCTCAGGCTCGTCGAGAAAATCGTCCAGAGCCGCGACTTCACCTGCACGGTCGAAGGCGTCAACGCGCTCGAGGCCTGGTTCGGGAGCCTCCCCGGCCATGTCTATGCCAATGTCCGCCAGCCCCCGGTCTCCACCCTCAATCTCGCCCACCTCATTCCCCTGTCGGCGGTGTGGGCGGGGGCGGAACGGGACGAGCATTTCGGTGATGCCCCCTTGCTTTACGGCAAGACCGAAGGCTCGACCCCGTTCCGCCTCTCTCTTCATATCGGCGACGTCGGCCATATGCTGGTCGTCGGGCCGACCGGCGCCGGCAAGTCGGTCTTGCTCGCGCTGATGGCGCTCCAGTTTCGCCGCTACGAAGCCAGCCAGATTTTCGCCTTCGATTATGGCGGCTCGATCCGCGCCGCGGCGATCGCGATGGGCGGCGACTGGCAGGATCTCGGCGGCGCGCTGCACGATGCCGGCAGCGCCGGATCGGTTGCCCTGCAGCCGCTTGCGCGCATCGACGAAGCGGCCGAACGCGCCTGGGCAGCCGAATGGCTCGCCGCCCTGCTCGCGGGCGAAGGCGTCGATGTCGATCCCGCCGCCAAGGAGCATCTCTGGTCGGCGCTGAATTCGCTGGCAAGCGCGCCTTTGTCGGAACGAACGCTGACCGGTCTCGCCGTCCTGCTCCAGTCGCAGGAATTGAAGCTCGCGCTCGCGCCCTATCTGGTCGGCGGCCCCTGGGGCCGGCTGCTCGATGCCGAGGCCGAGCATCTTGGGACGGCGCGCGTGCAGGCGCTCGAAACCGAGGGGCTGGTCGGCGCATCCTCCGCGCCGTCGGTTCTGGCCTATTTGTTTCACCGCATCGAAGGCCGGCTCGACGGCTCGCCGACCCTGATCATCATCGACGAGGGCTGGCTTGTCCTCGACAGCCCCGCTTTCGCGGCGCAACTGCGCGAATGGCTGAAAACGCTCCGCAAGAAGAATGCGAGCGTGATCTTCGCCACGCAGAGCCTTGCCGACATAGAAGGCTCGCGCATCGCGCCGGCGATCGTCGAAAGCTGCCCGACACGCATTTTCCTGCCCAATGAACGCGCCGCCGAACCGCAGATTGCGCGCATCTACGAACGCTTCGGGCTCAACGATCGCCAGATCGAGATACTGAGCCGGGCGACCCCGAAGCGCGACTATTATTGCCAGTCGCGGCGCGGCAATCGACTGTTCGAACTCGGCCTTGGCGATGTGGCGCTCGCCTTTACCGCCGCCTCCTCGAGAACCGACCAGATCAAGATCGGCGAGCTGGTCGAGACGCGCGGCCATGCCGATTTCGCCGAATTCTGGCTCCGCCACCGCGGACTCTACTGGGCCGCCGATCTCCTCGCCAATCTCGAAACCCCCGACCACTTGAAGGAGTGAATGCCATGAAAAATGTGATCAACCGCGCGCTGTTCGCCGCCCTGCTCGCCGGATCGACCGTGACCGCGATCGGTACATCCGCCCCCGCCGCGGCGCAGGTCGGCGGCATCGTCCACGACCCGCGCAACTATGCGCAGAATATCCTGACCGCCGCGCGCACCCTCGAACAGATCAATAATCAGATCAGCATGCTGCAGAACCAAGCCACTTCGCTTGCGAACGAGGCGCGCAATCTGACAAGCCTGCCGGTCTCGACGCTGCAGGAACTACAGGGTCAAGTCGATCGCACCCGCCAATTGCTTGGGCAGGCGCAGCGCGTCGCCTTCGATGTTGGCGATATCCAGACGGCCTTCGATGCGCGCTACAAGGGCGCGGCCCTGTCCGGCTCGCAGGCCGCAATGGTCGCCAATGCCGAGGCGCGCTGGAACGACAGTGTCGGCGCGTTTCAGGACGCGATGAAGGTGCAGGCCGGCGTCGTGACCAATATGGGGGTCACGCGCCAGTCGATCGGCACCCTCGTCTCGGCGAGCCAGTCGGCGACCGGTGCCTTGCAGGCGGCACAGGCCGGCAACCAGATCCTCGCGGTCCAGTCGCAGCAGCTCTCCGATCTCGCCGCCGCGATCTCGGCGCAGGGCCGCGCGCAAATGCTCGACGCCGCGCGCAGCGCCGCCGCCGAGGCCGAAGGCCGCGAACGCTTCCGCCGCTTCCGCAAGGCTGACTGAAATGGGCCGGGCGGCAAAGATCGCTGCGGTCGCGGTGCTCGGTGGCGTGCTTATGGCGCTGGCGATCCTGCACCTCTCTTCGCCGCCCGCGCCCGATACATCGCCCCCGACCAGGATTGGGGGAGACGCAAGCCCCGTCGCTTCGACCGTTTCGGAGCGCTGCCGAACGCTGACCGTGGCCGACACCGAATGCGCCGCCGCCTGGGAGGCGAAGCGTCGCCATTTCTTTGGACAGAAGGACTAGTCGCATGGAAGACACCGGCGTGATCGACCAGTTTCTGGCGGTCTTCTCGACCTATATCGACAGCGGTTTCGGCCTGCTCGGCGGCGAGGTCGGATTCCTGTCCTCGACGCTCATCGTCATCGACGTGACGATCGCCGCGCTGTTCTGGGCGTGGGGCGCCGACGAGGACATCATCCAGCGCCTCGTCAAGAAGACGCTCTACATCGGTGTCTTCGCCTTCATCATCGGCAATTTCCAGACCCTCGCCGTCATCCTGCTTGAAAGCTTCGCCGGCCTTGGATTGAAAGCGAGTGGCGGCGCCATGGCGATCGGCGACTTCATGCGCCCGGGCGTCGTCGCCGCGACCGGGATCGATGCGGCGCAGCCCCTGCTCGATGCATCGGCGGACCTGGTCGGGCCCGTCGGCCTGTTCACCAATTTCGTGCAGATCATGATCCTGCTGATCGCCTGGGTGATCGTCGTGCTCGCCTTCTTCATTCTCGCGGTGCAGGTCTTCGTCACCATCCTGGAATTCAAGTTGGTGACCCTCGCCGGCTTCGTGTTGCTGCCCTTCGCTTTCTTCGGCCGCACCGCCTTCATGGCCGAGCGCGTGCTTGGGCATATCGTCTCGTCCGGCATCAAGGTGCTGGTGCTCGCGGTCATCACCGGCATCGGCGTGACCCTGTTCGATCGCTTCATGCAGGCGGGGCTTGGGCCGGAGCCCGACATCGAACAGGTCATGGCCATCGCACTCGGCGCATTGACCCTGCTCGGCCTCGGCATCTTCGGTCCTTCGATCGCCAATGGCATCGTCGCTGGCGGCCCGCAGCTTGGGGCTGGCGCGGCGGCAGGCACCGCGGTCGCGGCCGGCGCGACGCTCGCTGCCGGGGCGGCGGGAGCAGCGCTCGCAACAGGATCTGCTGCAACGGCGGCGCGAGGAGCCACTGCCGCCGGCGCGCGCGGAGCGGGCAGTGCTTCGGCCGCCTATGCCGCGGGATCAGCCGGGAAGAGCGGGGCGAAGGCTTTTGGGGCGGGGCTCGCCAATGTGGCGCGGACCGCGGCCAGCGGCGCTGCTGCTCCGGTTCGCAGCATGGCCGAGCGCATCAAATCCAACTTCGCCGCCGGCCGCGACGACGCGGCCGCTAGCACTGCGCCCGCGCGCGGCGCGGACGGACCCCCGGCCTGGGCGGCCGCGATGCGGCGGCGACAGACGATGACGCAGGGCGCGACGATCGGCGCCCAGACCCTGAAGGGCGGCGACAGCCATGGCGCCGGATCGGCGCCCGACATCAGCGAAAAGGACTGATCCCATGTTCAAAAGGCCCTCCAATCATTATGGCCGCTCCCCCGAGCCGGTCACGCCATACCAGCGCGCCGCGCAGGTCTGGGACGACCGGATCGGGTCGGCGCGTGTGCAGGCGAAGAACTGGCGCTTCGCTTTCTTCGGTGCGCTCCTGATCTCGGGCGGACTAGCGGGCGGGCTCGTCTGGCAGGCCGCGCGCGGCACAATCACGCCCTGGGTCGTCGAGGTGGACAAGCTTGGCGCCGCGCGGGCCGTCGCGGCCGCCGACGGCGACTATCGGCCGACCGATCCGCAGATCGCGTTCCACCTCGCGCGCTTCATCGAGCATTTCCGCTCGATCCCCGCCGATCCGGTCGTGCTCCGCGCCGACTGGCTCAGTGCCTATGATTTCGCGAGTGCCACCGGCGCGCAGGCGCTCAATGACTATGCGCGGACCAACGATCCCTTCGCCGAGGTCGGCAAATTTCAGGTCGCGGTCGATGTTTCGAGCGTCATTCGCGCCTCGAAGGACAGCTTCCGCATCGCCTGGACCGAGCGCCGCTATCAGGACGGAAGCCTAATCGAGCGCTCGCGCTGGTCGGCGATCGTCACCGTCACGCTCAATCCGCCGCGCACCCCCGACGCGATCACGAAAAATCCGCTCGGGCTTTTTGTCACCGCCATCAACTGGTCAAAGGAACTCAGCCAATGACGACGCCACTTCCCCTCCCGATCGCGCTCGGGGCCGCCCTTGTCGTGCTCGCCGCGCCCGCCGCGGCAAGCGATCCGGCCGATCCCCGCCAGCGCGTTGGCCGTGCCAATGCCGAAGCCCGTGTCCAGCCCGATCGCCAAGGCTATCGCAACGCCATCCAGCAATATGCATGGTCCGAAGGCGCACTCTTCCAGGTCTATGCGGCGCCGGGACAGATCACCGACATCGTGCTGCAGGAAGGCGAGCAGCTCGTCGGCCCGGGGCCAGTCGCCTCGGGCGACACGGTGCGCTGGATCATCGGCGACACGGTGAGCGGTGCGGGGGCGCGGCGCCGCGTCCATATCCTCGTGAAGCCAACCCGCTCGGACATCATGACCAACATGATCATCAACACCGACCGTCGCACCTATCATGTCGAACTGCGCGCGACCGCCGCATCCTATATGGCGTCGGTCTCCTGGACCTATCCCGCCGACGAGCTCATCGCCTTGCAAGTCGCCGAGGCCGAGGCGGCGCGCGCCGCGCCCGTAGCCGGGGCGATCGATCTGGCGGCGCTCAATTTCCGCTACCGGATTGCGGGCGACAAGGTCGATTGGCGCCCGGTCCGCGCGTTCGACGACACGCGCCAGCTCTTCATCGAGTTTGGCGCAGATATCGCATCGGGCGACATGCCGCCGCTGTTCGTCATCGGCCGCAGCGGCGAAGCCGAACTCGTCAACTACCGGGTGCAGGGGCGCTACATGATCGTCGACCGCCTGTTCGAGCGCGGCGAACTCCGCTTGGGGGCCGGGAAACAGGCGCGGACCGTCCGGATCGAGCGCGAGATACCGCGCCGCCGGGGCCGGTCATGACCGAGCGCGAGGATCCGGCCGTGCCGCCCGCCGAAGAGCCGGGCGACGAATATCGCGCTGCGCAGCCGCCGGGCATCGACGCCTTCCGCCTGCGCGGCGACCCGCCGCGGGTGATGCGGCTGTCGCGCAAGACGCTGGCGAGCATCGGTGCGGTCGGCGGCATTGCGATCGGCGGCGCCTTGCTCTGGGCGCTGCAACCCTCGGCGCCCAAGACGGCAGAGAATCTCTATTCGGCCTATACAGCCAACCCCGCCGAGGTCGTCACGGGCGCGCCCGCCGACTATGGCAAGGTGCCGAAGCTTGGGCCGCCGCTGCCCGGGGACCTTGGCAGACCGATCGTGGCGGCGCAGCAGAACGGGGAAATCGTCCCCGTGCCGCCGATCGGACAGACGCCGCCCGACGGACGGTCGCTGGCCGACGAAGCGCGCGAGCGCGCGCGGCAGGAGCGTGAGAGCGCGCAGACGAGCCGGCTCTTTCTTGGCGGCGGTTCGTCGCCTGCGTCAGTGGCCGACGCGCTACCGGGGTTGATCGATCGTCCGGTCGGCGACCCGGCGGCACCCGAGGCGCGCGCGCGAACCGCGACGACGGCACGCCGCGCCTTTATCGAAGGCAGCGCCCGGACGCCCGCCGAAAGTGCCGAACGTATCCGCAAGCCGAGCTCGCCCAATATCCTCCAAGCCGGAAGCCTGATCCCGGCAGCGTTGATTACCGGAATAAGGTCCGATCTGCCGGGACAGGTGACCGCGCAGGTGACGCAAAATGTCTATGACAGCCCGACCGGTCGCATCCTGCTCATTCCCCAGGGCGCGCGGCTTATCGGCGAATATGACAGCGAAATCGCTTCGGGGCAGGAGCGCGTGCTGCTTGCCTGGGACCGGCTGATACTGCCCGGCGGCCGGTCGATTCGGCTCGATCGCCAGCCCGGCGCCGATGCACGCGGCATGGCAGGAGTTGCCGATCGCACCGACCATCATTGGGGATCGATGCTGCGCGCCGCGCTCATTTCCACTTTGCTCGGTGTCGGCGCCGAACTTGGCTCCGACGGCGATGACGCGATCGTGCGTGCGCTTCGCGACGGGTCGCAGGATACGGTCAACCAGTCGGGCCGGCGCCTCGTCGAGCGCCAGATGAATGTCCCGCCGACCCTCACCATTCGCCCCGGCTTCGCGCTGCGCGTCCTCGTAACCCGCGATCTGATCCTTGAGCCTGAAGGAGGCGCGTCGTGAGCAGGCTCAGACTTGGTCCGATCGCCGACGACAAGCCGGTGAAGCTTACGATCGAATTGCCGGGATCCCTCCATCGCGAATTGCTCGTCTATGCCGAGGTGCATGCGAAGGCCAATGGCCTCGCGGCGCCTATGGCGCCGGAAAAGATCGCGGTGCCGATGATCGAGCGCTTTATCGCGACCGATCGTGGATTTGCGACGGAACGGCGGCGTCATCCTCGCGTCGGTCAGGCTTGATCGCCCATATTTTGTTCGTTCAAACCGCTGACGGCTGTGCGCCAAAAAAGACGCCCGCGCGATCGAAACCGTGCGGGCGTCAGATGAAGATCTCTGTTCCCTGAAAGGAAGAGCTCTTCTGGGTCGCACGGCGCGGATAGCGTCGCGAGCCGACCGATAATTGTACGGCAGCGCCAAAAGATACCCCGGAGTTCAAACCGATGTCGGCGTTCGATTGGTTTCAGCCAGAAGCCCGGTGATCTCCGATCGGCCAAGACCAGCGAATTCCCTGAGTAGCAAACATTCCGGGGAGATGAAGTGCAGGCGCGCTCATCGAGCACGATTGCTTGCCCCATTTTCTCAAAGAATTCCTGTGTCCTTGAGCCAATCTTCCACGAGCGTCGGCCATCTCTCAACGGGATGACCCAGCGGGCGCATGGCGAAGGCGTGACCTCCCTTGGCAAAGAGATGGACTTCTGCTGGAACGCCTGCCTCGTCCAGCGCTCGCGCATAGACGGTGCTGTTGCAAATCGGATCGACAGGATCGTCCCAAGCCTGAAGAAGAAATGTCGGCGGGGTCATCTTGGTGACTTTGATTCCAGGATCAAGCGAGCCCCCCGCTCTGCACAGGTGGCCCGGGAACATTGCGATGGCAAAATCGGGCCGGCTGCTCACTTTGTCTATTTCGTCGACTGGCTGATAGGCAGGTTCGAATATATTGCTGGTCTGCGCGACCAGATACCCTCCCGCCGAGAAGCCGATGACACCGATCTTGCGGGGGTTGATCTTGAGCTCACTGGCGCGCGAGCGCACCAGGCGTATCGCACGCTGGGCGTCCTGCAACGCAAGGAGGTGCTTGGGCGTCACTGCACAATGGCAGCCTTCATCATAATGGTGGTTGCTTTTGGGAACGCGGTATTTGACGAGCACGCAGATAGTGCCTCTTGAAGTCAGCCAATCGCAAACTTCACTACCTTCCAGATCGATCGCGAGCTTGGAAAATCCTCCGCCGGGAAAAACCAGCATCGCGGCGCCATTGCCGGGTTGTTTGGCTGGAAACACCGTGAGAGTGGGCACAGTAACGTTGAAGACGCCGGTAACCGGACGCCCGGCGAAGCGTTTCGGATTCGTTGCCGTTTCGCTATACTCGGGAGGAAGTTTGACATCTTCCATGTTCGGCGCGGCTCCAGGCCACAATGGCGTCTGCTGATGGCCCGCCGGGGGTTGCCACACGCCCTCCTTCCTGCCCTCAACGCTTGCCGCCTCGGTCACCTTTGTCAGGCCCTTAGCGTCAGAGATAAGCGTCTCAGCCTCGCTGCAGCCAACAACGAAGCCTTGAACGCACAAAAGGCCTGCTAGAGTCAGGCTTCGCCGCAATGAAACTCCGATCCGCCCCGCATTCCGCATTGTCCTGCTTCCTCACCTCGGATCGCCACCGGAAAATTTCTCCTGACGGCATCTAACCTCCAATTGAGCGGCTGACCAACGGATGATTTCTCGGGCCAGAGGCCAATTTTTTTAGGGACATGCCGTGGATCTCGATCAATCTTGCTAAACACGCTGCGCGCTTTGGAAGCTGCGGCGCAGCATTCGGACTTTGAGCGCGCGGCTCCTTGCTGGCATTGTTGCGGACGGGGCCGGGGCCGCGGCGCATTCGCAGCCCTAGTGGAGTTTTGCAGCGATATCGGCTGGCGCCATGTTCCCATATAGGCTAGGGGGCTACCCTATGGGACATATGATCGAAAAGAAGGGCGACCTCTTGGCCCGCGTCAAACGGATCGCCGGCCAGGTTTCGGCCGTCGAGCGAGGGCTCGATCGGGACGCGGGTTGCGCGGAGATTCTGCATCTCGTCGCCGCCGTGCGCGGCGCCGTGAATGGCCTGCTCGACGAAATCGTCGTCGATCATCTCGACGAGCATGTCGCCAAGCCTGGCCTGTCGGACGCCGAGCGGAAAAAGGGCGCTGAAGAACTGATGACGGTCATCCGTCGGTACGTGAAGTAGAGCCACCCATGGCAGAGACGGGCAACATCGACACTCTCGAGCACAATCACGTCTTCCTGGGCGCGTCGCATGACGAGAATGCGCGGCGCACCCTGTGGGTCGTCGCGCTTACGGCGGTCATGATGGTGGGCGAGATCATCGCAGGCTATGTGACGGGCTCGATGGCCCTGCTGGCCGACGGCTTCCACATGGCGACCCACGCTGGCGCGTTGAGCGTGGCGGCGGTCGCCTATTCTTACGCCAAGCGCCACGCGTTCGACCGTCGCTTCAGCTTCGGCACCGGTAAGGTCGGCGATCTTGCCGGTTTTGCTTCGGCGCTCATTCTCGGTCTCGTTGCGCTCGGGATCGGGATCGAATCCGTCTTGCGTCTGTATCAGCCGATCCGTGTCGCGTTTGGAGAAGCCACGGTGATCGCGATTGTCGGGCTAGGCGTGAACATTGTCAGCGCATTCCTGCTGTCCGGTGGCCACGCCCATGGTCATTCACATGGTCATGGGCATCACGATCATCATGGGCACGATCATGGGCATGGTGGCAAAGGTCAGGACAATAATCTGCGATCGGCCTACGCCCATGTGCTCGCCGATGCGCTTACTTCGGTTCTTGCGATCGCGGCCCTGCTGGCCGGTCGATATCTCGGCTGGATCTGGCTCGATCCGGTCATGGGTATTGTCGGTGCCATCGTGATCGCGCGCTGGTCCTGGTCGCTCATGCGCGACACCGCGTCGGTGCTGCTTGACGCAAGCGATGAGCAGGTCGCGGGCGAGGTGCGCGACCTGCTGGACGACGGTCCGGGCGGTGCCCGCATTACCGATTTGCACGTCTGGAGAATTGGACCGGAAGCGCATGCCGGCATTGTCAGTGTCGCGCCCGGACCCGGGATTGATCAGGAAATGATCCGGGGGCGGCTCAAGCCGGTGCATGAACTCGCCCATCTCACGGTCGAGATCCGATGAAATCGCCGTGCGTCGAAATCTGTTCTTTTGACGGGCGCACCGGTTGGTGCCGCGCCTGCGGCCGCACCAAGCAGGAATGCCGGAGCTGGAAGAAGGCCCGGCCGCATCAGCAACAGAAGATCGCATCAGACCTGCCACGACGTCTGGCGAAGTTGACTGCGACACGATCCGATTAACGGTCGTTGTCAGCGTTTGAACGGGACGCAAAAATCACGGCCGTACTGGAAAGTCAATTGGGTGCTTGAAATGCGGTCTCCAGCTCATCGACCATGTCCAGCTCGGCCTTCGCCGCCGCCCGGGCCCGGGTGACATCGTGCGCTTTGACCGCCGCTTCCATCGCAGTCAGCCCATCGTCAAACCGGGTCCGCAGCTTGGCGAGAGGCGCCAACCCGGAAATATTTGCCCACCGTTCGCGCGCATAAGTGGTGGCTGCTGCCATGTCGTCCCAACGCGGCGGCTTGGCCTGTGCATCGGCATCATAACGAAAGCCGGCATAATCGAGCAGGCTGACATCAATCGGCACCGCAGGTGTGCCGGGAACCGCGCTCACAATTCTGCGAAAGCCCTCAATCGAGGCGAGCGCGAGATCGACTCTCTGGTCGGACTTTCGCGCGCGGCGGACCGCAGCAAGATGTGTTTGCAGGCTCGCTGACAAGGCAGCGGGAACCATGGGCTTCAACGTGCCAGCCGCCGCTTCTGCCGCCAGTATCGACGTGTCGAGCTCGGCCGGCGTCGCGGTAAATGCCGTCTCGGTCAATGTCTCGAAGGGTTCGCCCGCTGCCGACAGGGCCGCGGCAACTTTCGCTTGGTTGCTTGCCATGGCCTGGCTTGGCGCCGATTCCGGCATCTCGGCCTTCCCGCCCGTGTTGTTCTTGCCGCCACAGGCCGAGAGCATAAGCGCTGTCGCAAATATTGCTAAGCCGGGCTTGATCATGAGGATGCTCCTTGGGTGGGGGGGATTTCGATGGCGGCGATGCGAGGGTGCTGCTGTCTCGCGGTCGATAAATTCCGCAAGCGATGCGCGTAATACGCAATGTCCCCATATAAACAGCCGAGCTCCTCTTCGGCTGGTCGAACCAATGCGGGCGAAATGGCTTATACCACACCCCGCCGGCACGAGTCGCGCTCGAAGGCATATTGAACATGGACGAGGCACCCGCCGTTGCAATCCTTGCGGCCATTGTCGACGAACGGCGACGCTCTGCGGTTGCCTCCGCGTCGCTTGATCGATGTGTGCGCCGCTCAAACAGCTTCTCGCGCGGCAAGCGCCAAATGGCGGAGGCTTCAGACTTCGGCGGATTTTCTTTTTCCGATGCGGGCTTTCTCGCCTGGCGGCGTCAACAGCCCAATGTCCACTCTGCACGCTCCAGCATTCCCGCATGATGTCGAGGCGTTAGTGGTGGGCAGCCGGAAGCGAAGGGGCTATCGTTCGAGCATGACCAAATGGTTTCGGCTGTCACCGCCCCTATTACTGCTCCTGCCGCTGGGGGCTTGCGCCCACTTTGAACCGCGACCACTCGCTGCCGATCCCATGTCCGCGCCGGCCCTACAGGCGCCAATCGCCGACCTCTTGTCGCGCGACGCCGCGCATATCGACCGGCCCTATCTGAAACCCGTGGCGCTCGACCTGTCGGCCCCGCTCGATCCCAATGGCATCGCGATACTCGCGGTGATCGCCAACCCGGAACTCAAGGCGCAGCGCGCCCGCGCCGGCGTGCGGGACGCGCAAGTCTTCGCTGCGGGGCTGCTTCCCGATCCCAGCTTCAGTTTCGGCGTCGATCATATCCTCTCGGGTCCCGATCCGCTCGACAATATCGCCGGCGCGCTCGGTTTCAGCCTCAATGCGCTGCGCACGCAAAGGGTACAGCGCGCCCAAGCGGTCGCCGAGGCGCGGCAAGTGCGGCTCGACCTCGCCTGGGCCGAATGGCAGACCGCCTGCAACGCGCGGCTGCAGGCGGTGCGCGTCTTGGCGCTCGAGCAGGCGCTCGCCAATGCGGCCACCAGCGCCGATGCCAGCGAGGCGCTGCTCGGGCGCTATCTGAAAGCGGCGGGCCGCGGCGACATCGCCCCCGATCAGGTCCAGTCATCGCGCATTGCAGCGCTCGATGCCCAGAGCAATTTTCGCAGCGCCCAGACGACTCTCGCGACCGCGCGCTCTGAACTGCATCGCTTGCTCGGGCTGCCGCCGACCTACGCGCTGCGGCTGGCGCCCGCGTCGCTCCCGGCGCCGGTTCCCGATGCCGATCGTCTCCTCGCTCTCGCGCTGGCCGACCGCGACGATCTGGCCGCCTTGCGCGCCGGCTATGATGCACAGGAGGCGGCTGTTCGCCGCGCTATCCTTGACCAGTTCCCCACTCTGGATCTTACCATCAGCGGCGCGCGCGATACCGGTGGCAACAAGCTCATCGGCCCTTCGATCGGCTTCACCTTGCCGCTGTGGAACCGCAACCGCGGCGGCATCGCCGTCGCCGAAGCCACCCGTGAGGCGCTGCGGCAGGAATATGACGCGCGCCTGTTCCAGACCCGCGCTGATATCGCCGCCGCCGCATCGGGGCTTGCGATCGCGCGCCAGCAATATGCGCTCCTGCGCGCCGGGATGCCGGCGCTCGCGACCTTCGCGTTGGCGAGCCGCCGGGCCGCACAGCGCGGCGATCTCGCGCTCGCGACCGCCGAGGTCGCCGAGCAGAGCCTGCGCGACCGCCAATTGCTGCTCCTCCAGTCCGAACAGGCGATCGCCGAACAGACCATCGCGCTCGAACTGCTTGTCGGCGCCCCCCAGGAAGCTTGGACCCTATGATCAGCCGCAAACTTCTTGCCCTGCCGCTCGCTTATGGCCTCTTGCTGAGTGGCTGCCAGTCCCCGGCCGATACCGCGGCGCCCGACCCTGTCGCGACGATCGATGTCGCCGCCGTAATCACCGGCGCCATCGACGAAAAGCTAACGCTTTATGGCGCCGCCGAGGCCAATGGCGCGGGTAAATATACGCTGTCGGCGCCGATGGAGGCGCTGGTCCAGGCGGTCGACGCGCCAGTCGGGAGTCAGGTGGAGCGCGGCCAGATTCTCGTGCGCCTGAGCCCCAGCCCGACCGCTCGGCTCGATCTTGCGACGGCTTCCGCGACGGCCAATGCCGCCGATCTGGCGCATGCCCGCGCGCGGCGGCTGCGGACTGATGGACTGGTGAGCGACGCCGAGGTCGAGACGGCGCGCGCTGCCAAACAGGCCGCCGATGCGTCGCGCGCAAGCCTGGCCACCCGCAATAGCGCACTGGTCCTTCGCGCGCCCGCGAGCGGCACCGTCGAGGTCATCGGTGCCAGCGCAGGCGAACTCGTCGCCGCCGGTGCGACGATCGTCTCGCTCGTCAAGGAGGGCGATCTGCGTGCCCGCTTCGGCGTCGATCCAGCGATCGCGCGGCGCATCCCCCAGCGCAGCTATGTCGAAATCACCGCGGCAGGCAGCAAGGCGGCCTTCAATGTCCCCATATTGTCGGTCGACAGCGTCGTCGACCCGGTTACCAAATTGGCTTCGGTCTATGTCCAGATACCCGATGAAAGCGGCGTCGGTGCGGGCGAGAGCCTGACCGGCCGCGTGCTCCTCGCCAATATCGCCGGCGGCATGACCATACCCTATACTGCCTTGCTCGACGATGGCGGCCAGCCGTTCGTTTTCGTCATCGTCCAGAATGTCGCCAAGCGGCGCGATATCGTTGTCGGTCCGCGCACCGGCGACCGGATCGCCGTTACGTCCGGGTTGAAGCCGGGTGACCGCGTCGCCACGGTCGGCGTCACCGCGCTCGAGGACGGCATGAAAGTCCGCATCCAGGCCGCGAAGAAGTGACCGACGTCATCAGCAAACATGCGCGGTCGATCTGGCTCGCGGTGATCCTGCTCACCCTCGCAGGCGTGGTATCCGCGACCCGCGTTCCCGTCGGGCTCTTCCCCAACATCGACTATCCGCGCGTCGTCGTCTCGGTCGATGCCGGGGATCGCGACGCGGCGCAGATGGAAGCCGAGATCACCCGCCCGATCGAGATCGGGCTGCGCGCCGTCCCGGGCGTGACCGGGGTCCGCTCGGTCACGAGCCGCGGCAGCGCCGAAGTCGCACTCAACTTTCAATGGGGCGACGATATGGTCGCCGCGGCGCAATCGACGCAAGGCGCGCTTGCCACGTTGCTGCCGACCCTGCCGACAGGGACGCGCTTCAACGTCCGGCGCTCGGATCCCACGATCTTTCCGGTCACCGGCTTTGCCTTGACCTCGGACAGTCTTAGCCCCGAGGCGCTTCGGACCCTTGCGGAACTCAAGATCCTGCCGGCGTTGACCTCGGTCGAAGGTGTTGCCGGCGTCGATATCCTCGGTAGCAGCCCCCGTGAATTTGCGGTCGAGGTCGATCCATCGCAGCTGCAGTCGCTCGGCATCAGCCTGAGCGACGTCGTGGCGACGCTCGGCAAGGCCAATATGGTGCGTGGTCTCGGCAAGATCGAGGATCGGCACCGTCTCTATCTGGTCCTGCTCGAAAACCGCGTCGCCGATGCAAGCGATCTCGCGGCGGTCCCGGTCAAGGCGGCGGCAGGCGGCTCGGGAGTTGTCACCCTCGGGCAGATCGCGACGATCACGCCCTCGACCGCTCCGGCGTTCAGCCGGGTGACCTCGGACGGCAAGCAGGCAGTGCTGGTCAACGTCCGTCAGGCGCTCAAAGGCGATACCGTGGCGATCGTGCGGGCGGTCGATGCGCGCCTCGCCGCGCTCCGCCTGCCGCCGTCGGTCAAGGTCACCACCTTCTACGACCAGTCCGAACTTGTCGTAGGCGCGGCCAATGCGGTGCGGGATGCGATACTGATGGGCGCGGTGCTCGCCGGAATCGTGCTCTTCGTCTTCCTCCGCTCGGGACGGCTGATGGTCATCACCGGGCTGATGTTGCCCGCGGTCCTTGCGGCAACCTGTCTGCTTCTCTTCGCGCTCGGGATGAGCTTCAACATGATGACGCTGGGCGGCATGGCCGCCGCCGTCGGCCTTGTCGTCGACGATGCGGTGGTGATGCTCGAACATATGATGCGGCGGATGCAGGAGCAGCGGCTGAGCGATCCGCAGTCGCTCCTCGGCGCTGCCGCCGAAATGGGCATGCCTCTGCTCGGATCGACCATGGCAACGATCGTAGTCTTCCTTCCCCTTGCCTTCATCAGCGGGGTGACGGGGGGCTTTTTCCAGGCGCTGGCCGTCACGATGGTCGCTGCGCTGCTCATTTCCCTGCTCTTCGCGCGCTTCGTCATTCCCTTGGTCGCCGCTCATTGGCTGCGCCAGAAGGACGCGGAGTCCGCCGACCGGGCCAACGCTATCCTCGACCCGCTGCTCGCCCGCTACGGCCGCGCGAGCGCGCGCGCCTTTGGCCGGCCTGTCCTGTTTGCGGCGGTCGTCGGGGCGCTGCTGGCGGTCAGCGGCTATGCCGCCTGGCGCAATGTTCCTTCGGGATTCATGCCGAAGATGGATGAAGGCGGCTTCGTCCTCGACTACAAGGCCCAATCGGGTGCGTCGCTCGAGGATACCGACGCCTTGCTGCGGCGTGTCGAGACGATCATCAGCGCGACCCCGGAAGTGGCGAGCTATTCGCGGCGTACCGGGATCCAACTCGGCGGCGGCCTGACCGAAGCCGATGAGGGCGACTATTTCATCCGGCTCAAGGGCGGCTCGCGGCGCGATATCGAGGCTGTGATGACCGGTATGCGCGAGAAGATCGCAGCCGAGGTGCCGGGGCTCGAGGTCGAGCTGATCCAGCTGATGGAGGATCTGATCGGCGATCTGACGGCCGTTCCCCAGCCGATCGAGGTGAAGCTCTTCGGCGACGATACCGCAGCGCTCGAAGCGGGGGCGAAGACGATCGGCGAGCGCATCGGCAAGATATCGGGGGTCGTCGAGGTGATCGACGGCCTGCGCGTCGCTGGCGACGCGATCAGCATCGCCGTCGATCCGGGCGCGGCCGCCCAATATGGGCTCGATCCCGACAGCATCGCCGCGCAGCTCGAAACCGCGATCGGCGGCACGGCCGCGACGCAGGTCCGCATCGGTGCGCAGCTGATCGACGTTCGGGTGCGCGCGCCGCAGGACCTGCGAAACGATGTCGCACGGATCGAGAACCTCCCGCTCGTCGCACCGGACGGCAGCAGCATTCGCCTGGCGGCGGTCGCCACCGTCTCGGTCCAGAGCGGACAGAAGCAGCTCACGCGCGAAAATCTCGCCCCCTATATCGCGGTTACCGCGCGGCTCGAGGGCCGCGATCTCGGCTCGGCCATGACAGAAATCCAGAGCGCGGTCGGCCAGCTCAAACTCCCGACCTCGGTCCGCGTCGAATATGGCGGGCTTTATGCGGAGCAGCAGAAGAGCTTCGCCGACCTTGCGTTGGTGTTCGGTGCTGCTCTGCTGCTCAGCGCGTTGCTGATTACCCTTCTGTTCGAACGCGCCGGCTGGACGGCCGCCGCGATCGCGACGGTGCTCCTCACGGCGGCGGCGGTAATGATCGGACTGTGGGTCATGGGAATCGAACTCAATATCTCAGCGCTCATGGGGCTGACGATGGTGGTGGGCATGGTCGCCGAACTCGTCATCTTCTTCCTCGCCGAGATCGAACGAGACAAGCCGATCACTGCGGCGCTGTTGCTCGAAGCCGGGAAGAAGAGGCTGCGCCCAATCCTGATGTCTGCGTTGATCGCGGTGCTGACGCTCGCCCCGCTCGCGCTCGGGCTGAGCCGCGGTGCCGGACTTCAGCAACCCCTCGCAACGGCGATCATTTTCGGCCTGATTGCCGCGGTGCCGCTGGTGCTCTTCTTCCTGCCGGCCGTCCTGCTGGCTCTGGCGCCGCGCGAGCCTGCACCGGCCGGCTGACCGCGGACGCCGGGCCGATCAGGCGAGCGGGCGCCGCCGATGTGCTGGGGACCTGAACGCCTGCGTCAGGCGATAGGTCACGCGATAGCCGACATGGTCCGAAAACATCGTGCCGTCGTGCTCGCGGCCGAACGGCACCGCCATCGCGATCGCCTGGATCGAGGCGCGATAGCCGGGCGAGAAAAATTGCCAATCGCGCCCTTTCTGGAAGACAGTGGCGGCGATAGCCGGGACCGCGCGTCCGCAGGGCGCGTCCGACTTGAGGCAATGCTGGAGGGCATTGTCGATCGGCAGTCGCCGCTTCGTGGTCCAGTTCGCCGCGCTGTGCGCGGTTAGGTACGAGCGCCGCTCGACCGAGCTGGCGTTGAAATCGCCGGCCAAAATGACAGGCTGGTCGGGATTGCGGTAGCGGGTAAGAAAGGCGTCGATCGCCTCGACTTGCCGCCGATAGGCGTAGAGCGAACGAGCCTGGGCAACACCGGAGGATTTCTTGCTGTTCATATGGGTGGTGACCACCGTCACCGGCGTTGCGCTGCCCGGCACCTTGATCGTCACCATCAGCATGCCCTTGTTGGCGAGGCAGTCATAACCCGCACAAGCAAAGGCGGGGAAAGCCTCGCGATGCACCGACAGGATCGGATAGTCCGACGCCAGGATCAACCCCGAGCCGACTTGTTTGCCCGAACGCTCGCCCTTGAAGAAGCTCGCGCCGTCGATGAAGGGCCGGTCGCTCGCGCGCGGCCGCACCATGCTCTGAAGATCGCGAGACGGACCTTCGACAATATAGCGATAACCGCTACGACGCGCGATCGCTTTGGCCGACGCGGTAAAGGCCTCCTGCAGGATGATCACATGCGGCTGCGCGTCGCGCGCGCGCATCGCGAGCAGACGCGCCTCGATGCGTGTGAAGTCGGCTGTGCGGTCGGAGGCGATCGGCCAGGGCAGGCCCTTCACATTGTAGGCCATGATCGAGAGTGCGGAGGCCGCCGGTGGAGCGGGACGCCGCGGCTCGCTCGCGGCGGCACGAGGGGCAAGACCTCCGAGTAGCAGCGGCGCCATCGCCATCAGCCCGCCCACGCGCATGATCTTCGTCTCCATCCTGGCGATCCCTTCCGCTTCGAGAATTGCTGATTGACGCCGCGGTGCGCGGCGATCCGCACTTTGCGCAGCCGGTGCGGGAATCGCGGCATGATGGCGTCAGACCTTCCGGACGCCTGACCGGCAGGCGCCCGAGCTTGCCGAGGGGATATGCGATGACGGTGATTGCGGCCCGTGCTGCAGCGATGGCTGCGCTGATACTTCCCTTTGCGGCGCCCGCGCAGGAGGCATCGCCGAGCATTGCGGTGACCCACGCCACGCTCATCGCCCGCGATCGACTGCCTAGCTCGGCGCGGCTCCCCATCGCGCCGGTCCCCACATCGTCGATGTTGTCCTTACCGACCGGTTCGACCGCGCCTGTTTCCGATATCGCAGCGCTCGGACCAATGAAGAACCGGTCGGCCACCGCCGAGTGGACAGGCGGCGAGCTCAAGCTGACTGCGATGCGCGCCCGTTCGCTCCCCGCGACATCTGCCGCGCAAAGTTTCGAATACCGGCATTTCGGGCTGTTGGCGGTTCAACTGGGCGCGGCCCAGCAGATATCTGCGCGCGACACGCTGTCGCTTGGCGCAACCTTTGCGGTTGAGCGCCGACGTCCCGCGTTCATCGTCAGCGCGCACAGAAATTATCGCACCGACGAGCGCGCAATCGCGCTGCACTGGTCCCGCGACAATCGCTTCGATTTCGCTGCGAGCTTGTTCGACGCCGGTCCAGCGAAGAACCGGACCCCCGTCGAGCGTATCGCCGACCTCGCTGGCGGCGCGCCCCACGCTGTAAGCGGTTGGGGCTTGACCGCCAGCTTGCATCCAGCGGGCGACCCCGAGCGCCTGTCGGTCGGCATCGACTTTCGACAGCAGCAGGACCGCGATGTTCAGCACCGGGACGCGCGCGTCCAGATCTTCCTGAGGCAGAAATTCTGACATGACCAACGCCCGCCATATTGCGATCATCCTCCACGATTTCTCGACCGGAGGAAGCGAGCGGATCGCCATTCGCCTCGCCAACCGCTGGGCGGAGATGGGGCGCCGCGTCACCATCATCTGCGGCACCGAGAAAGGCGCGGCGCGCACATTGGTCGGAGCCGGCGTAACGGTCCTATCCTGTTCGCCCGAGACAAGGCGCAGCCCCTGGTCGCGCGCCCAACTCGGCTGGCGCATGGCACGCCTCGTCCGCGCCGCAGCCCCCGACATCCTGTTCTCGCCGGGCAATTTTCACCTCATCATTCTCGCCTTCCTCGGACGTCAGCGTTTCACGAAAAGACCGGTTTTTGTCAGCAAGCTCAGCAACCCGATTCGCCGCGGTGGCGTCCGGCGCCTCGTGCGCGGACTTGCCGACGCCGCCATCCGCCTCGCCGCCGCCCCGGCGGACATGCTGGTCGCGATGTCGCCGTCGCTGCTCGCGGAGGCGCGATCGGTGTTTCCGGGCCACGCGCTCGCCGAAATAGCCGAGCCCATCCTTGAGGACGATATCGCTGTACCGCAAAGCCGCGCCGGCCATGAACCCGCGCCGCTCATTCTGTGCGCCGCGCGACTGGCGCCGCAAAAGGATTTGCTCACCGCCATCCGGGCTTTTGCCGAACTGCCGGTCGCGCTGAAAGCGCGGCTGCTCATTCTCGGCGAAGGCCCTCTGCGCGGCCGCCTCGAACGCGAAGCGCGGCGGCTGGGGGTCGCGTCGCGGGTCGAGATGCCGGGCCATGTTCCTGACATCGCACCCTATCTGGCGCAAGCTGGTCTCTATTTGATGAGTTCACATTACGAAGGTTATCCTGCGGTCCTCGTCGAAGCGATCGCGGCCGGTGTTCCGATCGTGACGACCGATTGCTCGCTCGCTCTGCCCGAAATCTTCCGGTCGTCCGAGCTGGGCGCCGTCGTCCGGCAGCGCCAACCCGAGGCCATCGCCGCGGCGATCGTCGCACGGCTACGCCGGGCGCGCCCGACGTCCAGTGCGGTACGCGAGGTGACCGATCGCCATAAACTCGGTGCATCGGCAACCAATTATCTGGCGCTCTTCGATCGGCTCTCTGCATGAGCGGGCGTCGCCGACTGCTGGCCTCGATCCATGACGTCACGCCTGTGCATACCGCGCGCCTCGACCGCCTCGTTCCGCTTGTCGAGGAGGCAATCGGGCCAGGGCGTTTTGCGCTGCTCGTCGTCCCCGATTTCCACAAACAAGGATTACTGACCGCCGACCCCGGTTTCGGGCGCCGCTTGCGCGGCTGGTCGGATGCTGGGTGCGAGATGTTCCTCCACGGCTTCACCCATCTTGACGAGAGCCGGCATGATAGTTCCGTCGCGCGGTGGAAAGCCACGCGCATGACCGCCGGCGAAGGAGAGTTTCTGGGATTATCGACCCACGATGCTGAAACGAGGATTGCCGAGGGGCGAGACATGATCGAACAGCTCATCGGCCGGTCGATCGCAGGGTTTGTCGCGCCAGCCTGGCTTTATAGCGAGGACAGCATTGCTGCGCTCGCGGCGCAGAACATACGGATGATCGAGGATCATTTCCGGGTCTGGAACCCGCAAACCTCGGCGGTTCTCGCGAGGGGACCGGTGGTCACCTATGCCAGCCGTTCTCCTGTGCGCATCGCTAGTTCGATCCTCTGGTCTCGGCTTGCGACGATGCTGCTCGCGCGGGCGCAAACAGTTCGCCTTGCGGTCCACCCGCATGATGTCGATTCGCCGCGCCTCCTAGCCGAAATTGCGCGCGCTCTCGCGGCTTTTGCGCGCTCGCATCGGCCATCGCCATACCGCGATCTTGTGCCCGGATGATTTTTCGAAGCCCATGGTGCGGATTATGCGCGCGCCTGGCGTCACTCCCCCAGGAACCGCTGCCAAAAGGTGATCGATGGCCTCTCGAGCTTTGCGCACAAACCCGGGGACATGGACCGAGCGCCTCCGGCCACTGCTTCGGGAGCGACAACCCTGGCAGAAATTTCTCTCCCTGGGCCTGTCGCTCGCGCTCCTCGCGGCGCTAGGCTCGAAGCTGGCCAGTATCGGCGTCACTGACCTGTTGCGGGGCGTGCCCGCCTCGCCGATGTTCTGGATAGGCTTTTCGGCTTATTATCTTGCCCTGCCTGCCTCCGAATGGGTGATCTTTCGGCGCTTGTGGAATATCCCGACCGCTGGTTTTGCCGCCCTGTTGCGCAAGCTCGTCAGCAACGAAATCCTGTTCGGCTATAGCGGCGAGGCCTATTTCTACGGCTGGGCGCGGCGTCGCGCGACGATGGCGGCGGCGCCCTTCGGCGCCATCAAGGATGTCAGCATCCTGTCGGCCGTCGCGGGCAACCTCATGACCCTGGCCATGCTCGCGCTTGCTTGGCCTGCTATCGGCCGCATGGCCCCTGAATTCCATGGTCGCACGGTAGCCCTGTCGGCGGCTCTGATGATCGGAATGTCGCTCGCGCTCCTCGCCTTTCGGCATCGCATCTTCTCGCTGCCGCGCGCTGAATTGCGCATGATCTTCGGCGTTCACATCGGGCGGTTGCTGCTGACGACATTACTGTCGGGCCTCATGTGGCACAGCGCGCTGCCGATGGTGTCGATGGGCTGGCTGCTCATCCTCGCGACCCTGCAACTGCTCGTGACGCGGCTCCCCTTCGTTCCCAACAAGGATCTGGTTTTCGCCAGCGTTGCAATTTTCCTGATCGGTCATGACGGCGCGCTCGGCCCGTTGATCGCGATGATCGCCGGCCTGACGCTGCTCGTGCATCTCGCGATCGGCGCCGTCCTGACTTTGACCGAACTGGCCACGGCGCACCGGGCATGAGACACGCAATCGCGCCGCTTTCGCTTTTGCTGCTTGCCGGAGCGGGGCCGGTCCAACCCGATGCGTCGCTCGGCAAGGCCGAGGCTGCGTGCCGGCCGAATGAGGCCGGCCCGGCCCTGCTTGTCGGGATAACCGGGCTCAAGGATCGCAAGGGCTTGGTTCGGGCCGAGCTCTACCCCGACAATGACAGCGACTTTCTCGCCGACGATGCTGTCCTGATCAACGCGCATAAAATGTTCCGCCGGGTCGATCTGGTCCTGCCGGCATCCGGGCCGGTGACGTTGTGTCTGCGTGTGCCGGGACCCGGCCGCTACAGCCTGTCGGTCCTGCACGACCGGAACCGTAATCTCAAATGGGACAAATTATCCGATGGCCTTGGCTTTGGCGGCAATCCGAAGCTCGGCTGGTCGAAACCGACGGCGGCAGCCGCTTCGGTCTTGGTGGGAGCGGGGCCGACACGCACCCAGATCGTCATGACCTATCTGAGCGGGCTCAAATATCGCCCCCTGGAGCGCAAATGAAAATCGCCGATGTCTGCGCCTTTTACACGCCGCATGGCGGCGGCGTGAAAACCTATATTGATCGCAAGCTCGCGCTCGGCGCTTCGCTGGGGCACGAGGTCGTCGTCATTGCCCCCGGCTCGCACGATCATGTCGAGCTGCGGCCCGGCGGCGGCCGGATCGTCCATATCGCGAGCCCGCAACTGCTCGTCGACCGCCGCTATCGCTATTTCGACGATGTGGCGGCAGTGCATGCCCGTCTCGACGCCGAACGCCCCGATTTCGTCGAGGCCTCGTCGCCCTGGCGCACCGCGAGCATCGTCGCCGGCTGGCAGGGGAGCGCACCGCGGTCCCTCGTCATGCACGCCGATCCACTGGCGGCCTATCCCTATCGCTGGTTCGGCCGCTTCGGCAGCCGTGAAACGATCGACAGGAGCTTCGACCTCTTCTGGCGTCATTTGCGCCGCCTCGGCGAGCGCTTCGATTGTGTTGTCAGTGCCAATCGTCATCTTTCGGCGCGGCTGCTCACGGGCGGCGTGGCAGGCGTCGCGACAATTCCAATGGGGGTCGACCCAGGCCTGTTTTCTCCCGTGCATCGCGATGCCGACTTGCGCCGCGATCTTCTGGCGCGCTGCGCACTTCCCGAAAGCGCGAGCCTGATCATTGGCGTCGGCCGTCACAGTGCCGAAAAGCGCTGGCCGCTCGTCGTCGACGCATGCCTTGCGGCATCGCAACATCGCCCGATCGGTCTCGTCCTTGTCGGCGACGGCCGCGACCGGGGGCGGCTCGTGCGTCACATCGGCAACAATCCGCATGTCCATCTTCTTGCCCCGATTGCCGATCGTCTCCTTCTCGCCAAGCTCATGGCGAGCGCCGACGCGCTGATTCATGGATGCGAGGCGGAAACCTTCGGCCTCGTGGCGGCGGAGGCTGCGGCGTCGGGGTTGCCGCTGATCGCGCCCGATGCGGGCGGCGCGTCCGATTTTGTCGGCGACGACAACGGCGAGCTCTACGCGGCTGGCGATGCGAGCGCCGCGGCGCGGGCGATCGGGCGGCTCCTCGCGCGCGATCGCAGCCGGCTACGCGCGGCCGCCGCCCGGCGCGCGCCCGACACACCGCGCATCGACGATCATTTCGCGGCTCTTTTCCGCCATTATCAGTTGCTCGCTATGCCTCTGCGCTCTGCCGCCTGATGTCCGCCATCGATCTCTATATAGCGCGGCGGCTGGCGCGCCCCTTTCTCGCCACCGGCGCAATGGTCATTTTGCTGCTGAGCCTGGAGAACAGTCGGCGGCTGATGGGCTTGCTCGACAATGTCGAGCAGCCGGTCGCGGTCCTGATCAAGCTCATGGTCTATCTCGTTCCGGAATATCTCGGCATCGGCCTCCTGATCTCGGTGTTCGTGGCGGTGGCGGTTGCCTTTCGGAGTTTTGCCATCAGCGGCGAACTCGATATCTTTGCATCAATCGGTCTGTCGCCTGCACGGCTGCTCCGCGTTCCGCTGCTGTTGGCGCTTGCGGTTGCCATGCTGCATGCCGGACTACGCGCCTATGTCGAACCGGCTGGCGAGCAGCGGCTCGATGCGCTCGGTACATCGATTGCGATCGGCAACCTCGGCTTGTCGATCGCGCCGGGCGAGTTTCTTCGTCCTCGCCCCGACACGGTGTTTCACGTCGACGCCGTCGATCGGCGTACCGGCGAATTTCGGGGTCTTTTTCTTCGCAATCCGGACCTGACCGTCGCTGCCCGGGCCGGAAGGGTCATCAACGGCGGGCGCGGCGAGGTGCTGCTGCGGCTATCCGACGGCCATGTCATCGTCACCCGATCGGCCGGCCGGCTCGAAATTGCGTCCTTCAAAGCATTGAAGATGCCCGTCCAGCTGCTCGCCCCAAAGCTGGCCCGCGGGACGGCGCGCCATCGCAACGATCGCCTCATGCTGGGCGATCTGATCGGCGCCGCTGTCGGCGGACGAACGGGCGCCGGACGCAATGCGGCGCGCGCTGCCCTGGGCAGCCGGTTTGTCACCGCCGCCTTCATCATCCTCGTCCCCTTTTTCGGATTTGCGCTTGGCGTTCCCCCGAAGCGGTCGACGTCGGCGCTCGGACTTGGCGCCGGAATCCTTCTCATCGTCGGCTTCGTTCAGGCCGTCGTGGCCATCGAAGATAGCGCCCATGCGCTGGCTCCGCTTTTTCAGCTGATGATCGTCTTCGGCTTTGCCCTCGCGGCTCTCGCCTTGTTTCGCTTTCAGCGCAGCCAGGGTCCCGGCGCGATCGAGGCTGCGCTCCTCTCGGCGAGCCGGCCTGCGCGCCACCTGTCGCGCTGGATTCCGGTCGATCGTTTGATGATGCGGTTGCCGGCCGCGTGCCGGCCGGCGCCATCGGCCGCCTGAATGACCTTGCGCACCCACCGGGTCGGCCAATCGGGCGCGGCGCACTCGCCTTCGAAAGGCAAGACACGCGATCGCGCCCGTTTCGTTTGGCAGCGGGGCGCGCCGCTCTGGTGGAACCTGCTGCGCTTCGCGACACGAAACCGCAGCGATTGATGCGGTGTCAGGTCGGGGTCACTCTGGCCTGCGCTTGCGGAGCCCCATCGCGCGCCGCCTTGGCCTCGCGCCAGTCATAGACAGTCCAGCCGCGCCTGAGCGCCACATTAAGCAGCTTCTTCGACGGATTGACCGCAACGGCCTCGTCAGCCCATTCGAAGGTCGGAAGGTCCGACAGATCGTCCGAGAAAAAGCGGATATGGACCTTGGTGCGATCGATCTCCTGGCCGCGGAGCCAATGTTCCAGCATTCGCCGCTTGCTCTCGCCATAGCAATTCTCACCGGCGATCCGTGGCGTGAGATCGCGCCGGCGCCACATCGACGCGGTACCGACGACATCGGTGACGCCAAGCTGCGACGCGATTGCCTCAAGATAGAAGAGATGCGCCGCCGAGGCGATGACCACTCGCCGTCCGGCAGCGGTTTCGGCGGCGATGCTCGCAATAGCATCGGCATGGACATTGCGCGTGAGGCTGTGTTCGGCATAGGCGTCGGCAAGGTCAGTGACGGCGTCGAGGTCGACGGCGCCTCCGAGCATCAGACGGTGCATCGCCTGCTTGAGCTGCTTGCGCGTCAGAACCCCCGCTTTGTAAGCGGCCATGAGCGCGACGACCAGCGGCACGAAGATCAGCCGCCACGGGCTGCGCCTCCGCGCGGCAAAAAACAGGAACGGCGACCAGGTTCCGTGGATGGTGAGGGTGCGGTCGAGGTCGAAGACCGAAAGCGGACGGGACGATGGCATGAGCGTTTTCCTCCGCAGCGAGGACGCCACCAGAAGCTTTTTTCCGCACTTGATGCGGATATCGCGCCGCCGCGGCGTCATTCCCCCCATGCGGATCGCCTTTCTTTTCAACCACGACCAGATTCACCAGATGGCGCACAGTCTGCCGGTCGCCATAGCGCTGGCGCGAATGGGCAGCGGCGCTGATATCGTCATTGCGACGACCAGCGACCTTCTCGCGCGCGAAGCGCTCCGACTGATGGGCGGCGCGGTCCCGGCGGGCCTGCGTCTCGTCGCGCTCCGGCTGCGCTCTTTTGCATCCCGGGGCATCGAGGCGGCTCTCGGATCCCTCGTCCCTGCTGCGAAATTGCTGGTTTACCGGGACAATCTGGACTTTTTCCGATCGCTCGACCTGCTCGTAGTGACCGAGCGCACGTCGCTGATCCTGAAGTCCCGTTACGGCCTGTCATCGCTCCGCATGGTCCTGACCGATCATGGCGCGGGCGATCGGGCGATCGGTTTCGGCACGTCCACCGCCCTCTTCGATCATATCTTGGCCGCTGGGCCGAAGATCCGCGACCGACTGACTAGCGAAGCCGGAGTCCGTCCCGAGCGATTGACGATCACCGGCTATCCGAAGTTCGATATCGCCGCCGGCGATGGGCGCCCGCTCAAGTTTCGCGGGAGCAATCGGCCGATCGTACTCTACAATCCGCATGTCTCGCCGCATCTCTCCTCCTGGTACAAGCAGGGCAGGGCAGTGCTCGACTATTTCCTTGCCTCCGATCGCTACAACCTGATCTTCGCGCCCCACATCATGATGTTCGAGCGGCGAATGGCGGTCACGATCGACAAGCTTTGCGTCGGTCTGCCCGGAACGCTGCACCGCCGCTACGCCGCAGCCCCGAATATCCATATCGATCTCGGCAGTGCCGCGCTGACCGACATGAGCTATACCAACGGGGCAGACATCTATCTCGGCGACGTCAGCAGCCAGGTCTATGAGTTTCTCAAATCGCCCCGGCCTTGCCTCTTCCTCAACAGCCACGGCATCGATCCCGATCAGGATCCGAATTTCGCGCACTGGCAGTCGGGACCGGTCATTTCGAAGGCGGTCGATCTTGGTCGCGGCTTGGAGGAAGCGGTAGCGGAGCATCCGGCGCGCTATCGCGCCGTGCAGCGACGGCTCTTCGACCATACGTTCGACCTCACCGCCGAGCCGTCTTCGGAGCGCGCCGCGCGCGCAATCGTCTGTCTCGCCAGCGGTCGCAAGCCCGAGGGCGCATCGTCCGACACCTGTCTTGTTCACTGACATCGCAAAAGGTTCGGCAGGGCCGGTTCTTCGTATCTACCAGAATCTCGGCCTGCTGCTCGGCGGCAAGGCGGCGGCAGGGCTGATCAGTCTCATCTATGTCGTCGCCGCGGCCCGCATCCTCGGCCCCGAGCAATATGGCGTGCTCGTTCTCGTCAATTATTTCGCGATGCTCGTCGGCGGGCTCATCGCCTTTCCAGGTTGGCACGCGATTGTCCGCTACGGCGTCCAGCCGGCTGAAAATGACCACGCCAAGCTCATCCGGTTGCTCCGCTTTGTCGGCGCGATCGAACTCGCCGCGGGGCTGGTCGCGGTGATTGTCGCGGCGATCGCGGTGCCGATCGTCGGACCGCTGCTTGGGTGGTCGCAGGATGCGCAGGCGCTGGCGATACCCTATTGTTTCGCGGTCCTCGCGACCGTGCGTGCGACCCCCGGCGGGTATCTGCAGATCCTGCGACGCTTCGACCTCCTTGCGCTCCACAATATCGTGACGCCAGTGATGCGGTTGCTCGGTACGCTGGTGGTCATCGCCTTCGATCTCGGGCTCACGGCCTTTCTCGTCGCTTGGCTCGTCGCTGCGCTGGTAGAGGGCATATCGCTCTGGGTCGCGGCCATCTACCTTGCGCGTCGTCATATGCTCGACGAGCCTTTGCTCGGCGCCGTTGCGGACGCGCGGCGCGAGCATGACGGTCTGGGCCGCTTCATGCTGACGGCCAATGCCGATATCATGCTCGGCGACCTCACCGGCAGGCTGACGCCGCTCATTGTCGGCGCAATGCTCGGCCCGGCCGCAGCGGGCCTCTATTCGATCGCGCACCGCGCGACGATCGTCATCTCGCAGCCCGCTCAAATATTGGGACAGGCAGCTTATGCCGAGCTGGCGCGTCTCGCCGCGGACGGCCGCGCGAGGATCGCCATTCGGCATGCCCTCGCGCGCTGCGTCGGTATCGCGCTTGCGACAGCGCTACCCCTGGTTCTTCTCCTCGCACTCTTCTCGCGCGAGGTGGCGGTGCTGATCGGAGGGTCCGCCTATGCAGGTGCTGCGACAGTCATGATATGGCTTACGTTGGCAAGAGTCGTGGCAATGGCCGGACCCCCGACAAGTGCGGCGCTGATCGCATTGGGCCATCCCGGGCTGTCGGTCGGGGGAAATTTGGTCGCCGGACTGGGCCTCTTGCCCTTGCTGCCGTTCTTCACCGGTTCCGCCGGATTGGCGGGCGCCGGCTATCTCGCATTATTGCAGGCCGTGATCGCGGCAGCCCTGCTCGGCTCCGCGCTGTGGCGGGTTACCGCCCGCGCCTCATGATGTCTCCGCTCGCCTCTGCACCGACGCACGGTCACACGCCTTTCCTATTTCGTCGATATCGGGCAGTGATCATGCCCAGCCGCGTGAGCGAAAATGGAAGTGCGCAGCATTTGATGACCGAAGCCCCTGGGCTAGAAGCGATGTTCTTGGCCAATCGGGCGGCCTTGCTGCGCTATTTGCGTGTTCGTCTCCGCGGCGATGGCGATGGCGAAGACATATTGCAGGACCTGTGGCTGAAGCTCGCCGATATCGATGCGAGCCTGATCGCCGAGCCGCTCGCCTATCTGTATCGCGCCGCCGAGAATCTCGTCCTCGATCGCCGCCGCTCGGCGCAGCGCCGTAACGCGCGCGAGCAGGAGTGGACCAAGGGTCATATCGAGGGCAGCATCGCCGCCCCGCGCGACGCCCAGCCGTCGGCCGATCGCTTGCTGGTTGCGCGCGACCAGCTGAGGCGGGTCGATGCGGTCCTCGACACATTGCCCGAACGCACTGCCTTTGCCTTTCGGGCCGTACGGATCGACGGTGTTCCGCAAAAGCAGATCGCTGCCGAAATGGGGATCAGTCTCAGCGCGGTCGAAAAGCATTTGCAACGGGGGTATCGAGCGGTCCTGGACCTCAAGCAGCAGCTCGATGTGGAAATCGACGCGCCGCAACGTCAATGGGCCGAAGGAATTGATGATGGGGACCGGTAGCATCACTGACGACGCCATTGCATGGCATGTGCGGCTGCAAGGTCCGGCAGCCGACGGGGCACTGTGGGCCGAGTTCACGGCATGGATGGAAGCCGATTCGGCGCACGCCGATGCTTATGATGCCGTTGCCATGGCGGACGAGCATCTCTCCGACGAACTGGCAGGCACCGAAACGGTCATCGAGCCTTTGTCCCCGGCCTCCAACGACAATGAACCTGGAGCGCTGCCATGGTATCGGGGCCGCGCTTTTCTGGCGATCGCCGCCAGCCTCGTCCTCGCGCTGTTCCTGTCTCCTGCATTCTTCAGGTCGCCGGGGATGGAAACGATCACGACCTTGCCGGGCGAGACGCGCGAAATCGCTCTGGCCGATGGGTCTAAAATCGCTCTCAACGGCGGCACCACGATCGCGTTCGACCGGAAAGCCGAACGCTTCGCCCGCCTCGAGAGCGGAGAGGCGATCTTCACGATCAAGCATGACAGCGCGCGCCCCTTTGTTGTCGACACCGGCGACGGCACCCTTCGCGACGTCGGCACGATCTTCAACGTGCGACAATCTGCCGATGGTCTGGAAGTCGCGGTGTCCGAAGGCAGTGTGCAGTATCAACCGGGCTCCGATGCGGTGACGCTCACGCCGGGCAAACAGCTACGCGTTCGGCGCGGAACCAAGAAGGTCCTCGTGTCGGCGGTCGATCCGGCCACCGTGGGGGGATGGCAACAGGGGCGGTTGAGCTATCGCGACGCGCCGCTCGCCACGATCGCGGTTGACTTGTCACGGTCGCTCGGCACGTCTGTGACCATATCGCCGGATCTGGCAGGTCGGAGATTCTCGGGGGTCATCCGCGTCGATCGCGACGAGGCGCGCCTTTTCCGCCAACTGGAATCCTTGCTAGGTGTCCGTGCGCGTCATAGTGCCAAGGGATGGCAATTGACGCGTTGATCCGGTGACCTGGACCCATTTGATACCCGTAGCGGCGATCGCCATCTGGACGGCAAGCCCGGCGGCCGCTGCGGAAAGCCAGCGCTTCGATATCCCAGCCCAGCGCCTCGACAATGCATTGATCACGCTTGGTAACGCGGCGCAAATCTCGATCGGCGGAATCGATCAGAGGCTCGCCGGCGCGCGCAGCAAAGCCGTTCACGGGCGGATGACGATCGCCCAGGCGCTGACGACGATGCTGCGCGGTACCGGTTTCACCTACCAGATCGTCGATACGCAGACCGTGCGGATCGTCGCTTTGGCGCCGCGGTCCAAGCCTGTGCGGCCCGCACCGCGGCCCGCCGTGCCGCCGCCGAGAGCCAGCGCCGCGGCCCCGGCGCCCGCCGAAATCGTCGTGACCGCGACCAAGCAGGGTCAGGCCCTCGACAGCTATCCCGGCACCGCACATATTCAGTCGGTCGGCGGGATCGGCCTCGGTGAAAATCAGGGTACGGCAGCATTCATTGCCCGTATTCCGACGCTGACCTCGACCAATCTTGGGCCCGGCCGCAACAAATTGTTCGTGCGCGGGATTGCCGACAGCAGCTTCTCGGGACCGACCCAATCGACCGTGGGTCTCTACCTTGGCGACCTGCGGCTCACCTATAACGCCCCCGAGCCCGATTTGCGCCTCTACGACATCGACCGCATCGAAGTGATCGAAGGGCCCCAGGGTACTCTCTATGGCGCGGGCGCGCTCGGCGGCATCGTGCGGATTGTCCCCAAGATGGCGGACAATGGCGGGTTTCACGCTTCGGCGACCGTCGGGCGATCCGTCACGCGCGATGCCGAACCCGGCTATGATCTCGGCGGAATGCTCAATATCCCCGTCATCGCCGACCGAATGGCGCTCCGCGTGGTCGGCTACAACCAAGTCGAAGGCGGCTACATCGACAATGCGACGCTCGGTATGCGCAATACCAACCGGACGCGCATAGACGGCGCGCGCGCAAACCTGCGCGTGGAGCCTGGCGATAATTGGACGATCGACCTCAACGCCGTCATCCAGAACATCGATACGCGCGATGGCCAATATGCCGACATCGATCAGCCACTCCGCACCCATGCGGCCAATATCGCCCAGCCGCACGACAATGATTTCAAGGCGACAGGACTGGAAATCGCCAAGGACTGGGGCGATCTCAAGCTGCTCTCCTCCACCGGGATCGTGGACCATGACCTGTCGGACACCTTCGATGCGACCGGGTATGGAGGAAATCCGGAAATCCAGATATTCCAAGGGCATGAGGCGATTCGCCTCCTGACCCACGAGACGCGCCTCTCGCACGGCATGCCTTCGGGCAACAGCTGGGTCGCAGGGGTTAGCCTCGTCCGCAATATCGACCGTATCGACCGTCGGCTCGGCCCTCTCGGAGCGCCGGTCACGCTGGCGCAATTGCGAAACCAGAAGACCGAAGTCGCAATCTTCGGCGAGGCGACCCAGCGGATCGCTCCACGCCTTTCCGGAACGCTTGGGGGGCGTGTCGTCTTTGCCGAGACGATCGGGGAGCTGATGGGCGGCTCCGGCGAGGATTTCGAACCGAAGCGTCGGCAAATTCGTGTCCTCCCGACTGCGGCACTGTCATGGAAACCGACGTCCGACCTCCTGACGTTCTTGCGATACCAAAGCGGCTTCCGCAGTGGCGGCATCGCGATCACGGGGGGACAGATCAATTCCGCGCAGCGATTCGATTCGGACTCGATCCACAACGTCGAACTCGGGGTCCGGTTCGGCAGCGAGGCTGACAGCGCGAGGCCCCGTTTTTCCGGCGGCATCACAGCATTCTATTCGATCTGGACCAGTATCCAAGCCGACCTGATTGGAAGCGACGGGCTACCCTTTACCGAAAATATCGGACGCGGCACGGTTTATGGTGCGGAGATCAACGGCCGGTGGCACGTAACCGATCACCTGTTTTTCGACGGTGCGCTGTTCATCAATCGCAGCGCGCTGACCAATCCCGTGGAGGGGCTCGAAGAGGCCGACGAAAGACCGCTTCCCAACGTCGCTCGAACCGGTGGACGGTTTACGGCGGCTTGGGAAAGCCCGCTGTCCGACCGGCTGAGCCTGAAACTCGACGGGACCGTAAGGCTAATCGGCGCATCGAGCCTTGGGACGACCGCGCCGCTCATCCTCGAGCATGGCGAAACGACCCAGCTCGATTTTTCCGCTTCGCTCGCGGCAAGGGACTGGGCGCTGACGCTCGATGCCACAAATCTCCTGAATGTTAGCGGGAACAGCTTTTCCTACGGAAATCCGTTCACCGTGGCGCTGGGCAAGCAGATTACGCCACTGCGGCCGCGAACCGTGAGGGTGGCGCTTCGGTTAGGCTTCTGAACAATTGGAAAGGCGCTAACAGTGACCTCGCGAACACAGGAGTGGGTATTTATGTCCGATGCCGTGTTGAAAAATAGACGGTCGACCGCCACCAAGATTCTGCACTGGTTGGTGGCGCTCGCCATCATGACGCAATTGGGCCTTAGTTTGGTGATGCAAAGCCCGACTCGCAACCGTCCCGGAGATAGCTTTTTTGAAATCCATGAAAAGGTTGGGATCGCTGCGACGTCGCTGCTCGCGGCATCCTGGATCTGGAGTGTCTTGCGTTCGGGCGAGACGCGCCTCGTTGCGTTTTTCCCTTGGTTCTCGCCGAAGCAACTCAGGTTTGTCGCTACCGATGCCAAAAGACTATTTGCACCGATCGAGGACGGAAACAGGGAGCGGCCATTTGCCAGCGCCATTCATGGTCTGGGACTCATCATTGCCTCGGTGATGGCGCTAAGCGGTGTCGTTGGCTATTTCGTGGCCTCGGCTAGCCCCCTCATGGAAGTTCATGAAACGGTGGCCCCGTTGATGTGGGCTTATCTCATCGGG
Source organism: Sphingopyxis lindanitolerans (assembly GCF_002993885.1). NCBI lineage: Bacteria > Pseudomonadati > Pseudomonadota > Alphaproteobacteria > Sphingomonadales > Sphingopyxidaceae > Sphingopyxis > Sphingopyxis lindanitolerans. The sequence goes on from NZ_CM009578.1 coordinate 2,619,509, forward strand.
CATGTTGTCAGCGCACTTTTCCACGAACTGCGCGGCGAGCGGATCATCGCGGCCATGTTCTACGCATCGAGCCGCCAGTAGGTTTCACGGTTGGAATGGCTTCGTTAAGCAAGCCAGCGCGCAAAATTGACAAAACTCGCCGACGGTCGATCCCCCCGTGTTTCATGCTGGCGCGGTGATCTCGACAGTGTCAGGGCATGCTCCATTTTTCGAGGACAATCGTCTCCTTAATCGGACGTGAGTCGTTAAGAGGCGAACCCCTATCGGTCTGGCCAGTGGGGGTGCAGATCGTCAATTACGAATGCGTGTTCTGCTTCCCCCGTCGCATGATCCTCGCGAAGATGCGGATGGTCCGCCGGCAAATCGTCATGACGATGCGTCAGGATGTCCGGGTCCTCGCGCGGCCAGACACGCAGGGCGATGAGCGTTCCCATAAGCGCCAGCACCGCGCTTGCGGCGAGGGCCGTGCCCATTCCGGCGCGGGCACCAACCTGGCCAGCGAGCGGATAGGCGACAAGCCAGCAGACATGGCTGAGCGCGAATTGCGCCGCAAACAGGGCCGGGCGCCCCCCGGCATCCGACGATCGGCGCAGCAAGCGTCCGCCCGGCGTGATGCTGGCGGAATAGCTGACGCCGAGCGCAAACCAGCCAAGCAGCAGGAAGCTCCAATAGGCCGGCCCCTTGTGCATCGACCATGACCCTGCAAGCACTGCCAGGACGGCGGTCATGGCCATCGCTGCCGCAATCATCACGGCCCGGTCGGCGACCCGATCGAGCAGCCGCGGCAACAGCAGCGCCGCGAGCATCGAGCCGCCGCCGAAGGCTGCAAGCGTGATTGCCACCTCGCTCTGTCCCAGCCCGAGCAGACCGCGCACGAGCACCGGTGTGTTGACAATGACCATCGCGCTTGCCGCGGCGGCGGCGAGCGTCACCGCGAGCAGGCCGCGAAGCCGCGGAGTCTTCAGATATTGGCGGGTGCCCTGCGTCGTCTTGTCGTAAATGCCGCCGCTCGGCCCCGTGGCCGCGGTGCGCGGAAGCGTCACCGACAGCACAAGCAGCGCCGAACAGGCGAAGCCGATCGCGGTGCCCGAGAAGAGCCAGTGGAAACTGATGACGCCAAGCAGCGCGGCGGCGAGGATAGGGCTGACGAGGCTTTCCATGTCATAGGCCAGACGCGAGAGCGACAGGGCGCGCGTATAATCCTTCTCGTCGGGCAGCACGTCGGGGATCGTCGCCTGGAAGGTTGGCGTGAACCCGGCCGACGCCGACTGGAGGATGAAGATCAGGAGATAGATTTGCCACACCTGGTCGACGAAGGGCAGGAACAGCGCGACGAGGCCGCGCACCACATCCATTGCGATGAGGAAGGGTTTTCGCGGCAGGCGCGAAGCATAGGCTCCGACGACCGGCGCAACGCCGATATAAGCGACCATCTTGATCGCCATCGCGGTCCCGAGCACCGCGCCTGCATCGGCGCCGGCGATCTCAAAGGCGAGGAGCCCAAGCGCAACCGTGGCGAGGCCCGTGCCGACGAGCGCGATGATCTGCGCGAGGAACAGGTGGCGGTAGGTCCGGTTGGCAAGAACGGCGAGCATAGGTGGAACTCCGCTGTCGGCGATTAGAGGGGCATCGTCTCCGACCCGGTCGGCGACCGGGCCGGAGTCCATCAAATCATTGCTGCCTTGTCAGACAACGCGGCGGATGTCGCTATAGGCGCCGTCGGTGCGCAGCGTAATCGTCACCGGTGCGCTCGAGCGATTGCGCCAGAACCAGCCGTGCTTGCCGTCGAAGGCGGCGACAAGTTCGCCGCTCTCGCCGGTCGTATCCTTGCCCTTGGCATAGCCGTGGTACGCGATGCCCGGTGCGTCGGCGTGCGTGTCGAAATTGACGCGCCCGCCCTCGACCGACCAGTTGAAGTTGAGGCGTGCGCCCTTCGCCATCGTCGCCTTGATCTCGGCACCCTGTCCTGGCGCCAGGGTAAGCTTCATCGTTTCCGAGCGTTGCGGCGCGTCCGCCTTGGCGGCGGTTGCTGTCGGAGATGCCACCTGGGCAGCCGGAGCGGCCGAAGCACTTCCGGTGGCCGCGTCGGCCGCGGCCTCCTTGGCGAGCTGCAGCTTGACCTCGCCCATTTCGGTGAGGCCAAGCGCGCCGCCGATCCCGGTCGGATCGATCGCATATTCGCTGGGCAGCACGACGGCGACGAGGATGGCGCCCGCGGCAACGGCGGCGAGCGCGGTCGCGCGGATCAGCTGGCTGCTGGTCGGCAGGTCTTCGGGGCGGGGGCGCTGTGAATTGAACATGATGTGGTTTCCTTCGATTAAGCGGCCGCGAGGCCGGCGAGCTGGTAGCCGACGAGCACGAAGCCCGCGGTCATGAGGATGGTGTTGACGGCGAAGGCATGGCGCATGAAGCTCGGGGTGCGGCGCCAAAATCCCATCAGGATGAGGATCGTGCCGAGCGCGAGCAATTGCCCGATCTCGACCCCGATGTTGAAGGCGAGCAGGTTGGGGATCAGGCCTTCGTTCGCGATCTCGAACTCGAGGATTTTCGTCGCGAGGCCGAAGCCGTGGAAGAAGCCGAAGATCAAGGTCGCGGCCTTGGTGTTGGGCTGGACGCCGAACCAGCGCTGATAGGCGCCGAGATTGTCGAGCGCCTTGTAGACGACCGACAGGCCGATGATCGCGTCGATGATATAGGCGTTGGCGCTGATGCCGGTGAGCACGCCGAACAGCATCGTCGTCGAATGGCCGATCGCGAACAATGTCACATACAGCCCTATGTCCTTCATCCGGTAGAGGAAGAAGATCACACCGAAGAGGAAGAGCAGATGGTCGTAACCGGTGACCATATGCTTGGCCCCGAGATAGACGAACGGCCAGAAGAGAATGCCGCTGCTTTCCTGGATATAGCCCTTGTCGCCCTCGGCGACATTGTGCGCCCAGGCTTCTGCGCCGATCGCGAAACAGAGAAGAAGGAGGCTCGCGGCGAGCAGTGCGGCGCGCAGGACGCCGCCCGGCGGAGCGATGGATCGGAAAGACATCATAATACTCCTAGAATGTCGGGAATGGGTGCCCCGCGCGCCGACTGGGCGCGCGGGGCGAGTGGTCAAGCCGGTAAAGGCTTGGCCGCTGGGGGCTCGGGATTTGGGTCCTTGGCGCGGCGGCCGTGCGCCATGCGGTAGAGCGCCGGCAGGATGAGCAAGGTGAGGATCGTCGAGGAGACGATCCCGCCGATCACCACCGTCGCGAGCGGACGCTGGACCTCCGCCCCCGCGCCGACGTTGAACGCCATCGGCACGAAGCCGAGGCTCGCCACCAGCGCGGTCATCAGCACCGGGCGGAGACGCGTCAGCGCACCCTCGCGGATCGCCACATCGAGTCCGCTCCCCCCTTCGCGAAGCTGCCGGATGAAGCTCAGCATGACGACGCCGTTGAGCACCGCGACCCCGGAGAGCGCGATAAACCCGACGCCCGCCGAGATCGACAACGGCATGCCGCGCACCAGCAGCGCCGCGACGCCCCCGGTAAGTGCCAGCGGCACCCCCGAGAAGACGATTCCGGCATCCTTCGCCGAGCGGAACAGCGCATAGAGCAGGCCGAAGATCAGCAGCAGCGCCGCGGGCACCACAAGCTGGAGCCGCTTCGCCGCCGAGATCAACTGCTCGAATGTCCCGCCATAGCTGATCCAATAGCCCGCTGGCACCTCGACCTCGGCATCGACCTTGGTTCTCAGCTCCTCAATGAAGGAGCCGAGATCGCGGCCGCGGACATTGGCGGTCACCACGACGCGGCGCTTGCCATCCTCGCGGCTGATCTGGTTCGGACCGATCACCACCTCGACCTTCGCCACGTCGGCGAGCGGCACGAACCCGCGCATCTCGCTGTCTGGACCCGGCAAGGGGATGCGCAGCCGGCCGAGCTCGTCGACCCGCTCGCGCGTCGCTTCGGGCAGGCGCACGATGATCGGGAAGCGCCGGTCGCCCTCGAAGATCTGCCCGGCCTCGACGCCACCGATCGACACCGCGACGACATTCTGGACGTCGCCGACGTTGAGCCCGAAGCGCGCGAGCGCCGCCCGGTCGGGGGTGATTTGCAGCACCGGCAGGCCGGTGACTTGCTCGACGCCGACATCCTGCGCGCCCTCGATTCCCGAAGCCACAGTCTCGATCGCGTCGCCGACCTCGCGCAGCGTGTCGAGATCGTCGCCGAAGACTTTGATCGCGACATCGGCGCGAACCCCCGAGAGAAGCTCGTTGAAGCGCATCTGGATCGGCTGGGTGAACTCGTAATTGTTCCCCGGGATGAGGGCCACGGCTGCCTGCATCTCGCGGACGAGCTCGGTCTTCGGTTTTCTCGGATCGGGCCAGTCCTTGCGGTCCTTCATGATGATGAAGGTGTCGGCGACCGAGGGCGGCATCGGATCGGTCGCGATTTCGGCGGTGCCGATCTTCGCTACCACCCGGTCGACCTCGGGGAACTGCTTGATCCGCGCTTCGAGCGTCGTCTGCATCGAAATCGCCTGGCTGAGACTGGTGCCCGGAATGCGCAGCGCGTGCATCGCGATATCGCCTTCGTCGAGATTGGGGACGAACTCCGACCCCATGCGCGTCGCGGCGAACCCCGCGATTGCGACAAGCACCACCGCGCCCGCGACGAACGCGGTGCGCAGCTTCAAGGCGCTGTCGAGCGCGGGCGCATAAGCCTTGCGCGCCCAGAGCATCAGCCGGCTTTCCTTCTCCTCGACCTTGCCGGTGACGAACAGCGCGATGGCTGCCGGCACGAAGGTCAGCGACAGGATCAGCGCCGCGGTCAGCGCCATCACGACGGTGATCGCCATCGGATGGAACATCTTGCCCTCGACCCCGGTGAGCGCGAAGATCGGTACATAGACGAGCGCGATGATCAGCATGCCGAACAGCGACGGACGGATGACCTCCGACGTCGCCGAGGCGGCGAGCGCGAACCGCTCGCCGCGATCGAGCAGGCGCCCGACTTTGTGTTGCGCTTCGCCGAAGCGGCGGAGGCAATTCTCCACAATGATCACCGCGCCATCGACGATCAGTCCGAAATCGAGCGCGCCGAGGCTCATGAGATTTCCCGAGATGCCGCCACGCACCATGCCGGTGATCGTCATCAGCATCGTGATCGGGATGACCGCCGCGGTGATCAACGCCGCGCGGACATTGCCGAGCAGCAGGAAGAGGATGACGATGACGAGCAAGGCGCCTTCGAGCAAATTCTTCTCCACCGTCCACACCGCGCGTTCGACCAGATCGGTGCGGTCGTAGATCGGCACCGCCTTGACCCCGGCGGGCAGCGCCCGCGCCGCGACTTCGAGCCGTTCGGCCGCGGCGCGCGCGACGATGCGGCTGTTTTCGCCCGCGAGCATGAAGACGGTGCCGAGCACCACCTCCTTGCCATTCTCGGTCGCGGCGCCGGTGCGCAGCTCCTCGCCAAGGTCGATGTCGGCGACGTCGGCAATACGGATCGGGATGCCATTCCGGTTGCTGACAATGATCGCCTTCAGATCGTCGATCCCCGACGCCTGGCCCGGGGTGCGGACCAGATATTGCTCGCCATAGCGTTCGACATAACCCGCGCCGCTATTGTCGTTGTTGGCTTTCAGCGCGCGAACCACATCGTCGAGCGTCAGCCCATAGGCCGACAGCCGCGCCGGGACCGGGGTGACATGATATTGGCGTTCATAGCCGCCGATGCTGTTGACCTCGGTCACCCCCGGCGTGTTGCGAAGCTGCGGGCGGATCACCCAGTCCTGCAGCGTGCGCAGATCTTCGGGCGTATAAGCGCTGCCATCGGGCTTCTTCGCACCGGGATCGGCTTCGAGCGTGTACATGAAGATTTCGCCGAGGCCGGTCGCGATTGGTCCCATTTCTGGGGCGACCCCGGGCGGGAGCTGTTCGCGCGCCGATTGCAGCCGTTCGTTGATCAGCTGGCGTGCGAAATAGATACTCGTGCCGTCCTCGAACACCGCGGTGACCTGGCTCAGGCCATAGCGCGAGACCGAGCGCGTATATTGCAGCCCTGGCAGGCCGGCGATCGCGGTCTCGACGGGAAAGGTCACGCGCTGCTCGGCTTCGAGCGGCGAGAAGCCCGGCGCCTCGCTGTTGATCTGGACCTGGACGTTGGTGATGTCGGGGGTGGCGTCGATCGGCAGGCGCTGGAAGCTCCAGACGCCGATCGCGCAGAGCAGGAGAACAGTGGTGAGGACCGCCCAGCGAAAGCGGATCGCGCCCGCGATCATCCGTTCGAGCAAATGAACCTTGCCCGGCGGGGGGCTGGTGTCAGTGGTCATGGCTGGCTCCCGATTTCTCGATGTCGGCGCGGATCAGGAAGGCGCCGTCGACGACGTAGACTTCGCCGGGCGCGAGCCCGCCGAGCACTTCGGTCCATTCGGGCGTGCGCCGCCCGATCTCTAGCATCCGCACCTCATAGGTGTTGCCGACCTTGGCGAAGACGACCTCGAAGTCGCGGAAGCGCTGGATCGCCTTGGTTCGCACCGCGAGCGGCACGTCGGCCTGCGCGACCGCAAAGCTGCCCTCAACGCCCATGCCGGGACGGAATGTGCGCGAGGCGGCGGGTGGCAAATGGACATGCGCCATCAACGTCTGGCTGCTGATGTCGGCGGTCGGCAGGATCGCCTCGACGACCCCCGCGAAGCGCGCTTCGCCCGACAGGCTGCGCAGGTTCACCGGCTGACCCACGCGCACGCGTTCGGCGTCGCGCGGATAGACAAAGAACTCGGCGTGGAGCTTGGTCGGATCGGCGATGACGAACAGCGCGCGGTCGCCGGTTGTGTCGCCGACATTGACATTCTTCTCGACGATCGTGCCGCTGATCGGTGCGGTGACGCTGTAGGTCTGGAGCGAGTGGCTCGATTCCACCCGTGCGAGCACCTGGCCGCGCCGCACCTGCTGGCCGAGCTTGCCATTCAGCGACATGATCAGGCCGGGAAGGCGGGCGCGGACGTCGGCCTTGCCTTCGGGAGTGATCTCGATCCGCCCGCCCATGTCGATCAAGTCGCTGACGGTCGCGCCGCCCGCCGCCTCGACCTTGACCCCGCCGGCTTTGGCGGCCTCGGCCGTAATCGTGGTGCGCCCTTCATAGGAGGCATAGGACCATTTGCGATTGCGCCCGCCTTCCGATGCTGCGACGCGAACATCGAAGCTGTGCGGTTCGGTGACCACCCCGCTGCCGCGCAGGAAATCCTCCTGCGGCGTGAAGCTGAATCGGTCGATCTTGCCGCCGAGGCGGCCAAGCTCCATCGTCAGCTTGACCTCCGATGGCTTGACCGGCTTGTCGTTCCGGAAGGCATAGACGCGGAACTCGGGGTCGACGCCATCCTCGAAGATGGTGACCTCAAGCGCGAAATCGCCGTCGCGCAGCATCCGCCCGCGATGCGGGCCGCGCTCATATTCGCCGGCCTTGGCAGCGGCTTCGCCGCCTTCTTTCGTCGGAGGACCGTCGCTGCACGAAACGAGAAGCGCGGCGGTGAGAAGTGGGAATGCCCACATAAGATGTTTTCTGCTCATCGAGCATTCTCCATGGTCGGGATGAGGGCCGCGTGGCGGCCGGTCAGGCGGTCGAGGCGCACGCCCATCAGGTGGAAGCGTCGCAAGAGTTCGACGCGGCGCGAGCGTGCGTCATGCGCGGCGATCTGGGCCTGGCTGAACTCGAGGAAGGTGAAGGCGGTGCCCCCGCGCGCCAGCCCGTCGCTGATCAGGCGCACGGCGCGACTGGCGCTGGGAAGCACCTCCTCGTCGATACGCTTGATTTCGGAGGCGATCAGCCGGCGGTCGGCGACCAGCCGGTCGATCTCGCGGCCGATTTCGACGCGCGTGACCGCAACCTCGGCTTCGAGTGCGCGCTGTTCGGCGCGCGCGCGTTCGACATTGCCGCGATTGGCGGCCTTGCTGCCGAGCGGAATCGAGCCGCCGACCATCACCGCCAGATCATTGCCTTGCCCGAAATGGCGAAGGCCGACACGGGCGCTCGGATCGGCGACATTGCCGGTCTCGGCGAGCTTCACCTTTGCCTCCGCCGCCGTGATCTCGGCCGCGAGGACCGCAACATCGGCGGAGTCGCCCGCAGCGGGCACCGACGGATCGAGCGCCTGGAACACAGCGGCGTCGATCTGATAGTCGCCGGAGCCGCCCCACCAGGCGGCGAGGCTTGCTCGCGCGTTTCGCGCTGTCTCGCGTGCCTGTTCGAGCGCGATCTCGGCTTGCGCAACATTGGTGCGGGCACGTTCGGCAGCGAACCAGGGATCGAGCGCGCCGGTCACCCGGCGGACGACGTCGAGTTCGACGCGCTTCAGGTCCGTAAGCCTTGCTTCGGCGACGGGGATCGCCGCTTCTGCGGCGAGCGCTTCGACCCACGCCGCTTGAACGCGCGCGAGGCGATCGAGCAGGCGAACGCGGTTCTGCTGCCCGACGATCGCGACATCGGCGCGCGCGGCGCCGATCCGCGCTTCGCGCTTGCCGCCACGTTCCCACGTCCGCTCGTACCAGCCGGTTGTCTGGGACTGGCTCAACGGCGAATAGGGACCGGTGCCCGCGAAGTCCTCGAAGTCGACCCCGACGACATCGCGCGGCCGGATGTCGGCTTGCAATATGGCGGCATCGGCCGCTTCGAGCCTTGCGGCGTTGGCGGCAACCGCAGGATCGCTGGTGGCGACCCGCGACAGCGCCTCGTCGAGACTTAGGTTCTGCGCCTGGACCGGCAGCGCGAAGGCGGCCAGCAGGGCGCCCCCGCAGAGCAAGGCTCTACAGGCAGCAGGCGCGCCGAAGCGCGCGCGATGATGGGATAACATGAGATAACAGCCTCGCTGAAAGGCGTGGAAACATCCCACGCCTCAGGCGGCGCGGGAACTCAGACGGTCAGCGAGGTGGTTCTGGGAGGGCGCTCGGGCCCGAGAGATCGCAGGCCGGCAATCGGCCGTTCGATCCGCGTCCCATGCGGTGAGCGCCAAGGCGCTATGGCGGGTGCCGCAACGACATTGGGAACGAGCAGGTTCGGCCCGCTATCGCCATGATGATGGTGACTGCCACCCAGATCGTCGTCGGACTGATCACCGCTATCGGCCGGCTCGTCATGAGGCGCCGCATGGTCGTCGTGCACCGCGGCGATCGCGAAATTATCTGCCCCTTGATGATCGTGCGCCACCATGAGGGCCGGCGCATGCTGGATCTGGGCGGCCGCCTTGGCGGGCATTGTCGCCGCATAGAACATCATCAGCGCCACGCAGAGCGTCGCGATCATGCGGTCAATTGCACGGGCGGGAGATGTTGGCACACCCACGCGTGTAGTTGCGGTCCCTTCCGTTGACAAGCGGCAGCTCGACCCGCCTCGGCAGGGATCGAAACCAATGCCCGAACGGAGGCTGCGCGTGTTCGGAAGTTGCGCAGCGCCGGTGACGCCCATTCAAACCCAATCTGCGCTGTCGAATATCGGCGGCGGGCGCCATTCGGTCGGCACAATAGTCCGTTCCAAGCCGTTGCGTATGACCTCAAGATCAGGACTGTCCTAGATTCAGGCGCTTGACCCTGTAGCGACTACAGGGTGTAGGTCATGTTCCGACTCGAGGTGATTCGAGAGGAACGCGCATGGCAAACGACCTTCGCCCCGCTAAGATCGCAAAGGCATCAAGCAAAGTCGAAGACCCCGTTCGCACCGCTTATTTTCTCGAACTGAGGGAATATCGAACAGCGAGGGCAATCGGCGAGGTCGCCGCGGCATGGCGGCACCTTGAGCGCGCCCATATCCTCGCTCAGCGCAGATTATGGCTGCACATGGGTTCGCATACGAGGATGTTCGCATTTGCGTTTTCGCGCCGCGATATGCGGGAAATGTCGGGTCAGCTGCTCCGCTTAGCGCTTGTTCCGTTCGGCGCGCTGACCGGACGCCTGCCCGTCGGCAACACGGGGCGTGCCCGCGTCAGTGCTTTCATCCCGATGCCGGTGCCCGAGGATTTGCGGCCTTTTGTGCTGCAGGATGCGTCATGAACGGCGACTTGCCTGCGCCTCGCACGGCTGCTAACCGGCGGGTGATGCGAAATGGCCTCATCCAGTTTATGTTGCTCATTGCGGCGCTCTTGGCGGGCGTGGATACGCCTGCCATGGCCTTCGACAATGTGCCGGCAACATTGGTTGAGGCGCACCATCAAACTTGTGTCGAAGTCTCGAACGAGGGTGCGCCGGATGGTAATTCGCCGACCGGAAGCGGCAGCGAGTTGCTCCATCATCATCACTGCCCGGCCGGCCTGATCGCGGAAAATTCCGCGCTGTCAGACTCGGGTGTACTTGCGCGGGACAGCCATATGTCGCGTGCCTCTGCGGCGCTCGCGTCGCGCGCGACCGCGCCACCAACACAACCTCCAGCCGCCTGATCACTGCTTCGCGCAGGCATTTGCCTGCGTCGTTTTGCATTGATCAGGAGAATTTATGTCTAAATCATTGGGCACCCTGCTGTTCGCAGGGATGCTGGCCATGGCAGGTCAACCGGCATACGCCGAGCCTGTCTCCCTGTCCGATGCGCTTGCGCGCGGACAGGATGTCTCCCCTCGAATTGCCAAAGCGAAAGCCGAACTGAAGGCGGCCGAAGGTCGCGCCATGCAGGCGGGCGTGCGTCCGAACCCCACCATATCCGCCGAAGTCGAGAATTTCAGCGGCACCGGACCCTATCGAACCTTTCGCCAGACCGAGACCACAGTCGCGGTGTCGCAGCCGTTCGAGCTCGGCGGCAAGCGGCGCGCCCGCAAGGAGGTCGCGGCGGCTGAGCGGGACTTTGCGCAAATCGCGCTGCGAAAGGCCGAGGCCGACCTCGCATATGACATCATCGTGTCGCACGCGGAGTTGCGCGCGGCCGAGGATCGCGCGAAGCTCGCCGACAGCGTCTATGCCAGAGCGATCGAACTCGCACGCATCGCTGAGACGCTGGTCGACGTCGGACGCGATCCGCCGCTGACCAAGCTGCGCGCCGACGCGCTGCTCGCCGAGGCGAAGGCTGAAAGCCTGCGCGCAAAATCGGAGCTTTTGTCGGCGCGGCAGGAACTGGCCTTGCGCATCGGCAGCGAGGATCCCGTGCTCTCGGCCATCGCTCAGGATATTCCGACGCCGCCCGCCTTGCCGGCCGATGCCCAGAGCCTCGACGAACGTCTCGCGGCAGCAGAGCGCGATGCCGCTTCGGCGCGGATCCAGCTCGCTCAGGCCGAGGGCGTTCCCGACATCACCGCGTCGGGCGGCGTCCGAAACTTCCGCGAAAGCAAGGATACCGCGTTCATCGTCGGCGTATCGATCCCGCTTCCGGTCTTCAACCGCAATCGCGGCAATATCTATGCAGCGCGCGCGAGCGGCGAAGCCGCCGAAGCCCAGCTTGCCCAGACGCGTCTCGATACCCGCTTCTCGCGGCGCGACGCCGAGCTGATGCTCTCGGCCGCCACAGAGCGTGTGACGGCCTTGTCGGGCGCCGGACTGTTCCAGGCGAGTGAAGCGGCCCGGGTTGCCGAAATCGGATACCAGCAGGGCAAATTCACGCTCATCGAGCTGATCGATGCCCAGGAGGCGCTGACCAGCGCCAATCTCAAACTCATTGAAGCCGAACTCGACCGCGCCCGCGCCTTGGCTGCGCTGGGCCGCGCGAACGCGCAATAGGGGACTCACAACATGCAAATCTTCGAAAATAAAAATCGCCTGATGGCCGCTGTGGCGGTCGGGGCACTCGTGCTCGGCGGCGGCGGCATCCTGATCGGCCGGTCGATGACCGCACCCGTCGCAGCACCTGCTGCGGCGCCTGCCGAGGAAGAAGAGGAAGGCCATGTCGAAGGCCAGATCCTGATGGACGAGGCGCGCGCCAAGGGCGCGGGCATCGTCACCGAGACGATCCAAGCCGGCGGCCTCGGCTCGGAAATCCTCGCGCAGGGCGTCGTCGCGTCGACCCCCGAAGGCGAGGCCGTGCTGACGGCGCGCGCCGACGGCGCGATTACCCGCATAAACCGCCGTCTCGGCGACGAGGTTCGTGCCGGCGAGGCGGTCGCGGTGATGGAAAGCCGCGACGCGGCGGCGATCGCATCCGAGCGCAGCTCGGCGACGGCGCGACTTGCGCTTGCGCGCTCGACCTATGCCCGCGAAAAGAAGCTATTCGATGCGCGGATTACGGCGAAGCAGGATCTCGAGGCCGCCGCGGCGGCGCTCGCAGAGGCCGAGTCCGAAGTACGGCGGTCGCAATCGGCTGCCGCCGCCGCCAAGGTATCGGGCGACGGCCGCACGCTGGCGGTGACGAGCCTGATTTCTGGACGGGTCACCAAGTCGGACGCGAAACTCGGGTCCTATGTGCTTGCGGGCACCGAATTGTTCCGGGTCTCCGATCCCCGCCGCATCCAGATCAACGCCTCGGTGCTCGCCGCAGATGCGCGGCGGATCAGCCCGGGCGATACCGCGGTCATCGAACTGCTGGGCGGCGAGACCGTGAATGCGGTGGTTCGGTCGGCAACCCCGAGCCTCGACGCGGAAAGCAAGACGGCGACGATTGTCCTCGTCCCCGATGGCATCGGCGGCCTGACGCCCGGCCAGGGGTTGCGTGCGCGGATCAAGCCGCGCGACGCTGCCGGGTCGAGCCTGATCGCGCTGCCGGAGGAAGCGGTGCAGACCGTCGAAGGCCGCGAGGTCGTTTTCGTCAAGACCGCCAAAGGCTTCCAGGCCATGACGGTGGTTACCGGCAAGCGCGGCGGCGGCCGTATCGAGATTGTCGACGGGGTGAAACCGGGCGCGGTCATCGCGACCAAGGGTGCTTTCCTGCTCAAAGCCGAAATCGGCAAGGGCGAGGCGGAGCATTGAGATGATCGAAAAACTTCTCGACGCGTCGATACGCTTTCGCTGGGGTGTGGTCATCCTCACCCTCATCATATCCGCTTATGGCCTTACCCAGCTCCTGAAGCTGCCGATCGATGCCGTCCCCGACATCACCAACAAGCAGGTACAGATCAATACGGTCGAGCCCAATCTCGGGCCACTCGACATCGAACGGCTGGTAACCTTTCCAGTCGAAACCGCGATGGCGGGAATCCCCGGTCTGGAAAGTTCGCGCTCGATCTCGCGCAACGGGTTCAGCCAGGTCACGGTGATCTTCGAAGATCACACCGACCTGTATTTCGCCCGCCAGCAGGTGGCCGAGCGGCTCAACCAAGCGAAGGGCACGCTGCCTGACGGCGCCGAACCGCAAATGGGTCCGGTTTCGACCGGGCTCGGCGAGGTGCTGATGTACACCGTCGATTTCGACCGCACGGCCAAAACGCCCAAGATCGCGGGAAAGCCAGGACCTCAGCCCGACGGATCCTATATTACGCCCACGGGCGAAGTCCTGACCGACGAGGTGGCCAAGCTCGGTTACCTGCGGACGGTGCAAGACTGGGTGATCCGCCCGCAACTGCGCTCGGTATCCGGCGTTGCCGGCATTGACTCGATCGGTGGCTATGAAAAGCAGTTCGTCGTCCAGCCCGATGCGACAAAATTGGCAACCTACGGCATCAGCTTTTCCGAGCTCGCTGAATCTCTCGAACGCGCCAACATCTCGGTCGGCGCCAACTTCGTCGAACGCGGCGGGGAGGCTTTTCTCGTGCGCGCCGATGGCCGCATCCGCACGCTCGACGAGATCGGTCGCGCCACCGTTGCAAGCCGCGGCGGGGTTCCCGTCATGGTTCGTGACGTTGCGACCGTGCAGATCGGCGGCGAATTGCGGACCGGGTCGGCATCGGAAAATGGCAAGGAGCTGGTTGTCGGCACGGTCTTGATGCTGGCGAACGGCAACAGCCGGATCGTGGCATCGGCCGCAGCCGAACGCTTGAAAGACGTCACGAAATCCATGCCCGCGGGCATCGTCGTCAAACCCGTGCTCGATCGCTCGCAGCTCGTCGACGCGACGATCGGCACCGTCGAGAAGAACCTCGCCGAAGGCGCCTTGCTTGTCGCGGCGGTTTTGTTCTGGCTGCTCGGCAACTTCCGTGCGGCGGTGATCGCCACGCTTGTCATCCCGATCTCGTTCCTGATCATGGGGACGGGCATGAACATCACCGGCACGTCGGGCAATTTGATGAGCCTCGGCGCGCTAGACTTCGGCCTCATCGTCGACGGCTCGATCATCATCATCGAAAACTGCCTCAGGCGACTGGCTGAGAGGCAACATCATGAAGGGCGATTGCTCTCGCTGAGCGAACGTCTGCACGAGGTATTCGAAGCCTCGCGCGAAATGGTGAAGCCGACGATCTACGGGCAGGCGATCATCTTCCTCGTGTTCGTGCCTTTGCTCACCTTCACCGGCGTCGAGGGCAAGACCTTCTCGCCGATGGCGATCACGGTATTGCTGGCTCTGGCCGGTGCGTTCATTGCATCGCTGACCTTCGTCCCCGCGATGGTCGCACTGCTTCTTCGCGGCAAGGTCGCCGAGAAGGAAGTGCGCGCGATCGCTTGGGTGAAGACCCGCTATGAGCCCGTGCTCAAGCGCGTCATCGCGCGCCCCTGGCCGTGGATCGGTGCCGGTGGCGGTACTTTTGCCGCGGCCATATTGGTGTTCGGCATGCTCGGCAGCGAGTTCATCCCGGTGCTGGGCGAAGGCAATCTCGCGATGCAGGCGCTTCGTATCCCGTCGACATCCTTGAACAAGTCGCAGGCGATGCAGCTACAGGTCGAGAAGGCCGTATCGACTCTCCCCGAAGTCGCCTTCATCTACTCGAAGACGGGTACGGCCGAGGTCGCCAGCGATCCGATGCCGCCAAACGCGTCGGATACCTTCATCATCCTGAAGCCAAAGGACGCATGGCCTGATGGCGTCAGCACCAAGGATGATGTGATCGCGCGGGTCGAGAAGAAGCTTGAACCGCTCGTTGGCAATGCGTTCGAGATCAGCCAGCCTATCCAGCTCAGGTTCAACGAGCTGATTGCCGGCGTGCGCGGCGACATCGCGATCAAGCTCTACGGCGACGATCTCGACGAAATGGGCCGCGCTGCGCAGCAGGTGGCAGCGATCCTGAACACCGTTCCGGGCGCCGCCGACGTCAAGGTCGAACAGACCGCGGGCTTCCCCGTGCTCGACGTTCAGTTCGACCGCGATGCCATCGCGCGGTACGGCCTGACCTTGCAGGACGTCAGCGATACGGTCGCCGCCGCACTTGGCGGACGCGAGGCCGGGATCGTGTTCGAAGGCGACCGGCGTTATGACATCGTCGTCCGTCTCGACCGCGCCACGCGTGACGATCTCGACGCGGTAGGGGCGCTTCCTGTGCTCCTTCCCGGCGAGGGCGGATCGCGGGCATCGGTGCCGCTCAGCGAACTCGCCAAGTTCGGCTTCTCCGAAGGGTTGAACCAGGTCAGCCGTGAAAACGGCAAGCGGCGCGTCGTGGTGCAAGCCAATGTCCGCGGCAATGACTTGGGCTCCTTCGTCGCCGAGGCGCAGGAGAAGGTGAATGCGCAGGTCAAGCTTCCTACAGGGAGCTTTATCGAATGGGGCGGGCAGTTCGAGAATCTGCAAGCCGCATCGGCGCGGCTGTCGATCGTCATCCCGATCATCTTCGCGGCGATATTCGGCATCCTGTTCATGGCATTGGGCGGTGTGCGCCAGGCGATCGCGGTCTATTCCGCAATCCCTCTCGCGCTGGCTGGCGGCGTCTTCTCGCTCCTGCTGACCGGGCTGCCCTTCTCGGTATCGGCGGCCGTGGGCTTCATCGTGCTTTCGGGCGTGACGGTGCTCAATGGGCTGGTCGTGATGTCGAGCATCAACCAGCGCATCGACGAAGGCAAACCTGTCGATGTCGCGATCGGCGAGGGCGTCATGGAACGCGTCCGCGCGGTGCTGATGACGGGCATCGTGCCCGCGATCGGCTTCGTACCGATGGCCCTTGCGACCGGGACCGGCGCCGAAGTGCAGAAGCCGCTCGCAATCGTCGTCATCGGCGGGCTGATCACTTCGACCTTGCTGACCTTGTTCGTCCTGCCCGCGATCAGCCATCTGCTGCTTCGCGGCCGGCACAACAAGCATGTTGCCGGCGACTACACCGACGTCACCGCGCTCGGAGAACGGGTCTTCCTGCCCGGTGACGATACGGGCGGCAAACCGGCATGAGCGAGCATCAAGCTCCTCATGCCACGCAGGACGAAACCGATGGCGGCTCACCGCCGCCATCGGCTTTCCCGGGAGGCAGGGTGATGAAGACCCCCATATTGCTGCTTGGACTCTTAGTTGCGGCCTGTTCATCCGGAAAGCCGAGCACCGACGCGGACAGCGCCGGACATGGCGATATGCAGCATGCGGCTGCGGCCACCTCGACGCCGGCGGCCAAGGCGTTCGAGGCGGCGGCCGACAGGATGCACAAGGATATGGCAGTGGTTCTGACGGGCGACGCCGACACCGACTTCATGCGGTCGATGATTCCGCATCATCAGGGCGCGGTGGGGATGGCCAAGGTCGCGCTGCAATATGGCAAAGACCCGGAGGTGCGCGAACTCGCCCGATCGGTCATAGCTGCGCAGGAAAAGGAGGTCGCTGTGATGCAAAGCTGGTTGGAACGTCGGGAAAAGGCGATGCCCCAAAGCCCGCCGAAGGCGAATTGACATGACCGCGGCTCCCGATCATGCCGACGACGCCGCTGACGCCAAGAACGCCGGCGAGAGTGGCCACAGCCATGGCGCAGGTGCGACTTCGGGGCGGCTCGCCATCGCGCTCGGCCTTACCTCCACCTTCCTCGTCGCCGAACTGATCGGGGCCTATTGGTTCGGCAGCCTCGCGCTGCTGTCCGACGCGGCGCATATGTTTACCGATGCCGCTGCACTGGCGATCGCCCTCGTGGCGGTTAAGGTCGGCCAGAAGCAAGCCGACAAGCAGCGAACCTATGGCTACCGCCGCTTCGAGATTCTCGCTGCGGCCTTCAACGCCGTGCTGCTGTTCGTGGTGGCCGCCTATATCCTCTATGAAGGCGTGTCGCGCTTCGTCGATCCGCAGCCGGTGGAATCGGTGGGCATGCTGGTCGTTGCGACCATCGGCCTGATCGTGAACTTCGTTGCGATGCGCTTGCTCGCCGGCGGCGTCGAGAAAAGCCTGAACATGAAGGGCGCCTATCTCGAAGTGTGGGCGGACATGCTCGGATCGATTGGCGTAATCGGCGCTGCGGTGCTGATCTGGCTCACGGGCAAGACCTGGATCGATCCGGTCGTGGCCATCGCCATCGGCCTTTGGGTGCTGCCGCGCACTTGGTCGCTCTTGCGCGACACCACGCACATCCTGCTCCAGGGCGTACCCCGTGGCATCGATCTCGACACCGTGCGCGCTGCGATGGGCTCGGTCGATGGCGTGGCGGGCGTTCACGATCTGCACGTCTGGTCGGTCGCTGGCGACGATGCCAGCCTGACCGCCCATATCGTCCTCGCGGCGGGCGCCGATCCCGAGGCGCTGCGCGGCGCGGTCGCCGCGATGCTGGGCACGCAGTTCAATATCCAGCACTCGACAATTCAGACCGAGACCGTCGCATGTGGCGATGAGGACGCGATACATGCTTGACCTGGTTGCCGTAACACAACGGGCCCGCCTCCCACGAATGAGCCGATGTCAGGTGAAACCGATCGCCATGCGGACAAAAGGCAGCGCTGTTGCCGGGAGCCTGGGAATTATCAGAAAAGGTCCAGCAAATGGTTGGAATATTGAGGATTGAACAATGACGGAAACGGTCAGGCTCGATATCGAACTCCTGCTCCCGGAAGTGCCCGACGAGGCGGACCGCTGTATCGAACGGCTGTCAGGTGAATTGCAGGGCCGGCCGGGCGTCGAAAAGGCGCATGTCGTAGCCGCGCAGGGCGACGCGCCCGCGCAGCTTTGCATCCATTATGATCCCGACATCGTCCCGCTGGAACGGGTGCGCCAGCTCGCCCGGAGCGCCGGGGCGGCGCTGACCGAGCAATATCAGCATCTTCTCTGGACCGACGTCGAGGGGCTCGGACACACGCGGCGCGCTCGCACGGTGAGCGATCGTTTGCGTCAGCTTCCCGGCATCGTCGAGGCGGAGGCTAGCGCGGCGGGCGTGATCCGCGCCGAGTTCCGCACGAGCGATATTTCACTCGACCAGATCCGTCAGGCGCTCGCCGATATGGGCGTCTACCAGAAGAAGACTGTGGGAGCGGCCGAACCGATGCTAGCGAAGCAGAGGCATTCCGAGAAAGACGACCATAGCGGCCATGATCATGGCGAGCATGGCGAGGGCGATCATGGTCATGCCCATGGCGGTATCTTCGGTGCGAACACCGAGCTCTATGTCGCGCTGCTGTGCGGCGTGGTTCTCGGCATCGGTTTTGCGATCGAGAAACTGACGGCGCTCCCCGATTGGGTGCCGCTGGGTTTCTATATCGCCGCATATGGTCTCGGTGGCTGGTTCACGCTGCGCGAGGCGATCGAGAATCTGAAGCTCAAGCGGTTCGAGATCGACACGCTGATGCTCGTTGCCGCTGCCGGCGCCGCCGCGCTCAGTGCCTGGGCCGAGGGCGCCTTGCTGCTCTTCCTGTTCAGCTTCGGCCATGCCCTCGAACATTATGCCATGGGACGTGCGAAGCGCGCCATCGAGGCGCTGGCCGAACTGGCCCCGCAATCCGCGCTCGTTCGCCGCGACGGCGAACCGCGCGAGGTGCCGGTCGAGGAGCTGCTTGTCGGCGACATCGTCATTGTGAAGCCCAATGAGCGGCTTCCCGCCGATGGCTTCGTGATCCTGGGCCGGTCGAGCGTCGATCAGGCTCCCGTGACCGGAGAGAGCGTGCCTGTCGACAAGGAGCCGGTCGTCGACGCGAAAGAAGCCGCGTTGCGCGCCGACGCGCTTGAGGCGAAACACCGCGTGTTCGCCGGCACGATCAACGGCGAAGGCGCCATCGAAATCGCGGTGACCCGGCTTTCCACCGACACGACGCTCGCGAAAGTCGTCAAGATGGTCAACGAGGCCGAGACGCAGAAATCGCCGACCCAGCGCTTTACCGACAAGTTCGAGCGCATCTTCGTGCCGAGCGTCCTCGGGCTCGTTTTCCTCCTGCTTTTCGCGGGGTTCGTTGTCGACGAGCCGTTCCGCGATAGCTTCTATCGGGCCATGGCCGTCCTCGTCGCGGCGAGTCCCTGCGCCCTGGCCATCGCGACCCCAAGCGCGGTGCTGTCCGGGGTGGCGCGGGCCGCGCGCGGCGGCGTCCTCGTCAAAGGCGGCGGGCCGCTCGAAAACCTCGGCTCGCTGACCGCGCTTGCTTTCGACAAGACGGGAACGCTGACCGAAGGACGACCGCGCATCACTGACGTGGTCCCGGCGACCGGCGCGACCGATACCGAACTGCTCGCGGTCGCGGTTGCGGTCGAGAGCCTCAGCGATCATCCGCTCGCCGCGGCCATCGCGCGCGACGGGCGCGAGATGCTCAAGGATGCGCCGCTTCCTGCTGCCGCTGACCTCAAAAACCTGATTGGGCGCGGCGTCCAGGCGCAGGTCGATGGCGAGACGGTCAGCATCGGCAAGGCGGAGATGTTCGGGACCGACGGCATTGCCCCCCTCTCGCCCGAAATGGCCGACGCGATCGAGCGATTGCGGGAGAATGGCCGCACGACGATGATAGTCCGCAAGGGCTCGCGCGACCTGGGCGCGATCGGGCTCATGGACACGCCGCGCGCCGCCGCGCGTGAGACGATCTCGCGTCTGCGCGAACTGGGTATCGGGCGGATGATCATGATTTCCGGTGATCATCAGCGGGTCGCCGAATCGATCGCCGCCGAAGTCGGCATCAGCGAAGCTTGGGGCGACCTGATGCCAGAGCAGAAGGTCGATGCGATCAAGAAGCTACGCGCCGAGATGCCCGTGGCGATGGTCGGCGACGGCGTCAACGACGCCCCGGCGATGGCGAGCGCCACTGTCGGTATCGCTATGGGCGCCGCCGGCTCGGACGTCGCGCTCGAGACCGCCGATGTGGCGCTCATGGCGGACGATCTCGCGCATCTGCCTTTCGCGATCGGGCTCAGCCGCCGCACCCGCTCGATCATCCGTCAGAATATGGTCGTGAGCCTCGGCGTCGTCGTCGTGCTGGTTCCCGCGACGATCTTCGGTCTCGGTATCGGCCCCGCCGTCGCGGCGCACGAGGGATCGACCCTCGTCGTCGTAGCCAACGCGCTTCGCCTGCTCGCGTACCGCGAGTAGCTGCGCCCTCGGAGTGCTGTAGTGAATTTGGGAGGTGACTGTGTTTGAGATTGCGAGGGAGACGCTGCTGCCGCGATCGCCGGCGCAGCTTTGGGAGGTGTTGGCGAACTTCGACCAATATGAACGCTGGAATCCCTATGTCCGGCCCAAAGGCCTCCCCGAGCGCGGGGCGGAGGTCGAATATGCCTTCCGAATGAACCCGGCCAACCCGCGCTTTTGGCGCGTCACGGCAACCATATCACATTGCGACCCAGGTGAGCACCTCGCGTTCGACGTGAAACTCGGCGGGATGCTGTTGTCGATCGAGGAACATTTCAAAATCGAGCGGGTGCCGGAAGGTGCGCGGTTGACCCATAGCATAAGATGCAAGGGGCTGATCGCTCGCTTGAGCCTGCCCAAGACTCGCCGAAATTTCGAAGTGCTTCTGAGCGAGACCGACCGTTTCCTGACGCAATATCTCGCGCGGCCGCGGACCAACCCGGCAGCGAAAGCCATTCGCGCGAAGAAGGGGCGGCGGCCATGAACATGATCATCCGGGAAAGGCGCGCGACCGCTCTTGCCGCATGGCTCGCACTTATCGGGGCGTGGCTTGTGGCGCTGACGGCAAGTCTCGGGGCGATTTTTATTGGCGAGGTAATGGGGCAGGCCCCCTGTGTCTTGTGCTGGTTCCAGCGGGCCTTCATGTTCCCGTTGGCAATCATCCTGGCCATTGCCGCGTTTCGCTCCGACCGAAGCGTCATCGTTTATGCCGCGCCGCTAGCCGCGATCGGCTGGGTCGTCGCCTTATACCATCTGCTCCTCTATCTCGGCGTCGTGTCTGAAGGGCTACAGCCCTGCGGCACCGGACCATCGTGCGCCGAGGGCGCCATGACTCTATACGGCAGCCTTCCCATACCGCTGCTGTCGCTCTGCGCCTTCACCGCCATCATCCTTTTCCTCATATTTTGCTATCGGAACTCGAAATCATGAAAAGACAATCCGCTGTCGTCCTGATGGGACTGATCGCCGCCGGGGCGTTCGCGGCCGGCGTCACTTTATACAGCGCGTCAGTCGCAGGCGAGCCGGCGCCGATTGTGGCGGCAGCCTTGCCCGCCGAGACCTTTGTCCGGCCTCACTCGCCCGTGATCGGACCCAAGAAGGCGCCCGTGACGATCGTCGAATTCTTCGA
Organism: Sphingopyxis lindanitolerans; assembly: GCF_002993885.1. Taxonomy (NCBI): domain Bacteria; kingdom Pseudomonadati; phylum Pseudomonadota; class Alphaproteobacteria; order Sphingomonadales; family Sphingopyxidaceae; genus Sphingopyxis; species Sphingopyxis lindanitolerans. The sequence goes on from NZ_CM009578.1 coordinate 2,640,882, forward strand.
TCCGTCGTGTGAAGCGTGCCGCGCATTCTATCCTGCGGTGAAGCAGATCCTCGCCACCTATCCGAAGGATGTCCGCCTCGTGATGCGCTACCTCCCGCTTCATCCGGGATCGGCGGAAGCAATCGTCATTCTTGAGGCGGCGCGCCAGCAGGGGGTTTTGGAGCCTGTAATGGAGGCTATTCTAGAGGCCCAGCCGTCATGGCACGATGGCCAGATGGACGGCGCCTGGGCGGCTGCAAAGGCGGCCGGCCTCGATGTCGAGAAAGCGAAGGCGATGCCAACCGATATTGCACGCGCGAATATGGAGGCCGATATCGCCGACGCGAACACGCTCCGCATCAAGGGAACGCCCACCTTCTTCGTCAACGGGAAGCCCTTGGCAGAATTCGGTCCCGAGCCGCTCTACGCACAGGTCCGTGCCGAAGTAGAAGCGAGCAAACGCTAAACTGATCGGAAGGGACATGGCGGTGACGGACGCGCGCAATTGGCCCGGCACTCTCGAGATCGGCGAATTTTCGGCGCGCTGGCGTGGTGCGGTCGGCGATTCTCTGTCGCACAGTCATTTTGCCGCACAGGCCGTTATCGCCGCGCCATCGGCCAGTGTCGAGCATGCGGGCGCGGTCATTGAAGCGCCGACGCTCCTGATCGAACCAAATGTTCCGCATCGCCTTCGTCCGCGCCCTTTAGCCGACCTCTATTTCGTCGAACCGACAAGGCACGCGGTGCTTCCCGAGCTCGTTGCAGCGATTTCGGCTGGGCCGTATCGGCTCGTTTCGCAACCTTCGGGTATCGCCTTCTGGGAGGGCTGGCTGGCGAAGGAAGAGCCGGCGCAGCGCGATCGCCGGCTGATCGATGCTATGTGGCTGCTCGACAGTCAGCTCGAGACTGGTCCTGTTCGTCTCGCAGCGCTCGCCGGCGCCGCAGGCCTTTCGCCCGATCGCTTCCGGCATCTCTTCGTCGAGCAGCTAGGCATCCCGCTTCGCCGTTATATTCTCTGGCGCAGGATGCGCCTTGCGGCACAGCGGCTTGCGGCCGGGGAGAATGTGACAGAGGCGGCGCACGGCGGCGGCTTTTCTGACGCTGCGCATTTTGCGCGAACGATCAAACATATGTTCGGCGTCAATGCGAGCCAGCTGTTCGCGGCCTAGGCCTGGCGTCTCAGCAATTCGCGCGACGTAGCCGCTTCGTTCAAGCCCGTCCGCCGCGTGCGCGCTAGCGTGTCGGCATGACCCAGACAAATGCGCAAGAGCAGGACTATGTCCCGCCGCTCGGACGACACGAACTCACCGACCAATATGATCGGGCGATCGCCCTCATGACACGCGAAAAGCGTTGGCGCTCGGAACTCATACGCCGCGTCCCGCCGACAAACGATGCGCGGATCGTCGATATTGGTTGCGGAACAGGCACGCTCGCTATCGCCATCAAGCAGGCCTTCCCCGACGCCGAAGTCATCGGGATCGACCCCGACCCTCCGGCGCTCGACCTCGCCCGCGGCAAGGCCGAGGCGGCCGGGGTCGCGGTGCAATGGGAACAGGCGATGGGCGACCGGGCCGATGCTATAGTGGGAAGCTGCGACGTCATCGTCTCGAGCCTCGTCTTCCACCAATGCGCCATCGAAACCAAGCAAGCGATCGCGCACGCCATGTATCGGGCCCTTACCTCGGGCGGCCTGATGCTGGTCGCCGACTATGGCCTGCAGCGAAACCTGCTCATGCGGACATTATTCCGGCAGGTGCAGTTGCTCGATGGCTTCGACATGACCGAGCCCAACGCCAAGGGCTGCATGCCCGGCATCTTCGAAGCGGCGGGGTTTGCCGGCGTGACCGAGGCAAAGGTCATTCAAACCCCGAGCGGGTCGATTTCGATTTATGAAGGGCGCAAGGGCTAAGTTTTGATCAGGCGATCCGCCATCCGATCGGCCGGGTCGTGGCGCAGGCAGGTGTGCCATCTTTGCCCGTTCCACTGACCGTTATTTCGATGATACCGCCCCGTAGCGCACGATCCAGAAGCTCCTGCTCCATGTCATGGATGTCGATCTTCATCCGGCGCGTCCAAGGGGAGGCTTCGTCCCCGGCCGATTGTCCGATGCAGATATAGACAAACCGTCTTTCGGCACCTTCGCGTCGTACATGCTCGCCAAGGAATTTCGGTCCAGGGGCGATGCGGACTGGAAAATCGAACGACAGGGATTCGCCGGCGGCCGAACATTTTGCATCGATCGGTTGATTATCCTTCGTTTGAAGGCTGTGTGTCACGCCAACGACGGGCCGATCGATGACGATCCGCATCGCGATCGTAGCTTCATTTGCGCGCCCCATACCTGTTTGTAATCCCTTGCCGCCCGGTGAATGCGACAAGCCGTCGCCCGTCAACCCCGTCGTTCCTACCTCATTTCTTCATTTATTGCAGCGGATGCGCGCGCGGTGGCTACGCGGCTTCTGCGTCCCGCGATCCTGCGCCAAGCGCGTCGAGCAGCGGGCATCCCGGCTCCAAACCGGCGTCGCAGGCACGCACCGAATCCGCCAGCACGCGTTCCATTCTCTCAAGGTCCGCGATCCGTTCGCGCACGTCCTTCAGATGCGACGCCGCGAGGTCGCGGACGTCGGCACAGCGGCTCTCGCCGCCATTTGCGAGTCCGAGCAGCGCGCGCACTTCGTCCAAGGTGAAGCCCAGTTCCCGCGCGCGTCGCACGAAGCCGAGGCGAGCAACATCTTCGCGTGCGTAGCTGCGAAAACGGCCCCGACGAGAGGGCGTCGGCAAGAGGCCAATTCTCTCATAATAGCGGATCGTCTCGATGTTGCAGCCGGTGCGGCGCGAGAGTTCGCCGATCTGGATCGCGCCGCTCGCCGCCATCGCAAAAATACCTCTTGAATCTGTAGTTACTACAGATGGTAGAGCGCTCCGATGCCCCTCGCAAGGAGTCTCCCATGATCGACCCGCCAAATCAGCCCAAGGGGATCGCTACCGCCACCGTAACTCTGGCGGGTCTCGCCGCCGCGTTCGGCGTAGCTGCCTGTTGCGCGCTGCCTTTTCTCTTCGCGTCGGTCGGCATCGGTGCGGCGTGGCTTGGCGGCGTGGCCATCGTGGCGGCTCCATATCGAACGCCCTTGCTCGTCATCGGCGCCTTGTGCCTCATTGTCGGTGCCATGTTGCTGACGCGGCAGCAGCTGATTGCCGCGCGCTGCGGCCCCGGCGGCCTGTGCACGCCGCGCTGGATGCGCATTCTCACATTTTTTGGCCTGCTTCTCGGCGCGGCGCTGCTCTGGGCGGGTTACACCTATGTCTGACGCGGCGATCCAACTGTTTTCGACCCTGACCTGTCCGAAATGCGGCCACCAGTCGACCGAGACCATGCCGACCAACGCGTGCCAATATTTCTACGATTGCCGCGGCTGCGGTGCGGTTCTCAAGCCCAAGCCTGGCGACTGCTGCGTCTATTGTTCCTACGGCGATATCCCTTGCCCGCCGATTCAGGAGAGCGGCGACAAATCCTGCTGCGGGTGAGGCTGTCGCTGGCAACTTCCAGATTGCCAAGAGCCGATTCTGCGTTGATTGCCACGCTCGGATCGGCCAATGCAAATCATTCTCAATAAAGGCAGCTGGCGTGGCGATTTTCTCCAAAAGCGTTTCCTTCGCGTTGATGCGTGCCCTGGGCAGGGGGGCGCTTGCTTTCCTGCTGCTGGCGCTGGTCGCTCTCCAGCCAGCGCGCGCGAGCGAGCCCGAGGTTCAGACCATTTGGCGGCTGCTTGACTATGTCGCAGTGGATTATCCGGGTGCGGTGTCCGGCGGCAAGGTCGTCAGTCCGGCGGAATATGCCGAGATGACCGAATTCGCGGCGCAGGTCGAAACGCGTTTGAAACGCCTGCCGCAGAAGACCGCCAAGCCGAATTTGGTCAACCAGGCCGCAGCCTTGCGCCAATCGATCGCCGCGAAATCTGCACCGGCTACCATCGAAACACAGTCGCGGCGGCTCGCCGGGGCCTTGCTTGCAAGCTATCCCGTTCCGCTCGCGCCGCGCTCGGCTCCTGATCTGGCGCGCGGCGCGAAGCTCTATGCAGAAAACTGCGCCATGTGTCACGGCGCGACCGGTGCCGGAAACGGTCCGGGCGCTGCGGGGCTCGATCCGCCCCCGATCGCCTTCACCGACGCGGCGCGCGCACGCGAGCGCAGCCTGTTCGCCCTCTATCAGGTGATTTCGCAGGGGCTCGAGGGGACGTCGATGGCGAGCTTCGAAGCCCTCCCCGACAGCGACCGCTGGGCCCTGTCCTTTTACGTCGGAAGCATCGCGTTTCCGGAATCGTCGCAATCGGAGGGCCGACAGATATGGGAAAAGGACGCGCGCGTTCGTGCCGCCATCCCCGATCTTGCGACTCTCGTCGGCAAGACTCCCGCGGATATCGCCCGTGAACTGGGCGACGGAAAGGCCGGGCCGCTGACCGCCTTTTTGCGCCGCCAGCCGGCGGCCGTCGTTGCGAAGCCGGTCGGCTCGCTGGCGCTGTCGCGCCAGCGCCTCGACGCGAGCCTAAAGGCCTATGCGGCCGGCGACCGTGGCGCCGCGTCCGACTTGGCACTATCCGCCTATCTCGATGGTTTCGAGCCCGTCGAGCCGGTCCTTGCGGCCCGCGATCCTGACCTCATGGCGAAGATCGAGATGGCGATGGGGAATTTGCGCTCGGCGATAGGAAAGGGTCGCCCGCTCACGGAGGTGAAGGCGGCGAATGCCGAAGTGGCCCGCCTGTTCGTCGAAGCCGAGGCGGCCCTCGCGCCTGAACAGGCAAGCGCATCGTCGAGCTTTCTCGGCGCATTCGGAGTCCTGCTACGCGAAGGTCTTGAAGCGCTGCTGATCGTCATCGCCATGATGGCCTTCCTTCGCAAAACCGGGCGAACTGACGTCATGGGATATGTCCATGGCGGCTGGGTTTCCGCTCTAGCCGCCGGGGCGGCGACCTGGTTCGTCGCGACCTATTTCATCGGAATCAGCGGGGCGTCGCGCGAGCTCACCGAAGGCTTTGGCTCGCTTTTCGCCGCGATCATCCTGATCTCGGTGGGCATCTGGATGCACGGCAAAAGCAATGCCGAAACTTGGCAGCGGTATATCAAGGAGAAGATCTCCGCTGCCCTGTCGCGCCGGTCGGCGTGGTTCCTCTTCGGTCTGACCTTCCTCGTTGTCTATCGCGAGGTCTTCGAGACCATCCTCTTTTACGCCGCCATATGGGCGCAGGGAAATGGCGGCGCCATGCTGGCAGGCGCGGCGGTGGCCGCCATATTGTTGGGTCTGATCGCCTGGGCCATGCTCCGCTTCAGCGCCCGCTTGCCGATCACGCAATTCTTCTCATGGAGTGCGGCCCTGATCGCAGTGCTGGCGATCGTCCTGGCCGGCAAGGGCATTGGCGGGCTGCAGGAAGCGGGCCTGCTCGGCGTCACGCCGCTGGCAGCGTTTCCGCGATTCCCGATACTGGGGGTGTACCCGACGGTTCAGACGCTTCTCGCACAATTGGCGGCCGCGATCGTCTTGGCCGCGGGTTTCTGGTTCAACCGGGCGAGGGCGCCGCACGCGGCCTAGCGGCGCCCCGCAAGAAACCGCGTGATTGCAGGCATGGATAAGGGCGGGTTTCCGTCCTGCGCTACTGTGCGGTCTGTCCCGGCTTGTGCGAAGAAATCTCACCAAGCGCGTCACGGATGATATCATAGGCCGAATGGAGGAAGAGCAGCGCGATGACACCGGCGACCAGAAGGTCAGGCCAGGCTTCGCCCGTCACGGCAACCAGACCCGCCGCGACGATGACGGCGACATTGGCGAGGGCATCGTTCCTTGAAAACAGCCAGATCGCGCGCGCCGTAGCATCGCCTTCGTTGCGGAAACGGCTGAGCACCAGCGCCGCCGAGATGTTGACGAGCAGTGCCACGACGCCGATGCCCCCCATGAGGTCGGCTTCGGGCGCGATGGCATGGAAGGAGCGCCAGATCGCCGATCCGATAATCCCGAGCCCCAGAACAGCCAGAAAGCAGCCCTGAACCAGCGCCGTGCGGCTACGCGCGACGGCGGTCCAGCCAAGCGCGATCAGTCCAATAAGGGTGATCGAGCCATCGCCGATGAAATCGAGCGAGTCGGCCTTGAGCGCCTGCGACCGCGCGAGGAAGCCACCGGCCAGTTCGATCACGCCGAAGCCGAGGTTGAGGATGACGACGATCCAGAGCGCGCGCCGGTAGGCGGGGTCGACGCCCGCGCGCTTTTCGTCGGCTTCGCAGCCACAATCGCTCATGTCATCCGTCCTTTCCCGTTGCGAGTCGGACAGCTATATGCACCCTCTAGCAACTATAGGGTCAAGCGATGAAAATTGGCGAACTCGCGCGTGCGACCGACACCAAGGTCGAAACCATCCGCTACTATGAAGGAGCGGGCCTGCTGGCGCCGCCGGCACGGACGGGCGGCAATTATCGCTCCTATGGAACCGAAGAGCTGTTGCGGCTGTCCTTCATCCGGCGCGCGCGCGACCTCGGATTCTCGCTGGACGAAGTCCGCGAGCTTCTTGCGCTCGCCGACGATCGCGACCAGCCCTGCGGCGCCGTCGATGCGGTCGCGAGTAGCCATCTCGTGACAATCGAGCGCAAGATCGCCGACCTGTCCCAAATGCGCGACGAACTCGCACGCGTCATCGGCGGCTGCCGCTTGGGAAAGGTCGGCGACTGCAAGATCATTCAGACTCTCGAGCCGATGCGCGGCGCTACGCGAAACTGACGCGACGCGCGAAGCCCGGGCCGCAACCGCTATCAGGACGGGGGAAGAGCCTCGATCCGCGTGATGCGGCCCGTGGCGCCATTCCAGTCGAGTTCAAAAGCGACGCGATCGCCGACCTTCAGACCTTTGCGCAAATCCGCCGATGCCTCGAACCCCATCGACATCGGCGGCCATTTCAGGGCGGCGATTTCGCCATGATCGAGCGTAACCGTTCCTTTGGCTGCGTCGATCGCGGTGATCGTTCCTTCGCCCTTGCCATGCTGCACTTCGGAAGATGCTGTCGCACCGGCTGCTTCCTTGGGAGCGGTGGTGGTCTGTTTGTCGGCTGCGGGGCTGCACGCCGAAACGGCGATCAGCAGCACCATGCCGCCAGCCAGAATGCGCATCGATTTCATATTCATTCTCCTTGTTTTCATGTCACGTCTTCGGGGTTTTCAACGGTTGTTGATCGGGCCATCGCCGGCGCATCAACAGATAGGCGGCGGGGATGATGAACATCGAGAGCAGAGGTGCGGTGATCATCCCGCCGATCATCGGCGCGGCGATCCGGCTCATTACCTCGGAGCCGGTCCCCGTGCCGACGAGGATCGGGAACAGCCCCGCCAATATGACCGCGACGGTCATCGCCTTGGGGCGGACCCGGAGCAAGGCTCCGTCGCGGACCGCCGCAACGATCGGACCGTCGCCGCGTGCCGCGAGCGCCTGCTTCAGATAGATGAGCATCACGACGCCGAACTCGGCGGCGACCCCCGCGAGCGCGATGAACCCGACCGCGCTCGCGACCGACTGATTATAGCCGAGCAGATAGAGCAGCCACAGCCCGCCGGTGAGCGCGAAGGGCAGCGTCGCCATGATGAGCAGCGCCTCGTCCCAGCGCCGGAAGGTCAGGTAGAGCAGGACGAGGATGATCGCGAGCGTGACCGGCACGACGACCTTCATCCGCTCGGTCGCGCGAACGAGGAATTCGAACTGGCCTGTGTAGGAGATGCTGACGCCCGGCGGCAGTTTGACGTCGCGCGCGACCGCCTGCTGGATATCGCCGACCAGCGTCTGCAGGTCGCGGTCGCGGCCGTCGACATAGATCCAGGTTACCGGCCGGGCGTTCTCGGTCCGCAGCATCGGCGGGCCGTCGCTGATCCGCACTCTTGCCACGGTGCCCAGCGTGATCTGCTGGCGCGATGGCGTGAGGATCGGCAGGTTTTCGAGCTTGCCGAGGCTGTCGCGCAGTTCGCGCGGATAGCGCACGCTGATCGGATATCGCGCCAGCCCCTCGACGGTCTGCCCGATGGTCTCGCCGCCGATGACGCCGCCAACAATGGCCTGCACGTCGGCGACATTGAGACCGTAACGCGCGGCGGCGGCGCGATCGATGTCGATGTCGATATAGCGCCCGCCGGTCAGCCGCTCGGCGAGCGCCGAGGCGACGCCCGGAACCTTGCGGACGACATCCTCGATCCGCTTCGCGGTGCGGTCGATCTCGGCGACGTCCGATCCCGCCACCTTGATGCCGACCGGGCTCTTGATCCCGGTCGCCAGCATATCGATGCGGTTGCGGATCGGCGGGATCCAGAAATTGGCGAGACCCGGAACCTTCACGCGCGCGTCGAGCTCGGCGACCAGCTTTTCGGGGGTCATGCCGGCGCGCCATTGATCGCGCGGCTTGAAGCGGATCGTCGTCTCGAACATCTCGAGCGGGGCGGGATCGGTCGCGGTGTCGGCGCGCCCGGCCTTGCCGAACACACTCTCGACCTCGGGCACCGTCTTGATGAGCCGGTCGGTCTGCTGGAGCAGGCTCGAGGCCTTGGCCGCCGAGATGCCTGGCAGCGCCGATGGCATATAGAGGAGGTCGCCCTCGTCGAGCTGGGGCATGAATTCGCCGCCGAGCTGGGTCAGCGGCCACAGGCTGGTCGCAAAGACCAGCCCGGCTATTGCCAGCGCCCTTCCGGGGCGACGGAGAACCCAATCGAGCGCCGGGCGATAGGCATGTGTCAACCAGCGATTGACCGGATTGGCCTGCTCGTTCGGGATGCGCCCGCGAATGAGCCAGCCCATGAGGACCGGGACGAGCGTGATCGAGAGGATCGCCGCCGCCGCCATGGCATAGGTCTTGGTGAAGGCGAGCGGCCCGAACAGTTTCCCTTCCTGTCCTTGGAGCGAGAAGATGGGGAGGAAGGAAAATGTGATGATGAGGAGGCTCAGGAACAGCGCCGGTCCGACTTCGGCGGCGGCATCGGTGATCACGCGCCAGCGTTCGGCGCCTTTCAACTCCTCGCCCGGATGATCTCTTTCCCAATGCTCGAGATGCTTGTGGGCATTTTCGATCATCACGACTGCGGCGTCGACCATCGCGCCGACGGCGATCGCGATGCCTCCCAGCGACAATATATTGGCGTTGAGTCCCTGGAACCGCATGACGATGAAGGCGATCAATATGCCGAGCGGCAGGGTGAGGATCGCGACCAGCGCCGAGCGCGCGTGCCACAGGAACAGCGCGCAGACGATGGCGACGATGATAAATTCTTCGACGAGCTTCGAGGTGAGATTATCGACCGCGCGATCGATCAGTCCCGACCGGTCATAGGTGGTGACGATCTCGACCCCTGGCGGCAGGCCGCGCTTCAGCTCGCCGAGCTTGGCGCGCACGCCATCGATCACCTCGCGGGCGTTCTGGCCCTGACGCATCACGATCACGCCGCCCGCGACTTCGCCTTCGCCATTGAGTTCGGCGATCCCGCGCCGCATGTCGGGGCCGATCTGGACGGTCGCGACATCGCCGATCGTCACGGGAATGCCGCCCGCTGCGGTGCGGAGCGGCACGGCGCGAAAGTCGTCGAGACTTTTGAGATAGCCGCCGGCGCGCACGACATATTCGGCTTCGGCCATGTCGACCGTCCCGCCGCCGCTCTCCTGATTGGCGCGCTTCAGCGCGTCGGTCACATCCTGCGCGGTCACGCCGAACGCGGCGAGCTTCTGCGGATCGACAAGGATCTGATATTGGCGCACCATGCCGCCGATGCTCGCGACCTCGGCGACGCCGGGCACCGCCTTGAGCTCGAAGCGCAGGAACCAGTCCTGCAGGCTGCGCAGCGCAGCCAGATCGTGGCGCCCGCTCTTGTCGACGAGCGCATATTCATAGATCCAGCCGACGCCGGTGGCGTCGGGGCCAAGTGATGCCTTCGCCCCTTCGGGAAGGCGGCTCTGCACCTGGCTGAGATATTCGAGCACCCGGCTGCGCGCCCAATAAAGGTCGGTGCCGTCCTCGAAGAGGACATAGACGAAGCTGTCGCCGACAAAGCTATAGCCGCGCACGACGCGCGCGCCGGGAACCGAGAGCATCGTCGTCGTGATCGGATAGGTGACCTGATCCTCGACGATGCGCGGCGCCTGGCCGGGATAGGTGGTGCGGATGATGACCTGCACGTCGGAGAGGTCGGGGAGGGCATCGACCGGCGTCGTCCGCACGGCGGCGATCCCGATCAGCGTCAGGATCAGCGCCGCGGCCACGACCAGCCCGCGCGCGGCGACCGATGCGCGAATGATCCGTTCGATCATTTCGCACCGTCCAGCGGCCGCACCGCGATGCCGGTCAGGCTTGCTTCGGAATCGAGCAGGAACTGGCCCGAGGCGACGACCTTCTCGCCGGCCGCGAGGCCGCGCAAGATTTCGGTCTTGCCGCCGCCCTCGCGCCCGGTCTGGACTTCGGCGGGATGATAGCGCCCGTCGCCCGTCTCGAGCATCACGATACTGCGGGTGCCGGTGCGGATGACGGCTTCGCTCGGCACCAGCAGCGCGGGCTTGGCATCGCCCCCCAGTGCCACGCTTGCAAACATGCCCGGGCGAAGGCGCCCGCCGCGGTTGGCGAGCTCGACGCGCACCGTCAGCGTCCGGCTATCCGCCGCTGCAGTCGGCAGGATGGCAACGACACGGCCGCCGAAGGCTTCGCCCGGAAAGGCGGTGAGCTTGGCGGTCGCGCGCTGGCCGACCTGCACCGCGCCCGCTTGGGCTTCGGGGAGCGCGGCATTCAGCCACACCGTTCCCAGCCCCGAGATTTCGGCGAGGGTCTGGCCTTCGGCCAAGGTCACGCCAGCGCGCGCACCCAGCGTCTGGACGACGCCACCGATCGGCGCGCGCACCGTCACCGTGCCGCCGGTGCGACCGCTGCGATCGACCTGCGCGATCACCGCTTCGGGCATCCCCATCAGGCGGAGCCGCTGCCGGGCGGCAGCGGTGAGGTCGGGCCTGCCGAGCCGTTTGACGCTGAGATATTCGGTCTGCGCGCTGCCCCATTCGGGCAATTGCAGGTCGGCGATCGGTGCGCCCGCGCCGATGACGTCGCCCGGCGCGAGCCGGTAAACGCGCTCGACGAAACCGCCCGAGCGGGCCTGGACGATCGCGACGTCGCGCTGGTTGAAATCGACCGTCCCGGTGACGTCGAGCGTCGCGGCGAGGCTGCCCATTTCGGCGGCAACCGCGCGAATGCCGAGGCTTTGCCGCGCCGAGGGATCGACCGCGACGCCGGGCGCGGTGCCGCCTTCGTCGGCATATTTCGCCACGAGCTGCATATCCATGAAGGGCGACTTGCCGGGCTTGTCGAACTTCTGGTTCGGGAACATCGGGTCGTAATAATAGAGGACCTTGCCGCCGTCGGTGCCGGCCGCCTCCGACGCCATCTCGTTGGTCCCGCGCTGTCCGAGCCAATAGCCCCCGCCGCCCGCCACGAGCACGGCGGCCAATATTGCGGCACGCCACCGTGCCGCCGTCGTTGCATCGGTCATCGCCGTGCCTCCCCATAAGTGAAAATGATCCGCACCGCGTCGCGCGCCACCTCGCCTTCGCGTGCCAGTGCATCGACCTCGGCTTCGGCAAGCGCGAGCGTCGACAGGAGCGCGGTGCCGAGATCGAGACGCCGCGCCCCGAAGCTTTCGAGATCGAGCTGGGCGCGCTGCTTCGCGAGCGGCACCAGTCTTGTGCGGGCATTGGCAAGCTGCTCGTCGTGCATGCGGTGCATGGCGAGGTCGGCGGAAAGCGCCGCGGCGACCTCGCGTTCGGCCGCCTCGCGATCGAGGCGCGCGCGCGTCGCTTCGCTCGCGCGTGCCGCAATTCTGGGATCCTGCCGTTTTTTCGCAAACAGCGGCAGGTCGATCGTCACCCCGACCGTGACGAGATCGCCAAAATTTGGTTCGCGCCGGCCGTATGCGGCATTGACCGTCCAGTCGGGTCGCTTGTCGGCGCGTGCGAGCCCGGTCTCGGCGTCGGCGGCCAATGTCCGTGCGTCATAGGCGCGCAGCAGCGGCAAGGCGGCGAGGCCGGCGCGAAGCGCGTCGCCATCGACGGCGAGCGGCGGCAAGTCGCCCGTCGTATCGGCCGCGGTATCGCCGGTAAACCGGGTAAGCTGCGCCCGGTATCGCGCGATATCGGCGGTGAGCGCGCTGCGCCTGTCGGCGAGCTGGGCGCGCAGTTGTTCGGGTTCGAGCGCCTGCGCCGGACGTGCCGCGCCGCTGGCGAGTCGGGCGCTTACCGTTGCCTGCAGATCGTCGAGCTCGCCATCGAGCAGATCGAGTTCCTTCAGCCGCCTCTTCGCATAGTGAAGATCGATCCACGCCAGCGCGGTTGCCAGCCGGATATCCTGGGCTGCGACCGCCTGCTCGGCTTCGGCAACGTCGATGTCGGCATGCGCGCGCAAGGCGCGGGCGCGGCGCTTGGCGGGATTGATGAATTCCTGGCTTATGCCGATGACCTGCATCGTGAAGTCATCGCGGTTGAACCGGCCCGCGTCAGGGCCGGTCACCGGGAGATCCTTGATCGCAAGATCGAGCTTGGGGTCGGGCAAGCGGTCGGCCGCGATGGCCGCGGATGTGGCCGCGTCGACGCTCGCTTCGCGGGCGCGCAATTCGGGTGCACGGATTTCGGCAAGCCGAAGTGCTTCGTCGAACGATATGGGTGCGGCGCGAAGGGCCGTCGGCAGCGCAAGCAGAGCTGCCGCTAGGAATAAGCGCATGATGTCCCCCTTTTGTGGACCGGGCAGGACCGCCCCCGGCGCAATGGCGCCGGGGGCGGAGAGCTTTACGCTCCGGGATGCGCCATGTGGTCGCCGGCCATCTTCTTCATACAGTCGGCCGGATTGGACTTCATCATGTCGCAGTTGCAGTCGGCCATTTGAGCCGGCCTGTCCTTGACCCAGACCCGAACCCGCGAGGTCGTGTTGGCCTTGTTCGGTCCGGGCACCTGGCGGGTCTGCCATTCATAATGGCCGCCGGACGCCTCTTGTGCGAGAACGGGGGCGGCAAGCGTTGCTGCCGCGAGCGCGGCAACGGCAAATATCGTCTTCATGTCGAATTCCTCAGTTGAAAAGCTCGAAGATGCACGCCGGAACGGGCCGGCGCGCATCGCGCAATTCAGCCGAGAAGTAGGGGTGGATCGGGTTCTGGGCCAATTGTCCGGCCATTCAGCCGCCGGACGGGAAGCGGATCGAGCAAACCGGGGATATGAGCTTCGACCGTGAGCGGTATGGCCGCCGATACGACGGCAGGCGGCAGCGCGCAGCCCATCTTGGCGATGCAGTCGAGAGTGAGCCCCTGACAAGGCCCCTCGTCTTGCAACCTGTCGATCCCCATCATCTCCGCGCACTCGTCGCTCATCACCGGGGCGGCGATCTCCGTGCCCTGCATCGGCATCGCCGGCGCGGAAGCGAACGCAGCTTCCTGGGCCAGGAGACCCAGCAGGGCTCCAAAGAGGAGAAGGAGGGAGAAGCAGCGCTTCATGACGAAAGCATGATCCTTACTGAAATCATCGTCAAACAGATTTTTGGGCATGAGGCGCCGGTCCATCGGCCGGACCGGCGGCGCCAACTATGGTCGCTCAAGCCTTCGGTTTGCGGGATGAACTGTGGAGGTTGATGATCTGCCATTTGCCGTCGGTCCATTTGAGGACGCTTGTTGTAACGCCATCGCGCGCGACAGTCTCGCCGCTCGGAAGGACGATCGTGTAGGAATAGGTCTCGGTTGCGATCGCGACGTCCCCTTCGCCCCGGACCGAAACTTTGTAGTCGCGGAAGGCGAAGGACTTGAACGCCTTGAGTTCGGGCGCAAGATGATGGTCGCGATAATGCGCGAAATTCCCTTCGATGCCGCCCGACTCGAATATCTGGGCGTCGGGCGCGAACAGCGCATCGACCCCCGACAGATCGCGGCTCTCGATCGCCTGCTTATATTGCGCCAGCGTCGCACTCGCCGCTTGATAATCCGGGGCCGGGGCCGCGTCGACGGGAACCGCCATGACCAGCGCGAGGCCGATCGCCGCAGATGTGATACATCTCATCCTCATTCTCCCTTTCCGTGCGGCGGCCGCGATGCGCGCCCGCCGCGATGTTTCGATCAGATTTTCACGAACCGCAGCCGCAGCGAATTGGCGATCACGCTCACCGAGGACAGTGCCATCGCAGCGGCGGCGATGATCGGAGACAGGAGCAGCCCGAAGACCGGATAAAGCACGCCCGCCGCCACCGGAATGCCCGCGACATTATAGGCGAAGGCGAAGAAGAGATTCTGGCGGATGTTTCCCATTGTCGCGTGGCTGAGGTGCCGCGCCCGGACAATGCCCAGAAGGTCGCCGCGCAGCAGCGTCACACCTGCGCTTTCGATGGCGACATCGGTTCCCGAGCCCATCGCGATGCCGACGTCGGCGGCCGCCAGCGCCGGCGCGTCATTGACCCCGTCACCCGCCATGGCGACGATCCGGCCTTGCTCGCGCAGCCGCTGGACAACCATGCTCTTCTGGTCGGGAAGGACGTCGGCCTCGACGTCATCGATGCCGAGACGCCGCGCGATCGCCTCGGCGGTCACGCGATTGTCTCCGGTGAGCATGATGACCTTGATTCCGGCCTCGCGTAGCGCCGCGAGCGCCTGGCCGGTTGTCTCTTTGACCGGATCTGCGATGGCGATGACGCCGGCTGCTTTACCATTGACCGCAATGTAGATCGCAGTCGCGCCATCCGCGCGAAGGCGGTCTGCCGCCTCCGCAAGCGCGCCCAAATCGATGTCATATTCTTCGAGGAAGCCGGCATTGCCCAGAACGATCGCCTTATCATCGACGACCCCGACAATGCCCTTGCCGACCGGCTGGTCGACCCCCGATGGCTCGACGAGCGCGAGCCCGCGATCCTCGGCCGCTTTGACGATCGCCGCCGCGAGCGGATGCTCGCTGCTGCGTTCGAGGCTCGCGGCAATCCGGAGCAGGTCATTCTCCTCGAACCCGTCCGCGACTTCGATGGCGACCACCGACGGCTTGCCTTCGGTGAGGGTGCCGGTCTTGTCGACGACGAGCGTGTCGACCTTCTCCATCCGCTCGAGCGCCTCGGCATTCTTGATCAGCACGCCGGCCTCAGCGCCGCGGCCGACGCCGACCATGATCGACATCGGCGTCGCAAGGCCGAGCGCGCAGGGACAGGCGATGATCAGCACCGAGACCGCGGCGATCAGGCCATAAGCCATGGCGGGCGCGGGACCGAGGAGGGACCAGACGAGGAAAGCGGCCCCAGCGACGACGATGACGCCGGGCACGAACCAGCCCGAAACGGTATCGGCGAGGCGCTGGATCGGCGCCCGGCTGCGCTGTGCGTCGGCGACCATTTGCACGATACGGGCGAGCATCGTGTCGCTCCCGACCTTCTCGCTGCGCATGAGCAAGCCGCCGGTCTGATTGATCGTCCCGCCGATGAGGGCGGCGCCGGCCTCTTTGGTCACCGGCATCGACTCGCCAGTGACCATCGACTCATCGACCGTGCCGCGGCCTTCGAGGACGATCCCGTCGACCGGGACCTTTTCGCCCGGGCGGATCCGCAGCACGTCGCCGACCACGACCGCGTCGAGTGCGATCTCCTCGTCGCTTCCGTCGCTGCGGACGCGCCTTGCGAGCTTTGGCGTCAGGTCGAGAAGCGCGCGGATCGCACCGCTTGTCGTCTCGCGCGCCCGCAGTTCGAGCACCTGTCCGAGCAGTACCAGCACCGTGATGACCGCCGCGGCCTCGAAATAGACCGCGACCGAGCCGTCGGCGGCGCGGAAGGCGGCGGGGAATATCTGCGGCGTGATCGCGGCGATCATGCTGTAGCCCCACGCGACGCCTGTCCCCATCGCGATGAGGGTGAACATGTTGAGGCTCTTGTTGCGGATCGAGAGCCAGGCGCGCTCGAAGAAGGGCCAGCCCGCCCACAGCACGACGGGCGTCGCAAGCAACATTTGGATCCAGTTGCTCGTCTGGCGGCCGACATATTGATGGAGGCCCGTCATATGGCCGCCCATCTCGAGCGCGACCACGGGAAGGGCGAGAAGCAGCCCGACCCAGAAGCGGCGGCGCATGTCTCGATATTCTTCGCTGGGACCGTCCGATGCGGTCGGCATGACGGGCTCAAGTGCCATGCCGCAAATCGGGCAGCTTCCGGGTCCCGGACGCTGAATTTCGGGGTGCATCGGACAGGTCCAGATGGCGCCCTCGGATGGATTGGCTGCGGTCGGCTCGCGTTTTTCGGTATAGCGATCGGGATCGGCCTCGAATTTGGCGAGGCAGCCTGCGCTGCAAAAATAATGATGCTCGCGGCCGTGCGTCGCGCTGTGCGGCGTGGTGGCCGGGTCGACCGCCATGCCACAGACCGGATCGGTCGTGCTCCCGCTGCCTTTGTCTGCATCCTGATGATCGTGCATCGTCACCGCTCCTGTCGCTAAAGCGTGCCCTTCGGCGGGGACGCGCACCCGCGCTGCGATCGGGTTCGCTCCCTACCGACGCCGTCTCTTCGCGGCACAAAATGGGGCCGCTTCTATCGATACGCAAGAAAGGCCCCCGCCCCTCGGATTTTCTTGCATACCCGATCAGGCGTCGGACTTGCCCGCTCGCAGGATAGCGATCGTGCCGGTCGGCGTCGGAAAGGTCTCGATCTCGCGAATATCTCCAAAACCTGCCTCCCGCATCAGGACTGGCAGCATCCCGTCGGCGTTGGGCTGTGTATCGTGGACGCCATCGAGTTGCTGCACCGTCAGTCGAAACAGCAAACGCATGAAGCGGCTGCGCTGCTCTCCATAATCGGCGACATAAAGCTCGCCGCCGGGAGCGAGCTTGTGCCAAGCCTCGCGCAACAGGCGTGCCTTCTCTGTCAGCCCCACCTGGTGCAAGACCAGACAGATCGCGATCTTTGCCGGTGCCGGCCAGTGGGCGACGGTAGAAGCCGAGAGGAAACCGACGAGAAATTCCGGCGCCGGAACAAGCTGCGCGGTCTTGGCCCGGGCAATTCGTGTCGCGGCTTCATCGGGATCTATGCCTAGGTAGCGCACACCTTGGCTATGGCGTGCGATCGCCAGCGCGAGATTGCCCGTACCCGAACCAATGTCGAGAATGACCTCGCCCTCGGTGAGAGCCATGTGGTAAACGAGGCGGTCGCGCCACACGCGCTCGCGCGTCGTCACGGCCAAGCCGAAATCATAAAGGGGTGTAAGTACGTGATAGCCTGCCGCCGGCGTGTAGGAACGCGGCGAGGGTTTCCTTTCGGGCATGGTCCGTTTCCTTTTGGGCTTTTAGCCTGCCGCGGGGATTGCGATTGCGTACCGGCCTCGAGAAGCCGAATAGGGTCAGGCAAGGACACCGTCTTGAACGTTTCGCCGGAACAAGGCGACTCGACGCGGGACTTGCTCAGGGCACGATTTCGAATGCGAAACCCACGAGGCCGGCAGAGGGCGTCACCCCGAGCCATTGGGCGCAGCGACGCGTGAAGTGCGATTGATCGGCAAAGCCTCCCGCCGCAGCCGCGTCGGCGAGGCCCCCGCCGCCGACCAGCGCTCGCATCGCCCGCTGGAGCTGGAGCCATTGCAGCAATTTCGCTGGAGGTACGCCAAAGTCCCGGCTGACGATTTCACGAAGGCGCGAGGGCGAGAGGCAGGCGACATCGGCAAGAGCGCGCGCGGTCGACACATCGCCGCGGTCCGCGAGCGCTAAGGACAGGCGTGCATCTACCGGATTCGCCTGCGACCGGGCGAGATAGTCGGACGCCCAGCGCTTCGCATCCGCGGCGCCTGCGATCCCGCCGAGGCCGGCCGTTTCCGCCGGCGCCAGCAGCACGGGTGCCGATCCGGCGGATAGGCGCGCATCGGCGCGAAATAGCGGATCGAGATAGAAAGATCGCACGACGGCACCCTCGGGTCCCAGGCGGTGGCGCACATGCGAGGGTATGGCGACCGCATGCCCGGTCGGCACCGTGATGTCGGCGTCGCCGGAAATCTCCAGATCGCACTCGACAGCGAGGCTGATCTGATGCGCCAGATGGTTATGGGGACGGCTGCTTCCAATGCGCGCATCGATCAACGCCCAGCCGGTCCCGAGCATGATCGAACCGGTCCAGGAAACGTTGTTGGGGGTCAAACCGGGAAAGGTTCGAGCGTGCCGAACCAGGCGACCAGCGCGAGTATGGAAAGTGCTGCCGCTGCTTCGAGGACCAAGCTCTTGCGCATGGCCGCGATCGCCCGGTCGGGATCGGCATCGACGCTTTCGGTATCGGCGTTGGCGATGGCCGCCGCAAGACCAGGTGTCAGCCGCCAGCGGTTGGCCGCTGCGAGCGCAAGCATCAGTGCGAACAGCGCGAGCTTGGCAAGGAGCAATTGTCCATAGGGGGAGCCAAGAGACCGGCCAACATTATCGACGCCGACGATCAACTGGCTGTTGATGAGGCCGGTCGCGGCGATGACGAGGACGCAGATCGTGCCGACGAGCGAAAATTGCTCGAGGCTCCGCGCGGTAATGCTCAGTCCGCCCGGTATTTCGCGGATGCGCTGCGGCGAAATCAGCAGAAGGAAGGCGCCGATCGCGCCGACCCAGACGGCGGCTGCGATCATATGCAATATGTCGCTGATCCGGTGGACGGTGCCCGCAGTGCCTTCGGTCGCGCCCGCATGGCCGGACCATACCAGCGTTGCGACGGCAACCGAGCCGGCGGCCGCGACTATGGCCGCCGCCGTTGTCGGCCACCGGGTCATCCAGATGGCCGCCGCCAGCGCGAGCAAATGCGCAGCGCTCCGGTAGATCCAGCCCCACCCGACATCTGTCTCACGAACGAGATCCCAGAAGGGCTGAAACTCCAGAGATAATAGGCCCACGCCCTGCATCGAAGCCGCGAGCACGCCCATCCCGAG
Source organism: Sphingopyxis lindanitolerans (assembly GCF_002993885.1). Lineage (NCBI taxonomy): Bacteria > Pseudomonadati > Pseudomonadota > Alphaproteobacteria > Sphingomonadales > Sphingopyxidaceae > Sphingopyxis > Sphingopyxis lindanitolerans. The sequence goes on from NZ_CM009578.1 coordinate 2,659,791, forward strand.
AGCGGAAAGAAGCAGACCGGCGGCACAGAGCCATCGCTCGGCGCGCCAGATCGCGGCCATCGGTTGCGGCCCAAGGCGTTCGCTTCGTGTCAGCGCATAAAGCGGGAACGCAGCGAGACCGGCAACAAGCATCAGGTCCGCATAGAGCGCGAACCTGATGCCGATCAGGACGGGATCGCCCACCGTCTTACTTGACGGTGAAGCTGAATTCGCTGCCCATGCGGTGGGTGTCGGCACCCGCCGCCGACCATTTGACCTTGTAGGTCCCGGGCGTCAGCGGCCGCTTGAGCATGAGCGTCGCCGACTTGCCGTCTTTGCCCATCATCGACGAGTAAGGCACCTTCATCGGCGCATGATTGGCCATGCCGGGCATTCCGGTCATGACAAGCTCGGTCTTGAGGGTCGAGGCGACCACCTTTTCGTTGAACTTGAGATTGACCGACGTGACCTTCGAAACGGTCGAATTGGCGGCCGGCGTCGAGCCGATGAGCTTGGTGTGCGCGCTCGCCGCGGCCGGCATGAGGAGCAGGGCGAAAGCCGCCGCTGCTGAGGGGAGAAGAGACTTGAACATAACCACCTCCAATTGCGTGTCTGTCCTGCTAATACGCAGCATGTCGGCATGGCCCTCAAATATTCTGGGATAATATTCTGTTGTGAGGGGTGGAGCGCTTCGGCGCGTATGTACATTGATGGAAAGGTTTGAAGAGACGATCGATGGATGAGGAGCTTCGCATTTTGGACAGGATCGATCTGCCTGCAGCGCTCGACGCGCTGGACGATCGCATCATGGGCGCATTGGCGATCCGCGGGCGCGAAGCGTTGGCGACGCGCCGCCTGATGGCGTTGGCGGCCTTTGTCTCGCTCGGTGGCGGCATTATCGTGGGCAGCGCGGTCTCCCAGCCAGCGGTCGCGGCGAGCCCCCTAACCCCGTTCGGTCCGCCTAGCGCGTTGGCACCCTCCACCTTGCTGGGAACGCAGTAGCGATGCCGTCGCGCCGCCTATTGCTCGTGGGTCTCATTGCATTCGCCGCTGCCATCGCCGGCGTATTCGTCGGGCGCATCGTATCGGACGCGCCCAGAGCGAGCGAAACCGAACTTCATGCGCTTCTCCACGGCAAACTCGATATGACGACGGAGCAGCAAGCGAAGCTTGAGCGCATCGAGGCCGACTTCGCAGGGCGCCGCCGGGCGCTCGAGCTCGAGATGCGCGCCGCCAATGTCCGTCTCGCGCAGGCGATCGAAGCCGAACATGGCTATGGGCCGCGCGTCACCGAGGCGATTGACCATACCCATGAGGTGATGGGGACTTTGCAGAAGGAAACGCTCCAGCATCTTTTCGCGATGCGCGGGGTCCTGTCCCCCGATCAGGCGGAAATGTTCGACAAGAGCGTGGTCAAGGCGCTGACCGCCGATGCGCGGTGACCGCCGACCTATCGCAGTGTAGCGACCAGGAACTGGCGATTCTCGCCCGCGCGCACCGCGAGGAAGCCTGTCGCGAATTGTTGCGCCGGTACAAGACAGGCGTCTATCGGCTCATCGTCAAGCAGATCGGCGATGCCGACGAGGCGATGGACCTGACGCAGGAAAGCTTCGTAGCCGGCTTCTCGGCGCTCGATCGCTATGATGGCGATCGATCGTTCCGGACGTGGATTGCCCGCATCGCGCTCAACAAATGTCGCGACTGGGCTCGCCGACGGAAGGTGCGTGCCTTTTTCTCCCGCGCGCTTCCGCTCGAAAGCGCGCAGCATGTGGCGAGCGATGGCCCCACACCCGATTCCGAGGCGACCGACAAGCGCGAGCTTGCGAGAGTTCGCGGGGCGATTGATCTGCTGCCGCAGAATTTACGCGAGGTACTTCTTCTCCGCGGTGTCGATGATGTGAGCCAAGCTGAAACCGCAGTGATTCTGCGGGTCAGCGAGAAGACCGTCGAGACCCGCCTCTACCGTGCGCGCACCAAGCTCAGGGAATTGCTCGCCGGAACATCCGCGAATGCGCGGGGTTGATATTTGGACCGCTCATTCAGGCGGTGGCCCCTCATCGTGGCATTTTTATTGAGGGGCGACCGTCTCGCCTGCGTATGGCTTTAGGAACAGTCAGCAACGGTCGGAAAGAATATGCAGATGGAAAGGCGTCGGTTCGTCAGTGGAGCTTTAGGCGGCGGCGCGGCCGCGGCGATGGCCGCATGGTTCCCGGCCTGGGCACAGCCGGTCTCGTCGGGGATCACCGCGCCCTTGCCCACCGTATCCGGCAACGACATCACCCTGCGCATTGCGCGGCAGACGATGCGGATCGACGGCAGGCTCAGTCGTGCCATCGGGATCAACGGCACGGTGCCGGCGCCGCTTGTCCGGCTGAAGGAAGGACAGACCGCACGCCTCACCGTCGTCAACGATCTTGACGAAGACAGCTCGATCCACTGGCACGGCCTGATCCTGCCCTTTCAGATGGACGGCGTACCCGGCGTCAGTTTTCCCGGCATCAGGCCGCGCTCCAAATTCGTTTATGAATTCCCGGTCGTTCAGTCGGGCACCTATTGGTATCACAGCCATTCGGGGCTTCAGGAGCAACTCGGCCACTACGGGCCGATCGTCATCGACCCCGCCGGCGGCGACCCGATCGGTTACGACCGTGAGCATGTTGTGGTGCTGTCGGACCACAGCCAGATTTCGCCCGAGGCGATCTTCCGCAAGCTCAAGGTCAATCCCGGCCATTTCAATATGCAGCGCCAGACTCTGTCGGGGTTGCTCGCGGGCAAGGACCAGTCGCTGAAGGAACGCGTCGAATGGGGCGCGATGCGGATGGACCCGACCGACGTCGCGGATGTCAACGGATCCACATACACCTTCCTCGTCAATGGCCACGGCCCGCGCGACAATTGGACCGCGCTGTTCAACCCGGGCGAGCGTGTGCGGCTACGCATCGTCAATGCCTCGGCGATGACGATCTTCAATGTCCGCATTCCGGGCCTTCGGATGACCGTCGTGCAGGCCGACGGGCTCAATGTCGTGCCGACCGAGATCGACGAATTCCAGATTGCCGTTGCCGAAACCTACGACGTCGTCGTGACCCCGGTGGAGGACCGCGCCTACACGCTGGTCGCCGAGGCGAACGACCGGTCGGGCATGGGGCGTGCGACGCTCGCGCCGCGCGCCGGCATGGTCGCCGAGGTTCCGCCGCTCCGCGAACGGCCGCTCGCCACCATGAAGGACATGGGGATGGGCGATATGGATATGTCGGGCGGCTCGATGGCCGGCATGGACCATTCAGGCGGCGAAGACATGGGCGCCATGCCCATGCCGGCGGGCGACCCCTCCTGCTCTCCCGAACATGCCAAGATGGGCCATTGCACGCCCGCGGGCGAAGCCGGCTCGATGGCGGGCATGGATCATGGATCGGGTGGCATGCAGCACAGCATGCGCGACTTCAGCGTTGCGCCGCAGGTCAAGCGTGACCCCAGCGTCCAGACGATCTCGCCTATGCCGGTCGATCGCATGGGCGAGCCGGGGCAGGGGCTCGAGGATGTCGGGCACAAGGTGCTGACCTACCACGATCTTGTGGCGCTCGAACGCAATCCCGACGTGCGCGCCGCCGAGCGGTCGCTCGACATCCATCTGACCGGCAATATGGAACGCTTCATGTGGTCGTTCGATGGCGTGAAGATGTCCGACCATCATGAGCCTATTCCCTTCATCGAAGGCGAGCGGGTGCGGATCAAGCTCATCAATGATTCGATGATGAGCCACCCCATCCATCTGCATGGTCATTTCTTCGAACTGGTGACGGGCAAGGGCGACCGTTCGCCGCGCAAGCACACCGTACTTGTCCAGCCCGGGGGAATCGCGACCTTCGATTTCACCGCCGACGCGGTCGGTGATTGGGCGTTCCACTGTCACCTTCTCTACCATATGCACGCCGGGATGATGCGCGTCGTCAGCGTTCGCCCGAAGGGAGACATGCAATGACCCGCATCGCGCTCCTTCTTTCGAGCATCGCGCCGCTCGCTTTCACAGTCCCCGCCGCAGCCCAGTCGATGGATCATTCGATGCACGGCTCGACGCCTGCTCCCGCAACCAGCCCGGCCCCTGCCCCGGTAGCGCAGCCCGCGCCTGAAGCGCCCGCCGAAAAGCCGATGGAGCAGATGGATCAGGGCAGCATGCAGGGCATGGACATGGAGTCGCGGGCGTCGGAATGCTCGCCCGAGCATGCGGCGATGGGCCATTGCACGCCGGAGGCGGATGCTCCCGACAAGAAAGAACCCGATAAGGGAGCTATGGATCATGACATGGTCCCGGCGGCCGATCCGGATTGTCCGCCCGAGCACGCCAAGATGGGCCACTGCACACCGAAAACAGCACCCGCGGATGCCATGGGGGGAATCGAGGGCACGACCGGAAAGAGCGGCACCGACCTGCCGCCGGGCGATGCCACCGCGCCGGCGCCCCCGGGCGACTGGTACGCCGATCGCATCTACCCCAAAGCCGAAATGGACCACTCGCGCCACGACATGATGAAGGAAAATGGCGCTCAGACCATCGCCTTTATCAGCTTCAATCTCGCCGAATATCAGGCGCGCAAGGGCCGTGACGGGTTCCGTTGGGACGGAGAGGCCTGGTATGGCGGCGACATCAACCGGCTGACGCTCAAGAGCGAAGGCGAGGGCGTTTTCGGCGAAGGCATCGAGGGCGCCGAGGTGCAGGCACTCTACAGCCGGGCGATCGGCCCCTATTTCAACGCGCAGGCAGGGATCAGGCAGGATCTCGGACCCGGCCCCGACCGCACCTATGCGACCATCGGCTTCGAGGGGCTCGCACCCTATTGGTTCGAAGTCGAGGGCGCGCTGTTCCTTTCGAACAAGGGCGACCTGCTCGCCCGGCTTGAAGGCTATTACGACCAGCGCATCACCCAAAAACTGATCCTCCAGCCTATGGCGGAGGTCAATTTCGCGCTGCAGGACGTGCCCGAGACCGGCATCGGCTCAGGCCTCTCGGACGTCGAACTCGGGCTTCGCCTTCGCTACGAAGTCGTGAAGGAGTTCGCGCCTTATGTGGGTGTCGAATGGGCACGCAAGGTCGGCGACACCGCGCGCTTCGCGCGGGCAGCGGGCGAGGACACCAATGGTGTCAGCTTCGTGATGGGGGTGCGGGCCTGGTTCTAGAAGTTTCGCGGGGTGGCGACAGGTTGAGGAGAAATGCCGTGAAACCAGCCTATCGCAGCCTTGCGCTGCAGACGATCGTCAGCGGGATCATCATGTATCTCGTGATGTTCGTCATGATCGACCGCCTCTCGAGCTTCTACAACAATCTCAACATGCTCTACATGACGCTGATGATGGTCTCGCCGATGGTCGTGCTGATGATCGTCGCGATGCGCGACATGTTTCCGTCGAAGCGTCTCAACGCGGTCCTGTTGCTGGGATCGGCGGTCGCCTTCTTCGGGAGCTTTGCGCTCATCCGGACGCAGACGACGATCGGTGACACGGCCTTCTTGCGTTCGATGATCCCGCACCATTCGGGCGCCATTCTCATGTGCGAACAGGCATCGCTCAAGGACGCCGAAATACGCGAGCTCTGCCGTGGCATCATCGCGGGACAGGCAGCCGAAATCGAACAGATGAAGACCATTCTCGCGAGGAAATGACATGACAAGCCCGATGACCCGACGCCATCTTCTCGGTCTGGTTGCGGCTGGATCGGGGATGGCGCTTGCGGCTTGCAAACCTTCGTCGGGACCAAGTGCGACCGGCGAGAAAGACGCCGCCCGGGCGCCGCGCGTCGATACGGCGAATGCGAGGCAGATGCTCGTCTATCGCGATCCCGAATGCGGTTGCTGCGAAGCCTGGGCGGACATTGCGCGCAAAGCTGACTATCGGGTGGTCGTCGAGGACCGCGCCGACATGGCTGCCGTCAAGGTCCGATATGGCGTGCCGGCGCGACTGGCGTCGTGCCACACGGCCGTTATCGGCGGCTATGCGATCGAGGGTCATGTGCCGATGCGGCATGTGGCGAAACTCCTCCGCGACAAACCACGCGACATTCGCGGAATCGCCGTGCCCGGCATGCCGCGCGGGTCTCCGGGGATGGAAATGCCAGATGGAAGCGTGGACGCATTCGAAGTGATGCAGTTCAGCGGCGACGGCGAGATTTCTGAATTCCGCGCATGACCTGCCGGCAAGATAAGGAGACAGATATGACGAGATTCATTCCCCTAGCGGCTATCACCGCGCTGATGCTTGCTCTCGCGGGATGCGGCGCCGAACCGGCGCAGGAGAGCGACGCCACACCGGAACCGAGCGAGGTCCCTGCCACTCAGACCCCGGCCATGGTCGAGCCCGCGCCTGTCGCGGAAGAGACGTCAACCGCATCCGACCCGGCGATAGCGACCCAAAAGGCAAGGCCTCCGGAGAAAGCCCGGCCCAAGCAGGAACCCGCCGCGAAAGCGACTGTGCCGCCGCGGGCAAAGGTCGTGCCGGACGCGCCCAAACCTGTTGAACCCGAGACCGATCCCCATGCCGGGCATGATGTGGACAAAATGTAAGAGGGCATGTGCCGATACGGCATGTCGCCCCGCTGCTTGGGCAAGCTTCGCGATTTGTTTGGTATCGCCATGCCCGGCAGCCGCTGCACAAAAGGACGACAGAAGCGCCGACGCGTTCGTCTTCGCGTGCGGTGCTGACGGGGTGAGAGCGGTTCGAACCTGCCTTGGCGTATGGAAGTGAGATATAACCATATGGAATAACCATCTCGTTTATAGCGATGAGTAGTGATTATTTCTGGTCATGCCGATGCCGTGAAGATAGCTCGGTATTGAAGCCGAGAGCTTTCGCAAATGGGAGGGGACCATGAGGAAATTGCTTCGCACGAGTGGCTCGATTATCGCCGTCCTGGCAGCCATGTCGGCCGGCGCCGCCATCGCACAGGATAGCGCCGAAGAAGCGCCGCGAGCGGAAACGACACAGGGCGAAATCGTCGTGACGGGCACGCGGCGGAACGACCTCAAGGCGGCCGATTCCGCCCAGCCGATCGACATCATCACCGGCGCCGAACTGCTCGAAAAGGGCACCGCCGATATGAACGACCTTCTCCGCACCGAGGTCCCGTCGCTCAACGTCCAGCGCCTCGTCAGCAACGACGGCGCCGTGTTTACCCGGCCTTTCTCGCTCCGCGGCCTGCCGCCGGACCAGACGCTGGTCCTCGTGAACGGCAAGCGGCGCCATCGCGGCGCGACGGTCCAGTTCACCAATGTACCCTATATTCGCGGATCGCAGGGGCCCGACCTCTCGGCGATCCCGTCGATCGCGATCGGCCAGCTCGAGGTCCTGCGCGACGGGGCGTCGGCACTCTATGGGTCGGATGCGATCGCGGGCGTCCTGAATTTCGGTCTGCGCCGCGACCGCGAGGGCGGCCTGCTGATCGCCCGCTATGGTCAATTCTACAAGGGCGATGGCGAGGACTTTCTCGTCCAGGGCAATGTCGGGCTCCCCTTCACCGATGCGGGTTTCGTCAACATCAGCGGCGAGTATGTGAACGCCAGCACGACATCGCGCGGCATCCAGCGTCCCGACGCGCAGGCGCTTATCGACGCCGGCGTTCAGGATGTCCCGGTTCCGGCGCAGCGCTGGGGAAATCCCGAGAGCGAGGCGGCGCGTATCTTCGTCAACGCGGGCATCGATCTGTCGGACGAGATGGAGTTCTACACCTTCGGCAATTACAGCTGGAGCCGCGGCACGACGGCCTTCTTCTACCGCAATCCCAATGCCAGTTTCATTTCCACCTCGATTCCGCTCACCAATACGCCGGGCGGACAGCGATTCAGCTTCCGCCAGTTCTTTCCCGGCGGCTTTACCCCGGAGTTCGGCGCGACAGTGACCGATGCCGCGCTTGCTGCCGGCCTCAAGGGTGAATTCTCCTCGGGCCTGACCTATGACCTTAGCGCTTCCTACGGGCAGAATCATGCGTCCTACCGGATCGACAATACGGTCAATCCGTCACTTGGCCTCGCGTCGCCGACGTCCTTCAAGCCGGGGCAGCTCGAGCAGCGCGAACTCGCTTTCAATCTCGATCTCACCTACCCCATCGCGATCGGCACCTCTGATCCGCTGACTCTTGCCGGCGGTCTCGAGTATCGGCGCGAGACCTATGAGATCACGGCCGGCGATATCGCATCATGGCAGGTCGGACCCTTCGCCTCGGTTATCGATCCCGATACCGGGAACCGCGTGGGACTGCCGGTCGGCGCTAACGGGTTCCCGGGCTTCAGCCCCATCCAGGCGGGTGAGTTCGCGCGCAGCAACTGGGCCGCCTATACGTCGCTTGAAGGCAATCTCACCGACGCGCTCCAATTCGGTCTCGCGGGCCGCTACGAGAATTATTCCGACTTCGGCTCGAAATTCACCTGGAAGGTCAATGGCCGATATGATTTCTCGGACGTTTTCGCGGTGCGGGGATCGGTCAACACCGGCTTTCGTGCGCCGACGCCTGGCCAGTCGAACGCTTCGCAAGTCCAGACCAACATCGACTCCGTAACCGGCGCGCCGCTGACGGCGGGCATTATCGCGCCGAACAATCCGGTGGCGCAATTCTTTGGCGCGACGCCGCTTAAGCCCGAAAATTCGTTCAATTTCGCCGGAGGCCTCGTGGTAAAGCCTTCCAATCGCATCACCTTCACGCTCGACTATTTCAACATCAAGGTCGAAGACCGGATCGCGGTGTCGGGCAATTTCAATCTCACCCCGGCGCAGCGCGCACAGCTTGCTGCGCTCGGCATTCCCGGCGGGGACTCCTTCCAGCAGGTGAGCTTCTTCACCAACTCCTTCGACAGCCGCACCCAAGGCGTCGATGCCGTGCTGACAGTCGGCTTCGACCTTGGCGGCGGCAAGGCCACGTTGGGCCTCAACGGCAATTATACCAAGACCGACGTGATTAAGGCCTCGCCGGTGATCACCGCGGACCGTGAGCGGCTGCTTGAACTTGAGGGCTTTGTTCCGAAGTGGAAGGGCAATGCGTCCTTCACTTATGCGGGCGAGCGCTTCGGCTTCGTCGCGCGCGCCAACTATTATGGCAAATGGACCGATTATGGCGCGGCGCCGACTGCCGACCAGACGGGCGGCGCCGAACTGCTGGTCGATCTCGAGCTGTCCTACCGCGTCAGCGATATGCTCAAGCTCGCGGTCGGCGGCGAGAATATCTTCGACAATTATCCCGACGTCGAGGCGCGGCAATCCCAGATCAACAACGGGATCCGTTATCTCCGCTTCGCGCCGACCGGGTTCAACGGGGGTTTCTGGTACGTCCGCGCGACCGCTTCCTTCTGATTGATGGCCGTGACCGCCGTGCGGCGTCTTGCGTCTTCAACCGGCGTCGGAGCCGAACATCGCGTCGCGGTGCGATACGAGCACCGCGATGAAGGCCGCAGCGACTTGGGACATCGGCCTCAACTTTGGCGTGAAGAGCATATATTCGAAATGGACCTCCGGCGCGAAATCACGGACCGTAAGGCCCCGCTCGGCGTAATCAGCGGCGGTCACGGGGTTGAGGATCGAACATCCGACGCCCTGCATGACAAGGGCGCAGATGGTCATCGCATATTGGGTCTCGATGACCATCTCGCGCTGAACGCCCGCGTCCTCGAAAATGCGGTCAATGCGGTGGCGCACGCCGTCCTCGAGCGCGAGCGAAATGAAGGGCTCGCCTTCGAGATCGGCCGGCCGGATGACGTCCTTGGCGGCCAGTCGGTGACCGGCAGGGAGAACGCAGGCGCCCGGGCAGCGCAGGAAGCGCTCCATACTTATTCCGGGCAATTCGCGCGCCGGCGTCGCGAGTCCGATGTCGAACTGCTGGTTTGCCATCCATTGCCGCACCGTCGAGGAACTGCGGGTTTGCAACTGGACGGTGACGCCGGGATGCGTCTCGCGAAAGGCGGCGATCACCCGCGGCAGGAAACTGACCGCGAGCGCCGGCAGAGCGGCGATCCGGAGCGTGCCGGTCGCCATGTTGCGGATGTCTTCCGCTACCCGTTTCAAGGCCGCAATTCCCGAGAAGCTCCGCTCGACTTCATAGAAAAAGGCATCGGCTTCCGGCGTCACGGTGAGCGCGCTGCCGCGCGAGCGCAGGAAGAGCTGAAAGCCCAGCTGATGCTCGAGCTCGGCAAGCATTTTGCTCACCGCGGGTTGCGACAGGTTAAGCGACTGCGCGGCCTGGGTGACCGATCCCGAGAGCATCACGGCCCTGAAGGCTTCGAGGTGACGGAGGTTCATCGGACATTGCTCCCTATAGCTATTTCTTATGGCACTAGCATCGAAAGCCTTGTTCATGAATAGGTCGCATGCTCGGCGCCACTGGCTTCCGGCGCTGCTCGCCGCCAGCGCCGTGCTACTTGCCGGCTGCGACAGCGAGCCGGCGGCTACCGGCGGATACGAGATTGCCGCGGCGAAGGGATCGACGCTCGCGCGGATTCGCTCGCGCGGAACGCTTAACTGCGCCATTCATACGGGTCAGCTTGGCATGTCCTACCTCGACAAACGGGGACGCTGGCAGGGATTCTTCGTCGACTACTGCCGGGCGCTCGCCGCTGCGGTCCTCGGCGATGCCCGCAAGGTCCGCTTCATGCCGGTCGCCTCGAACAAGCGCTTCACGATCGTGCAGACGGGCGAGGCCGATGTCCTCTCGCGGACGACCACATGGACGCTGACCCGCGATACCGACCTCGGGGTAAATTTCGTCGGCACCATGTATTATGACGGGCAGAGCTTCTTGGTGCCCCGGCGATCGGGCGTGCGGCTGCCAGCGGATCTCGAGGGCGCATCGATCTGCATCACCAAGGGGACGACTTCCGAACTCAACACCGCTGAATATTTCGAGCGCAAGGGGTTGCGCTTCCAGTCGGTCGTGTTCGAGAATCCCGAGGAAGCAAAGCTTGCCTTCTTTGCCGGGCGCTGCGACGCGATGACCACCGACGCCTTCACGCTGACCGTGATCCGCCTCGCCGATGCCGCGCGTCCGGACGATTATGTGGTGCTGCCCGAGCGGCTTACCAAGGAGCCGGTCGGCCCCGTCGTGCGCAGCGACGACGAGCAATGGTTCGAGATTAACAAATGGGTGCTGAACGCGCTCTTCGCGGCTGAGGAAATGGGCGTCACCCGGGCGAATGCGGCGCGCATGCGCATAACCTCGCGCGACCCTGAAGTTCGCAAGATGCTCGGCGGCTTGCCGGGATTTGGCAAGTCACTCGGCCTCGATGATGACTGGGCATATCGGGCGATCGAGGCGACGGGCAATTATGGTGAGATCTTCAACCGGCACATTACGCCGCTCGGCGTCGAGCGCGGGCAGAATAAGCTCTATCGGGACGGCGGGCTGATCTACCCGCTGCCGATGCGATGATCGCGGCGCCGAGACGGCTCGCGATCGCTGCGCTGCCCTGGCTGTTTTTGGCGGGCGGGCTTGTGGCCGCCTACGGCCTGTTCGCGACATTGGCGGACAATCTGGCGGACCGGAATATCCGGACGGGATTCGGCTTCCTGTTCGACCGGGCGGGCTTCGCGATCGGTGAAACGCTGATCAGCTACGCGCCGGGCGACTCCTATGCCGCTGCGCTGACCGTGGGGCTGCTCAACACGCTTCTGATAGCGGCGCTGGGCATCATCTTCTCGACCCTCCTCGGCCTCGCGGTCTGTATGGCGCGCCTGTCTTCCAGCTGGCTGCTTGCGAGCCTCTCTGGTCTTTATATCGAGCTGGTCCGCAACATTCCGCTGCTGCTCCAGATGTTCGTCTGGTACGCCGTGCTGCTGTTCGGTCTGCCCGGCCCCGGTCCAGGCGCCGTCGGTGCGTTCGACCTCGACAATCGAGGATTGCACGTCCCGGCGCTTACCCTTGCCGATCCGGCTATGCCCGCCCTGCTGATCGCTATCATCGCCTGGGCGATCCTGTTCGCTGCCGTGCGGCGGAGGTGGGTTCGCGTGCGCACCGCGCTGGCCCTCGCCGGCATTGCTGTGGTTCCGCTGATGTTGTGGGGCGGATTTGATCTGCCGAGGGCGGGGCGCTTCGGAACCATTGGCGGATTGTCGCTCTCCACCGAGTTTCTGACACTGGTCGCCAGCCTATCGATCTATGCCTCGGCCTATCTGGCCGAGATATTCCGCGGCGCGATCCTCGCGGTTCCCGCAGGACAGAGCGAGGCCGCCAAAGCGCTCGGTCTGTCGCCCGCGCAAACGATGGGACGGATCGTGATTCCCCAGGCGCTGCGCATTGCGATACCGCCGATGACGAGCTGGCATCTCAACACGATCAAGAACAGCTCCCTGGGGGTGGCGATCGGATATCCCGAGTTTGTCTCCGTGGTCGATACCGTCATCAGCCAGACAGGCCAGGCGATCGAAGGCGTTGGCCTGATCGTCGCCACCTTCCTCCTGCTTTCGCTGTCCTTGTCGTTCGTCACCGGCCGTTATGCTCGCCGGTTGGGCTGGAGCGTCGCCGGGCAGCCCGGCCGGAGCATCCAGGTGACACGCGAATCATTTCCGCTGCGCTCGATCGCGGCTTGGCCGACATGGGTGCGGCGCAATCTGGTCAGCGGAAGGCGCCAATCGATCCTGACCTTCGCTATCCTCACCTTGACCGCGGCTCTCGTCGGCAAGGGATTCTCGTGGTTGTTGTTCGAAGCGACATTCGCCGGAGGCGCGGCCGAGTGCCGTTTGGCCAGCGGCGCCTGTTGGCCGTTCCTTCGCGAAAATGCGAGGCTCATTCTCTTTGGGACCTATCCCGAAGCCGAGCAGTGGCGGTCCGCCGCCGCCGCAACCGCGCTGCTTTCATGCCTCGCGATCTCCTTCGTCCCGCGATTTTGGCGCAGCCGCCTCGGTCTTGCCTGGCTCGGCGCGATCGCGGTCGCAGTGCTTCTGATGCACGGCGGATTCGCGGGCCTTTCCTATGTGCCGATGGAGAAGTGGAGCGGCCTGCCGGTCACACTGCTGCTCGCGAGCCTCGCGGTGGTCGGCGCTTTTCCCTTGGCCATACTCCTCGCATTCGGCCGTAGATCCACGCGGCGCGGCGTGCGCTGGCCGAGCGTCGCCTTCATCGAGTTGGTCCGCGGAACGCCCCTGATCGGCGTGCTCTTTCTCGCTGCGGTTCTGTTCCCGCTGTTCGTACCCTCCTATCTCTCGATCGACAGCCTGCCGCGCGTCCAGATCGCGCTTATTCTCTTCACCGCCGCCTATATGGCCGAGGTCATCCGGGGCGGCCTGATGGCGGTTCCCGTTGGGCAAGCCGAGGCCGCACAGGCGCTGGGTCTCACCAAGTGGCAGGCGCGGCGCCACATCCTGTTGCCGCAGGCCCTGAAAGTCAGCGTGCCGGGGCTGGTCAACACCTCGATCAGCGAGGTGAAGAATACAACCCTCGTCCTCATCGTCGGGGTCTTCGATTTGTTGCAGACGACCCGTCTTTCCTATGTCGAGGCGCAATGGCGCCCCTATTTCGCCGAAGCCTATCTCTTTACCGGGACAATCTTTTTTCTCCTCTGCTTCTCCCTGTCCCGGCTCAGCATGAAGATCGAACGGAAACTAAACTATGCAGGATAATCACGACGCACAGTGGCCCGGGGAGCCGGTGAACCCGAAGGGTCGCGCCTGGCAGGATCCGACGCGTGCCGTGCACGGCGGTCCCCGGCCGCGCGATCAGCGGGGCCTCATCAATCCGCCCGTCGATCGGGCATCGACCATTATCTATGACAGCGTCGAGGCCTATATGGATCGGCATCAAGGCCTCTACGATGAGGTCATCTATGGCCTGTACGGTACGCGAACGACCTTTGCGCTCGCCGAAGCCGTCAGCGAGCTCGAAGCCGGCTGTGCTACCGTCATCACCTCGTCTGGAACGAGCGCGATCGCGCTCACTCTCACGGCTTTCGTGGCCGCAGGCGACCATCTGCTCGTTGCGGATTGCGTCTATGGGCCGACACGTAAGTTTCTGACCGACGTGCTCGCACGTTTGGGGGTCGAGGTAGAATATTTCCGGCCCGATATCGGCGCGGAGATTGCCGGGCTGTGCCGCAGCAACACACGGCTCATCTATATGGAGACCCCGGGCTCGCAGACATTCGACATGATCGACGTGCCCGCTATTACGGCGGTCGCGCGCAGCCGGGGTATTTTGACCGCTCTGGACAATACCTGGGCGACTCCGCTCTTCTTCAAGCCCCTGGCCCATGGGGTCGATATCTCGCTTGCTTCGGCGACCAAATATCTCTCCGGACATTCCGACTGTCTGCTCGGCACGATGACGGCCGCCAGCAATGCTGTCTACCGCCAGCTCAAGGACGCGGCGGCGCGCTGGGGGAACTGCGCGAGTCCCGACAATTGCTATCTGGTCCACCGGGGCATCAGGACGCTGGATGCGCGGCTCGAACGCCACCAACGCACCGCTGCGACGCTGATCGACTGGTTCGTCGAGCAACCCGAAGTGATCGCGGTCCGCTATCCGGCCCATCCCGCCGATCCCGGTCATGCGATCTGGAAGCGGGATTTCACCGGTGCGTCCGGATTATTTGGTGTTCAGCTCGATCGCCTGACGCCGCTGGAAACCAGTGCCTTTTTTAACGAGCTCGCGCTTTTCCAGTTGGGGTCGAGTTGGGGCGGTTTCGAAAGTCTCGCGGTTCCGGCGTGGCCTGCCCCAATCCGCGATTTTCCCAATGGCGAGACCGATGGGGCCCTGATCCGTATCCACGCCGGACTCGAAGCGCCGCAAGATTTGATCGCGGACCTTGATGCGGCGTTCGCGCGCGTACGGGCGTTGCGCGGTCCGGGGCAGGCGTCATGACCGACGGTTCGGACCGCGCAGCCGTCAGCTTGCGACTGGTCGAGAAATATTATGGCGCCTATCATGCGCTCCGCGCGATAGACCTCGAAATCGCCCCGCGCGAGCGGATCGTGATCTGCGGGCCTTCGGGCTCCGGCAAATCAACGCTCATTCGCTGCATGAACATGCTCGAGGCGCCCGACTCCGGTTCCGTTCTGATCGAGGGAGTCAAGGTAACAGAGGCGTCGCGGGAGGCAGCGGCGGCGCTCCGCGCCGTCGGCATGGTCTTCCAGCAGTTCAATCTGTTTCCGCACAAGACGGTGCTCGAAAATTGCACCCTGGCGCCGGTCCTGCTTGGCGGCCTGTCTCTTCCGGAGGCCGAAGCGCGCGCCATATCCTATTTGGACAAAGTGAGGATCGGCGACCAGGCGGGCAAATATCCGGGGCAGCTTTCGGGCGGGCAGCAGCAGCGGGCGGCTATAGCCCGCGCGCTGGCGATGGAACCCCGGATTCTCCTCTTCGACGAGCCGACTTCGGCACTCGATCCCGAGATGATCAAGGAGGTGCTCGATGTGATGACGGCGCTTGCTGGTGAAGGACGGACGATGGTGTGCGTAACGCACGAAATGGGATTCGCGCGCGAGGCGGCCGATCGCATTCTTTTCATGGACCAAGGGCAGATCATCGAAGACGCAAGACCGGCCGATTTTTTCGCCGCGCCGAAAAGCGAGCGCGCACGGACCTTTCTCGAACAGATACTTTCGCACTGAGCGATCTCATATCGGCCGTCTCGCGTTGCGCCGACCCAGTTATCCTGTCATTTCATGAGCAGGCCACAGCTGTAGCCGGCCGCCTCCTTGCGCAAAAAGGCTTGAGCCAGCAAAAAAATTTCAAATTTGGTGAGGGGTACAGCGCCCGGATGCGTTTTTAATATGTATCATGCGTCCGCGATTTTCATCATAACTAATTGATATGATTCAATAAATTGCTATTGACCTGTATATACATTTGGTGCTTTCTGACGGGAATCAAGTAACCATCAGGGGGTTTCGCTATGATGACCAGGACAATTTTGCTCGCCAGCGCCGCGGCGGTCGCCACCTTTGCAACGCCAGTGTTCGCGCAGAGCGAGACTGCTCCGCAGTCACCCGCCGCCGAGGACGCGCCGAACGGATCGGACATCGTCGTGACCGGATCGCGCATCCGCAGGCAGGACCTCGCCGGCGTCGGTCCCGCGACGGTCGTGTCGGCCGAGCAGATCGAGAACACCGGGGTCGTCAATATAGAAACGGTGCTGCAGCGCCTTCCCGCCAACGCCGGCTTTGCGGGCAACCAGACCTCGGCCTATTGGGCGAACAACGGTTATGGCACGGCGCAGGTCAACTTGCGCGGCCTCGGCATCAAGCGCACCCTCGTGCTGCTCAACGGCCGCCGCCTCGTCGCGGGTGGCACGGGTGCGAACTCGTCGCCCGACCTCAACATGATCCCGGTCGCCGCGCTCGCGCGCACCGATGTCCTCAAGGACGGTGCATCGGCGATCTACGGCGCCGACGCCATGGCGGGCGTGGTCAACCTCGTGACCCGCACCGACTATGAAGGTCTCGGCCTTAGCGTGCGGCAGGGGATCACCGAAAAGGGCGACGGCTCGGACTTCACCGCCGATCTTCTGTGGGGCGTCCGGAACGATCGCGGCGGTTTCATGGCCGCTGTTACCTATCAGAAGACCAGCGCGGTCAATATGGCATCGCGCGCGCCCTGTTCGCTCGCCGAAACCACGCCAGGCCAGCTGAGCTGCGTCAACAGCGCATCGACGATCGGCGGCCGCGCGGTGCTGCCGAACGGCCAGCAGATCAACTTCAACCAGGTGCTCGGCGGCAACGGCAATTTCTTCGAGCCCTACAGCGCAGCGAAGCATAATTTCAATTCGAACCCGTTCCTCAACGCGGTGAGCCCGGTCGAGCGCGTCAGCACGGCCTTCTTCGCCGACTATGACCTCAGCGACAACATCGAGGCGTTTGGCGAATTTCTCTATACCTTTCGCAAGTCGAACCAGATCGCGACCCCCGGAACGCTGCGCAACCTGTCGATCGCGGCAAGCAATCCGACCAACCCCACCGGCCAGAACATCGTCCTAGTCCAGCGGCGCCTTGCCGAGCCGGGACCGCGCCAGTTCTTCCAGGAAACCGACACCTGGCAGGGCACCTTCGGTTTGCGCGGCAAGCTGTCGAACAACTGGGGCTGGGAAGTCGCCGGCGCGTTCGGCCGCAACACCGCGGTTGATGGTTCGACAAATATCGCCAATCTCGAGCGCGTCGCCAACACGCTCGATACCAGCAAGTGCAGCCTCGCCGCGGGCGCGTCGATCCCCTGCGCTGACTATTTGGGCTTCGGCGATCTGACCCCGCAAGCGCTCGACTATATCCTCTTCACCTCGCGCGATCGGGGAGGCAATGAACTCGCGACCGTCACCGCGGATCTGAACGGCGACCTCTTCAAGCTGCCCGCGGGCCCCGTGTCGTTCGCCGCCGGCGTCGTCTACCGCAAGGAGAAGGGCTGGCGCGATCCCGATCCGCTGACCGTGCTCGGCATCGCCAATACCAACCAGCAGGATCCGATCTCGGGGACGAGCACGGCGAAGGAAGCCTATCTGGAACTGTCGGTTCCGATTCTTGCCGGCAAGCCCTTCTTCGAATCGCTGACGGCGGGCGGAGCGGTGCGCTATTCGGACTATGACCTGTTCGGCAGCGACTGGAACTACAAGGCCAGCCTCGACTGGATGATCAGCGACAGCTTCCGTCTGCGCGGCACCTACGGCACGGGATTCCGCATCCCCAACGTTCCCGAACTGTTCGGCGGCGTATCCGAGGGCAATCTCACCACCACCGATCCCTGCTCGCGCTATGCGACCAGCGGCAATGCGACGCTGATCGCCAATTGTCAGGCGTCGGGCGTACCGGCCAATTATGTCCAGTTGGGCACGACGATCCTGACGACGGTCGGCGGCAACGAGAATCTGAAACCCGAGAGTTCGACGACCTGGACAGTCGGCACGGTCATCTCCCCGAAGGGGCTCATCCCGGGCCTTTCGCTCACCGCCGACTGGTTCGACATCAAGATCAAGGACGCGATCCGTGCAATCCCCGGGTCGACCAAGCTCGGAATATGCTACGCGAGCCAGAATCTCTCGCATCCTTTCTGCGAAGATTTTACGCGCAGCCCGCTGACCGGCGAGGTCACCTTCCTCTCCGCTCAGCCGATCAACACCGGGCGTGAGGAAATGAATGGCCTCGATCTTGGTCTTGTCTACAACAACGACATCGGCAGCGTGAACATCTCGCTCGACGTCAACCTGACCTACCTAAACAAATATGTCGTCCTGCCTTTCCCGGGCGGCGCGCCGATCGATTTCGACGGCTTCATCGGCGGCGGTAATGGTGGCTATCCGAAGTGGCGCGGTTATGGCGTGTTGACGGCCGAAAAGGACGGGATCAGCGCGACCTGGTCGACGCAGTGGATCGGCAAGGCGACCGACTTCAACGCCGCGCCCGGAGAAATCGGCTACAGCACGCCGAACGTCTTCTATCATAATCTTCAGGTCGCTTTTGAGATCGACGAGAAAACGCGGTTCCAGGTCGGAGTCGATAATCTGTTCGATCGCAAGGCGCCCTATATCCAGAGCTTCACCGATGCGAACACCGATACGATGACCTATGACCTGCTCGGCCGGCGCTTCTATGTCGGCTTCCGCACCGCCTTCTGAGGAATTCGAAGATGGCGATCCGTTGGCCGCTGCTTGTTCGGCGGACGCATAAATGGCTGGCGCTGGTGGTCGGCGTCCAGGCGCTGCTCTGGACATTGACCGGCTTCTACATGGTGGTCGTTCACATCGACACCATCCACGGCGATCATCTGGTGCGCTCCCCGGTGACCCAGCCCTTCGACCTCGACGGCCTCGCAGCGCCGTCGAAGGTCGTCGCGGCCGCGCCGGGGGTCTCCGAAATCCGCCTCCAGCGCTTTTCGGGCCGTCCGGTCTGGCGCGCTGAAACGCCC
Source organism: Sphingopyxis lindanitolerans (assembly GCF_002993885.1). Lineage (NCBI taxonomy): Bacteria > Pseudomonadati > Pseudomonadota > Alphaproteobacteria > Sphingomonadales > Sphingopyxidaceae > Sphingopyxis > Sphingopyxis lindanitolerans. The sequence goes on from NZ_CM009578.1 coordinate 2,678,620, forward strand.
GACGGGCCGCGCCTGTTCGACGGCCGCTCGGGTGCGCCGCTGCCTCTCCTGACCGAGTCCCAGGTTCGCGAGCAGGCGCGGCGCATCTATGCCGGCGACGGCGATATCGTTGCGGTGCGGCTGCTTACCAAAGCGCCGCAGGAAATGCAGTCGCGCAAACCGCCCTATTGGCAGGTCGAGTTCGAAGGCTGGAACCGCCCGACGCTCTACCTGTCGCCGCAGACGGGCGAGTTGATCTCGCGTCGCCACGCGCTGTGGCGCGTCTTCGACTTCGCGTGGATGCTCCACATCATGGATTATGACGAGCGCACCGACGTGAACAATCCGCTGCTCCGCGTCGCGACCTGGAGCGCCTTTGCCATGGCACTGACGGGCGCATGGCTGCTGATCTGGTCCTTCAAGCGCCGCAAGAGGAAGAAGGCATGAAGATGATACGCCTCTCGCCGCTTTTCTTCCGGCGCATCCACAAATGGGTCGGACTCATTCTCGGGCTCCAGTTCCTGCTTTGGGCCTTGAGCGGCTCGGTGATGGCGCTGCTCGACAAGGACAAGGTCGGCGGTCACGGCGGCGGGATGAGCCACGCGCATCCCTTGCCGGCGGGTGAATATTTCGACGTCGCCGCCTTGCCGCGCGGTGAACCCGTCACCGGCGTGGTCCTGCGCGATCTTGGCGCCCGGCCGGTGTATGAGCTGCGCTCGGCCAAGGGCGTCCGGCTGGTCGATGCGACGAGCGGCGAGGATGTTCGTGTCGACGCGGCGCTTGCCCGCGACGTCGCGGTGATGATGAACGAGGCGCCGATCCGCAAGGTGAGCGTGCTCGCAAAGCCGAACCTCGAATCGCGCGATTTCGAAGGCGCCATGTGGCGCGTCGACTTTGCCGATGCCGAGAATAGCAGCGCCTATGTTTCGCTCGACACCGCGCGTTTTCTGGTGATGCGCGGCGATACCTGGCGCACTTGGGACTTCTTCTGGATGCTCCACAATATGGATTACATCAACCGGTCGAGCTTCAACCACCCGCTGATCATCTTCGTCGCCTTTGGCGCGCTGTGGCTTTCGGGGACCGGCTTCTACCTGTTGTTCAAGAGCTTCAGCCGCGCCGACTTCCGCTGGCTGCGCCGCCGCCGCAAGCCCCAAGTGACCGCCAGCACGACCTGACGTATCAGCCGTCGACCGAAAAGGCGGCCGAAAGCTCGAAGCGCGTGCCCGGATGGGAAAGCCAGGCGTGCGACACCAGGCGCCCGCGGCTCCAGGTCCGCCGGGTCATCCGCAGGACAGGCTCCCCCTCCTTCAGGCCGAGCATGCCGCGCGTGCGCGCATCGGGCATCGTCGCGCAAACGCGGTGCTCGACCCGCTCGAGCGGGGCGGTGCGCGTCAGATATTCGTTCGGCGTGAGTTGGGTGAAATCGAGCGCGCCATAGTCTGGCGCCGCCGACGCGAGCACGAACCGCTCCTCAAGCTGGATCGGAAACTCGGCCTCATGGTGGACAATGATCGAATGGAAGATTTTCGTACCCACCGACACTTCGAGCAGCGCCGCGGTTTCGGCGCCGGCCTTCTCTTCGCTATTCTGGATGACCCGGGCCCGGTAGTCGTGACCGCGTCCGCGAATTTCATCTGCGATGTTTCGGATTTCGATCATGTGCCCGATCGGTTTCGGCTCGGCGATGAATGAGCCGCTGCCTGCGCGCCGGGTGATAACACCTGCCGATTGCAACTCGCGAAGCGCCCGATTTGCGGTCATGCGCGACACGTCAAATTTCTCGACGAGCTCGGATTCCGACGGGATGCGATCGCCAGGCTTCAAGCTCCCGTTACGAACCGCATCCGATATGCTCTGCTTGATCGCGGCATAGCGAGGAGGAGCGTCTTGGGTGCCATGTCCGGCCGGCGATCGGTCGATCCCGTTTGAGCTTGTTCGAAAAGGAATTTCCATCACCCGTCTATACAGGTGAGACCGTCCAAATTCCAAGTGTTCCGACATGAATTTCCGATAGGCCTTACAAAGTCATACGGCTGCGGCACAGGGTCGGCGGCATCGGCGCGACTGCGACCCGAGGAGGCTGATTTCATGCGGATGCTGTGGGCAGCGCCGAAAGCTCGTTCAGGAATTCGCGAATGGCAGGCGCGAAGCATCGCGCAAAATCTTCGGTTGTCACTATCGCGTCCGACATTTCTGCCGCAGCAAGCTTGCCGTGCGGCAGCAGGTGAGCGAGCTGCTTCGCTAGGGCTATGGGATGCCTCTCATCCATTCCTGGAATGACCAACGCCGGCATATTTATGTCTGCGAGTTCGCCGACGCTGCGGAAGGCGCGGTCCTCACCGATTGCCGCCGCAGCCGCAATGCTGGCGGAAGTGCTTCGCGGAATCGCGTCGTAAACCATCTCGCGAATGACCGGCGCGAGATTCGGCAGGATTGGCGCCCACGCCGCATGAAGCCCTTCCTCGCGGACGCGCGTCGCGAACTCGCGCATGAATGCCGTTTCAGCCGCTTTGGCCTCGTCGTCTTCGATGTCTTCAACGCTGATCAAAATGGCCGCTCTCACTCTCTCCTTGTGGGCGAGTGCGGTTCGTAAAGTGATCGTGGCGCCAAGTCCCGCGCCGCCGACGATGGCGGAATCGACTTTCAGGTGATCGAGAAGCGACATCACGTCGGCAGAGTAGGACGTCCAGGTATGTTTCGCGTTTTCGCTGCAAGGGGACCGGCCATAGCCACGGATATCGGGCAGCACTACCGCACGCCGGTCGCACAGCCGGCGCGCCAACGGTATCAGGCTCTGGTGGTCGGGGCCGCCGCCATGCATCATTATAACGACGTGGGAGGTCGACAGCCGGTGATTGGGATCGACCAGCGCAGCGCAGAGCGGCCAGCCATCGGGCCCGGAATAGAATATGTCGATTATGTCGGTCGTCATGCTAATCCCCACGCGTTGCCGAGAAGATTATCGCACCGTCATCCGAAAGACCATTTAATCGGGCTACATCTAGCAACCTCTCCAGATCGTCACGCAACCCGCAAGCTTCCGGGATAGAGTGAAGCCTCTGTTTTGCCGATATTTCCATCTGCGGAACCGAGAGAGGCACGAGAAGAAGTCTGCAGGAATAGTCGAGCTTAAAGCCGGCGGTGAGAAATGGGGCGGCAAGTTCAGCCGGCTGGGGGCAGGAATTGTGGACAAGGCCGACCCGGCGATCGATTAGCTTCAGCCACTCGTCGTATCGCTGTGCTGCCAGCTGCGATGGAATCGACACGTCGTACCAGCAATCCAACACAACGACACCGAGCCGGGCCACCCTGATGGCTTCCTGAAGCCCTCTGTGAAGCGTCTCCAGATGGTGCGCGGCATATTCCAAAGTCACCACATCAAAGCTCTGGTCCGCGAATGGAAGCGCCTCTGCGCGGGCGTGCCGAACGTCCAACCCTATCGCGCGGGCTTCCGCTACTGCCTCTTCCTCCGGGTCTATGCCGACGCAATGAGCGACATGGGCCTCCCGGAGTGCCTGCATCGAAGCGCCATTGCCGCATCCCACATCCAGTACCGACGAAGGCTCGAAGGAAAGCACACGGGACAGGAATTCTTTGCGATACTCTGTGTGCGGGCGGGGCCTCTCTTCGGGCTCCTGCCGTTGGATCATCTTCAATGACATTTGCAACTCCACCTGATGAGCTCTGGTAGGCAATCCAAACGACGTCGTATATGTGCTCCGACGACAAGAAATGTTCAGTATCGGACACAGTATGACCAATAGCGCAGGCACGGCCGACGCTCTTTCAGTCGAGCGTGCAGTCTTCCCAGCGGGGTTCAAAGGGATGTGGCATAGCCACCCGGCAGCGCAGCTCATTTATCCTGGTCGAGGTGTGATGATGCTCGAGACGGAAGCTGGATGCTGGGTGGTCCCGCCCCATCAAGCCTGTTGGCTTCCTTCCGCTGAAAATCACCGGGTGCAAAGCTCGGCGGGTTTCGAAATGCTCAGCGTTTACTGCCGCGGGAGCGTGCTCAGCCGGCTGCCCGCGGCTCCCGGTGTCGTCGCGGTGAGTGGCCTTCTGCGCGAGTGCATCTTTGCCCTCGAAACGGCAGGGCCGCGCTCCCGGCGCGTCAGTTTGGCAATCCTGTTTGCCCAAGAAGTGTCTGTCGATAGCGCCCCGCGCCTCTTTGTCCCTCAGCTGCATTCCTCGCGTCTCAGAAAAATCGAGGCCGCGCTCTCGAGGGAGCCCGGGAATGACAAACCCCTATCGCAGTGGGCGAACGAACTGGGCGCGACCAGCAGAACCTTGGCCCGCGCATTCGAGCGTGAAGCGAATATGACTTTCACTGCCTACAGAAAGCAGGCGCGACTTCGGGCGGCTCTGGTACGCTTGGCCGAAGGAGAGCCCATCACCAATATCGCCCTTGATTTGTCATTTGGTTCGGCGAGCAATTTCATACGTATGTTCCGCCAGGCCACGGGCTTCACCCCGGGAAAGTATTTCCAAAATCGGTCCAGGCAGAAATCGTAGGTGAATGAATTTCGGGACGCCGCAATTGGGCTTTCGGACAGGCGAAGCTAGCGGTTAACCGACCAACTCAACTTAATCGCGCGAATCATCCTACCCGCTCTACAGAAAGAAGGTATGAGGGCGATCTTCCCGGGGCAACGGACACTGGCCGAACAGCGCAGCGACGCGCCGTCAGGCTTTTTCTTCGCCTACGCCGCCGATGCGCCCGGAATTTTGGCAAGCTCCGCCGGGGTCAACACCGGTTCGTTGCGATCCTTGCGCTCGGAATAGCGATCGACAAGCTGATCGGCATGGCCGCGCGTGAGCACAGTGAACCGCACAAGCTCCTCGGCGACATCGATGATGCGGTCATAATAGCTCGATGGCAGCATGCGGCCCGCCTCGTCGAACTCCGCATAGGCCTTGGCGACGCTCGACTGGTTGGGAATCGTGATCATCCGCATCCAGCGGCCAAGAATGCGGAGCGTGTTGACGCTGTTGAACGACTGCGAGCCCGCCGAGACCTGCATCACCGCGAGCGTCCGTCCTTGCGTCGGACGGAGGCCCTTATACGCGAGCGGCAGATGATCGACCTGCGCCTTCATGATGCCGGTGATCTGCCCGTGGCGCTCGGGGCTGCACCAGACCTGACCTTCGGACCAAAGCGAATGCTGGCGCAGTTCCTCGACGGCGGGATGATCGTCGTCGACGATCAGGTCGGGCAGCGGCAGGTCCGACGGATCGAAGATGCGCGTTTCGCAGCCGAATAGCTGGAGCAGGCGTGCGGTCTCCTCGACCACGAGCCGCGAATAGGAGCGTTCGCGCAAGCTGCCGTAGAGCAGGAGGATGCGCGGCGCTGGATCGAGCGGGCCAAGCCCGAGGCCGGGCTGCGAGCGGATATATTCGGGACGCAGCGCCGGAAGATGATCGGGGTCGGGGAGCGTGCGCAGGCGGGAGAAGCTTGTGGCAGACATGGTCAATCTTTCGCGGGGGTAGAGGCCGGAAACCAACGGCGCCCGAACCAGAAGGCGACGCTGACCAGCAGAATGAGAACAGGAACCTCGACGAGCGGACCGATCACAGCGGCAAAGGCGACCGGCGATGCGAGGCCGAAGGCGGCGATCGCAACGGCGATCGCGAGCTCGAAATTATTGCCCGCCGCGGTGAAGGCGACCGCCGTCGTGCGCGGATAATCGGCTTCGATGAGCTTGCCCATCCAGAAGCTGATGACGAACTGGACCACGAAATAGATGGTCAGCGGGATCGCGATCCGCACGACGTCGCCCGGAATGGTAACAATCTCGCTTCCCTTGAGACTGAACATCGCGACGATCGTGAAAAGCAGCGCGACGAGCGTGATCGGCGCGATCTTGGGCAGGAAGCGCGTCTCGTACCAATCGTTGCCCTTGGCGTCCGCCAGTATCTTGCGGGTCAGGAAGCCGGCGAGGAACGGGATGCCGAGATAGATCAGAACCGCCTCGGCGACGGTCCAGAAGCTGACGTCGATCACGCTGCTTTCGAGCCCGAAGAGCGGCGGCAGCACGGTCAGGAAGAACCAGGCATAGACGCTGAAGAAGAGAATCTGAAAGATCGAGTTGAAGGCGACAAGCGCGGCGACATATTGATTGTCGCCCTTGGCGAGCTGGTTCCACACGATTACCATCGCGATACAGCGCGCGAGGCCGATGAGGATCAGGCCCGTCATATATTCGGGCTTGTCGGACAGGAAGATCACCGCGAGCGCGAACATCAGCACCGGACCGATGATCCAGTTCTGGATCAACGAGATCGCGAGAACGCGCTTGTCCTCGAACACCCGCGGTAGTTCTTCATAGCGGACACGCGCGAGCGGCGGATACATCATCAGGATCAGCCCGATCGCGATCGGGATGTTGGTCGAACCCCAGGAGAGGCTGTCGATTGCGGCGGGGAGCCCGGCGAAGGTCGAGCCGAGCAGCACGCCCAGCGCCATCGCGAGGAAGATCCACAAGGTCAGAAAGCGGTTGAGGAACGACAGGCGTTCGCGCTTCGGTTGCGTCAACTTATCTCTCCTCAGGCGCCGAGGCGATTGCCGGCGTCGTCGATTAGCTGTTCGCCGTCTTCCTTGGCGAAGGCGCCGCGCTGTCGCGCCGGGATAAGGTCGAGCACCGCTTCCGATGGACGGCAGAGCTTCACGCCGAGCGGCGAGACGACGAGCGGCCGGTTGATCAGGATCGGATGCGCCATCATCGCGTCGATGAGGGCGTCGTCCTCAAGGCCGGGGTCGCCGAGATCGAGATCGGCATAGGGCGTGCCCTTTTCGCGGAGAAGGGCGCGGGGGGCGATGCCCGCGCGCGCGATCAGCTGTTCAAGCAGCGCGCGCGACGGGGGCGTCTTCAGATATTCGACCACATGCGGCTCGATGCCGGCGTTGCGGATCATCGCCAGCGTGTTGCGCGACGTTCCGCAATCGGGATTATGGTAGATGATGATGTCGTTCACGTGAGATCCTTCAGCAGCAGGCAAGTTCCGCGAGCAGCGGTTCGCAAAGCTCGGGTCGTCCCTGGCAGCAGTCCTTTGCGAGGAAGAGCATTAGGCCTTTAAGCGTGTCGATCTCGGCGCGCTGGATAAACTGACGTCCACGTTTCTCGGATTTGACCAGACCTGCCTTGGCTAAAACGGCGAGATGGGTCGAAAATGTACTTTGTGTCAGGCCCGACGCCTCGACGAGCTGGCCGGTCGAAAGCCCTTCGGGTTCATGCTGGACAAGCAAGCGGTAGGCTTCGAGACGGGTCGGATGTGCCAGCGCAGCGAGCGCGGCAAGGGCGGTGTCGGTCTTCATTCATCGGGATTATCCGATAGGTATAGGGGCGTCAAGACCCATCGGAAAAATACGATACATAGCGGCTGCTTCGCTGTAGCGCCGCCAACACGACGCCGGACGGAAGGCCTTGATTGCCCGGAGGCGGCAGGCCAGTCTGTCCAATCTCCTATCCTGAAACGGTGAAAACATGGATGTTCGTCAGATAGTCATGGAGGACGCACCGGCAGTTCAGGCAATTTACGCACCTTATGTAGCCGCCACGACGATCTCGTTCGAGGAGGTGCCGCCCGACATCATGGAAGTTGAACGGCGCATCGCCGCCATCGTGCCGCACTATCCCTATCTCGTGGCCGAAGTGGACCGGCGGGTTGTCGGTTACGCCTACGCCTCCGAGCACCGGACCCGCGCTGCCTACCGGACATCTGTCGACGTGACAGTCTATGTGGCGCCTGGCGCGCAACGAAGCGGCATAGCGCGCTCCCTATATTCTCGTCTGCTCCCGGCAGCAGCAAGCTTGGGCTATCACGCTGCCTTTGCCGGCATCGCGCTGCCAAATGAGGCGAGTATCGGGCTCCACGAATCTATGGGCTTCGAGCTGGTCGGCATCTATCGCGAGGTTGGACGAAAATTTGATGCTTGGCACGATGTCGGTTGGTGGCAACGGCTGCTGTGAGCGATGCGGTGATCCCCGAAGGGCGAACGACCGCCTACGATTTGCGCCCAGAGGAAGGCCCGCTGTGGCGGGAGACGTGCGATCTTCCGCTATCCCCGGCCTCAACTAGAAGCTCATAATTTATCTAGGCTGCCAGTTGCATAGCTTGCATTTTCTCGGCGCCGCGCGCGAGCAATCGTTCAATCTCGCTGGATGTTCGCTCCACCGCCAGCTTTAGCGCTTCGTCGATATGGACATAGTCCTGCGTCACATTCTGCGACGCATGGCCGAGCATAGCGCGAATTGTGAGTTCAGAAAATCCGAGGTCGCCGGCAACACTTCCGAAGGTGTGGCGAAGCGTATGCGGTGTGATGCCTTTGATCCCTGCCAAGCCGCAAACTCGCTTTAGGCAATCGCTGACCGCAGTGAACGGGCCCTCGCCGACCGCTGATGGAAACAAGTGCGGGTTGCCGACAATTTCCGCCTGCGCTTCGAGCACACGGATTGCGGCGGGCCCAATCGCGCGAATTTGCGCGCCGCCCTTGGTATCGGGAAACATGACATAGCCGCGATCGGAGCGCAGCCAGCTGCGGTGCATCGCTTGGCCTTCCTGACGGCGATAGCCGGTCAGGAGCAAGGTGCGCAGCACGCCGAGGGCGACCGGGTTTTCCCCGCCAGCCTCGGCATAGGCGATTGCCTTTCCGAGCATCTCGATCTCCGCGGCGCTCAGGCGCCGGGTTCTTTTCTTTCCGGCGAGTTTCTTTGCCCCGAGCGTCGGATGGGTTTCGAGCAGGCCCTTATGCTTGGCGTGCCCGAGGATCGCCTGGAGCGTGCCTACGCAGCGACCCGCGACGCCGGGGCCACCGGTTGCCTTTCCCCCACGGCCTCCCGTCCGGGGCTTCGCAGTCTTGCCGTTCTTTACGTCGGTCTGCATCTGCTCGACGATCGCAATTGTCAGATGCTTGACGATCCGGTTGCCGATCAGTGGGCCGATATGCGTGCGGATACGGCTCTCATCCAGATCGAGCGACGATGTTTTGATGGGGACGTTCTTCCGGCCGAGAATGTTCCCGGCCCGAGCCTCTTCGAGATACCAGCTGCACATCTCGGAAACCGTCATACCCTTGCGAACCTGGCGGACCTTGTCGGCTGGATCTTCTCCAACAATGACCTCAGCCAGTTTCAGTTTCGCGAGATCGCGAGCCCGGTCGACAGTCAGCACGCCAAATCGTCCGAGGTTCATACGACGCTTGATGCCCTCGGCATTTCGATACTGGACGACAAAGGTCTTGATACCCGACGCCATGATCCGAAGACCGAAGCCCTTCACGTCGGTATCCCACAGAATGACTTGTTTCGCTTTTGGCGGAACGAGGGCGTCTATGGCCCGCTTGGTCAACTTCACTATCGGCATGCGCACCTCCTGTTGGAGACACAGCCTCGAAAATCGTCCGTGTCTCCAATGTGTCTCCAAATTCGCGGAAAAAGGGGACAGCCGCAGGATACAATAGGTCGAATAGCTTTTCAACAAATAGTGGAAAAATAGGGACATAGCGTAGTATCGGAAGGTATCGAAAAGGTAGAACGGCAAGTTGCCAAGGTTGGGGTCGAGGGTTCGAATCCCTTCGCCCGCTCCAATTTTTATCTCAAAATCAAAGGTTTGCGGGCTTTCTATTTTCGCCCCCGCTTTCGATTTGCGCTCAGTTCACCACCGGTTCACCACCGCAGCTGTGGTTCACGGATACCCAAGGGAACGTCACAGGTTCGGATCCTGTCGGGTGCACCATTCTCGAACAAAAGAGAGAACTGCGGCGTGGTTTTGGCCACGCCCGCTGCCGCACTCCGGGCCAGCACGGCTTTGGAGCCGCTGATGCGGATTTCCCGGTCGTTCACACGCACCTCGCTGAGCAGCAGCCGGGCCAAGCTGGTCGCCGCGATGCTGCGGGCGAGATGCGGCCAGATGTGACGACCGAAGGCATCGTGGGTGCGTTTCACGATCTGCGCGGGGATCGGCCAGGCACCCATCTGTTTGCCCCAGCGGTTGATCCAGAGCCGGTCGGTCATGCCGCCATCGCCGTGCACCAGCAGCCTACGCCGGTGATCGCGCAGCCAGATGTCAATATAAGGACTGAGAGCCGGTGACAGCTCCGCCTGATAGGGATGCGCGGTCTTGGTCTCTTCCTCGGTGAAGAAGAGGCGATAACGGTCGCAGTCGAACAGCAGATGCCGTACGATTTCGATGGCCGTCAGGTTGGCGAGCCGTAAGATCGGACAACTGGCAAGGATCGCGATCAGCAGCCCATCGCGGATGCAAGTGGCGGCATGATAGCGATCGCCCGTCTTCAGCGTGGTGACACGCCTCGAAGAGGAGACCCGGATCGGCAAGGGCGGCACCCTGGCGGCGCAGCTGTCGCGGTTCGACCTCATCGTGCTGGAAGAGCTTGGATGTCGGCCGTTCGCACGCTCGGGAGGGCAGTTGCTGTTCCACCTCATCAGCAAGCTTTATGAGCACCAGCGTCATCATCACCACGAACCTCGCGTTCGGCGAGTGGCCTGCTCGCGATCGGGCTCGGACCGGCGGCGCCTCGATCGTGCGCTCTTCGGCGATCCCAAGCCTGTCCTGAGCTTGTCGAAGGGATGACCACGGCGCTGCTCGACCGCGTCACCCACCACTGCGATATCGTCGAGACGGGCAACGATAGCTGGCGCTTCAAAAACCGCAGCTGACCGCCACCTTCGCCGCCTTCAAAAATCTATCTTGCGCTGCGTGCGCCTCCGGTCGGGCTACGCCCGCCCTCCGCCGCACGCAGCGCAAGGCTCACCTCAACAAACCCTATCATATCCGGATGAGGGTCCTTCTTCGACGCCGATCGGGGGTCCCGTTTGGGCTCTGACTCACTTTTGGTGCAATACAGAGGGATGATCGCGAGGTGGCATCAGCCTCGCCCGCAGCAAATCGAGCTTGGCGCGTCCATACATCTGGCGTTTGACGAGCTTCAACTTCGTGATCTGTCCTTCCGTTTGCCCGTTGGACCAGGGCTCCACGATAGCGGCCTTCACGGCATTCCAGTCGTCGCTCAAGCCATTCGCAAACGAACGAAGCGGAGTTTTCCGGGCTTCGTCGATCCATGTGGCGAGCTCGAAGTCTTTCTGTTGCCTGATGATCCGGTGGAATCGGTCGGCAAGATTTCGAACGACGACGAGCGCCGGCACGGCGGCTTCAATCGTCGCGATAAGCGTGGCTTCTGATTTCGAGAGTTGATCGCGGGCCATCGTCATAAGCCGGGCAATCACACGGGCTGATGGAATGACGCGCGACACGTTGTTCGGAGCTGCCTCGTTGCGCCTCCGCCGCGTCGCCCATTCTGCAACGACACGCAGGCTTCCGTTAAAGCCGATGATTTTGAGCCGCCGCCAGAGTTCGGCACCATTCCGGCAACCGGAACGCCATTCGGCATCGAGCGTCCCGAGCCACGGGTCGAGAGAGCTAAGCCGGGTGCGGAACATATCGGATCGTCCGCCACGAGCGACCTGGCGTACGGTCTTGCGGGCATAGCCGGTCGCGCGAACAACCGCCTTGATGGACGCCCCTTTCCCAAGCAGCGAGCGGATCGTATCATCGGCATCCTGACGCCGCTTGAAGCCTTCGTATTGAAGCCGCTCAGCGCAGGTGAGGAGTTCTGGATCGGGTTCGGCGGATTGAAGTGCCTGGCGAATGGCGCGCATAGATTTACGGACAGCGTCGAGGAACGCCTGGCTGGCATTCTCCATCAAATGCCAGCGATCGGCAATCTGCAGGGCGCCAGGCAAGGCCCGCGCGGCCGCATGGCGGTACCCGCCACCGCGATCACGCGAGATAATGCAGATCTCCGGCCGGGCCTTGAGCCACGCTTCCACGGTGGCGACGCCACGATCGGGGAGGAGGTCGATAATCTGTCGGCGCTCCAGATCACAGACGATCGTGCCATATCGCTGTCCGCGCTTCCACGCCCAGTCGTCGATGCCGATGATCGTCGGCTTCACCTGAGCGCCCTTGAAGCGCCGACGCACAGTTCGAAGCAATGTGTCCTTGCTGACCGGCATCAGAAGGCGGCGCGCCAAGCTGGCCGCCGGACGCCCACCCAGCGCCAGCCCAAGGTGATGTACGATAGAATCCAGGCGGGCCGTACGCCGGGCAAATGTTGCAGCCACATCCGGAGGAAAGCGTTCAACGAAGATACGCGTGGCGCACCGAGATGTGGCGCAACGAAAACGCCGGGCGACAAGAGTAATCCGAACCGGCCGGCCATGAGATGGTAGATCGGCGAGTGTACGGTGATATCGACTGTGGACACGCGCAGATGGGCGGCAGCAGTTCGGGCAGATCGAAACTCGAAATCGGGATCGCCCGGTGATCAGTATCTGATTGGCGGCATACTCGACCTTGTCGATCACCAATCCTATTGGCGCAATGGCTTCGCGAAAACCTCTCCCATGCATGGCGATGTCCTCCTTCGGGGAAACTCGCCACTATCAACGCACTTGCACCAAAAGTGAGTCAGAGCCCCGTTTGAACGCCGTTTGACAGGGACGGCAATGATGACGTGCGGAAAGCGGGCGCACCGCTGCGGCGGCACGGGGCTTTGGAGCCGTCCGGCAGTAGCCGCCCTATCTCCTTGCCCGCGCGCGCATGCCGCTCAGATCGCGAGATAGCCGCCGTCGACCGCGATGCCGGCCCCGTTGACGAACGATGCGCTGCTCGACAGAAGCCAGGCAGCCGCCTCGCCGATCTCGCGCGGCTCGCCGAATCGTCCGATCGGATGGCGGTCGCGCAGCTTTTCCAGGAAAGCGGCAAATTGGGGATTTTGCTTGAGCTCCTCGATCACGGGCGTCTGGATGATGCCAGGTAAAATCGCATTCACGCGGATGCCCGCCGCGCCATAGTCCGCCGCAGCCGCGCGCGTCAGGCCCATGACCCCATGTTTGGCGGCGACATATTCGGACGCGTTGGGGATCGCGACCGCGCCGAGCGATGAGGCCGTGTTGACGATCGAGCCGCCCCCCGCCTCGAGCATCGCGATCACCTGATATTTGATGCACCAGAAGACGCCGCTCAAGTCGATCCGGATCGCGCGGTCCCACTCCTCGGTGGACAATGTGTGAAGCTGCTTTCCGCACTGGACGACGCCGGCATTGTTGAACGCTCCGTCGATGCGCCCATGACTGCTCACAATATCATTGATAAGCCCCGCTACATCGGCTTCTGATCCGACATCGGCGCGAATGAAGTTCGCGCTGCCGCCTTGCTGTGCTATATGCGATGCAACGGCTGCGCCTTCCTCCGAAATGTCGCTAACGACGACATGCGCGCCCGCTTCGGCAATACGAAGCGCACTGGCGCGGCCGATGCCGCTTGCCGCCCCTGTCACGAGGATGATCTTGCCCGCGAGCGTCTGTTCCATCTGATTTCTCTCCTGCGCCGTCCTGATCTCACGCGGCGTCCATACCTTTATATAAATATGCTTGCCGACTTCAAGATAGATTTATATAAATGCACAATCGAGGAAAAAACCGGAGCGCCGGTTTCTCGATTGGTTACCTGGCGACAGCGAGACGCTTGGAGCCGCGATGCCGAACTCCCCTCGACAGCGAAGGGGAGGCGGCCTGGAAACTGGGAGGAGGAAGCTATGGCTTATCGGAAATTTATTGTCGTGGCAGCGAGCATGTTGGCGCTCGCTCAAGGCAACGCCTTCGCTCAGGAGGCGAGCACTGACGCGGCGGCCACCGACGAATCGGGGCTGGGCGATATCGTCGTCACGGCGAACAAGCGCGAGGAAAATCTTCAGCGAACGGCGGCCGCGGTGACCGCTGTCTCCGGCGATCTGCTCGTGGAAAAGGGCGTTACCGACTTGCGCGGCGTGCAGGCGCTGGTGCCATCGGCGCGCTTCCAGCAGGAAGGGCAATCAACGCAGGTTTTCCTCCGCGGCATCGGCTCGAACCTCGACTTCGCCAATGTCGAGCAAGTCGTCTCGTTCAACTTCAATGGCGTCTATATTCCGCGCGAGGGAACGAGTGCGCCATTTTTCGATATCGAGCGCATCGAAGTGCTACCCGGCCCGCAGGGCACGCTTTACGGCCGGAATGCCGTCGGGGGCACGGTGAATGTCGGTTTCGTGAAGCCCAAGCAGGAAGCCGAATTTTCCGGGGTTCTCGAAGCGGGCAATTATGACCTTTGGCATGGTACCGCGGTGGTCAATGTGCCGATCAGCGATACGCTCGCCGCGCGCCTTGGCGTCGATTATACGCATACCAGTGGTTACCAGACGTCCGGCGCCGAGGCGAAGGACGATCTCGCGGTGCGACTCGGCCTCCTCTACGACGCAGACAAGGGCTTCAACATCTATTTTTGGGGTTATGTCGTCGACAAGGATGGCACAGCGCCCAACCTCGTGAACAAGGGTTTCGATCCCGCCACCGGCGCCTATAGCGAAAATGCCTTTCTTCACGATAACCCGTGGGACGATACGCGCACCGGCACGCTTGCCGCATTTGCGCCGTTCGGCCAGCCTCGTGCCGAGGATCTCGACTATCGCAATTATGTGGCCGGGGCAGAGATAAACATCGCCCTCAGTGATACGACGACGTTCACCTACATTCCCTCCTATCTCGACCTGAAACTTGACTATGGCTACTGGCTGGGCGGCATTCCGGCCCATTATGACGTGGCATATGAGCAGACAACGCACGAGTTGCGGTTGAGCGGCGATACCGACCGGCTGAAGTGGATCGCGGGCCTCTATTATTATCACATGTCGGTCGACCAGGATGTGCGAGTCCTGCCGGGCACACCCTTCGAAGGCATTTTCTTCAACAACGACAAGGGTATCAAGGAAGGCTTTGCTGCCTTTGGGCAGGCCACCTATTCGGCGTCCGATACGTTCCGCGTCATGGCCGGTGGGCGCTACAGCTCCGATCATGCCGAGGCGACGGGCACCTCGTTCACATTGCAGCCCTACAACTTCGACCGCAAGTTCAAGCGGTTCGATTTCAAGCTCGGCGCGGAGGCCGACCTTGGTGCCTCGACCATGGCCTATCTCACCTATCAGACGGGATATACGCCCGGGACTTACAACCCGTTTCCCGCGACGCCGGGCAACGACAATCTCGTAAAGCCCGCCAAACTGTCCTCGATAACCGCGGGACTCAAGAACCGGTTTCTCGATGACCGCCTCCAGCTCAATCTCGAGGCCTATTATTACGATTACCGCGACCTCTACATCCAGGCGTTCGACCAGAGCAAATTGTTCAATCCGATCTTCAACGCTGAGAAAGTCGAGATTTACGGTGTTCAGGCCGACCTCAAATTCAAGCCGACGACCGCCGATCTCCTGTCCTTGAGTGTTTCCTACAACCATGCTCGCAACAAGGACTTCACAACCCCTGACGGCCAGAATTTCAATGGCCTGTCGCCAGCCTATGCCGCGGACTGGACGCTCGCCGCCGAATATTCGCGTGACATCGATGTCGGGTCGAGCGGCTATGTGCGTCTGCAGGGCGACGGACGCTACGAAAGTTCGTTTTATGCGGACTTCATTCACAATCTCGGCACCCGGCAAAAGCCTTATGTGAAGCTCAACGCGAGCGTTACCTACTTCGCCAATTCGGGGCGCTGGAACCTCGGGGCCTGGATCAAGAATATTACCGACGAACCGGTAATTGCCGCGACCGCCTTTGCCGGCATTCCGGGGCCGGCGACGGCCTATCTCGAACCGCCGCGCACCTATGGTGTGCGACTTGGGTTCAACTTCTAAAGACGATTGCAGAGGATTAAAGACATGTTTCTTCGCAACTGCTGGTACGTCTCGGCTCTCGCTCCCGAAGTCACGCGCTTCGAACCGCTCGCCCGCAGACTGCTCGATGAACCTGTGGTTCTGTTTCGCACCCACGATGGCGCGGTGGCCGCGCTCGAGGATCGCTGCCCGCACCGCTTTGCTCCGCTGTCGATGGGGCGTATGGGCAGGGATACGATAGCATGCGGTTATCACGGAATGGAATTTGATCGCCGGGGCCGCTGCGTTGCCAATCCGACCCAGCCCGGGGAGACCATCGCGCCGCACGCCTGTGTTCGCAGCTATCCCGTCTGCGAACGGCATGGTCTGATCTGGTTCTGGCCCGGCGACCCGGCGCTTGCCGACGAAGCCGCGATACCCGATTATTGGTATTACGATCACGCAGACTGGGATACGGACCTCCAATATATGCACGTAGCGGGGAATTACCTTCTGCTGCTCGACAATCTGTTCGATCTCTCGCACATCAATTTTATTCATGGCGATGTGCTGGGAAGCTCGGACCGCGCGTCGGACATGATCCACAATACGAAAAGCACCGACCGCGGGATCGTTGACCAGTGGTTGAGTCCGGCTTCACCGCTCGTGCCCGGGTGGGCGGCGATCGTGAACGACGATTGGGCGCAGGGCGACATCGACTTCTGGATGGATATGCACTGGGAAGCCGGTTCCAACATGATGCTTGATGTCGGGGTCATGCCGGTAAACGGCGAGCGCAGCCGGGGATTGCAGATTATGAGTCTTGACGGTCTCACCCCGGAGACGGCCACGAGCACGCATTATTTTTACGGGACGGCGCAGTCTTACCGCCGCAACGACCGGTCGATCCTGGCCTTCTGGGCAAAAGCGCAGACTTATGCCTTTCTCCAGGACAAGCGGATGATTGAGGCCGTGCAGGCTAGCATGGGAGAGCGTTGGGATATTCTGGCCATGAATCCGGTCATCAACAAGGGCGATCGCGCGGCGCTGCAGGCGCGGCGGATTCTCGCTAAGCTGATCCGGGAGGAGGAGGCTACTCCTGCGGCGGCATAGACAGGAACCTGCGCCGGTCAGCTCGGCTCGCAAATTCTCAAAAATTTGCCCATATATGGGCACTGAGCGGCGAGTCCGCGTCGCGGTTGGTCCCCCCATCAGCGGGCGGGGTACGCTCCGACCGCCAGGCCATGTAGAGCAGCGCCGCCATGAGCGGGAGGGCCACCCCGAGGACGATCGTCAGCGAACGGCCCACCGCCATATCGTCGCCGAAGACGGCATCGGTGACAAGGCCGACCACGACGGGCGCTAGACCCGCACCGACAAAGGCGTGAAACAGCACGAAGCAAGCCATGAGCCGGCCGCGAAGTTCGGGCGGTGCCAGTCGATTGAAGGTCGAATAAGGACCGGGCGCGGTGAAACCGTAACAGAGCATTCCAATGCCGAGAAGCGTCATGGAGTTTATCGCGGTGGAGGCGTTGAAAGCCAAAATGAGGAAAGGCGTGGCCGCAACCGTTCCGAGACCCGCGACAACATAGTTGGAACCCTTCTCGCCGCGCCGAAACAGGCTATCGGTGAGGATCCCGCCGGCGATCGCGCCCGGCGCCGCGAGGGCCAGGATGAACCCGTAGCGCGGCCCGATATCTGCCGCTTCCATGCCATGGACGCGCATATAATAGGTCGGAGCCCAGGCGCCGATCGCGTAAGCCACAAAGCTCGACAGACCGAAGCCGCAGAAAGAGATCGCAAGAATGGTGCGGTTCGCCCTCACAAATGAAAGAAAGCCGACCTGGGTCGCCGCTTTGGCGGTAGATGCACCGGGGTTGCGAGGGTCGAAAAGAAGATAGGCCAGCAAGGCGATGATCACGCCCGGAAGACCGGTCACGATAAACACCGCCTGCCAGCGTTCGACCTGTCCGGCGAAGGGCAGGACGATCCGATCCATCCCCGAGAAATGACTGACGACATAGGCACCAATTGCGAGCGCCGCGCCCGACCCGAGGTAGAAACCTGCCGAATAGATACCCAGAGGCGTCGCCACGCGCTCCTTAGGGAAAAGATCGCTGATCAGCGAAAGCGCCGCAGGCGCCAGCACCGCCTCGCCGATGCCAACGCTCGTTCGGGCGGCAAACATCTGCCAGAAGCTGCGTGCGACCCCGGTTGCCGCAGCGCTTAAGGACCAGAGCGTGATGCCGGCATGGAGCAGGATCTTGCGCGGATAGCGGTCTATTGCCCACCCAAGCGGGAGTCCCGCCAACGCATAAAGCAGGGCGAAGGCGAATCCCTGCAAAAGGCCGAGCTCTGTATCGCTCAGACCAAGGCTCCTGCGAATGGGATCGACCTGGAGCGAGATGATCTGCCGGTCCAGGATCGACAGCAGCGAGAAGATGAGGAGTATCGCGACCGACGACCAGGCCCGAAACGGACGGAACTCGAATTCGCCTTCGGTCTCTCGCGGCGCTCCGCCCATCTTGCCGGGATCCGTCACGTCACTCCCACCCACCGCCTGCGAGGCGAAACGGATTCAGCGCCATGCCCGGCAGCAAAGCCGGATCGGACATGTCAGATTTCGCCATGGCTGGCCAACTCGCGAACCTTCGCAAGGGTCGCCGCGACGGCACCCACATAGGCTTCGCGCATCGCTTCGCCCCGGGCATGCTCTTCTTCGGACCCGTCGGCGACGCCAGGGAATGAAATGGCAAAGGTGAAACTTAACAGCAGCCCCACGGCGGAATCGCTGATAATGTTCAGAATGAAATCATCGCTTCCGACGCGGTCGAAGCGCACGAGCCGGGGGGCGTAGAAGGTGACCTGTTCCTCGAAATCCTGGTCGCCGAAACTAATCGCACGTCGCAGGCAGCCGGCGCCGCGCTCCAGCAGATCGCAACGCCGCATGGCCGGCACGAAGGGAAGGGCATCTTCCGCCTTGAGGACCAGCCCTGCCCACACCTGCCCGACCGTCAGGGCAATTGATGCGCCTGGAGGATTGATCTCGACGGCATGCGACAGGATAAACATGAGTTCGGCTCCAATCTGTTGCTTCGCGGCGGCAAAGCGCCGGCCTCAAGCCATTCCCCAGTTCGAGGCCGGCACCCCAATTCCTCCTGGCCTCGCGGCCCGAGGATTTGTTCAGACCATCAGCTTGGCGGCGGTCTGGGCTACCAGTTCACCTTGGAAGCGAGCCCCCGCGAGTTCGGTTTCCGAAGGCATGCGCTGGCCCTGGCCCCCCGTGATGGTGGTGGCGCCGTAGGGCGAGCCGCCGGACATCTCCTCGATCGTGGCCTGACCCTGAAAGCTGTACGGAAGTCCGACGATGACCATGCCGAGGTGCATCAGGCTCGCGACGGTGGAAATAAGCGTGGTTTCCTGACCACCATGTTGTGTCGCCGTGGCGGTGAAAACCGATCCGACCTTGCCGACAAAGGCGTTGCGCATCCAGAGCGGACCGGTCTGGTCGAGGAATGCAGCCATCTGCGCGGGGAGGCGGCCGTAACGCGTGGGAAAGCCGAAGATAATTGCGTCATACTCGGGCAGTTCCGCAACCGTACAGATAGGCGCGACCTGTTCGAGCTTGAAGTAGGCGCCACGTGCGATTTCTTCCGGGACAGTTTCAGGCACGCGTTTGATCGAAACTTCACCTCCCGCCGCGCGGGCGCCGTCCGCCACCGCTTCAGCCATCGCCTCGATATGTCCGTAGGTCGAATAGTAGAGAATCAGAATCTTCGCCATGTCACTCTCCTCGTGACCCATTCTCGGGTCCGTTCCGGGAAAACGGCGATGCGTTCTGGGGATTGGGCTTAACCACGAAGGTCGTAAACGCTCCCCCGTAGACACCGCGATCCTTGCTCCCAACAAATTTTATATGAAACTATCTGCCATAGTGTCAAGCCTTCTGAAATCGCAGGTTTCCCGCCCCTATGCTTCATCTTCAACTGATTCAGGGTGAACGCGCGAGTCGGAGCGCCGCGTTTGGCCGAATTGTACCGATTTTATTGAGCCGGTGGCAGCTTCGCCAGCGAGGACATTAGCAATTTCATAAGCTTATGTCATTGAAGCAATGTTATATAAAAGTTCTTCCCTTCGCGCGAATATACTACTATATAAATGTATATAAGAAACATTCAGGGAGAGGTGCTATGAGGGCTTATCAAACTCTAAATTCCGTTCTTCGTCTATCGACGGCGATCGGGCTCGCTACAGTGATGGCCTCGACAGCCTATGCGCAAGAGGCCGAGCCTGCCGAGGCGGCGCAATCATCGGATGCGGGTCTCACCGACATCGTCGTGACCGCGACCAAGACGACCGGCAACCTGCAAGACACCGCAGCCGCGATCACGTCGGTGACGGGCGACACGCTCGTGGCTCAAGGTGTCGTGGATATCCGCGGCGTCCAGAACCTCGTTCCCTCGGTTCGCTTCCAACCTCAGAATGCCGCCACCGAAATTTACCTTCGCGGTGTGGGTTCGACCATCGACCTTCCCAATATCGAGTCGCCGACCTCGCTAAACTTCAATGGCATCTACATCCCGCGCGAAGTGTCAGCCATGCCCTTCTTCGACATGCAGGGCGTCGAGGTGCTTCCCGGGCCGCAGGGAACCCTCTATGGACGCGGTTCGCTCGGCGGTATCGTCAATGCCAGCTTTGCGCGGCCGACCAATTCCAATGAAGGCGCGGTTCTCGCAGAAGTCGGTAACTTTTCATTGATCCACGGGTCCGCGATGGTGAACTTCGCTGCATCACCCGAACTCGCTGTCCGCTTTGCTGCCGATTATACCTATCGCGATGGCTATCAGAAGTCCGGCGCCAGCTCTGCCGACGATTTCGCTGGACGCCTCTCGCTCGATTACAAGCCGAACGACACTGTCGGCCTCTACATCTGGGGCCAATATGTGAAGCGGAGCGGAGACTCGACAAACCCCGTTACGATCGGCGTTGACCCCGTCACCGGAGCCTATTCGCCGGGCCGCTTCCTGCGTTCCAATCCATGGGATGATACGCGCACGCCGGCGATGCTCGCGCTGCCTGCTAATCCGAATTTGCCGCCGCCGGTGGCGCCGAGCGCGCTTCCCACGTCGGGCGAGACGTTTCTCACCGGCGCCGAACTCACGATCGATCTCGGCGGTGCGACGATAACCTATATTCCCTCCTACATGCGAGCGCATGTCGACGTAGATTATTTCTTCGGCGCCTATCAAACCGACAAGAGCGATCGCGCCCGTCAGTGGACGCAGGAGCTTCGGCTCGCCGGCGACGTCGGCCCGGTCGAGTATCTCGCGGGTCTCTACGCATATCGGATCAAAACCTCGGGCACGTTCAACGTCGCCGGGTTTCCGGTTGCCGACGTCGACGCCAACCGCTTGAAGGGCTACGCGATTTTCGGCGAAGCGAAAATCAACGCGACCGACGCATTGAGCTTTACCCTTGGGGGACGTGTCAGCTGGGACGACCGCGATGGCCGTGGATCCTACACGGGCTTTGAAGGCGGAAACTTCGTCGTCGGTGTTCCGTACAGCTATCAGCGCGACTTCAACCACGCCGACTTCAAGGTCGCTGTGCAGTATGAAGTGAACCCCGACATCAACCTCTACGCCGCCATCCAGTCGGGCTATCAGCCGGGAACATTCAATACCTACCGGGATCGCCCGGGTGTAACCAATGCGATCGCGCCGGCGAAGCTGCTTGCCTATACCGCCGGTATCAAGACGAGGTCACTCGACAACCGGCTGCAGATCAACAGCGAATTTTTCTACTATAATTATTCCGACCTGTTCGCCTCGGCATATAACTCGGTTCTGAACACGACCCAGACGTTCAATGCGCAGAAGGTCGAAATCTACGGAAACCAGCTGGACATTCTGTTCAAGGTTACGCCGAACGACCAGCTCAGCTTAAATGTCGGCTATCTGCATGCCCGCAACAAGCGCTTCTTTCTTCCCGACGGCAGCGCCAACTTCAATGGCCTGCAGCTGCAATATGCGCCTGACTGGACGGTGGGGGCGAGCTATTATCACGACTTCGAGCTCGCCGGTGGCAGCTATATACGGGCCTTCGTAAACTCGCGCTTCGAGAGCGCCTTCTATTCGGACTACAGCCATGTTCCCGGTGGACGCCAGTCGTCCTACACGAAGACCGACGCCTCGATCACCTATTATTCGGCCGACGAGAGCTGGAGCATCGGTGCGTGGATCAAGAATATCGAGGATGAGGCGGTGCTTGCCGCCACGGCCGTCGGCAGCGGGTCGCCTCTTCAAGCGTTCGGCGCAACCACCAATCTCGAACCGCCGCGTACCTACGGTCTTCGTGCTTCGGTGAAATTCTAGGCTATAGGGCGGTGCGTCCTCGCGGCGCACCGCCCGCTGCCATTTAATATCCGGCCGATGCGATCGTGCCGGAACGCGATACGGGGGGAGGCCGGCTTCGACCCTCGGTCAACCGCCGTTCGGTTATCCGCAAGCTGCTCCGCGCGCCGACCTAACCGCCGGGTGAGGACACCGGCAAAACGTCCCCAATGGAATCATCGCGGACATCTTCATGTCGACGGACCGAGCCGAAGGGACGCTCGAGCATCCGCCGGATTAGCGTGGGCGCCTCGCCGACATGAAATGCGAAGGCGCGGTCGTGCAAGTCGCGCTCGGCCTGCGTTGGGCGGCCGCGCTGGCGCAGATAGTCGAGCCAGGTCGAGCAATAATAGCGCTCGGTCCACAGCTAGGGGTCCGCGACATCCCGCGAAATCGTCCATCCATAAGCGCCGTTGCGCTGCTGGCTGAGCTGCACGTCCTGCATCGGGATATAAAAGGGCCGCGCGCGATCGCTCGGAACGCGGTACTGGACGTCGATCGCGACGGGGGCCGCTGCGCCCGGTGACGGCGAGGGCCACTTCCGGGTCGGCCGAGGGACCTCCGGCCTCGTTCCGCATGTCGGCGGTGTGCGGAAGCCGCAGCCATCGCCCGATCAGGGCCGAGAGGACGAGAAGCGCGCCCGTGGCGACGATCGCAGACTTCAGTCCGTTTTCAACCGCGAGCGCGCCCCAAATCCAGCTTCCCGAGGCGATGCCGCCTGCCGTCGCCGCCTGAAACGCAGCCAGGGTGCGGCCGCCGACCCAGCGCGGCGCCATCACCTGGATCGCGACATTGAGAATCGTCATGACAATCATCAGGCACGCGCCGGCGACAAGGAGAAGGGGAGCAGCGATCCAGAGCGAGTTCGCATGCGCGATCCCGATTGCCGCAAGGCCCATCCCGGCGGAACTGCCGGCGACGATCGCCTCGTCCTGAGCCAGACGCTGCAAGCGCGCGAGATTCATCGCGCCGAGAACGGCTCCGATTCCATAAGCGCCCGACAGCAGGCCGTAAAGCGCGCGTCGCCGCCGAGCTGGTCGCGTGCAATCAAAGGCATGAGCGAAGAGAGGATGGACCCGAGCACGCCCATGACGAGGGCGCGAACGAGGACCACGCGCAGGGCGGGCGAGTTCCCGACATAGCGCATGCCGAAGATCACCGCGCGATAGAGCTGCTCGGGCGGAAATCGCGACTCTTCCTCGGTCCGGCGCCAGAGGAGGAAGACGAGGATCATCGGGAGGAAGAACAATGCATTGAGCGCGAACGCCGCCATTACGCCGGCGAGCGAGATCGCGAGCCCGCCGACGGCGGGGCCGAAGCTGCGCGCGACGTTGAAGCTGATGCTGTTTAGCGAGATCGCAGCGGGCACATCCCGCGCCGGCGCCAGCTCGTTCACCGAAGCCTCCCACACCGGGGCAAAAAACGCGACGCCGCTCCCGATAACGAATGTGAACGCGAGGATCAGCGGCGGCGTCAGCAGTTCCGCCTAGGCCGCCGCGGTGAGGCTGGCGCTGCCGGCGAGCGCGACCGATAGCGCCGCCAAGCCGACCTTGCGGCGGTCAGACGTGTCGGCGATCGCGCCGGCTCCCAGCGCGAACAACATGACCGGTGCCATCAATGCTGTCTGGGCAAGGGCAATGAGGTCGGCCCCGGCCTTCATCTCTGCCATCGCCCAGGTCGCCCCGACGCCCTGGATCAATTGCCCGAGGTTCGAGAGAAGACTCGCTGTCCACATCCGGCGAAACATTTTCCCCGTAGCGGGATCAGCATGATGTCGTCCTTCAAAAAAATCCGCACCCGGGAGCGGCCGCACGAGACATATCTCGTACGGCAACCCCCGGGCCTGGACTGGGAGCCGAATATTATATGGCTTATTTGGTCGGCAGGCCGACAAGCGTGCGGTAGTAATTCGCGTCGCCCGTCGTGCGGCCGTGGAGTTCCGCGATCTGCTTCGCCATCTCGAACATCTCGAGGTTGTTTCCAAGCAGTTTGTCCTGGTTCGGATATTTCCACGGCGTATCCTCGACGCCAACCCGGATATGGAGGCCGAGCATCGTTGCGAGGGTGGTCATATAGAGGGTCGCGCGGCCCGCGGCGCAGACCGAGATGATGCTGTCAGGATCGATCTTGCGAATCTGATCGACCATCATGAACATGTGCTGCGCCATGTCCTGCGCATTGTTGACCGAGACGCCCGAGACGAGCGAACGCCCGACGTTGAACGGCAGACCGTAAAGGATCAGCCAGTTGTACGGCTTCTTGAGAATGCCCGTGTCGATAAGCTTGCGCTTGGCGAGTTCGATTTCGCCCGTGCTGTGGACCGCCAGTTCAGGCTTCACCCCGAATTCCTCGAGCGCCGTGACGGCAGGGACCATGAATGCGTCGGGATGCCCCGGCGCACAGGGGGCCGCTTCGGCCAGTCCGGCTTTTGCAGGCTCGACGCACATCTCGAAGCTGGTGCCGTTGAGGACGTTCAAATTGGGGACGAAGTCATTGCCGAAGCGCTTCTTCAGCGGAGTGAGGACCTCGGTATAGGCGTCGACGGGACGCAGGTCGCGGTCAAGACGGCGACCCTTGGCGTCGGTTACAAAGGTGAAGTCGATATGGACCCCGCAGGCGCCGGCCTCGATGACTCGCGAAGCTTCGTCGACATAATCCTCGAGATTGTTGGGATTGGCACCGCCCGTCGAGGCCCCGTCGGTGAAGCGGCCCGAGACGGCACAGTTGATCGCGATCTTCTCGGGAACGTCCCATTTCGGCTGCACGTCCGAGGACGATACGAACTGATATTCTTCAAGCTCGCGCTTCGCGGCTTCCCATAGTGGCAACGGCGTCATCAAATCTCTCCTCTCAAACTTTCCCATACTGAGTTCAGCTGAAAACTACTACTATATAAAACTATATTTAAGGTCAAGAGGCTCCGTGCGCCCAAGCGGTAATGGGCGTTCGCAGCGCTGCCCAAGCGTTGGGGAACCGATGCTTTGGCTTGCATTGCCGTCTCGGGATGGCTAGCCAAGGTGCGATGAATTCGCGCGGTTCGGCGAAACAATCTCGTCATTGCAGCGCGACCGGAGAAATTGTCGGCGACGGCCATTTCAACGAGTCGGCGGCCTTTCAGGCGGGAGATGGCAGGGGACGCGCGGCCTTTTGCTATCCGGCGATGGCGCAATCCACGATCTTCTGGCTAACAAGGCGAGCTTTGCGAATATGACGAAACAAGCATCGGCGACGCGGGCAGTGGACGAGACGGAGAACGTCCCCAATTCCAGCGCCGGAACACAGCGTTCCGCCGGCGTCGCCCAACTTGCTCCCGAGCGAAGCATCGCGTTTCAGATCAGGCGCGCGCATCTCGCTTTTTCGCGCCTGCTCGAAACCCGGCTTGCGCGACACGGTGTTAAAAATGGCTACTGGTACTATCTGCGGGCGCTCGGGCTTCGCGAGAATGTGACGCCCAAATATCTGAGCGAAGCCACTAAGGCGACAGAAACCACGACCGTCGCTTTGCTCAAGGGCATGACCAAGGAAGGACTGGTCGCGCGGTCGAAAGATACCGTCGATCGGCGTCAGGTCTTCATTTCGCTCACCAACAAGGGGCGCTCGCTCGCATCGACGGTCACACCATATGCGACCGAACTCAACGATGTCGCAACCGCAGGAATTTCAAAGCGCGATATCGAGATCTGCCTCTCGGTTCTCTCGCGCATGGCGAACAATCTCGAGGAAAGCCTCAAAAATGGCGGGGCCGAAGATGGCAGCTAGGCGAACAGGGACGCCGGCGTCCAGGGCCGCGCGCTGCGGTCAGCCCAGCAATGCTTGCACGAAGTCTTCGAAGCGGGTCAGCTCGATGTCCGGGTAGCGGTCGTTCTGCAGCTTATCGAGCGCGGTCTGGCCGTTCATCATATAGAGCTGATACGCGTAGAAAAGGCGCGTTTGGGGATCGGACGAATCCATTGCGGCACACAGGTCCGCCTCGCTGCCCAAGCTTTGCCGTGAGAAGGGACGGCCGCATAAATTCTCGGCGATATCCAAGCTTCGATTGAGTGAGATACGATCGCCGGCAAAGGCAAATTTCCCACTTTTGACGTCCCGGTCGAGCGCCACGCGCGCCGTCATTCGCGCGGTGTCTTCGATCGTCGTGACCTCAAATGCCTCGTCTCCCGTACCCCAGAAAGCGGCGGTGCCTTTGTCATAGTCGACGAGCGGCGAGCCAGGTCTCATGAAATCGATGAAGCCGCCCTGCAGGATATGGATATGCCCGAGGCCCATTTCGGCAATCGCTTCGCCCGCCTCGCGCCGCGCATCGAAGGCGCTATGGGCGCCTGGGGTGAGCCACCATATGGCGAGCAAAATGGCGATCTTGGGGTTTGTGCGCGGGCTGGCCAACGAGGTCGGCGACGCCGGGATCACGGTAAATGCCATCCTCCCCGCGGCAACGAAAACCCAGGGCCTTTCCCACGTGTCGGACGAAATGTTCGAACAGTTCGCCCAGACGCAGGCGATCCGGCGCGTGGCTTTGCCGGGCGATATGGTGGGGCCGGTTGCCTTCCTGACCAGCGAGGACAGCGGTTTCATTACCGGGCAAGCGATCGTCGTTGACGGCGGCGCTTACAAGATTTCATAGAAAAATGTAGCGCAAGCGCCCGATAGAGAGGTTTTCGGATGTCGGAGGAATTTGTTCGGCGCTTTTTTGCCGCAGCGGACGCGATGGAAGCCGAACGCTTCGCGGCCTTTTTCACCGACGATATCGTCTGGCGCTATGGCAATAGCCCGCCTGTTCAGGGGCTCGATATCGTCTCGACCAGTATCGAACGATCTCCAGCGTCGTAAAGGCAGTGCGCCATGACATCGTCGGCATCTGGCGCGACGGCGACTGTGTCACCGTCGAGACCATAGCCAATTATTACGATCACCATGGCCGCCATTTCGTTTTTCCCCCGTGCAATATCATGCAGGTCGACGGCGAGCGCTTCCGTGACGTTCGCGTATTTGTCGACAACCACGCGTTGTTCGAGCCGCCTGCAAACTGATTGCCCGGGCGGTCCGGAACGATCAGTCGCGAGCCCAGACGAGCTGAGCATTGGTGAATTCGCGAAGGCCGAAATGCGACAACTCGCGTCCGTAGCCGCTTTGCTTCACCCCTCCGATCGGCACCCGGGGATCCGACGCCGCAACCCCGTTGACGAATATACCGCCGGTCTCGATCTGGCGGGCAAGCCGCAAGGCTCGCTCGGCATCCCCGCACCAGAGTGCGCCCGACAGGCCAAAGTCGCTGTCATTGGCAAGCGCGATCGCATGCTCGGCATTTTCCGCAATGCTGATGGCGGCGACCGGACCGAAGGTTTCCTCCCGAAACACCGGCATGTCGGGGGTGACATTCGCGAGGATCGTCGGGGGATAATAAGCCCCGGGGCCGTCGGGTATTCGCCCGCCGAGAAGCAGTGTCGCGCCGAGGCCCACACTCCGCTCGATCTGATCGTGCAACTCGGTGCGCAAGCGGACGCGGGCCATTGGGCCGACTTCGGTATCCTCATCGAGTGGATCGCCGAGCTGAAGTCGCTTTGTCGCCGCAACGAACCGGGCAACGAAAGCATCCGCTATCGGCCGCTCGACGATCAGCCGCTTGGCCGCAATGCAAACTTGCCCGCAATTCTGGAAACGCCCCTGGACCGCAGCTTGGACGGCGCGGTCGAGATCGGCATCGGCAAGGATGATGAAGGGGTCCGATCCGCCCAGCTCGAGTACGGACTTTTTGAGATTACGGCCCGCCTCTGCCGCGATCGCCGATCCCGCGCCGACACCGGCGGTCGCGGTCACCGCGGCGATCCGCCGATCGGCGAGCATCGCCGGGATTGCGTCGCGCGTCACATTGACCACCGAGAATAAGCCTGTGGGGAGGTTCGCCTCGGCTATCGCCCGTTCAAGCGCGGCGGCGCAGCCCTGAACATTGTCGGCATGTTTAAGGATGAAGCCATTGCCCGCGACCATAATGGGTATGGCGGCCCGCAGGACCTGCCAGAAGGGAAAATTCCACGGCATTACGCCGAGCACGACGCCGAGCGGGCGGTAGGCGATGACGGCCTCTCCATCCCCTCCGACATCGGCGATTTCGTCTGCGAGCAATATCTCGGCATGGGCGGCATACCACTCGCATAGCGCCGCGCATTTCTCGATTTCTCCACGCGCGGCAACGACCGGTTTTCCCATTTCAAGGCTGATCAGCTGGCCAAGAGAGCAGGCATCCTTGCGGAGGATAACGCCAACGCGTGCGATATATTGCGCGCGCTCGGCAATTTGCAGAGCCGCCCAGGCCAATTGCCCCTCGGCGGCCTGCGCAAGAATCTCTTCGCATTTCTCCGGACCATGAAACGGATAGCTGGCAATCTTGTCGCCTGTGGCGGGACTGATCGAGACCGCGCATTGCACTTCGCGCGCGGGCGACTTGAACTTTAGCACTCAGTAAACGCCTTTCTCACGCGGTGTCTCGGGCACCGTCGGGTTCTTGAAGGATCGCGCGAGGCTTTCGGCGCCGCGCGCGAGGATGGTGACGTCAGTTCCGACCGCGACGAAGGCCGCGCCCAGTTCGAGATAGCGTCTTGCGAGCGCTTCGTCGGCGATCAGAATTCCAGCTGCCTTGCCCGCCGCGGTAATGGTCGCGATCCCGGCCTCAATGGCATCCTGCACTTCGGTGTGACCCGGGTTGCCCAAATGCCCAAGCGCCGCCGCAAGATCGGACGGTCCCAGAAACACACCGTCGACACCCGGTGTGTATGCGATAGCATCGAGGGCCTGCAGGCCTGCGCGCGACTCGACCTGTAGCAGCAGGCAGATCTCGTCGACTGCATTCTGCAAATAATCCGGTGAGCGATTCCAGCGGCTTGCCCGTCCGATCGCCGAGCCAACGCCCCTGATACCGGCGGGCGGATAGCGCGTGGCGCGGACCATCTCGGCCGCTTGGGTACCGCTTTCCACCATGGGAATAAGAAGGGTGCGCGCACCGAGATCGAGGAGCTGCTTAATCATGACGGCATCGCCGATCGGGGGGCGCACCACGGCCTCGACTGGGTAGGCCGCAATGGCCTGGAGCTGGGCCAGAATGAGAGGAATGTCATTCGGTGCATGTTCGGCGTCGATCAGCAGCCAGTCGAAGCCTGCGCCAGCGCAAATCTCGGCGGTATAAGGCGAGGCGAGAGCCTGCCAGAAGCCGATCTGCGGCTGATTCGCCGCAATGGCCTGTTTGAATGCGTTCACGCCCGGAGCTCCTGTCGATGCGGAAAATATTGCGTGGCGATTGTCAGCTGGTGAACTCGCACTCCACCCGCCCGAAGTCACCATAGTCTGCCACGATGCGACTTCCAGGCGGGGCTTCCACCGGCCGAATGAAGGAACCCGAGAGGACGATCTGGCCGGTCTCGATCGTGCCGCCATAGGTCGCAAGCCGGGCGGCGAGCCAGGCGATGGAGAGGAGCGGGTTGTCGAGAACGCCGGCACCAAGTCCGGTCTCTTCGACCTCACCATTCTTCGACACGATCGCGCCGACCCAGCGCAGGTCGCGACCATGGAAATCGCGCACTGGTTCGCCCAGGACAATGCCGCCGTTGGCCGCATTGTCGGCGACGGTATCGAACACTTTGCGGCTCTCGCCGCTGCGGGGATCTTTCCGGGTAATGCGCGTGTCGAGGATCTCGAGGGCCGGGACGACATAATCGGTTGCGGCGAGGACTTCGGCAGGCGTGACATTCGTCCCGACGAGCGGAGCCTTCATGACAAAGGCGATCTCTGCCTCGACGCGCGGCTGGATGAACCGCCGCGGCGGGATTTTTGCGCCGTTCGCAAAGACCATGCTCTCAAGCAAGACCCCCGAGTCGGGAATGTCGATTGAAAGCGCAGCCTGCATCGCTTTCGATGTGAGACCAATTTTCCAGCCGACAATGCCGTCGCCCGACGCCCGTTTAAGCCGGACCCATTCGGCCTGGACCGCATAGGCATCGTCGAGCGTCATGCCCCGGTGATCCTCGCTCAGCAGCGGAATCTGAATCTGGCAGCGCTCGGCCTCCTCAAGGGCGAGCGCTGCCTTCCGCACGGCCTCGCCCGAAAGGGTGAGGCCGTGCGGAAGGCTGTCGGTGCTGCCGGCAAGCGCCATGGCGGTCAGGAAGCGGCCGCGGAGCGGTTGGTCGCGAAACCTTCTTCGGTGCCAAGCAGCGCCGGCGGTTCTTTCAGGCTTTCCTGCCAAAGCAGCGATTCCATCGCGATATTGAGCGGCTGGTCCTGGATCGTGAGTTCATAGACCGGCTCGTCGAACGAAGCATGATTGTGGACGGCCCAGCCGGGCGCCGACAGCATGAGGTCGCCAGATTTCCATTCATAGATCTTGCCCTCGACCGTCGAGCGGCCCGAACCCGAAAAATAATAGTTCACGGCCGCCGAGGAGTGACGGTGCGGGCGATCGACGATCTTGGGCGGACGCAGCGTCATCGTTGCGAAGAAGTTTGGCGTCGTGCCGTTGGTGCGGCCAGTCATCGGATTATACAGAAGATAAAGACGACGACCCACATAGTCTTTGCCCAGCGCTTCGAGTTTGTCGAGATGCTCTTTGACCTGTTCCCAAGGCCAGTAAAGTGCCGGGCTCTGGACCGAAGGCGGGTTGATGAGTCGCTCATAGGGCATCATCCAGGCGCCTTCATCGTTGAGGGCGAACGTGCCGAACGGGTTGGTCTTGCTTTCGTCCGCTTCGCCATGCTCACTGGCTTCCTCGACGGCGCGAAGCGCAGGCTGGGGGGTTTCCTCGATGACATGGATGTTCATCATGTCGAGAAGCGCGCCGTTCGAATAGGTGAGGCGAACATAGACATTGTCGCCCGTGTTTCGGTGGCGGTAAATGCGCATCGACGGAGTGTTCCAGACATCGTGCAGCGCGGTCGGGCGTCGGTCGCCGCTGATTTCGGTTTCGCCCGATCCGCGAATAACGAAATTCACCTGCGTGGAATTCTGGCGGAAAGTCGAGGTTTCCTCGCCGGGCAGCAGCACGTCGAGTGCGACTTCAATGCCGGGTGCGAGCCCGCGCGATTTCTTGTTGAGCGGGTGGACGAAGAAGGAGCGCCGACGCCCATTGGCGGGGCGCGGCATTGCCGCAAGCCGCTCGATCTCGATGTCGATTTCTTCCTTGGTGATCACGATCGGTTCCCAAGGGGTTTCGCGGTCCGGCAACTCGCCGCTGCCGTCGACAAAAATCGGATTGGTCATGTCAGCTTCCTTCATTGGATGATTTGGTGAGACGGGGAGAAATACGGACGGGGCTGGGGATTACTCGGCCGAGGCCCGCAGCTTGTGCGAGCTTCAAGATGGTAAAGCCCAACGACAGGTCGGAAATTCCCATACCCATCGCCTTGAATACCGAAAGGTCTGCATCCGCCGAACGTGTCGCCTCCTCGGCAACGAGTTCGCTGAGCGGGCGCACATGTTTCCAACCGTCCTCGTCGGCGCCGAAGGCTTCGTTAAACTCGCGCGAGAGTTTGCGGGCCTGAGGAACGCTGTCGGCGGCGATCACGGCGGCGCGATCGAGCAAGTCATACTCGAATTCCGCGCGCTCGGGGGTGATCGCCCCCACCGCATTGAGATGCACGCCGCGCGGCAGCATCGACGACTTCAGAAAAGGCGTGGTAGCCCGCGTTGCCAGGGTCACCACTTCGGCGCCGTCGAGCGCTTCCTCAAGCGTAGCCGCGGCGATTGCTTCGATCCCGAGGGCATCCTCGGTTTTGGCCGCAAGCTGTTCGCGCTTCGCCGCCGTCGGGCTCCAGATCGCGATACGATCTAGCGGGCGCACCGCGGCCACCGCCGCGATCTGCGTCATACTTTGCTTGCCCGCACCAATCATTGCCATGCGCCGCGCGTCCGCCTTCGCCATCAGCGAGGTCGCCAGACCGCTGATGCCGCCCGTGCGCATCTGGCCAAGCGCGAAGGCCTCGATGATTGCGAGCACCGAGCCGTCGTTGCTGTCGATGATGACGAGCAGGGGCATGGCGCCGCCCGGGGTATGGGCCCAGGTCTTGGTGCCAGCGACTCCCTTTCCCTCGAATACCGCGCCGATCGCGTGCATCGTTGCATAGTCACCCCATATGACATGTGTCTTGACCATATTCTCGGCACGGCCCGCGGCCTCCTCGCGGAGGCCGACCCGGAGGGCTTCGATCGCTTCGGGAAGGGAGAGGAGCGAGACGACGTCCTGCTCGGTAATCCAGACGATATCGCTCACAGGTCGCTTTCCTTCGAGAAAATGGAGGGGACGGGAGGTGCAAGTTCGAGAGCGTTCACGATCAGCGCATGGGTGATGTAGCGCCCGATCAGAAAGAGGATTGCAATCGCCTGGTCGGATCCGATCGCGTCGATGAGAGCGTCGAGTTCTGCGCCGACACCGATCGCCTTGCGCTCGATGGCGATCATCACGAAACGCTGAACGGCGCGCTCGTCTGGAGAAAGCGCGTCGTTGCCATCCGGTTCGAGGCGCTCGATTGCCGCCACCCAGTCATGGCCGAAGCCAAGCCGCACCGAGAGACGCTCATGCTGGTGCCTTTCATAGTCGTTGCTCATCAGCGACGCGATCGTCAGCGCGCCCGTCTCGGTCAGACGGTCCGGCAGGGCCTTTTTCAGCGCTTCGGTCATTTCCATGAAGGGTACGAGCACGGTTGGCTGATGCCCCGCGCAGCGAAAGAACTCGCCGAGATAGCCGAGCCGCTTGACCCGGGCATCGAGAACAGCCTGCGCCTTGGGAGCGAGTTCCTCGAAACTCAGTCTCTGAATACGGTCGGCCATGGTTCCTCCTGCTGAAGTCGCACAAGCCATGCCCGACACGAGGCGGTCACGGAAATATATTGTTTTAGGGTTGGTAATACCTCATGGGTATAATATGGATTTCCGCCAGCTTCGCTATTTCTCCGTGCTCGCCGAGGAACTGAACTTCACGCGCGCCGCTGCCCGGTGCAATGTGTCGCAGCCCCCGCTAAGTCGAGCCATCCGGCAACTCGAGGAGCAGTTGGGTGTCGCACTCTTCATCCGAGACACGCACAATGTCCGCCTCACCGCGGCGGGCGCGAGTCTCGCCAGGGATGCCGCGCGCATTGCTACGTTGCTCGATGAGGCGGACCAACGGACTCGCAAGGTCGCGCGGGGCCTTCGCGGCACGCTGACGCTAGGCTTCGGCGGATCGACGGTCTACTCATTCTGGCCGTCGCTGATCCGCGGGTTCAAACAACTCGCGCCCGATGTCGACCTGTCGTTCCGCGCGATGTCCGTTCTGGAACAGATCGAGGCACTTCGCGAGTCCCGGATCGACGTCGGCCTCATCCGTTTGCCTGTGCTCGACGAGATGGTCGAAACCGCGGCGGTCTATCAGGAACCGCTGTCGGTGGCGCTGCCATCAGAGCATCCTTTGCTTGGTGCGTCCGGACCAGTCCCGGTGCGCCGCCTCGTGGGTTCGCCCTTCGTCACTTATGAGGCGCGGCGCGGCTTCAACTTCCAGGCCGATCTGCACGCACTTTGCCGCTTCGCACGTTTCGAGCCCCAGATCGTCCACCAAGCGCCATCGACCGAAGCCGTCGTCGGCATCGTCGCCTGCGGCGAGGGTGTCGCAATCGTACCGGCTTCGGCCGAGCGGCTTCGCATGCGCGGCGTATCGTTCCGCCCGCTCGAAACCAAGGGGCTGCCAGCGCAGCTCGCGTCGGTAACCTTCGGAATCGGCTGGCGGCGCGATTTTACCTCTGCAGTGACGGAGGAATTTATCGCTTTCGTGCGTTCGCTCCCAGAAGTCGCATCCGAAGAAGGAAAGCGGAAGACTCCGGTTCAGCCGGGTTGATCGGCGCGGCTTGCGCCCTGGCCGTCGAGATTGGCCGCGACGAAATCCCAATTGACGGCAGTCTCCAGGATCGCGTCGAGATAAGAGGGGCGTGCGTTGCGATAGTCGATATAATAGGCATGTTCCCAGACATCGATGATTAGCAGCGGTACGGCGCCATGCGCTATGGGCGTGTCGGCATCATGATAGGATGCGATCTGCAGGCGGCCGTCGCAGAGATTGAGCGCGGCCCAGCCGCTACCAAAATGGCCTGCCGCCTCGGACTTGAGCGCGGCGACCAGGTCGGCGGTCGATCCAAAATCGCGCTCGATCAGCACCAGGAGCTCGCCCGTCGGTGCACTGGCCACCGGGCTGAGCCCAAGCCAGTAGAAGCCATGATTCCATATCTGTCCGACCTGATTGAAGAGCGGTTTGCGGCTTTCGGCCGCCGCGAGGTGGATAAGCTCGACGAGCGACTTACCCTGAAGCGAAGGATCGGCAGCGACCAGTTCGTTGGGCTTTGTCACATAAGCGTTGTGATGCTTGCCATGATGGTAGGCGAAGGTTTCAGCCGAGATGACGGCGCCGAAGGCATCGGTCGCATAGGGAAGCGGCGGGAGGGTGAAAGGCATGGGCAGTCTCCTGTCGATCGCCGGGGCGCGGCGAACCCTGATTGGGCGCGGACAAAGCCCGCGCCCGTTGCGCCGAAAGCGCATCGGCTTATGTTTTCAGGCCGTAAAAGCCGGTTTCAATGTGAGCCGCATATTCCAAGGCCTCTTTCGTGAGGCGCATCGTCGGCCGCACCTCAAGAAGCCAAGCCTGATAGCCTTCCGGGACATTTTCCTCGGGACCATGATGGGTAACAGCCTTCGGGACCCAGGTAAGTGTGCCCGGTTCGGTCACGCCGCCCCACGCGCCGGGGCCCTCGCAGTAAAGGATGAGCTCGTCATAATCGGCGTTGTGATGAACGGGAGGTCGGCTGCCGGGTCGCGCGCTCAACGTATAGCACATGACGCTTGTATCGGCCGTGGAAAGAAACTGTCCGGGAGGGCCTCCGGGACCAGTGATATAAGCGAGCGGATGAATTTCCTTGAGATTGAGCGCCCAGACGGGTGACTGGCCCTCGACCTGCTTGACCGCCGGCAGCGGATCATGCGCCATTTCGAAGCGTGTGATGCCGTCGAAGCTTTTGATCCACAAACGATGCGGTTTCTCGGCCGCGAGGCCTGCCGTAATCGCCGCACGCCGGACGCTGCGGCCGAAATGGATCATCCCGAAAGGGGCCGGCACATCGAAGTACAGTGGCAACGGGCTCGAGAGGATGAGCACGGCCAGTTCGCTGTCCAGCGGTTCGACACGATAGGAGACGGCGCGCGGCAGGAAAACGAAATCCAGTGGGCCCGCCTCGATGTCGCCAAAGTCCGTGCGGATGCGCGCGCGCCCCGACTGGATGAAGTGCAACTCGTCGGCTTCGGCGTTGCGCACGGTATAAGGGGTGGGGGCGCGGCGCCTGGAGACCGCGAGTTCCACGCCTTCGCGCGAAGTCATCACCGGTGTCGGCAGCGCCTCGGCATCCATACTGTCGGCGGTCGGCAGATCGAAAAGGTTGACGCGGTGCGGCGCATGGGGGCCTTCGACCGAAAGATAATCTGGCAGATAATTCTCGCGCAGGGCAACCGCATTCGCGCCAAGAAAGCCGTCGCGCGACCATAAATAGGGCCCGGGGCCACCATGACCTGCCATAATTAGTCTCCTTCAAAATACTTTTATATAGTTGTAAATCGAATCGACGGCCCGGTCAAGATAATGGCCCCGCCCGGATCGAGGGACTCGCCGCGGGTGCGGGCCGATGCGCGAGAATAGCGCGATTTTGTCGTCGGGTCATTCGGTACCCGAATTCAGCGGCGCGCACCGGTAAAGCCCGGAAAAGGCGCGCGATCTATTTGCAAGGACTAAGTGAGGGGGGCGATTTTCCCGCATCGTGATTGACAGGAAAAAAACTACTATATAAATGTTTCTGCAACGATAAGCGTTGCTGAGCGACCGCGTGCCCCTTTGGGCGGCGTAAATTCGGCAGGGAATGGAGAGCAGGATGACCGAGAATCTTATTAGAGGCTTTTTCGCCGCCGCCGATTCGCTCGACGAAGAGCGTTTTCTCGGTGGCCTCCCCGAGGACATTGTCTGGCGTTTCGGCAATTTCCCGGTCGCGAACGGCCGCGAAGCCGTTCGTGAGCAATATCGACTGGTCACCGGAATCCTGACCGCCATGTATCATGACATCGTCGGTATGTGGGCGGCAGGCGATTGTGTGACTGCTGAGACACGCGTTCACTACACCGATCGTCACGGTCGGAAATTCGAATTTCCGGGATGCGACATCATCTTTCTCGAAGGCGGACAGATCAAGGAAGTCCGGATCTTCGTCGACAATCACACGCTCTTCATTCCCCCAACCGAGGAATACGCCGCCCGCGCTGCTGAGGAAATCGCATAATGGGCCGGCTCGACAACAAGGTCTGCGTCATCACCGGGACGGGCGGCAGCATGGGGCGGGCCTCTGCGCTGGCCTTTGCTGGGGAAGGTGCCCTGATCGTGGGCTGCGACGTCGTAGCAGATCGGGCCGAGGAGACCGTCGTCTCCGTCCGCGAAGCCGGCGGTCAGATGGTTTCCATGCACCCATGCGATCTGACCAAGATGGAAGAATGCGAAGCGCTCGTGGCCTTGGCACTTTCGACCTATGGTCGCATCGACGTCCTCTTCAACAACGCGGCGATGGCCTATTTCGGCTGGGTGAACGAAATGCCTCTCGAGGACTGGCATCGCACGATCGATCAGGAAATCAATCTCGTATATTATCTTACGCGCGCCGCCTGGCCCGCGCTGGTGGCGACGGGCGGAACCATCGTCAACACGGCGTCGATTTCGGCGCACCAGGCCTATCGGCCGCTCCCCGGGCTTGCGCACATGGCCGCCAAGGGCGCCATCCTCTCGATGACGCGGCAACTCGCGATGGAGGGTGCGCCGCACGGAATTCGCGCAAACACCATATCGCCGGGGCTTATCTTGACCCATCAGACGAAAGACATCCTGGGCGACGATCAATTTGCTTCGGTCATGACCGATCAGATCATGCTCAAGCGACCTGGGCGACCCGAAGAGATCGCGCTTTCCGCGCTATTCCTGGCGTCCGAGGAAAGCAGCTTCATTACCGGTGCTGACCTTCGCGTCGACGGCGGAACAACAGCCTGGTAATTCCCGATATTTTACCCGGCGCAAGCGCGGAGTTCGGCATGTTCAAATTCATCATCGCATTCGAGCGCCATCCCGGTTTGACGCGGGATGAGACCCATGAATATCTCTCGGCTGTTCATGGCCCGCTCGTTGCAAGTGTTCCGGAATTCTGCAGGCACGTACGAGGCTATGTGCAGAATTTTGTTTTCGAGGCCGGGATCGCTCCTGGAGAGTTCGCCATCGATGGCGCGGCGGAACTCTGGTTCGACAGCCCTGAAATCTTCATCGCAGCCTATGCCGAACCACGTTACTTGGAACAGGTCCGGCCCGACGAACCGCGGTTTGCAAACCCCGATCGCATGGTTGCGGCTTTCACGAGCGAGACGGTGTTAATCGACAAGCCTCTCGGTGGCGGCGCAAAACTGATCCGTTTTCTCGCGGCCGTCGACGGCACGAGCGACGCCGAGTTCGTCGCCCAATGGCAGCGACTCTATGGTGAGGCGATCGTGTCGGATCGCGACCTGTCGGCACTACCGGTCAAATATATCCAGAACTGGTCGACGCCGCGTGCGAGCAACCCGTTTCCACTTGCCCGCGATTTCGTTGGCGTCGACGAGCTCTGGTTCGAAAATGATGACGGTCTTCGTCGCTTTCTGGCGATTGATCAGGAAATCCTGAGGTCTCTGGAGCACGCCTCCATTCTCGACACTGCCGCAAGCGTCAGCTTTGCAGCGAAGGAGAAGAGAGTTCTTCCCTGACCGCGGTCAGAAAAATCTTCAAGACGCGTTAGCGATCGCGCTCCCGACCCACCAGTTAATCTATTGATAAATAAAACATAATTTTTTTGTCAGTATTGGACCGAATGGTCCGCTAATGATGAAAGGCTTTACCATGAGTGTAGAGCGGCTGGTGAGCGGAAACCCATCAGATTTTTTCCAAGGCCCTGAAAGTAAATCGGAAATGAGAAAACAATGGGGTCCCGATCGGCGCCGATCGGGACCCCGGCAATGCAAATTCTTCGCCATTTATTTCAGACAGTTATGCCCCAAAGCGACGGGCCCCCGCTCTGGTGCCGATCCACAATCACTACCACCAGCCTCAGCTTCAGCGAATGGGCGGATGTGTTCGGCGATGCCAAGATGACCAAGGCTCTCCTGGATCGGCTAACCCATCATTGCCACATCCTGGAAACCGGCAATGACAGCTTCCGGTTCAGAGCCAGCTCCGCAGCCCCAAAGACACGAAAGGAAGAAGTACCAGCTTGACGAAATCCCCGCATCGCGGAACATAAACTAACCCGGGTCAAATCTCGATGAAAATCGCGGGTCAACTCTCAGTGGGAATCAACACTTTGGGCACCGATCGTAGCGGGTTGCTACACGTCTCCAGTCCTTGAGACGCCCGAACATGATCTCGATGCGATTGCGGCGTTTGTAGCGACGCTTGTCGTATTTGACGGCCTTGTTCCGCAGTTTCCGGCCCCGGATGCAGGGCGTGACGCCCTTTTCCTGCAAGGCGTCGCGGAACCAGTCGGCGTCATAGCCCCGGTCGGCCAGCATCCATTGCCCTTTGGGCAGACTGTCGAGCAAAGCGGCCGCGCCCGTGTAGTCGCTGACCTGCCCGGCGGTCATGAAGAAGCTGATCGGACGACCATTCGCATCGGTCACGGCATGCAGCTTGGTGTTCATGCCGCCCCCGGATCACGTCGGGGCAGGCTCTTCCTTGAACTCGACGAGCCACGGCGCATCCTCAGACATGATTCAGCCCGCGCAAACGCCGCTTGCAAGGCGCGCCCGTTTGAGTTAGAAAAATGACATATCTGATTAAAAGTTTGTTATACGTCATTGGGGTCGAGTATTTATGCGAAAAATGCTGCACCGGGGTGTTCTGCCTTTCGTCGCTGTCGCCAGCGCCTCGTGCGCGTCGGCATTCGCTCCGAGCGCGCCAGCCGACGCCGGCCTGGTGATCGCCAACGCATCGATCGTCGATGGTACTGGTGCGGCGGCGCGGCGCGGGACGGTGCGGATCGTCGATGGGCGCATCCGCTGTGTCGGCAAGTGCCGGGCGGCGCGCGGCGACCGGAAAGTCGATGCCGGCGGGCTGACGCTGGCCCCCGGCTTCATCGACACCCACAGCCACCATGACGAGGGGCTGGCCGCACAGCGCGACGCCGCACCGCTGACGGCGCAGGGCGTGACGACGATCGTCGTCGGACAGGACGGATTCAGCGCGATGCCGCTCGCCGATCAGTTCGCCGCGTTCACGGCCGAGCCGGCGGCGGTGAACATCGCGTCCTATGTCGGCCACGGCAGCGTGCGCGAAGCGGTGATGGGCAAGGATGCAAAGCGGCCGGCGCGACCCGATGAAATCGAGCGGATGAAACAACTGGTGGCCAAGGAGATGGATGCCGGCGCGATCGGCCTGTCGACCGGCCTTGAATATGAGCCCGCCATCTATTCGACGCGCGAGGAGGTGATGGAACTCGCCCGCGTCGCGGCCGCCCATAATGGCCGCTACATCAGCCATATGCGTAGCGAGGACATCGGGCTGGACGACGCGATCGGCGAGCTTCTCGCGATCGGCCGCGCGACGGGAATGCCGGTCCAAATCTCGCATCTCAAGATCGCGCTGGTCGATCGGTGGGGCGATGCGGCGGCGGTGCTGCGGCGGCTCGACGCCGCCCGGGCCGAAGGGATCGACGTCACCGCCGATGCCTACCCCTATGCGTGGTGGCAATCGGGGCTCGACGTGCTGCTGGCCGCGCGCGATTTTTCCGATCTGAAGGCGGCGCAGTTCGCGCTCGATCATCTCGCCCGCCCGGAGGGGCTGGTGCTGTCGGATTTCCCGCCCGATCCGTCGCTGGTCGGCAAATCGGTCGCCGACGTCGCGAAGCTGCGCGGCATATCCCCAGCCGAAGCGTTTCTGGCGCTCAATCGCGAGGCGGCTGCGAAGGGCGAAGGCAGCGGCGTGATGGGCCATTCGATGTCGGAGGACGATGTCGCGGCGCTGATCGGCTGGGCCAACACCAATATCTGCTCCGACGGCCAGCTCGACGATCATCATCCGCGCGGCGCGGGGTCGTTCCCGCGCATTTTCGCCTGGCTGGTGCGCGACAAAAAACTGCTGACGCTGGAACAGGCGGTCCACAAGATGACCGGACTGGCGGCCAGCCATATGGGCTTCACCGATCGCGGACAGATCGCGCCGGGCATGGCGGCCGATCTGGTGCTGTTCGACCCCGCGACGATTGCCGACGGATCGAGCTTTGAACACCCCGCGGCGCGGCCGCGGGGTATCCGGTCGGTGTGGGTGAATGGCGTGCTGGTGATGAACGACGGCGCGCCCACCGGGGCAAGGCCGGGCCAGATATTGCGCCGCCAGCCCGAACCGATGCGCAAATGACAATGATCGAGGACGGAATGATCGCACCCCTACTCCTGTTTCTGGGCGATGCGCCCGACATCGGCTGGGCCAAGACCGCATCGGGGCTGGCCCAATGGCGGCCGGAGGATTGCGCGGGGCAATATCGGCTGGCCGGCTGTCAGGTCGATCTGGGCCTGCCCGATATGGATTTCGCGGCCGCGCGCGCGGCGGGCGTGCGCACGCTGGTGATCGGAATTGCCAATGATGGCGGGTTCATCGCCGACAGCTGGGTGCCGCATCTGATCGCTGCTCTTGGTGCCGGACTCGATATTGCGGCGGGGTTGCACGAGCGGCTCGCCGACCATACCGAAATTGCCGCAGCGGCGAGCGAGGCCGGCCGGTCGCTGCACGACCTGCGCCAGCCGAAGCGTGTGTTCCGACCGGGAACGGGAAAGAAACGATCCGGCCTGCGGCTGCTCACCGTGGGCACCGACTGCGCCGTGGGCAAGAAATATACCGCGCTCAGCCTCGAGCGCGAGATGCGGGCGCGCGGCATGGCGGCGACCTTTTGCCCGACCGGTCAGACCGGGATCATGATCACCGGGCGCGGTATCGCGATCGATTCGGTGGTGGCCGACTTCATTTCGGGGGCGGCCGAATGGCTGTCGCCGCCGGCCGATCGGAATCACTGGCATCTGATCGAAGGGCAGGGCGCGCTGCTGCACCCGGCCTACGCCGGGGTGACGCTGGGGCTCGTCCACGGCAGCCAGCCCGACGCGATGGTGATCTGCCACGAGGCGGGGCGCACCGAATTGCAGGGCTATGAGGGCGATTTTGCCTGCCCGTCGCTACGCGCGGCGCTTGACGTCCATCTCGCCGCTGCCCGCCTGACCAACCCGGCGGTCCGCGGTGTCGGGGTCAGCCTGAATACCTCGCTCCTCGACGAAGGCGCCGCGCGCGATGCGCTGAAGCGCGCCGAGGACGAGATGGGTCTTCCCGCCTGCGATCCGCTGCGTTGGGGAGCAGGTGCGATCGTCGATCATCTGGCCCGGACCTTTCCGGCATGACCGCGGCCATGGCCTGCCGGACCGAGCGATCGGCGGCTCCGCCGTTCCCGGCGCCCGGCAGGCCGGATCCCGACCGGCGGGCCGTCGCCGGGGCGCGTGCGCTGTTGAGGACGGACGCGCAAGCGGCGCTCGCCAGTGCACGCGCGATCGCCGCGCGATCGCCGGTGTGCGCCGAGGCGCATCGGCTGGTGGCCGAGGCGCTGCGGTCGTTGGGCCGCGAGGCGGAAGCACGGGAGGCGTCGCTGGCGGCAGTGTCGGCCTCGATCCATGACCCGGAG
Source organism: Sphingopyxis lindanitolerans (assembly GCF_002993885.1). NCBI lineage: Bacteria > Pseudomonadati > Pseudomonadota > Alphaproteobacteria > Sphingomonadales > Sphingopyxidaceae > Sphingopyxis > Sphingopyxis lindanitolerans. The sequence goes on from NZ_CM009578.1 coordinate 2,720,451, forward strand.
CTGATGACCGCCGCGGCGGCGCTGGCGCAAAACGAATTGTCGGTGGCCGAACGCATATTGAAGGACCGGCTGAAATCGGATGCCACCGACGTCGCCGCGATGCGGATGCTTGCCGAGCTGGCGGGGCGGCTCGGTCGTTATCGCGATGCGGAAAATCTGTTGAAACGGGGTCTCGCCCTCGCGCCGGATTTCGTCGCGGCGCGGTCGAACCTGGCGATGGTGCTCCACAAAACGGCGCGCCCCGCGGAGGCGATCGCGCTGCTCGACACGATTGCCCGGCTCGATCCCGATGACATGACCAACGCCAATTTGCGGGCCGCGGCGCTGGGCCGTATCGGCGAATATGACGAGGCGCTGTCGCTTTATGAGCAGATACTCGCGCGATCGGGCGACCATCCCAAGCTGTGGATGTCCTATGCCCATATGCTGAAAACCGTCGGTCGCCGGGAGGATTCGGTGGCCGCCTACCGCCGCGCGCTGTCGCTCCAACCCGGCCTTGGCGAAGCATGGTGGAGCCTCGCGAACCTCAAGACCGTTCGCTTTTCCGCCGCCGATATCGCGGCGATGGAGGAAGCGCTCGCCGGCCCCGGGCTGCGCGACGAGGACCGGTTCCACCTGCATTTCGCGCTGGGCAAGGCGCATGGCGACGAGCAGCGCCCGGCAATCGCCTTCGACCATTATGCGCGGGGCAACCGGCAGCGCCGGCAGTCGATCGATTACGACGCCGACGACACGCACACGCTGGTGGAGCGCGCGAAATCGGTGTTCAGCGCCGACTTCCTCGACCGGTTCGCGGGCAAGGGATGTCCGGCGCGCGATCCGATCTTCATCGTCGGAATGCCGCGCGCCGGATCGACGCTGATCGAACAGATATTGGCGAGCCACTCGCAGATCGAGGGGACGACCGAGCTGCCCGATTTGCCGATGCTGGAGGCGAAGGCCAAGGCGGATTTCGGCGGCCTCGCCCAAATTCCGCCCGACGCGGTGCGCGCGATCGGCGAGGACTATCTCGCGCGGGCTCGCGTTCACCGCAAGAGCGGCAAGCCCTTCTTCATCGACAAGCTGCCGAACAACTGGATGCATGTCGGCTTCATCCGGATGATCCTGCCGAACGCGCGGGTCATCGATGCCCGCCGGCATCCGCTCGACTGCTGCTTTTCCAATTTCCGGCAGCATTTCGCCCGCGGCCAGGCCTTTTCCTACGCGCTCGACGACATTGGCCGATATTATCGCGATTATGTCGCGTTGATGGACCATTTCGACTGCGTTCGGCCCGGAACCGTCCACCGCCTGATCCACGAACGGCTAATCGGCGCCTTCGACGAGGAAGTGCGCGCGTTGCTGGCGTTCGTCGGCGTCGATTTCGAGGCCGGCTGCCGCGATTTTCATACCAACGGTCGCGCGGTGCAGACCGCGAGTTCCGAACAGGTCCGGCGTCCGATCAATCGCGACGGCGTCGGGCAATGGCGCCCCTATTCCGAATATCTTGGCCCCTTAATCGACCAACTTGCCCCCGTTCTTCGAGAATATGAGCAGGAAATATCCGTATTTTGATCGACAGAAAAAATAAAGATCAAATAATCCGAACACTGGGAGGGTGTTATGAAAGAAACGACGCAATTCATGTCCCGATCGGTCGCGGCGATGCTCGCGACAACGATTCTGTGCACATCGGGAGCGGCCTTGGCGCAGGACGCGAGCGCCGCCGATGGCGCGACCACCGATGGCGAAATCGTCGTCACCGCTCAGAAGCGCGAGCAGAATCTGCAGGACGTCCCGATCAGCATTCAGGCGCTGGGTGAGAGCCGCCTGGAAAATGCCCAGGTGTCGAGCTTTGACGACTATCAGAAGCTGCTCCCCAGCGTCAGCTCCCAATCCTATGGGCCAAGCCAGACCCAGATCGTGTTTCGCGGCGTCACCAGCGGCAGCGACGGGCTGCAAACGGGGTCGCTGCCGACCAGCAGCGTCTATATCGACGAGATTCCCGTCACGACCATCTATGGCTCGGTCGATTTTCATGTTTACGACGTCGCGCGCGTCGAGGCGCTGTCCGGACCGCAGGGCACGCTGTTCGGCGCCAGCTCGCTGTCGGGCACGCTGCGTATCATCACGAACAAGCCCGACACCTCGGGCTTTTCGGGCGCGATCGATGCCCAGGTCAACAAGTTCGGAAAGGGCGATTTCGGCGGTTCGCTGGAGGGATATCTCAACCTGCCGCTGTCGCCGGCCGCGGCTCTGCGGGTCGTCGGATTCTATCAGAAGGACGGCGGCTATATCGACAATATTCCGGGCACCCGCACCTTCACGCTCGACGATGCCGACCCCGATACGAACCTCACCGTCGATAATCATGCGCTGGTCAAGAACGACTATAACGACGTCGAAACCTATGGCGGGCGGATCGCGCTGGGGGTCGACCTCGACGAGGATTGGACGGTCACGCCGCAATTCATCTATCAGCGCCAGCTCTCGCACGGCGGCTTTCTGTTCGATCCGCGCAAGGGCGATCTGAACGTCACCGACTATTTCCCGTCGCGCAACCTCGATCGCTGGTATCAGGCCGCGCTTACGGTCGAAGGAAAGGTCGGGAATTGGGACCTGGTCTATTCGGGCGGATATTTCGAGCGCAAGGTCGATAGCACGTTCGATTATTCCTATTACACCGTCGCCTATGACAGCTATGGCTATTATGCCAATTATTACCCCGACGGAAACGGCGGCTTCCTCGACCCGCAGCAGCGGTTTTACGGAAGCGATCATTATACCAAGCAGACGCACGAACTGCGTATTTCATCGCCGTCCGAAAACCGCTTCAGGCTGACCGCGGGAATGTTCTATCAGCGCCAGAGCGACACCGCGCGGACCACTTATGACATCACCGGCATCGGAAGCATCCCGCCGCCGATCTGGGCGACGCCGTTTCCCGCCAGCACCGGCGATCCCGACACGATTTTCATGACCCGCGTTTTCCGCGTCGACAAGGATTATGCGCTCTTCGCGCAGGGCGAATATGACATCCTGCCCAACCTCACCCTCTCGGCGGGCGTCCGCGGGTTCCGGGCCAGGAATTCGATCGTCGGCTTTTCGGGTATCGCCACCGGCAGTTCGATCGACAGCTGTGTGCGACCGTCGCCGACGCCCGACAAGGTCTGCATCAATATCGACAAGCATACCAAGCAGGACAGCTACACGTACAAGCTCAACCTCAGCTGGAACGCGACGCCCGATCTGATGCTCTATGCGACGCTGTCCAGCGGCTTTCGGCCGGGCGGCAACAACCGCCGGGCCGACGTTGATCCGTTCAAGGCGGACAAGCTCTATAATCACGAGATCGGCTGGAAGCTGGGCGCGGGACGGTTCACCTTCAACGGCGCCGCTTTCTATCAAAAATGGAAGAATATGCAGTTCGGGCTGGTGCCGCTGAACAACAACGGCGTCACCAACATCTACAACGCCGGCGATGCGAACATCTATGGCATCGAGAGCGATGTGTCCTACCGCGTCGACGGACTCAGCCTGATCGCGTCGATGGCCTATACCGATGCCCGGTTGGGAACCGATTTCTGCGAGATCGACCCGGCCACGCTGAACATCGTCTGCCGCCCGGGGGTCGCGCCGGCGGCGCCCAAGGGAACCCGGCTGCCGGTCCAGCCCAAGGTGAAGGGGACGCTGACCGCGCGCTACGAGTTTCCGGCGGCAGCCGAGAACAAGATGTTCGTCCAGGCATCGATGTTCTTTCAGGGTGGCACGCGATCTTTTCTGACCGACGCCGATTTTGCGGCGATCGGGCCGACGAAGGGGTTCGTCACCTTCGATCTTTCGGCCGGCACCCACGTCGGCAACTGGAAGGTCGAGGCCTTTATCGAGAATCTGTTCGACCGGCGCGGGGAGCTGAGCCGCAACACCTATTGCGCGATCACATTCTGCGGACCTTACCGCCGCAGCTATCCGACCAAACCGCAATTTTTCGGCCTGAAGGTCGGAACCGAATTCTGATCCCGCCCACCCGCTCCGCTCCATCTGCGGAGCGGGGCGGTCGTCCCGACCCCGCCGGATTTCCTTTCCCGACGCGTCGGCGCGCGCCCTTCGACCATCCAGGAACCGCCACCATGACCCAGGTCGCAGCCATCGACGACGCCGAACCGACCCTTCGCCCGCATCTGGGGCTCTGGCACCTGATCGCGGCGGGGGTCGGCTCGACGATCGGTTCGGGCATCTTCGTGATCACCGGCACCGCGGCGGCGCAATATGCCGGCCCGGCGATATCGCTGTCGTTCATCCTGGCTGCCGCGGTCTGTCTGTGCACCGCCTATTGTTACGGCGAACTCGCGGGGCTGCTGCCCAAATCGGGCGGCGCCTACAGCTATGCCCTCGCCAGTTCGGGACCGCTGATCGGCTGGACTGTCGGCTGGTGCCTCGTGCTCGAATATCTCGTCGCCTGTTCGACCGTCGCGGTGGGCTGGTCGAGCTATTTCACCGATCTGGTCGCCAGCATGGGGGTGCGAATCCCCGACTGGATCGCCACGGCGCCGATCAATTTCGACAAGGCGGGGCATCCGGTCGCGACCGGTGCTTTGTTCAACCTGCCCGCTGCGTTGATCGTCGGTCTGGTCACGATGCTGTTGATCGTCGGCATCAAGGAAACCAATCGCGCCAATATCGCGATGGTGGTCATCAAGGTCGGGATCATCCTGCTCGTCGTCGGGTTCGGCGCGGCCTATGTCCGCGCCGAGCATTTCACCCCCTATATTCCCGAAAATAGGGGCAGCTACGGCGAATTCGGATGGAGCGGCGTGCTGCGCGGGTCCGCAGTGATCTTCTATGCCTTTCTGGGCTTTGACGGCGTATCGACCAGCGCGCAGGAAAGCCGGAATCCCCAGCGCGACATCGGTTGGGGGATCATCGGCGCGCTGGCTGCGTGCACCGTCCTCTACGTCGCCATGGCGGTCGTGATGACCGGGATGGCCGACTATCGGACATTGAATGTGGCGAACCCGGTCTCGGTCGCGCTGGCGGCGGCGGGCGGCGATCTCGACTGGCTGCGCACGCTCGTGAATATCGGCGTGGTGATCGGGCTTGCCTCGGCGATCCTGATGGGACTCTATGGTCAGAGCCGCATCCTCTATGTGATGGCGCAGGACCGGATGGTGCCGCCGATCTTTGCCCGCATCGCGCCGCGGTTCCGCACCCCCGCGGTCGGCACGGTGATCGTCGGCGCGGCGTGCGCGTTGATCGCGGGATTGTTTCCGATCGACATATTGGGCGAGCTCGTCTCGATCGGATCGTTGCTCGCCTTTGCCTTTGTGTGCTGGAGCGTCCTCGTGCTGCGCCGCCGGATGCCCGACGCGCCGCGCCCGTTCCGCACGCCGCTGTCGCCGCTGCTGCCGGCCGTCGGCATCGCCAGCAGCCTTTATCTGATGGTCAGCCTGCCGGGCGACACCTGGATCCGCTTGCTGCTGTGGATGGCGGTGGGGATGATGATCTACCTCGGCTACTCGCGCCCCCGGCGGCGGGCGGGCGGCCTGTCAGCCTGACGTGGCAGACGGGTCGGCCCGGCTGCCCTCGCTGACCGGTTGCCGGCGATAGCGGCGGCGGCGATCGGCCCGGCGGGGCCTTTCGGGAGAGTGATCCCGCCCGATATAATATGCCTTTCACCGGCGTGCCCGGTCGCCTAGACGTCGTCCCTCGGCGCTTGATTTGCCAATTGTAATTTTAATAACATGACCGCGCGACAGGGTGAAACGAGGATTTGATGGCGGATCTTTTCACGCGATTGGAGGCGGAAAACGCGACCTATACTGCGGCAGAGCGCCAGATTGCGCTCTTTCTTCTGAGCAATCGCGAGCTGATACCCTTTGAAACCGCGGCGTCGATCGCCGCCCGGCTCGGGGTCAGCGCGGTGACCGTGGGCCGCTTTTGCCGGATGCTGGGTTTCCGGCATTTTCGCGAATTGAAGGAACAGCTGCGCGCCTCGGCGAACCTGCCTTGGTTGCAGGGCACCGATTTCCAGGAATTTCTGTCCGCCTTTCGCGACAGCGACAACCGGCGCAAGACGCTGGAGCGCGAAATCGAACTGACCGTCGCCGTCTACGAACGATCGCAAAACAAGGTGTGGCAGGACGCCGTCGGAGCGATCGCCCGCGCGGCGCGCGTCCAGGTGGTGGGGTTTCAGACCGAGCGGGGGATCGCGTCGCTGCTCGCCCATAATCTGCAATATGTGCGGCCCGGCGTCGAATTGATCGACGGAGCCTCGGGCCATTTCGCCGATTTGCTGATCGACGATGTCCAGGGCCGGTGCCTGATCATCGTCGACATTCGCCGCTATTCGCGCCAGTCGCGGCTGCTCGCGGAAAAGGCGCGCGATGCCGGGCTGCCGCTCGTCATATTGACCGATACATTGTGCGACTGGGCGCCGCGCCTGACACCGCATGTGCTGACCGCCGACAGCGACGGCGCATTGTTCTGGCAATCGTCGGTGCCGATGGTCGCGCTGATCAATTTGCTGGTCAACGACATCGTCGGTCAAGGCGGCGGGCGCGAGGTCGAGCAACGGCTCGAACGGGTCGGCAAGCTCTACGACGAGTTCACCGGCTTCGTCCGCTCCGGGCGTCAACGCGGCAACGGCCCGTAACGCCGGCCGGCCGGCTTTAATCCCTGCATTTCGACGAAACCGGCGGCCTATTGGCTTGCATCCAAATGTTATAAAAGATACATATTAATATAGATGATGCTATTCTGGCATCGTCGAATGTTCAACCGAGGATGTTCGATGACCGCCCCGCCCGCGCGCCCGGAAACCCCTTCGCTTCACGTGTTCGCGGAAAATATCCCGTTGCGCGAACCCTTTCGCATCTCGCGGGTCGAATTTCACCACAGCCAGGTGATGGTCGCGGAAATCGCAGCCGGCGGCCATGTCGGGCGCGGCGAATGTGAGCCGCATGAGAGTGACCCCCTATTGCGCGACCGCGCGATGATGGCGTTGTGGGCGCTATCCAATCGCGTCGCGGAAGGGGTGAATCGCACCGATCTGGCCGCCCTGCTGCCCGCCGGGCCGATCCGCAACGCGCTCGATTGCGCCTTGTGGGACCTCGAGGCGAAGCAGAGCGGGCGCACCGCGGCGTCGATCGCCGGCGTTGCGGTACCGATCGCGCTGCCGACCGTCTTCACCCTCGGCATCGATGCGCCTGCGGCGATGGCCGAAAAGGCACGGCGGATGGCGGCATGGACCCGCCTGAAAATCAAATTGGGCGGCGATGGGACTGCACGGGACCTCGACCGGGTCGCTGCGGTGCGCGGCGCGCGACCCGATGTCGAGTTGATCGTCGATGCCAATGGCGGTTGGACGATGGCGGTGCTGCAGCACATGGCGCCGGCGCTCGCCGGGCTGGGCGTGGCGCTGATCGAACAGCCGCTGCCGCCGGGGCAGGATGCGTCGCTGGCCGACTATGGCAGCCCGGTGCCGCTGTGCGCCGACGAAAGCTGCCTCGACCGCCGGTCGCTGCCGGCGGTGATCGGCCGCTATGCCTATATCAATATCAAGCTGGACAAGACGGGCGGCCTCACCGAAGCGCTCGCGTTGGCCGATGCCGCGGAGGCGGCGGGACTGGGCATCATGGTTGGCTGCATGACCGGCACCTCGCTGGCGATGGCGCCGGCGCATCTTCTTGCCCAGCGCGCCCGCTTCATCGACCTTGACGGCCCGCTGCTGATCGCCTGGGATCGGTCGCCGGGCATGCGGTACGAGGACGGCATGGTCTACCCGCCGCAATCCGCGCTGTGGGGCTGAGCCTCGGCGATCATGCGGCGCGGCTACGACGGCTAAGGGCCTCGGTTGACCTCGCGCTGCAGCCATTCGCCGAATTCCCGGACCGAATAGGGAATGCCCCGATCCTTGGGGCGAACGAAATAATAGTTCGAATTGCTCGGCGCGCCGTCATTCATGAGCAGCACGAGCGTGCCGGCCTGAAGGTCGGGTTCGACCAAAAAGGTCGGAAGCACCGCGATCGCCAGTTCGGACCGAACCGCAGCCAGCGCCATCGCAAAGCTGTCGACGGTGATCTGCGGCTTGATCGGCAGGTCGGAAAAGCCCGCAAATTTGGTCCAGTCACGCCAGGCGAAGGGGCGCGAGGAGACATGGAGAAGGGTCTCGCCAAGCAGGGCTTCGGGGCTGTCGATGCGCGCGGCGACGGCCGGCGGGGCGACCAGTGCCAGCGTCTCGGTGCACAGGAATTCCGACACCGCGCCCGGCCAGTCCGCGGTTCCGAAATGGATCGCGCAATCGACACGATCGAATGCAAAATCGAACGGCTCGGGCCGCCCGACCAGTTGAAGCGAAATGCCGGGATGTTGTGCCCGGAAACGGGGAAGCCGGGGCACCAGCCAGTTCGCGCCAAAGGTCGGGAGCGCCGCGATGCTGAGGCTGCCCGTTCGCCCGCGGCTCGCGATCAACGATGCGGTCGCGGTCTGAAGACTGGCGAGGCTGTTGCGCACTTCCATCAGATAGGCGGCGCCCGCTTCGCTCAGCTCGAGCCGTTTCGCCCGGCGCACGAACAGCGCGATGCCGAGGCGTTTTTCGAGGACGATAATGTGGCGGCTGACCGCGCTCTGCGTCAAGTTGAGTTCGTCGGCGGCGCGCGTGACGCTGCCGAGGCGCGCCGTAGCCTCGAACGATTCCAGCCCGTTGAGCGAAGGGATGAGCCTGGGCATTTGTCATTCCAAAAGTGAATGAAGTTTCCCGTTTATAGCGTTTGAAAGGAGGAAATCCAGCAAGCAATATGAGGAAAGTGAGAATTTTCGAGGTTGAACCGATGATCATCGAACCCAATGCTACGCTCGTCCGCCTGCTCGAAAAGCATCTTCCGGCGGATGCGCTCGGTCTGTTGCTTGGCGCGGTCGAGATCGCGCCAGCCCTCGTTGCGGAAAAGGGCGATATGAGCAGCCGTGCGGTCCTGTCCCAGGCGCTCAATCTCTGGCTGCTTTACGACCTGATGGAACGCGTCCCGACGGCGAAGGCCTATTTCGACGAGATTGTCGCATCGGGCGGACGTCTGGCGCTCGATCATGGTGCGCTTCGCACGGTCGACCTAAACGCCATGGGATCGCTTCCCGCCGGCGAAGCCGCGATCACGCGGGTGCTGCTGCCGCTCGGCTATATTCAGGCCGAAACCTATCCGCTCGACCGACTGGGCATGACCGGCCGTTCCTATCGTCACGAAGACTTTCCCGAGGATATTCCACAATTTTTCGTCAGCGAGCTGCATGTCGAGCGCTTTTCGCCAGACTTTAAGGCAGCCGCCGCCCGGGTGACGGCGACATCGATCGATCCGCTCGACCGCGCGAGCATCGAAGCCCTGCGCGAGCTTGGCGAGCGGCGTGAACTGGAGGTCGACCGTGCCGCGATGCTGCTGGGCAGGCTCGTGCAATGCTTCTCTCGCCGGCACGCGGCGCCGAGCATCGAAGATTACCGGACCCTCCTCGCCGAATCGGCCGAGATGGCGTGGATTTCGACCGAGGGCAACGCCTTCAACCATGCGACGGACCGTGTCGCCGACATCGCGTCGGTGGCGGAAAAACAGCGCGCGGCGGGGCGAGCGATGAAGGATGACATCGAGATATCGCGGTCGGGGCGCATTCGGCAGACCGCCTATAAGGCCGACCTGGTTCGCCGCCAGTTCCGGGAGGGCGGTCACATCATCGCGCGCTCGGTGCCGGGATCGTTTTTCGAGTTCATCGAGCGCGATCGGCTTCCCGGCAGCAACGCCCTCGACCTCAGTTTCGATACCGGCAACGCCCAGGCCATCTTCAAGATGACCGCGGGTGCCGAGCGGGCGGGTTTATGACCTCGCCGTCGGTCCGGCCCCCGCGGTGCGCAGCATGAGCGCGCGCAGCGCCATGATGGCCGATCTCGCCGGCCTGCTCGACCACCGGGCCTTGGTCGCGCCCGAGGATGCGCCGCCCTATGAGCAAGGCTATCGCTATGGCGCGGGCTGCGCGGCGAGCGTCGTGCGCCCGGCTTCGATCGCCGAGCTTCGCGCTATCGTCACCTATTGCTGCCGAAACGACATAGGCTTTCTCGTGCAAGGTGCGAACAGCGGATTGGTCGGCGCCAGCACCCCCGACGACAGCGGCGATCAGCTGCTGATCAACCTCACCCGCATGACGGGTATCGAGGAGCTGGATGTTCTGGACCGCGCTGCGACCGTTCTGGCCGGCACGCGGCTCAGCGCGGTGAACGCGGCGGCGGCATCTCACCAGCTATGCTTTCCGATCGATTTGGGGGCCGATCCCACCATCGGCGGAATGGTCGCGACCAACACCGGGGGCGCGCGGATGCTTCGCTACGGCGATGTCCGGCGCAATCTCCTTGGCCTTGAAGTCGTCCTTGCCGACGCCGATGCGACGATCGTCACCGACCTCGCGGGGCTGCGCAAGGACAACAGCGGGTTCGACTGGAAACAGATTTTTGTCGGAACGGGCGGGGCGTTCGGCATCGTCACCCGTGCCCGGATCGAATTGCACCACCTGCCGCAACGGACCACGGCCGCGCTCGTCGTGCCGCGCGGGCAAGAGGCGGTGCCGCGGATCATCGCGCTGCTCGAAACCGCGCTTGGCGACGGCCTGACGGCCTGCGAGGGCATGTCGCGCAACGCGATGCGCGCCGCTTTCGATCATCATCCCTCGCTTCGCGATCCGTTCGGCGGGCGGATTCCCGACTATGTCCTCCTCGTCGAGCTGGGGACGAGCATGCCCGAGGCGATCCTGCCCGATCTCGACGCGGCGCTGGCCGAAGCGATCGGCTCCGCGCTGGTCGGCGCGTCGCCCGATATCGAGGATGTGCTCGTCGGCCGGCCCGCGGATTTCTGGGCCATCCGCCATTCGATCAGCGACGGCATCGCACGGTCGGGACAGGTGATCGCCTTTGACATTGCGGTGCAGCGGTCCAAGCTTCCGGCCTTTCGGTCGGCGGCGCTGGCGATGCTGGCCAGCGATTTTCCCCAGATCCAGGTCTGCGATTTCGGGCATTGCGGCGACGGCGGCGATCATTTCAATCTGGTCTGGCCGACCTGCGACCTGCCGCCCGAGGCCGAACGCAGGCCGGTGATCGAGGCGCTGCGCGGGGCGATTTACGACCTTGTCGTTTTCGGGTTCGGCGGAACCTACAGCGCCGAGCATGGCGTCGGGCCGCACAACCAGGAATATTATGACCGCTACAAGCCGGAGCCGGCGCGCGCGCTGTCGGGGCGGCTCCAATCGATGTTCGATGAAAAGGGGCTGATGGGCAATGTCCGCTTGTGAATCGCGGTCGCTGGCGCGGCGAATGGACGGGCTGGCGCTTTCCGATATCGTCCAGATCAAGCAGCGCGCGGCGCAGCTTGCAGGCGAGGGACGACGGATCGTCGATCTCAGCATCGGCGAACCCGATTTCGATACGCCGCATCATATTCGCGACGCCGCCGCGTCGGCGATGGCCAGCGGCGCGACCCACTATACCGCGACCGCCGGCACCCCGGCGCTCCGCGCGGCGATCGCGCGCAAGCTTGCCCGGGACAATCGCCGCACGGCGGCGCCGGGCGAAATCATCGTCGGCGTCGGGGCCAAGCAGATTATCGCAAACGCCCTGCTCGCGACGGTCGAAGCCGGCGACGAGGTGATCATCCCTGCGCCCTTCTGGTCGAATTATGTCGATATGGTGCGCTTTGCCGGGGGCACCCCCGTCATTGTGCCCTGCGCGATGGCGAATGGCTTCCTGATGACCCCCGACCAGCTCGAAGCCGCCGTTACCCCGCGCACCCGGTGGCTGATGCTCAACTCGCCCTCGAACCCGACCGGCGCCTGCTACACGCTCGATCGGCTGCGGGCGCTTGCGCATATCCTCGAACGCCATCCGCATGTGCGGGTGATGGAGGATGCGATCTATGAGCGGCTGATCTACCCCGGACATACCTATCATTCGATCCTCGACGCATCGACGGCGCTGAGCGACCGGACCTTGTGGATCAGTGGCGTGTCCAAAGCTTTTGCGATGACGGGGTGGCGCATCGGATATGGGGTCGGGCCAAAGCCGCTGATCGACGCGATGGCGGTGGTCAGCGCCCAGACGACCTCGCACCCCTGTTCGATCGCGCAGGCCGCAGCGGTCGCCGCGCTCGACGGCTGTCAGGATGTCATCGACCAGTTTCGCAGCGCCTTCGAACGGCGGCGAGCGATCGTCTGCGACGGCCTGTCGGCGCTCCCCGGCATCGACCTGATCGCGCCCGCGGGCGCCTTTTACCTATTTGCCGGCGTGAGTGAGCTGCTGGCGACGATGACCGGACGCGGCATCGAGAACGACCGGGGTCTCGCGGACTATTTCCTCGAATCGGCGGGCGTCGCCCTCGTCCCCGGCAGCAGCTTCGGCGCGCCGGGGCATGTCCGCCTGTCCTTCGCCGCGGCGGACGACGCACTCCGCCATGCGGTCGATCGGATAACGGCGGCCGTCCGCGCCCTCGCCCGATGATCCTCGCAAATGGAATGGATGCACAATGACTGTTTCTTCGACCTCGAGTGAAAAGGCCCTGACGCTGCTTCGGCAGATGGGGTTCGGAGATGAGGCTCTGTCGAGCGGCGACCTGGTGTCGGCATCACCGATCGACAATGCGATCATCGGCAGGGTGAGGCAGGATGACCCCGACGGCGTCCGCCGGAAAATCGCAGCCGCCGATGCCGACTTCCGCAAATGGCGCGATGTGCCGTCGCCGCGGCGCGGCGAGCTGGTGCGGCTGTTCGGCGAGGCGCTCCGCCAGAACAAGGCTTCGCTCGGCGCGCTGGTGACGCTGGAAACCGGCAAGATCCACTCCGAAGGGCTCGGCGAGGTTCAGGAGATGATCGACATCTGCGATTTCGCGGTCGGGCTTTCGCGCCAGCTTTACGGCCTGACAATGGCGACCGAGCGCCCCGGCCACCGGATGATGGAAAGCTGGCACCCGCTCGGCGTCACGGCGATTATTTCGGCGTTCAACTTTCCCGTCGCCGTCTGGGCGTGGAATGCCTGTATCGCGCTCGTCTGCGGCAATGCGATCATCTGGAAGCCGTCGGAAAAGACCCCGATCACCGCCTTCGTCGCGCACGCCCTTCTCGAGCGTGTGCTCGACCGTTTCGACGACGCGCCGGGCGGGCTGTCGCTGCTGGTGCAGGGCGGGCGCGAAGCGGGGGAGCTATTGGTCGACGACCCGCGCGTGCGGATGGTCTCGGCCACCGGTTCGACGCGCATGGGCCGCGAGATCGGGCCGCGCGTCGCGGCGCGCTTCGGACGATCGTTGCTGGAGCTGGGCGGCAACAACGCGATGATCGTCACGCCCTCGGCGGACCTTGCGCTTGCCCGGCAGGCCATTGCTTTTGCGGCGGTCGGGACGGCTGGGCAGCGCTGCACCTCGCTGCGCCGCCTCTTCGTGCATGACAGCATCTATGATGCGCTTATTCCCGACCTGATCCGCATTTTTGGCGCGGTGAAGGTCGGCGACCCCCTTGACCCCGCAACGCTCGTCGGCCCGCTGATCGATGCGCCATCGTTCAAGGCGATGCAATATGCGTTGGGTCAGGCGCGCGCCGTATCCGGCCGTGTTAATGGCGGTGAGCGGGTCGATGGTCCGCATCCCGACGCCTTTTACGTGCGGCCCGCGATCGTCGAAATGGTCAGACAGGAAGCGATCGTGATGGATGAGACCTTTGCCCCGATCCTGTATGTCATGCGCTACACGTCGCTCGATGATGTCATCGACACACACAACGCCGTGCCGCAGGGGCTGTCGTCGTCGATCTTCACCACCGATCTTCGCGAAGCCGAAAAATTCCTGTCGGCGGCGGGTTCGGATTGCGGAATCGCCAACGTCAACATCGGCCCGTCGGGGGCCGAGATCGGCGGCGCATTCGGCGGGGAAAAAGAGACGGGAGGCGGCCGCGAAAGCGGAAGCGACAGCTGGCGAGCCTACATGCGGCGCGCCACAAATACCATAAACTACAGCAGTGACCTGCCGCTTGCGCAGGGTGTGCAATTCGAGGTCTGAATGGACGGAAGGAATAGCCAGGTCGCAATGCAGGGCGTCTGGACAGGCGGCGCCCGATGACGCGCGACGCGATCGATGACATCGACCGGAAGCTGCTGGGACTGCTGCGGTCGAACGCGCGGCTGCCGACGACCAGCCTGGCGCATGCTCTCGGTATTTCCCGGGGCAATACCTATGCCCGGCTGGCGCGGCTCGAACGCTCGCGGATCATCCGGGGTTACACCGTGCAACTGGGAGACGAGCATGACAAGGGCGCCGTGCGCGCACATGTCATGATCAAACTGATGCCGCGGCATGGCCGCGCGGTCGAAGCACGGCTTTCGCAGCTTCCCGAGCTGGTGGCGCTTCATGCGATTAACGGCGTCTTCGATTTGATCGGTATCATCGAGGCGCAGAGCCTTGTCGAACTCAACGCGCTCATCGATCGCGTGGGGGCGATCGAGGGGGTCGAAAATACGACCTCGTCGATTCTGCTGGACACCAAAATCCAGCGCTGATCGCAGCGCCGGCCCGATTTGAACAGTCTGTTCACGAAGCGGCGCATTTCGAACGATATTCGTCGGTTTGAGACCAATTTGGGCTCTTTTGTCGAGGCGCCTGATCGCGGCAGAACCTGTCCCGACAGGAGAGGTGCACATGAAAAAAATTCTCGTCGTCGGCGCCGGCAAAATCGGGGAGATGATTGCCGCGCTTCTGGCCGGCACCGGCGATTACGAAGTCGTCGTTATCGACCATTCTGACGCGCAACTCGCCAAGCTTCCACCGCGCGAGGCGGTCCGAACCCTTCGAATCGACGTGACCGACGAAGCCGCACTGGCCGCCGCAATGGCCGGGACGTTCGCCGCGGTGTCGGCGGTTCCCTATGATGTGACGCGCCACGTCGCGATCGCCGCGGGCACGGCTGGGGTCCATTATCTCGACCTGACCGAAGATGTTGCGACGACCCGGCTGGTGAAAGAGCTTGCCGACGGCGCGGCCCAGGCCTTCATTCCGCAGTGCGGCCTCGCGCCTGGGTTCATCTCGATCGTCGCGCATGACGTTGCGAAACATTTCGACGAGCTCGATGCGATACGCATGCGCGTCGGCGCGCTTCCCAAATATCCTTCGAACGCGCTCGGCTATAATCTGACGTGGTCGACCGACGGCGTGATCAACGAATATGACGAGCCGTGCGAGGCGATCGTCAAGGGCGAGCTTCGCGAGACGTCGCCGCTCGAGGAACTCGAACATTTCGCGCTCGACGGCGTCCAATATGAGGCATTCAATACCAGCGGCGGGCTGGGCACCCTGTGCGAAACGCTGAAGGGACGGGTCGACACGCTCAACTATAAGACGATCCGCTATCCCGGCCACCGCGACGTCATGAAGCTGCTCATTCAGGACCTGAAACTGGGCCAGCGCCGTTTGCTTCTCAAGGATGTGCTCGAATTCTCGCTGCCCGCGACCACGCAGGATGTCGTGCTCGTGTTCGTGACGGTCAGTGGCCGAAAAAATGGCCGATTCCTGCAGGAAAGCTATGCGAGAAAAATCTATAGCGGCGTGATCTGCGGCGTCGAAGGGACCGGAATCCAGATCACCACGGCCGCCGGCATCTGCGCGGTGCTCGACCTCCTTTCCGACGGAACGATTTCGCAGCGTGGCTTCGTTCGTCAGGAAGATATCGAGCTCGATCGGTTCCTCGCCAACCGCTTCGGCCGCGCCTATTCGCTCGTCGAGGCGGTAAAGGTCCAGACGGGCTAAGACGCAAAGGCGCCGATGGCTTCGCTCAAGGCGCCAAAGCGCGAGCATACGGCGGAAGGCGCGATGCCGTTGAGAATGACGGACTGTCGTGCGGGCGTCCGCGATCGGCGTCCGCTTCTCACCGCCGATATCCAAAAGCCGACCGTCTGAACGCGTTGAGAGTTTCAGGCCGTTTAGGCGTCAGAAAGTCTTCGATGCCCGAACCGCGGGGATCATAGGCTGAGCTATGGGGAAAGCAGTTTTGCGCAGATCGTGTGGTAGCTAGTTGCTGCGCAAAAGCCGACGTGCGCGATAGCGGACCGTCTGGATTTAGATCGCAAAAGCGGACGCCGAAAAGCAGGCGGACCGATTTTGCAGTTCCGGCGTCTGCTTTTGGGCAGCACCGGCGCGAGCGTGTCCGCTTCCAGGCGCGGGTCTGCCCTGGGTCGTGTCTGCGCGAGGCCGTGCCGGGTCACGGCGCCGGTATCCCGGGTGCGAGTGATGGCGGTGGCGGCGCGCGAGGTTGATAGCGGCGCTCGAAAACCTCGATGATGACCATGGTGCCGCCGCAGCACGGGCACAGCGGGCTGGGCTCTGCATCGTCGGCGGGCTCATCGTCGGGTGGAGGCGCGACGTCGAGCAGCCGGCGCGCGTGTTCAAGGTGAGCCTTGCGCCTTGCGCTGGCGAGCAAGCCGTAGTGGCGGACGCGGTGGAACCCGCGGGGCAGGGCGTGGAGCAGGAAGCGGCGGAGGAACTCGTCAGCGGCGAGGGTCATGACTTGCTGGCGGTTGGCGCCGCTCTGGCGATAATCCTTGTAACGGAAGGTGACCCCGGCCTCGTCGAAGCGGACGAGGCGGCTGTGCGATATCGCAACGCGGTGGGTGTAGGGGGACAGATAGGCGAGCACGGCCTCGGGATCAGCAAACGGCGCCTTGGCATAAACGACCCAGCGCTTTTTGCGGACCGGCGAGAGGTGCCGCAGGAAAGCGCGTCGTTCGGCAAGATGCGTGAGGCTGCCAAAGAAAGCGAGCTTGCCGTCATCCTGCAGCGCGCGGCGCGCCACCAGTCGCGCAGCAGCAGGAGCAGGCCTTCGGGCAGCATGGCGTTGCGGTATCGCCCGCCTTTGCCGCGCTCGATCCGCAACAGCATGCGCTTGCTATCGACGTCGCTGATCTTGAGCGCTGGCACCTCGGCGACGCGCAAGCCCGAGCCATAGGCGACCGACAGGGCGGCCTGATGCTTGAGGGAGCGTGTCGCATCGAGCAGGCTGAGGGATCGTTCCGACCGCTTGCGCTCCGACGGACGAATGCCGCCCGATGGCGACAGCACCGAGAAAATCGACGACGACTGCCGATCAAACCGCCGCCCGATCGAACGCATCGACTCCCCGCGCTGCCACCGGTCCCAGATCTCCGATCGCTGGGCCGCCGAGTAATAAATCCGCTGACGCTGCTTCATCACCACACTCCTTCTCCTCAAAGAATGAAGTGTTGCGACGATCCGTTGAACCCACCGCCAAAGGCGGTCGGATCAGTGAGTCCCGATGTAATCTTCCGCAATGGCCCTGGACACTTCGTTGGCGGCGAGCTTGGTCGCATTGTCGATATGAACATACCGCTGCGTGATGCCGCGAGGAGCGTGCCCTAGGAGCACGCAAATTGTCAGCTCGGAGAAACCGAGCTCGCCGGCGATGCTCGCAAAGGTGTGACGTAGCGTGTGGAGTGTGACCCCTGCGATGCCCGCGGCGATACAAACGCGCTGCAGTATACGGGGCAGGCCGACAAGATGGCCATCGGAATACTCGCTCGGGAAGACATAGTCGCAGTTGTCGCGTTTCGGTTGAGACTGGATATGGGCCAGTGCGGCGGCGCCGATGGGGCGGACCTGCGGACCGGTTTTTGTATCGGGGAAACGAACGCTTCCCGTTACGTCGTCGACCCATGCCCATTGCAGGCCAAGGGCTTCCATGCGCCGGAACCCTGTGAGCAGGATGAGCCGGATTGCTGCGACAGCCACCGGGCTCTCCGCTTCATGCTGGTTCAGCGCTTTGCCGAAGCGTTTGAGCTCATCGACCGACAGGCGCCGATCGCGTTTCCCGTCCATCGATATCTTGCGCACGCCGCGCGCGGGGTTCGCCTCGATCACCTTCCATCGAATGGCCTGTTCGAAGATCGTGTGGAGCATCCCGACGGTTCGGCCAGCGACGCCAGCGCCCCCGCTCGTGATGCCGCCACGGCCGTTGCGGTCTTTGGCTGTCTTTCCGTCCTTGATGTCGGCCTGAAAGCGCTCCAGATCTGCGATCGACAATTTCTCGACGGATCGATTTCCGATAAGCGGCTTTACGTGCCGCTCGATCCGGCTGCGATCCAGGGCCAGCGTCGATGAAGCGACAGGCTTCCTTCTGCGCCCGAGAAGACGACCCGCCTCCGCCTCTTTCAAATACCAGTCGCACACTTCATTGACTGTCGACCCGCTCGGACGAGCCAAGGCAGGATCCTCACCAGCGGCAACCGAGCCAAGTCGGACCTTCGCGAGATCGCGCGCCTGCTCGATTGTCATGATACCGAAGCGTCCGAGATTGATCCGGCGTTTGGTTCCTTCGCTATTGCGATACTGGACGACGAAGGTTTTGAGCCCAGAAGGCATCACCCGCACGCCGAAGCCCCTGATCTCGCTGTCCCACAGGATGACCTGCTTCTCCGCTGGAGGCTCCAGCGTCTCGACCGTTCGCTTGGTCAGTTTCGCCGTTGGCATGTTCCCTCTCTCCGCACACAGGAGACAATTCTATCAAATCGCCTATGTCTCCAAAAAGTCTCCAGCCGAAATCGCATTCCGGAAAAAGAGAGGATAGTCACGCGTAGGCTAAAATCAACAAATATAACGAAAATAGTAGAAGTGGATAGCGTGGGCTAGAATGTCGTAGGCCGCACTATCTATTGCCAAGGTTGGGGTCGAGGGTTCGAATCCCTTCGCCCGCTCCATCGATATCGCACCGATGTCGAAACCGAAACGATCTCTCCTCCGATAAAATGCTGTTTGGCGCTGCTGTGCGATGGTGGGTGTTCACCCGGAATGGGCTTGCCCGGTCACATCCGGCCGAGCGGCGGGGAGGACATCGCGGCAGCGAGCGGTGAGCGGGAGAAGCGGATCGGCAGGCGAACGCCCGGCACCTTTCCCCCGCATCCGTCATCGACGTCGATCCGCAGGCCGCGATGCCGGACCTGCACGTCGTCAAAGGCTTCGGCAACGCTGTTGATCGGGCCCGCGGGAACCCCCTCGGCGGCGAGCGCGGCGAGCAGGGCGTCGCGATTCCAGCGGCGCGTGGCTTCGCTGATACGGCGGCTCAGCGCCTCGCGGCCCTTCACGCGCTGGGCGTTGGTCGCAAAGGCCGCGCCGGGGTCGATCGCGAGGATGCGGCAGCAGCGCCGATATTGTTCGTCATTGCCCACGGCGAGGATGATCCAGCTGTCGGCGGTCGGATAGGCTTCATAGGGGGCGATGTTCGGATGGGCGTTGCCCAGCCGGCGCGGGGCGGTTCCCGACGCGAGGAAATTCATCGCCTGATTGGCCAGCGTCCCGACCATCACGTCGAGCAGCGCCATGTCGATATGCTGGCCGACGCCGCTGCGTTCGCGCTCGGCCAGCGCGGCCTGGATCGCGATCACCGAATAAAGGCCGGTCATGATATCGGCATAGGCGACGCCGATCTTTTGCGGCGATCCGGCAGGGTCGCCGGTCAGGTCCATGATGCCGCTCATCCCCTGGACGATGAAGTCGTAACCGGGGCGCGGCGCATAGGGGCCATCCTGCCCAAAGCCGGTGATCGAGCAATAGACGAGCCGTGGGTTGATCGCGGCGAGCGAGGCATAATCGAGCCCGTAGCGGGCGAGCCCGCCGAGCTTGAAATTCTCGATGACAACATCGGCGTCGCGAACAAGGTCGCGCACCGCCGCCTGTCCCTCTCCGGTCGAGAAATCGATGACGACCGATTGCTTGCCGCGATTGGCGGCATGGAAATAGGCCGCGTCCGCCGACCCGTCGCCGCGTTCGATAAAGGGCGGCCCCCATTTGCGCGTATCGTCCCCCGCCGGCCCCTCGACCTTGACGACGCTGGCGCCGAGGTCGGCGAGCACCTGCCCCGCCCACGGACCGGCAAGAATCCGCGCGAGTTCGACGACGCGCAGGCCATGGAGCGGGGGCAGGGTGGGCATCAGAAGGCGGCCAGCCCGGTGATCGCGCGGCCGATGATCAGCGCATGGACGTCGTGCGTCCCTTCATAAGTGTTCACCGTTTCCAGATTCAGCATATGCCGGATGACCTGAAACTCGCCCGAAATGCCGTTGCCGCCGTGCATGTCGCGCGCCACCCGCGCGATGTCGAGCGCCTTGCCGACATTGTTGCGCTTGACGATCGAGATCATCTCGGGCGCGAAATTGTCGGTGTCCATCAGACGCCCGACGCGCAGCGAGGCCTGAAGCCCGAGGGTGATCTCGGTCGCCATGTCGGCGAGCTTTTTCTGGAACAATTGCGTCGCGGCGAGCGGGCGGCCGAATTGGTGGCGATCGAGCCCATATTGCCGCGCCGCGGCGTAGCAATATTCGGCGGCGCCGAGCGCGCCCCACGAAATGCCGTAGCGCGCGCGGTTGAGGCATCCGAACGGCCCCTTGAGCCCCTCGACATGGGGAAGCAGCGCGTCTTCGGGAACGACCACATCATCGAGGTTGATCATCCCGGTGATCGAGGCGCGGAGCGAGAGCTTGTTTTCGATCTTCGGCGCCGACAGCCCCTTCATGCCCTTTTCGAGGATGAAGCCGCGGACCCTGCCGCCATGCGCTTCGGACTTCGCCCAGACCACGAACACGTCGGCGATCGGGGCGTTGGAGATCCAGGTCTTGTTGCCGTTCAGCCGGTAACCGCCCGCGACTTTCACCGCGGTGGTCCGCATCCCGCCGGGGTCGGACCCCGCGTCGGGCTCGGTGAGGCCGAAACAGCCGATCAGCGTGCCTGCGGTCAGCCCGGGCAGATAGCGGCGCTTCTGCTCTTCCGAACCATAAGCATGGATCGGGTAGATGACGAGGCTCGACTGGACGCTCATCATCGAGCGGTAACCCGAATCGACCCGCTCGATCTCGCGCGCGATCAGCCCATAGGAAACATAGGAGGCGCCCGCGCCGCCAAATTCTTCGGATATGGTGGCGCCGAGCAAGCCTTGCCGGCCCATCTCGGCGAAGATTTCGGGGTCGGTCTGCTCCTTTTCGAACGCCTCGATGATGCGCGGTTGCAGGCGATCCTGCGCAAAGGCGCGCGCGGCGTCGCGAATCTGCCGTTCCTCCTCGCTGAGTTCCTCTTCAAGCCGGAACGCATCGTCCCAATCAAATCTGCTCATCGCCGCCACCTCGTCTCTCCTTTGAATAAGGGCTGGCCTCGGCTTGATTGTAATTCCGAACAATGTCAGAAATCGTCATAATCAATCTCATATCGGAATTGATAATGATCGATGCCGAGCAACTGTCCTGTTTCATCGCGGTCGCCGAGACGCGCAGCTTCGTGCAGGCCGCCGACCGGCTGGGCGTGGTCCAGTCGGTCGTCAGCAAGCGGCTGCGCCGGCTGGAGGATGAACTCGGCGCCGCGCTGGTCGACCGGTCGAACCGGCGCGCGATCGCACTGACCCGCGTCGGCGCGCTTTTCCTCGAAGAGGCGCGCGAAGCGCTGGCGCGGCTGGAGGGCGCGGCGCGGGTGGGGAAGGGCCTCGCGCGCGGCGAGGCGGGGCCGCTGCGCATCGGCTATGTTTTTTCGGCGGCGATGACGGGGCTCGTCACGCGGATCGCGCGCCGCCTCGCCGCAGCGCGTCCGGGGGTCGAGGTGCGGCTCGTCCTGATGGAAACCCCCGACCAGCTCGCCGCCTTGGCCGATGGACGGCTGGACATCGCGCTGACCCGCCCGCGCCCAAGCTACCCGGCGGGGACTGAAGCGCATCGGATCCACAGGGAAGGCGTCATCCTGGCGCTCGGATCGGGCGAGCGCTTCGCCCGCCGGGGCAGCGTCACCGTGGCCGATCTGGCCGCCCGGACCTTCATCGTCCCGCAGTTTCAGGAAAGCGTCGGGCTCATCGAACATGTGCGCGCGCTGGCGAAAAAGGGCGACTTTCTTCCGGTCCGCACGATCGAGACTCCCGATTATATCAGCGCGGCCAGCCTCGCCGCCGCCGGGCTCGGGCTGATACTGGCGCCGGCGTCGCTGCAAAAGCTTGGGCTCGACGGCCTCGCCTTTGTGCCGATCGCCGACTTCGAAGCCGATTTCGAACTGATGCTCGTCCGCCGCGCCGGGGTCGCGCCGGGGCTTGCCGACATCCTCCTCGATGAATTCGCGCAATAGCTGGGATAGGCCGTCTTTCGAGTGCCTTGATCTCGATTTTGGCGCCTATTGCGCAAAAAATGTCGTGAAATGTGGAAAAGACATAGGACTCGGCGTCTAGGCTGGACCGAACAGGCGGGGATGGCAGGCGGACCGCGTCGGCATCCCGGCGACCGCCTTTTTTGCTCATTTTGCCAGGGAGAAGCCGCATGCAGTTTCTTGACGACCGCCCCGCCCGCCCGCCGATCCGCTACACGGCCTGAAGCGGGAGCGACGAACATGCGGCGCGACGCAAATCCCACCATCCTCTTCGTTCCCGGCCTGCGCGACCATGTCGAGGATCATTGGCAAACCCACCAGGCGCGCGCGATCCCCGGTTCCGCGACCGTCGAACCGCTCGACGCCGACCGGCTGAGCCGCGCGGCGCGGGTGGGCGCGCTCGACGCGGCGCTGAAGGCGATCCCCGGTGAGGTCATCCTCGTCGCGCACAGCGCCGGGTGCCTGACCACGGTCCACTGGGCGCTCGCCCCGACGCGCCGCATCCGCGCCGGGCTGCTCGTCACACCCGCCGATATCGAAAACCCGCTGCCCGCCGGCTATCCCGAAATGGCCGATCTCAAGGTCGGCGGCTGGATGCCGATCCCGCGCCGGACGCTGCCGTTCCCGACGCTCGTCGTCGCGAGCCGCAACGATCCGCTATGCGCCTTCGAGCGCGTTGCCGGTTTCGCCGACGCCTGGGGCGCGGCGCTGCACGACGCGGGCGATGTCGGCCATCTCAATCCGGCGGCGGGCTATGGCCCCTGGCCCGAAGTGACGGCGCTGCTGCACAGGCTGGACCAGAACGCCGCGGGGGGCTGATCCGCTCGATCAATCCAAGGCGATCATCCCAGCGGCAGCATCATGATCAGCGTCAGGCTGATCGCGCCGAGCAGCAACAGCGACAGGACCACCGCGGCGGTCACCCGGCCGCCGGCCTTGGCGACGGTGCGGACATCGACGCCCAGGCCGAGCGCCGCCATCGACACCACCGTCAGCAGCGTCGCGGCGCTGGCCACCGGCGCCAGCGCCGTGGGCGGGATCAGCCCGAACGAACGCGCGGCGACCATCGCGAGGAATCCAAGGATGAACCACGGCACGAGATGATGGATCGGCGGACGCTTGGAGCAAGCGGACGCCGCCGATTCTGCGCCATCCTCGCCCAGACGCGGCGCGAGGATCGAAAGGATCACGCAGACCGGGCCGAGCATCAGCACGCGCACCAGCTTGACCAGCGTGCCCATCTGGATCGCGGTCGTACCCATCGGCGCGGCGGCGGCGATGACCTGCGGCACCGCATAGACGGTGAGCCCGGCAAACGCGCCATATTGAAGGCCGCTCAGACCCAGCCCCAGGCCGAGCAGCGGCAACCCCAGCACGACCCCGACGCCGAGCACGGCGGTGAAGGCGATCGCGGCGGCGACATCGTCGCTATCGGCGTCGATCACCGGGGCGACCGCCGCGATCGCCGAATTGCCGCAGATCGAATTGCCGCACGCGACCAGCATCGCCATCCGCTTGGGCAGGCCGAGCAGCCGCCCGATCGTGAAGCTCGTGCCGATCGCGACGAAGACGACCCCGGCAATGCCGATCAGCAGCGCCGGACCCGCGGCGAGGATCGTCGCCGCGCTGACCGATGCGCCGAGCAGGACGACGGCGATTTCGAGCAGATATTTGGCGCTGAAATCGATCCCCGAAAGCCAGCGGGCGGGCGGCGTCCAGGCGGTGCGGATCGCGGTGCCGATCAGGATCGCCAGCACCAGCGCCTCGATCCAGATGCTGCCGAACACTCTTTGCTCGACGCGCGCCAGTGCGAAGGCGGCGCCGGTCACGCCAAGGCACAGCGCCAGCCCGGGCAAGGTCCGCTCGACCGCAGCCGTAAGGGAACCGCGCATGGCGGCCGCGCGAAGGGGAATGGTCGCCATGACGGCTGCTTTCTGAAGGATGGGCGGCCATCGGGTCGCCCTCGATGGCTTGGTATCGGCCGCTTCGCTGCCGCCCTCCAACGCAAGTTTATGCTGGTTTCAATCGCCTGCGCTTGTTGATTGCCCGATCAGGTCGAGCAGGGCATCGCCTGCCTTGCCGCGATAACGTTCCTTGTGGCGCAGGCCGTAAAAGGGGCGCGGCTCGAGCGCGAACGCGATGCGGTGGAGCCTTCCCGCGCGCACCAAGGGTTCGACGACCAGCGTCGAGAGGACGGTATGACCCGCTCCGGCATCCACCGCCGAGCGCACCGCTTCGTTGGACGGCAGGGTCAGGACGACGTCGAGGTCGGCGAGAGTCAGCCCAAGCGGGGCAAGCGCCGCCGCGAAGGTCGAACGGGTTCCCGATCCTTCCTCGCGCAGCACCCAGGGGACCGAACGCAGCCAATCGCCATCGACCGCCCCCCTTCGGGCCTCGGCGCCGACCAGCGCCAGATCGTCGTGGCCGACGGTCCAGCGGGCGAGCGCGGGGTCGTCGATCAGCCCCTCGACGAAGCCGAGTTCGGCGCTGCCCTCGCGCACCTGATCCGCCGCTTGCTCGCTGTTGCCGATCGACAGCGTGACCTTGATGCCGGGATAGCGGCGACGAAACCGCGCGAGGAAGGGCGGCAGCCAATAGCCCGCGATCGTCTGGCTGGCGACGAGCGTCAGCGTCCCGCGCTCCAGCCCGCCGAACTCGGCCAGCGTGCGTTCGGCGCTGGCGGCGCGGCCGAGCACGGCGCGCGCCTCGACCAGGAAAGCGCGCCCCGCATCGGTCAGCTCGATCCGCCGCCCGATGCGGTGGAACAGCGGGACTTCATGCCGCTCCTCGAGCGTCTTGATCGCCGCGCTGACCGCCGATTGGGTGATGTTGAGCGCCTCCGCCGCGCGCGTCATATGCTCGCGTTCGGCGACGCCGACGAAGATACGAAGTTGTTCCAGCGTCATGCGATCGGCCCCATGTCAGCGGTCGCACCTTGGTATCAGACCGGCTTGCGGAGGAAACCCTGGTTGCCGCCGTTGCGATTGGGCGCGAAGCCATTGGCGTGCAGCGTCTCGTCCGCGGTATCGTAGAAGACCCCGATCTGCAAGATTTCGCGCGCCTGCTGGGCGGTCGCGATCGGGCGGCCGAATTCGCCCGAGATCCGCACGAGCTGCTTGATCTGCTCGACCGAGCTTGCCTTGCCGGTGCGCGTCTGGTTCCACAGCACGTCCTCGATACCGCAGCGCACGTGCAGGCCCAGCGCGATGCCGATCATGTTGATGGGCAGCACGTTCAGCACCGAGCTTTCGACCGTCAGCACCGCGCCGTCGGGCAGCGCGCGCAGGAAATGGGCGAGGTTATAGATGTTCGCCTGGTCCATGCCGCCGCTGATCGCGACCCAGTTCAGCGCCAGCGGCCCCTTGTAGACGCCGCGGCGGATCATCCGCTCGATCGTCTCGAAGCTGTTGATGTTGTAGCATTGGAAGGCGCTCTGGATTCCGGCGGCCGACAGCCGCCGGACATGCTCCTCGGCCCAGCTCGGGTTCGAGGGGACGATCATGTCCTTATAGGTGTCGTAAAGTTTCGGGTCGCCGCGCGAAACGCCCTTGAAATCGTCGATGCCGGCATGTTCGGTCACGTTCATCTGCGTCGTGTTGACGGTGACGGTCACCTGGTCGGGCTTGGGGTCGAGTTCGGCGAGCATGTGCCGCGTATCGTCGTCGAGCCACTTCGCCGCCGCGCCGTCGTCTTCGGGCGCGAAGCTGATCGAGCCGCCGACCTGGATCACCATCTCGGGCACCGCCTCGCGCACCCCGGCGATCAGCTCGTTGAACATCGACAGCCGCTTGCTGCCCTTGCCGTCGGCTTCGCGCACATGGAGGTGCAGCACGGTGGCGCCGGCGTCATAGCAGTCGACCGCTTTCTGGATCTGCTCGTCCATCGTGACCGGAATATCTTCGGGGAAGTCCGAGGGAATCCAGCCCGGCGCATAGGGCGCGGCGGTGATAATCAGCGGCTGCTGGTTCTCGGGATAAAGATGGCCGTCGAGGAAGTTCATAATGTCTCTCCGATAAGAAGCGGTCGCGTCGAAAACGGGGGCGGCGATGCGCTCGACTCTCCCATTTCGCTGGCCCTTGCTTACCGGCGTGCGCGCGCGCGTTTTCCACATTAGGCGCCATTATTTTGTCAATCGATGCCAGGGCGACGCCCGCGGCAAGGGGCGGGCCGCCGCATCGGCAGCGACCGGCGGCCCGGATCAGTGCGCCTTGCGCCGTTCCTTGGGCGTCACGCCGAACGTCTGGACATGCCAGCGGCTGAACGCGCTGATCGACCCATAGCCGAGCATTTCGGCGACATCGGTGATCCGGTTGTGGGGATTGGCGAGATATTGGCCGGACAGTTGCGTCCGCGCCAGATGGACCATTTCGCTGAAGCTCGTTCCTTCGGCGTCGAGCGTGCGTTGCAGCGTGCGCACGCTCATCCCCAGCAGCGAACAGCAGGTCTGGATCGTGGCGTGACCCGAAGGCATCAACAGCAGGATCGACTGTTCGACCTGCTGGATCAGGCTCTGCCGCTGCGGGCTCACCGCCGACTCGATCAGCTTGCGCGCATGGTCGGCCAGCGCGGTGTCGGCGCGGCGGCTGGGGCGGTCGATGTCGGCGGGATCGAGCACCAGGCCATTGAACTCCGAATCGAATTCGGCGCTGCAACGGAACAGGCGGCGATAGAGGGGCAGCTCGGCGGTCGGCGGCGGTTCGTGCGTGAAACAGACCAGCTTCGGACGCCAGCTCTCCCCCAGCACTTCGGTACACAGCCGCATCAGCACACCAAGCGCCAGATCATAGGACTGGCGCGATTTTTCCGTTTCGCCCGCCGCGAAATCCTGACGGATAAGGACACCGTCGCCGATGTCGATCATCTGGATCACCAGCTTGGAATTGATCCGGTCGCGATAGCGGTTCAGCGCCGCCAGCGCGTCGCGCAAATTGGCCGCATGGGCAATCAGCAGGCTGGTGGCGCCCAGATTGGCCAGCCCCCGGCTTTCGGCCATGCGCAAACCAAAGGTCGTGCAGCCGGTGACTTCGACCGCGCGCTCTATCAACTGCGTCGCCGCGCGGCGCGAAATCGTCTGTTCGGGGTTCGCCAGCAATGTCTCCGACAGGCCGACTTCGCGGAGCAGGGGCAGGGGGTTGGCCCCCAGCGACTCCATGGTCAGGACATAGCCGGTCAGGACCGCCGCGCGCACCAGTTCGGTCATTGTCCAGCCTCGTCCTCGTGGCACCGATTGGCAAAATAATGGCACCGAATGTGGGAAATGCAAGCGCCGAAGCCGGTAGGCGGGGGACACAAGATTGGGAGATCAGGCAATGGCACAGGCTGTGCGCTTCTACGAAACCGGCGGACCCGAAGTCCTGAAGATAGAGGATGTCGCGGTCGGCGATCCGGGCCCCGGCGACGTGCGCGTGCGCCACGGCGCGGTCGGCTGCAACTTCGCCGACACCTATTTCCGGTCGGGCTATTATCCGGTGCCGCTGCCAAACGGCATGGGCGTCGAGGCGGCGGGGACGATCGAGGCCGTCGGCGAAGGCGTCACCGACTGGGCCGTCGGCGACCGCGTCAGCTATAATGGCAGCCCGCTCGGCGCCTATAGCACGGAGCGTGTCATGCCCGCGGCCTCGCTGTTCAAGCTGCCCGACGCGGTGTCGTTCGAACAGGCCGCCGCATCGACGATGCGCGGGCTGTCGGCGACCTATTGGCTGGCGCGCACCAATCCGTGGCTGAAATCGGGTGACACCATCCTGCTCCACGCCGCCGCCGGCGGGGTCGGCCTGCTCGCGGTGCAACTCGCGAAGCTGATGGGCCTGCGCGTCATCGGCACGGTTTCGACCGAGGAAAAGGCCGCCAAGGCACGCGCCTATGGCTGCGATGAAATCATCCTCTATCGCAGCGAGGACGTGCCGACGCGGGTCAAGGAACTGACGAATGGCGAGGGCGTCGGCACGGTGTTCGACAGCGTCGGCAAGGACACGTTCGAAGGCTCGCTCCAGTCGCTCAGGCGGCGCGGCGTGCTCGTCGGCTGCGGCACCGCCTCGGGGCCGATTCCGCCGATCAGCGCCTTCCAGATGGTCCGGCAGGGTTCGATCTATTTCACCCGCCCGGCCTATGCCGATTATTACGCCGATCCCGCCGAACGCGCCGAACTGTCGGGCCTGTGGTTCGGCCATCTCGCCGCCGGGCGGATCCAGGTCGATATCGGCCAGCGTTACGCGCTCGCGGACTGTGTCCAGGCGCACCGCGACCTCGAAGCGGGCAAGACCATCGGGTCTTCGGTCTTCACGGTTTGAACGCGAAAGGACGGGCCATGCGCATCGAAAAACTGACCAACACCATCGGCGCCGAATTGACCGGCGTGACCCTGGCCGAGGCGGTGACCAACGACGATCTGTTCGCCGCGATCCGCGCCGAACTGCTCGCCCACAAGGTATTGTTCCTGCGCGATCAGGATATTTCGCGCCGCGACCATGTCGCCTTTGCCGAGCGTTTCGGGGAGCTTGAGGGGCATCC
Source organism: Sphingopyxis lindanitolerans (assembly GCF_002993885.1). Lineage (NCBI taxonomy): Bacteria > Pseudomonadati > Pseudomonadota > Alphaproteobacteria > Sphingomonadales > Sphingopyxidaceae > Sphingopyxis > Sphingopyxis lindanitolerans. Next base: position 2,749,112 of record NZ_CM009578.1, read on the forward strand.
GGTCCTCGGCAGCGACCCCGAACATCCGGGGCTTGTCCGCGTCTACAAGGATGTGAACTCGCCCCCCGACTTTTTCGAGAATAGCTGGCATTGCGACGCCACCTGGCGCGAAAAGCCGCCGCTGGGCGCGGTGCTGCGCTGCGTCGCCTGCCCGCCGGTCGGCGGCGACACGATCTGGGTGAACATGGCAAAGGCGTATGCGGACCTGCCCGACCATGTGAAGGAGGTCATCGCCACGCTGAAGGCGCGGCACTCGATCGAATGGACCTTCGGCGGGCGGATGCCCGAGGACAAGCGCCACGCCCTGAAAGCGCAATTTCCCGATGCCGAGCATCCGGTGGTGCGCACCCACCCCGAAACCGGCGAAAAAATCCTGTTCGTCAACTCCTTCACGACGCACATCACCGACTATCACACCGCCGCCAATGTCCGTTACGGTCAGGACCATATTCCGGGCGCCGCGCACCTGCTGAACTATCTGACCGGCCGCGCGGCGATCCCCGAATATCAGGTGCGCTGGCGCTGGCAGCCCAACAGCATCGCGATCTGGGACAATCGGTGCACCCAGCATTATGCCGTGATGGATTATCCTCCCTGCGTTCGCCAGATGGAGCGCGCCGGAATCAAGGGCGACAAGCCTTATTGAGCGCGCGGGCCGGGCGCATCGGCTGATTATGGACAAGCCCGCCATGGGAAAACCCAGGCGCCGGAACATTGGAGAGAGACTATGGCGACCATCGTTCAAGCCCGCGCCGGTGCCGTCCCCCTCGGGGGTCCCTCGCGCGCTTTCGCCTATAGCTGGATCGTGTTCGCGCTGGCTTTTGGCTTGCTGATTTCCGACTATATGGCGCGGCAGGTGCTCAACGCCGTTTTCCCTTTGTTGAAGGCGCAGTGGAGCCTGAGCGACGGTCAGCTCGGGCTGTTGTCGGGCATTGTCGCGATCATGGTCGGGCTGCTCACCTTCCCGGTCTCGATGCTCGCCGACCGCTGGGGACGGGTGAAGAGCCTGACGGTGATGGCGGTGCTGTGGAGCGTGGCGACCCTGCTCTGCGCCGTCGCCCAGAGCTATGAACAGATGCTCGGCGCGCGCCTGCTCGTCGGGGTCGGCGAGGCGGCTTATGGCAGCGTCGGCATCGCGCTGGTCATCAGCGTCTTTCCCCGGAACATGCGCGCGACGCTGTCGGCGGCCTTCATGGCCGGCGGATTGGCGGGGCAGGTGCTGGGCGTGGCGCTGGGCGGGCAGATCGCCGCCAGCCACGGCTGGCGGGCGGCGTTCCTGGTCATCGGGCTCGCCGGGCTGTTGCTGGCGCTGGTCTTTCCGCTGGTGGTGCGCGAAAAGCGGATCGCCGCGCTCGACGACAGCAACAGGGCGGTCGCCGACGATTTGCCGAGCCCGCCGCGTCCGCCGCTGGGCAGCCTGTTCGCCAGCCGCACCATCATCCTCGCCTATATCGGCAGCGGCCTCCAGCTATTCTGCGCGGGATCGCTGGCGGCCTGGTTGCCGACGTTCTTCGGGCGCTATTATGGAATGCCGGTGGACCGGGCCGGACATACGGCGGCCGTCCTGTTCCTGATCTGCGGCGCCGGCATGATCCTGTGCGGCATGACGAGCGACCGGCTCGCGCGCCATCGCCCCGACCGCAAGATCGTGCTCGCGATCGCCTGTTGCCTCAGTTCGGCGACGGCGCTGTTCGTCGCCATGCAATGCCCGCCGGGCGCCGTGCAACTCGCGATACTCGCCATCGCCATGTTCCTTCTCCAGGGATCGGCAGGACCGGTCGGCGCCATGGTCGCCAACCTGACCCCGCTGGCGATCCACGGCACCGCCTTCGCGACGCTGACGCTCGCCAACAACCTGCTCGGCTTCGCGCCGGGGCCCATTTCCACCGGCTGGCTCGCCGACCGCGTCGGGTTGCTCGGCGCCTTCAGCCTGGTCCCGCTGGTCGGTATCCTGGCCGCGCTGGTCTTTACCCTGGCGCGGAGAACCTATCTGGCCGACCTCGCGAAAATGGCCGACGGCTCGCCCGCCTGATCGTCCAGCTCCGGCGCCCGGGCTGAAGCGCGGCGTCATATTTCGGAATCGGGATTGGCTGCGAAGCCCGGCTTTCGCTGCGCCACCGCGCGCGCGTGCGCCGCCCATATGGCGGCGGTCATGCCATGATCGACGTGACACCAATTATCAAAAATGTGGCACCGATTATGGATTCTGTGCGCCTCGATTCCATTAGTCTTTCGACAAATTACAGATGGGGAGGAATTATTATGTATATCGAACAATTCCGTCATTACGCCGGCGGGTCCGCGATCGCCCTCGCGATCTGCGCCGCGACACCGGCGTTCGCGCAGGACGCCGCCGCCGCCCCCGATGCACCGGCCGCGGCGGATGGCGCCGCCGAAGCGCCCGCCTCCGATTCGGGCGATATCGTCGTCACCGCGCAAAAGCGCGAGGAGAGCGTTCAGAAAGTGGCGATTTCGATCGCGGCCTTTTCGGGCGATACGCTCGAAACCGCCAATGTCGTCAACGTCCAGGATCTCGGCCGCGTCGCCACCAATTTCCAGGCGGCGCGCTCCTCGTCGATCGCGGCGGTCCACGTCAACATCCGCGGCGTCGGCGCCGCGGGCAATTCGCTGATCGAGCCCAGCGTCGCGGTGTTCCAGGACGATATCTATATCCCGCGCGCCGGCTCGGTGCTCGGCAATTTCCTCGACGTTTCGGCGGTCGAGGTGCTGCGCGGCCCGCAGGGCACCCTGTTCGGCCGCAACGCCAGCGTCGGCGCGCTGTCGCTGCATTCGGCGCTGCCGACCGGCGATTTCTCGGGCGAGGTCGGCGGCGAATATGGCACCGCGGCGCGCAAGAAATTATGGGGCCACCTCAACCTGCCGGTCAGCGGCAATCTGTCGCTGCGCTTTGCCGGCGTGGGGCAGTGGTTCGACGGCTATTGGTTCAACAAGCTCGACGGCCGCACCTTCGGCGGCAGCGACGATTATGCCTTTCGCGGCACCGCCAAATATGAATCGGGCCCGCTCGAATGGATCGTGCGCGCCGATTATTCGCGGATGAAGGGCGACGGCCAGAACAACAACGACCTCGACCCGCGCAGCGTCTCACCCGCGGCGCTCGCCTCGCTGGCTGCCGCGGGCCTGCTTCCCGATACGGTGTTCGGCGATCGCACCGCCAACACCTTCATCACCGCCGACTTCGACGACAAGAATTGGGGCGTCAACAGCAGCCTGTCGTACGAGCTGGCCGGCGGATCGACGCTGCGCCTGGTCAACAGCTACCGCGAATGGCGCAGCCGCCAGCTCGACGGCGATATTTTGTTCACCCCGCGCCCGGTCGTCTCGCGGGTCGGCGCCTATACTTCGGACAGCCAGAGCCACGAGCTGCAATTCATCTCGCCCCAGGGCGAATGGCTCGGCGGGCTGCTCGACGTCGTCGGCGGTCTTTATTATTTCAAGGAAGATTTCACCCTTGGCGAGGCGTTCAACATGAGCGCGCAATATTGCACGACGCTGGTTTCCGCCGCGGCGGCGCCTCCGGTCTCGCGCGCCGACTGCGAAACCTATCGCGCGGCGACCGGCGGTGTCGCCGCCGCGGACCTGCGGGTGACGCAGACGGTCAAGAGCCTCGCGGCCTATGGCCAGGCGACCTTCCACCTCGCCGACCCCTTGTCGCTCACGCTCGGCGGCCGCTGGACCCAGGACAAGAAGAGCGGCACGTTCGACGAAGCCTCGAGCCCGTTCACCCGCGTGCTGCGCGCGCCAGAGGTGCTGACCTTCCCCGATATCAAGGAAAGCCGCTTCACCTATCGGATCAGCCTGAACTATCAACCGGCCGACGATGTCATGCTGTTCGCCAATTACTCGACGGGCTATAAATCGGGCGGCTACAGCTCCAGCGGCGGCCCGGCTTCGCTGTCGGTCGTCGATGCGAACGGCGATCTCGTCTCCACCAAGCGCCTGTTCGATCAGGAAACGGTGAAGAACTACGAGCTCGGGATCAAGGCGCGCTGGCTCGACCGGGTGCTGACGACCAACCTGACTTTCTATCGCATGGATATCTCGGGCTATCAGGACAAGGGCTATGATGGCGTCGGCTTCATCATCCGCAATGCCGGCAATCTGCGCCAGCAGGGCTTCGAATTCGACACCAGCATTGCCCCGACGCACTGGTTCAAACTCTATGGTTCGCTGGCCTATCTCGACTCGCAATTCACCAACTTCCCTTTCGGGGCCGGTCTGCCGGGCTGCGCGAAAAATGGCGCGGGCGTCATTCCCGCGGTGTGTCTGGGGCTTCCCGACCGGGGCCAGACGCAGGATCTGAAGGGCACGCCGGCGACCTTCTCGCCGAAATGGTCGGGCAATTTCGGCGTCGATATCTCGGGCGATATCGGTTCGGGCGGGCTGAACTGGGCGTTCAACACCAATTTGGCGCTGATTTCGGACCAGAGCATCGGCACCACCACCGACAATAATCCGCAATTGGTCCAGGACGGCTATGTCCTGCTCGGCGCCCGCTTCACCGTGAACGGCCCCGACGACCGCTGGTCGGCCTCGATCTTCGGGAGCAATCTTACCGGAACCAGCTACAGCTACGCTGCCGTCTACCAGCCGCTTGGCGGCCCGCTCGGGCTCAACAACGGCGTCTTCCCAGGCAGCACCGCGGTCCGCCGGGCCGAAGGCGATCCCCGGACCTACGGCGTATCGGCGACGGTCCGGTTCTGATCGCCGTCCCCGCGCTCTTATCGAAAGAGGCGGGCGACGTGGACTTCGGCGACCCGCTTGCCCAGCAGTTCATAATGATCGGCCGAATAGCCGGCAGCAAAGAAGGCCTTCAGCTCGGCCTTCGGCACCGAATAGCTGTGGTGCCAGGTCAGCACCGCCATCCGGCGCAGCGCCTCGAGCCGCGGGTCGGCAAGGCGGCGTCCCACCGCGCCGCCGAAGATCCGGCCGAGCCATGTCGCGACGCGGCCGGGCTCGCGCAGGCTCGCAGGCCGGTCGTGACGGGCAAGCATCACGACCGACCATTCGAGCGCCGAAAAGCCGGCGGGACTATCGGCTTTCGGCGCTGCGGGGGAGAGGGTTCGGGGTGCGGCCGGCGCGATAGCGGCGGCGGCTCCGTCGGTCAGGGCAAGATAGGCCATGGTCGGTCCTCCGTGGATTTTTGCCGGGCGCAAGGGGGCACAGGCCCCGGACGCTTGCGCCCGGCGAGGGGAGATCGTGTGCGGAAGACCGCTCCGTCGCTCAGCGAACGGCGGCGCGAAATTCAGCGCAACATGTCTGGGCTGGCCTGGGGGGCAGGCCGGTATCGATGGGCGAGAAACGCGGGCTTTTCGACTTCGCTTCCGGCGGCTCCGTCGCCCCGACCATCTATACCATGTGGTATATAAATCTGCCGTTCATCTTGTCAAGGCGTTTCATACCGATCGTTACATTAAATTTTACCGGCTCGGCCAGAGCGCCAGCCCGGTGTCGACCAATCGCTCGAGTTCGTCGCGCGTCGCGCCCGCGCCGGCCTGGACCGAAATGCCCTGGAGCAGCGCATAGAGCAGGCTGGTCAGCCCCTGCGCATCGACATGCGCGGGCAGGTCGCCCTCGGCCTTCGCGCGCTCGAAGCGGTCGACCAGCGCGCGCTGCGACGAGGCGCGGCGGCCGATGATGTCGGCGCGGATCGACTCGGCTTCGGGGCTGCAGGCGAGCGAACTCAATATTCCCATGCACCCCTTGGGGTCGGTGGTGCCGGCGTGGGTCATCAGCGCGCCGTGGAGATAATATTCGGCGACCTGGCGCGCGGTCGGCTGGTCGAGCGCGGCGCGCGTATATTCGAGCTTCTCGGTCTCATAGAGGTCGAGCGCCTTGTGAAACAGGGCTTCCTTGTTGCCGAAGGCGGCATAGAGGCTGGGCTTGGTGATCCCCATCGCCTCGGTCAGGTCGGTCATCGACGCGCCGTCATACCCCTTCGTCCAGAAGATGCGGAGGGCCTCGGTCAACGCCTTGTCGACACAGAATTCGCGGGGGCGTCCCTTGACCGGAGTGGCGGTGTCGATTTCCATAACGGACGGTATATAATATGTCGTGCCGGAATGTCTAGGGGCGTGACGGGGTCGGTCCCGTCTTGCCGGGAATGGCAGTTTTCGAGCGAGAGCCGCCAAAAGCGATCCTCCCCCACGGGGGGAGGGGGACCACCCGAAGGGCGGTGGAAGGGCACGGGAGGTTTGCGCCGCGCTCGGCCGAAAGAGCCGCGCATTTCCAACGCTGGGTCGCGCATATGATGCCGACGGCAAGGCAAGCCGACTGTGCCCCTCCACCATGCTTCGCATGGTCCCCCTCCCCGTGCCGGGGAGGATCGGAAAGACAACGCCCCCACCCCAAACCGACAGGCCGCCGCCCGCCATCGCGATCGCGTCAGAACAGCCCCGGCAGTTCGCGCTGCGCCGCGCGCGGGGTTTCGGGCACCAGCATCTCGGGCTCGGCGACGACGCGGAGGCTGCGGCTCTGCGCGGCGGCGCCGGCCGAAGCGTCGGCGATGCGCGTCGTGCAGCTTCCCCCCGCGAGGAAATCGATCGCCGTGCGCACCGACGCCTCGCGCGGGTCGCCGAGCGGGAGCGACAGGTCGTCGCCCGCGGCGCAACTGTTCGAAATCTTCGACGCCAGGCCGTTGAAATAATCGCCTGAGCTTGCCGCATTGCCGGTGGCGAAGGCAATCACGCGCATCCGTTCGTCGCACTCGCTCTTGTCGAGCGCGATCTGCCCGACGGGCTTGCCATAGGTGTTGCTCCCGACCAGCGTCATGTTGGTGCCAAGATAGGGCAGCATCCCGTTGATCACCAGTTCGCTTGCCGAGGCGGTCGACCCGGTGCCGATGAAGGCGATGCGCGTCGGCGCGATCGCCTCGGGCTGAGTCGTGAAGGTGTGGCGCGTATTGTTCGCCGATTTCGACGACCGGAAATTGGTCTGCGAGAACAGGTCGCTCGCCGCCCGGTTGCGGCCGAGAAGATCGCCGAACAATTCGGCGGTCGAGACGAGCCCGCCGCCATTATAGCGCAGGTCGATGATGACGTCGGTCACCCCCTGGTTGCGGAAATTCAGGAAGGCGGCGCGAAGCTGCGGGTCGGCCGAACTGATGAAACTGCGCAGGTTCACATAGCCGTAAGCGTGCCCGCCGTCGCTGATCACTTTCGCGCCATAGCGGTCGGAGATCGGGTCGAGGTCGTAATCGGCCTTGGTGACGCTGACGTCGCGCGTGCCGCCGCCGGGATCGACGATGCGCAGCACGCGGGTCACGCCGGGGTCGCTCGGCCCCAGCGCGTTGGTGATGCCCTGCGTGCCTTCGCTGGCGACGATGGTGGAAATGGCGCGGATGTTCGACGCATTGGTGCCGATGCCGACGATCTGGGTGCCGCGGTCGATCCCCGCCGCGAGCGCCGGCGCATTTTCATACGCCTCGGCGATGATCACGCGCTGGATCGTCGGGTCATAGGCCAGCCGGACGCCAAAGCCCGCGCTCGACCCGCTGGTGAAGAAGGCCTCTTCCTCGGCGATCGAGGTGACATAGGTGAAATAGCGATCCTTGTTCAGCGCCCGCGCCGGCGCGACGAGCGCGTCGATATAGGTCTGGACGTCGGCGAAGCTCGCCGGATTGACCCCGCTCGCGACGTCGCTCGGGAACAGATACCATTCGTCGATCACCGCCTTGGCGAAGGTCTGGCGCGCCGACAGGCCGCAGCTTGCGGTGGGGGCCGGCGTGGGTGTCGGGGTGACGGTGACCGGCCCGCCGCCGCCGCTACTCGATCCGCCGCCGCCGCACGAAGCGAGCAGAAACGACAGGACGGCCAGCGATGCAATCCCCCTACGCATGTGATTTCCCCCGATAATCGACAGGCCCCGATCATAGCCGCGCCGGCCGGAATTGGAAATGCGGAAGCGGCCGAGAACGATCCTCCCCCACCGGGGGAGGGGGACCACCCGAAGGGTGGTGGAGGGGCACAGGAGGTTTGCGCCGCGCTTGGTCGAATTTCCAGCGCTGGGTCGCGCACATGATGTCAACGGCCGGGCAAGCCGACTGTGCCCCTCCACCATGCTGCGCATGGTCCCCCTCCCCGTGCCGGGGAGGATCGGACAGGTTCGCCCCCGGCCCAAATACCGTCCCCCACCGCCCGCTCTTCAGCCTGCGTCGTCCGCTCCCCCGCTCCGTCCCTTGAACCCTTGCGCGATCACATAAAGTTCGGGCGACCCCTTGCGGCTCGCGGGCGGCTTGGCGTGTTTCACGGTGGTGAAATTGCGCTTGAGGATGGTCAGCAGTTCGCGGTCGGCGCCGCCGGCGAAGACCTTCGCGACGAAGGCGCCGCCGGGTTGCAGCGTCTGCACCGCGAAATCGGCCGCGGTCTCGGCCAGCCCGATGGTGCGCAGATGGTCGGTCTGCGGATGGCCGACGGTGTTCGCCGCCATGTCCGAAAGGACGAGGTCGGGGGCGCTGCCGAGCGCCTCGATCAGCGCGTCGGGGGCGGCGTCGTCCATGAAATCCATCTCGAGGATCGCGACCCCTTCGATCGGCTCGCAGGCGAGCAGGTCGATTCCCGCGACGCGCGCGCGGGGATTGGTCTTGCGCACGACCTGCGACCAGCCGCCCGGCGTGATCCCCAGATCGACGACCGCGCGCGCCTTCTTGAGCAGACCGAATTTCTCGTCGATCTCGATCAGCTTATAGGCGGCGCGCGAGCGATAGCCCTCGGCCTGCGCCTGGCGGACATAGGGGTCGTTGAGCTGGCGCTGGAGCCAGCGCGTCGACGAGGCGGTGCGCTTGCGCGCGGTCTTGACCCGCACGTGCAGGCCGCCGCGCCCCCCGCCGCTCTTGCCGTCCTTGCCGCCGCTCATTTGCGATGCTCGCGCCGGGTAACCGGGATGTCGCGGCCCTGCATCGCCAGCGTGCGCAATATGCCCTCGCGGATGCCGCGGTCGGCGACGCCGACGCGCGCGGCGGGCCACAGGTCGATGATGCTCTCCAGGATCGCGCAGCCCGCGACCACCAGGTCGGCGCGTTCGCGCCCGATGCAGGCGATCTCGGCGCGGGCGTCGAGGCTCGCTTCGGCGAGGCGGCGGCTGATGTCGCGCATCGCGGCGGCGGGAACCGCGATTCCATCGACCGCGCGCCGATCATAGCGCGGCAGGTCGAGAAAGACGCTGGCGAGCGTCGTCACCGTGCCGCTGGTGCCGAGCAGGCGCAGCGGCTGGTCGGCGAAGCGTTCGGCGCGGTCGGCAAAGGCGGCGAAGGCGCTGCGGGTCACTTCGCGCATCCGGGCATAGCTTGCCTGCCGCGCGGCCAGGCTGTCCTCGTCCGGCGCGGCATGTTCGGTCAGCGACACGACCCCCCATGGCACGCTGATCCAATCGTGGATCTTCACATCATGGTCGGACACGTCGACATGCATCAACTCGGTCGATCCGCCGCCGATGTCAAAGATCAGCGCCGGGCCCTCGCCCGGCTCCATCAGCGTGTGGCAGCCGAGTGCGGCGAGTCGCGCCTCTTCGGCGGACGAGATGATGTCGAGGACGATGCCCGTCTCATGGCGGACGCGCGCCGCGAGTTCGCCACCGTTCGCCGCGCGGCGGCACGCCTCGGTCGCGACCGCGCGCGACAGGGCGACGTGGCGGCGGCGCAGCTTGTCGGCGCAGATGGCGAGCGCGGCGACGGTGCGGTCCATCGCCGCGTCGCTGATCCGTCCGGTGGCATGCAGCCCTTCGCCCAGCCGGACGATTCGCGAAAAAGCGTCGATCACGACCAGCTCGCCCTCGTGCGGACGCGCGATCAGCAACCGGCAATTGTTGGTGCCAAGGTCGATGGCGGCATAGCTGCGGGGCCGGACGACCGGCACGGGTCGGGGCGGCGTCTCCCCATTTTGTCTTCGGTTCGCGGGCGGTCCGGGCCGCGGCGATCGCCCTGAAGGCATTGCCATTTGCCGCATGGCTATGTTGACCTGTCTCTAACTCACGCGGCCGCCAATCTGCGGACGTGCACTTGCCCGCGAACCTAGGCCTCGGCGGCGGTGATGGCAACCCCGCCCACCGACGGCAAAGCCCCGCCCGGCGCAGGCCGGACGGGGCGAAAGGGGGAGAGTCTTTTATTGGGGGTCGGGTCTGCCTTTAACGGCAGCCGTCATTCCCCTTTAACGGCGACAGCCGTCATTGCCCTTGTCGATGGCGCGGCCGGCGATGGCGCCGACGGCGCCGCCGATGATCGTGCCGACGGTGCGGTCGCCGCGACCGGCGATCTCGTGACCGGCCAGGCCGCCTGCGATCGCGCCGATGATCGTCCCGCCGGTGCCATTGTCGCACTGGCGATAGTTGCGACTGTTGCGATAGTCGCGGCGGTCGTAATTGCGATAATCGCGGCGGTCGTTGCTGCGATAGCTGCGATTGTCGCGACGGTCATAGCGGCGGTTGTCGCGATTGTAGCGTGCGTCATAGCTCGAATAGCCGTCGCGGTCGTAATAGCCGTTCTGCGCCGCGGCGGGCGTCGCAAGGCCCAGCGTCGCGGTGGACATCAGGGCGGCGATCGAGAGGGTCACCATCTTTTTCATCGTCGTTCTCCTTCTTTCGTCGTCAGACCCTTTGGGGCTGTGGATCGATGATGCCCTTCTGCCCGATTCGCTTTGAGTGAAGCCTGAACATCGCTGTCGGCTGCGGTTCATCTTGTCGGCTCGGGCCGCACGCCCTATCGCCGCGCCGATGCGCCGCCTCCTTTCCGCCGCCCTGATCTTCGTCGCGCTCGGCCCGGTGCCCGGAACGCAGCAGCGCTTGCCGTCGATCGATCTCACCTCGCAACAGGTCGCCGCGCGTCCGCTCCGCTACCCGGTGGGGGAGGCGGGCATGCTGCGTTTCGTGCGCGGCTGGCACCTCGTCAGCCCGAACGACGCCTTCGGCGGATTTTCGGCGCTTGCGGTCATCGGCCCCGATCGCTTCCAGCTCGTCGGCGACAATGGTTATGGCGCGCGGTTGACGCTCGGTCCGGGCGGCGCGGTCAGCGATGCGCGCATCGCGATGCTGCCGGTCGCCGACGGTCCGTCACAGCGCAAGTCGCGGCGCGACGTCGAATCGATGGCGTTCGACCCCGCGAGCGGCAAAAGCTGGGTGGCGCTCGAGGGCCTCAACCAGGTCTGGCGGCTCGACCCGGCCTTGCGGCGCATCGAATCGCGCGCGCGCCTGCCGCGGCCGCCCTGGCCGGCCAATCGCGGGCCCGAGGCGATGGTCCGCCTCGCGGGCGGGCGCACGGTCCTCTTCTCCGAAGACGCCGACGATGATCCGCGCGGCCGCGAGGCGCTGCTCTTTACCGGCGATCCTGCCGAGCCCGGCACGAAGGCGATCCGCTTCTTCTATGATTCGCAAGGCAAGGGGCTGGTCAGCGACGCCGCGCCGCTGCCCGACGGGCGCATCCTGCTCGTCCACCGCCGGCTCGGGCTCGATCCGATCTTCACGACGATCCTCGGCATCGTCGATCCCGCCGACATCCGGCCGGGCGCCACCCTGACGTCGCGGACGATCGGCCGCGTTCCCGCGCTGCTCGCCGACAATTATGAAGGCGCGGCGGTCGAGCGGCGCGGCGGGCGCACTTTCCTGTGGCTCGTCTCGGACGATAATTTCAACAATTGGCAGCGCAGCCTGCTCGTCGAGTTCGAGCTTGTCGGCCTGCCGGACAGCAAAAAGGCCGCGCGGTAATCCGGCGGCCTGATTGCATCGGCGATAGGAAGGAGCGTTAAGCGGCCTTTTCGGCCAGCTTCTTCGCGACTTCCTTCTTCACCTTGCGCGCCGAAGCCGACAGCTGGTCGTCGCCGGCCTTGAGCAGCCAATTGTCGAGGCCGCCATTATGCTCGACCGTGCGCAGGCCGTGGGTCGACACGCGCAGCTTGACGCCCTTGCCGAGCGCGTCCGACAGCAACGTCACATTCTGCAGATTGGGCAGGAAGGTGCGCTTGGTCTTGTTGTTGGCGTGGCTGACATTGTGGCCAACCTGACGACCCTTGCCGGTCAGTTCGCAAATGCGCGACATGATCTTCTTCCTCGTACAAAAATTTCGGTTCGGCGTCCGGGCGCTTCCCGCAAAACGGGGAAGGACGAGACCGGAGTGAGCCGGGAAAGGCGCGCGCTTATCGGCTTGCCGGAGATTCGTCAAGCGATTAGGCCGCTCCTATGGCTCAATTCCCGCTCCCCGAACCGATGCGCCGTGCGCTCGACCTCGCCCGCATTGCGGCCGAATGGGGCGAAGTGCCCGTCGGCGCGGTGATCGTCAAGGATGGGCAGATCATCGCCGAAGGACATAATCGTCCGCGCGAATCGCACGACCCGACCGCGCACGCCGAAATCGTCGCGATTCGCGCCGCCGCGGCAAAGATCGGCAATGAGCGCCTCGATGGCTGCGATCTTTATGTGACGCTCGAACCCTGCGCGATGTGCGCCGGCGCGATCGCCCATGCGCGAATCGCGCGGCTCTATTATGGCGCCGACGATCCAAAGGGCGGCGCGGTCGCCCACGGCCCGCATCTCTTCGCGCAGCCGACGGTCCACCACCGCCCCGAAATCTACGACGGAATCGGCGCGGGCGAGGCGGCGGTGCTGCTCCGGGATTTCTTCGCCGCGCGGCGCTGAACGCCGTCGCCCCCGCGAAGCGAACCAGGCGCATCTCGACTTCGCGCGACCCGAAGGGCTAAGGGAAGGGCTGGATAGGGGACATGAATCATGACTAGCATCGGCATTATCGGTAGCGAAGGGCGGATGGGCGTCGCGCTCGCCGCCGCGATCTCCGAGGCGGGGCAGCGCAGTTGCGGCGTCGACAAGGGCGGCAATGTCGCCAAGCTCGCCGCGGCCGCCGACGTGCTCGTCGATTTCTCCTCCCCCGCCGCGCTCGAGGCGACGCTCGATGCCTGCGTCGCGGCCAGGACCGCGATCGTCGTCGGCACCACCGGGCTCGAGGATCGCCACCATTATCTGATCGACGATGCCGCAAAGGATATTGCGGTGCTCCAGACCGGCAACACCTCGCTCGGCGTCACCCTGCTCGCGCATCTGGTGCGCGAGGCGGCCTCGCGGCTCGATGCCGACTGGGATATCGAGATCGTCGAGATGCACCACCGCAACAAGGTCGACGCGCCAAGCGGCACCGCGCTCCTGCTGGGACAGGCGGCCGCCGAAGGCCGGAGGATCGATCTCGCGAAATGCTCCGAACGCGGCCGCGACGGCGTCACCGGAGCGCGCGGCCATGGCAAGATCGGCTTCGCCAGCCTGCGCGGCGGCACCGTCGCGGGCGATCATGACGTGATCTTCGCGGGGCCGGAGGAGATGATCACCCTCGGTCACCGCGCCGAAAACCGCATGATCTTCGCGCGCGGCGCGGTCAAGGCGGCGTTGTGGCTGGTCCGGCAGAAGCCGGGGCGCTACACGATGCCGCAGGTGCTCGGGCTCTAAAGCCGGGCGAAGATTGGGGGAGGGACATATGACATTCGATCCGGCGGCCGCGACACGGACCATGATCGACAGCCTCGGGCCGGCGGCGCTCGCCAAGGCCGAGGCTTATACGACCGGCAACGAATGGCTGCTCCTGTGGGGGCTCGTCGTCTCGGCGCTCGTCACTCTGCTCTTCGTTCGCCTTCGCATCCTCGACCGGCTCGACGCGCGGCTCGCGAAGCGCGGCTGGGCGCTGCGCACCTGGCTGCTTTGCGCCGCTTTCTTCCTGCTCGCCGCGATCGTCAGCCTGCCGTGGGACATCTACACCGGCTGGGGCCGCGAAACCGCCTATGGCCGCACCAGCCAGCCGCTCGGCGACTGGCTCGGCCAGCTCGCGATTTCGACGACGATCACCGCGCTGCTCGGCGGACTCTTCTTCCTCGGCGTCTATGCGCTGATCCGCCGCACCGGGAAACGCTGGTGGATCTGGTCGGGCGGGCTCGCGGCCTTCGCGATCTCGGCCTTTCTGCTCGTCTCGCCGATCGTCATCGAGCCCTTGTTCAACGATTATAAACCCGTTCCCGCCGGGCCGGTGCGCGATGCGCTCGTCGAAATGGCGGCAAAGGCCGACATCCCCGCCGACCGCATCTTCCTGTACGACGGGTCGCGCCAGTCGAATAATTTCACCGCCAATGTTTCGGGGATCGGCCATTCGGCGCGGATCGCGATCTCCGACGTCGCGATGGGCAAGGCGTCGCTCGACGAAGTGCGCGCGGTGACGGGGCACGAGATCGGCCATTATGTGCTCGGCCATATCTGGCGCATGGTCTTCGTCTTCGCGGGGCTCGCGATCCTGCTGTTCTTCGCCGCCGACCGGCTGTTCCCGCGCCTCGCGCGCTGGTTCGGCAGCGACGCGGCGATCGGTGACCCGCGCGGCTTTCCGGTCCTCCTCTTCTTCCTCTCGCTCTTCGGCCTCGTCACCCTGCCGCTCACCAACACGCTGATCCGCATCGACGAGAGCGAGGCCGATCTCTATTCGCTCAAGACCGAGAACCGGCCCGACGCGCTCGCGACCGCGCTGGTCAAGACCGCCGAATATCGCAGCCCGCGGCCGGGCGCGGTCGAGGAAATCATCTTCTACGACCATCCCTCGGTCGAACGCCGCGTGCGCGTGGCGATGGACTGGAAGGCGGCGCATCCGCCGACGAAGGCGCCCGCGGCCCCATGAAGAAAGCCGATATCTTCGAATTCTACCGCCGCCTCGCCGAACTGAATCCAAGCCCCGAGACCGAGCTGCAATTCGGCAACACCTACCAGTTGCTCGTCGCGGTCGTGCTGTCGGCGCAGGCGACCGACGTCGGGGTGAACAAGGCGACGCGGCTGCTGTTTCAGGCGGTCGAGACCCCGCAGCACATGGTCGACCTCGGCGAGGACGGGCTGAAACAGCATATCAAGACGATCGGCCTGTTCAACGCCAAGGCCAAGAATGTCATCGCGCTCTCCGAAATCCTCGTGCGTGATTTCGGCGGTGAGGTGCCCGCCGACCGCGACACGCTCGTCGAGCTTCCGGGGGTCGGACGCAAGACCGCCAATGTCGTGATGAACTGCGCCTTCGGGGCGGAAACCTTTGCGGTCGACACGCATATCTTTCGCGTCGGCAACCGCACCGGCCTCGCGCCGGGCAAGACGGTGCTTAGCGTCGAAAAAAGGCTCGACAAGGAAACGCCGCAGCCCTTCCGCGTCGGCGCGCACCACTGGCTGATCCTCCACGGCCGCTACATCTGCAAGGCGCGCACCCCCGAATGCTGGCGCTGCCCGGTCGCCGACCTCTGCCGCTACAAGCCCAAGACCCCGGCGCCGAAAGCGAAGAAGGCGGCGTGATCGTCGCCCGGTGAAGGGCGCCGGCCAGGGGGTAGGGAGCGGCTATTGAAATATGGCGCAGATTTCCCTTCCCGCCTGCGGGAGGGGCAGCGAGACTTACGAACTTTGTTCGTTAGTCGCAGCGGGGTGGGCCATTGCGACGTTGCTGCCCACCCCCAACCCCTCCCGCCTGCGGGAGGGGAGAAGAGCGGTCGGCTTCCGCTCGAAAACCGCCCTCGCCAATCCAACATCAAAAATGCACGCAGAGAACCCAGAGCAGCACGGCCTATGGCCTTTGGCCCGCTGTGCAAAATCATTCTCCAAACCGCCCTTGCGCTCCGCGATCCGCGCGCCATAGTCCGCAGCCATGCGAAACCTCACCGCCCCGCTCGCTCTCGCCGCCGCCATGCTGGCCGCCGCGCCCGTCCACGCCAAGCCCGCCGACACCGCGACGGCGAAGAAGATATTGATCGACAGCGTCGCGATCCCGACGGTCGAGGGGCGCGGCAAGGTGCCCGAACTGGCGGCCTATTATGCGGGGGTGCTCAAGGCGGCGGGCTATGGCGACGCCGATATCGAAATCACCCCGATCGGCGAAACCGCGACCTTTGCCGCGACCTTGCAGGGCACGACCAAGGCCAAGCCGATCCTGCTGCTCGGCCATATGGATGTCGTCGCGGCCGATCCCAAGGACTGGACCCGCGATCCCTTCGTGCCGGTCGAGGAAAATGGCTATATTTTCGGCCGCGGGTCGGAGGATAACAAGTTCGACGTCGCGATGATGGTCGCGACGATGGCCCAGCTCAAGAAAGACGGCTTCAAGCCGAAGCGCTCGATCATCCTTCTGCTTTCGGGCGACGAGGAAACGTCGATGACGACGACGCGCGCGCTCGCGGCGAAATATAAGGGCGCCGAATTCGCCTTGAACGGCGACGGCGGCGGCGGGCTGATCGGCGAGGATGGCAAGGCGAAATATTACGGGTTGCAGGCGGGCGAAAAAACCTATGCCGACTATGTCCTCGAAGTCACCAACCCCGGCGGCCACAGCTCGCGCCCGACGGGCACCAACGCGATCGTCCAGCTCGCGAACGCGCTGGCCAAGGTCGGCGCCTATCGCTTCGCGCCGCAGCAGAACGAACTGACCAGGGTCGGGATGCCGATCGTCGCTGAACAGGTCGGCGGCGACATCGGCGCGGCGCTCAAGGCTTTCGCCGCCGATCCATCGGATGCCAAGGCGATCGCGACGATCCGCGCCGACCCCGAATATGTCGGGCAGATCGGCACCACCTGCGTGCCGACTCTGGTCAAGGGCGGCCACGCCGAAAACGCCCTGCCGCAGCGCGCGACCGCGAACATCAACTGCCGCATCTTCCCCGGCGTCAGCATCGAGGCGGTGCGCGCCGAGCTGGAAAAACTGATCGCCGACCCGGCGGTCAAGGTGAACCCCGATCCCGACGCGACCGCCAGCGACGCCTCGCCGCTGCGTCCCGATGTGGTGGCGGCCGTCACCAAGGCGGTGCATGCGCGCTTCCCCGGCCTGCCGATCATCCCGTCGATGAGCGCGGGGGCGACCGACAGCCTGCATTTCCGCGCTGTCGGCGTGCCGAGCTATGGCGTCGCGGGCCTGTTCAGCAAGGCCAGCGACAGCTTCGCCCACGGCCTCAACGAACGCTCGCCGGTCGCCGCGATCCCCGGCGCGCTCGAACAATGGGACAGCGTGCTGCGCGACCTGTCGAAATAAGGACGTAGCAATAGCAGCTGTGCCCCTGCGAAGGCAGGGACCCATCACCATAGGTTTCGGCGCAAACAATCGTTTGTGGAGAACGAAACGACGGGAGATGGGGCCCTGCCTTCGCAGGGGCACAGCTTAGGAAAGCAGCGCCGCCACCGCGCGCTCGACCATCTCGACCGCCGCCTCGGCGCCGAAACTTGTCGAATCGAGCGACAGTTCGAGCCACAGCCCATCGACCAGCGCGGTCAGCAGGACCGCGAGCCGCCCGGCATCGGCGGCGCCGCACGCGGCCAGCAACTCGCCCAGCCGCGCGCGATAGCTCGCGTAGCTTGCCGCGTGAATCTCCGCCATCCGCGCGTCGCTGCGCGCCAGCGCCCAAAAGGCGGTCCAGGCGCCGAGCAGTTCGGGATCGGTCACCGGCGACCGAAAGCTCGCGGTCAGATAGGCGTGGAGCCGGGCGCGCGGATCGTCGCCCGCTCCCGCGACCGCGGCCGCGAAAATCGTGTCCATCCTGTCGCTCGTCGCCGCGTAAGTGGCCGCGACCAGATCGCCGATTCCCGCGAAATAATGGCGCAGCAGCCCCGGCGATACCCCCGCCTTCGCGCAGATGGCGCGAACATTCGTTCCCGCCAATCCATGTTCGGCCAGGCATGCCGCGGTCGCGTCGATCAGGTCGGCGCGGCGGGCATCGGCGCTTTCGCGCGTAAAGGCTTGGCGAACGGCGGTCATATTGTTATACATATGTATAGCAAGGATCGACTCATGGCAACGCTGCGCGACACTTTCGACACCATCGACCATCCACCCGCACAGTCTCTGGACGGCTGGTCGCTCCCCGCCTGGACCTACAGCGATCCCGACTTCCACGCGGCCGAAATGGAGCGCGTCTTCCGCCCGAGCTGGCAGATCGTTTGCCACGACAGCGACATTGCGACCGCGGGCGACTGGCACAGCATCGACACCTGCGGCGAAAGCGTCCTCGTCGTGCGCGGCGCCGACCGCATCGTCCGCGCCTTCACCAACGTCTGCCGCCACCGCGGCTCGCGCCTCGTCGACGGCGCGGCGGGCTGCGCGAAAAAGCTTGTCTGCCCCTATCACGCCTGGACCTACGAACTCGACGGCCGCCTGACCGGCGTCCCCGATTCGGCGAGCTACCCGACGCTCGACAAGGACAAGGCGGGGCTCGTCCCCGTCGACCTCGAACAATGGCGCGGCTTCTGGTTCGTCCGGCTCGACGACGACGGCGGCCCGTCGGTCGCGGCGATGATGGCACCCTATGAAGCGCAGATCGCCCCCTATCGCCTCGAGGAGCTTGGCGCGCTCGGCCGCGTGACGCTGCGCCCGCGGACGGTGAACTGGAAGAATGTCGGCGACAATTATTCGGACGGCCTCCACATCCCGGTCGCGCACCCCGGCCTCACCCGTCTGTTCGGCAAAAGCTATGGGGTCGAGGCGAAGGACAATGTCGATCGCATGTGGGGCGATTTGATCGACCGGCCGTCGGCGAACTGGTCCGAACGTCTGTATCAGCGGCTGTTGCCGCCGGTGCCGCATCTTCCCGAGGACCGCCAGCGCCACTGGCTCTATTTCAAGCTGTGGCCCAATATCGCCTTCGACATCTATCCCGACCAGGTCGATTTCATGCAATGGCTGCCGACCGGGCCGACGAGCTGCCTGATCCGCGAGATTTCCTATGTGCTGCCCGATACGCGCCGCGAGATGACGGCCGCGCGCTATTTGAACTGGCGCATCAACCGCCAGGTCAATGTCGAGGACACGGCGCTGATCGCCCGCGTCCAGCAGGGGATGCAGTCGAAAAGCTTCACCATGGGGCCGCTCAGCGACAAGGAAGTGTGCCTCAAGCATTTCTGCTCGCGGATGCGCGCGATCATCCCGGAGGCGCGGCTGGAGCGGGCGCCGCCGCCGGGATGGAGCCGGTAAGTCCCCCTCCCGCTTGCGGGAGGGGTTAGGGGAGGGCCTGTTGACCCTTTGCAATGTTCGCAATATTCGGGACAGGCCCTCCCCCGGCCCCTCCCGCAAGCAGGAGGGGAGAATGAGCGATCCACCAGTCATCATCGTCGGCGGCGGCCCCGCGGGCATGGTCGCCGGGCTGCTCTTCGCGCGCGCCGGGGTGCCCGTCACCATCCTCGAAAAGCACGCCGATTTCCTGCGCGATTTTCGCGGCGACACCGTCCACCCCTCGACACTCGAACTGTTCCACGAGATCGGGCTGCTCGATGCGCTTCTGAAAGAACCGCACGCCAGGCTCGACACGATGACGCTCAACCTGCTCGGCGGCCGCTATACGATCGCGACGATGAAGCATCTGCCCGTCGCGGCGCCCTTCGTCGCGATGATGCCGCAATGGGATCTGCTCGATTTCATCGCCGGGCAGGGCCGGACATATCCGACCTTCGACCTTCGCATGTCGACCGAGGCGACCGGGCTGACCTTCGACGCCGCGAGCCGCGTCAGCGGGGTGACGCTGGCGAGCGGCGAAACATTGCCCGCGCGGCTCGTCATTGCCGCCGACGGGCGCCGCTCGGTGCTGCGCGGCGCCGCCGACCTGCCGCTCGACGATCTCGGCGCGCCGATGGACGTGCTGTGGTTCCGCATCCCCGTTCCCGCCGACAGGGCGACGTCGGAGGTTGCGCTCGGCACGATTGATCGGGAGGGGATGGTCGTCGCGATCCCGCGCGGCGACTATTGGCAATGCGCGCAGGTGATCGAAAAGGGTGGCTTCCCGGCGATCGAAGCGCGCGGGATCGCCGCCTTCCGCGACAATGTGGCGACGCTGGTTCCGGGGCTCGCCGCCGGCATCGACGCGATCCGGAGCTTTGACGACGTCAAATTGCTTTCGGTGGCACTCGACCGCCTGACGCGCTGGTCGCGGCCGGGCCTGCTCGCGATCGGCGACGCGGCGCACGCGATGTCGCCGATCGGCGGGGTCGGGATCAACCTCGCGGTCCAGGACGCGGTCGCCGCCGCGAACATCCTCGCCGCGCCGCTCGCCGCCGGCGCCAACCCCGACCCGCTGCTGGCCAAGGTGCAGGACCGCCGGTGGAAACCGACGACGCGGATGCAGGCGCTTCAGCGCTTCGCGCATCAGCGCGTCATCGAACCGATGCTGCGCGGCGAGATCACCCGCGTGCCGCTCGCCGTCCGCCTGCTCGACCGCATCCCGCTGCTCCGCCGCATTCCCGGCCGCATCCTCGGCCTCGGCTTCGGCCGCCAGCATGTCCAATCCCCGCTTGCGAAAGATTTTTCATGACCAAAGCCTATGACGCGCTGATCGTCGGCGCCGGCCACAACGGCCTCGTCTGCGCCTTCTATCTCGCGAAGGCGGGGCTGAAGGTGCGCATCCTTGAGGCGCGCGACGTCGTCGGCGGCGCCGCGGTGACCGAGGAATTCGCGCCGGGGTTCAGGAATTCGGTGGCGAGCTACACGGTCAGCCTGCTCCAGCCCAAGGTCATCGCCGACATGAAACTCGCCGATCACGGCTATCGCGTCATCGAGCGGCCGATCAGCAATTTCCTGCCGCAGGAAGATGGCGGTTACCTGAAACTCGGCGGCGGGCTCGAACGCACCCAGGCCGAATTCCGCAAATTCTCGGCGCGCGATGCCGAGGTGCTGCCCGCCTATTATGACGCGCTCGAAAATGTCGCCGAACTGCTCCGCGACCTCGCGCTGCGCGTGCCGCCGAATGTCGGCGAGGGCCTGCGCACGCTGATCGACGGCGCGCGGCAGGGGCGGCGCTTCGCTGGCCTCAGCCTCGAACAGCAGCGCGACGTGCTCGACCTGTTCACCAAATCGGCGCGCACGATGCTCGATAGCTGGTTCGAGAGCGAGGCGGTCAAAGCCGCCTTCGGCTTCGACGCCGTCGTCGGCAATTATGCCAGCCCCGACACGCCGGGCAGCGCCTATGTCCTCCTCCACCATGTCTTTGGCGAAGTGAATGGCAAGAAGGGCGCGTGGGGCCACAGCGTCGGCGGCATGGGCAAGATCACCGAGATCATGGCGAAGGTCTGCCGCGACCTTGGCGTCGAGATCAGCCTCGAAAGCCCGGTCGAAAAGGTGCTGGTCGATGGCGGCAAGGCCGTGGGCGTGAAACTCGTCGGTGGTGAAGAAATCGCCGCCGCGCGCGTGATCGCCAATGTCGGCCCGAAATTGCTCTACGAACGGATGATGGACGCCAGCGATCTGCCGGCGGACTTCGCACGCCGCATCAAGGGCTTCAAGGCGGGCAGCGGGACTTTCCGCATGAACGTCGCGCTGTCGGAACTCCCCAAATTCACCTGCCTCCCGCATAATGAAAAGGATGGGCCCGGCGAGCATCACCAGTCGGGGATCATCCTCGCGCCGACGCTCGACTATATGGACCGCGCGTTCCTCGATGCGAAGCAGCATGGCTGGTCGAAGGCGCCGATCGTCGAGATGCTGATCCCCTCGACCGTCGACGACAGCCTCGCTCCGCCGGGGAGCCATGTCGCCAGCCTCTTTTGCCAGCAATTCGCGCCCGAACTGCCGGGCGGCCGCGACTGGGACGATGAAGAAGGCGCCGCCGCCGACTGCATCATCGACACCGTCGAAAAGCATGCGCCGGGCTTCCGTGCCAGCATCATCGCGCAAACGCGCCTGTCGCCCAAGGGGCTTGAACGCAAGTTCGGCCTCGTCGGCGGCGATATCATGCACGGCAATATGAGCCTCGACCAGCTCTGGGCGGCGCGCCCCGTCCTCGGCAACGGCGGCTATCGCGGACCGGTCAAGGGCCTCTATATGTGCGGCGCGGGGACGCATCCCGGCGGCGGCGTTACCGGCGCGCCGGGGCATAATGCCGCGCAGGTGATCCTACGCGATCGGGGCCTTTTCGCGCCGCGCTGGCGCTGACATCCGCGTCCAGGCATAAAGCGGCAACCCCGCGACCATCAGGATCAGGCTCATCGCGCTGACCCCGATTCCTGCGCCCCACAGGGTCCAGACCGCATAGGCAAGCCCGATCATCGCGACCGCCATCGCGACGTGCAGCCGCAGCGCGGCGGCGGCGCAGGCGAGGTAGAGCCACAAGGTCACCGAGGTCGACAGCACCGCCATGAAGGTGAACATCTCGCTTGTCGACTTGCTGCTGTTGAGAAGGACGCAGGCGGTCGCGATCATGCTCGACAACAGCAAGGCGGCGGCGGGCGTCCCGTGGCGGTTCGTCCGGGCGAACCAGGCGGGCAGCAAACCCTGTTCGGCGAGCCGCGCCGGCTGTTCGGCCTGGATCAGCGTCCAGCCGTTGAGCGCGCCGAGCGCGCTGACCGCGGCAAAGGCGGCGATCCACACCGCGGGACCATGACCCCAATAGGTTTCGACGAACAGCGAGAAGGGCGCCTCCGATGTCGCGACCGCGGCGGCGGGCAGCATCAGCGCGATCGCCGAGCAGACGATCAGATAGAGGATGCCCGTCGCCAGTGTGCCGACGATCGTCGCGCGCGGGATGGTGACCGTCGGGTTCTTCACCTTGTCGGCGGCGACGCTCGCCGATTCAAAGCCGAGCAGCGCCCACAGGGTCAGGATCGCCGAACCGCTGACCGCGGTGAACGACAGGCCCTCGGTGGGGAAGGGGGTGATCGTCACCGGCTCGCCGCGCCCGAAGGCGATCGGGATCAGGATGACGACGGTCAGCAGCGGGATCAGCTTGATCAGCAGCGTGGCGACCTGGAAGCGCCCCGCCGCACGCGCGCCGCGCCAGTTGATCGCGGTGACCAGCCAGATCAGCGCGATGGTCGAGATCGCCATATGGTCGCGCAGCGCGGGCATGAAAAGGCTGAGGAAGGACACGCTCGCCACCGCCAGCGTGACGTTTGCGGTCCACACCGATACCCAATAGGCCCAGCCGATCATGAAGCTGGGGACGCGCCCAAAGGCCAGTTCGACAAAGCCCGTCGGTCCGCTCGCCGCCGGAAAGGCGACGGTCAGCCGCGCGATGACGAAGGCGAGCGCGAGCGCGCCCGCGATGGTGATCGCCCAGCCCGCGACGCCGCTCCAGCCAAAGGGCGCGAGGCTCGCCGGGAGCAGGAACACCCCCGACCCGATCATATTGCCCATGACGAGCGCGATGCCCATCGCAAGGCCGAGTTTCTGGCCCGGCCCTCCGGCGTCGGTGCGCGTCGCCGTCACCCGATCAGAACTTGGCGCCCAGCCGCGCTCCGATCGTCTGGGGCTGGTTCACCAATATCTGCACCCGCCCGTCGCATTGCCCGCAGTTGGAGAAGCGCGAGAGTTCGGCGCGCTCGTCAAAGGCATTTTGCAGGAACAGCTCGAAACTATAGTTGCTCCAGTCAAAGCCAAGCGCGAAATCGACCGTCGTCGATCCGCGTATCCGCCCCAGCGCGTCCGCCGTGGGGACGCGGATGTCGGGGGTGGCCGAACCGCGGTGCGCGATCACCGATTGAAAGTGCATCTCGCCCGGTCCGACCGGGAATTGATAGCGCAGCGTCGCATTGCCGTTGAATTTCGGCGTCACCGGCAACCGCGTGCCTTTTTCGGCAGCGATCGAATTGCCCGGATCGGTGCATTGATAGGTCGGATCGTCAATCTCGCACAGATTGTTGCGCGTCTTGGCGTCGGTATAGGAGGCTGCGGCGGCGATCGTCAGTCCCTCGACCGGCCGGATATTGATATCGGCTTCGATCCCCTTGATCCGGGCGTTCGGGCCATTGTGAATCTCGGTAAAGCTGTTCTCGCCCAGGAAGGAGAATTGGAAGCGCTTCCAGTCCTGCAGATAGATGGCGGCGTTCAGCCGGACCCTGCCGTCGGCCAGCGTGGTCTTCAGCCCCAATTCATAATTGGTGAGGAAATCGGCGGCATAGGGCGGAATCGTCCCGCGCCGGTTGATCCCGCCGGGACGGAAACCGCGCGACCAGGTCGCATAGGCAAGAATGTCCTCGCTCGGCTTCCACGTCAGGTTCAGGCGGTGGGTGAAGCCGCTGTCCTTGGTGCGCTTGGGCACCAGCTTGCCGCCCACGAAATCGGCGAGGTTGGTGCAGGGACCGCCCTCCACCGTTGCCGGCAACAACGTGCCGCCCGGATTGTCGCGCAATATCTCGCCGGTCGTGGTGTAACATCCCGCGACCCCGGTCCGCGAACTGCCCGCGGCATTATAGGGCGGGCCGTTCGGGTCGCGGCCAAAGCCGAAGAAGCCGATCAGGCTGTTGTCATATTTATAATAGCGGCCGCCGCCGGTCAGTGTGATCGTCGGCGTGATGTCGAAACTCGCTTCGCCGAACGCGGCATAGTCGCGATCGACGCGCTTTTGCTCGGTGAGCCACAGGGTGCCCGGATGGCCGTTGACCGACAGATTGTCGGCCAGGCCGGGGATCAGATAATCCTGATGAATATGGTTGCTCTGGCGCTGGTAGAACAGCCCGGCGACGACCCGAAAGCGTTCGTCCTGCGGCGACGCGATGCGCAGTTCCTGGCTCATCTTGCGGAAATGGTCGGTGCCGATGATATATTGCCGCGGGTCGATGGTGTTGCCGGCATTGTCCTGAATATAGAAATAATTGGCAAGGCCGCCCTGCGCTTCATAAAGCGTGTCATAAGCCTCGGCATAATCGGTATAATCGTTGATCTGATACGCCTTGCGGTCGAGATAGGCGCCCGCGTAAGTGATGTCGAAATTGCCGATCTTGCCTTCGATGGTCAGCGCCGCCTGGATGAATTTGTCGCTGCGCATGTCGGGGTAGAAGCGCTGGGTCTGCAAATCGCCGACCAGCGGATCCTGCGCGAAAGTGCCGTGGCTCTTCTGCTTCTGGAACAGCAGGGTCGGGGTGATCGTCCAATTATCGTCGAGATCGACCTTCAGCGCGGCGCGGCCGCCATAGATTTCGGCGTCGTTGAAATTCTTTTCGACGAAGGCGGCGTTGGTGACCGAGACGCCGTCCTTGATGCAGCCATCGATGTCGCCATTTCCGTCACGCGTGGGCGTGCCGCAAAAGGTCCGCGTTCCCGGCACATTGTCGATATAACCGGCGTCTTTCTGATACCAGCCGACAAAGCGCACCGCCGCCATCTCGCTGATCGGCGCGTTGAGCATGCCCTCCAGCCGGCCGCCCATGCCGCCATGCTTGATGCTGTTGATCTCGCCATCGACCCGGCCCTCGAAGCCCGACGGGTCGGGCTTGTTGGTGATGATGCGGATCGTGCCCGCCTGCGACGAGGCGCCATAAAGCGTGCCCTGCGGCCCCGCGAGCGATTCGATGCGCGCAATGTCATAGATATGGACGTCGAGCGTCCCGCCGATCGTCGTGACCGGCTGTTCGTCGAGATAGACGCCGACGCTGGGCAGCGAGCCCGAATGGTTGCCGTCGCCGCCGCTCGCGACGCCGCGCATATAGACGGTGGTGACGCCCGGCTGGCTCGACTGGAAGGAAA
This sequence comes from Sphingopyxis lindanitolerans, assembly GCF_002993885.1. Taxonomy (NCBI): domain Bacteria; kingdom Pseudomonadati; phylum Pseudomonadota; class Alphaproteobacteria; order Sphingomonadales; family Sphingopyxidaceae; genus Sphingopyxis; species Sphingopyxis lindanitolerans. The sequence goes on from NZ_CM009578.1 coordinate 2,774,553, forward strand.
CGCTGGGCAGGAGCTTGGAAAAGTCCTGGAAATTCGCAACGTTCAGTTGGTCGAGTTTCTTGGTTCCCAACGCCTGGATGCTGATCGGAACATCCTGAAGATTTTCCTCGCGCTTCTGCGCGGTGACGACGATCTCGTCGTCATAATCGGTCTTTGGGGCCTGCTGGGCCAACGCCGCTCCCGATGACAGGATCGTCGAGGACAGTGAAATCAGCAGCAGCGCACGGCGTGAATCATGGACCCGCATAAACAGCTCCTCTTGCCCTTTTTGTCGCCGTCTGTGCGGCGCGAGGGAGAGGTGTCGCATCTTTCGCGCGATCGTCAATCGGGCATGTGAAATCGGCCGGTCCCGACGACCGATTCGCGATCACTATGACAAAATTGCAACAGGGCTCAGCTAGGCGCCGGATAGTCGGCCAGCACCGGCCCCAGCGCCTCGACGAGCGGCCCGAGCCACGGCTCCATCGCGCGCCATTGGTCCACACCGTCGCGGTTGACCGGCCGCCGCACCTGCTCCGAACTCGCGGTCCGCACCGCGCGGTCATTGGCGTGGAAATCGAGGCAGGCGCGCTCGAACGGCAGGCCGAGCCACACCAGCATCGCGCGTACCTCGCTCTCCAGATCCGCGATCACCCGTTCGTGGAAGACGCGGTGGACATGGCCCGGCGTCACCCGGTCGAAATGCGCCATCAGATCGACATAGTCGGCATAATAATGCCCCATGTCGGAAAGGTCGTAGCTGAACGCCTGTCCGCGCGCGAAATGCTGTTTGAAATTGGAAAAACAGCAATCCATCGGGTGGCGGCGCGCGTCGATGATCTTCGCGCCCGGCAGGATCAGCTTGATGAAGCCGACATGCAGCCAGTTGTTCGGCAGCTTGTCGATAAAGAAGGGCTTGTCGCTTTTGCGCTGCACCTGCGTGTCGCGCAGATAATGTTCGCCAAGGTCGCGGGCCTGATCGGCCGACAGGCCGTCGACGCCGCCCATGCCGCGCGCCTTCGCATGGAGCTTGGGGATGTCGGGCAGTTCCATCGTGCCCTCGATCATCGAATGGCTCGACAGGATCTGCTCGATCAGTGTCGAGCCCGCGCGCGGCATGCCGATGATGAAGATCGGGTCTGGGGCGTCGGCGCCATGATCGCGGCGCGCACTGAAAAAGCCCGCCGTGTAGAGCGCTTTGGCATGATCGACCGCGGCGCGCGTCTGGTCCGCGTCATAGTCGAGCTGTGCGCGCCGCAATCGGTTGCCCTGGTCATAATGGGCAAAGGCGCGCTCGGCCTGCTGCCGCTGCTCGTGCGCCTTGCCGAGCGCAAAATGCAGGTGAAAGCGATCTTCGGCGGTGATGTCGCCGCGGTTCAGCGCCCCGTCCATCGCCGACAGATCGGTATCGTCAAAGCGCAGCGTCTTCAGATTGGCGAGGCTCCACCACACTTCGCCGAGCGCGGGGTTCAGCGCCAGCGCCTGGCGATAGGCGGCGACGGCGTCGGCCTGGCGCCCGACCGTCTTGAGCATATGACCATAGGACATCCATATCTTCGGCTGTTTGCCAAAGCCTTGCAGCACCTGCTCATAAAGGAGGAGCGCTTCGTCGAACTCGCCGACGCGGCCGAGCGCGGCGGCTTTCAGATTGGCGTTGCCCGGATTGCCCGGATCGGCCTGTTGCAGCGTGTCGAGCTCGACGATCGCTTCGGCCGATCGCCCCTGGCGATGCAGGATGGTGGCGAGGTTCGATCGCGCGGCGAGAAAGCTGGGCGCGAGTTCGAGCGCCCGGCGCAGCAGCGCCTCGGCATCGCGATAGCGTTCGATCCGCGCCGCCAGTTCGGCGAGCATGCGGATCGCCGCAACGTCGAACGGATCGCGCTTCAGATGCGCCTTCAGCACGGGCTCGGCGTCGTGAAGCCGTCCCTCGGCCAGTGCGAGCGCCGCCGCCATCAAGTCCGGGTTGCGGATTCCCCGATCGATCGACCGTTGCGCCGGGTCCGCCGCCATCCTCAGCTCTTGGCCCGCGCCTTGGCGATCGCCTGCTTGAGCGCGTCATAGCCGACCTGGCCCTGGAAGAGCTGGCTGCCGATGATCCAGGTCGGGGTCGCATTCAGTTGAAGCTGGGTCGCGAGCGCGAGGTTCGAATCGATCTCGCGCTGGAACAGGGCCTCGTTCGCGGTCGCATCGGCGCTGCCGTCGGTGATGACCCCGGCCTTCTGCGCCGCCGCGGCGATCGCCGACGGGTCGAGCGACGAGGCCGCGAACATCGCGTGATGAAAGGCGTCATATTTGCCCTGCCGCGCGGCGGCGAGCGCCATGATGGCGGCGTCGCGGCTCTGCGGGGAGATGATCGGCAATTCGCGGAACACGACCTTCAGGCGCTTGTCCTCGCGGATCAGCCGATCGATGTCGGGGACGCTCGCGCGGCAGAAACCGCAGGCATAGTCGGTGAAAACCACCAGCGTCACGTCGCCGTCGGCGTTGCCCGCCCACGCGCCGGCATAAGGCTTTTCGAGCGCCGGGCGCACCGCGTCGACCGCCTTCGCCATTTCCTTGCTGCGCTGTGCCTCGAAGGCTTCGGGAATGATCTCGGGGTGGGCGCGGATATAGTCGGCGACGATGGTCTCGACCTCGCTCTTGCTCATCCCGCCGCCAAAACGGCCGCCGAGCCAGAAAACCGCGCCGAGCAATAGCAGCGCGCCGAGCGCGATCGCCCACAGCGGCGCGGGCAGGGCACTCGCCGGCGCTGCGGCGCGCGGGGTCGGGCGATGCGGCATGCGGTCATCGGGTTCGGGTCCCGAGATCGATGGCGGCGGCATCGCGGCGGCGGCTTTCGCCTTGGCCGGCCTTGCGGGCGGCGGCGGCGTTGCGGCGGCAATCGCCTCGCCCGCGAACAGCGGCAGGTCGGGAGCGGCATCGGCGACGCGCTCGGCTGCCGCTTCCTCTTCGCGCGCGAGCAATTGTTCGAGGCCCGATGGCGGCGGCCCGGCGTTCGCGCGCGGAGCGGGGCGCAATTTGGTCGCGGCCTCGCCGATCTGCTCGCGCAGGCTCTCGGTGCCCGCCTTGGCGGCCTGGCCGATCCCGGCCCTGGTCTTGCCCGCGACGTCCCCGATGCTACGCCCGGCCTCGCTCGACAGCCTTGCGACCTTGTCGCCGAGCGCCATCTTGTCCCATGCGTCGCCGCTCGCTTTCGCCGCGGCGCGGCCCGCTTTCGCCGACCCGCGACCGACCGCGCGCGCGGCCCCGGCGGTCAGCGCCCCGCTTTTGGCCGCGAGTGCGCGCGAACGGCGGGGGATTTCCATCGCCTCGACCCGCGCCGGGATATCGGCGCGTTCGCCGACGCTAATCGTCCAGTCGGCGAAGCTTTCGGCGCCGTCCCGAATCCGGTCCCACAGCTTCGCGGCGCCCGCCTTGACGGCGTCGGGCTTCACCCGCGGCGGCTGGGGCTTTTCGGCCGCCGTGTAGCGCGCGAGGTCGATCCCGACCGGCGGTTCGTCCTTCGGTTTGGCAAGTCCGCCTTCGTCGGCGGGGCTGCGCGCGGCAGCGCCGCCGGGGGTCGGTGCCGGATCGCGTAGCCACGGCTGGTAATAATCGTCGTTCTTTTCGGTCACTTGTCGCCCTTGAGCATCACGGTTCGCGATGCGTCCCCATATCGAGTGTTGAGTCTAGCGCCGTTTCCGCTCGCGTTCCACCTCGGCCCGCGACACCAGCGCAATATCCTGTGCGCGAATCCAGTCGGGCGACCCTTCGGGCAGGCCCTGCATCGCGGTTTCGGCATTACGCAGCGCAAGCCCCGACTGTCCACCCTCCAGATTATAGCGTTCGGCTGAGGCGAGTGCGGCGCGCGCCTGATCGCCCTTGTTCGCATAGACGATGCCGAGTTGATACCAGGCAAAGGGATTCTGATTGTCGAGCGCGACCGCGGTCTTCAGCACCTTCTCCGCCTCGGCGAAATTGGCGGGATCCTCGGTCGCGATCAGCGCGTGGCCGAGCGTCGCGGCGATCAGCGGCTGCGAATGCGAATTGGTCACCGCCTCGCGCAGCGGCGGGATCGCATCCTTGGGCCGTCCCGACTCGAGCAGCACCTGGCCTTCGAGTTCGAGGAAATAGGGATCGTGCGGATTGGTTTTGAGCAACCCTTCGACCTCGCCGAGCGCTTTGTCGGGATAGGCGCTCTTGTGCCAGGCATAAGCACGGGCATAGCGCGCCGGGATGCTGGTGTCGGTTTCGGGATATTTGCGCAGCGTCCGGTCGGGGTCGGCGATATAGCCCGAAAGCTTGGCCTTGACGCGCTGGAAGCGGGCTTCGATCGCCGGGTCGGCGGGCTTGCTCCAGGCGGGATCGACGACATAGACCTCGCGCAGCGCCTGGATACGGTCGCCCGACATCGGGTGGGTGCGGCCATAGGCCTGTTCGTCATCCTGCTTGATGCCATAGCGGAATTCGAGATTCTGGAGCTTCTTGAAAAAGGCCAGGCTGCCGCGGCCGCTGATCCCGGCTTTCGACAGATATTGCGCGCCGGCGGCATCGGCGGTCGCTTCCTGGACGCGAGTGAACGCCAGATATTTGCCGAGCGCCGCCTGCTGGCCTGCCATCATGATGCCCATGCCGGCCTCGCCGCCGCCCGCCGCGATCGCTGCCGCGCCGAGCAGCAGGCTGAGCAGCGAGATGCCGGTCGCGGTCTTTGCGCCCTCGCTCGCGCGAATCGCGTGGCCGCCCATGATGTGGCCGAGTTCATGCGCGAGGACGCCCTGCACCTCTTCGGCGCTGTCGGCGGTTTCGATCAGCCCGCTGAAGACATAGATGTCCTGGCTGCCCGCGACGAAGGCGTTGATGCTGCGGTCGCCCAGCAGATGGACTTGCACCTGTCCGGGACGCAATCCAGCCGCGACGAGCAGCGGGTCCATCATGTCCTGAAACAGCGCTTCGGTTTCGGCATCACGCAGGATCGACTGCGCCATCGCGGGCCGCGCCGCGACGGCGACCATCGCGGCGATCGTCAGCAGCAGGTGGAAAAGCGCGCGCCATCCCGATGCCCGGAACGCGCTGTGCGGGGGAAGGGCGGTCATCATCACCTGTCTTGCGCCGCGCGCCTGAACCTCGACTGAAGCCATAGAGGCTTATTGGGGCGCAAGGTCCGCGGGCGCAAGCTAGGGATGGCGATAATCGATCGGTTGTCGCGCCCCGGACAACAGAGGCCCGGCCACCCGCGCGTCGGTCTTCACGCTGGAGTCGGTCCGTGTCGGGCCGAATCACCGCTCTCCTTTCGGGGAGGGGCTCAAGCGGATACGCCTATCCAGGCCAGAACGGCTCTTGGGTGAGATCAGCTTGGCGTTCCTGCGCGGGCGTCCTACATGGGCCGCGCATGCCGCCCGATACCGCCACCTCCGCCGACAGAAGCCGCGAACCGCCCGTCCTGGCGACGCTGCGGCGGTTCCTGCCCTATCTGTGGCCCGCGGGGCAGGGCGGGCACAAGGTGCGGATCATCCTCGCCGCGCTGATCGTGCTGGCGTCAAAGGGCGTGCAGCTATCGATGGGCTTTCTCTATGGTGCCGCGATCGATCGCATGGCGCCGGGGATGCAAGCGGGCGTGGCGCTCGCGATCGGGCTGGTCGTCGCTTACGCCGGCGCGCGCTTCGCCGGGGTGCTGTTCGACAATCTGCGCAACGTCGTGTTCGAACGAGTCGGGCAGGATGCGACGCGCGAATTGGCGATTGCGACCTTCACCCACCTCCATGCGCTGTCCTTGCGCTTCCATCTCGCGCGGCGGACGGGCGAGGTGACCAAGGTGATCGAGCGCGGGACCAAGAGCATCGACACGATGCTCTATTTCCTGCTCTTCAACATCGCGCCGACCCTGATCGAGCTGATCGCGGTGATCGCGATCTTCTGGACCAAGTTCAGCTTTGGCCTCGCGGGCGCGACCGCGGCGATGGTGGTCGTCTATATCGGCTTCACGCGGCGGGTGACCGACTGGCGCACCGCGCTGCGCACGCGGATGAACGACCTTGACACGCTGACCGTCGGGCGCAGCGTCGACAGCCTGCTCAATTACGAAACGGTCAAATATTTCGGTGCCGAGGAGCGCGAGGCGGCGCGCTATCGCGATGTCGCCGACCAATATGCCCGCGCCGCGGTGAAGAGCGAGAACAGCCTCGCCTGGCTGAATGTCGGGCAAAGCTTCATCACCAACGCGGCGATGGCGGCAGCGATGGCCTATACGGTGTGGGGCTGGTCGAAGGGGCAGTTCGCGGTCGGCGACGTCGTGCTGGTCAACACCCTGCTCGCGCAGCTTTTTCGCCCGCTCGACCTGCTCGGCATGGTCTATCGCACGATCCGCCAGGGGCTGATCGATATGGAAGCGATGTTTCGCCTGATCGACACCCCGCCCGAAATCAAGGACGCCGACGGCGCGCCGATGCTGGCCGTGGCGGGCGGCGCGGTGACGTTCGAAAATATCGTCTTCGGCTACGACTCCGACCGCACGATCCTGAACGGCGTCAGCTTCGCGGTCGGCGCCGGCGAGACGCTGGCGATCGTCGGGCCGTCGGGGGCGGGCAAGTCGACGATCGCGCGGCTGCTCTATCGCTTCTACGATCCGCAGGGCGGGCGGATCCTGATCGACGGGCAGGACATCAAGGCGGTGACCCAGAAGAGCCTGCGCGCCGAGATTGGCATCGTCCCGCAGGACACGGTGCTGTTCAACGATTCGATCGGCTACAACATCGCCTATGGCCGCGCCGATGCCAGCATCGAAGAGATTGCCGCCGCGGCCACGGGCGCGGCGATCGACGGTTTCATCGCGATCCTGCCGCAAGGCTATGAGACCGAGGTCGGCGAGCGCGGGCTGAAGCTGTCGGGGGGCGAGAAACAGCGCGTCGCGATCGCGCGCACCTTGCTGAAAAACCCGCCGATCCTGATCCTCGACGAAGCGACGAGCGCGCTCGACAGCCGCACCGAGGCGGCGATCCAGGACACGCTCGAACGCATCGCCGCACGCCGCACGACGCTGGTGATCGCGCACCGCCTGTCGACGGTGACGGGCGCCGACCGGATCATCGTGCTCGAGCGCGGCCGCGTCGTCGAAACGGGGACGCACGATCAACTGCTGGAGATGCGCGGCCTCTACGCCGACATGTGGGCGCGCCAGCAGGCGGAGAAGGAAGAGGGGACGGTTTAGGGGGAGGGGCCGATGGCAGCTTTCGACCGATTGTTGCCGCAATCAGCGTGGCGAGCCGTCATAGAAGCCGCATCCCCGAGCGAAGACGAGGGGCTCTGCCGAGCGAAGTCGAGGCAGCGGAGGCGCGCGGTTCTCGCTCCGCTCGAACGAGCCCCTCGTCTTCGCTCGGGGATGCGGTCTATTGGGTTTCCCCTAGGAGATCCACGGCCGCTTCCCACCCAAAAACTGTCATTCGCATCCTCGGCGAACCCCAATCGCAACAAAATCACTTGAGTTGCTTGACCGTGTGCGCCCGCGCCCTTTACGCTGCCCTATGCTACATGACACCACCCTGATCGGCACCGTGGTCGCCGGCCTTGGCGTTGCTTTCCTGATGGGGGCGCTCGCGCATCGGCTGCGCATTTCGCCGATCGCGGGCTATCTGCTTGCGGGGGTGCTGGTCGGGCCGTTCACGCCGGGAATCGTCGCCGACACGGGCCTTGCGCTCCAGCTTGCGGAGATCGGCGTGATCCTGCTGATGTTCGGGGTCGGCCTGCATTTCTCGCTCAAGGATCTGCTGTCGGTGCGCAAAATCGCGGTGCCGGGGGCGATGGTGCAGATCGCGGTGGCGACCGCGCTCGGCGTCATGCTGGGGTTGTGGCTCGGCTGGCCTTTCGCGGGCAGCCTGATTTTCGGCCTCGCGCTGTCGGTCGCGAGCACGGTGGTGCTGCTGCGCGCGCTCCAGGCGCAGGACATGGTCGAGTCCGAAAAGGGGCGCATCGCGGTCGGCTGGCTGATCGTTGAGGATCTGGCGATGGTGCTCGCGCTCGTGTTGCTGCCCGCGATGTTCGGCGCGCGCGGTGACGAGGGGACGAGCGCCGGGCTGCTCCAATCGGCGGCGATCGTGCTGGTCAAGGTCGTTGGTTTCGTCGCCTTCATGCTTGTCGTCGCGCGGCGGATATTGCCCGCGGTGCTGCACTGGGTCGCGCATTCGGGCTCGCGCGAACTGTTCCGCCTCGCGGTGCTCGCGATCGCGCTGGGGGTCGCGTTCGGCGCGGCCGTCGTGTTCGACGTGAGCTTGGCGCTCGGCGCCTTCTTTGCCGGGATGATCCTTGGCGAAACGCCATTGAGCCGCCGCGCGGCGGAGGAAACGCTGCCGCTGCGTGACGCCTTCGCGGTGCTGTTCTTCGTCTCGGTGGGGATGTTGTTCGATCCGAAAGTGCTGGTCGAACAGCCGCTGCCGCTGATCGCGACGGTGGCGATCATCGTCGTCGGCAAGTCATTCGCCGCCTATGCGATCGTCCGCGCCTTCGGCCATCCGAACCACACTGCGATGACGATCGCCGTCAGCCTGGCGCAAATCGGCGAATTTTCGTTCATCCTCGCGGGACTCGGCGTCGGGCTGAAGGTGATGCCGCCCGAGGCACGCGACCTGATCCTGGCGGGGTCGATCCTGTCGATCCTGCTCAACCCTATTCTCTTTACGCTGGTGGTGAAAAGGCTCCGCGCCGACGCGGCTCCCGAAACGGCGATAGAGGCCGAAGACAGCGGAAAGCCGGTGTCGGCGGGCGCGGGGGTGGTGTTGATCGGATACGGCCGCGTCGGCAGTCATATCGGCAATCTGATCTGCGGGCGCGGCGAGCGGCTGGTGGTGATCGAGGATCAGAAGGACATGGCCGCCGCCGCCGAAGCGGCAGGCGCGACGGTGATCGTCGGCGACGCGACGAAGGAAAGCGTGCTGTACCAGGCGGGGCTCGACAGCGCGCGGACGCTGCTCGTCGCAATCCCCGAAGGCGTCGAAGCGGGTGCGATCGTACGGCGCGCGCGCGCGATCAACCCCAAGCTGGTGATCGTCGCCCGCGCCCATTCGGACGCGGAGGTTGCCGATTTGGTGCGGCGCGGCGCTGACCATGTCGTGATGGCCGAGCGCGAGACGGCGACGCGAATGGCCGAACGGGCGTTGCTGGCGGGAATTTGACGCCGTCGTTGCTTCGTCGCTTCGCTTCTCGCCATGACGAAATTGGAGGCGTGGGGCTTCCCCCGCATCGCCATCCGCCCTATCGCCCACCCACGATGTCTGCCGACGCACTCCTTCCGCTCCTTAAATCCACCTTCGGTTTCGACGCTTTCCGCGGCCGCCAGGCCGAGGTGGTCGACCGCGTGATGGCGGGCGAGCGGACGCTCGCGGTGATGCCGACGGGGGCGGGCAAGTCGCTGACCTATCAGCTTCCCGCCGTGGCGCTCGACGGCTGCGTCGTCGTCGTGTCGCCGCTGATCGCGCTGATGCACGACCAGTTGCGCGGCGCGCGCGCGGCGGGGATAAGCGCGGCGTCGCTGACCAGCGTCGATGCCGACTTCGCCGAAACGCGGCAGGCGTATCGCGACGGCCAACTCGACCTCCTCTACATCGCGCCCGAGCGCGCGACGGGCGAGGGATTTCGCGCGCTGATGGAAGCGCGCACTCCGGCGCTGTTCGCGATCGACGAGGCGCATTGCGTGTCCGAATGGGGGCATGATTTCCGCCCCGACTATCGGCTGCTCAGACCCCTGCTCGACGCCTATCCGGCGGTGCCGCGGCTCGCGCTGACCGCGACCGCCGACCGGCACACGCGCGAGGATATCCTCGTCCAGCTCGGCATCCCGGCCGAAGGGCTGGTGCTCGCGGGCTTCGACCGGCCCAACATCCGCTATCGCGTGGCGCCGCGGGTGAGCCCGGCAAAGCAGCTCACCGACTTCATCGTCGCCAATCCGGGGCCGGGGATCGTCTATTGCCCGACCCGCGACGGGACCGAGCGCATGGCGGCAAAGCTCGCGGCGGCGACGGGGCGGCCGGTCGCCGCCTATCACGCCGGGCTCGACCCCGAACGGCGCGCGCGCGTCCAGCATGATTTTGTCGCGTCGGAGGACGGGATCGTCACCGCGACGGTCGCGTTCGGCATGGGGATCGACAAGCCCGACGTGCGCTTCGTCGCGCACGCGGGGCTGCCCAAATCGATCGAGAGCTATTATCAGGAAACGGGACGCGCGGGGCGCGACGGCGACCCCGCCGAGGCGCTGATGCTGTGGGGCGCCGACGATTTCGCGCGGGCGCGGATGCGGCTCGGCGAACTGCCCGAGGCGCGCATGGCGGGCGAGCGGGCGCGGCTCAATGCGCTGGGGGCACTGGTCGAGACGGTCGAGTGTCGCCGCGCGCTGCTGCTGCGGCATTTCGGCGAAAATCCGCCCGAGCGCTGCGGCAATTGCGACACCTGCCTCGACCCGCCGAAGCAGCTCGACGCGACGGTGCTTGCGCAGAAACTGCTCTCGGCGGTCTATCGCACCGGGCAAAGCTTTGGCGCCGGGCATGTCGAGGCGGTGCTGACCGGCAAGCGCGACGAGCGCATCGCCCAGCGCGGGCACGACAAATTGTCGGTGTTCGGGATCGTCGAGGGCGAGGAGGCGCGGCTGATCAAACCGCTCGTCCGCACACTCGTCGCGCGCGAGGCGCTGGAAACGACCGAGCATGGCGGGCTGATGTTCGGCCCGGCGGCGCGCGCGATGATGAAGGGCGAGACGCCGGTGCTGATCGCCGAGCCGCCGGTCCGCCGGACCCAGCGCGACGGTGGGCGCGCGGCGCGGCGCGGCGACGGCGCAGCGGCGAACCCGGTCGGCGATCCGCTGTTCGACGCGCTCCGCGCGATGCGCCGCGAACTGGCCGCGGAGGCTCAGGTGCCGCCCTATGTGATCTTCCACGACGCTGCGCTGCGCGCGATGGCGAGCGAGCGCCCGGCGACGCGCGCGGACCTGGGGACGATTCCCGGCGTCGGGGCCAAGAAACTCGAAGCATGGGGCGATGCGTTTCTGGACGTGATCCGGCAGTATTGAGTGTTAACCGCGCGTTGCGCGGGATCGTCGGCTATCGACCGATTGCTGTCATGGCCGCGAGGTGGTCTTGGAATAGATTCGCGCAGAGGCCGCAGAGATCGCAAAGGGGAAAGAACTTCATCTCTGCGGTCTCTGCGCGAATCTCATGGAATGCCGGGTTTCGACCGATAGCGGACCGTCGTTATGCAACCGTTGCAACCTAGTTGCTCGTCAGTTCTTTCAATGCAGACCGCACCTGTCCTTCTTTAAGGTTGACCGTCTGTTCCGTTTTGCAAATGGGCTGCTCGAAGAAGCCGGCATAAATACCGGATGCTTCCGATTTATTGGCCGCTCTCATATATTGAGTGACGAGGGTCGGTCGGAATGTGACGAGACATTTTGCGAATTGATGTTCGTCGAGCAACTGGCCGTAGTATCCGAAAGACATGGCCTTCTTCCAATCACGGACAAGCATTTCTATGTCAAACCCGAGGGGATGCCCGTCCTTAAATTCGTGACAGCTTGTTATAATTTCGCCCAATAATCGCGGCTGCCTGACACGCCGTCCGTCGCTCGTCTCGACCTCAAGTTCTTCATATTGAGCAAGTGTTGCGCCTAGGATTGTCGATCCGCCGCCGACCTTCAAGTCCAGCTTCTGACGTGCGACCAAGATGGCCTCGATGTCACCCGATCGCTTTTCGAGCGTGCAGGTCAATAGAGCCGGGTACTCGTCCGGAGATACGGAAGCACGCGGCAAATGCACCTTGCTCATGGGTACGACTTTTGGGGGTACTGGCTGCATCACCATAGCCCAAAGAATCGCAAAATATCCAAGCTGCATCGATCACTCCCACTCTGAAGGAAGGACTGCAATGCAGCCGATCGACAGTCAATCAAAACGTCCGCTCCCCACCCCAAAGCCGCCATGCTGCCTTCGCGTTTACTCGACATGATCGCAACCGCACACCTTCACGCTTGTCAGCAAGCGGGCTGTGAGATTAGATCGCGGTTATGAGTGATTTTCGACCCCTGTCCGCCCAGTTCAGCGTCGCCCCGCAAATCGGCATCGAGGATATCGCCGACGCCAAGGCGCAGGGCTTTGCGCTGATCGTCAACAACCGCCCCGATGGCGAGGCGCCCGCGGCGCCGCAGGGCGATCATATCGCGGGCGCCTGCGCGGCCGAAGGGCTGGCCTATGCCGCGATCCCGATCGGCCAAGCGGGGTTCAGCCACGCGCAGATCGACGCGCTCGACAAGCTGCTGGCCGCGGCGACGGGACCGATCCTCGCCTATTGCCGGTCGGGAACGCGCTCGACGCACCTCTGGGCGCTGGCACGCGCGCGGGCGGGCGAGGATGTCGACGGCATCGTCGCGGCGGCGGCGAAGGCGGGGTATGACCTGACCGGGCTCAGGCCGATGCTGGACGCGCTCGCGGGGGAAAAATGAACCAGGCGGCGTTGATCCAGCTCGGCGTATCGCTCGTCGCGGTCCTGTTCGTCGCTTGGCTGGTCAAGCGGATCGGGCTTGGCGCCGACCCGCGCATTCAGGATGCCGGGCACGCGATCCGCCTCGCGGAAGAGGCCGAGGCGGGGTTCGGCGGCACCGAAGTCGCGCGCGACCGCGCGGGTTTCGCGGCGATCGTCCGCAATGCCGAGGGGCGGATGCTGCTGGTGCGCGCGCACGGCAATCATTTCGCGGCGCGGCCGGTCGATGCGGCGACGGTCGGGCGGCTCGACAAGGATTTCCTGACGTTGACGACGCCGGAAAAGACCTTCGGTTCGGTGACGCTGCAATTGGGGAAGGAAGCGGGAATGTGGGCGAGCCGGATGCGAGATCTCGACTGTGGATAAGCTCCCCGATCCCGTCGTCTACGCCGTTCCGGGCTTCATCCTGCTGCTGATCGCCGAGATGATCATCGCGCGCCGCCGCGACACGAGTCGCTACGAAGCGCGCGATACGCTGACCTCGCTGATGCTCGGGACGATCAGCCAGGTCGCGGGGGCAGCGGTCGGCGCGGCGGTGATCGGCATGGCGGTGTGGGTCTATCAGTTCCGCCTGTTCGACATCGGCATCGATTTTCGTCACTGGTGGTGGGCGTGGGTCCTCTGCTTCTTCCTCGACGACCTGGCCTATTATGCCTTCCACCGCAGCGCGCACCGCGTGCGCTGGTTCTGGGCGAGTCATGTCATCCACCACAGTTCGCAGCATTATAATCTGTCGACCGCGCTGCGGCAGACCTGGACGGGCTTTTTCAGCCTGAGCTTCCTGTTTCGTCTGCCCTTGTTCCTGATCGGCTTTCCGCCCGCGATGGCCTTTTTCTGCGCCGGGCTCAACCTCATCTACCAGTTCTGGATCCATACCGAGGCGATCGGGCGGATGCCGAAATGGTTCGAGGCGGTGATGAATACGCCGTCGCACCACCGTGTCCACCACGGCGTCAATCCGCGCTACCTCGACGCCAACTACGCCGGGGTCTTCATCATCTGGGACAAGATGTTCGGCAGCTTCGTCGCCGAACGCGACGACGATCCGGTGCGCTATGGCATCGTCAAGCAACTCGGCAGCTTCAACATCCTCTGGGCTGCGGTGCATGAATGGGTCGGGATCGCGAAGGATGTGTGGACCGCGCCGTGGCGGCACAAGCTCTCCTATATGTGGCGCGAGCCCGGCTGGAGCCACGACGGCAGCCGACAGACGAGCGCGATGATCAAGGAACGCTGGGTCGCGGGGCGGGCGGTCGAGGAGCCAGCGGAATAGCCCCCTTAATCCCGTTCGTGTCGAGCGAAGTCGAGACACCGTGAAGGCATGCGCGACCGATGGGTGTCTCGACTTCGCTCGACACGAACGGAGGAAGTGAGGTTGGCTTTGCCCTTGCCTCCCCGCCTAATGACATTCATGTAAGTCGCAATTGACCACCGATCGGGTGGCGAGGGAGAGTTGCGAGAATGGATCAGTTCGACATCATCGTCATCGGCGGCGGCAGCGCGGGGAGCGCGGCGGCGGGACGGCTCGCCGGGGACGGAACGCGGACGATATGCCTCGTCGAGGCGGGCGGGACCAACGACACGATCCGCGTCAAGACGCCGGGCTTCATGCCCTTCATCCCCGATGCGTCCAACTATCGCTACGAGACGGTGCCGCAGAAGGGGCTGAACGGCCGCATCGGCTATCAGCCACGCGGGCGCGGGCTGGGCGGGTCGAGCGCGATCAATGCGATGGTCTATATCCGCGGGCACCAGTTCGACTACGACCAATGGGCCTCGCTCGGCGCGACGGGGTGGAGCTATGCCGACGTGCTGCCCTTCTTCAAGCGCAGCGAGGGCAATGAGCGTGGCGGCGACGATTTTCACGGCGCCGACGGGCCGCTCAACGTCATGGATCAGCGCTGGCCCAATGTGACGAGCCGGCGCTTCGTCGAGAGCGCGGCGGCGCTGCAATTGCCGCGCACCGCCGATTTCAACCGCCCCGACAACGAGGGGTTCGGCCTCTATCAGGTGACGCAGAAGGCGGGCGAACGCTGGTCGGCGGCGCGCGCCTATGTCGAGCCGCTGCGCGGGAAAGCCAATTTCACGGTGCGCACCGGCGCGCTGGTCGAAAAGATATTGGTCGAGGATGGCCGCGCGACCGGCGTCGTGATCCGGCGCGGGCCGAAGCGCGAGACGCTGCGCGCGCGCGGCGGCGTGATCCTGTCGGCGGGGGCGTTCAACAGCCCGCAGATATTGATGTTGTCGGGGATCGGTCCGGCCGCGCACCTGAAGGACAAGGGTCTGGATGTGGTCGCCGACCGCGAAGGCGTCGGCGCCAATTTGCAGGACCATATCGACTATGTGACGAGCTGGGAGACGCGCTCGGCCGACCCGTTCGGCGACAGCCTGGGCGGCACGTGGCGGATGGTGAAGGCGATTTTCGAGCATCGCACGCGGCGCACCGGGATCATGACGACCTGTTTCGCCGAGGCGGGAGGCTTCTGGAAATCGCGCCCTGACCTGCCCGCGCCCGACGTGCAATATCATTTCGTCCCCGCGATGCTCGAGGATCATGGGCGGACCAAGGTCAAGGGACACGGCTTTTCGTGCCACGCCTGTGTGTTGCGCCCCGAAAGCCGGGGCAGCGTGACGCTGGCGTCGGGCGATGCAGCGGCGGCGCCGCTGATCGACCCCGGCTTCCTGACCGACGAGCGCGACATGGCGAGCTTGCGCGCCGGAGTGCGGATGATGCACCGCATCGTCGCCGCGCCGCCTTTGTCGGACTATGCCGGCGTCGACCGGCACCCGGTGGACTTGGGCGATGATGCGGCGCTCGACGCGCTGATCCGCAGCCGCGCGGACACGGTCTATCACCCCGTCGGGACATGCCGGATGGGCAGCGATGCCGACGCGGTGGTCGATCCGACGTTGCGGCTGAACGGGGTCGAGGGTTTGTGGGTCGCCGACGCGAGCATCATGCCGCGGCTGGTGTCGGGCAATACCAATGCGCCGAGCATCATGATCGGCGAACGCGCCGCCGATTTCGTGCAGGCGGCGCTGGGGTGATTCGGCGCTCGCCTCTGCGGAGGCGATCATGCTGTTGCGAACCTGTCTGCTTTGGCCCGGCCTTTCCGTCGGCGCGGCGCTGGACGCGAGCGCAGGCGATGGATGCTGAAACAAGTTCAGCATGACGATGGGAAGGCGACTGGGATTCGTTCCCGAATCGTTGGGGAACGGCCTGCGGATTCGACTGCGGCGATCGGTGATTCATCCGGCCTGATTGGCGGAATAGCCACGAATTTGCGGGGCCGCGCGCTGCGGGCAAAAAAAGAGGGCCGGGATTTGCATCCCGGCCCAGCCTTTCAGGCTCTCCCCTCCTGAAACTCATGACAGACTGAATGCCATATTAATGTCATGTTGCAAAGACTAAATTTGCGGCACCCAAGCTGAAATTTTGTGCAGTCATTCTGGAGGCTTGGAAAAGCGCGGCGAAGCGCGGAACCGCGCCGATGTTGCGCACAAAAATGGCCGGGAGCCTGAGCGTCCCGGCCAGTGGTTCGCAGGAGGAACCTCGGTAGGATCCCGCCGCCCTTTTGAAAGAGGAGAGTGCGGCGGCGGGTATCCTGTCTCGTCAGATATTATAGGCGCGCTCGCCATGTTCGCCGAGGTCGAGGCCTTCGCGTTCGACCTCTTCGCTGACGCGCAGCCCGGTGACCGCCTTGGCGATGGAGGTCGCGATGAGGGTGCCGACGGTCGCCCAGACGATCGCGACCAGCACCGCGATGATCTGCGTCGCGACCTGCGGGCCGATGGCGAAATCGTCGCCGCCGGGGCCGCCGAGGCTGGGCGCATAGACGATGCCGGTGCCGATTGCGCCGACGATGCCGCCGATGCCGTGGATGCCAAAGGCGTCGAGTGCGTCGTCATAGCCGAGCTTGGGCTTGAGGACGGTCACCGCATAGAAGCAGATCACCGAGGCGACCGCGCCGAGGACGATGGCGCCGAACGGCCCCGAATTGCCCGCCGCCGGAGTCACCGCGACGAGCCCGGCGATGATGCCCGAACAAAAGCCGAGCGCCGACGGCTTGTGCCCTGCGACCGTTTCGGCGAGCATCCAGAACAGCGCGGCCGAGGCGGTGGCGACGAAGGTGTTGATCATCGCGAGCGCCGCCGACCCATTGGCCTCGAGCGCCGAACCGGCGTTGAAGCCGAACCAGCCCACCCAGAGCAGGCCGGTGCCGACCATCGTCAAGGTCAGCGAGTGCGGTGCCATGATTTCCTTTTGATAGCCGATGCGCTTGCCGAGGATCAGTGACGCGACGAGCGCCGAGACGCCCGCGTTGATATGCACCACCGTGCCGCCCGCGAAATCGAGCGCCGCCGGCAGCGAGGTGCCGAACATGCCGCCCTCGAACAGGAAGCCGCCCGCCGCCCACACCATATGCGCGATCGGGAAATAGACGATCGTCAGCCAGATCACGCCGAAGATGAGCGCGGCCGAGAATTTCATCCGCTCGACCGTGGCGCCGAGAACCAGCGCGAGGGTGATCGCGGCGAAGGTCATCTGGAAGCTGATGAACACATATTCGGGCAGCTTGAAGCCGTCCGAAAAGGTGTCGGCAAGGCTGTCGGGCGTTACCCCGGCAAGGAAGAATTTGCCCCAGGCGATGACGGCATTGCCCTCTGGCCCGAAGGCGAGGCCATAGCCGTAGACGACCCAGATGATCATCGCGAGGCAGGCCAGCGCGCCGATCTGCGTCATCGTCGAGAGCATGTTCTTGGTGCGGGTGAGGCCGCCATAGAAAAGCGCGAGGCCCGGCAGGATCATCGCGAGGACGAGTATGGTCGAGGTCATCATCCAGGCGGTGTCGCCCTTGTCGACCACGGGTGCGGGCGTGGCGGCCGCGTCCTGCGCCCAGGCGGGCAGCGCCGCGAACAGCGCGAGGGCGGTGGCCCCGGCGGCAGCCGCAATCTTATTGGCGAATTTCATTGCTTCCCCCTTCATTGTCAGAGCGCCGCCTCGTCGGTCTCGCCGGTGCGGATGCGCACCGCCTGACCGACGTCGAGGACGAAAATCTTGCCGTCGCCGATCGATCCGGTGCCGGCGCTTTGCTGGAGCGTTTCGACGACCCTGGGTGCGAGCGCGTCGTCGCAGACGAGTTCGATCTTCACCTTCGGGACCATGTTGGTGGCATATTCGGCGCCGCGATAGATTTCGGTCTGCCCCTTTTGGCGACCGAACCCCTTGACCTCGGTCACGGTCATGCCGGCGATGCCGAGCCCGGTCAGTGCTTCGCGCACTTCGTCGAGCTTGAACGGTTTGATGATAGCCAGGATCAGCTTCATGATGCCCCCTTCTGCTTGTGGCATCATGTTGCGGTGCAACAGCCGTGCCAAATTACGTGGACGGGGCATAAGGCGACATTTTATGAGGATATTGGCACCAGTCAGGCGCCGGATCGTTCACGCGGCAGGCAGGTGGGACAGGGGTTTGCCTAAATTTTGGGCAGGAGGTGCTCGTCGCCCCCGCGCAGGCGGGGGCCGCTGGCAGTTCTGTGCTATTCCGATAGCGGCCCCCGCCTGCGCGGGGGCGGCGAATATTAAGTCAGCGCCCTGAACCGCGCCCAGATCGGCAGATGGTCCGATGCGCGCGCCGCGAGCGCGCTCTGATGGACCCCGGCCTCGACCGCTTCGAGGTCGGGCGAGGCAAAGATGCGGTCGAGCTTGGCGACCGGGCGGCGGCTGTGGAAGCTGTGCCCGGTATCGACGAGCCGGTGATGCTCGCCGAAATCGGCAAGGCAGCCGCCCGACGCGCGCCATTCGTTGCAGTCGCCCATCAGGATCGTCGGCAGCGCTTCGCCCGCGCCGACATGGTGGAGGATCGCGCGCGCCTGCTGGCGGCGGCGCAGGCCCGAAATGTCGAGATGCATGCCGACCACCCGTAATCGATCGTCGCCGATGCGCAGCGTCGCCGCGACCGCACCGCGCGGTTCGAGCGTCGGCAGGTGCAGCGCGTGGCTCTCCTCGACCTCGATCCCCTTGCGGACGAGCAGCGCATTGCCGTGCCAGCCGATCGCATAGGGGCGGCCGTCGAGCAGATCGACCGGCACATAGTCGCTATGCTCTTCGAACATATATGGCGGAATCGCGCTGGTGCGGGCGCCGAACCGGCGGTCGGCTTCCTGCAGCGCGATGACGTCGGCGTCGAGCTCGCGAAGCACCGCCAGCACCCGGCCCGGATCGCGGCGCCGGTCGAGCCCGATGCCCTTGCGCATATTATAGCTGGCGACCTTGATCATGGATGGGGACGGACCGTTGTCTTTCATGGTTCATCATCATGACGAATGGAGAGCGATCGAGTTGCCCGCCGCTCCATCGTCATTGCTTCGCTCCGCTCGCAATGACGGCCATGAGTTTACCCTACGCCGAATTCCACCATCAACGCCCGCGCTTCCTCGATCTCCTCGTCGAGCACCATCACGCGCACCGGGATCATCAGCCCGACGCTCTCGGCAATGTTCATGCCCGCGTCGAAACAGACCGCATGGACGCCCGCGCATTCGAGCCGCCCGCGCAGCAATTCAGCCTCGACCCCGTTCGGCAGGCGGATGAGTTCGACGAGCGCCATCAGACGTCGCCCGCGATATAGCGATCGGTAGGGCGCGTCGGCAGACCATCGATGCTTGTCGCGCGGGTCCGAAATTTTTCGACCCACAGTTCGGGATCGGCCTGGCGGTGATATTTCTGCAGCGTCTCGCGCTCCTGACTCCATTCCATCAGCGGCACGCCCCAGCCACAGCTCGTCTGGACGCTTGTCACATCGATCACGAAAATCTGGCGCGTGCCGGGGAGCAGCGTGAAATGGGCGGCGAGTTCGTCCCACCCGGCATCCCGCGGCAGCACGGGGCGGCCACGGCCATAGATGCGCAATATCCAGGCGGTGCGGTCGAAGGCGCAGAACATGAGTGTGATCCGCCCGTCGGCGGCGAGGTGCGCATGTGTCTCGTTCCCCGAGCCGCCGAGATCGAGCCAGGCGACCTGGCTGGGCGACAATATGCGGAAACTGTCGGCATAGCCCTTGGGCGACAGGTTGATGCGGCCTTCCGCCGCCGCAGTGGCGGTGAAGAAGAGCGGCTGCCGCTCGATGAAGGCGATATGCTTGTCGGTCAGCGTGTCGGTGAATTCGGCCATATGTCCTGTCCGCGCAGCGAAGGCCCGCGCCCTATCACCAATTGCCGCCCTCTTCTATCGCCGCTTCCTCGCCCGGCCGGTTGGCGCGCCCCAGCGCCGCATTGCGGTGCGGAAAGCGGCCAAAGCGGTCGATCATGTCGAAATGCTTCTTCGCATATTCGGGAAAGGCCGGGTCGGTGAGCTGGTTCATCAGGCGCAGCGATTCGCGCTGATCGGCGATATCCTCGCTATGCTCGAAGGGCAGATAGGCGAATTGCCGCCGTTCGTCGGGCCAGTCTTGATCCCAGCCTTTCGCGACGATGCCGCGCGCGACCGCGCGGGCAAGCGCGTCGGTCGCGAAGGCCTCGGCCCGGCGGCGATGGATATTGCGCGGGACCTGGTCGAACAGGATCGCCGCGGCAAGCGCGGTGTCGGGATCAGTCAGGAAGGCCTCGACCGGCCGCGCGCGCAGCGCTTCGCGCCAATCGCCCGCCAGCGCGCGCACCGCCGCGTCGAAATCGGGTCCGCCGCCGTACCAGTCGTCCATGCCGTGGCCGTCGAACCAGAAGGCGAGGAGCCGCGCGGCCCAGTCGGGGGGCGGGGCGGCGGGCTCTTTGTCGTCGTCAAACGGCACGCGCGGCGATTACCGGGCCTTGGCGCGGCGATAGGGTACGAACTCGCCGAGCGAGACGAAGCCGCTGTACATATGGCTCGTGCGGTCGTGCAGTTCGACGGTGTCGATGCTGCACAATCGCGACGATGTCGTCTTGGTGACGAGAATATCGTCGTCGCCGAGCTGGTCGGCGCCGCCGCGCGGGCGGTTGACCCACAGGGTATCGCCGACGCGATAGACGATCGCGGTTTTGTCGATCACCTGGCTGCTGTTGGTCGCGGCGAGGTTGATGCAATCCTGCGGTGCGCCGGCAACGCGGCCTTCGAGCAGCTTTTCGAGCTGCTGTTCGGGCGTGCGCTTGTCCTTGGCAAAGGCGGCGGGGGCGAAGGCCGCGGGCGCGGCGACCATCGCGGCGGCGGCGAGGATGGCGGGGATCAGCGTACGCATGGTTCGACTCCTGTCTTCAACATACCCTACCCGTCGCCACCCTACGCCGCCGTGCGTTAACCGGGGATGACTCGCCGCGCCCCCGGCACGGCTTGCCGCGTCAGCAGGTCGGCAGCGAAATGCCGAACGGCCCCTTGCATTTCTTCTTTTTCTCGGGCGCCGGGCTGCTTTCGTTGCCGCCGCTCGACCCGCTTTGGCCGCCGAAACCGTCGCCGATCATCAGCATCGTGTGCGATCGGAACCGCACCTTCGCGGTCCAGTCGATGTTCCACGCCGCCTTGCCCGCGGGCTTGGGCGGATAGGCGAAATTCGCCTCGGGTCCAAAGGCGTTCAAATTGCCGATCATCATCTCGCCCGACGCCTTCTTGACCTCGGCCGGGATCTGGCAACTCGTCTGCGATGGCGGCATGACGATCTTCCGGGTGATGAGGTTCGCGACGACCGACGGGGGCAGCCAGTCCCACAGCCCGCCGCCGAATTCGCGCGCGTTGCTGCTCGTCCACCAGACGACGTCGCCGCCTTGCGCGCCGCGATCCATACCACCGAAGGCCCAGGCGACATAGCCGGTCGCGGGAGCAAGCTGGTTCCAGCGGATCATCAGCGATCCATCGGCCTGTTGCGATGTCGAGGCGTTGAGCGCGGGCATATAGTCCTGGGCGAGGGTGAAATTGATCTCTGGCCCGACATTGCCCGCGATGCGGTGCGCGCCGATCAGCGACGAGGCCGTCGATGGCTGTTTCGACGATTTGCTGTTCGGCCAAGCGGCATAGGAGCGGCTGTTGCTGGCCATGACCTCGCGGATGCGGGGGATGGATGAGGTGAACAGGTTCGGCGGCATCTGTCCGGCCGCGAGTTTCGAAAAGTCGATGACGACCGGCTGCCCCGGGCCGGCCTTGGCGCCGCAGCCCCAGAACAGCAGCATCCGCCCCTTGGGCCGTTCGAACGATCCGTCGGCCATGCTGTCGCTGCTGTCGCTCGGCGTCGACTTGCCGGGTTCGGGGCCGAGCAGTGGCAGCGATTTGCCGAGCTTTGCCTGGGGTTCGAAATAATGATCGGCGCGCACCGGCGGCGCCGTCGGTCCCTGGTTCGACCCGATTCGCAGCTCGAGCGTGCGCGCGACCTTGCCGTCGGGACCACCACCGAACATCATGCCCAGTGCGCTGCCCACGCCAACGCGCCCGCCCGCGCCCAGCGCGGCAAATCCCGACGCGGTCGCGACGTCCATCTCATATCGTTCGGTGGGCCCGCTGGCCTTTTGCTGCGCCGATCCGGGAACGGCGGCGAGCATCGCGGCAATAGAGGCGACGGAAACGAAACGCAGACTCGAACGCATGCTATCCTCCCTGTTGCGAGAACGTCCCTCGCGGATGACAATGCGACCCAATTCTTATTCTGTTTGAATGGTCCATAGGCGTGGAACAGCGCCGCGCCAAGTGATGGGTGTCACACCCACCGAACCTTCTCCTCCCATCAGGGGAGAAGGCGTGCTTACGCCGTGCCGCCCACCGTCAGCCCGCTGACCAGCAGGGTCGGCTGGCCGACCCCGGCGGGGACGCTCTGGCCGCCCTTGCCGCAGATGCCGATCCCTTCGTCGATCGCCATGTCGTCCCCGATGCCGGTCACCTTGGTGAGCACGCTCGGCCCGTCGCCGATCAAGGTCGCGCCCTTGATCGAATCGCCGAGTTTGCCGTTCTCGATCTTGTAGGCCTCGGTGCAACTGAAGACGAACTTGCCCGACACGATATCGACCTGGCCGCCGCCGAAGCTTTTCGCGAAGATGCCGGTCTTGACGCGGCTCAGCAATTCGGCGGGATCGTCGTTGCCGCCGCGCATGAACGTGTTGGTCATCCGCGGCATCGGCGCGTGGGCAAAGCTTTCGCGGCGGCCGTTGCCGGTCGGCTCGACGCCCATCAGCCGGGCGTTGAGGCGGTCCTGCATATAGGCTTTCAATATGCCGTCCTCGATCAGGATGTTTTCCTGCGTCGGCGTGCCTTCATCGTCGATCGACAGCGAGCCGCGGCGGCCGCCGCCGACGGGGCTTTCCAGTGCGCCATCGTCGATCACGGTGACGCCGGCGGCGGCGACGCGCTCGCCGATGCGGCCCGAAAAGGCGCTGGTGCCCTTGCGGTTGAAATCACCCTCGAGCCCGTGGCCGACCGCCTCGTGCAGCAGCACGCCGGGCCAGCCGGGGCCGAGCAGCACGGTGAACTCGCCCGCCGGGGCATCGACCGCGCGCAAATTGACGAGCGCCTGGTTCAGCGCCTCGTCGATCGCGCGGTTCCACTGCGCCTCCTCGAACAGATGGTCGTACATGTAACGGCCGCCGAGGCCGAAATAGCCGCTCTCGCGCCGTCCATTCTCTTCGACGACGATCGAGACGTTGAGACGGACGAGCGGGCGGATATCGGTGGCGAGGAAGCCGTCGGCGCGGACGATCTCGACCACCGACCAGCTGCCCGCGAGCGCGACCGATACCTGGACGACGCGCGGATCGCGTGCGCGCGCCGCGGCATCGACCTGCTGGCACAGCGCGACCTTCTTCGCGAAGGGGATGAGGTCGAGCGGATTTGCTTCGTCATAGAGGTGACGATTGGTGCGCGGCGGTGGGCCGGCGGGCGCCTGCTTCGCGGGGTCGAGCAGGGCAAGCGTCTCGGCGGCGCGGCGGATCGCGCCCGCGCTGATGTCGCTGGCATGGGCAAAGCCCGTCATCTCGCCCGACACGGCGCGCAGGCCAAAGCCCGCGTCGGTCGAATAATCGGCCGTCTTCAATCGCCCGTCGTCGAAGCCGAAGCTCTCGGTCGCGCGATATTGCAGGTAAAGCTCGCCGTCGTCGGCCTTGGCGAGCGCTTCGCGCGCGAGCGCCTGCGCGAGATCGGGGTCGAGCGCGTCGGCGCGATAGAGGAAGCGGCGGGGATCGGTCGGACTGGTCATGCCCACGATATAAGCATGCAGCCGCGCCGCGCAAAGGCTAGTTCGTCATGGCCTCGCTTCGCTCGCCATCGCGGGGCGGTCGGCGTGCCGGTCGCCGCGATGGTGATGATGCGCTTAACCCTTGTCGACTAACCCTTGTCGACGATCCCGCCGACGAGGATGAAACGCCGGTCGCAATAGCCGCAGTCGGCAAAGCCCTCATCGGGATCGATTTCGAGCCACACGCGCGGATGGCCGAGCGCCGCATCGGCGAGGCCGTCGCCGGTGCCGTCGCAGGCGATGCGGGTCTTGGGTGTGCGGATCGTTTCGGGTGCGGGCTGGGTCATCGACGCGCCTTTAGCAAGCGCGATGCCCGCCCGCAATCGGTCTCCGATGTCCGCGGCGACGAAGCGCGTTACAGATAGTTGAGCGTGATCGTGAAACTGCCGGCATAATCGCCCGGGGCCTGATTCGCGCCGACCTCGAGCGTCGCGCCGACGGGGAAGTTGTAATTGCCGAGCGCGCTGGCGATGGTGAAGCGTATCGGGGTGGTCGAAAGGGTCGCGGTCGGGGTCGAGCCGATCTCGAAATCGCGCACGCGCATCCGCTTGCCGGGGCCGGTGATCCAGATGCTGTTCGCGCCGAGCGAGATGTTGACCTGGCGATTCGGTGTACCGAGCCCGGCGAAGCGCGCAGGCTCGCCGTCATTGCCGGCCAGCGTCGCGCCGCCGGTGCGGCTGCGCGTTCCGTCGGGACCGATCCGCACCGTCCCCGCGCTTCCCGACGCGATGATGCTGCCGAAATCGAGGTCGCTGACCTTGAAGAAGGAAAGCGGCCGCAGCACGATGACGTCGGCCTGGCCCGCTGTGCTGTCTTGCGCGAGCGCCGGCGATGCGGCGATGGGCGCGATCAAAAGCGCAACAACAGCGAAACCGCGCTGCGCGCGCAGCGCGCGAAAGATAGGACTGGTCCTCACATCGGCCGTGATAGCGGCGACCTTCCAATTTAGCGTTAACGCGGCGCTCCGCTAAAATCGTCGCGGACAGAGGGCTTTCGCGCGGGCGGGCGCGCGGCTATGGAGGCGGCCATGAGTGAAGCCGCCATCCGCATCGACGCTGTTTCCAAGCTTTATGCCGGGGGCAAGCAGGCGCTCGACAAGGTCAGCTTCGACGTGCCGCGCGGGCAGATCTTCGGGCTGCTCGGTCCCAATGGCGCGGGCAAGTCGACGCTGATCAACATCCTCGCGGGTCTCGTCAACAAGACGAGCGGATCGGCGAGCATCTGGGGTTTCGACATCGATGCCGACCCGCGCAACGCCAAATATTCGATCGGCATCGTGCCGCAGGAAATCGTCTTCGATCCTTTCTTCACCCCCTATGAGACGCTGGAGAATCAGGCGGGTCTCTATGGCGTGCCGAAAGACAGGCGCATCTCCGACGCGCTGCTCGCGGCGGTTCACCTGTCGGACAAGCGGGACGCCTATGCGCGCACGTTGTCGGGGGGGATGAAGCGTCGCCTGCTCGTCGCCAAGGCGATGGTCCATTCGCCGCCGATCATCGTCCTCGACGAGCCCACGGCGGGGGTCGATATCGAGCTTCGCCAGCAGCTTTGGGAATATGTGCAGTCGCTCAACGATCGCGGCGTCACCGTGGTGCTGACGACGCATTATCTCGAAGAGGCCGAGGAATTGTGCGACCGGATCGCGATCATCAACCATGGCCGGCTGATCGCGAACAAGCCGACGCGCGAGCTGGTCGACATGGCGCGCGAGAAGATCGTCGTCGTGACGCTCGACGCCGATGTCACCGTGCTGCCGTCGCACCCGGCGTTCGAGAAGGTCGAGCGCGACGGGACGCGCGGACTCGCGATCAGCTACAACAAGGACCGGATGAACGCGGGCGAAGTGCTCGCGGCGGTGAACGCAATGGGGCACGGCATCGTCGACGTCTCGACCCGCGAGGCCGATCTGGAGGATGTGTTCCTCAATTTGACGCGGGCGGCGAATGGATAGCCTCTCTTCTCCGTTCGTGTCGAGCGAAGTCGAGATGCCCATCGGCGTGGTGCAAGGTCGCGGGGTGTCTCGACTTCGCTCGACACGAACGGAAATCTAATGGCTGAAAACCTCTCCCACGACGTCATCATCGTCGGCTCTGGCGCCGCCGGCCTCACCGCCGCCATCGCGCTCGCCGATCATTGCCGCGTGCTCGTCCTCGCAAAAGGCGAGCTCACCGGCGGATCGACTGCGTGGGCGCAGGGCGGGATCGCGGCGGTGCTCGATGCGGGCGACACGTTCGAAAATCATATCGAGGACACGATGGTCGCGGGCGCGGGGCTCAACCGGCGCGAGACGGTCGAATTCGTGATCGAGAACGCCCCGCACGCGATCGAGCGGCTGATCGAAATGGGGGTGTCCTTCAACAAGGAGAAAGGCGCGCTCCATCTGACGCGCGAGGGCGGCCATTCGCACCGCCGCATCGTCCATGTCGACGATGCGACCGGCTGGGCGGTGCAGGCGGCGCTGCTCAAGACCGCCGAGGCGCATCCGAACATCACCCTGCTGCCGGGCCAGACGTGCATCGACCTCATCACCGGCCGGCATGAAGCGCGCTATTCGGGCTCGGGGCGCGTCTGGGGCGTCTATGCGCTCGATGAGAGAAGCGGCGAGGTCCACGCGCATGTCGGCCGCGCGACGATCCTCGCGAGCGGCGGGGCGGGGCGTGTCTATCAATTTTCGACCGCGCCGCGCGGGGCGACCGGCGACGGCATCGCGATGGCGTGGCGCGCGGGCTGCCGCGTCTCGAACATGGAGATGATGCAGTTCCACCCGACCTGCCTCTATAATCTGGAGGTCAAGAATTTCCTGATCACCGAGGCGGTGCGCGGCGAGGGAGGCATATTGAAGCATCCGGTCACCGGGCACCGCTACATGCCCGATTACGACCCGCGCGCCGAGCTGGCGCCGCGTGATATCGTCGCGCGCGCCAACGACGACCAGATCAAGCGTTCGGGGCTCGACTATGTCCACCTCGACATCAGCGACCAGGATCCCGATTTCGTCGCCGGGCATTTCCCCAACATCCACGAAAAACTGCTGACGCTCGGCATCGATATGACGAAGGGGCCGATCCCGGTGGTCCCCGCGCAGCATTATACCTGCGGCGGGGTGCTGATTGATCTCGACGGGCGCACCGACCTCCCCGGCCTTTATGCGGCGGGCGAGGTGACCGAAAGCGGGCTGCACGGCGCGAACCGCCTCGCGTCGAACAGCCTGCTCGAATGTTTTGTCTTCGGCGAGGCGGCGGCGAAGCATGTCATCGCGCATTGGGACGAACTGGGCGCACCGCCCGCGATCCGCCCGTGGGACGAAAGCCGCGTCACCGACTCCGACGAAGAGGTGGTGATCAAGCAGAACTGGACCGAGATTCGCCGCTTCATGTGGAACTATGTCGGCATCGTCCGCACCACCAAGCGGCTGGAGCGCGCGCAGCATCGGATCAACATGCTGGTGCACGAGGTCGAGGATTATTACGGCCATTTCCGCGTGACCACCGACCTGATCGAGTTGCGCAACCTGCTGCAATGCGCCGACCTGATCGTGAAGAGCGCGCTCCACCGCAAGGAAAGCCGCGGGCTTCACTATACGCTCGATTATTCGGGGTTACTGCCGCAAGCGGTCGATACGGTGCTGGTGCCGTAAAGAAGAAATTATCTCACACAAAGATACAAAGACACAAAGGCACGAAGAAGATCAGCGTAATAAATTGCCGTTGGCGATACGGCACACGCCTTCCTTGAACGTGGCGCCGCCGAAATTCATCAGCAGGCCGAGCGGCAAATCAAGTAGGCGAAGATAGGTCAGCACCTGTTTACTATGGAGCGGCGAAAGCCGTTCGACAGATTTGAGCTCGATCAGCAGCTTCCCATTCAACAGCAAATCCGCGCGGAACCCTTCGGCGAGCTCAATCCCATCATAATGTATTGGAATCGGACGCTGACGTTCGACGAACAGCCCCCTTCGGGTCAATTGATCCGTCAGGATGGCCTCATAAACAGATTCGAGCAGCCCTGGCCCCAAATCGCGGTGCAGTTGGAAGCCGCAGTCAACAGCAATGGTCGCCAGTTTCTCCGTTTCCGAACGCATCGGATCCTTCTTCGTGCCTTTGTGTCTTTGTGTGAGATAATTTCTTTCTTCCTTATCCCCCGATACCCAGCAACCTGCCGACCAGAATCAGAACGATCGCGCCGATCACCGAGGCGAGGCAGCCCGCACCGTGGAACTCGCGCTGCCCGCGCGAGGTGACGAGACCCGCGAGCAACGACCCGCCGACGCCAAGCAGGATCGTCGCGATCCATCCCATGTCGACGGCGCCGGGATAGAAGAATCGCGCGAGCGCGCCGATGATCAGGCCCGAGATGATGGCGCTGAGAATGTTGATCATGCGTCGAACCCTCCTTCCAGGAATTTTTCGGCCAGCGCCGCGTGCAGCGCCGCGCCCCTTGCCATGACCTTTTCGTCGAGCACCATATGGTTCGAGTGGAGGCCGCAGCAGGCGCGCCAGTCGCTGCCTTGCTCGCTTGCGCCGAGCCAGAACATCGCGCCGGGGACTTTTTCGAGGACGTAGGAGAAATCCTCGGCGCCCATCACGGGGTTGCCCATCGTCAGCCACGCTTCCTCGCCGAAGGTCGCTTCGACGACCGTCTGGCCAAAGGCGACCGCGCGCGCGTCGCAGATCGTGACCGGAAAGCCTTCCTCGACCGTCACCTCGGCGGTGCAGCCATGCGCTTCGGCGATCGCGGGGGCGAGGCGCTTGAGCTCGCGCGCGACCATCGCGCGGCGTTCAGGCGACAGGGTGCGGATCGTGCCGAGCATTTCGGCGGTCTCGGGAATGATATTGTTCGTCGTCCCCGCCGCGATCTTTGCGATGGTGACGACCGCGGGGTCGAACACCGAGATGCGGCGCGTCACCATCGTCTGGATCGCGGAGACGATTTCGCAGGCGACCGGGATCGGGTCGATCGAATCCTGCGGCATCGAGGCGTGGCCGCCCGCGCCCTTGACGATGATCGACAGCACGTCGGACGAGGCGAGCAGCGGCCCAGCGCGCCCCGCAAAGACCCCGTGCGGCGCATTGGGCATGATGTGGAGCGCGAAGGCGGCGTCGGGGAGCGGGTCGATCAGTCCGTCGTCGAGCATGAAGCGCGCGCCGTGGTGGCCTTCCTCGCCCGGCTGGAACATGAACAGCACGGTCCCCGCCAGCCGGTCGCGCGCCGCACAGAGCAGCTTCGCCGCGCCGACGAGCATCGCGACATGGGTGTCGTGGCCGCAGGCGTGCATCGCGCCGCTGGTTTCGGAGGTGAAGGCGAGCCCGGTATCCTCGACCAGCGGCAGCGCGTCCATGTCACCGCGCAGCAACACGGTGCGCCCGTTCGCGGGCCCGCGCAGGATCGCGATCAGGCCGGTGGTCGATGGCCCTTCGCGAAATTCGAGCGGCAGCCCCGCGAGCGCCTCCTTGATCTTCGCGAGTGTCTTGGGGTTTTGCAGGCCCAATTCGGGTTCGCGGTGGATCGCGCGGCGCAGGTCGACGAGGTCGTCGAGCAGCGTTTCGGCCTCGGCGGGCCAGCTTCGTGCGATTTCGTTCATTTTCGTCCTCCGAACAATTGCCGCCCCGCCAGGTCGAGCATGATTTCCTCGCTGCCCCCGCCGATCGCGTTGACGCGGACTTCGCGGTAGATGCGTTCGACCTTGCTGCCGGTGATATAGGACGCGCCGCCAAGGATTTGCGCCGCTTCGCGGGCCACGGATTCGAGCATACGGGTCGCCTGGACCTTGAGCATCGCGAAATCGGCGGGGCGTGCCTTGTTTTCCTTAACCTGCCACGCGGCGAGGTCGACCCAGGCCTGCGTCGCCTCGATCTGGCGCTCCATGTCGGCGAGCTTGATGCGGATCGACTGGTGGCCGACAAGCGGCTTGCCGAAGGTTTCGCGGTTCTGCGCCCATTCGGCCGCTTCGGCCATCGCGACGCGGGCATAGGCGCAGCAGCCCATCGCCATGCCGAGCCGCTCGCTGTTGAAGTTGCGCATGATGCCGATGAAGCCGCCGTTTTCGGGGCCGATCAGGTTTG
The DNA here is from genome assembly GCF_002993885.1 of Sphingopyxis lindanitolerans. NCBI lineage: Bacteria > Pseudomonadati > Pseudomonadota > Alphaproteobacteria > Sphingomonadales > Sphingopyxidaceae > Sphingopyxis > Sphingopyxis lindanitolerans. The sequence continues at coordinate 2,804,265 of NZ_CM009578.1, forward strand.
CGGCGGGGACGCGGACGTCGCCGAAGTGAATTGCGGCGGTGTCGCTGCATCGCCAGCCCATCTTGTCGAGCCGGGTGCGCTCGACGCCCGGCGCGTCCATCGCGATCAGCAGCAGCGAGATGCCCGCCGCGCCCGCCTCGCCGGTGCGCACGGCGCAAGTCAGCCAGTCGGCGCGCATGCCGCTGGTGATGAACATCTTGCCACCGTTGACGAGGTAGGAATCGCCATCCTTCACGGCGGTAGTTTTCAGATTGGCGACGTCGCTGCCGCCGCCCGCCTCGGTGATGCCGAGCGCGATGATCTTCTCGCCCGCCAGCACCGGCGGCGCGACGCGCTGTTTGAGTTCGTCGGAGCCCAGGGCAAGGATCGGCGGCAGGCCGATACCGTGCGTCATCAGCGAGGCGCCGAGCCCGCCCGCACCGACCGCGGCGAGTTCCTCGGTCACGACGAGGCTGTGGAAATTGTCGAAGCCGGCGCTGTGCCCGCCATATTGCTCGGGATAGCGCAGCCCGAGGATGCCGGCCTCGGCGGCCTTCTTGTGCAGGCTCCTCGGCAGTTCGCCCTCGGCTTCCCAGCGGTCGATGTGGGGCGCGACCTCGCGCGCGACGAAGCGGCGGACGCTTTGCGCGAGCGCTTCGTGAGTGTCGTCATAATAAGGCGAACGCGCGCGCCAGTCGTCGAAAGCGGTCATGCCGCGATGCTGGGCCGGGGTGACGTGAACGTCAAGCGGACTACGCTGGAAATTTGCGCTCGATTTCCGCGTTCTGTCGCTTAAGGTCGCACGCCATGACAAAATCGATCCTGCTCGCCGGCCTGGCCGCTTTCGCCCTCATCTCCGTCCCTGCTGCCGCGCAGCAATCGCCCGAGGCCGTCGCCGCAGCCGCGCTGAAAAAGGCGCCGGTGTTCGACGGGCACAATGACGTGCCGTGGGCGCTGCGCGAGCGCGTGCATAACATGATCAACGATTTCGATTTCCGCGACACGACCGACACCGCGCGGCCCGATGCGACCCCGCCGACGATCGCGATGCACACCGACATTCAGCGGCTGCGCAAGGGCCATGTCGGCGCGCAATTCTGGTCGGTCTTCGTCCCCGCCGATCCCGACGAGGCAAAGACGGTGCAGCAGACGCTCGAGCAGATCGATGTGACCAAGCGGCTCGTGGCGCGCTATCCGAACGATCTGGCGCTCGCGACGAACAGCGCCGAGCTTGAAAAGGCGATGAAGGCAGGGAAGATCGCCGGGATGATCGGTATGGAGGGCGGCCATTCGATCGGCGGATCGCTCGCCGTGCTGCGCCAGATGTACGACCTCGGCGCGCGCTACATGACGCTGACGCACAGCCGGAACATCGCCTGGGCCGACAGCGCGACCGACGCGCCGGCGCATGATGGGCTCACCGATTTCGGGCTTCAGGTGGTGCGCGAGATGAACCGGATCGGGATGATCGTCGATTTGAGCCATACGAGCGAGGCGACGATGAAGGATGCGCTCGCCGCGTCGAAGGCGCCGGTGATGTTCAGCCATTCGGGCGTGCGCGCGATCAATCCGCACCCGCGCAACGTCCCCGACAGCGTGCTGCCGCTCGTCAAGGCGAACGGCGGGATCATCATGGTCGTGCTGCTGCCGAGCTTCCTCGACGCCGACGTCCGCGCCCAGGGCCTCGCGCGCACCGCCGAGCAGGCGCGGCTGAAGGCGATGTATCCGGGCGATCCCGCCGCGGCCGACGCGGGGCTCAAGGCGTGGGACGCGGGCCATCCGGTGCCGACGACGACTGTCGCGAAGGTGGCCGACCATATCGACCATATCCGCACGATGATCGGCGTCGATCATGTCGGGCTCGGCGGCGATTATGACGGGATGGATTCGGCGCCCGTCGGCATGGAGGATGTGTCGGGCTATCCCGCGCTCTTCACCGAACTGGCGAAACGCGGCTATTCGCAGGCCGATCTCGAAAAGATCGCCAGCGGCAACATGCTGCGGGTGCTGAAAGCGGTCGAGGCCTATGCCGCGAGCCAGAAGGGCCAGCCGCCGGTCGAAACGCCGGTGGCGGAGTAATCCGCCCTATCCCGGTTTTCTCGCAAACGGCCAATCCACTGCGCCGCTGGCCCACAGCGCCCACCAGATGATCAGCGGCTGCGCGGCGAGGCGCGGGCCGTGATACCACCAGCCCAGCGTTTCGCCGCCGATCGCCACATGCGCGAAGGCGTGGTGGAAATTGGCGGGCCAGACGCACAGCGCGTAGAGCGCGAGGCCCCATCCCGCGGCCTGGCGCAGGCGCGGGATCATCAGCCCGAGCGCGCCCGCCAGTTCGGCGACTCCGGTCGCGGCGACGACGAAAGCGGGCTGCGGCACCCACGACGGGGTGATCGCGAGGAACGGCGCCGGGGTCGTGAGGTGGCGATAGCCCGCATAGCCATAAGCGAGCGTGAGCAGCCAGCGCAGCGCGGTGCGCCCAAACCCGGCGGCGCGCGTTTTCACCGCCCGATCGCGGCGAGCATCGCCTCGATGCTGGTGAATTTCTCGCGCGGATTGCCATCGATCGCCGCGGCGACCTCGGCCGCCTCGATCCGGCGCCAGTCGCGAAAGGTGACCGGCGCGACGCCGCGGCTCGCGAGCAGCGCGTCGAGTCCCGATCGCCCCATCCTGGCGGCGCCGCGGCCGATGTCGTCGAGCACCATTTCGGCGATTCGCGCGCCATCGGGCTTGTTGGTGCCGATCGTCCCCGACGGCCCGCGCCGCGCCCAGCCGACGGCATAAAGGCCGGGCAGGATGCGCCCCTCGTCGCTCGCGAAGCGGCCGCGGCCATGTTCATAAGGCACGCCGGGGATCGGCGGAGTCTGATAGCCGATGCAGCTCACGACCAGCCCCGCCTCGATCGCATAGGTCTCGCCGGTGCCGTGGCTGCGCAGGTCTGCGTCGAGCGTCGTGCGTTCGACGATGACCCGCTGGACGCGGCCATCCCCCTCGATCGCGACGGGCATGGCGAAGAAATCGAAATCGATCGTCACCGGTTTGGCGACGGGGTTGGCCGCGAAACCGCGGAGGTGCGTCACCGACTTGCGCATGCCGGGTTCGAGCATCGCATCGTCGCCTTCGGGCGGCAGGTCGGCGGGATCGACGCGGGGAGCGGCGCGCTCGAGATGGCCGAGTTCGCCAAGCTCCTTGGGCGTCATCGCGATCTGGTGCGGGCCGCGGCGACCGAGGATGTGGACCTCGCGCACCGCGCTTGCCGCCAGCGCATCGCGGGCATGGGCGACGATGTCGCTGCCCGCGAATTCGGCCGGGGCCTTGGCGAGGATGCGCGCGACGTCGAGCGCGACATTGCCGTTGCCGATCACCACCACGCCCGGTGCGTCGAGCAGCGGGTCGAGGCCCGCGAAATCGGGGTGGCCGTTGTACCAGCCGACGAAGGCGGCGCTGCCGATCACCCCCGGCAGGTCGGCGCCGGGGATGGTGAGCGGCCGGTCGTGCGGCGCGCCGGTTGCGAGGATGACCGCGTCGTAAAGGCCGGTGAGTTCGTCGATGCTGACGTCGCCGCCGACCGAGACATGGCCGACGAAGCGGACATTGTCGGTCAGTGCGACGCCCTCGTACCGGCGCGACACCGCCTTGATCGACTGGTGGTCGGGGGCAACGCCGGTGCGGATCAGGCCATAGGGGACGGGGAGCCGGTCGATAACGTCGATCGCGATATCGTCCGCCTTTTGCAGCGCTTCGGCGGTATAATATCCCGCCGGACCCGACCCGACGATCGCGACATGACGCATCAGTCCACCTCCATGAACGGGCGCCTGCGCCGGGACGCGGCCCCTTTTATCATGGCGCGATGCTAGCGGCGAAATGCGCCAGAGCAAGCGGGCTGTTTTTTCGGCACCTTTCCCCCGAGTCGTCACAGCGTCACAGTCAGACCCCCTTGACCCGCGCTAATCCGCCGCTTATTGGCCCCCGCTCCTGCCCCGTCGTCTAATGGTAAGACTACGGATTCTGATTCCGTCTATCGAGGTTCGAATCCTCGCGGGGCATCCATGGCTTTCCAATAAATTTCGGGATTTACGACCTTTTGTGGGTGGCATGCTCCCTGCTGCCGCATCCCGGTCCAGAGGGCACCCGCTCGCGGGTTCGGGATGCTTCCGAAGGAAATATACGGACCTTCAGCTTCGATCCGGGGCGGAGCGGGGCGGCTATCCTATTCGCGGCCGCAGGCGGCCAGGCGCTCGCGGGCGGATGCCGCCTGGCGCATGATGTTGGCGACAAGGTCGGTACAGGTCGGAATATCGTGGATCAGCGCCTGGCTTTGGCCGCTGGTCCAGATGCCGCCATCGACATCGCCGCCCGCCAGCACATTCTCGCGCCCGCGCACGCCCGCCATCAAATGCTTGACGTCGTCGAAGGTCTTGGTCGGATCGCGCTGAATTTCGGCGACCTCGACCGACACCGCGTTCCTCGCGACGCGCGCGGTGTTGCGCAGCGACCGGCCGACGAGCACGGTGTCGAGTTCGTTCGCCTCGACGATGCGCTGCTTCACATTGGCGTGTATCCTTGCCTCGACCGTCGCGCAAAAGCGCGTGCCCATGTTGACCGCGTCGGCGCCGAGCGCGAGCGCGGCGACCAGGCTGCGCCCGTCGGCCATCCCGCCCGAGGCGATGATCGGCGTGTCGGGGAGCGCGTCGACCGTCGCGGGCAGCAGCACGACGAGCCCGACATCGTCCTCGCCCGGATGTCCGGCGCATTCGAAGCCGTCGATGCTGATCACGTCGACGCCCTTTCGCACCGCCGACACCGAGTGACGGACCGAGGTGCATTTGTGGATGACCTTGACCCCCTCTTCCTTGAAGCGCGGCAGATGGTCGGTCGGGGCGCGGCCCGCGGTCTCGACGATCTTGATCCCGCTCGCGATGATCGCTTCGCGATAATCGTCATAGGGGATGGGATTGATCGACGGCAGCAGCGTCAGATTGACGCCGAAGGGCTTGTCGGTAAGCTTTCGCGTTGCCTCGATCTCGTCGAACAGCGCCTGGCCGGTGGGATACATGTGCGCGGTGATGAAACCCAGCGCGCCCGCATTGGCGACCGCGGCAACGAGTTCGCCATAGCCCACGCCGGTCATCCCGCCCATGACGATCGGGGTCTCGATATCGAACATCTCGGTGATACGTGTCTTGAAAGCCATGGTCTTTTTCCTCGATTGCGGGCAACGCTCCTGTCCCTATAGCGAGCCTTGGCATTTCGGCGCGGATTTTTCGGGGCGCCTCCATCGATTCGCGCCTGTTCGCGCAACGGGTGATCGCGGGGCAGCCCGTTGCCCGACCCCGTTCGTCCAAGCCGAGTTGAAAAACCGCTTGGTCGGATGGACCTCCTACACGCCCGCGCCCTCCGTCTTTTGGAACGGCGATTGCTTCGTTGAAATCGTCGCTGCGCGTCGGACGCAGCAATCCAGGGCGGTCGTAAACCGCCCTGGATTGTCTTGCTGGTTGGATCCTGGCCTTAGTCGTTGCGGTTATCGTTGCGTTCGATGCGGCCGCTTCGCTGCGTCGTCTGCGATGTGGGTCCGGTTGCCGGCCGGCTTGCCTCATCCTGCTGCGCGGCCGCATCCTTGAGCTGCCCCTTGGTCATCCCGGTGACGAGCACGTCGCCCGACCCCGCGAAGCTGGCGGCGGGAAGCGTCGCGACGCGGTTTCCGACTTCGACCGTGACGGCTTGGACGACGCCGCGGCCGGTCTGGCGCAGATTCTGCACATGGCCGATCACCTTGCCGCGTGCGTCGGTAACCGCCATGCCGGGTGCGACCGCGAACATGCCGCTGCCGCTTGCCGCGCCGCTGCCGGCGGCGGCGAGCTGGCCGAGGGCGCCCTGGAAGCTGCCGGTGGCCGAACCGGCGCCATGCGTGGTGCCCGAGAGACCCGAGGCCGCGCTGCCCGCCTGATCGCCGAGATTTCCGACCGCACCGCGCGCAGTGCCGGTGGCGGTCGAGGCAGAGCCCTGCACGGCGCCGACCGCACCGCGCGCGGTCTGATCGACGACGTCGGTGCCGACCGCCTGCGCGTCGAGGCTGCCGTTGCCCGAAGCGCCGCCCGAGCCGTTGGCGTTTCCGCCGACGGCGTCGCCGAGCAGGTCGCCATTGCCATTCGCCGAGCCCTTGCCGTTCGCGCTGCCCTTGCCGTGCACCCGGCCCGAGCGGCGATCGACATTCGCCTCGCCGTGGCCCGAGCCGGTCAGGTCGCCCGTGCTGCCGAGGGTGCCGCCGATCGGACCGGTCGGGTTGCCGAGCGTGCCGCCCAACGTGCCGCCGAGACCGCCGGCAAGACCGCCGCCGCCACCGAGCAACTGCGCCGCGGCGGGCGCCGAAAAGGCCATGGCCGATGCGGCGAGCGCGAGGGCCGAAATGAAAATGCGATGTGTCATCGTCCTGCTCCTGAGGTTGCGGCCCCGAGGGGGTGGGCCTGGGGAGAGAACGACGGGGCGTTCGATTTTCTTCCGAAAAAATTCGACCGGCGTCAGCGCCCGCCGCACGCGCCGCAGATCAGGCCGTGACCATAGACTTTGTCGCGACCCTTTTTGCCGAGATCGAGCGCCTCCATGACGAGGGCGGCGACGGCGGGGCCGATGGCTTCGATCGAGGGCGCGGGATAGTGAAGCGCAAGCCGGCCCGCGACGAGCGGCGCCGCGAAAGAGGTGCCGCGCAGCCGGTCGGCGGAATTCACGCCGGTTGCCGCCAGCACCGCGTCCCCAGGCGCCGCGAAGTCGATGTGGAGCGCACGCCCCGCCTCGGGAAGCGCGCGGCCTTTCGCATCGACCCCCGTCACCGCGAATACACCGGGATAGGATGCCGGATAGGCGGGCGGCGCGGCGGGGCCGTCGTTGCCGACCGCCGCGACGATCAGCATCCCGCGCTGTCGCGCTCGCGTCACCGCAGCCGCAAGCAGCCTGTTGTCGGGGCCGACGAGGCTGATCGTCGTCACCGCGACGCCGCTCTCCACCAGCCAGCCCAGCGCGCGGGCGATCGCACTCGCATTGCCGCCCGCAGGGTCGGTGCCATAGACATCGGCGGCGAGCAGGCGTCGTCCGGGCGCGGCACCCCGCACCGGTCCGTTCCCGACGAGCAGCGAGGCGATGGCCGTCCCGTGGCGGCTCGCCGACGGCGCCCCCGTCGCAAAGCCGCGCTGCTCCACGCGCCCCGCGATCGATGGATGCGCGGCGACGCCGCCGTCGATCAGGCCGAGCTTTGCCGCGCCGCCGCCCGTGGCCGTCGCGAGTGCGGCCTGCGGCAATGCCCCGCCCGGGCCGCTGGCGAAATAGAGATTGTCGACATCGATCCCGGCGTCGGGGAGAAGCTTTGCCAGTTGCTTGCGCGCGCGCGTCAGGCTGCGCCCCTTCGGGACGTGAAAGCGCGCGATATCGAGGTCGAGCCCCGCGATATATTCGCGGTCGAGCAGGGCAAAGCCTGCCTCGCCCGCGCGCGCGATCATCGCCGCGTCGATCCCGCTCGCGACGAGGATGCCGCGCACCGCGGGCTCACCGCGTTCGTCGAGTTCGATGCTTTCGCGATGGCCGCGCAACAGCGCGGTGATCCGGTCGAGCCGAATCTGCGGCAGTCTGTCCACCGCCGAAATCAAGGGTTCGGTATTCAGGTCGGGCCATTGCGGCAAACTGCGCGCGGCGTCGGGGATCTGGACTTGCGGCAAGGCAAGCTGCGCGTCCGCGCGTGGCCCGATCCCGGCGAGCAGGAGGCAAAGCGTCGTCAGCAGGGCAGTCCAGAGTCTCATCGCACCTCTCGCAAGGATCGCCCGCGGGCGCCGTCCCGGAAAAATTTAGCATGTTGCGGAAGAAACGATAGAAGGCTGTCGTTTCTTCCTCGGACAATCGAAAAGGCGACAATGCGCTTTGAAGAGGAACTGGTCGAGCTGCTGCCCCGTCTGCGCCGTTTCGCGCGCGGGCTGGCGCAGGGCGCCAGCGACGCCGACGACCTGTGCCAGGCGGCGATCGAACGCGCCCTGAAATCGCGCGAACAATGGCAAGATGGAACGAGACTGGACAGTTGGATGTACCGCATCACCCGCAATCTCTGGATCGACGAGCGCCGCGCGGCCGGTCGGCGCGGCATTCACACGCCGATCGACGAGGCCGCGACGCAGGTCGCGGGCGACGGCGCCGCCGAGGTCGAGGCGGGAGCGCTGCGCGGCGATGTCGATGGCGCGATGGCCCGGCTTCCCGACGAGCAGCGCGAGGTGGTGATGCTCGTTCTGGTCGAAGGCTATGCCTATCGCGAGGCGGCCGAGATTCTGGAGGTGCCGATCGGCACCGTCACCTCACGTCTGGCGCGCGGCCGGGAGACGCTGATGCATTTGCTGGGAGAGGCGGCATGAGCTTCGACCTCGCCACCATCGCCGCCTTTGTCGATGGCGAACTCGACGATCTGACCGCGCGCCGGATCGAGCGCGAGGCCGAGAGCGATCCGGCGCTGGCGGCAGAGATCGCGCGGCACCGCGCGCTGAAGGCAGAACTGACGGCGCATTTCGCGCCGGCCCTGCAAGAAGCGGTTCCCGACAGGCTCCGGATGTTGCTCGTCGACAGCAAGGTCGATACCAGCCTTGCTGGCCGCCGCGACGCGAAATCCGCTCGCTTTGCACCGATCCATTGGGGCGCGATCGCGGCGTCGCTGGCGCTGGGACTGGCGATCGGCCTGAAGCCGTGGCTGCCCGCGGCCGACGTGACCAGTGCGAACGGCACGCTGGTCGCCTCGGGTCCGCTTGCCCGGGCCCTCGACACGCAGCTCGCCTCGAACCAGTCCGCCGATGCCGAGGTGCGGATCGGCCTGAGTTTTCGAGATAAGCGGGGCCGCTATTGCCGCAGCTTCGAGGGGGCCGCGCTTTCCGGCATCGGATGCCGCGACGGGGATCGCTGGGCGCTCGAACGCGCGCTGCGCGGGAATGTCAAAAGAGACTATCGACAGGCCTCCTCGGGCGCGCTGGCGACCGACGTGGCGGCGATGCTGGCGGGCGACCCCTTCGACGCCGCCGCGGAACGCGCCGCGCGCGACCGGGGCTGGTCCAACTGACGTCGCTCGGTCCGTCCGTCCGTCATTCGACCTTTCCCGCTGATCGGGATGCCTCGGCGTTCCACGCCGCGACCTTGGCGCGCGTGTCGGCGAGCATCGTGTCGAGCGCCGCGCGGTCATAGGCGGTCCCGCGCACCACCACCACGCGGATCGCGCGCGTCGCGCCGATGTCGGCGAGCGGATTGCGGTCGAGCAGCACGAGGTCGGCCGTCTTGCCCGCCTCGACCGCGCCATAATGATCGAGCTTGCCGAACCAGGCCGGGCCGGCGCGGGTTGCCGTGGCGAGGGCCTGTGCGGGGGTCAGCCCCTTGTCGACGAAGATCGCGAGTTCCTGGTGCAGCGCGATGCCGGGGTAGTTGAACGAATTGAGGAAGCCCGCGTCGGTGCCGGCCATGATCGTGACGCCGGCGGCCTGCAGCATCGGCAGCACCGACGCCTCATGCTCATATTCGGCGTGGCGCGCGGCGATCGCGGCGGCGTCGGCCTTGGCGGCGCGCTCGACGCGCCACGCATAGGTCGCGCGCAGGCCCGGCCCGATCAGGCCGAGATAATCGTCCGACGTGTGATCGTCCTGGTCGAGATAGGCGATGACGCGGCTGCCGTTCAGCGTCGGCGTGACGTACACGCCCTTCGCGGCGAGCTTGCGATAGGCGGCAGTCGCGGTATCGGGGTCGAAACCCGCGTCGAGCCGGCGATAGGCCTCGGCCCGGTCGATGCGCCCGGCGGCGAAGTCGGCGGCGATCGCCGCTTCGCCCTTCACCCCCGCCTTATAGGCATAGCCGATATGCTCGATCGAACTGATCCCGGCATCGACCGCCTGATCGACGGTGAGCGCGAGCGGGATATGGCCCGAAACGCGCAGGCCCGCGGCGCGGACCTTGCCGATCGCATAGAGGAACAGGTCGGGCTTCATCGTGCTGTCGGTGATCTTGACGAAATCGACGCCGAGGCCCTTGAGCTTCGTCACCGCCGCATCGACATCGGCCTTTGACCCCGTTTCGATCGTGCCCTTCCAGACCGGCTTGATGCCTTCGATCTTGGGGCCTGAACTCAGCAGCGTCGGGCCGAACAGTCTGCCGCTCGCAATCTCGCCGCGCCATGCCAGCACCTCGTCCGGCAGATCGCCCGAGGCGTCGCGCACCGTCGTGATGCCGTGCGCGATATAGAGCGGCAGCAGCGCCTTATTCTCCTCGACCAGCGCCGGGCCGCCGCCGAAATGGACGTGCATGTCCCACAGACCAGGGATGAGGAAGCGCTGGCCGCCGTCGATCGTGCGCCCGGCGGTCCATGCCTTGGCGATGTCGGCATCGCCGCCGACCGCGACGATCGCGTCGCCCCTGGTCGCGACCGCCTGATCGGGGATCAGCCGCGCGCCCGCGACATCGACGATGGTCGCGTGGCGGATCAGCAGGTCGGCCCGCTCCTTCGCACCGGCGGGTAGCGGCAGCAGGGCAAGCGCCGCGAGCAGGACGGACACCAGTTTGTTCATGCGTCGATTCCCGATTGTTGAACGGTCCGCGCAGGATAGGGCCATCGCGCATCATTCTTCAACGAGATGTTCAGGGCCGCGGTCCGGTCGTCGCTGCGTTGTGGAGAATGGAACTGGCGGCCGCCCGGTCCGGCCCCGCTTCCGGCCCCGATATTGTTTCGGCGCCCGGCTGCGCGCCGCGCATTCGAAAACCCGCGATTCGTTGGAAAATGAAGATTTTCTTCCGTTTCAATAGGAAATCTTCTTCGCGTACGGCCGCGATGCTCTGTTACTGACGGAACGAAGCGCTTGGCCGCGCGCACCCCGGGCGAGCCGATCGGTCGCCGGGGGCCGATCATATAGCAAACAGGAGGACTCATGATGATCCATTTCCGCACCCTCGCGACCAGCGCCATCGCTCTCGCGGCGATCGCCGCCTTTCCCGCGCAGGCGCAGGATGCGCCTGACGCGGCCGATACCGCGGGCAATGGCGACGATATCATCGTCACCGGTACGCGCGCGGCCGGGCGGTCGCGGCTCGACTCGCCGGCGCCGGTCGATGTGCTGAGCGGCGAGACGCTGCGCCGCCAGGGGTCGACCGAGGTCGGGCAAGCGCTGGCGACCGTCGCGCCGTCGATCGACTTCAAGCGGTCGTCGGCGGTCGACGGCACCGATGCGATCCGCCCCGCGACGCTGCGCGGCCTTTCGCCCGACCAGACGCTGGTGCTGATCAACGGCACCCGCGCCCACACCTCGGCGCTGCTCAACGTCAACGGCAGCGTCGGGCGCGGCTCGGCGGCGGTCGACCTCAACACCATCCCCACCGTGGCGCTCGACCGCATCGAGGTGCTGCGTGACGGCGCGTCGGCGCAATATGGTTCGGACGCGATCGCGGGCGTCATCAACCTGCGGCTGCGCGAAGCCCGCGAAGGCGGCGGCGTGTCGGCGACCTATGGCATCTATGCCACCGACATCGACACCGCGCGCGGCCATCGCAGCGTCACCGGCGAACCTGTCCTTACCGTGTCGGGCTGGCAGGGTATCGGCTTCGGCAACGACGGCTATCTCACCATCTCGGGCGAATATGTCGACCGCAAGCCGACGAGCCGCGGCGATTTCGACCCGCGCGTGACCCCGAGCCGCGTCACCAGCCGCTTCGGCGACCCCGAAGTCGAGCAGGCGACGGTCTTCGCCAACGCCGGGGTCAATGTCACCGAGGCTTTGCAGCTCTATGGCTGGGTCGGCTATCAGGACCGCGACAGCAAGAGCGCGGCCTTTCCGCGCCTCGCCACCACGGCCGCCGCGAACGGCGTCGGCGGCATCTGGCCCGACGGCTTCCTGCCGCTGATCAACACCAAGTCGCGTAACCTGACGAGCGCGGTCGGGCTGCGCGGCGATGTCGGCGAATGGAATGTCGACCTGAACCTCAGCTATGGCCGCAACCGCATCGCCTTTCGCACGCTCAATTCGGCGAACTACAGCCTGGGCGCCAGCTCGCCGACCGAATTTTACGACGGCGCGGTCACCTATGACCAGTGGATCGGCGGCCTCGACGTGTCGCGCAAATTCGATATCTTCCACTCGCTGAACCTGGCCTTCGGCGCCGAGTGGCGGCGCGAGGGTTACAAGATCGCGGCGGGCGAACTCAATTCCTATACCGGCAGCGGCGCGCAGGGCTTCCCCGGCTTTTCCCCGGACAATGCGGTCGATGCGCACCGCCGCAACATCAGCGCTTATATCGACATCGAGGCCGAACTGACGTCGCGCTTCCTCGTCGCGGTCGCGGGCCGGGTCGAGGATTATTCGGACTTCGGCTCGACCGCCAACGGCAAGGTGTCGGCGCGCTTCGATGCGACCGACTGGTTCGCGCTGCGCGGCACCGCCTCGACCGGTTTCCGCGCGCCGTCGCTGCAACAGCAATATTATACCTCGATCACCTCGGTGGTGGTCGGCGGCGACGTCCTGCTCACCGGTCACTATCCGCCGACCAACGCCGTTGCGGTGGCGCTTGGCGGGCTGCCGCTCGAGCCCGAGAAATCGACCAACTTCTCGCTCGGCGGGGTGGTCCACAGCGGAGCGTTCAGCCTGACCGTCGACGCCTATCAGATCAAGCTCCGCAACCAGATCGCGCTGTCGGAAAATATCCGCGGCACCGGCGCTGTGGGCGATCCGATCAACGCGATCCTCGATCCGCTCGAAGTCCAGGCGGCGCGCTTCTTCATCAATGGCGTCCGCTCGACGACCAAGGGCATCGACGTCGTCGCCAATTACAAGGCACGGACCGAAAGTCTCGGCACGCTCGACTTCACGCTGGCGGCGAATTTCAACGACATCGACGTGACGCGGGTGCCGACCTCGACCTCGACGCTCGATCCGGCGCCGACGCTGCTCGGCCGCAACCGCATCCTGACGCTGGAGGAGGGCACGCCGCGCACGAAGATCACCGGGGCGATCGACTGGGCGGGCGACCTGCTCGGCGCGACGCTGCGCACGACCTATTATGGCGGGGTCAACCAGCCAGGGACCGCCGCCGACGGATCGGGTGATATATTGACCGGCAAGCATGTGATCACCGATCTCGAACTGCGCTATCAGCCCACCAAGGGCGCGCAGCTCGCGCTCGGTGCGAACAATCTGTTCGACGTCTATCCCGACGCGACACCCGCCGCACTCAACTCGACCGGCGTCGTCGGCTACCCCTATTATTCGCCTTTCGGCTTCAATGGCCGTTATCTCTACGCGCGGGTCGGCCTGACCTGGTAAGCGCGTCCGCGAACGACGGGTCCGGTTCTATTCGCGGGCCGGGCCCCAGTCGCCACGTTCGGCCAGCACGTCATAATGGCGGCCGATGCCGAAGCGGGTAAGGCGATCGAAACCCGCGCTGTCCAGGCGCCGCGCGATCGCCGCCGCATCGGTCCAGCGTTCGTCGATCTCATAGAAGATCGCGGCGATGCGGCCGAGGTGCGCCGACGCCATCAGCGCCTCGATCACCGCTTCCTCATGGCCTTCGACGTCGATCTTGACGATCAGCGGCCCTTTACCGCCGTTCAGCGTGCCGTCGATCAGCGTATCGACTCCGGATATGCCGAGGATGCGGATATCCTCGCCGTCGGCGGGTGCCGCGCCGCGCAGGCTGGCGGTTCCGCTGTGCGCGCGGTCGGTGGCGATACGCGCGTTTCCCGACTGGAGCGATACGGCGGCATGGACCGGCCGGACCGTCGCCTCCAGGCCGTTGAGCGCGATATTGTCGCGCAGCAGGGCAAAGGTCGCGGCGACGGGTTCGAAGGCGATCGCCGCCGCGCACCGCGGGTTCTGCGCGGCGAGCAGGCTGTAGAGTCCCTGGTTGGCGCCGATATCGACGAAGACGAAGGCGCGGTCCTGCGCGGCGAGATAGTCCGACAAAGCGCGGCCATAGGTCGCATAATAGCAATAGCGAAAGGTGCGGTCTTGCCAATTGGCGCGCATCCGCACGCCATAGCGCGACGTCACCGCCCCCGTCTCGCGGCGCAGCGGCAGCCGCGCGAGCAGGTTCGCCCGCAGCTTCGCCAGCGTCTTTCCGACGCCATAGCCCAGGAAAGCGGCAACGCGCGAAGCGGCGGCGGCGGTCATTGGCGGGCCATGAAGGCGAGGATCGCCTCGGCCGCCCGCTCGGACGAGGGGCGCTCCTGCAGGTCGAAGCTGTAGCGGAAGATGTCCTCCTGCCGCTCGCGCATCGCGGGCGTGAGGCCCGGCGGCTCGGCGAAGGCCGCGTCGAACTCGTCCATGCTGTCCAGAACCGTGCCGGCGCGCCAGTGGGCGAAGTCGGGATCGCCCTGCCATGCAAGGCCGCGCGGGTTGAGGAAGAAGCAGGGGCGCGGGCGGCGGATGAATTCATAGACCTGGCTGCTCGCGTCGCCGAGATAGATGTCGGCGGCGTCGGTGTAGGTCATGTCGAGGCTCGCGGCGCTGCCGGTGTCGATCAGCATATGGTCATGCTCATAATGGTCGGCGCGCGGCCCGAGGTTCCAGCCGAGCGCGAAGGGAGAGAGCGACGCGGTGACCCGCTTTCTGAACAGCATCACATGCGGCGCGAAGATGAGATTATACTGGTCGCTCCGGGCGAACCAGTCGAGGATCGCCGGCCCCATGCGATACCAGGACGACAGCGCGGGCGAGGGGTGCGGGTTGTAGAGGACGGTCGGCCGGTCCTTGGCGAAGAGGCGCGGATGGGCGGGCGCCGCGATGTCGAATTTGGGATAGCCGACGATCGCGTGGCCGTCCGCTTTCAGAAGATCGGCCTGCGCCAGCCGGTCGCGGATCTTCTCGCCCGACAGCAGCACGAGGTCGAATTTCCCGCTCGCCTTGTCAAAGCCGATCGCGCGGTCGCCCGCGCCGTGCCGCGTGTGGACGAGCTTCAGCGACTTGAGGCCGAACAGCGATTTCAGCAGCAGCGAGGTCTTTTCGGGGACGACGAGCGCGTCGAAGGTGCGGAAGCGGTCGAGATTGCGGCGGAGCGTCGAGATGATGTCGGCGGGAAGCGCGCGGCCGCTGGCGCGATTGGCGACGCGGGCGAGCGCCGACGGCGGGCGCAGCCGGATGATGTCGGGCGCGGCGCCGGGGACCGCCGCGGCCAGTCGGCGGACCTCGCCCTCGCAGCCCTCGGAGACCAGAATGCTGACCCGCGCATTGGTGCCGCCGCGCAGCAGCGCCAGCGCCACCGGCAACGCATGCGCGACCTGGTGCGCACCGTGGTGGTTGAAGAGGAACCCAATCCGCACCGCCTCACCGCCGCCAGTCGACAATCGGCCAGCCGCGCGCCGTGGCGACCTGGCGCAGCTTGGCCGACGGATTGACCGCGACCGCCTCGTCGGCGAAGGCGAGCATCGGCAGGTCCGAAACATGGTCCGAATAGAAACGGATATGCGCGCGGTCGCGGGCGATGCCGGCGACATCGAGAAAGGCCTCGACCCGATGGCGCTTGTCGCCACCATAGCAGTTCGCCGAGCCGATCGTCGGGGTCAGCCAGCCGTCGCGCCACGTCGAGGCGGTCGCGATCACGTCGGCGATCCCCAGCCGTCGTGCGAGGGCAGCGGTATAGAGATGCGGCGCGGCGGTTGCGATGACGATCCGGCGGCCGGCCGCGCGCTCGGCTTCGATCAGCGCGAGCCCCTGTGTGTAGAGGCCGCGCGCGACAAGGCGACGCGCGAAGCGGTCGGCCAGCCGCGCGGCGTCGCGCTCGGCCAGCCGCCGCCCGAGCGCGATGCGGTGCATCGCCTGCTTCATCGCGCGGCGCGGGACGAGCTTCAGCGCATAGAGCATCGCGACCGGAAGCAGCAGCGGGAGGAGCAGGAAACGCCACGGCGCGCGGGTCCAGATCGCAAAGAGCAGGAAGGGGGTGTAAGTAGGAAGGATGGTCAGCGTGCGATCGAGGTCGAAGACCGACAGCATCATCTTCGCCGGCACTGGGCGCGCCGCCGCATAGTCCGTCTGGCGTCTCGCCTCTGCCATCGCCTGCTCCTTCGCAGGCAGCAATGGCAGCGCTATCTGACGCCGGTATGACAACAGGATTTGATTTTCGACATGTTCGCGGGGCGGGTGGCGGCCGGGCGGCCGAGCCGGTATCGGGGGATATATGCATATCTTGGTGATCGAGGATGATGCCCGCGTCGCGGAGCATATCGGCAAGGGGCTGGCGGCCGCCGGGCATCTCGTCGAGATCGAAGGCGATGGCCGGTCCGGCCTGCTCCGCGCGGCGTCCGACAGCTATGACCTGATCGTCGTCGACCGTATGCTGCCGCAGGTCGATGGGCTGACGATCGTCCAGACGATCCGGGCGACCGGCGACACGACGCCGGTGCTGTTCCTGAGCGCGCTCGGCGAGGTCGACGAGCGCGTCGCGGGACTGCGTGCGGGCGGCGACGATTATCTGACCAAGCCCTTCGCCATGTCCGAGCTGCTCGCGCGCATCGATGTGCTGAGCCGTCGCGGCCCGGCCCTGTCGGCCGAGACCCGGCTTTGCGTCGGCGATCTCGACATCGACCTGCTCGGCCAGCAGGTGCGGCGGCAAGGGACGGTGATCGACCTGACCGCGCGCGAATTCCGCATCCTGACCTATCTGGCGCGCAATCAAGGCCGGGTCGTCACCCGGTCGATGCTGCTCGAACATGTGTGGGATTATCATTTCGATCCGCAGACCAACATCATCGACCAGCATGTCAGCCGCCTGCGGCAAAAGGTAGACAAGGGGTTCGGCCGGACGCTGATCCACACGGTGCGCGGCACCGGCTATGTGATGCGGGCGGGTGGATGAGGGGGCGCGGCACCATGCGCGGCGGCCTCTGGCACAGCCTGACCCTGCGCCTCGGGCTGATCTATGTCGGACTTTTCCTGGCCTCGACCGTGGCGCTGTTCGGCGCGGCCTATTGGATCGGGGTTTATCAGCCGCTGCTCGACGCCGCGGCAGGGGTGCGCGGCGAGGCGGCCGAGCTGGAGGCGATCGACCGCGGCGGTGGGCGCGATGCGCTGGTTCGTGCACTGCTGGTGCGGGAGAAGACGGGTCCAAAACGCCCCTTTCACGCGCTGATCGCGCCTGATGGAAAGACGGTGACCGCCAATTTGCCGAGCTGGCCCGAAACACCGGTCGCCGGTTGGGCCACGCTGGAGGCCGATGTCTATCAGGCGGGACAGGAACAGGATTATGAAGCGCTTGTCGTCGAGCGGCGGCTGAGCGACGGCGCGCGGCTGATCGTCGGACGCGATGTCGAGTCGATCGACGACCGCGACGAGCTTTATGCGATCGGATCGGTGTGGCTGATTCTCTTCGCGGCCCTGCTCGCGCTCGGCGGCAGCGTCGCGATGAGCCGCGCGGTCGGTCGGCGGATCGATGCGGTGACGCGGACCGCGCGGCGCGTGATGGCGGGAAATTTGACCGAGCGTATCCCGCTGCGCGGAACCGGCGACGACTTCGACGAACTCTCGGCGACGCTCAACCTGATGCTCGGGCGGATCGAGGAAGCCGTCGAATCGGTGCGCCGCGTATCCGACAATGTCGCGCACGAACTGCGGACGCCGCTGGCGCGCCTCCATGCCGATCTTGACGAACTGCGCGGTGCGGAGAGCGAAGACGAGCGCCAGCGGCTCACCGGGCAGGCGCTGGCGGAGGCCGGGCGGTTGCAGGCGATCTTCGATGCGCTGCTGCGCATCGCGCGTATCGAGAGCGGCCGGCATCTGAGCGGGATGCGGCGCATCGACCTGACGACGCTGCTCGCCGACGCGGTCGAGCTTCATACCCCCGATGCCGAGGCGCATGGGCAAAGGATCGAAAGCCGTATCGCGCCGGGACTGGCGCTGGATGCCGATCCGAACCTGCTGTTCCAGGCGATCTCGAACCTGCTCGACAATGCGGTCAAATATGGCGGCGAGGGCGCCGTCATCGCGGTGACGGCGCGCGGGACGGAGAGCGGGACCGAAATCGAGATAGTCGACAATGGCCCCGGCATCGCCGATGCCTGGCGCGACCGGGTGACCGAGCGCTTCTTTCGCGGACCCGATACGGCGGGGTTGCCCGGCACCGGGCTGGGCCTCGCGCTCGTGTCGGCGATCGTCGGGCTGCACAAATGGCGATTGGACATCGAGGACGCCCGACCCGGAACGCGGGTGCGGATTTGCTGCTGAGTTGCTGGTCCTCGCGCGCCGTTATTTCGGCATCCGGACCCTAAGCCGAGGGCGCGTCCTCGCCCTCCAGCCCCTGATATTTGAGCTGGAGGTAGCGTTCGCGCGTCGCGAGCTTGTCGAGGTCGCCCGCGGCGAGGCTGCGGGCCGCGTCGCCGATTTCGCGCTCGAGCATGGTGAGCCCGCCGACGAGCGTGTCGTCGGGGGTGCGTCCGGCATAGGCTTCCTTACGGAGTCCCGCGGGGATGCGCTGATAGCCCGCGACGAGTTCGGGCAGATCCTCGCCGACGAGCTTGCGGATGTTCGCGGCGGCGGGGCTCGCCGCGTCGAGCGTCTGGAGCTGCGGCGCGAGCAGGTCGAGCTGCACCCCGATGCCGTCGACGAGCTGGCGCGCGGGCGCGGGGAGCGCCGGGCGCTGCGCCTCGAGCCAGATTTCGGTGCGGCCGGCGAGCTGTTTCAGATCGGCCTTGGGCAGGTCGGCCTGGCGCGGCTCGGGAAAGGGCGGCCATTTGCCGAACAATAGCGCGACGCCGATCAGCAGCACGAACAGCGCGAGCAGCCCGGTGAAGCCGAGCGGCTTGATCAGCGCGCCGAACAGCGCCGCCCCGATCAGCACGATGCCGCCCGCGATCAGCACGCGCGCGAGCTTTTGATAAAGATGCTGGCGGCGCAGCGCGACGCTCTTCGTTCCGATCGGGCGCCGCCGCTCGCGCGACCGTTCGATCGCCGATGCCGCCGATAGCCGGACCTTGTCGACTTCGCTCATCGTCATCGCCTAGCCTTCGAGCGCGGCAAGCGGGCTGTCGGCACCGCCGACGCTTGCCTGCGCCTGGCTCGCGCCCTCGGCGCGCGCGATATAGCCCTTCGACTTGGCGACCTCGCCTTCGAGCGAGGTCACGGTCGTCTTCATCGTATCGAGCGCCTTCAGCTTGAAGGTGTCGATCGCGTCCATCGTGTCATAGATGTTCTGGAAGGCGCGGCTCAGCGTTTCCATCGGGATCGTGCTCGACGCCGCCTGTTCGTGGATGCGCGCGGTATTGTCCTTCAGCATCTTCGATGTGCCGTCGATGATGTTCGCGGTCGTGGTGTTGAGCGCGGTGATCTGTTCGAGCACCAGCTTCTGGTTCGTCATCGCCTGCGCGACGGTGATCGCGGTTTTCAGCGCGCCGACGGTCGTGGTGCTCGCGCGATCGACGCCCTTCACCAGCTCGACATTATTCTTCTTGACCAGATCGAGCGCGAGATAGCCCTGCACCGTTACCGCCATCTGCGTGAGCAGGTCCTGCGTGCGCTGGCGCGCGTAGAAGAGCGCATTTTCGCGCAGGATCTTGGCCTTGGCGGGGTCGCTGCCGTCGAGTTCGGTGGCTTTCGCCTCGAGCCGCTGGTCGAGCGTGCCGGCGATATGGATCATCTGTTCAAGCTTGCCCATCGATTCCCACATCTTGCGGCGTTCGACGTCGATGGCGGCATTGTCCATCAACAGCTCGTCCTTGCCGTTCGACAGGGCGGTCAGGATGCCGCCGATGTGCGTCTGGGCGCTGCGATATTGCGCGAAATAATTGTTGATCTTGCTGCCGAAGATCTTGTCCAGAAACCCGCGCTTCGACAGCAATTTGCCGTTCGCCGACGGGTCGAGCCGCTCGATGGTGGTGCGCAGTTCGATCAGGCTCTGCCCGATGTCGGTGTCGCGGTCCATCGCGCGGATCGGGCGGTCGAGGAAGCGGTTGCTGTGGCTCGCCGCCTCCAGCATTTCCTTGCGGCCCATATTGGTGATCTGGTCGACGCGCTTGCCGAATTCGGGTGAATTCTCGTCCTGCGCGACGAGGTCGTCGATGAAGCCGTCGACGCGCTCCTCGAGCTTCGATTTCTGCTCGCCCGACAGGGGGACGAGGCCGGCCGCCTTTTCGGGGGCTACCGCGGGCACGGGTTCGGGCGGCGTCAGCGTCAATTCTTCGATTGCGGTCGCCGTCGCGGTCTCTTCGCTCATTCCACTTCCTTCCAACCCCGTGCGATCGCCTATATGGCATGCGCATCTGTATTGTTCAAGCACTACACCTCTGCGCGGCGCGCCAGCCCCGGCGCGATCCAGGCGGAGATGACGAGCTGCGCCATATGATAGACGAGGATGGGCACGAGCACCACGCCCGCGGTCGCGGGGGGAAAGAGTGTCGCGGCGAGCGGCGCGCCGACGGCGATGCTCTTTTGCGC
This sequence comes from Sphingopyxis lindanitolerans, assembly GCF_002993885.1. Lineage (NCBI taxonomy): Bacteria > Pseudomonadati > Pseudomonadota > Alphaproteobacteria > Sphingomonadales > Sphingopyxidaceae > Sphingopyxis > Sphingopyxis lindanitolerans. The sequence goes on from NZ_CM009578.1 coordinate 2,824,649, forward strand.
GCCGGCAAAGAGCAGGGTGATGCGCTCGGCATGGCGCAGGCGGAGCAGCCCGCCGAGCGCCCAGGCGCCGCAAAAGGCCAGGGCCAGCATGGCTGCGACGGCGGCAAAGGTGATGGCGATCTCGCCCGCGTCGAGCTGGTGCCAGATGCCGCCGACGACCGCTGCCGAAAAGGCGACATAGACCGCGATCGCGATCGAGGTGCGATCCATGAAGGTCGCCGCGCCGCGATGCGCGAGCACCCAGGGGCGCAACCAGCGCTGCACGACCTGGCCGGCGACGAAGGGCAGCAGCAATATCGCGACGATGCGCAGCGCCGCCGCGCCGTGAATCGCGCCGGCGCTGCCCGCGAGCGCGGCGAATAGCAGCGGCGAGGCGATCACGCCGATGAGGTTGAGCAGCGCCGCCGCGACGACGCTCGCCGCGACATTGCCGCCCGCCATGCTGCTTGCCGCGGTCGCCGACTGGACGGTCGAAGGCAGGATGCCGAGGAAGAGGAAGCCGAGCGCGAGCGCAGCGGGCAGGAAGGCCGCGGTCGCCACCTGCGCCGCCAGGCCGAGCAGTGCCATGACCACGAAGCAGAAGCCGAGGCCCGCGCCTTGCAGTTTCCAGTTGCGGATGCCGTGCAGCACTTCGTCGCGCGGCAGGCGTACGCCGTTGAGGAAAAAGAGCAGGATGATCGCCGCGGTCGATACTCCCTGCGCCACCGGCACCGCGGTGCCGCGCACCGGCAGCAGGCTGGCGAGCAGGATCGTCGCGAACAGGACCGGGACGAAGCGATCGGGAAAGATACGGGCAAGCATGGAGCGGTGCGATGGCGGGGCGCGGGGCGCTTGGCAAGCCCGTCGATCGACGCCCGAGATTCCAAAATCCCATCGTTCGACAGCGATGCGCGCGGCACCATGCGCGCATCGCGGCCGCCGAAATCGTGCGACTTGTCGCGCGGATTTCGTTATGAAGGTATCGGCAATTTTGTTGCGCCGCAGTAGGAAATTCGCTACGCGCGCGGCCAAATCGCGGCACGGCGCCGCGCTGCTCCCATAAGGTATTTTTGATGTCCCTGCGCAATATCGCCATCATCGCGCACGTCGATCATGGCAAGACCACTCTCGTCGACCAGCTTTTCCGCCAGTCGGGGACGTTCCGCGAGAATCAGCGTGTCGAGGAACGCGCGATGGATTCGGGCGACATCGAAAAGGAGCGCGGGATCACCATTCTCGCCAAATGCACCTCGGTCGAATGGGCGCCCAAGGGCCATGAGGGCGCGGACACGACGCGGATCAATATCGTCGACACGCCGGGTCACGCCGACTTCGGCGGCGAGGTCGAGCGCATTTTGTCGATGGTCGACGGTGTCATCCTGCTGGTCGATGCCGCCGAGGGGCCGATGCCGCAGACCAAGTTCGTGACCGGCAAGGCGCTCGCGCTGGGCCTGCGTCCGATCGTCGTCGTCAACAAGATCGACCGCAGCGATGCACGTCCCGCCGAGGTGCTCGACGAAGTGTTCGAACTGTTCCTGACCCTCGAAGCAAGCGACGAACAGCTTGATTTCCCGATCCTCTATGCCTCGGGCCGCCAGGGCTTTGCCTCGCCCGACCCCGAAGCGCGCGATGGCGACTTCACGCCAGTGTTCGAAACGATCGTCAGCCATGTGCCGGCGCCGGGCCTCGACGTCGACGGCCCCTTCACCTTCCTTGCCACCCTGCTCGACCGTGACAATTTCATCGGCCGCGTGCTGACCGGCCGTGTCCAGTCGGGGACGGTCAAGGTCAACCAGCCGATCCACGCGATCGACATGGACGGCAAGGTGATCGAGACCGGCCGCGCGTCGAAGCTGCTGGCGTTCCGCGGGCTCGACCGGGTTCCGGTCGAAGAGGCGCGCGCGGGCGACATCGTCGCGATCGCGGGCCTCGCGCACGCCACTGTCGCCAACACCGTCGCCGACATCAGCGTCAGCGAACCGATCGCCGCGCAGCCGATCGATCCGCCGACGCTGTCGATGCGCTTTGCCGTCAATGATTCGCCGATGGCGGGCCGCGAAGGCAGTAAGGTGACGAGCCGCATGATCCGCGACCGCCTGTTTCGCGAAGCCGAAACCAACGTCGCGATCCGCATCACCGAAAGCGCCGACAAGGACAGTTTCGAAGTCGCGGGCCGCGGCGAGCTTCAGCTCGGCGTGCTGATCGAGACGATGCGCCGCGAGGGCTTCGAACTCGGCATCAGCCGCCCGCGCGTCCTCTATGGCGAGGATGAGGCCGGCAAGCGCACCGAACCTTATGAAACCGTCGTCATCGACGTCGACGACGAACATAGCGGCACGGTCGTCGAGAAGATGCAGATCCGCAAGGCCGAGCTGACCGACATGCGCCCGTCGGGCGGCGGCAAGACGCGCATCACTTTCAGCGGCCCGTCGCGCGGTCTGATCGGCTATCATGGCGAATTCCTGTCGGACACGCGCGGCACCGGCATCATGAACCGACTGTTCGAGAAATATGGCCCGTACAAGGGCCAGATCGCGGGTCGCCAGAACGGCGTCCTGATCTCGAACGGCGCGGGCGAGGCGGTCGCCTATGCGCTCGGCCCGCTCGAAGAGCGCGGCATATTGTTCGTCTCGCCCGGCGAGGCGCTCTATGAAGGGATGATCATCGGCGAAAATGCGAAGCCCGACGACCTCGAGGTCAACCCGATGAAGTCGAAGCAGCTCACCAACTTCCGCTCGACCGGCAAGGACGACGCGATCCGCCTCACCCCGCCGCGCCGCATGACGCTCGAACAGGCGATCGCCTATATCGACGATGACGAGATGGTCGAGGTGACCCCGGCAAACATCCGCCTGCGCAAGGCGCTGCTCGACCCGCACGAGCGCAAGAAGGCGTCGCGCAAGAAGGAAGCGGCGTAATCGTTCTTTCGCGACGAAATCAATCGTGTGTCCCCGCGAAGGCGGGGACCCATCACCGGACCGCGCAAAATCGCACCGGCAGGAGATGGACCCCCGCCTTCGCTGGGGAACACAAAGGTTTAGCTCAAACAGCTTGATCGGGAGTCCAAGCATTGTCCCGGTTGATCCTGTTCAACAAACCCTACGGCGTCCTGTCGCAGTTCACCGATCGCGGCACGCCGGAGGCGCGCGCCACGCTGTCCGCCTATATCGATGCTCCCGGCGTCTATCCGGCCGGGCGGCTCGACCGCGATAGCGAGGGCCTGCTGCTCCTGACCGACGATGGCGCGCTGCAGGCGCGGATTTCGTCGCCCAGGCACAAGGTGCCGAAAACCTACCTCGTGCAGGTCGAGGGCGAACCCGACGCGGCGAGCCTCGATCGGCTACGCGCCGGGGTCGCGCTGAACGACGGCATGACGCGCCCCGCCGCCGCCCGCCGCATCGACCCGCCGCCGCTGTGGCCGCGCGACCCGCCGGTGCGATACCGCAAGAGCGTCCCCGACTGCTGGCTCGAACTGACGATCACCGAAGGCCGCAACCGCCAGGTGCGCCGGATGACCGCCGCGGTCGGCCATCCGACGCTGCGACTGGTGCGCTGGCGGGTCGGCGAGTGGGCGCTCGGCGATCTGGCGCCTGGGTTGTGGCGCGACCTCGGCTGAGGGGGAAATAGGGACGGTCCCTATTTTTCCGTCGACAGCGATTCGATCTGATCGCTTTCGGCCCTAGCTCGCCGGGTCGTACAGGAACGCGCGAAGCTCCTGCGAACATCGGCAGGCCGCGGCGATCTTCCTCGCCCATTCGACCGCCTCTTCGCGGGTCGGCAAGTCCAGCACCGCGAAGCCGCCATCGAGCCGGCTGCCGCGATAGATTTGCGTGGACACCGCCCCATCGGCGGAAACCAGCACGGGCTCGACCTGTTCGTCTATTCCCCCGCCGAACACATAGACGCCGGCGGCCTTGGCGTCCTCGATCACCGCGTGCGCGGCGGCGTCAACAATCGGCAGTTCCTCGTCGGTCAGCGCCATGGCTTCGTTCGGAAAGGAGATGAGATATTTGGTCATGTCCTGATGATGCATCGCAGAATCGAAGGCGGCAAGGGAGCGATTGCGGGCCGGGCGCCGCCGGGTCCCTTATCCCCCGCGTCCGCTGCACGTAGACGCCGCCATCATTTTCCATCATCTTGAGGCCCCGGCCGCGCATTTTGCCGCGTGTCGCGAACAGGGAGGTGGAGGGTGCCCAGCCGGGCCCCGCCTCCCTTGTTCGAGGTGGAGGAACGCAGATGAAAATCCTGGTGAAGATCGCAATGTCGCTTGGCTTAGGCCTGTCGCTGGCCGTGCTTCCGGCGCAGGGCATCGCGGCGCTCCGGCAGGGCGCGAAGGCGCCCGACTTCACGCTGAACGCCGCGCAGGGCGGCAAGCCCTTCACCCTGTCCTTGCAGCAGACGCTGAAGAAAGGGCCGGTCGTGCTCTATTTCTTCCCCGCCGCCTTTACTCCCGGCTGCACGGTGGAAGCCCATTTGTTCGCCGAGGCAACCGGCGACTTCAACCGGCTGGGTGCGCGTGTGGTGGGCGTAACCGCGGGCAACATCGATCGCGTCGCCGAATTTTCCAAGTCGGAATGCCGCGACAAATTCGCCGTCGCAGCCGATCCGGGCGCGAAGGTCGCGGCGAAATATGACACCGCCATGCCAGGGCCGAACAAGATGATGATCTCCAACCGGACGTCGTTCGTCATCGCCCCCGACGGGACCATCCTGCTCAGCTACACCGATCGCAACCCGCAGGCGCACATCGAAAAGACGTTGGCGGCGGTTCGCGCGTGGAAGGCCAGGCACCGCTGATCGGGGCGTATCGAACGGCTATTTGAAAGCAGAGGTTTATCGCGGCGCCGGCCGAGGCAGAATCGGGTGGCCGGAGTCGCCAGCCGGCTCATCCGATCGCGCCGCGCTGCGCCGGCGGCAATGCTGTCGGACGGCGGTGGTTAACGCTCTTTTCATGCGGTTCGTCTAGGCGGGGAGGACAGGGGCCTCTTGTGTTTTCGGGGGGTGCCATGCCCAGGATAAGCGAAATCGCGCGGCTGCGCGCCGAGCATGCCGCGCTCGTGACGCTAGCCTCCTTCCTGACGAAGATGATCGCCGCGCCGCATCCACCGCGCGCCACCGAGCTTGCGGCGGTGCGCGGCCTGTTGCGCGATACGCTGACCTGCCATCTCAAATGCGAGGATTGGGCGCTCTATCCGCGGTTGAAGGCAAAGGGCGATCCCGACCTCATCGGGCTGGCGAATGCGTTCGTGGGCGAGATGGGGCATATCGCGGCCGATTTCGCGGCCTATGACGCGCGCTGGACGGCCGAGGCCGTCGAAGCCCGCTGGTCCGATTTTCGCGCGGAAACAGCGGACATGCTAAGCGCGCTGGCGATGCGGATCGAACGCGAGGATAAGGATCTTTATCCCGCCGCCGAACGACTCGCGGCGGCGGGACAGACCCTCCCGCGCCGCGCGCGCAGTCCCACCTGACCGCGCCCGCCCGTCACGTCGGCGGATGCCGGGTGCACCGGCGCTTGATTTGGCGCCGCGTCTCGCCTAGCGGCGACGGCCAGAACCGGAGATTAGCAGATGACCGACACGCCCCCCGACCATTTGTCGACCAACCCGCGCTCGCCCCATTTCGACATGGAGGTGCTGCAGCGCGGCATCGGCATCCGCTTCAAGGGCAAGGACCGCACCGACGTCGAGGAATATTCGATCTCGGAAGGCTGGATCCGCGTCGCCGCGGGCAAGTCGAAGGACCGTTTCGGCCAGCCGATGACGATCAAGCTGTCGGGCGAGGTCGAGGCGTGGTTCGAGGATGGCGCCGAGGACAGCGAGACGTCGGAAGACTGATTCTTCTCTCCTCCCGCGTGCGGGCGGGGAGAACAGCTTATCAATCGTGGGTGGGTTCAGCGCAGCGACGCGGCGACGAGGTCGAGGCCGTTGCCCGGCTTCCAGTCGTTCTGCGCCCACACCGGATCTTCGAACGCCTTGTGGCTGCCGCCGGCCCCGTGATCGTCGCCGGCATAGATGAAGCCCTGCACCGGGTTGGCGCGCAGGCCGAGGTCGCCGATCGGTGCGTACCAGACGCGGACCAGGCTCCAGTCGCCCTTGTCGCTGACGTCGACGACGCGGACGTTGCGCTCGATCTGGCCTCGGCGGCCGTTGATCGGCGACCAATTGGCATGGTCGATCAGGATTTCGCGGTCGCTGATGATCTTCTTGACCACCGCGACATGGCCGAGTGGCATGCCGCGAGTGCCGGCGAACGCCATGACGGCGCCCTTGCGGGGTTCCTGGCCGCGGTCATATTCGCCCGCCGCCTGCGCCCACCAGGTCTTGGCATTGCCGCGGATCTCGACGCCCGATTCGGCGCGGGCGAAGGGGACGCACTGGAGCGCGGCGGCCGGGACACTGGCGAGCAACGAGGCGCACAGGGCGAACGCACCCAGAAAGCGGCGGTTGAGCATGGAAGGCGACCCCTTTGGCTTGTCTTCAAGCGTTGCAGCGTCTTTGCCGCAGCCTTGGAGTGTCACCAACTCTCTAGCGGTGAATCGCGCCGATGATGCGGTGAGTGGGGGAACCTTTTGTTAAGCTGTTCGATCCGTCGCGCGAGGGCTTCGGGTCGTCGAGAATCCCCGTCGCCCTCGCCTTCGTGAGGGCGACGTCATCTATCACGCCGCGGCGCTCGCCGCCGGTTCGGGCGGACGGAACAGCATCATGACGTCGCTCGCGGGCATCGGGCGGCCGTAATAATAGCCCTGGATGTTGCTGCAGCCGAGCGAGCGGAGCGTATCGACCTCGATCTCGGTTTCCGCCCCTTCCGCGGTCGTCGACATGCCGAGGCTGTCGGCGAGCGCGACGACGGCGCGGATGATCGCGATCGATTCGATGCTGCCCTTCGCCGCGCCGACGACGAAGCTGCGGTCGACCTTGATCGTCGAAAATTGCGTCTTCCTGAGATAGCCGAGCGACGAATAGCCGGTGCCGAAATCGTCGAGGCTGAGGCGGATACCGAGCCCGATCAACTGGTCGAGCAATTGCGCCGCGCCGCCGCCGTCGCGCAGGAACACGCTTTCGGTCACCTCGATCTCGAGCCGTTGCGGCGTCAGCCCGCTCTGCGCGAGCGCCGAGACGACGACCGAGGCAAAGGCGGGGTCGGTGAGCTGTTCGGCCGAAACATTGACCGCGACCTTGAGGTTCGACGGCCATTTCATCGCCTCGTGGCACGCGGTGCGCAGCACCCATTCGCCGATCGGCGAGATGAGGCGGCTGTCTTCGGCGAGCGGGATGAAGCGGCCGGGCGAAACGTTGCCGAGCGTCTTGTTGTGCCAGCGGATCAGCGCCTCGAAGCCGTTGAGCGTGCCGTCGGCGGCGGTGACCACCGGCTGATAGTAAAGCTCGAACTCGCCGCGATCGAGCGCGCCGCGCAGCTCCTGCTCCATCACCCGCCGCTCCTCGGCCTGGGCGTGGAGCGAGGCGACATAGGCGGCGACGACATTGCCGCCCTTGTCCTTGGACTTGTAGAGCGCAAGGTCGGCGTTGCGGGTCAGCGTTTCGACCGTCGAGCCGTCCTGCGGGCCGATCGCATAGCCGATGCTGGCGCCGACGAAGAGCTGGTGATTGTCGACGACATAGGGGCGGCTGATCGCGGCGATGATCCGCTTCGCAAGATCTTCGGCCTCGCTCGCCGCCGGGACATTGTGGAGCACGACCGCGAATTCGTCGCCGCCCAGGCGGCCGCAGGTCATGCCGCGTTCCATCAGGCCTTTCAGGCGCGCGGCGACTTGCGCGAGCAGCTTGTCGCCGGTCGGATGGCCAAGCGTATCATTGACCGCCTTGAAGCGATCGAGATCGATCATCAGCATCGCGCAGCGCGACTTCGCCTCGATCGCCTGGGTCAGCGCGCGGGCCAGGTCCTCGTGCAGGCTGAGGCGGTTGGGGAGGCCGGTCAGATTGTCGAAACGCGCCATCCGGGCGATCTGTTCGGCGGTCGCATGCTGTTCGGTCACGTCGGAGCCGACGCCGCGAAAGCCCAGGAACTTGCCGGTTTCGTCGAGGCGCGGCGAGGCCGACAATTCCCACCAGCGCGGCTTGCCGCCGATCGTCACCGGGACGATCAGGTTCGAGAAGCTCTCGCGCCGCTTCATCCGCTCGGCCATGGTGTGCAGATTCTTGGGGAACTGGCCCGTCTCCCACGCATCGCCCGACAGCGCCTGGAGCAGCGGCACACCCTCGAGCGCCTCGGCGGTGCCGCCAAGCGCAAAAGCGAGGCGCGGCGAGACATGGACCAGGCGGCGGGCGTTGTCGGTCTGCCACAGCCAGTCGGCCGAAGTTTCCTCGAACTCGCGGAGCAGCAGGCTGACCGTCTCGGTCTTTTCGTGCAGCGTCTCCTCGGCGCGGCGAAAGCGGACGTGATTCTGGGCGAAACGCACGCAGAAGCCGGAGAGCAGCAGCCCGGCGGCGATCGCCACCGCGGCGAGCTGCGGCGTCCCGGCGAGCGTGAGCGCGAGCGCCGCCGACAGGCTGACCGGCGCGATATACAGGATGCACACCGACGGCAGGCTGTGCGCGATCATCGCGAGCGTCAGCATCATCAGCAGCGTGATCGCCCAGGTCGCGAGCGCATGATCGGCGCCGGGCACCGGCCCTTGCAGCCAGAACGGCACGATCCAGAGCAGCGCTGCATAAAAGGCGTGGCGGTTGCACAGGGCAAATTCGGCGGGACTCGTCGCGCGCGCCTCGCCCAGCGGGCGGACGATGAAGGATCGATAGGACCAGAGGCAGAAGATCAGCGCGCAGGTCAGCCAGCCGGTGACGAGCGCCCAGGCGACGTGCGATACCATGCTGAAGGCGGCGAGCAGCACCATCGCTACCCCCGCCCACAGGCGCAGCTTGCCCTTGCCATGGAGCGGGGCGAGCTGAAGCTGGCGGAGGTTTCCGATGTCCTGGCGGCGCGACCCCAGCCCCAGCAGGGTTCGCACCGAAACATCGTCGGCATCCATATGGTCGGTCAACAGGCTCTTCACGAAAGCCCGTTTAGCGCCCCGGGGTTACCCGAACGTAACTATCCGCCTGTTCGCCAGCGATATATTGTTCCGGGGCGGGACAGGATCGGCCTTCCGCCGTCGCCCGCGTCCGCTCAGGCGGCGATCGCCAGCGGCTGGATTTCGCCGGCCAGATATTGCGCGCGCGCCTTCGACCGGCTGAGCTTGCCCGAGCTGGTGCGCGGCAGCGTGCGCGGCGGGATCAGCTCGATCAGGCAGTTCATGCCGGTGATCGCGCGGACGCGGTCGCGGATCGTCTCGCGCAGCGCGATGCGTTCGGCATCGTCGCTGGTCCGGCACTGGACGAGCACCGCCGGGGTTTCCTCGCCCCCCGGCGTGGTGATCGCGAAAGCGGCGATGTCGCCCGACTTGAATCCGGGAAGCTGTTCGACCGCCCATTCGATATCCTGCGGCCAGTGATTCTTGCCGTTGATGATGATCATGTCCTTGGCGCGGCCGACGATATAGATGTAACCGTCTGACAAATAGCCCATATCGCCGGTGTCGAGCCAGCCGTCGGCCATGCAGGCCGCGGTCGCTTCGGGGTCGCGGAAATAGCCGGTCATCAGCGACGGGCCGGTGCACCATACTTTGCCGACGGTCTGGTCGGGCAGGATGTTGCCCGCCTCGTCGCGCACTTCGATGACCATGTCGCGCGCCGCGCGGCCACAGTTGACGATCGCGCGATAGCGGGTTGGCCGGCCGGCGTCGCTCGATACGCCCGACAATTCGGTTTCCTCGACCAGCTCGACGACAATGCCTTCGCCCGGCGGCATGATGCTGACCGCCAGCGTCGCTTCGGCAAGGCCATAGCTCGGCAGGAAAGCGCTCGCCTTGAAACCCGCCTCGGCAAAGGCATCGACGAAGCTCTGCATCACGTCGGGGCGGATCATGTCGGCGCCATTGCCCGCGACGCGCCAGCGCGACAGGTCGAAACGGTCGGCGACCTGCGTCTGGCTTGACACGCGGCGCGCGCAGATATCGTAGCCGAAGGTCGGCGAATAGCTCAATGTCGTGCCCTGGTTGCGGCTGATCAGGTCGAGCCAGGCGAGCGGGCGGCGGGCGAAATCCTCGGTCTTGAGATAATCGACCGATACCTGGTTGGCGACCGGCGAGAGCAGGCAGCCGACCAGGCCCATGTCGTGATACCAGGGCAGCCACGACACGCAGCGGTCGCTGTCCTGCACGTGCATGCCGTGCGAATGCGCGGCAAGATTGTTGAGCAGCGCGCCATGCGTCACCGCAACGCCGTGCGGGAAGCGCGTCGAGCCGCTGCTATATTGAAGGTAGCAGGTCTCGTCGGTCTTTTGCTCGGGAAGGTTGGCGACCGGCGCCGCGCGGGTCGCGAACAGGCTCCAGTCCATCGGCTCGACGCCGCGCTGTTCGGCCGCCTCGGCCGCCATCGCGGCGATTTCGGGCGGGAAGAACAGCATCCTGGGGTCGCAGCTCGAAAGCTGGACGACGAGCTGGCCGACATAGGAGTCGCGCCCGCCAAAGCTGGTCGGCAACGGCAGCGGCACCGGCCAGGCACCGGCGAGGATGGTGCCGAAGAAGAGCGCGGCGAATTCGGGGCCGGTCTCGGCGATCAGCGCGATGCGTTCGCCCGGCCGTACGCCCGCCGCGACGAGACGATAGGCCGCGGCCAGCGCGTCGACCTTGAGTTCGCTATAGGGATAGGGGCGGACGAGCTTGCCGCGCGGATCGTGGAAATTGAGCCCGCGCGTGCCGCTGGCGGCATAATCGAGCGCTTCGCCGACGGTGGCGAAGTCCGAAAAGCGGCGCGGCTGGGCGCAATGGGTCGGGGTGGGGACGAGATCCTCCACCGCGGGGACGGAATTTTCGGTCATAAAGTTTTGCGAACCCCGGCTATCGAGCCGCGCTGCAATGATCATGTCATCTTTTTGAGCCATGTTGCGCTGCGCGATCCCGGTCAGGTGGAACAAATGGGCCCATTTCCGGGCTTTGATGCCCGATATGGCGGCTCTGGTCGTTCTCAATCAGGCCCGACTGTGGCATAAACATGGCATATGCCCCGCCGCCGCTTTCCATCCGACCGTTCCAGAAAGCCTTTGGGCGCAGCGAAGCTCGACGAGCTGGCGCTGGCCTATGTGGCGCGATTCGAGACAAGCCGGGCGAAATTGCTGCGCTATCTATCCAGAAAAATTCGCGAATCCGAATGGACCGACGAGCGCGACGCGATGGCGGCGTGCGAGGCTGTCGCCGACCGGATGGAGGCCCTGCGTTTCCTCGATGATCGCCAATATGCCGCGATGCGCGCTGGCGCGATGACGCGGCGCGGACTGGGGCTGCGGCGGGTGAAGGCGCAGCTTTTCGTCGACGGCATCGCGGACGCGGACAGCGGCGAGGCGATCGCGGAGGCAGGGGGGCAGGCGGTCGCGGCGGCGATCGGCTTTGCCCGGCGGCGTCGGTTCGGCCCGTTCGCGGTGCGAACCATCGACGATCCGCAGGTGCGCGAACGTCAGGTCGCGGCCTTCGCGCGGGCGGGACATGATCTCGCGCTCGCGCGGCGTATCCTCGCCGTCCCGCTCGGAGACGAGGCCGCGCTGGCGGCGCTGGACGATGCGGCGGGGTTGGATTAGGCCCCTTCGTCATCGTTACGGGATAAGGATCTGCCGATGCGTATTCTTCTGACCGCTCTGGCTCTGTCGCTAGCGCTGCCGATGGCGGCGTGCAGCCGCGATGGCGGCGCCGCGCAGAACGCCGTGACGATTCCGCTGACGATCGCAATGGCGGGCAAGGCGCACGCCTTCAACGTCGAGGTCGCGCGCAGCGCGGACGAGCAGGAGCGGGGGCTGATGTTCCGCACCAGTCTGCCCGCCGATGGCGGCATGCTCTTTCCGTTCGCGAAGCCCAAGATCGCGAGCTTCTGGATGAAGAATACGCTGATTCCGCTCGACATGATCTTCGTGCGCGCCGACGGCAGCATCGATCGCATCGCCGAGAATGCGATCCCCGAATCGCTCGAACCCGTGGTCAGCGGCGGCGAGGTCGCGGCGGTGCTCGAACTGACGGGGGGGACCGCGACGAAGCTCGGCCTCGACGAGAGCGCAAAGGTGACGTGGAAAGAGACGAAATAGCGGCGTGAAAGCCGCGCCTTCTGTCCTTTGACGCTTGCGCAGCGCGCCGCCTTGGCTGTAAACGCCACCGCCATGAGCATCCTTGGCAAGATTTTCACCTGGTGGGACGGCGCGACCGTCGGCACGTTGCTGAACAGCTGGAGCACGGGCGAGAAGGTTGGCGAGGACAGCCTCGGCAACACTTATTATCGCGCGAAGAAGAGCCGCCGTCGCTGGGTTCTCTATAATGGCTCGAACGATGCGAGCCGCGTTCCTCCCGAATGGCACGGCTGGCTGCACGGCACGCTCGACGGATTGCCCGGCGACGCGCTGCCCGCGCCGCGCGCGTGGGAACAGGAACCGAGCGCGAACCTGACCGGCAGCCTTGGCGCCTATCGTCCCGCGGGCGCGCTCGAACGCGGCGGACGCCGCGCCGCGGCGACCGGCGATTACGAAGCGTGGCGTCCGGGCGCCGACTGAGCTTCGTGAGCGCTCCCTTCTCCCGCATCGCGCTGCTGGCGCTCGTCGCCGCGACCGCGCTGACCGCGTGCGATCGCGGCAAGGACAAGCGGCCCGGTGAAACCACGGCGCAGCTCGCCAAGTCGGAGCATGTGCCGCAGGAAGTCGGCGGGATCGAGGGTGCGACTCCGATGGCGCAGCGCGTCGCGGTGCTCGGGCTGCTCAACAAGCGTAACGGCCTCGTCCGCGAGCTTGAGATGAAGCCGGGCGAGAGCGCGCGCGTTGGTCGCGCGATCGTGCGCCTGCGCGCCTGCGAACAGACCGCGCCGTGGGAGGACCCGCCCGAAACCGGCGCCTTCGTCCAGTTGACCGTGCAGGATCAGCGCGACAATAAATGGTATCGCGTCTTTTCGGGCTGGATATTCAAGGAGCGCCCCGAGCGCAACGTCATCCAGCACCCGATTTTCGACGTCTATGTCAAAAGCTGTGCGATGACATATCCGGGCGGCGAGCCTGTCGCGCGCGCGGCGCCGAAATCGCCCGTCCCCGCGCCCAAGGCATCGAGCGCGCCCCAATCGACGACGACGAACGGTGGCGCGGGCACGCCTGCACCGACACCCGCGCCTGCGCCTGCGCCCGCCGCGCCCAAGGCCGCTCCGTCCGACAAGACCGAATAAAGCCGCGCCAGATAATCGGCCTGGGGGATTTCGATCGCGCCCAGGCTGGCGAGGTGCGGGGTGATGAACTGGCAGTCGAGCAGCCGCCAACCGCCCGCTTTCAGCCGCGCGACGAGATGCGCGAGCGCGACCTTCGACGCGTCGCGCGCCCGGCTGACCATCGATTCGCCGAAAAAGGCGCGGCCGAGCGACACGCCATAGAGCCCGCCGACAAGCTCGTCCCCGCGCCAGCATTCGACGCTGTGCGCGTGGCCGATCTGGAACAGGCGCTCGTAGCTCGTCTTGATCACGGGGTTGATCCAGGTCGTCGGCCGGTCGTCCGCGGGTTCGGCGCAGAGCGCCATCATGGCGCGAAACGCGGTGTCGGTGGTCACGCGAAAATGGTCGGACAGGACGACTTTCTTCAGGCTCTTCGACAGATGAAAGCCGTCCAGCGGCAGGATCGCGCGCAGCCGCGGTTCGACCCAATGCACCGACGGGTCGTCCGCCGCGTCGGCCATCGGGAACAGCCCCTGCGCATAAGCGCTGAGCAGCAGCGCGGGATCGATCGATTCGAGATGCCTGGTCAGTGTGCGGGCTTCACGAATTTGAGCGTCATGCGATCCGATTCGCCGATCGCCAGATATTTGGCGCGGTCCTTGTCGCCTTCGGCCAGCGATGGCGGCAGCGTCCAGACCCCGCCCGGATAATCGTGGGTGTCCTTCGCATTGGCGTTGATGTCGCTTTCGCCCGCGAGCTCGAATCCCGCCGCCTCGGCGAAACCGATGATCGACGAACGCTTCATGTAACCGCTCTTTTCCTCGAGCGCCGAATCCATATCCTCGGGCAGGCGATGCTCCTCGATGCCCAGCACGCCGCCGGGTTTCAGCATCGCATAAATCTGCCGGAAAGCCTCTGCGACATTGTCCTTGCCGCCAAAGCGCCAATTATGGATGTTGCGAAAGGTCAGCACGACGTCGGCGCTGCCGTCGGGCACTGTCGGCCCGGCGCCGGTGGCGGGGAATTCGGCGAGCTTGATCGCGCCATAGACATCGGGCTTCGCGCCCTGCCATTGCTTGATCCGGTTCAGGCCCTTCGCCCATGGCGCCGCGGCATAGAGGGTGCCGCCGCCGGACGTCGACAGCGGCGCGAGGATTTCGGTGTACCAGCCGCCGCCCGGCCACAGCTCGACGATCGTATCGCCAGGCTTCACGCCGAAGAAGGCCAGCGTTTCGGCGGGATGGCGATAACGGTCGCGCGCGACATTGGCGGGCGTGCGCGTCGGCGCGGCGACCGCGGCGGCGACGGGGGCGTCGTTCGGGCTTTCGGCGACGGCGGGCGCGGCGAGCGCGATGACGGCACTTGCAACGAGGATCAGCGGACGCATATGGGCACCTCTCATTCTTCTCTCGCGGATCACGAGAGGGGGAGGCCCCTGTTTGCGAAGGGATGCGCGTCAATGCAAGGGTCGATGCTGACGGTGAGCGCGGTCAGTGCCGTGATTGCGGCGGCTGCCGAATATGCCGACTATCGCCGCCGCCACCGGCGCGACGTCGATGCGGTCGGTTTCATGCCGTGGCGCGGCATCGCGCTCGTCAGCCTGACGGTGGCCCTGTTCGCCGCGGCGTTCGGGTTGAAGGGCTGATATTTCTTCTCCCCTTGGGGGAGAAGGATACGAAGCCTCGCCGCAAAGCGGCTAGGCGCAGTTGGATGAGGGTGACGGGCGCAGCGTTCATGGTCGCCGTTGATACCCTCACCCAGCTTCGACTAGGCAGCGAAGCCGCCAAGTCTGCGCAACCCTCTCCCTCAGGGGAGAGGGGATTTACAGGCAGGCTTCCAGATACGGCTGGTCGAACCCGAACTGGCGGGCCTTTTCCAGCGTATAGGGGCGCAGGCCCATCGAGCGATATTCGCCGAGAATCTTGCCGTCCTTGTCCTCGTCCTGATATTCGAACTTGAACAATTCCTGGGTGACGATGACGTCGCCTTCCATGCCGATCACTTCGGTGACGTTGGTGACGCGGCGTGAACCGTCGCGCAGGCGCTTGATCTGGACGATCAGATCGACCGAATCGGCGATCTGCTTCGAGATCGCTTCCTTCGGAATCTTGATGTCGCCCATCAAGACCATATTCTCCATACGGCCCAGGCATTCGCGCGGGCTGTTCGCGTGGAGCGTGCACATCGAACCGTCGTGACCGGTGTTCATCGCGGCGAGCAGGTCGAAACACTCCGATCCGCGGACCTCGCCCATGATGATGCGGTCGGGGCGCATACGCAGCGCGTTCTTGACGAGATCGCCCATATGGATCGCGCCATTGCCCTCGAGGTTCGCGGGGCGCGTTTCGAGCGGTAGCCAGTGCGGCTGTTGCAGGCGAAGCTCGGCGGCATCCTCGATCGTCAGCACGCGCTCGCCGGGGTCGATCATCTTCGACAGGGCATTGAGCATGGTGGTCTTGCCCGAACCGGTGCCGCCCGAGATGACGATGTTGAAGCGGCTGGCGCCCGCGATCTTGAGCGCGGTGCACATCTTCTGGCTCATCGCGCCCCATTGGCAGAGCATGTCGAGCGTGATCGGCTTGGCCGAGAATTTACGGATCGAGATCGCGGTGCCGCGCAAGGACAGCGGCGGCACGATGACGTTGACGCGGCTGCCGTCTTTGAGGCGGGCGTCGGCGAGCGGCGTCGTCTGGTCGACGCGGCGGCCGACCATGTTGCAGATGCGCTGCGCGATCTGGAACAGATGCTGTTCGTCGCGGAACTGGATCGGCGCGATGACCAGCTGGCCCTTGCGTTCGATATAGGTCTGGTACGGCCCGTTGACCATGATGTCGGAGATGTCGGGGTCGGAGAGCAGCTCTTCGAGCGGGCCGAAGCCGAGCAATTCGTCGACGAGCACTTTTTCGAGCGCGAATTGCTCGCGGCGATTGAGGGTGATGCGCAGTTCAGCAAGCACTTCGAGGATGATCGGGCGGAATTCCTCGGTCAGCTCGTCCTTGCTGAGCGTCGCCGCCGCCTCGGGATCGACGCGTTCGAGCAGGCGCGGCAGCACCTGTTCCTTGATCTTGTGAACCGATGCCTCGAATCCTTGCGCCTTTTCGGGCTCGGCCATGTCGGCGGTCGAGCGCTGGTTCAGCCGCTCCATCGCTTCCTGTTCGGGGGTCAGGTTCAACGCGATCGGTGGCGGCCCCTCGGGCGCGGGTGTGTCGAGCGCAGGAAATTGCGAGCCGCCCATGCCAGGGCCCGTCTGCATCGGCTTAGCCACCCCAAAGGCGGGGCGGCCAGCGGTGCCGGGTCGGCGTCCGAATGCACTCATCCGTTTTATCCTGCTTTCCTGTCCTGTCGGGGCCTCGCCGCCGTGGCTGGCGACCCCCCCGTGGGATACGATGAATAAGGCGGAAACTTTGATATTGTCCTAATGGGAGGGCGCGGAGGTATTGGCCGGTGGGACGGACGGCAGGCCCACGAAGCGCGGATCGGTTCCGAACAACCGCGCGAGGGTGCGCGAAAGTGCCAGGAAGCGATGGCCCTGTTCGGTCACGCGAATGTTGCCATCGACCACCGCGATGTTGCCCGACGCTGTCTGCTCGGCGATC
Source organism: Sphingopyxis lindanitolerans (assembly GCF_002993885.1). NCBI lineage: Bacteria > Pseudomonadati > Pseudomonadota > Alphaproteobacteria > Sphingomonadales > Sphingopyxidaceae > Sphingopyxis > Sphingopyxis lindanitolerans. The sequence goes on from NZ_CM009578.1 coordinate 2,841,447, forward strand.
CGCCGATCCATCTGCCGCATGTCGCCGACGTATTTGCGGACGAAAATGTCGGTGATCCGTCGGCTATCGAGCGCTTCGTCCTGATGCTGCTCGATCTGGGCCAGCATGAAGACGCTGATCGAGCGATCGAGCGTCACCGGCAGAACGATCAGAAAGCAGATGTTGAAGCTGAGCGACAGCGAACCCGCGGCGATGATAGTGGCGACGTCGAACCGTCGCCGGCGCAGCGCCATCGCCGCCATCACGAGCGTGGCGGAGAGCGCGCACAAGAGCAGGCCGCGATAGAAAAGGATCGAAATCCCGGCGAACAAGGGCGAACGGGTGAGGCCGACATAGAGAGCGAAACCGGCCGCAACCGCCAGCATCAGCGTCAACAGGAGGGAGAATATCTGTTTAATCGGACGCACCTTTCCCGATGATCGCGACATCGACGATGCACGCGCGATTGTTTCTATAGAGGCAGGGAAGCCCTGGCGGCGGGCCGCCCGCCGCTTTCCAGACCGGATCGATGTCGATGAGGATCAGATAGTCGATATGGTTCGCCCGCGCGATATGGGCGACCCGTGCGGGGGGCAGTGGCTGCTCGAAAATTGGCCGGATCGCATCCCTGCGGTCGTGCGCCATGGCGGCGCTGACGCCGAACAAATTGGCGGCGCCGTCGGCCAGCGCGACACGGTTGCGGCTATACAGGCCGAAATCGAAGATGCGATAAAGCTGCGCCGGATTATGCTGGAGGATCGCCTGGTGCGGCAGATGGCCGTTGGCCCAGTCATAGGCCCGGCGCTGCGCCATATCCCCCTGCGGCCGCCGATTGACCGGATCGGGGAAGATTGCGTCGGGATCGGGGAATTTCATCCGCAGCCCCGCCATGTCCCAGGCATTGCCCGCGATGCCGACGAACAGGAACAGCCACCATATCGACTTGGGCCGCAGAACGCCGGGCCTGGACGGCCCGAAAGGGGACAGCGGCGCCATGCTCTGGACCACCGCCGCGGTCCAGAGCATGGCGGCGAACTGGGCGAACCAGATGACGCGCCAGCCAAGATCATTGTTGATGATGCTCGACCGGACGAAGCTGACAATCAGCAGCGACGTCAGAAAACCGATGAACAGAAAGCTGCGGATCGGCCTCCCCATTTGCGGCCTTGCGGTCCTTGATCGGCCGTAGAGGCGCAGATAGAGATTGCCGCCGAGCGCGAAAAGACCGAAATCGAGCACATAGCCAATGGGCAGAAGCGCCAGCACCAGCAGCACCTGGATTGCGCCGACGCTGTCATATTGAAAGCCGCTGAAACGGCGAATCCACAATTCGACCGGCATGCCGTCGCTCACCCGCCCCTGCAGCAGATCGATGAGCTGGGGCGCGGCAAAAGCCAGCGCGACCAGCGCCGAAAAGGCTGCGAACAGCAGCAGCCGCGGCCCTTCCCGACGCCCTTCGGCGAGGGTCCAGAGCAGGAGCGCGGGCGCTGCGCCGAGCGCGATCCAGGCGGACATGCCGAAAGCGGTGGCAAAGCTGATTCCGGCAAGACCGGCGAGCGCGAAGCGCCATGATGGCGATGGCGCTGTCGGGGGCGACGATGCCGGCGCGGCGGCGCGATGCAACAGAAGCGCGCCGCACCAGACGGCGATAAAGCCGCCCAGATGATGGGGAACCCACATCATCGACGTGAAGGCGAAGCGAATCTCCTCGCTCCAATAATCGACTTGCCGCGCCGCGGCGCCACGGGCCAGATATTCGATCAATGTCGGCGCTAGATCGAGCCCGGTGACGAAGCACAGCAGGATGGCGATCAACAGGAAGCGGCGATCGCGGCCGATGCGGATCAGGGCCGCATCCTTCGCGACGCGCCACAGCAGCGCGACGAAGATCACGCCCGACCAAAAGGCGGTGGCGGCAAAAGCCATGCGGCCGTCGACCAGCCCGCCCGTGATCCAGCGCACCAGCGCGCCCCAGATATAATAATAATAATAATAGCCTGCCGGCTCGGCGCGCGCGTAAAAGGGGTCGTGGAGCGGCAGGCCGTATTGCGCGATGCTCTCGATCGTCGCGGCATGCTTGACCATGTCGAAGGTGACGAGGCTCTGATAAAGTCGGTCGCCGATATCGACATCGACCAGCGCGGCGGCGAGGGCGAGCCACCAGAGCAGCGCCAGCGCCGCGAACGGCCAGTCGATCCGCAGCGTGGGGCGCCGATAGAGCGGCGCTGCGGCGAGGATCAGCGCGGCGTGCAGCGTCAATGTCCCGGCGATGCCGATGGCGCGAATGAGAAGCGCGTCGAACGCCGGGAGGATCGCCAGCGCTAGGATCAGCGCCCAGCCGACTCGTTGCCAGGCGCTGTCGATTCCCCGAAACCCGCGGGTTCGGCCCAGCTGTTCGCTCAGCAACACCCCCGAAAAGGCGGGAAGGATGAAGACCAGCAACGCGACAAGCGTGCCGAACGCCAGGCCGGCGATATCTTGGGCGAAATAGGTCATGGGCCAGCATCGGCCCTAGCCGGAGCAGGGTTAAATTAGCTTTAACCCTGTTCTTGCGGCCGGTTCGAAGAAGAATCCCGGACGGCCGCCGGGTCCGGTCAACCCGCGATATGCTCGGCGAGGACGGTCAGGCCGGCTTCGTTGACTTCGGCGAAGCCGCCTTCGACCTCGATCGTCTCGGGCGCCGCGCCGTTGGTGGCATAGATGGTCAGCGGGCCGTTGCGCAGCGTCGCCATGAAGGGAGCATGGCCTTCGAGTACCGAAAAATCGCCCTCGCTGCCCGGCACCGTGACCATATAGACATCGCTCGACCGCTCGAGGCGGGCGGGGGTGACGAGTTCGAACTTCAGAGCCATCTTATAATCTCCCCCCTCCCGCGTGCGGGAGGGGCGTTTTAGAGCGCCCCTCCCGCACGCGGGAGGGGAACCGAATTACGCCGCGTCGGCGGCCAGCTTGGCGGCCTTGGCGACCGCTTCCTCGATGCCGCCGACCATGTAGAAGGCCGCTTCGGGGAGGTGGTCATATTCGCCGTCGACCACCGCCTTGAACGACTTCACCGTATCTTCGATCGCCACGAACTTGCCGGGGATGTTGGTGAAGACTTCGGCGACGTGGAACGGTTGGCTGAGGAAGCGCTGGATCTTGCGCGCACGCGCGACGACCAGCTTATCTTCTTCCGAAAGCTCGTCCATGCCGAGAATCGCGATGATGTCCTGGAGCGACTTATACTTCTGCAGCGTTTCCTGAACGCGGCGGGCGGTCTCATAATGCTCCTGCCCGACGATCGCGGCGGTCAGCACGCGGCTGGTCGAATCGAGCGGATCGACCGCCGGATAAATGCCGAGTTCCGAAATCGCGCGGTTGAGCGTCGTCGTCGCGTCCAGGTGGGCGAACGAGGTTGCCGGGGCAGGGTCGGTCAAGTCATCCGCGGGAACGTAAATGGCCTGCACCGAGGTGATCGAGCCCTTGTTGGTCGAGGTGATGCGTTCCTGCAACGCGCCCATGTCGGTCGACAGCGTCGGCTGGTAGCCCACGGCCGAGGGAATTCGGCCGAGCAGCGCCGACACTTCCGAACCCGCCTGGGTAAAGCGGAAGATGTTGTCGACGAAGAACAGAACGTCCTGTCCTTCCTGGTCGCGGAAATATTCGGCGATCGTCAGGCCCGACAGCGCGACGCGGGCACGGGCGCCCGGCGGCTCGTTCATCTGGCCGAACACCAGCGCAACCTTCGAACCCTCGGGGGTCGGGTTGCCGTCCTTGTCCTTGGCGATAACCCCGGCGTCGAGGAATTCGTGGTAGAGATCGTTGCCTTCGCGGGTGCGTTCCCCGACGCCCGCGAACACCGAGGTGCCGCCATGGCCCTTGGCGATGTTGTTGATCAGTTCCTGGATCAGCACCGTCTTGCCGACGCCCGCGCCGCCGAACAGGCCGATCTTGCCGCCCTTGGCGTAAGGCGCGATCAGGTCGATGACCTTGATCCCGGTGACGAGGATGCTGCTTTCGGTCGACTGGTCGACGAACTCGGGAGCCTTGGCGTGGATCGGCGCGCGGCTGGCGGCGTTGACCGGGCCCTGCTCGTCGATCGGCTCGCCGATGACGTTGAGGATGCGGCCGAGCGTCTGCGGGCCGACCGGCACCGAAATCTGCGCGCCGGTGTCGGTGACGGGCTGGCCGCGGGTCAGGCCGTCGGTCGCGTCCATCGCGATCGTGCGGACGGTGTTCTCGCCAAGGTGCTGCGCGACTTCGAGGACGAGGCGGTTGCCGTTGTTGTCGGTTTCGAGCGCGTTCAGAATCGCGGGCAGGGTGCCGGTGAACTGGACGTCGACGACGGCGCCGATGACCTGTGCGATGCGGCCGGTCGCGGTGCCGGCGGGCGCTGCCTTCTTGGGAGCGGCGGCCTTCTTCGGCGCAGCAGCCTTGGGGGCAGCGGCTTTCTTGGCGGGCGCCTTTTTCGCGGCGGTGGGTGCGGTTGCCATGGTCTTCTTCCTCGGGTTGATCGGTTACAGCGCCTCGGCGCCAGTGTCTTCGTCGTGCTACAGCGCTTCCGCGCCAGCGATGATTTCAATCAGTTCGGTCGTGATCGCCGCCTGACGCGTGCGGTTATAGATGATGGTCAGCTTGTTGATCAGGTCGCCCGCGTTGCGCGTCGCATTGTCCATCGCGGTCATCGACGCACCCTGTTCGGACGCGGCATTTTCCAGCAGGCCCTTGAAGATCTGAATCGTGATGTTGCGCGGCAGCAGGTCGGCGAGAATCGCTTCCTCGTCGGGCTCATATTCGACCGCGGCGCCGCTCGATGCCGGAACATCGACGGGCGGCGGAACCGGGATCAACTGCTGGCCGGTCGCTTCCTGAAGCAGCGCCGAGCGGAACTTCGAATAGAAGAGATGCGCGACGTCGAACGCGCCGGCTTCATAAAGCTCCATGACCTTGGCGGAGATGTCATGCGCCTGCTCGAACCCGATATTGCGGATGCCGGTCGTCTCATATTGCTCGGTGATCTGGCCCGCGAACAGGCGCGCGATCACCGGACGGCCCTTGCGTCCGACGAGGTAGAAGAGGACTTTCTTGCCCTCGGCCTGCAGGGCCAGCGCCTTGTCGCGCGCCGCCCGGACGATGTTCGAGTTGAACGCGCCGGCAAGGCCGCGGTCGCTGTTGAGCACGACGAGCAGATGCGTATTGCTCTTGCCGGTGCCGGCGAGCAGCTTGGGCGCCGAATCCGACGCGCCGACCTTTGACGCCAGGCTGGCGACGACGCCCTCGAGGCGCGTCGCATAGGGGCGCGCGGCCTCGGCGGCCGCCTGCGCCCGGCGCAGCTTGGCCGCGGCGACCATCTTCTTGGCCTTGGTGATCTTCTGGGTCGATTTGACCGAGCCGATCCGCCCTTTGAGTTCCTTCAGACTGGCCATAAGTCCCGTCTTTACCCTTTGTCCGTCATCCCGGCGAAGGCCGGGTTCTCACCGTCGAGGCCCCGGCCTGCGCCGGGGTGACGATGTGGTTAAGCGAAAATCTTGGCGAAAGCGTCGAGTGCCGCGACCAGACCCTTTTTGGCGTCGTCACCCAGATCCTTGGTGTCGCGGATCGTCTTCAGCACTCCGGCATGGTCGCTGCGCAGATAGGCGAGCATCGCCGCTTCGTAGCGCGAAACGTCGGTGGTCGCGACGCTGTCGAGATAACCGTTGGTGCCGGCAAAGATCGACGCGGTCTGTTCTTCGAACGGCATCGGCTGGAACTGCGGCTGCTTCAAAAGCTGGGTCAGGCGCGCGCCGCGGTTGAGCAGCTTCTGCGTCGACGCATCGAGGTCCGAACCGAACTGCGCAAAGGCTTCCATCTCGCGATATTGCGCGAGCTCGAGCTTGATCGAACCCGACACCTTCTTCATCGCCTTGGTCTGCGCGGCCGAGCCGACGCGGCTCACCGACAGGCCGACGTTGATCGCCGGACGGATGCCGGCGTTGAACAGGTTGGTTTCGAGGAAGATCTGGCCGTCGGTGATCGAAATCACGTTGGTCGGGATGTACGCCGAAACGTCGCCCGCCTGGGTTTCGATGATCGGCAGCGCGGTCAGCGAGCCCGAACCATTGTCGCTGTTCATCTTGGCCGCGCGCTCGAGCAGGCGGCTGTGCAGATAGAAAACGTCGCCGGGATAGGCTTCGCGGCCCGGCGGGCGGCGCAGCAGCAGCGACATCTGGCGATAGGCGACCGCCTGCTTCGACAGATCGTCATAGACGATCACGGCGTGCATGCCGTTGTCGCGGAAGAACTCGCCCATCGTGCAACCGGTATAGGGCGCGAGGAACTGCAGCGGAGCGGGCTCCGACGCGGTCGCGGCGACGACGATCGAATATTCCATCGCGCCATTTTCTTCGAGCTGGCGGACGATTTGCGCGACGGTCGAGCGCTTCTGGCCGACCGCGACATAGATGCAGTACAGCTTCTTCGACTCATCGTCGCCGGCGTTGGCCTGCTTCTGGTTGATGAAGGTGTCGATCGCGACGGCGGTCTTGCCGGTCTGGCGATCGCCGATGATCAGTTCGCGCTGGCCGCGGCCGACGGGGACGAGCGCGTCGAGCGCCTTCATGCCGGTCTGGACGGGTTCGTGGACCGAGGTGCGCGGGATGATGCCCGGCGCCTTGACTTCGACGCGCATGCGCTTGTCGGCCTTGATCGGACCCTTGCCGTCGATCGGGTTGCCGAGGCCGTCGACGACGCGGCCGAGCAGGCCCTTGCCGACGGGGACGTCGACGATCGTACCGGTGCGCTTGACGACGTCGCCTTCCTTGATCTCGGCGTCCGAGCCGAAGATCACGATGCCGACATTGTCGGCTTCGAGGTTCAGGGCCATGCCCTTCACGCCATTGGCGAATTCGACCATCTCGCCGGCCTGGACATTGTCGAGGCCGTGGACGCGGGCGATGCCGTCACCGACCGACAGCACCGAGCCGATCTCGCTGACCGTGGCGTCGGTGCCGAAATTGGCGATCTGGTCCCTGATGACCTTGCTGATTTCAGCGGCGCGGATTTCCATTATTCAGCCTTTCATCGCAGTCGCGAAGCTATTGAGACGGGTACGGATGCTGCCGTCGATCAGCTGGCTGCCCAGCTGGACGACGAGGCCGCCGAGGATGGCGGGATCGACATGGGTCGCGATCTGGACGTCGCGGCCGACGCGGGTCTTGAGGTTGGCGGCGAGCGCCTTCAATTGCTCGGCGCTCAGCGGGTGGGCGCTGGTCACCTTGGCGGTCACTTCGCCCCGGTGCGCGGCGACGATCCTGTTATAGGCGTCGATCATTCCGACAAGGTCGGCGAGGCGGCGGTTGTCGGCGAGGACGCCGAGAAACTTCGTGGTCAGCGAATCGAGCTTCATCGCCTTGGCGACGGCGCCGATCGCGTTGGCGGCGTCGGTGCGGCCGACGATCGGGCTCGAAACGAGCGCCGCAAGATCGGCCGAATCGGCGAGCGCCGCCTTCAGCGTGGCAAGGCTCGCCTGAACGCCGTCGATCGCGTTCGATTCGCGCGCCAGATCGAACAGCGCGCTGGCATAGCGGCCCGCGAGGCCCGCCGTGATGTTGCCCTGAATGCCGCCGGAATTCTCCACGCGCGAAAGTCCTTTTCTACGATCCCGAGGGGGATGGCTGCGCGGATTTTCATCGCGTCCGAAGACACCCCGCTGCACAGTCGCGGCGCGCGTAGCAACGATTTTGCTGCAATGCAAGGCGAGGGTGGGTGGAATCGAGCACCCTCCTACGTCCGTTCGCACTGAGCTTGTCGAAGTGCCGTTCTTTCTTCAAACACTGGCTAAGGAAGAACGGTGCTTCGACAAGCTCAGCACGAACGGAAGAGAGGGAAGTGTATGGGCGAAATGATTCGCATGACGATGGACGATGGCGCCGAGATTGCCGTCTATCATGCGCGACCGACGGGCGAGCGGCCCGAAGATCGCAAGGGCGGGCTCGTCCTGATCCAGGAAATCTTCGGAGTCACCGACCATATCCGCGAGCTGTGCGACGATTATGCCGCCGACGGTTATGAAGTGCTCGCCCCCGCGCTGTTCGACCGCGAGCATCCGGGGTTCGAAAGCGACTATTCGGGACCGCAGTTCGAGCGCGCGGTCGAGCTGGCGCGTAAGCTCCACCCCTTCGAGCAGAGCCTGAAGGACGCGCAGACCTGCATCGACGCGCTCAAAGGCAAAGGTCCGGTGTTCATCACCGGCTATTGCTATGGCGGCTCGGTCGCGTGGCGGATGGCGCAGATCAGCCCCGACCTCGCCGCCGCATCGGCCTATTACGGCAGCCTCGTCCCCACCCAGTTCGCCGACCAGGCGCCCGCCTGCGCGACGATCGCCCATTTCGGCCGCTTCGACGGCGGTATCCCGATGGAAGGCGTCGACGCGCTGATCGAGAAGGCGCATCCGACCGCGCAGATCTTCGTCTATGAAGCCGGACACGGCTTCAACAGCGACCGCCGCAAGGATTATCACGAACCGAGCGAAACCCTCGCGCGCGAGCGGACATTGATGCTGTTCAAGGCGTGCGGGGGTTAAAGGCGCTTTGCGGCCCGTTCATAGGCTTGGTTCCGCTCGCGTTTTCCGATCGCGACAATCTGGACGACGATGCGATCGTCGAAAACGCGATAGACGAGCCTATATCCCACCGAGCGCAATTTGATCTTGTAGCAATCGGGCAGGCCGTGCAGCCGATCCGCTTCGATGCGGGGCGTGTTCAGACGTTCGCGCAGTTTCTTTTCGAGCTGTTTGCGCGTCGGCGGTGCCAGCTTGTCCCATTCCTTCTTGGCATCGCGCAGGAAGGTCAGCCTATAGGTCGTCAATCGAAACCTCGATTTCCTCCTGACCCTGACGTTCCTTGACGATCCGCACCAGTTCGATGTCGTCGAGCGCGTCGATGATCGCCTCCCAAGCAGCGGCCGGGACGAGATAGGCCTCGGGCGTGTTACGGTTGAGGATCGCGACCGGCGCGCCATCGGCGGCGCGGATGGCGGCGGACGGATTCTTCTTGAGTTCCGAGATGCTGATACCGAAGTCGGCGAGAAGCGGCTTTCCCATGACCACTTAATAGGTCTTTTAACTGGTCATGTCAAGGCGCCGTCGCCACTTTCTGGCACTGATAGACCAGCCGTTCGTTCGGCGCCGGGGGCAGGACGGCGCGGATCGCCTCCTGCTGCGTGGCCAGTCCGGCGAGCGCATCGGCGTCGGCGGTGCAGCCTTTCAGCGTCACCCCGGCGCGAAGCGCGCGCGCCTTCGCCATCGTGTCGGCGTCGAGCAGATAGCGTTCGACGCGATATTCCTTGCCCGTGGGATCGATCGACGCGACCGTCACCGTCGCTTCCTCATTGGGGACGAGGATGCGCTGCCAGTGGCCGTCCGACCCCTGCGCATATTGGGTGCGGTCGTTGACGCAGCCGTTCGCGGCGATCTTCACCGGCACATCGGTGGTCGACGAGACCGTGATCCGGCTGCGGTCGGGACGGATCGTGCAGAGGAACTGGCCCTCGGCGATCTTGGGCGCATCGGGCGTGGCGGGCGCGGTGGGTTCGTCCTTGATTTCGGCATGCGCGTCGGGGCGGGTGACGAACAGCACTGCCGCGCCGAGGATGAGCGCGGCGCCGACGCCGCCCGCGATCTTCGCATTGCGCATCTTCTTCTGGCCATGGAACATCATCGCCGCGCCCGCCGCCAGCGCGCCGATCACGAACAGGACGCCCGCGAGCGCGATGCGGTTCTCGCGCGCGTCGAGCGCGGCCTCTTCGGCGCGGGATTGCCTCAGTTGGCGGTCGAGCGCCGCGGCCTCTTCCTTCGCGGCATTCGCTTCGGACGCCTTGCGCGCATCGGCGTCGGTCGCGGCACGGTCGCGGGCGTCGGCTTCGGCCATCGACAGGCACGGCGTCCCGATCGAGCCATATTGTTGTCCGGCATCGGCAAGGAAACGCGCGATCTCGCGCGTCGAGATCGCGAAGGCGAAGGGCGAATCGCCGTCGTCGGCGCGGGTCATCGCGGTGTTGATGCCGACGATGCGGCCGCACTGGTCGACCAGCGGCCCGCCCGAATTGCCGCGCGAGATCTTGGCGGTGTGGACGAGCATCGCGACCCCGTCGACCGCCTGCATGTTCGACAGATTGCCCTCGCTGCGCACCGGGGTGCGCGGGGTGATATAATCGGCGGCGCTGCGCGCGGTCGCTAGGTCGACATTGCCCGGATAGCCGAGCGCGACGACATCGGCGCCCGAATCGATCGGACCCGAATAGATGGCGGCGACCGGCAGGCGCGTCCCGCTGATCTCGATCAGCGCGAGGTCGCGGGCCGTATCGATCGCGATCAGTTTCGCGGCATAGCTTTTCTGCCCCTCAGACGGGACGACGCCGAGCGCGACATTGTTCGGATATTTCGCCGCCGATTCGACGACATGCGCGTTGGTGATGATGCGCGTCGGCGAGATGGCGATGCCGCTGCCGTGGCCGAAGCCAACGACCTCGCCATCGACCATCGCAACGGTGACGACGCGCACGACGCTGCGCGACGCGGCGCTGATATCGTCGGCGGCGCGCGCGGGAAGCGTGACGGTGAGCAGGGCGAGGAGGAGCGCGAGGAGACGGGTCATGATCGGAACCCTAGCCGCTGATGCTTTGAACGCAAGCATCGGGACGCGCGCGCATCGAGGCCATGGCATTAGGACGACAAGGGCATTAGGAAAGGAAAGACGATGAGCGCCAACATCATGACCGACGACGATCGCTGGGCGGCGGTGCTGCGCCGCGACCGCGCGCTCGACGGGCGTTTCGTCACCGGGGTGCTGACGACCGGCATCTATTGTCGGCCGAGCTGTGCCGCGCGCCATCCGGGGCGGGGGAATGTTCGCTTTTTCGCCGATGGTGCGGCGGCGCGCGAAGCGGGCCTGCGCCCCTGCAAGCGCTGCCTGCCCGACGATGTCGCGCGCGACGAGGGTGCGGTGCTCGCGGCGATCGCGGCGATCAAGGCGAGCGAGGAACCGCTCGCGCTTGCCGACCTCGCCGCGCGCACTGGCTATTCGCCGACGCATTTCCAGCGCGTCTTCACCCGCCACACCGGCCTGTCGCCCGCCGCTTACGCCCGCGCCCTGCGCGAAGAGCGGGCGCGACAGGCGCTGAGCGCGGGAAGCCGCGTCACCGACGCAATCTATGACGCGGGCTTTTCGGGGCCGTCGCGCTTCTATGACATGATGGAGGGACGTATGGGCATGACGGCTTCGGCCTGGGTGAATGGCGGCAAGGGCGCGACGATCCACTGGGCGGTGGTCCCGACCAGCCTCGGCGACATGCTTGTCGCGGCGACCGCGAAGGGCGTGTGCCGCCTGAGCTTCGACGAAGGGCGCGAAGCGCTCGAGGCGCGTTTCCCCGCGGCCGATCTGATCGAGGGCGGCGCGGATTTCGCGGCGCTGCTGAAGCAGGTCGTCGATGCGGTCGAGGCGCCGACGGGCGGCTTCGACCATATCCCGATCGATGTGAAGGGCACCGCCTTCCAGGAAGCGGTATGGCGCGAACTGCGCAAGATTCCGGCGGGCGAGACGCGCAGCTATGCCGATATCGCCGCGGCGGTCGGCAAGCCCAGGGCGGTGCGCGCGGCGGGGAGCGCCAATGGCGCGAACAATGTCGCGGTGCTCATCCCGTGCCACCGGGTGGTGCGCAGCGACGGCTCGCTCGGCGGCTATGCCTATGGCCTGCCGATCAAGCGCGAACTTTTGAAAAGGGAAATCAAATGACCGACAAGATTGCCACATTCCGCGCCTTGCACATTCCGGGCGATCCGCTGATCCTCGTCAACATCTGGGACGCGGGGAGCGCCAAGGCGGTCGCGGCCGCCGGCGCCAAAGCCATCGCGACCGGCAGCTATGGCGTCGCGGGCGCGCAGGGGCGCGCCGATGGCGAGGATTTCCCGATCGAGGATGTGTTCGAGAATCTGGCTCGCATCCTGTCGGTCACCGACCTGCCGGTCACGATCGACATGGAATCGGGCTACGGCGCCGATCCGGCGGCGGTCGGCGTCGCGATCGGCCGCGCGAAGGCGGCGGGCGCGGCGGGGATCAACATGGAGGACCGGCTGCCCGGCCGGAACGAGCAACTGGCGATCGCCGAAGCGGCGGCGCGTTGCCGCGCCGCCGCCGACACCGGCATTTTCGTCAACGCGCGCTGCGACACCTTCCGCGGGCAGGATGCGGCGAAGGACGGCGACGCGCTCGTCGCCGCGACCCTCGACCGCGCGCGCGCCTATGCCGATGCGGGGGCCGGGTCGCTGTTCGTGCCCTTCCTGCTCGACCCCGGTTGCATCGGCGCGATCTGCGCCGCGTCGCCGCTGCCGGTCAATATATTGCGCGGCAAGGGCGGCCCGACCCACAAGGAACTCGCGGGCCTTGGCGTCGCGCGGATCAGCCATGGTCACCAGCCCTGGGCCGCAGCGATGGCCTGGCTGACAGGCCAGGCGCAGCAGATATTGGGCGGCGCGGAACCCGATTATTGAGGCCGGCTATTCGTCCGCCGTCTCTTCGGCGGCGGACGCCTTGCCTTTGCTCCGTTCGCGCATTGCTTCGAGCTGGGCGATAAGGGCCACACCGTCGTCGTCGTCGTGCGGGTCAAAGGCGATCACCTTCGCGATGCGGATGGCCTTGTCGAACTCGCCCCGCCCTGCCAGCGCGAAGGCATAGGTGACGCGGACCTGGCCATTTTCGGGTGCAAGCGCGAATGATCGCGCCAGTCCGTCGATCGCGATCGACGGCGGTGCGCGCCCTTCGTCCGCGAAACTTTCATAATATGCGTAGAGCGGCACCGGATCGTCGGGGTTGCTGTTGTTTGCGAGGATGATCGGCTTGCGCGCCGCGTTCCAATCGGCGGCCGAGGGGTCGTCCTTCTCGCGGAGGGAGGCAAGCATGATGCGGCCGAGCAGGACGTTGGCGCGGACATGCTTCGGCTCGATGGCGAGCGCCTTGTCGATCGCCGCGCGGGCCGCGATGGCGTTGCGCTTTTCCTTGCCTCGGTCCCATTCCGCCATCGCGAACTCATACCAGATATCGGCATCGCCGGGATATTGTGCCGCCAGCTTCGCGAGACTGTCGCGCACCTTGACGATCCGCTCCTCATCGCCACCGGCGCTCTTCCGTTCCAGCTGCAGCGGCAGCATCGCATCGTCGGCCGGCGACAGGGCGGCGATAGTGATCACGCCCGCGACCGGCATGGGCGCGGCCGAAGTGCGATAGGTCAATCGCCGTTTCAGATAGGCGTTGAGATCGCGGTCGAGCTGCGCCAGGTCGCCCAAGGTGTCGGTGGCCGCTTTTTGGGCTTCCACGCCCTTGTTGATGGCATCGATATAGGCGCCAAGACGCCCGGCGTGCGCCGGATCATTATAGAGCATGTGGGTCAGGAGCCAGGCGCGACCGTAATAAACGTCCATCTGCGCCGAATTTTTCATCGTGGCTGGTCGCTGGAACAGCAATGTCTCGGCCGGAATCTTGGGCATTTCGAGCAGGCCATAAGCACGCCCATAGGGTGGTTTTCCGATCTCTGCCTTGCCTTCTTTCGTGAAATCGGCGGTTGAATAATATTCGGCGAAACCCTCGATGAACCAGGCAGGAAAGGCCGCGGGCAGATAGCGCCGCATGAAATGATGACAATATTCGTGGAACAGCGTCTGCTGCCATTCCGGCGTGTCCTTGATGACAGTCGCTTCGCGGTTCGAGACCGCATAGCTGCCCTCGGGATCGGGGACGTAGAATCCTGCGATCGATGGCCCGAGCCGTCCCGCCGTCAGCTTGCCGGCGTCGGCGGCGCGCTCGACCAGATAGACGGTGAGCCGATTGGGCTCTTTTTCATCCGAAAGACCAAAGCGCAGGCGCAAGGTCGCGTCGAAGCGCTCCAGCTTGCCCGCGAAGTCGCGGACCGATTTTTCGCTGCCCTCGCTATAGATGATGAAATTGTCGCTGTCGGCGCGCAGCCATTTTGCCTCCGCCGGCGTAGCCAGCGCGGCCAGCGCCGCCGCAAATATCGATAGGCGAATCCCGTGCATGCCGCTGCCCCGCTCCCCCGCTTGACACCCAAGGTCCTGCTGCCAGCATGCCGGGAGGCTGTAAAGACCCACCCGATCAGACGAAACTATAAGGATCGACGTCGATCGCCAGCCGCGCTTTCGCCGGCCAGTCGATGCGGCTCACCCAGTCGCGGATCGTTCCCTGCAGGTCGAAGCTGCGCGGCGCGTGGAGCAAAAGGCGAAAACGGTGGCGCCCGCGCAGCATCGCCAGCGGCGCGGGGGCGGGGCCATAGATGGCGAGGCCGTCGGCGACCGGCGCCTTTTGCCCCAGTCGCTGCGCCACCCCGCGCGCGACCTCGATATCCTCGGACGAGATGACGAGCGCGGCGAAGCGGCCATAGGGCGGCGCGCCCGCCTGCCGCCGCGCCGCGGCTTCGGCGGCGTAGAAGCCTTCGCGGTCGTTCGCGACGAGCGCGGCCATCACCGGCGCGCCCGGAACGCGCGTCTGGATCAGCACCTCGCCGGGCTTGACCCCGCGTCCGGCGCGCCCCGCGACCTGCGCGATCTGCTGAAAAGTGCGTTCGGACGCGCGCAGGTCGCCGCCGTCGAGGCCGAGGTCGGCGTCGACCACGCCCACCAAGGTCAGGTTCGGGAAATGATAGCCCTTGGTGACGAGCTGCGTGCCGATGATGATGTCGACCAGCCCGCCCTCGACATTGGCGACGAACTCGGCGGCTTTCGCGGGTGACCAGAGCGTGTCGCTGGTGACGATCGCGGTGCGCGCTTCGGGAAAGCGTAGCGCCACCTCGTCGGCGACGCGCTCGACGCCGGGACCGCAGGCGACGAGGCTGTCCTCGTCCTCGCATTCGGGGCAGAGCCGCGGCGGCGGCATGACATGACCGCAATGGTGGCAGGCGAGGCGGTGGACGAGGCGGTGCTCGACCATCCATGCGGTGCAGTTCGGGCACTGGATGCGGTGGCCGCAGGTGCGGCAGAGGGTCAGCGGCGCGAAGCCGCGGCGGTTGAGGAATAGCAGGCTCTGCTCGCCCTTCGCGAGCCGGTCGGCGAGCGCCTCGACGAGCGGCGGCGCGAGCCAGCGGCCGCGGTCGGGCGGGTCGGTCCGCATGTCGATCGCCGCAAGATCGGGCATCGTCGCGCCGCCGTAGCGCGCGGGAAGGACGATGTGGCGATACCGCCCCGCCTCGACCTGCGCGAGGCTTTCGAGCGGGGGGGTGGCGCTCGCCAGGATGACCGGCAGCCCTTCGAAATGCCCGCGCATCACCGCGACGTCGCGCGCGTGATAATGGACGCCGTCCTCCTGCTTGAAGCTCGTCTCATGCGCTTCGTCGACGACGATCACGCCAAGATTGGCATAGGGCAGGAACAGCGCCGACCGTGCGCCGACGACGATCTTCGCGTCGCCGCTCGCGATGCCGTGCCACGCGCGGCGGCGCTCGACCTGGCGCAGCCCGCTGTGCCACGCGACCGGCTCGCAGCCAAAGCGCGCGGCGAAGCGCGTCAGCATCGGTTCGGTCAGCGCGATTTCGGGGAGGAGGATCAGCGCCTGCTGGCCCCCACTCAATGCGGCGGCGATCGCTTCCATATAGACTTCGGTCTTGCCCGACCCGGTGACGCCGTCGAGCAGCAGCGTCTCGAACGTCGCGGCGGCGACGGCGCCGCAAAGCTGCTCGGCGGCGGCCGACTGTTCGGCGGACAATTCCGGCGGCGCAAAGGCGGGATCGGGTGCGGGATAAGGCCGATCGGCCGAGACGCTGACCGCTTCGAGCGCACCGGTCTGGACGAGCCCGCGGATCACCGCCTCGCTGACCTCGGCGAGCGCGGCGAGTTCGCGAACGATGCCCTGCCGGTCGCCGATCTTTTCGAGCGCGACGGTGCGCTGCGGCGTCATTCGCGCCGGACGCTCGCCGGTCGCGCGATATTCGACGACCGGGCGCCGCGCGTCGGCAAAGGCGACCCCGGGCAGCACCATGCGCAGTACCGCGCCGGGTGGGCTGAGATAATAGTCGCTCGTCCATTCGACGAGGCGCCGCAGCGGCGCCCGGAGCGGCGGCACCGGCACGATCTCGTAGAGATTGCGCAGCCGATTGTCGCCGACCGGCTCGGGCGCGCCGAAGCTTTCATCCTCCCACACCACGCCGCCCATCCGTCGCGGCCCGAGCGGCGCGACGACGACGCTGCCGAGCGGCGCATCGCTGCCCTGCGGAACGCGATAGTCGAGCGGGCCGAGGGCGGCGGTCAAAAGGAGGACGCGGGCGCGGGTCATGAGCTGGGCAGGATATAGGGCTGCGGGTAAAATAGGAAAGCGATGGATGGGAAACCACCGCCCCCACGCAGGCGGGGGGCGACGATCTTGTTTTCGCGCCTGTCTATGCTCGCTGTCACAGCCTTTTCCCCGATTGCGATTAACCGTGGGCGCCGTGCGGCGACGGGTGGACTCATGCCCCTGTTTCCAGCAGGATAGGTCTGGGCTCACCGGGGAGACGACGCATGGCAACGGGATGGCAGGCGCTGGCGAAGACTTTTGCCGGCAAGGTGCGTCTGGCCCTGATGATCCCGTTGGCGGCGGCGCTTGTCGCGGCGGGCGGCGACACCGTCCCGCAGGTCACGCTCGCGACCCCCGGCTCGTCGGGCAGCGGCGACGGCACGATCAGCCGCTTCACGCTGCGCTTTTCCGAAGACATGGTCCCGCTCGGCGATCCCCGCGCCAGGGCGCCCGCGACCCACGACTGCAAGGTGCCCGCCGACGGCCGCTGGGTCGACACGCGCACCTGGGTGCTCGAATTCGAAACATCGCTTCCCGGCGGGGTGAGTTGCCACGTCGAACTGCGCGACGGCCTCGCGACCGCGCGCGGGGTCAATGTCGTCGGCAACGGCCGGTTCGAAATCGATACCGGCGGCCCCTCGGCACGCGCGGTGCTCGCGGGGGGCGGCTATGGCGGGATCGAGGAGGACCAGATCTTCCTCGTCGCCACCAATGTCGCCGCCGACCGCGCCTCGGTCGGCCGCTTCGCCTATTGCGCGGTCGACGGCATCGGCGAGAAGATTCCGGTCGATGTGCTGAAGCGCGAGACGATCGCCACGATTCTCGAAGGTCTCGGCGACCAATGGTCGGCGCAAAGCTTCACCGAGGATGCCGGCCTGCCGCTGCGCCTGCCCGCCGCGGGCGCCGACCGCGAGGCCGCGCTCGACCGCGTCGTCCCGGTCAAGTGCCGCCGCCCGCTGCCGCCGGGGCGCGAGATGGCGCTCGTCTGGGACGCGCGCATTGCGCAGGCGGGCGTTCCCGGCCGCACCGCGGGCCGCGACCAGCGCTTCGACTATGACGTCCGCCCCGCCTTCACCGCGAAAATGTCATGCAGCCGCGTCAATCCGCAGGCGGGCTGCAATCCGCTGAAGCCGGTCAACGTCAGCTTCGCCGCCCCCGTCGCGCGCGATATCGCGCTTGCCGCGACACTGCGCACCACCGACGGCAAGATCATCGCGGCAAAGATCGACGACGACGACCGGAACGACGCCTTTCTCGAGCGTGTCCATTTCGACGGCCCGCTGCCGCAGAATGTCGACGCGACGCTCGTGCTGCCCGCCGACGTTTCCGACCAGAGCGGCCGCAGGCTACAGAATCAGTCGAACTTCCCGCTGAAATTCCACATCGACACCGCCCCGCCGATCGTCAAATTCGCCGCCGAATTCGGCATATTGGAAGCGTCGGAGGGCGGCGTGCTGCCCGTCACCGTGCGCGGGGTCGAGGCGTCGCTGGTGCAGGCCAACCTCCAGATGCCCGCGACCGCGCTCAAGGTCGGCGACGATGACGCCGCGGTCGCGCGCTGGCTGAAGCGCGTCGCCGATGCCGACGACACCGACTATCGCGAGGAAAAGAACGCGAAGGGCGAAGACGTCACGGTCAATTACACCGGCACCAAATCGGTGTTCGACGGCGCCCCCGCGGGCGGCAACCGCCGCAATCTGACGCTGACCCCGCCCGCCGGCGGCAAGGCGTTCGAGGTCGTCGGCATTCCCTTGGCGGAAAAGGGTTTCCACGTCGTCGAGATCGCGAGCCCCGAACTGGGCGCCGCGCTGCTCGGCCGCAAGGCGACGCGCTATGTCGCGACCACCGCGCTCGTCACCAATATGGCGGTCCATTTCAAATGGGGCCGCGAAAGCTCGCTCGCCTGGGTAACCGCGCTCGACACCGGCCTCCCCGTTGCGGGCGCCGATGTCCGCGTCACCGACAGCTGCACCGGCCGCCTGCTCGCGCGCGGCACCGCCGACAAGACGGGCCGCCTCGCTTTCCCGAACGGCCTGCCGCAGCCCGAAACCTATGCAAGCTGCGAGAAGGATCCCGACCCCGCGAACAGCGAGGGCCATGAACTGATGGTTTCCGCGCGCGCGGGCGATGATTTCAGCTTCACGCTCACCGGCTGGGGCGACGGCATCCGCCCCTATGACTTCGACCTGCCCTATGGCTGGTCCGAACGCAGCGACATCCTCCACACCCTCTTCGACCGCGCGCTCGTCAAGGCGGGCGAGACGGTCCATATGAAGCACATCCTGCGCCGCCCGGTCGGCACCGGCTTCTCCACCCCGCAGCCGATGGCGGGCAAGCTCCGCCTCGTCCATCGCGGCTCGGACACCGAATTCGAAATGCCGTTCGCCATCGACGCGGGCGGCAGCGGCGAGACGGTATGGAACGTCCCCGCCTCGGCCCCGATGGGCGATTATGAGCTCGTCTTCGTCACCAAGGACAAGGACGGCAAGGACAGGAGCATCTGGTCGGACCAGTCGGTGCGCGTCGATGAATATCGCCTGCCGACGATGAAGGCGACGGTGACCGGGCCGAAGGCGTCGCTCGTGCGCCCGGCGCAGGTGCCGCTGTCGCTGTTCGTCGGCTATTTGTCGGGCGGCCCGGCACCGGGCCTGCCGGTCGAGCTTCGCACCAATTTCCGCGCCGCCTGGGCCGCGCCGGAGGATTATCGCGACTGGGATTTCGACGGCCAGCCGGTCAAGGAAGGCGTGATCCAGCTCGACGACAGCGGCGAGGAGCCCGCGGCCGACATGCCGCTCGCGCGCTCGCTGCCGCTGACGCTCGGCGCCGACGGCACCGCGACGACCCATATCACCGTCGATCAGCCGATCGTCGAGCCGACCCAGATGGCGGTCGAGATGGATTATGAGGATGCGAACGGCGAGACTTTGACCTCCAGCCGCCGCATCACCCTCTACCCTTCGGCGGTCCGCCTCGGGCTCAAGACCGACGGCTGGCTGATGCGCGACGACGACCTGCGCCTCAAATTCGTCGCGCTCGACCTCGACGGCAAGCCGATTTCGGGCCAGCGCATCCAGGTCGCGCTCTACAATCGCGAGATCATCACCGCGCGGCGCCGCCTGATCGGCGGCTTCTATGCCTATGACAACCAGATGCGCACGACCAAGCTCGCGACCGGTTGCACCGCGACGACCGACAGGCTCGGCCGCGCAAGCTGCGCGATGGCGCCCGGCATCTCGGGCGAGATCAGCGTCGTCGCGACCACCCAGGACGCCGACGGCAACGAAGCGCGCGCGGTGCGCTCGGTCTGGCTCGCGGGCGACGATGACTGGTGGTTCGGCGGCGACAATGGCGACCGCATGGACGTCATCCCCGAACAGCCGCGCTACAAGGCGGGCGACACCGCGCGCTTCCAGGTCCGCATGCCGTTCCGCGAAGCGACCGCGCTCGTCACCGTCGAGCGCGAGGGCGTGCTCTCCAGCTTCGTCGTGCCCTTGAAGGGCACCGATCCGGTCGTGAAGGTCAAGCTTCCCGCCACCTACGCCCCCGACGTCTATGTCTCGGTGATGGCGGTGCGCGGCCGCGTCACCGGCGAAGAAGGCTGGTTCCGCAAGCTGAAACGCGCCGCGGGTTTCCAGATCGAAAAGAGCGAAGGCGCGCCCGCGACCGCGCTCGTCGACCTCGCCAAGCCGAGCTACCGCCTCGGCATCGCGCGGACCAAGGTCGGCTGGGAAGGCCATCAGCTTGGCGTCAAGGTCAAGGCCGACAAGGAAAAATACGCGATCCGCGAAACCGCCAAAGTGGGCATCGAGGTCAAGACCCCCACCGGCAAGCCCGCGGCCGGCGCCGACGTCGCTTTCGTCGCGGTCGACGAGGCCTTGCTCCAGCTCGCGCCCAATGAAAGCTGGAAGCTGATCGACGCGATGATGGGCGAACGCACGCTCGACGTCCTCACCTCGACCGCGCAGATGCAGGTCGTCGGCAAGCGCCATTACGGCCGCAAGGCGCTCGAACCCGGTGGTGGTGGCGGCGGCGACCTGTCGGGCCTGACGCGCGAGGATTTCAAACCCGTGCTGCTGTGGCAGGGCCATGTCCCGCTCGACAGCAAGGGCCGCGCGAGCATCGACGTGCCGATGTCCGACAATCTTTCGGCCTTCCGCCTCGTCGCGATCGCGACCGACGGCTCGCAATATTTCGGCACCGGTGAGACGAGCGTGCGCACCGTGCAGGATCTCGGCGTCTTCGCCAGCCTCCCCGATCTCGTCCGCACCGGCGATGTCTTCGACGCGCGCTTCACGCTCCGTAACGGCACCGACAAGGAGATGACGGTCACCGCGACGGCGACCCTGTCGCCCGCGGTCGCGACCGCGCCGCCGCTCACCGTGACGATCCCGGCGGGCGGCGCGGTGCCGATCAGCTGGTCGATGACCGCGCCCGAGCAGGTCGGCCCGATCCAGTGGACCGTCGATGCGGTGTCGAAGGACGGCAAGGCGCGCGACCGCCTCGTCTTTGAACAGAGTGTCGAGCCCGCGGTGCCGGTCGAAACCTGGGCCGCCAGCCTGTTCCGCGTCGGTCCGGACACCACGCTGCCGATCGCGATCCCGACGGGCGCGCTGCCCGGCGGCCATGTCGACATCGCGCTCGCGGGAACGCTCGCGCCGCCGCTCGCGGGGGTGCGCGACTATATGGCGATCTACCCCTATAATTGCTTCGAACAATCGACCTCGCGCGCGATCGCGCTCGGCGATCTCGGGCGGTGGCAGGCGCTCGCCGGGGCGATGCCGACCTATCTCGATGACGACGGGCTGCTGCGTTACTGGCCGAGCGACCGGATCGAGGGTTCGCCCGAACTCACCGCCTATGTCCTCGCGATCACCGCGGCGAACGGCTTCGCCATCCCCGAGGCCTCGAAGGCCAGGATGGTCAAGGCGCTGCAAGCGGTGATCGAAGGACGGCTGACCCGCAAGGGCTATGGCCCCTATGACATCCGCCCGGTCCGCATCGCGGCGCTCGCCGCGCTCGCGCGCAACAATGCGTCGAACGCCGGGCTTGTCGCGGCGATCGACATGGCGCCCGCCGACATGGCGACCGGCACCCTCGCCGACTGGCTCGTTGCCATCGAACGCACGCCGGGCGTGCGCAATGCAGCGGCACTCAGGACCGCGGCCGAAGCCGAACTTCGCAAGCGCCTCGTCTACGAAGGCACGCGCCTCGACCTCGTCGACGATGCCAAGGCGCCGTGGTGGATGATGTCGAGCGGCGACGAAATGGCGATCAAGACGCTCGAAGCCGTGCTCGGCCGCAAGGGGTGGGAGGATGACGCGGGCAAGCTGATGGTCGGTGTCGCGCAGCGCCAGCGCAGGGGCCATTGGGACACCACCCCCGCCAATGCGTGGGGCGCGGTCACCGTCCGCCGCTTCGCCGCCCTCTATCCGGCAAGCGCGATCACCGGCGTGACGAAGATCAGCCTCGCAGGCGCCACCGCCTCGCAAAGCTGGCCGCTCCCCGCTGAAACCCCCTCGCCGCTGCGCGTCGCGCTCGCGGCGGCGACGATGAGCCTCAGCCATGAGGGCACCGGCGCGCCATGGGCGACGGTCAGCGTCAAGGCGGCGGTCCCGCTCAAGGAACCGCTCAACGCGGGCTACCGGATCAAGCGTTCGGTCAGCATCGTCAAGGCCGCCGACCCCAGTCACCTGACGCGCGGCGACGTCATCAAGGTGCGGATCGAGGTCGTCGCGGCGGCCGGCCGGACCTGGGTCGTCGTCAACGACCCGATCCCGCCGGGCGCGACGATCGTCGGCAACCTCGGCGGCCAGTCGGACATGCTCGCGGCGCAGGCGAACGGATCGAATGGACAGCCGAGCTATGTCGAACGCGGCCACGATAGCTGGCGCGGCTATTATGGTTGGATGCCCGCGGGCACCCACGCGGTCGAATATGTCGTGCGCTTGAACGGCTCGGGACGCTTCACCCTGCCGCCGACGCGGGTCGAGGCGATGTATTCGCCCGCGATCCGCGGCCAGTGGCCCAACGCCCCGATGACGGTCGCGGCTGCGGCGCGGTGATGAGAAACCGTTTCTCCCTTTTCCGCTCGTGTCGAGCGAAGTCGAGACACCCCGAAGGCGCGCGCGACCGATGGGCATCTCGACTTCGCTCGATGCGAACGGGAAATATAGAACGCCGCCTTCATCCAAGTCTCGTCACCCTGAACTTGGTTCAGGGTCCATGGCCTGCCTTCGCCGCCCGCGCCGCGCCGAAGGCGATGCCGGGCCATGGATGCTGAAACGAGTTCAGCATGACGAGTTCAGCAAAGACGGTTGAAGGCGGGAAACATCCTCGCAAACGCCGCTGGTTCGACGCGCTGGCGTGGCTCGCCCTCGCCGCGCTCATTCTCGTCACCATCGCGCATCTCCTCACCCGTCCGCCGGCGATGCCCGATTACGCCGCCGTCCGCGCCGACTGGAAACCCAGCGAGGCGTGGCTTTACGACCGCGACGGCCGCCTGCTCGACAGCGAGCGCGTCAATTTCGAGCGCCGCCGTCTCGCCTGGGTGCCGCTGAAGGATATCAGCCCCGCGCTGCGCGACACCGTCGTCGCCGCCGAGGACCATCGCTTCTGGTCGCACGGCGGGGTCGACTGGCTTGCGATCGCCAGCGCGATACGCGCGCGCCTGACGATGGGGGGGGCGGGCGGCAGCACGCGCGGCGCCTCGACGCTGCCGATGCAGCTCGCCGCCTTCCTCGCCCCCGCACTCGCCCAGCCCGGCCGGCGCGACTGGCTCGCCAAGATCCGCCAGATGCGCGCCGCGCAGGCGCTCGCATCGACCTGGACGCACGAACAGATGCTCGAGGCCTATTTCAATCTCCTGCCGCTGCGCGGCGAAGCGCAGGGGATCGGCGCCGGCGCGCAGAGCCTGTTCGGCAAGAAGCCGGCGCAGATGAACCGCACCGACGCCGCGCTGCTCGCGGGCCTGCTTCCCAACCCGGCCGCGAAGGCCGACGCGCTCGCCCGCCGTGCCTGCCGTATCGCCAGGGCCACCGATTGCGGCGCGATCGACGCCGCCGCCGCGACGCTCGTCTCGGGCGAGCAGGCGGCGCGCTTCGACCCCGGGCTCGCGCCGCATCTCGCGACGCGCCTGCTCGATCGGCCCGGCAAGCGCGTCACCACCACCATCGACCGCCGCATCCAGACCGCCGCGATCGTCGCGCTGCGTCGCCAGCTCGCGGGGCTCGGTCCGGGCCGGGTGCGCGACGGCGCGGTCGTCGTGCTCGACAATGCCACCGGCGATGTCCTCGCCTATGTCGGCGGCGTCGGTTTGAAATCGACCGCCGCCGCGGTCGACGGCGCCAATGCGCGGCGGCAGGCAGGTTCGACGCTCAAACCGCATCTCTATGCGCAGGTGATCGAGCATGGCTGGCTGACCGCCGCCTCGATCCTCGACGACAGCCCGGTTCAGCTCGACACCGCCTCGGGCCTTTATGTGCCCAAGAATTACGACCACAACTTCCAGGGGCCGGTCAGCGTCCGTCACGCGCTCGCCTCTTCGCTCAATGTCCCCGCGGTGCGGACGCTCGTCATCGACGATGTCCAGCTTTTCCGCGACCGCCTGTGGACGCTCGGCTATCACGGCCTCGTCGAGGACGGCGAATATTACGGATTCAGCCTCGCTTTGGGCTCGGCCGAAGTTTCGCTGGTAGAACAAGCCAACGCCTTCAGAACATTGGCGAATCTAGGAAAGTGGTCGCCAGTCCGATTCGTCTCTACGCAGCACTTTCGCCAACATCCGCGCCAGATCGTCAATCCCGGCGCCGCCTTCATCGTCGGCGACATCCTCGCCGACGCCTCGGCCCGCGCCGACGCCTTCGGCGCCGACAGCGCGCTGCGCCTCCCCTTCTGGGCGGCGGCAAAGACCGGCACCTCGAAGGGCATGCGCGACAATTGGTGCGTCGGCTGGTCCGACCGCTACACCGTCGCGGTCTGGGTCGGCAATCTCGAGGGCGATTCGATGCGCGCCGTTTCGGGCACGTCGGGCGCCGCGCCGGTGTGGCGCGACGTGATGATGGCGCTCCACGCGGGACACCCCGGCCAGCCCCCGAAAAGGCCCGCGGGGGTCGAGGTCCGCCCGGTCACGCTTCCCGGCACCCGCGAACCGCCGCGCCGCGAATATTTCCTCCGCGGCACCGCGCAGAGCGAAATCGCCGCGGCGCCCCAGGCCGCGCGCCGCCCGCGCATCACCAGCCCGGTCAGCGGCAGCGTCTATGCGCTCGACCCCGACATCCCGCTCGATCGCCAAAGCCTCGCGGTTCTCGTCAGCGGCGACGTCGCGGGCTTTCGCCTGATCCTCGACAAGAAGCCGCTCGGCGACGCCGACGCTGGCCCGCAAATCCTGCCCCGCCCCGGCGCCCACATGCTGGCGCTCGTCGATCCCGGCGGGCGGATGATCGACCGTGTGCGCTTCACGGTGCGATAGAGCGTGCGCCGCGCCTCTGAAATTAAGTTGCGCTGACGCGCGGAGCGTTTAGTCTGCGCTGCCAGGAGAGGGGGCCGCACGGGCGCCCCACAAGGGGATATTCGCATGATATTTGGTCGCGTCAAATCGCTCGACGCCATCTTGGCGACGGCCGAAAAGAAATCGCTCACGCGGACATTGGGGCCGATACAATTGACGCTGCTGGGCGTCGGCGCGATCATCGGGACCGGCATTTTCGTGCTGACGTCCGAGGCCGCGCAAAAGGCGGGCCCTGGCATGATGTGGAGTTTCGTCATCGCCGGCCTGGTCTGCGCCGTCGCTGCGCTCTGCTATTCCGAACTGGCCTCGATGGTCCCCGTTTCGGGCAGCGCCTATACCTATACCTATGCGGTCATGGGCGAACTTCTCGCCTGGATGGTCGGCTGGGCTCTCATCCTCGAATATGCCGTGGCGGCCAGTGCCGTTTCGGTCGGCTGGTCGGGATATTTCGTCGGACTATTGGCAAATGCCGGGATAGAATTGCCGCTTTGGCTGACGGTCGGAACCTATGCGCCCGGCGGTTTCATCAACCTTCCCGCGCTCGTCATCGCCCTCCTCGTCACGCTCCTGCTGATGATCGGCACGACCGAATCGGCGCGCGTCAACGCCGTGCTGGTGGCCATCAAGGTCACCGCGCTGACGATGTTCATCGTGCTGACCCTACCGATGATGAAGGGCCAGAATTTTGACCCCTTCCTCCCCAATGGCTGGTTCGGCAACGGCGGCGCAACGGGTCTTGGCGCGGTCGGCGCCGCCGCATCGATCTTTTTCGCCTATGTCGGCTTCGACGCGGTGTCCACGGCTGCGGAAGAAACAAAAAATCCCCAGCGCAACGTCCCGATCGGGCTGATCGGATCGCTTGGCATTTGCACCATTTTCTACCTGCTCGTCGCGGCGGGGGCGATCGGGACGGTCGGCGCACAGCCGATCGTCGGCGCGGCCGGCGAGGTGATCCAGCCCGGCACCACCGTCTTCGCCGCCCAGTGCCAGTCGTTGCTCGCCGCCGGCAACGAGCCGCTCGTCTGCTCGAAGGAAGCGCTGGCTTTTGTCCTGCGCGAAATCGGTTATCCCTGGTTCGGCAACCTCATCGGCCTTGCGGCTTTCCTGGCCTTGCCTTCGGTCATCCTCATCATGTTGTTCGGCCAGACGCGCATCTTCTTCGTGATGGCGCGCGACGGGCTGTTGCCGCAGAAACTTTCGGCCATTCACCCGCGCTGGAAGACGCCCCACATCGTCACGATGATCACGGGCGTCGCGGTCGCCATTTTCGCGGCATTTCTTCCGGTCGGCAAACTCGCCGACATCTCGAACTCGGGAACATTGTTCGCCTTCTTCATGGTCGCGATTGCGGTGCTCGTCCTGCGCCGGACCCAGCCGGCGCGGCACCGTCCATTCCGGACCCCGTTTATCTGGATCGTCGCGCCGCTGACGATCCTCGGCACGGTGGGCCTGTTCTTCAACCTGCCGCTGGAATCGCAGCTGGTGCTGCCGGTTTGGGGCGGCATCGGTCTGGTCGTCTATTTCCTCTATGGCTATCGCAAGAGCCATGTCGGCCAAGGCATCGTCGAAGTGCATGAGGATGACCCGGACGCGCCGCCGCCGCCGGTTCCGCCCGCTCCTTCGTTCAGCTAATAGAGATGCGAAAGGGGGCTTCGGCCCCCTTTCTTTTTTGGCGTCAATAGGGTGACTTCGGCGCCGTTCCGGGGCGCGTGAACAGCTTGCCGCGCTCGGCCCAGAAGACGAACGCCAGCCCGACCACCCCCGAAACGAGGAAGGCATAGGCGAGCGGCAGCGTCGTGCCGTCATAAAGCTGGCCGATCAGCGCCCCCATGGCGGCGGCAAGCAACGTCTTGGCAAAGCTCTGATAGGAGGAAGCGACGCCCGCCATATGACCGAAATCCTCCATCGCGATCGATCCGAAATTGCTGCCGATGAAACCGATCAGGCCGACGTTGACCATCATCAACGCGGTGAACATCCACAAGGTCTCGGCGCCACTCATCGCGACGGCGATCTGGACGATCGAGGTCACCATGAAGGCGAAGCTCGCGCTTTGCGACACCCGGCGCGCGCCAAAGCGCTCGACGATCGCGGCGTTCGAGAAATTGGCGATCGCGATTCCCGCCGCGACGCAGGCGAAGACCAGCGGGAACCAGCTCTGCGCCCCGAACACCTCGGCGATGATCTGCTCGCTGCTGTTGAGATAGCCGTAGAGCGCACCCTGCATCATCGCCGAGGCCACCATATAACCCGCGGCGCGGCGGTGCCGCGTCACCGTCGCCCAGCCCGCGATCATCGTCCGCGCATCGAGCGGACGGACATCCTCGGGCGCCAGCGTCTCGGGCAGACGGCGCAGCCACAGCAGCATGACACAGCCCATCACCGCAAGGACGATGAAGATCGCGCGCCAGTTCGCAAAGGCGGTGATTCCCGCCCCCATCGTCGGCGCAATCGCGGGGACGATCATGAAGACCAGGAAGATCATCGACAGCCGCTTCGCCATCGCGTCGCCCGAAAACAGGTCGCGGATCACCGCGACGACCGTCACGCCCAGCGCGGCGCTGATCAGCCCATGCCCGAACCTGAGCGCGAGCAGCATCGGAAAGCTCGTCGCGAGCCCGCAACCGATCGAGAAAGCGACATAAGCGAACAGCGCCGGGACGAGGACGCCCTTGCGTCCGAAACGGTCGGAGAGCGGGCCATAGACGAGCGACCCGGCGCCAATCCCGAACAAATAGGTCGAGATGACATATTGCCGGTCGTTCGCGACGATGACCCCCAGCCCCTCGCCGATCGCGGGCAGCGCGGGGAGCATCGAATCGATGGCGAGTGCGTTCAGCGCCATGACCATCGCCATCATGAACACCATTTCGCGGTCGCCGGGCATACGGCGCCGCTGGGGGGATTCGGTCATTTTGTGCATTGCGGCGGCCCTATGCGCTACCCTGCCCGCTTTGGATAGCCCCCAGGGGCCGAAAAGCTATGCAAGCGAGGTGGATAGGCTGTTTAGTTTTCGAACGAGTAAACCGTCGCCCCCGTCTTCGCGGGCGACGATCAGGCCGAAGCCAGCGCCGCCGCCTTCACCCGCCACTTCGCCGCTTTCGGGCGGCGGAACCAGAAGGTCCACACCGCGAAGCTGCCGAGCATCGTCAGCGATAGGCCCGACACGCTCATCACCAGCCGCCACGGCAGCCCGCCGACCTTCGCCGAATGGACCGGATAGGCCATGTTGAAGACCTGCGCCCCCGGCGGCATCGCGAGCGCGTCGCGCGCGCCGAGCAGCTTGCCGGTTTCGGCGTCGAACCACAGGGTCGAACGGCCGTTGGGCAGCCATTCGGCCTGCTGGCGCATCCGCAGCATGATCGGGTCGCCCGCCCCCCGCGGCAGGCTGAGGATGCGGAACTCGGCATCGGGAAAGCGGCGGCGGGCCTCGGTGAGCATCGCGGCATAATCGGGCTTTGCGGCGAGCGGCCCGCCCTTATACCGCGGCGGTTCGAGCGCCTTCGCGGTCTCGGCCACGGGGCCGAACGGTGCGATGACGATCGCCGCAAAGGGCTGGAAGATCATCATCGTGCCGGTGACCACCGACAGCAGCAGCAGGGGCGCTGCCAGGATGCCGAGGTCGCGATGGTGCCAGAGGATCGACGGGCGGCTCATCCGCTTGGGCAAGAGACGGGGCCGAAAGGTGCGCCGCGTCCGCCACCACAGGATCACGCCCGTGACGATGAAGAACAATCCGCAAAGCCCCGCGATGCCGATCACCCACTCGCCGTTGTCGCCCGCAAACAGATGGTGATGGAAGTCGAAGATCCACAGTTCGGGCCGCTCCCACTGGCTTGCCCAGCGGGTGACGATGTCGCCCGACTGGGCGGCATAGGCACCCGCCTGCTTGCCGAAGCGGAGTTGGTGGAGCCCGAAGCGCTCGTCGGCATAGATGATGCCCTGCGCGCCCGGCATCGCCATCAGCCGTTCGGTCGCCGCGACGACCGTCGGCAGGTCGCCGCGCAGCGGATCGTTCGCGTGCGGCAGGGCGATCCAGCTATTCTCGTGGAGCAGGATCGTGCCCGACAGGCCCATCAGCGCGAGCAGAAGGCCGATCAGGCCGCCGGTCCAGCGGTGGAGCGTGTCGAGCAGGCTCATCATCCTAGAACCGGTAATCCCACCCCAGCGCGAAGGTGCGCCCGCGCCCCGCGAAATAAGCGAGATTATCGGTCGGCAGCCGCGTGTCGCTCGAATAGTCGATGTAGAATTTGTCGAACAGATTCTGGACACTGAGGCTCAGCCCGCCGAAGCCGGTCTGATAGCGCAAGCTGGCGTCGGTGATGGCGTAGCCGCCGAAACTGTTGCGCGGATCGGGGTTCGCCTTGCCGTGGAAGGTGCGGCCCAGAAAGAATTGGGTCTGCACCAGCGCCGAGACCGGCCCCTTGTTGTAGCTCGCGTTGAGGTTCAGGCGGTCGGGCGAGATGTTCGTGCCGTCAAGGTCGGTGTCGACGATCCCGTCGGGGTTCACGCTGTCGCTGTCATATTTGCCCTGGATATGCGCATAGCCGACCCCGAGCTTCAGCCCGTCGATCGGCATCGCGACGCGCACATTGACCTCGAGCCCCTCGATCTCGACGCGCTGGCGCTGGACGTCGAAGATGCGGTCGGGGCGGGCGATCAGCAGCTGGCCCTTGTCGCTCGACGACCAGAAATAGGTGGCGGTCGCGTCGAGCGGCCCGCGCTTCACCTCGACGCCGATCTCGCGGTTGTTCGAGACGATCGGCGAGATGTCGAGGAAATTGTCGATGTCGATTCCGCCGTCTTTCACCGCGCGGGTGATGCGGCCGATGTCGGGGACGGTGAAACCCTCGGCATAGCTCGCATAGGCGCGGATGCCCTGCCACGGCTCGATGATGATGCCGCCATTGATCAGCAGGTCGTCGAACTTGGGCTTGCCGCCCGCGACGGCGACTCCGCCATAAGTGGGCAGGCCGCAATTGGTGGTGACGGTGGCCGTGCAGGCGACGAAGGTGGTCGAGGCGAGGGTGTGGTAATCGTCGATCTTGATCTGGACATTTTCCCAGCGCACCCCGCCGGCAAGGCGAACGAGACCGTCGAACAGCTTGAGGTTGGCCTGGCTGAAAGGGGCCAGGCTGCGAAAATCGCTCGGCGGCACCCAGACGCGGCCAGTGGCGATCAGCGCCTGCTCGGTCTTGTCGACGAGCGCGTCGAAACCGAGCGTGACGGTCAGAGCCTCGAACCCGGGGACGGCGCGCTCATAGCTGAACTTGGCGCCCAATTTGCGGCTGCGGTTCTGCGACTGGTCGAACAGGGTGCCGACCGGGCCGAGCGCGGGATCCTGAAAGGTCGCCTGCGTCTTCACTTCGCCGCCAAAGGTGTCGCGGCTGCGGTTGAAGAAGATCTGGCTGACGAAATTGCCGCCGCCAAGGTCGGTGTCGGTCAGCGACAGAGCAACGCTTTCGGTGCGGTTCTGCGCCGATTCTCCCGGCGGACCGCCGCGCACCGCGCTTGTCGGAACCCCGGTCAGCCGATCGCCCGCGAGCGCGATATAATCGCCGTCGCCCTTCATCTCGAAGCGGCTCGCGATCAGGTCGAGCCGCGCGGTCGACGACAGCTCGTAGCCGAGGCGCGCGAACAGCGAGAGCGTCCGCGAATCCTGCGTCTCGCCCTGCGTCAGGTTGAGCCCGACGCGGCGCCCCTCGCCGTCGTAGAAGGCGCCGCGCTTTTCCCACGCCGCGCCGACGGTCGCGTCGAAGCGCCCCGCCTTATATTGGACGAGCCCCGCGACCTTGCCGCCGAGGCCGTCGCCGCTGAAGCCGTCGTCGGCGGTGCCTTGCAGCAGGAAACGCCCGCCGAGCCCCTCTTCCTTCGGCGCGCCGACGGTCACCTGATTGACGATGCCGCCGGTGCCGCCGATCCCCTGCAAGGCGTTCGAGCCATAGATCAGCTCGACACGGTCGACGAAGAAGCCGTCGATCGTGAAGCCGTCGCGGCTGCCGTCGCGCATCGGGGTCGATTGCGGGATACCGTTGATCGCATAGAGCGGCGAGCGCCCGCGCAGCGTTTCGCCCGCTCCCGACAATTTCTGCCGCGTCGGCGAAAAGCTGGGGGTGAGGTTCGACACCGCATCGGTCACCGACCCCGAAATCGCGAGCTGCTGGTCGAGGCTGTCCTTGCCGATCACGTCGATCGTCAGCGGCAGCGCGCTCGGCGGCAGGATGGTGCGCGCCGCGGTGACGACGATGCTGTCGTCCCGCCCCGCCTTGTCACCGGCGGGCGCGGCATCCTGTGCGAAGGCGGGGGTGGAAAGCGCACTCGAGAGCAACGCCGCGACGAGCCATTTGCGATTCATTCTCAACTCCTGTTCCGGAGTGGCCGCTAGTGCGACACAATCGCAAATGCAAGAAATTTTACCTCTATCTTTATGACGGCTTTCGATCGAAAGCTGGCGTTGCCAATTCCTCCCCGGAACGGGGAGGGGGACCGCCCGAAGGGTGGTGGAGGGGTCGCAGCGGTGCGTTCTGACGAGAGGTTTCGACCCCTCCGTCAGCCCTGCGGGCTGCCACC
Source organism: Sphingopyxis lindanitolerans (assembly GCF_002993885.1). NCBI lineage: Bacteria > Pseudomonadati > Pseudomonadota > Alphaproteobacteria > Sphingomonadales > Sphingopyxidaceae > Sphingopyxis > Sphingopyxis lindanitolerans. The sequence goes on from NZ_CM009578.1 coordinate 2,872,788, forward strand.
TCCCCGTTCCGGGGAGGAACTGGCAACGTCCGCTCCCCACCCCAAATCGGACGTCGCCGTAGCGGGGTGACGCGGGGCATCAAAGCGCGCTATCACCCTTGCAATGCGCGAAAAGGAACTACGCTTCGCCCTGATTTGCTACGGCGGCATCAGCCTCGCCGTCTATATGCACGGCATCACCAAGGAGGTCTGGCGGCTGTCCGCGGCCTCGCGCGCTTTTCACGAAGGCGCGGCGCAGAACGGATCGGGCCGCGTCTATGGCGAGTTGCTCGCGGCGATCGCCGCGCGGAGCGGGGTCAAGCTGCGGGTGCTGGCCGACATCGTCGCGGGGGCGAGCGCGGGCGGGATCAACGGCATTTTCCTGGCGCGCGCGATCGCCGGCGGTCACTCGCTCGATCCGTTGACCGAGCTGTGGCTGAAGGACGCCGACGTCGACAGCCTGCTCGACCCCGACGCGCGGCCGCTGTCGGCCGCGACCAAATTCTGGGCGGTGCCGATCGCCGGCTGGGCGATGAAGCGGCGCGGCAACGTCATCGATCGCACGGTCGGCGCAGGCGCGCAGGGCGAGGTGCGCGCCAAGCTGTCGCGTTTCGTCCGTGCGCGCTGGTTCGAGCCGCCGTTCGGCGGCGAGACTTTCTCGAATTTGCTGCTCGACGCTTTCGACGCGATGGACGCAGGACCGAAGGGGCCGGCGCTGCTGCCCGCGGGCCAGCCCGTCGACCTGTTCGTATCGGTCACCGATTTCGCGGGGCACAGCGCCCCCCTGTCGCTCAACAGCCCGCCGCGCGTCACCGAAAAGGAGCATCGGCTGATGCTGCATTTCCGGCAGGATGCGCGCGCCGGGAAAAGCCTCGACGACGTGCCGGGGCTCGCCGCCGCGGCGCGCGCGACCGCAAGCTTTCCGGGCGCCTTTCCGCCCTTCACGCTCCGCGAGCTCGACTGGGTGCTCCACCGGCGCGGAATCGCCTGGCCCGCCCGCGACGCCTTCATCCGCACCCAGCTTCCCGCGGGCGGCGAAAGCGATCCGGCCGATCGCGTGCTGATCGACGGTTCGGTGCTCGCCAATGCGCCGTTTCGCCCCGCGATCGCGGCGCTCAAGCAACGGCCGGCGCGGCGCGAAGTCGATCGACGCTTCGTCTATATTGATCCCAAGCCCGACTATCGCGCGATCAGCTTCGGCAAGCCCGGCGAAGTGCCCGAAGGGGGGGCGCCGAAGCTCCCCGGCTTCCTCTCGACAATCCTCGGCGCGCTGTCCGAAATCCCGCGCGAGCAGCCGATTCGCGAGAATGTCGAGGCAATCGAGGGCATGTCGCGCCGTATCCGCCGCATGCAACATATCGTCGACGCGATGAAGGTCGAGGTGGAGGAACAGGTGGCGGCGCTGTTCGGCACCACCTTTTTCCTCGACACGCCGACCGCGGCGAGGCTGCGGAAATGGCGCGCCAGGGCGCAGGATCAGGCGGCGGTCCGCGCGGGTTTCGCCTTTGCGCCCTATGGTCACGTCAAACTGTCGGCGATCGTCGAGGAATTGGTCGGCGTCGTCGATCGGCTGTCGCCCCCCGAAGGCGATATCCACCGTCGCAATCGGCGGGCCGCGATCTGGGACGAGGCGCGCGCGCGCGGGCTCGACCGGCTCTCGGGCCGCCGCGGCGCGGGGGCGAGCGACGATGCGGTGGTCTTTTTCCGCAGCCACGACCTCGGCTTTCGTATCCGCCGTCTGCGCTTCTTAGCGCGCGAGCTCGACCGCGTGGTCGAGGCAAAGCGCGACACACGCGATCCGGCGTGCGACGCGATGCGCGAGGCGATCTTCACCGCGCTCGGCGTCTATCTCGAGCGCCAGAATGACAGCTGGCTTGCCAGCATCGACGTGGCCGCCGACGCCGATGCGGGACAATGGCTCGACGGCATCGCGGCGCACCGCGACCTGATCCACGCCGACGAGGAAGCCGACGCGCTCGTCGCCGACGCGCTCGGCGGCCTGCCCAAGGACGACCGGCGCACTTTGCTCCTCGCCTATCTCGGCTATCCTTTCTACGACATCGCGACGCTGCCGCTGCTCCAGGGCGAGGGGTTCGACGAGTTCGACCCGATCAAGATCGACCGCATCTCCCCGTCCGACGCGACCGCGATTCGCACCGGCGGCGCGGCGGCGATGCTCAAGGGGGTCGAGTTCAACAGCTTCGGCGCCTTCTTCAGCCGCGCCTATCGCGAGAATGACTATCTTTGGGGGCGCCTCCACGGCGCCGACCGGCTGATCGACATCGTATCGAGCAGCGTAACGGGCGAGCGCGCCATGCCCGCCGACGAACTGGCGGTGATCAAGCGGCGCGCGTTCCACGCGATCCTTGATGAGGAGGAGGATCGGCTACCGAAGGTGAAGGCGCTGATCGACGAATTGAGGGACGAGATCGGCTAAACCTCTCGTCGCCCCCGCGCAGGCGGGGGCGACGGACAGCTCACTCCGTCAGATCGTCCCACATTTCCTTGATGCGCCCGAAAAAGCCCTGGCTCGCGGGGCATTCGTCGCCGGTTTCGGTCTCGCGGAACTCCGCAAGCAGCTCTTTCTGGCGCGCGCTCAGCTTCGTCGGCGTCTCGACATCGACCTGAACGACAAGGTCTCCGTGGCCGCGGCCGTTGAGTACGGGCATGCCCGCGCCGCGCTGGCGAAGCTGCTTGCCCGACTGGATGCCGACAGGAATATTGATCTCGTGCCCCTTGCGGTCGAGTCCGGGGATGGTGATGCACCCGCCGAGCGCGGCGGTGGTGAAGCTGATCGGCGCGCGGGTGAACAGCGTCGTGCCTTCGCGCTCGAAAACCTTGTGCCGCGCCATGTGGAGAAAGATGTAGAGGTCGCCCGGCGCGGCGCCGCGCGCACCGCTCTCGCCCTCGCCCGACAGGCGGATGCGGGTGCCTTCGTCGACCCCCGGCGGGATGGTGACGGTCAGCGTCTTGCGCCGATCGACGCGGCCTTCGCCGTGACAATTGTTGCAGGGGTCGGCGATCACCTCGCCCGCGCCCTGGCAGGTCGGGCAGGTGCGCTCGACCATGAAAAAGCCTTGCTGCGCGCGCACCTTGCCGTGACCGGCGCAGGTCGAGCAGCGGTTGGTGTTGGTGCCGGGCTTCGCGCCCGACCCGTCGCACGCCTCGCAGCGCGCGGCGACGTCGACCTGGATGTCGCGCGAGCAGCCGGTGAAGGCGTCCTCAAGCCGGATTTCCATGTCGTAGCGCAGGTCGGCGCCGCGGGCGGGACCGCGCTGTTGCTGCCGCCCGCCGAAGGCCGACCCAAAGATCGATTCGAAAATATCGCCAATGTCGCCGAAATCACCATTGCCGCCGCCACTAAAACCGCCGGCGCCGTTGACGCCATCCTTGCCGAAGCGGTCATAGGCGGCGCGTTTCTGCGGGTCGCGCAGGCAGTCATAGGCTTCGCTGATCGCCTTGAAGCGCGCTTCGCTGTCGTGACACCCCGGATTCTTGTCGGGGTGATATTGCATCGCCAGCTTGCGGTAACTCGCTTTGAGCGCCGCATTGTCGGCGGTGCGCTCGACTTCGAGCAATTCGTAATAATCGATGTCGAGCGACATGATGCCCCTAACCTCGCTTCCCATAACCGCCCGTCCCGAGCCTGTCGAAGGCCCGTTCTTTCCCGAAGGAAGAAGGTCGGTGCTTCGACAGGCTCAACACGAGCGGCATAGGGATGAGAGCCTTACTTCTTGTCGTCTTCGACTTCCGAGAATTCAGCGTCGACGACATCTTCGTCGGCCTTGGCCCCATCAGCATTTTGGCCGGCATCGTCGGCGCCGGGGGACGCCGCGGCCTGCTGTTCCTTCTCGTAGATCGCCTGGCCGAGCTTCATCGCGACCTGCGCGAGCGCCTGCGACTTTTCGGTCATCGCGGCGGGATCGCCGCCTTCGACCGCGGTCTTGGCCTCGGCCACCGCCGCTTCGATCTCGCCCTTCAGGTCTGCGTCGATCTTGTCGCCATGCTCTTCGAGCTGGCGCTCGGTCGTGTGGATCAGGCTTTCGGCGTTGTTCTTCGCCTCGGCCGCCTCGCGGCGCTTTTTGTCCTCTTCGGCGAACTGCTCGGCATCCTTGACCATCTGGTCGATGTCGGCGTCGGAAAGCCCGCCCGAGGCCTGGATCTTGATCTGCTGTTCCTTGCCGGTGCCCTTGTCCTTGGCGTGGACCGACACGATGCCGTTGGCGTCGATGTCGAAGGTCACCTCGATCTGCGGCACGCCGCGCGGCGCCGGCGGAATGCCGACGAGGTCGAACTGGCCGAGCGCCTTGTTGTCGGCGGCCATTTCGCGCTCGCCCTGGAACACGCGGATCGTCACCGCCGACTGGTTGTCGTCGGCGGTCGAATAGACCTGGCTCTTTTTGGTCGGGATCGTGGTGTTGCGATCGATCATGCGCGTGAACACGCCGCCCAGCGTCTCGATGCCAAGGCTCAGCGGGGTGACGTCGAGCAGCAGCACATCCTTGACGTCGCCCTGCAGCACGCCCGCCTGGATCGCGGCACCGATCGCGACGACCTCGTCGGGGTTAACGCCGGTGTGCGGTTCCTTGCCGAAGAAATCCTTCACGACTTCGCGCACCCGCGGCATGCGCGTCATGCCGCCGACGAGGACGACCTCGTCGATCTCGCTCGCCGAAATGCCGGCGTCCTTGATCGCCTTCTTGCACGGTTCAAGCGTGCGCTTGACCAACTCTTCGACCAGCTTTTCGAGGTCGGCGCGGGTGATCGTCTTGACGAGATGCTTCGGCCCGTTGGCGTCGGCGGTGATGAAGGGCAGGTTGACCTCGGTCGACTGCGCGGTCGACAGCTCGATCTTCGCCTTTTCGGCGGCTTCCTTCAGCCGCTGCAGCGCCAGCTTGTCGCCGCGCAGGTTGATGCCTTCGTCCTTCTTGAAGCCGTCGGCGAGATATTCGACGATCTTGCTGTCGAAATCCTCGCCGCCGAGGAAGGTGTCGCCGTTGGTCGACTTCACCTCGAACACGCCGTCGCCGACTTCGAGGATCGAGATGTCGAAGGTGCCGCCGCCAAGGTCATAGACCGCGATCGTCTTGTTCTCGGTCTTGTCGAGGCCATAGGCGAGCGCCGCCGCAGTCGGCTCGTTGATGATACGCAGCACTTCGAGGCCGGCGATGCGGCCGGCGTCCTTGGTCGCCTGGCGCTGCGCGTCGTTGAAATAGGCAGGGACGGTGATCACCGCCTGCTCGACCTTTTCGCCCAGATAGGCCTCGGCGGTTTCCTTCATCTTCTGAAGGATATAAGCCGAAATCTGCGACGGCGAATAATCCTCGCCGCCCGCCTTGACCCACGCATCGCCGTTGGTGCCCTTGGCGATGGTATAGGGGACGAGTTCCATGTCCTTCTTGGTCATGGGATCGTCGAAGCGGCGGCCGATCAGGCGCTTGACCGCGAAAACAGTATTCTCGGGATTGGTGACCGCCTGGCGCTTCGCCGGCTGGCCGATCAGCCGCTCGCCGTCCTTGGCGAAGGCGACGATCGAAGGCGTCGTGCGCGTGCCTTCGACATTTTCGATAACCTTGGGCTTGCCGCCTTCCATCACCGCGACGCAGCTGTTCGTGGTGCCGAGGTCGATCCCGATCACTTTGGCCATGGGTATTTTTGTCCTTGTTGCTTCATTCGGCGCTCTGAAACGGCGCGCCGTGCGTTGATTTGATGGGGGCGATATAGGTGCGCTTTGCCTTGGCACAAGGGTTTTGACGGCTTATCTGGGGTGCAAGAATTGACGCATTTCGGGAGTCCCAAGCATCATGAAGCCCTTTGCCATAGCCGCCATAGCCGCCACAGCGCTCAGCTTGACCGCGTGCGAGAAGAATCTGGGCGCGGGGCAGCCGCTCAACGTCGTCGCGGGTTATATCCAGATGGGGGCGACTCCCGACAGCCCCGCGGCAGGCTATTTCACCGTCGAGGGCGGCCCGCGCGACGTCGAACTGGTCGCGGTGACCGCCGATCTCGCGCAGCGGGTCGAGATGCACGAAAGCGTCAAGGAAAACGGCATCGTGACGATGAAGCCGCTTGCCCGCGCCGCCGTCCCGGCAAAGGGCAAGCTCGAATTCAAGCCGGGTGGCAAGCATCTGATGATCTGGCATATCAACGGCGCCGCGGTGCGCGCGGGCAAGCTGCCGATGGCCTTCGTCTTCACCAACAATGACAATGAACGCATCCTGTTCGACCTGCCGATCAAGCCGGCGCCGACCGCCGACGGTGCCGACGGCGGCATGACGATGGATCATGGCGCGATGGATCATGGATCGGCCGACGCGGCAAAGAAATAAGGGTGGTACCCGCCTCTTCGTCATTGCGAGCCCTTCGACTGTCTTGCAGGCGCTCGGGACACATTAAGCGAAGCCATCCAGGCTGGTTCCCGCCCGCTCTGGCCCGCTCTGGATCGCCGCGTCGCCTTTGGCTCCTCGCAATGACGGGGTCTTGATGCCGCGCCCGTCGCGCCCCCTGACCGAGGGAGAAATCGTGCTCGCCCGGACCGTGTTCGGCGCCGCGATCGACTATGCGCGCGTGCGGGTGTGCCACTATAAATGGATATTCTTCCAGCCGCGCCGGATCGTCATGGCGCCGATGGGCGACCTGCATTTCCACCCCAGGGGCGGCGTCTATTGCGACGATTTCGCCTGTCCGGTCGGCGGCCGGGCCGAGGAGCTCAAGGCGAAGGGGCTGTTCCTTCACGAGATGACCCACGTCTGGCAGGCGCAGCAGCGCGGACGCTGGTATCTGGTGCTGATGCGGCACCCCTTCGCGACCTATGATTACAGTCTGAAGCCGGGCTGGCCGCTCGCCCGCTACGGGCTTGAGCAGCAGGCGGAGATCGTGCGCCATTATTGGCTGCTCACACAGGGCGTGACGATCGGCGGCGCCGCCGATGTCGGAGCCTATCGGGCGATTCTTCCCCCCGAATGGGAAAAATCCGCGTTTTCTAAATCGTCCGGTGATTCCGCCTGATTGGAAAACGCCAGGCGGTCACCGATCTATCGTGGACCCGCGACGAAGGTGTTTTGCGACGCGAGGATCTTCCATTCGCCGTTTCGCCTTTGCACGACATGCTTGAGGCGCGTTCTCACCACGCCGTTCGGCGCTCCGGGCGGCGGCGGCGAGAAGCCACTTGCCGCCGTGTCGATATCGACGATGAACAGGTCGGCGGTCAGGAACTGAACCCTGCGAACCTGCGCCGTCATATGTGTGTCCCGGGCCGGTCCTTTCCACAGGTCGACGTGGGTCTGGATGATCGCCGCCCGGCCGGACCAGACCTGCCCCGACGGATCGACCAACTCCGCATCGTCCCAATAGGCGTCGCCATAGGCTTTGCCATCGCGCCGATTCCAGCTTTCGGCGAATTGTGCCGCCAGATGGTCGGCCGCCGTTTGTTGCTCGCCGTTTGCCGCCGCATCTCGGGCCGATGCGCTCGGCGGCGATGCGTCCGGCGTCGGCGCCCCGGCCTGCGCCGCACCGCACAGAGTGACAAGGCCGATGGCGACCAGGCTGACGAGGGCGCGGTGCTTCATCATTTTCTCCGATCGGATTTGGCAACCCGTCAACGGGCGACTCGGGATGATAGTATCGGCCATCGAGCCCTTTTTACCATCGTGATATGACGGCCCCCGGCCTTATGCGCCGGTTTGGCCGCCGATGGACAAATAGCGGGTAGCCAGACGGGCGCTGTTCGTCCTATGTTCCGGGCATGAACGCCATGCCGCTGCTCGCCGCCTTCGTCGCCCTGTTTCTCGGGGGCCTGATTGGCTGGCTGTTCGCCGGGCGGCAGGCGGGGGCGCTCAAGGCCGAGCGCGACGGATTGTCCGATCGGTTCAAGGTCGCGGTGACCGACCTTGCGGCCGAGGCCGAAGCGCGCAAGGCCGCCGACATCCGGCTGGCCGCGCTGCTCGCCGAGCAGACGGCGCGCGATGCGGCGCACGAAGCGCAGATCGCGCAACTCAAGGAGGCGCAGGCGGCGCTCACCGCACAGTTCCGCGAGGTCGGGCAAGTGATGCTCGGCGAGGCGCAAAAGGCCTTTCTCGAACGCGCCGACGCGCGCTTTCGCCAGAGCGAGGAAAGCGCGGGGCAGAATCTGAAGGCGTTGCTTACCCCCGTCCACGACCGATTGCAGAAATATGAAGACGCGGTCGGCAAGGTCGAGGCGGAACGCCAGAACGCGTTCGGGCTGCTCCACGGGCAGATCGCCGCGATGCGCGAAGGCACCGAGCGCGTGTCGAGTGAGGCGGCGAAGCTCGTCAATGCGCTGCGCAACGCGCCCAAGGCGCGCGGCCGCTGGGGCGAACAGCAGCTTCGCAACGTCCTCGAAAGCTGCGGGCTTTCGGAACATGCCGATTTCCAGACCGAGGTCAGCGTCGCCGACGGTGATGGCGGGCGACTGCGCCCCGACGTGGTGGTGAAGGTGCCCGGCGGGCAGAACCTCGTCATCGACGCCAAGGTTTCGCTGAACGCCTATCAGGATGCGTTCGGCGCGGTCGACGAGGGCGAGAAGGCGGTGCATCTCGCGGCGCACGCCGCGGCGATGAAGACGCACGTCAATCTGCTCGGCGCCAAATCCTATTGGAACCAGTTCGACGACACCCCCGACTTTGTCGTGATGTTCGTCCCCGGCGAGCATTTCCTTGCCGCGGCGCTCGACCAGGACCACGAGCTTTGGGATTATGCGTTCGAGCGCAAGGTGCTGCTCGCAACGCCGACCAACCTGATCGCGATCGCGCGCACCGTTGCGGCGGTGTGGCGACAGGAAAAGCTCGCCGGGCAGGCGCGCGAGATCGCGATGCTGGGCAAGGAGCTTTACGCGCGCATGTCGGTGATGGGATCGCATATCGCGCGGGTCGGCAAGAATCTCGACCAGGCGACGGGGGCCTATAATGCCTTCGTCGGCAGCTTCGAATCGCAGGTGCTGACGCAGGCCAAGCGCTTCGAGGCGCTCGACGTCGAGACGGGGGACCGCGAAATTCCGGCGCTCCCCGTCGCCGAACAGGCTGCGCGCCCGCTCGCCAAGCTTTCGGGCACGAGCGGCGCGAACGACTAGATCGCGCGCCTCAACACCGCCGTTTGTCCATTGGTGCCGGTAATTTCCATCGTACCGTCGCTTGGAAAGCCGATGCTGACCGGCGTCGCCATCAGGCTGAAGAACGCCCGTTCCTGATCCATTCCCGCGCCCGGGCACGCCATCTTGGTCGCCATCAGCGGCCCTGCGGTCAGCGCCCGGCCGTCGGCGGTATAGCCGCCCGAAAAGCGGTTGCACCCCGCGCTGCCGCTGAGGCGCGTGCCGTCGAACGCCAGCGAGGTCGGCCGGTCGGGCGCGACGGGCGCCCCGCCGATCGACACGAAGGTCCAGTTCGACCCCGCGAGCGTGTCGGGCGGCAGAATCGCGCCGCCGCAGCCCTGCACAGTCTTGCCGTCGGCAGTGACGCGCACCGTGTCGGCATAGCGGCGGTCGCTCATCCCGTCGCTGCACGCGCGATGCTCGATGGCGACCGACAGCCGGCCGGTGGCATAGGTCTGGCCGTTCGCTGCCGACGTCGCGCCGGGGTTCGGCACCGCGATCTTCGTCTCGCCATAGTCGCCGGCATAGGACAGCCGCTCGGGCGTGATCTCGAGCGTCCAGCCGGGCTCGGTGCCGACCGCCATATAGGCGGCGGCTGGCGCGGGCTTTTCGCCGGGGGCCTGCGGGGTGCCCGAAGCGGCGCAGCCGGCAAGGACCAGCGGCAGGGCGATGAGGGGGAGGATGCGTGTCACAACAAAGCCTTTCGTTCGACGTCACCCGGATATTGCTCCGGTATGACGAGATTGTCGAAGCCGCCGTTAAGCGCCCGCGAATGGCCGCGCGCTGAACGGCCTCGCCAACCGCCGTTCAGCTTCGCCGCTGGTTCAGCACCTCATAGGCCATCACCGCCGCCGCAACCGCGGCGTTCAGGCTGTCGGCCTTGCCCATCATCGGCATCTTCACCCGCACATCGGCGGCCGCGGCATAGTCGGCGGGCAGGCCCTGCGATTCGTTGCCGATCAGGATAAAGGTCGGCGCGGCATAGCGCACCGCCTGATAATCCTGCGTGTCGCCGCCGAGCCAGGTCGCGACGAGTTCGCCCGGTCCGCCGCGCAGCCAAGGCAGGAACTCGTCCCAGCGCGCCTGCACGAGCCGCTGGGTGAAGATCGCCCCCATGCTCGCGCGCACCGCCTCGACCGCATAGGGATCGGTGCAGTCATCGAGCAGGATCAGCCCGCCCGCGCCGACCGCGTCGCCGGTGCGCAGCATCGTGCCGAGATTGCCGGGGTCGCGCGGCCGCTCGGCGACGAGCCAGATCGGCGCGGCGGCGCGATCGAGGTCGGCGAGGCGCGTCTTCGGCTCGGCGTAAATGCCGACGATCGTCTGCGGATTATCCTTGCCCGACAATTTGGACAGGATCGCGGGCGTGGTGTCGATCACCTCCCCCCCGCTGGCGAGGGTCGCCTCGACCAGCGCTTTCGCGAGCGGATGGCCCGCACCTTCGTCGGCAAGAAACAGCCAGTGCGGCAGCACCCCCGCCTCGCGCGCTTCGGTGGCGATACGCAGCCCTTCGGCGAGGAACAGCCCCTCGGCGCGCCGGTGCCGTTTCTCGCGCAGCAGGCGCATCCGCTTGACCAGCGGATTGGAGAAGCTTTCGATGCGGCTGCGATGGGCGGTCATGCCCTCAATCCTCGCCGAAACTGTCCTTGACCAGCCCGACGAGCTTGAGCAGCGCCGCGTCGGCGCCGTCGCCCTTCGTGTGGATCGTGATGCTGTCGCCTTTCGCGGCGCCAAGCATCATCAGCCCCATGATCGACGTGCCGTTGACGCGGCTGCCGCCTTTTTCGACTTCGACGCTGACGGTCTCGGGCAGGCGGCTGACGAAGGTCACGAACTTGGCGCTCGCGCGGGCGTGCAGCCCGCGCTGGTTGGTGATCTCGACCGTTTCGCTATTTTCGTTCATGGCCCCACTCCCAGCATCTCTGACGCGACGGAGATATATTTCTGGCCCGCTTCCTTGGCCGCGATCACCGCGGCGCGCAGGTCCATCGCCTTGCGCGCGCTTTCGAGGCGGATCAGCATCGGCAGGTTCACCCCCGCGATCACTTCGGTCCGCCCATGTTCGAGCAGGCTGATCGCGAGGTTCGACGGCGTGCCGCCGAACAGGTCGGTCAGCATGATCACGCCGCGGCCCGCGTCGACCTTGCGGATCGCGTCGGCGATTTCCTTGCGGCGCATTTCCATATTGTCGTTGGGGCCGATGCACACGGTGGCGATCGCGCGCTGCGGGCCGACGACATGCTCCATCGCGGTGACCATTTCCTCGGCGAGGCGGCCGTGGGTGACGAGGACCATTCCCAGCAGCGGCAATGCTTTATCGACGGCCATGAAATGCAAGACCCTTATGCTTGTCCAGCGCCGGCGGAAGATGCGGGCGGGGGCCTGCCCTCAAGCCCATCTTGCGGGGCGGAGTCAAGGTTGCGGTGGGTCAGGGTCGGTTCATGGCCCGCTGCGCGTAGCGTTTGGGCAACACGGTTCGCGACGTGGACCGAGCGGTGCCGCCCGCCGGTGCAGCCAAAGGCGATGGTGACATAGCTTTTGCCCTCGGCGCGATACCGCGGCAGCAAGGTCAGCAACAGGCGCTCGATCTGCGCGACGCTGTCCTCATAGGCGGGGTCGGCCATGACATAGGCGGCGACATCGGGGTCGAGCCCGGTGCCGGGGCGCAGCGCCGTGTCCCAGTGCGGATTGCGCAGATAGCGCATGTCGAACACCAAATCGGCGTTGCGCGGCAGCCCGCGCGCAAAGCCAAAGCTCAATATGTTGAGCACCGGTTCGCCCTCTCCGCTGTCGCCGAAGCGCTGGCGCACCTCCTGCTGCAGGTCGTTGCTCGAATAGTTGGTGGTGTCGACGACATGCTCGGCCCAGCGGCGCAGCGGCTCCATCAGTTCGCGTTCGCGCGCGATGCCGTCGGCGGCGGGGCGGTCCTCGGCCAGCGGATGGCGGCGGCGCGTTTCGGAAAAGCGGCGCTCGAGTTCGGCACCCGCGCAGTCGAGGAACAATGTCTGGATATCGCGGCCGCCGCCCTCGCGCAGATCCTTGATCCGCTTGACCAGCCGCGCGGGTTTGAAACCGCGGCTGCGGCTGTCGATCCCGACCGCGATCGGACGACTGGCTTCGCTGCGTTTCGCGGGCGCGTCGATCAGCGCCTCGAGCAGCGCGAGCGGCAGATTGTCCACGACCTCCCAGCCCAGATCCTCGAGCACCTTGAGTACGGTCGACTTGCCAGCGCCCGAGAGGCCGGTCACCAGGAGCAGGCGCGGCTCGGCGGCGGCGCTACTCATCGTTCGGGCGCCAGGCGTTCGAGCGCGAGCAATATCTTGATCGGCGCCGACGCCTCGAACGCCGAGAGCAGCAGCGCCGGCAACGGATGGCCGGCCACCATCTCGACCTGATTCACCGACGGCATGCGGTCGTAACGGTCGGTCAATCGCACCGCGAGCGCCAGCGGCACCGGCGCGGTCCACGGCTTGTCGACGATCCCGATCCCGCGCACCTCCAGCTTGCCGGCGAGGGTTTCGGGCGGGCGGCACCACAGCCGCTCGCGGTCATACCAGATGTCGCAGCGATCGTCGGCGACGAGCCGCGCGCCGCGGTCGATGAGACGGAGCGCGAGGTCGGACTTGCCTTGTCCCGCATTGCCGAGAATCAGCACGCCGCCGCTGCCCGCCGCAACGCAGCTTGCATGGATATTCTGGATCTCGGGCTTGGTCCGGCTCGGAAACATCAGCGGGGCTTACCGGCGACGAAGCGGGGCCGCAAGGCGGCAAACCGTTTTGGGCGGGCGAGGGCAACGGATTCGCGTGAACCCTTTTTCCCGAACGCCCGCACCCTTACCCCTCCGCTTCATGCCCCTCGCGTGCAGGGAGGGTGATCAGCAGGCTGGCACCGCGCTGGCCATCGTCGCGGTCGCGGGCGGAGATCGTTCCCGAATGCCCCTCGATGATCGTCCGCGCGATCGCGAGGCCCAGCCCGCTGTGGCGGCCGAACGCCTCGCCATTGGGCCGCTCGCTGTGAAAGCGGCGGAAGATTGCCTCGCGCTGCGCAGGGTCGATGCCCGGACCGTCGTCGTCGACGCGGATATGAACTTCATCGCCCAGCCGCGTCGCGGCGATGCAGACGAGGCCGGATTGGGGGGAGAAGCTGATGGCATTGTCGATGACATTGTCGATCGCGCGTTCGAGCCGGTGTCCGTCGCCCATCACCAAAGTCGTGCCCTTGCGCGGCCGGGCGAAGGCGACGCGCGGCCGCGGTCCGTCCTGTCCGGCGCGCGCGGCGCGGCCCGCGAGCATCGATTCGATCATCAGCCCGATATCGATCGGCTCGAACAGGGTGCGCGACAATTGCGCGTCGATCCGGCTCGCGTCGCTGATATCGGTGACCAGCCGGTCGAGCCGCCGCACATCCTCGTCGGCGATGGCGAGCAATTGCGCGCGCTGCGCGTCGGTCGTGCCGCGCCCCAGCCCCTCGATTGCCGAACGGACCGAGGCGATCGGATTCTTGAGCTCGTGCGTCACGTCGGCGGCGAAATGCTCGCCCGCGTCGATGCGTTCGCGAAGCGCCTGCGTCATGTCGGACAGCGCGCGGGCGAGGGTGCCGATCTCGTCGCGGCGGCTCGGCAGGCGCGGGACGACGACCTCGCGCGCGCGTCCCAGCCGCACCCGCACTGCGGCGCGCGCCAGCTTGCGCAACGGGCGGACGATCGTGCGCGCGAGGAAAAGCGACAGCAGCACCGAGGCGATCAGCACCATCGCGACGACGACCGCGAGGCGGAAGCGCTCGGCGCGCACCGTCTTGGTGATGTCGCGCGCGTTGAGCGTCATCAGCATCACCTCGGGCGTGTCGAGGTCGACGATGCGCGTCGCGCTGAGCAGCGGAGTGCGTTCGGGGGCATAGCGAAAACGGCTCGCTGCCTCGCCGGTCTTCATCGCCTCGACGACTTCGGGCCAGGCGGTGCCCTGGTCGACCCGCGGTTCCTCGAAATCGGGATAGGCGGGGGCGCCGACGATCCAGTCGATCCCGCGGTCCATCGCGCGCGCGGCGTCGCGCTTCCACGGCTGAAGCTCGGGATCGCGCAGCGTATAGGTCGGCGGCGCGTGCGCGAAGCTGTCGTCGATCTTGCGGCCGCCCGCGTCGTAGAAGCGTAGCCGCGACTCGGTCGCGCGGGTGAATTCGCCGATCAGGTGGTGGCGTTGGTCGGGCCGCGCCGCCTCGAGCGCTTCGTCGAGCTGCGCGAGCTGGTCGCCCATCACCTCCATCCGCGTATCGATGAGGCGGCTGCGATAGGTGTCGAGATAGAAGAAGCCGCCGCCGAACAATATGATGGCCAGGATATTGACCGCCAGGATGCGCGTCGTCAGCGACCAGCGCGCCGACCAGACGAGCGGCGCCTCCTCCTGTTCGGCGATGCTCCCTTCGGGCCGTTTGGAATCAGCCGTCATCGGAGAAGCGGTATCCGGCGCCATAGAGAGTCGCGATCGCGTCGAAATCGGGATCGACTTCGCGGAACTTGCGCCGCAGGCGCTTGATGTGGCTGTCGATCGTGCGGTCGTCGATATAGACATCGTCCTGATAGGCCGCGTCCATTAACTGGTTGCGGCTGCGCACGATGCCGGGGCGCGAGGCGAGCGTTTCGAGGATCAGGAATTCGGTGACGGTCAGCGTGACGTCCTTGCCGTCCCAGCCGACCTTGTGGCGCGCCGGGTCCATGCTGAGCCGACCGCGCGTGATCGGTTCGGCGACGGGCTCGTCATCCTCGTTCGGGGGCGAGCGGTTCAGCTCGACGCGGCGCAGGATTGCGCGGATGCGCGCAATCACCAGGCGCTGCGAAAAGGGTTTGGCGATATAATCGTCGGCGCCCATCGCAAGGCCGAGCGCCTCGTCGATCTCGTCATCCTTGCTGGTCAGGAAGATGACGGGAAGCTGGCTTTTCTCGCGGAGGCGCCGCAGCAACTCAAGCCCGTCCATCCGCGGCATCTTGATGTCGAACACCGCCAGGTCGGGCGGATTGTCGATCAGCGGCTTCAGCGCCGCCTCGCCGTCCGAATAGACGCGCGTGACGAACCCCTCGGCTTGCAGCGCGATCGACAGGGATTGCAGGATGTTGCGGTCGTCGTCGACCAGCGCGATGGTTGCCGTCATGCTCTTTCCATTGGGCGGACCCTGGTCGCCCAACTAGCCGATCTGCCGCCCAGCGACAACTGCGCACGGCTGGCCCGCGATTCCGCCTATAATCTTTTGACCTCGCCCCGCATCCTCGCTAACGCGACCGGGATTTCGGAATCGGCGCCCTGTCGGCACCCCATGTTCATGCGGGCCCATCGCTTTCGCATGACATGTCCTGCATACCTATGCGAAAGGGGCTGACGGGACAGAGGAAAGGCGAAGACAATGACGAAGCTTGTGATCGGCACCGACACCGTCGAGACAAAGGCGGATGTGGCCGAAAACTGGGGCACCGCGCGACTGGTCGAGGATGCGCTGCGCCACGACGAAGGCTTGCTCGCCAAGGATGGCCCGCTCGTCGTCGCGACCGGCAAGCACACCGGCCGCAGCGCCAAGGACAAGTTCATCGTCCAGGATGATGAGACTCGCGACACCATCTGGTGGGGCAAGACCAATGTGGCGATGACTCCCGATCATTTCGCGACCTTGAAGGCCGATTTTCTCGCACATCTGGGCGGCCGCGATCGCCTGTATCGCCAGCAATTGTTCGGCGGCTCGCAGCCCGAACATCGCGTGCAGGTCCAGATCGTCACCGAATTTGCGTGGCACAGCCAGTTCATCCGCACCCTGCTGGTGCGCCCGACGGCCGACGAACTGGCGGCGTTCGCCAGCGAATATACGATCATCGACCTGCCGAGCTTCCGCGCCGATCCCGCGCGGCACGGCACGCGCAGCGAAACCGTCGTCGCGGTCAATTTCGCCGAAAAGCTCGTGCTGATCGGCGGCACCGCCTATGCCGGCGAGATGAAGAAGTCGGTGTTCGGCATCCTCAACTATCTGCTCCCCGTCGATGGCGTGATGCCGATGCACTGTTCGGCGAACATCGGTCCCGACGGCGACACGGCGGTCTTTTTCGGGCTGTCGGGCACCGGCAAGACGACGCTGTCGGCCGACGCTTCGCGCACGCTGATCGGCGATGACGAACATGGCTGGTCGGACACCGCGGTCTTCAATTTCGAGGGCGGCTGCTATGCCAAGATGATTCGGCTGTCCGAAGAGGCCGAGCCCGAAATCTATGCGACCACCCGTCGTTTCGGCACCGTGCTCGAAAATGTCGTGATCGACTCCGATACGCGCGCGCTCGACCTCGACGACAACAGCCTCGCCGAAAACACCCGCGGCGCCTATCCGATCGACTTCATCCCCAATGCGTCGGAAGCGAATATGGGGCCGGTGCCGCGCACCGTCATCATGCTGACCGCCGACGCCTTCGGCGTGCTGCCCCCGATCGCCAAGCTGACACCCGACCAGGCGATGTATCATTTCCTGTCGGGCTATACGGCAAAGGTCGCGGGGACCGAGATCGGCGTGACCGAGCCCGAGGCGACCTTCTCGACCTGTTTCGGCGCGCCCTTCATGCCGCGCCATCCGTCGGTCTATGGCAACCTGCTGAAAGAACGCATCGCCAAGGGCGGCGTCCAGTGCTGGCTCGTCAACACCGGTTGGACCGGCGGCATGGCGACGATGGACGGGATCAAGCGGATGCCGATCAAGGCGACGCGCGCGCTCTTGAACGCCGCGCTCGACGGCAGCCTGAACGATGCCGAGTTCCGCAAGGATGCGAATTTCGGCTTTCTCGTTCCGGTCGCGGTGCCGGGGGTCGATGCGGCGCTGCTCGACCCGCGCGAGGCATGGGCCGACCGCCAAGCCTATGACCGCACCGCCGAGGCGCTGGTGCAGCAATTCATCGACAATTTCGCGCAGTTCGCGGACCATGTCGACGAAGGCGTCCGCCAGGCCGCCCCGCAGGCGCCCGTCGCGGCCTGATCCGGCCCGATCAGGTCCGGGGTGGCGCTGGGTTCAAAGCGCCATCCCAGGAGTCCAGCCGCTTTTCGCCAGGAACGCCGCGGGGTCCGTCATTTCGATGATCGCCTTGATCGCTGCGGCCTTGTCGGGCGCGCGGTCGTAGTAGCTTTTGACGATGCGATAACCGACCCAATAGCCAAGATCGCCCGGCCAGCCGTCGGTGCCCCGCTGGTTGTACAGCCAGCGCGAATCGAGCGCCCGACCGTCTTTTTCGGCGAGGAAGGCGGTTTCGAGTTCCTTTTCGCGCCCCTTCGCCCACTGGTGGAGGAGGGGGTAGGCGACCGATCCCGTCATCTGTTCGGCGACAAATTCGGCCGCGCCCTCACCTAGCGCGGCGTGCAACACCGTTTCGTCCCTGTCCTCCACTTGCGCCAGCGGCTGCTGTACATGGACATATTCGTGGGCAATGACATGGACGAAACGATCCTCGTCGTCGGCTTCGATGAACTTCGCCATGCACAGCGATTCGAGTCCGATATAGAGGCCCTTGGCATTCGCCGTTCCGGCGGTCGTCGCGCGGCCGATCGCGATGGTGATCGGCGGGAATTTCGCTTGCGGATATAGCGCCGCGAGCCGGTCGGTCGCGGCGACGAGCCGCGGCCGGATCGCGCCGAGCTTGGCGGCGCAGCCGCGTGCGGCCTGAAAGACGTCGGGCTTGTCGCGGAGTGCCTTGGCCAGCCGTTCGGGGGTGATCCGCCGCATTCTCATGAATTCGATCAGCCCCGGCGACGCGCCGGCCAGATAGCGCGCCGCAAGCGTATCGGGTGCGGCCGCGAGCGCCGGATCATCATAGAGCTTGAAAAAGCGGTCGACGTCCGAGGTGACGATCGTGACATGGGTGCCGTCGGCCGGCGGCGTCGCGGGATCGGCCGCATGTGCGGGCGCACCCGCGACGAGCAGGGCGACGAACGCGCCGACCAGACGTTTCATGCCGCCGCCCCCGCGATATAGGCATCGACATTCTGCGCCAGCACGTCGAGCGGGACGTTGCCGCCCTTGACCACAATATCGTCGAAATCGCGCAGGTCGTATTTTGCGCCAAGCGCTGCCTCGGCCCGGTCGCGCTGGCGGACGATCTCGCTGTGGCCGACCTTGTAACCGCACGCCTGGCCGACCCAGCTACAATAGCGATCGACCTCGCTCGCGACTTCGATCGGGTTCGAGCCATTTTCCTTGACGAAGAAATCGACCCCCTGTTCGCGCGTCCAGCGCTTGGCGTGGAGGCCGGTGTCGACGACGAGGCGGCAGGCGCGGAAGGCGAGTGACTGGAGATAGCCGAGGCGCCCGACCTCGAAATCATCATAGAGGCCCAGCTCATCGGCAAGTTGTTCGGCGTAGAGCGCCCACCCTTCCGAATAGGCGTTGAACGCCAGCATCGTGCGGATCAGCGGCATCTGGTTCGCATATTCGCCCTGCCAGACATGCCCCGGAATCGCCTCGTGCATCGCCAGATCAGGCAGTGAATATTTGCTGTGGAGGTCGGTGGTGCGCAGATTGATCCAGAAACGGCCGGGGGTGCTGCCGTCGATCGACCCCGCGCCGCCATAGGCCGCGGGCGCGCCGGGCTCCTCGGCCAGCGGCAGCCGCTTCACCTCGACATTGCCCTTTACCAAGGTGCGAAAGGCGCGCGGCAATTGCGCGCGAATCTTGCCGAGCCAGGTCTGGATATAGGCGACGATCTCGGCGCGGCCCTGGTCGTTGTCGGGGAATTTGAAACGCGGATCCTGCGCCAGCGCATTCATCCGGTCGCCGACCGAGCCCTGAGTATAGCCGAGTTTCTTCAGGATCGGGTCCATCCGGCCGTGCAGTTCGGCGAGTTGGTCGCGGCCCATCGCATGGACCTCGTCGGGGGTCATGCGCGTCGTCGTCGAGGCGCGCAGCGCCCAGGCGTAAAATTCATCGCCGTGCGGGCGCGCCCACATGCCCGCGTCCATCACCGCCTTCGGCCGCTGTGCCTTCAGCTCGGCGAGTTGGCGTTCGAGCGCCGCCGCGACCGGGCCTTGGACGATCTTTGCCGAGCGCGCATTCCAGTCGCCCGCGATCTTTGCCTCGCCGGTGCGGCGGACCAGGCTGTCGACCATCCCGCCGCCCGCTTTCGCGTCAGCGAGGGTCGCCTCCATCTGCTTGACCGCCTTGTCGATCAGGAAGCCGGGGGCGATCAGGCCTTGCCCGGCGGCGGCTTTCAGCCGCTCGGTCTCGCCATCGAGCACGCCGGGGAAGGCGTTGAGGCGCGACAGATAGGCCTCTGCATCGGCTGGCGTCCTGACCGGGTGGTCGCTGTCGAGGAATTTGGGGATGTCGAGATAGGCGCCGACATTCTGGATCACGACATAGGGTGTGTTGCGCCAGCCGCCGACCGCGACGTCGCCATAGGGCTGCGCGAAGCCGTCGAGCGCGACGCTGTAGGCGCTGTCGACGACCGCCAGGCTGGTGCGCGTCTTGTGGTCGAGCCCCGCTTTGCCGACAGCGCGAACGCGGACAAGGTCGGCCTTCAGCGTGTCGGCGACCGCGGTCATCCCCGCCGCCGACCGATCACCGAGTTGTCCGCGCATCGCGGCGCGGTCGCCGGTGTCGATGCCGAGCGCGGTCGCGCCTTCGGGCGAGAGGGCAAGCAGATGATCGGCGACCGATGCGAGCAGCGCGCCGGCTTCATCCTGCGGCGGCGCCTGCAGCGCGGCGGCCGGGCGGGTGAGGGCGGCCCCTGCGGCGCCCGCACCCAGAGTGGCGAGCGTCTGGCGACGGCTGACGGGGGTGGAAAGCGGATGATGCACGGACGGACTCCCTGGCGACTTCGTTTCTTGTGAAACCTGTCTAGGGAGCGCGGCGCGGTGCGGTCAATGCCCACCCGTAATAAGCCCCTCCTCTTAGGGGAAGGGTTGGGGTGGGGCTCGCGGTCTTGCGCCAGGCCGATGGCCCCACCCGCTGCGACCAGGGGACAAATCCCCAAGTCTCACCGCCCTCCCTTGAAGGGGAGGGCGAAGTCAGGATCAGTCGGTCAGGTCGACGGGCACCTTGCCGCCGTTTGCGGCGAGTTCGCGCATCACCGCCTTGTGCAGCCAGATGTTCATCTCGGCGCTGCCGTCGAGCGCGCCGGTATAGCCGAGTTCCTGTGCGAGCGATTTGCGGTTGTCGAGGCTCGAATCGATGCCGAGCAGCTTCATCAGGTCGACGATCGAGGTGCGCCAGTTGAGCGCCTGGCCGGCCTTGGCCGCCTCGGCGGTGAGGATGGCGTCGACATCGACGGGCGCCGCGGCGGCGGTCGCCATCGCGCTGGTCGCGGCGTCGAGTGCGGCGCCGATGGGGCTGGGCGCCGCCGGGGCGGCGGGCTCTGCCGCTTGGGCCTTGCCGAAAATCGCGTCCTTGATCTTGCCGAAAATACTCATCGATTGACTCCCACTGGATGAAGCGCCCGCGCCCGCGCGTCGATTTCGGACGGGCGAGTCGCATGGTCGCAGGATGGACCTAGGCATCTGAAAATGACAGTGAAATGAAGGCCTGCTCCTTCACCCGCCGCCTGCTATAACGGGCGGGCATCGGGGCGGTTCCCTCCGCGCCCGCAGAGGGAGATTTGAGGCATGAATCTGACCGACATCCTGGCGCAGGCCGGCGGCATCGAAGCGATGGCGAGCCAGTTGGGCGTGCCGCCCGCGGTCGCGAAGCAGGGCGCCGAAGCGCTGCTGCCCGCGATCCTCGGCGGCTTCAAGAAACAGGCGACGGGCGCCGAAGCGGGAGCTGGTGGGCTTGGCGGCCTCGGCGGACTGCTCGGCCAGCTCGGCGGTGGCGGATTGCTCGACGCGGTGCTCGCGCCGCAGCCGACTCCGGTCGGTCAGGGCAATGATGTGCTCGGCCAGATTTTCGGGTCGAAGGACGTCAGCCGCACCGTCGCCGACCATGCCGCGGGGCAGACGGGCCTCGATTCGGGCCTGCTCAAGCAGATGCTGCCGATCCTCGCGATGATGGTCGCGGGCTATATGGCAAAGCAGGGCGGCGGCCAGGCGCAGGGCGGGAGCGGCGGCCTCGGCGGCCTGCTGGGCAGCCTGCTCGGCGGCGGCGGCGGTGCGTCCGGCGGGCTGGGCGGAGGCTTGGGCGGGCTGGGCAAGATGCTCGACATGGACGGCGATGGCAATCCGCTCGACGACATCATCGGCATGGCGGGGAAACTCAGGGGGTAGGCAACTTCCAAAAGGAGTATCGTGCGTCCCCGCGAAGGCGGGGACCCCTCTCCTGCCGGTTCGACATAGCGCCGGTCGGAGATGGACCCCCGCCTTCGCGGGGGAACACAGCTTTTTAAGCGGCGATCATAGTGACCTATGCCGCCATCAGGCGGATATTCTCGCGAAAATCCTCGTCGCCGCAAATCCGGCCGCGCATGGGGGTGACGGCATTGCTGCCGTCACCATCGCCCTCTTCGAACAGCGCGCACGCCGCCGCGCCGCCGCGCGCGACGCTGTGACGCTGCGCTACCTGGCCGGTCGGCTTGAACCCCAGCTTGCGCAGCACCGCGCCCGAGGCGGGGTTATCGATGAAATGGGCCGCGCCGAGCCGGGGCAGGTTCATCGCGCGCGCGATGCGAACGAGCTGGCGCCCCGCCTCGGTCGCGAAGCCGAGGCCCCAATAGGGCCGCGCGATCCAATAGCCGAGTTCGAGGTCGCGCCCCCGATCATCATCCTGACTCGGCGCAATGCCGCAGCCGCCGACGAGGCGCGGGGCGCCGCCGGTGCGTGCGAAGATCAGAAAGCGCGGCTGGTTCGGATCGACGGGCAGACTCAGGAATTGTTGCGCTTCGGCCTCGCCATAAGGCCAGGGCGCGCGCGACAGATTGCGCACGACCGCTTCCTCACCGATCGCACGGGTGAGCGCGGGGGCGTCTTCCTGCCAGCCGGGCCGCAGCAACAATCTTTCGGTACGCGCGAACATGTCTTTACTCCCAATGCCTGTCGCCCTGGCGCCAGATGGTGACGCTTTGACGACAGCGATGTGTGGAGGGAGATGGATGGCCCCATTTTCGCGCCTGCCCGCCAGCGCGGGGATTCCAGACAAGAAAAAAGGGAGTCCGGGGGTGACCCGTCTCCCTCTTTTCGAACTTTGTTTCCGCGTCGGCGGAAAGGACCGTTCCGGGTCATCCCTTGATGGGCGACCCGTACAAGGTCGCCTTTATTCGGCGGCTTCCGCCATGGCATCGACCGACACATATTTGCGGCCGAGCTTGCCATCATGGAATCGGACGTGGCCGTCGGTGGTGGCGAACAGCGTGTGGTCCTTGCCCATGCCGACGTTGACGCCCGGATAGACTTTGGTGCCGCGCTGGCGCACGATGATGTTGCCGCCGATCACTTCCTGACCGCCGAACTTTTTCACGCCAAGGCGCTTGGCTTGCGAGTCGCGACCGTTGCGCGACGAACCGCCTGCTTTCTTATGTGCCATGACCTAAACTCCTTACTTCGTTCCGGGGGCCGAGCCGCGTTGCCGCGCTCAGGCTTCCTTCTTGGGGGCCGCCTTCTTGGCGGCGGGCTTCTTTTCGGCGGTTTCAGCCTTGGGGGCTTCGGCCTTGGGCGCGGCGGCCTTTTTCGGCGCAGCAGCCTTCTTCTCGGCGACCGGAGCGGCAGCGGCTTCTTCGGCCTTCGGGGCCGGAGCGGCGGCTTCCTTCTTCGGCGCGGCCTTCTTGGCGTCGCCGACGGCAAGGATGCGCAGCAGCGTCAGCGACTGGCGGTGACCGTTGCGGCGGCGATAATTGTGCCGACGGCGCTTCTTGAAGACGATGACCTTTTCGCCGCGGGTCTGGGCGATGATCTCGGCCGAAACGGCCAGACCCTTCGCATCCTTCACCTCGCCGCCGTCGCCGGCCAGCAGGACGTCGCCCAGCGACACGGTGTCGCCGGCCTCACCCTCGATCTTCTCGACGGCGATCTTGTCTCCGGCGGCAACGCGATACTGCTTTCCGCCCGTGCGCACGATTGCGAACATGGTCTTCCATCCAATCAGAAACTAGAACACCCGCGCTGCCGGTCACCCGCCAAAGCAGGCGAATTTTCCGGCAAGCGGGAAAGACCGCGCCACTAGCGTTCCGTGCGCACGCTGTCAACCGCATCTTTCCGTGCTTTTTGCTGCTTTTTTACGCTTTGGCGAGAATCGGCTCCAGCCTGCGGTCCCGCCCCGCCTCGCCTTTCGGGATCGATGATCGGGAGCGCGAGGCAGCGCGGCGAGGCGGTGGCGGCCTCCGGCGCGCGCCGGAGGTGAATGGCACCGATTCGGCACTTGCTGCAAGGCGTGCGGCCCCATATCAGGAGCCATGTTGAAGCGCGCCCCTCTTTTCCTGTCCGCCGTCATCGCCCTTTCGCTGTCCGCCTGCGCGGGGGGTGTCGGCGGCGCAGCGGCGCCATCGCTCGCCCACCGGCCGGTCGAGGGACGATTCAACGTCGCGCCGCCCACGGTCGTCGTCACGCCGCCGGGGCCGCTGCCCGCCGACCTTGTCGGGCGTCTCGCGCGCTGGGAATCGGATGCCGCCGCCGCGCAGCAGGCCTTCGCCGCCGCGCGCGGCGGCACCGCGGCGCTTGTCGCCGCCGCCGCCGGTGCGCCGGTCGCCAGCGAACGCTGGGTCGTCGCGCAGCAGGCGATCTCGCGCCTGATCGCGGCGCGTGCGCCACTGACCGGGGCGCTCGCCGATATCGACCGTCTCTACCTCGACCGCAGCATCGACGCGGTGGTCGACGGGCTTCCCGACATCTACGCGCTGCGCGACCGGCTCGCCGATACGGCATCGACGCAGGACGCGGTCATCGAGGCATTGAGTCGGCAATTGCCGGAATGATTCCCGTCGCCCCGCCTTTGCGGGAGCGACGCACCATCAATTCAGCCCATGTTTCTTCAGCGCGTGGCGAATCTGGTCATAGCTCAGCCCCAGCGCCTCGGCGGCGATCTTCTGGTTGTAGCGGCAGCGCGCCATCGTGTCGGCGAGGATCTGTTTTTCATAGCCGTCGACCGCGGCGCGCAGGTCGCTGACTGCGCCCGACGGCGGCGCGACCGGGACGGTTTCGGTCATCGCGGCGGGCTCGACGGGCGCAGCGGGTTTGCTACCTGCCGGCTGCCACGGGCTTGCGAAGGGGTCGAAGGTCAACGCATCGACCGGCCGCTCGGGATCGGCCCAGCGATAGATGGCGCGCTCGATGACGTTGCGCAGTTCGCGGACATTCCCCGGCCAGTCGTGCCCCTCCATCGCCGCGAGCGCGCGCGGGCCGAAGCCCGGCCACTCATCCCAGCCGAGCACTGCCGCCATGCGCTGCCCGAAATAGGTGGCGAGCACCTCGATGTCGCCTTCGCGCGCGCGCAAGGGGGGGAGGGTGATGACCTCGAACGACAGCCGGTCGAGCAGGTCGGCGCGAAAGCGGTTCTGTGCGACCAGCGCGGGCAGATGCTCGTTGGTCGCGGCGACGATGCGGACGTCGACGCGCACCGGGCGCGAGGCGCCGACGCGCGTGATCTCGCCATATTCGACCGCGCGCAGCAGCCGCTCCTGCGCGCCCGATGACATCGTCGCCAACTCGTCGAGGAACAAAGTGCCGCCGTCGGCCTCCTCGAAGCGGCCGGCGCGGCTGCGCGTCGCGCCGGTGAAGGCGCCCGCCTCGTGCCCGAACAATTCGGCCTCGATCAGCGTTTCGGGCATCGCGGCGCAGTTCAGGATGACATAGGGCTTGTCCCAGCGCGCCGACAGGCGATGGAGGCGTTCGGCGATCAACTCCTTGCCGGTGCCGCGCTCGCCGATGACGAGGACCGGTCGATCGAGCGTCGCCGCCTGGCTCGCGCGCTCGACCGCGTCCTGAAAGGTCGCCGACTGGCCGATGAACTGCGTTTCGCGCTCCATTCCCAATTATTGGCAAAATTTCCCGCTGATTGGCAAGCCAAATCGGCGCAAAATTGCATTTGCGTGTGAAGTTACGCGCTTTTCCGCCGCTTTCAGCAATTGGCACGCTTCCTGCAAAGTATCCAACGAGCCGGTGCAAAGCGCGCCGGTGCAGCGAAAAACAGGAAGGTTGATCCATGAAGACGCATTTTGCCCAGGCCGCCACTTTCGCGCTCAGCGCGCTTGGAGCGCTGGCCATCGTCGTCGGCGTGATCGACCAGCCGAAGCTCGGTTACGATGCCGCTGCAGTTACCCCGGCGGTCAGCCAATTGGTCTGACCGGCACGCTGGTGCCGGGGCACTCTCCCCCCTTGCCCCGCCCCGGCACCAGCATTTTCAGGACCGAAGTTTTCGACAGGAGTTTTCAAATGGGTATTTTCTCTCGCACCCGCGACATCATCGCCGCCAACGTCACCGACTTGCTCGACCGTGCGGAAGATCCCGAAAAGATGATCCGCCAGATCATCTTCGAAATGAACGAGACGCTCGTCGAAGTCCGCGCCTCCGCCGCGCGCACGATCGCGGACCAGAAGGAAATGCGCCGCCACATCGCCAAGCTCGAAAGCCTGCAGGACAGCTGGAAGGAAAAGGCCGAACTCGCGCTGTCGAAGGACCGCGAAGACCTCGCCACCGCCGCGCTCGTCGAAAAGCAGAAGGCCGGCGACATGGCCGAAAAGCTGAAGGCCGAGATCGCCGTCCTCGACGACGCGCTCAAGGGCTATGAGAATGACATCGCCAAGCTGCAGAAGAAGCTCAGCGAAGCCCGCGCGCGCCAGTCGAGCGTCGTCAACCGCCTCGAGAGCGCCGAAAATCGCTACAAGCTGCGCGAGATGACCAACGGCGACCGCGTCGAGGATGCTTTCTCGCGTTTCGAAATCCTCGAACGCCGCGTCGACGAAGCCGAAGGCCGCGCCGATGCGCTGGGCCTCGGCTACAAAAAGTCGCTCGACGAGGAAATCGCCGAGCTGCAGTCCGCCGACAAGGTCGCCGACGAACTCGCCGCGCTGAAAGCTGCGCAGGCCAAGAAGTAAGGAGCCGGACCGATGGAAGAGATCATCATCGTCCCGATCGTCATCGGCACCCTCTTCCTCGGTCTGCCCTGGCTGATCCTCCACTACATCACCAAGTGGAAACAGGCCAAGACGCTGACCGGAGAGGACGAGCAACTGCTCGACGAACTATATGATACGGCGCGCCGGCTCGAAAACCGCCTGCACACCGTCGAACGCATCATCAGCGCCGACCATCCCGATTTCCGCCCTGCGGTGCGGAGCGATGAAGACCTGGCGCAGCTCGAAAATACAAGCAGGAGGAATTGAGATGTCTGCCAGCCGCACCAAATTCTATCTCGACAAGCAGAACGCCAAATGGAGCGGCGTGTGCGCGGGGATCGCGGACTATAGCGGGATCGACGTCCTCTGGGTGCGCGTCGGCGCGGTCCTCCTGACCTTGATGGGTGGCTTCCCCTGGACGCTGGTCGCTTACTGGATGGTCGCCTGGATGGGAACGCCCAAGCCTTTCGCCCTCTATGGCTCGAACGAGGAAGCCAAGTTCTGGCAGGGCGTGCGCTCGAATCCCAGCGCCTCGACCCGCGACATTCGCTCGCGCTTTCGCGACATCGACCGCCGGCTCGCCGACATCGAACAATATTATACCAGCCACAACCGCCGCCTCGCCGACGAGATCGACGCGCTGCGCTGATCGGGCCGGTGATCGGACGCGCGGAAACGCAACAGGGAGAAGAGACCATGAATTTCGGAGGCCCCCTTTTTGTCCTGACCATCGTCGCGCTGTCGATCGGCGGCTGGATGTTCACAACCTGGATTCGCGCCAAGCACGGCTATCCGGTCGAGAATGAATGGGGCGGCACGGTTCATCGAACCGACCCCGACGCTGATCGAAAAATTGCGCTGCTGACCGACGACAACGCCAAACTCGCGGGCCAGATCGGCCGACTGGAAGAGCGCATCGCGGTGCTCGAACGCATCGCGACCGAAGAAGGCGGGCGAGCCGCACAGCTCGCCGACCAGATCGACCGCCTGCGCTGATAAGGAAAAGATCATGAACCTCGATATTCTGACCACCATCGCTCCCGTCATCGCCATCATCGGCGTGGCCGGGGTCGTCGGCTGGGTCTTCACTACCTGGCTGCGGATCAAGAACGGTTATCCGCTCGACGGCGCCTGGGGGCAGGCGGTCTATCCCAAGACCAGCGACGAAACGGTGGAGCGCGTCAAGCTGATAAGCCAGGAAAATGCCCAGCTGCGCGCCGAACTCGGCTCGGTCAAGGATCGCCTCGCGGTGATCGAGCGTATCGTCACCGACGACAGCAACCGGCTGAGCCACGAGATCGAGGCGCTGCGGCGCCCGGCGAACTGAGGAGGCCCGCGCCATGGAAAACATGCTCTACGCGCTGATCCCGCTCGCTCCGTTCATCGTCGCCGGCCTCTGGATCTGGACCCGCCATCAGCGCAAGATGCTCGACAAGCAGTCGGAGATGACCGCCGAAAAGGCCGCGCAATATGCGGCGCACACCGAACGGCTGGAGGAACGCGTCCGCGTCCTCGAACGCATCGCCACCGACCGCGGCGTCGACCTGGCCGACGAAATCGAAAAGCTGCGCGATACGCCGCCGCTCAACTGAACAACGGCAAGACAGACCGAAAGGATACCTCCCCATGAACCCATTTGAAATGGTCATCGGCATCGTCCTGATCGTGACGATCGGCAGCGTCGTTCGCGCCCGATATGGTGTGCGCCGGGACCCTCACGGCCGGGACTATGTCGTCAGCAGTCCTGGGGACGCCGCCGAGACCAAGGCGCTGCAGGCCGAAATCCGCGCGCTCAAGGAGCGTATCCAGGTGCTCGAACGCATCGCCACCGACAGCAACCGGGCGGCCAGCCTCGACGAAGAGATCGAGAAGCTGCGCGACCGGTCCGTTCCCTGAGACCCTGACGAAGAAGGAGCCGATTCATGGGCACCATGACGTCTGACCTCGCTACCGACCTGATCATGGCCGCGGTCGCGCTGAGCGCGCTGGCCATCATCAGCCTTGTGGCGCTGCGTGGCTGGCGCGACTGGATCCAGCTCAAGCGCGAGGAGCTGGCCGCCGGCCATGGCGCCGCGCAGGATCCCACCGTGCCGCACGCCGGATCGCGGATCGAGATCGCCGACCTCAAGGAACGGCTGCGCAAGCTGGAAGCCATCGCGGCCGGGGTCGATCTCTGACGTAGGTCTTGATCCCGGCCGACCAACCCGCCGGGGCGAAAATGCCCCGGCCGATCAGCGGTCAGCCCTTGCAGGCCTGCTTGGTCTTGTTGCCCGCCAGCGAGCAATCATAGGTCACCGTCTTGCCATTGCTCAGCCTGGCCTTGACCATGCGGCCGCCCGACCGGGTGGTCGAGGCACGCGCCGGCGTCGCCGCCAATTTGGCCCTGGTCGCGGGCTTCGCCTGGCTATGCGCTGCGGGCTTGGCCGTGAGTTTGGTTGTGGGCTTCGCCGCAGGCTTGACGGCGGACTTGGTGGTGGTTGTGGTCGGCGATGATGCGAAAACCGGGGCGGTGATCATCATGGTCGATGCAAGACCAAGGCCGACGAGGGTACGAAAGCGTGCCATATTCTTCACTCCAAAGGTCCGAATCCGGACATGATCGATCGTCCTGGCGAAACCGGAAGAATGTCACACCGCGAACAGCCTCTCTTTGCACCTCGCCGCCCGGCCGGGGCGTGGCGGAGCCGTGACAATGTCGTAATGCGCGCGCCGCGTCAGGCGCGCCAAGGCGGTCGTGGGCGCCGCCGCCGGGGTCTTTCAACTTGGCGCCAAACATGCGAGGGGCGCAGCTATGCGCAGTCTCGACGACATTTTCGATGAATATGATTTTCTCGACGGCGACGATCGCTATCGCCTGCTGATCGAGCTCGGCCGCACGCTCGAGCCGATGCCCGACGCGCTCAAGACCGCCGCGACGCTCGTGCGCGGCTGCTCGGCTAGCGTCTGGGTCTATCCGGTGCCGCAGGGCGATGGCCGGCTGCACTTCCTCGCCGACAGCAATGCCGCGATCACCAAGGGGATCGTCGCGCTCGTCCTTTCCGCAGTTCAGGACAGGCCGGCGGCCGCGGTCGCCGCTATGGACATCGCCGCCGCGCTCGCGCCCTTCGACCTCACGCGCCAGCTTTCGTCGAACCGCACGCAGGGCGTCCCCAACATGATCGCACTGGTCCAGGAGACCGCCCGGCGTATCGCCGACGGCTGATGCCGAGCCGACTTTCGATAGGGCGTGTCGGAACAGGTTTCGCGCAGAGATCGCAGAGAGTCCACGCGGAGAAGGCCGAGCGGCCGTGAAGCGGCTTTCGGCCTGCGACATTGCGACGGGTCGCGCCACTGGAATGGAAAGGGGCCTGTCGGCTCCGAACTGGCTCCTCCGCGTCTCCGCGTGAAGCCTATTCTCTGCGCCTCTGCGCGCATTTTCATGCTTGCTGACGGAACATCCGTTCACGACCGAAAGATGATCTCCATTCCTCGTCACCCTGTCTGCGGCAATGGCCTCGCTGTTTCAGGGTCCATGGCCGGCCCTCGAAGGAAGCACAGCGGCAACCGGAAACTCAGGCCATGAATGCCGAAACGAGTTCAGCATGCCGAAGTTGTCGGGTGCCGGTACATCCTCGAAACCCTCTGTGCGTTTGCAAACGACATTATCGCCAAAGAAAAAGGGCGCGGGAGTTGCCTCCCGCGCCCTTTTCTTGCCGTCTGTCGCCGGAGCTTAGAAGCCGACGGTCAGCGTGCCGCTGATCGTGCGCGGGGCGCCGATCTGGGCGTTGGGCGCCGACGAACCCTGGGTCAGCGACGAGGTGTAGCGACCGACATAAAGCTTGTCGAACAGGTTGTAGACGTTGACCTGGAAATAGGTCTGGTCGTTGAGGCCGAGGAATTCGAGCCCCAACCGCGCGTCGAGATTGACCAGCCAATAGCCATTGGTCTTCGCCGGATAGACCTCGGTCCCACCAAAGATGACGGGCGTGTTGGTATCGTAGAGATAGCGCCCGCCGGTATGCTTGGCGGTGAGGCCGAGTTCGACCGGACCCAGCGTGCCGCGCGCCGAGGCGCCATAGGTATATGCAGGAGCGCCGGCTTCGCGCTTGCCCGCCGTCAGGGTGAAGATCGGATCGCCGATCGCTGCACAGTCCGGACCAACGACTTTGCATTCGCCTGACTGGACATCATCCTTGATCTTCGACTTCAGATACGACCCGAAGACATAGAGCGAGAGTTCGCGCATCGGCTGCCACGCGATGCTGCCATCGATGCCATATTTGTCGACGCGGCCGAGATTGCGGTAGAGGTTGCGATCGGTTTCCGGATCGTAGGCTGAGGCCAGGCGGTTGTCATATTTGGTGAACCAGCCCGACACCTGCGCCTGAATCTGGCTGGTGCGATAGCGCACGCCCAAGTCGAAGTTGTCGGTGGTTTCGGGCTCGGGGCGCGCCGACGGCGTGTTCGGCGCAAAGAAGAACGCGTTGTAGAGCGCGTCGGTGCCAGGAACCTGGAGGCCCTTCGAATAGTTGGCGAAAATCGACATCCGATTGTTCGGCTTGAACAACAAGCCGACGTTCGGCAGCACGTCGTCATATTTCAGCACCCGCTGCTGCGGGCCCTGCACCGTCGGGTTGGCGGCGGCGTAGACGGTGTTGCGCGGATCGCCCTTGCCGAAGCAATCGACGAAGCCCGTGTCGCTGGTGGTGAAGCAATAATTGTTAAGATCGCGCTTGAAGAAGGGAGCGCGGATGCCGATCGTCGCAACCAGCGCGCCGTCGATGAATTCGCCGCGATATTCGCCCGAAACCTGGCTCAGGATCGCATAGGACAGGCGATCGCGCTTTTGCAGCACGGCGCCGGTGACGTCGCTCTGCGGATCGTCCATCGGGAAGACGTCGAAGGGCTCGCCGTTGAACTGAAGCAGCCCGACCTGGCCGGTCTGGCGGTGGCGCGCGCGGTCATAAGTGAAACCGACGCGGACCGTGTGCGCTTCGTTGATGTCCCAGCGCAGGTTGGCGATCACGCCGTAACGGTCGGTGCGCGTCTGGCTGGGTGCGAGCATCGACACTTCGTCGAGCAGGTCGCCGTCGCCGTTGAGGTCCATGCCGAAATAGGGGCGCCCACCGATATAGCCCGACAGCCCGTTGTTCAGACGTTCGCGCGCATTGACCGTGCCGCCGCCATTGGCCTTCACATATTGGTAGCTGGGATCGACGGTCAGGACGATGCCGTCGGTCAGGGTGAAGCGCGACGCGCCGCGGATGTTGCCGGTGTTCGACGGGTTGTACCGACGATCGAACTCGGTGCCGCAGCCGTTGGTCAGGTCGTCGTCGCCCGGTGTCGCCGTCTGGCTGACGGTGCACGGATAGTTGATGTCATATTCGCGCTCGTCGTTGTTGAGCGGGAAACGGTCGCCCGAACCCGATCCGACGTCGCGGTTCGGGTCGAGGCGCAGCGGCACCGAACCGAAGAAATTGTTGCGGTTGATGTTATAATGGCCCGCGACCGAGACGAAGTCGCCATCGGCGCCGATCGGCTGATAGAGGCGCGCGTTGAACTGTTTCTTGCGGACGCGGCCATAATTGTTGAACGGATTGTCGTTCGACGCGCTCGATGCCGAAAGGAAGGCGCGGGTGCCGAACGGCGTGAATTCGCCGGTGTTGATGAGGCCGAAGACGCGGAAGAATTTGAACTCGCCGGCCGAGCCCGACACCTTGACGCCGAAATCTTCGGTCGGGACGATCGTGCGATAATTGACCGTCGAACCCGTTGCGGCGGCGGTCGGGCTGTCGACGTCGGTGGTGCCGAGGTTGACGTTGACCTGCTCGATCAGCTCAGGGTCGAGCTGCTGGTTCGAATAGATGGCATAGTTGCCCGAATCGTTGAGCGGCACACCGTCGAAGGTCAGGCTGATGCGATCTTCCGAAAAGCCGCGGATCGACAGCTGGCCGCCCGACGAACCATAGGCGTCGTTGTTGGTGAAGACGACGCCGGGGACGAGGTTGATGGTGTCGAGGATCGTCTGTCCGGGGTTCTGGTGCGCGATCACTTCCTGACCGAGGACCGATTTCGCCTTCGACGTGTCGGGCGACTGGATGCCGGCAACGTCGGTTGCGCGCGATCCGGTGACGACGATGTCGTTCTCGAAATCGACCGAGCCCGTCGACTGGGCAAAGGCAGGCGTGGAAAGCAGCGCGACCGGAATCAGCGCCGCGCTGGCGGCAAGCGTGTGACGGAATTTCATGTCAGGATGTCCCCTTGGTGGTACAATCGGCAGTTGCGCAACGTGGGCGCAGCTGACCTGCGAGCGCCCCTGAAGCCCGCATGTGGCACGATTGTGACAGCGATTGTGACAGTGCAAGCCGCGCTTGGGCGCCGGGCCAGGCAGCGGGCGAAAAAGCGCGAATTTGCGTCGGCCCGCCAAACTTATCCACAAGCGTCGATGCGTTTTTTCGAGCAACTGTTGCTGCAATGCAACAAAAAGGGGCGCCGCGCATTGCGCGCGGCACCCCGCTTTTGTTCAGAATAGGCGGCGCGACTCAGGCGCTTGGGCGATCAGGCGGCGTCGCCGGCGGCTTCCTTTGCCTTGTCGGCATAGACGCGCACCGGATCCTTGCGGCCCTCGACGACGTCCTTGTCGACGACGATCTCGACCACGTCGGTCAGGTCGGGCAGGTCGAACATCGTGTCGAGCAGGATCGCCTCGACGATCGAGCGCAGCCCGCGCGCGCCGGTCTTGCGTTCGATCGCCTTCTTGGCGACCGCGACCAGCGCATCGTCGGTGAAGGTCAGCGCGACTTCTTCGAGGTCGAACAATTTCTTATATTGTTTGACCAGCGCGTTCTTGGGTTCGCCCAAAATCTTGACCAGCGCGTCGATGTCGAGATCCTCGAGCGTCGCGATCACCGGCAGGCGGCCGACGAATTCGGGGATCAGCCCGAATTTGAGCAAATCCTCGGGCTCGATGCTTTTCAGCACTTCGCCGCTGCGGCGCTCGTCGGGGCCGGCGACATGCGCGCCGAAACCGATCGACTTGCCCTGCAGGCGGTCGCCGATGATCTTTTCGAGGCCGCTGAACGCGCCGCCCGCGATGAACAATATGTTGGTCGTGTCGACCTGGAGGAATTCCTGCTGCGGATGCTTGCGCCCGCCCTGCGGTGGAACGCTCGCGGTCGTGCCTTCCATCAGCTTGAGCAGCGCCTGCTGGACGCCTTCGCCCGACACATCGCGCGTGATCGAAGGATTTTCGGCCTTGCGGCTGATCTTGTCGATCTCGTCGATATAGACGATGCCGCGCTGCGCCTTTTCGACATTATAGTCGGACGATTGCAGCAGTTTGAGGATGATATTCTCGACATCCTCGCCGACATAGCCCGCCTCGGTCAGCGTCGTCGCGTCGGCCATGGTGAAGGGCACGTCGAGGAAGCGCGCGAGCGTCTGGGCGAGCAGGGTCTTGCCGCTGCCGGTCGGACCGACGAGCAGGATGTTCGACTTCGCCAGTTCGACATCTTCGCCGCGCCCCGAGTTGGCGAGGCGCTTGTAATGATTGTGGACCGCGACCGACAGGACCCGCTTGGCCTTGTTCTGGCCGATCACATAGGCGTCGAGATGCTGGCAGATTTCCAGCGGCGTCGGCACCGCGCCGTCCTTGCGCGCGGCGATCCCGCCCTTGATCTCTTCGCGGATGATATCGTTGCACAGTTCGACGCATTCGTCGCAGATGAACACGGTCGGTCCGGCAATCAGCTTGCGAACTTCGTGCTGCGACTTGCCGCAGAAGGAGCAGTAGAGGGTGCTCTTACTGTCCGAGCCGCTCAATTTCGTCATAAATATTCCTCTGGCGGGCGCAAAAGGCGCGCTGCCGCCCTTATCCTAACCCCCGGCCACCCAATTACAATATGGCAATTGGGTGACATGGGTGCAATGTTCCGCCTAGCGCCAAGGCGCCAAACGGGTGTCAACAAACGCGGTTACCGGGGTGTGGGTGCCGACACTCAGGGCGTCGGGCCTTCGCCGATTTCCTTGGGCGATTCGTCGCCCGGCAGCGCGGGGCGACGGTCGTAGACATGATCGACGAGGCCGAAGGCCTTGGCTTCGTCGGCCTCGAGAAAGGTGTCGCGGTCCATCGCCTTTTCGATCTCTTTCAGCGGCTTGCCGGTATATTGAACATAAAGGTCGTTCATCCGCTTGCGGATGCGCAGGATTTCCCTGGCCTGGATCTCGATGTCCGACGCCATGCCGCGCGCACCGCCCGACGGCTGGTGGACCATGACGCGCGCATTGGTCAGCGCGACGCGCATCCCGGGTTCGCCCGCGGCGAGCAGGAAGCTGCCCATCGAGGCCGCCTGGCCGATGCACACGGTGCCGACGCGCGGGCGGATATATTGCATCGTATCGTGGATCGCCATGCCCGCGGTGACGACGCCGCCCGGCGAGTTGATATACATATAGATGTCCTTCTTCGGATTTTCCGATTCGAGGAACAGCAATTGGGCGGTGATCAGCGAGGCCATATTATCCTCGACCTCGCCGGTGACGAAGACGATCCGTTCGCGCAGCAGACGCGAGAAAATGTCGAAGCTGCGTTCGCCGCGGCTCGTCTGCTCGACGACGACGGGAACCAGGGCGGCGAGCGGGTCGATCATGCGGATTTTGTCCTTACGTTTATCGGGTTGCTGCGCCGAGGACCGGCGGGCTGCCCCTCCAGCGCCCTACATCGTCGCCCGCGCGAAGGGTTTCAAGGGGGCAATATCAGCGCGGCGCCACTTCTCGCGTCGCGCGCCTTCCTCCTCGGGACTATCGGCCCTTAAGGCCACAAAGGCCCCGCACGCGGGCATCGAATTTGTGTCCTTTGGGGCTTTAAGGCGAGCCCCTCGACAAGCACGGGCGGCGGGAGCGGTGTTTCAAAGAGCGGGCCGGAAGGTTGGCATGGCGGAGTCATGGTGGACAGCGATTGTTGCGGATGGAGCAGGGGCGGCTTGGGGGTGGAAATCTGCCCTGCCGTCTTTCGTCATCGCGGCCTGGATCGGGGGCTGGCCGGCGCAAGGAGCGCGTGGTCATGTCCAAAGTTCAGGAAAGTTCAGCCTCTTGCATCCCCGATCCGGGCCCCGCGGCGTGCTGAACGCGCTCAGCCCGCCTCGCCGTGGCCGCACCCGTAAGCTGGACCGCCATCGCTTTATCCACCAAATGAAAGAGCCGGATAAACGCTGGCATAGCCGGATAATGTAGGAAAGACCTATTTGAAGCCGATGCCTGGCTTGGGGTGGGAAGCGGCCGTTGAAGGATGGCGCTGATGTCTCCTCCCGCCTGCGGGAGGGGAGAGCAGCCGTCCGCAATCAGTCGATTGCAGTCTTTAAACCTCGTCATGCTGAACTTGTTTCAGCATCCATGGCCTGCGTTCGCGTCCAGCGCCGCGCTGAATGAGGCGTCCGGCCATGGACCCTGAAACAAGTTCAGGGTGACGAGGATGGATGGGGCGGCTATCGGTCGAAAGCCGTCTTTGCCACAAAAAGAAAAGGGGCGGGAATGACCCGCCCCCATCGTTCGTATCGGTCCCCGCGACTCAGTCGCCTTCGCCGGGCTCCACCGAGAAGAATTTCTCATATTTCCCCTCGACGCCCTTATACTCGTCGGCGTCGGCAGGGCTGTCCTTCTTGACCGTGATGTTCGGCCATTCGGCGCTGAACTTGTTGTTCACTTCCAGCCATTTCTCAAGACCGCTTTCGGTGTCGGGCAGGATCGCCTCGGCGGGGCATTCGGGTTCGCACACGCCGCAGTCGATGCATTCGCTGGGATTGATGACGAGCATATTCTCGCCCTCATAGAAGCAGTCGACGGGACAGACCTCGACGCAGTCCATATATTTGCACCGGATGCAGGCGTCGGTGACGACATAGGTCATGGATAGCGGCTCCCTTTCGCGGCGGCGGCGGGCCGCCGGACATTCATTGGCTCGCCTCTAAGCCGCGCCAACGCGATGCGTCAACGCAAAGTGTCAGTTGCGAATCACTTTCATTGCGTAGCCGACAGCGCGCGCGTTCGCGCGACAGCTTTTCCTGCGGCATCGATAGCTCAACTGGTGATGGTGGGCGTTTCGGCTTCGAGCCGACGATAGCAGGCTTGCGCCTCGGGCGCCGGGCCGCGGCGCGGCGGCAGCGAAAGGAGGCGGATCACCTCGATCCGCTCGCCGACCGGCAGCACCAATGTCGCGCCCGCGTGAACCGCGGCCGAGGCGCGGGTGACGCGCCGTCCGTCGAGCCGGATATGCCCCGCGGCGACCATCGCCTGGGCCAGGCCGCGCGAGCGTGCGAAGCGCAGATACCAGAGCAGCTTGTCGAGCCGGATGCTTCCTGCGGCGCCGGGACTCGCCATCAGCGCGCCATCAATCCTTGCCAGCCTCGGCCAACATCGCGGCGAGCCCGGCGAAGGGGCTGGTGGGCGAAGGGCCGCGACGCTGGGGACGCTCGGCGCGCGGTGGGCGGGCGCCGCTATCGGGCGTCGTCGGCGGCTTGGCCGGTTGGCCGCGCCGACCCTTGCCTTGCTTGTCCTGCCTAGCGGGCGGGCGGGCGCGCTCGCCGGGGGCGGCCGACCGCGCTGCCGCGGCGTCCTTCCCGTTCGGCTGGCCTTGCTTGCGGCGCGCGCGCCGGTCGGCGCTCTTGAGGCCCGACCAGCGCCAGCGTTGCAGTATCGGGTCGCCGACGCCGCGAAACCCGAAGCTGCCGAGCAGCGCGCGCCGCGTCTCGTCGTCGAGGCCGAGCGAGGTGGCGAGCGCGGGGTCGATCGCAAAGCCCGGCGGCGGCGCGGCGTGGACGTCTTCGCCCGGCCCGTCCAGATGCGCCGCCGACCCGCCGACGACGGGCGAGGTCGGCGGCGCCGCGGCCTGGATGCGCGCGGCATGCGCCTGGCGCGCGAGCTTCTCCGCCATGTCGATGCGCAGCCAGCCCGATGCGCAGCGGCGGAAACCGGCGATCCGCAGCCCGGTGTGATGGCCCGTCTTTTGCAGCACCGCGCCCTGCGGCGGCAGCGCCGGAACCACCTCGCCCTGCTGCGCGGCGAGCAGCGCGGCGCGCCAACGCACCGCCTCTGGCTTCAGGAGCTGGTGATGGAAGATGTCGAGCGAGCCGATGGTGAGGCCGAGCTTGCGGAGTTGCGGCCGTTCCTCGGGCGTCATCGCGGCGAGCTGCGCTTCGACCGCGGCGCGCGGGCTCGTGCCGCCGCCATCGACGAGCGCGGCGAGCAGCGCGCGGACGCGCGGCGGGGTGAACAGGTCGCCCGCCGCTTCGCCCATCGCCGCCAGCGGCGCGGCGTGGCGCGCGAGTTGCTGCGCGACGAAGGCCTGCAACCGTTCGGCGATCGCCTGCACCTGCGGCGGCTCGAAGCGGCGCAGCGATGCGTCGATCTGGATCGCGGGCTGGACCAGCGTCGGTCCGCGCGCCAGCGTGGCGACGACATGACCGTGCCAGGCAAGGCGCGGCGGCGCGCCCGCCTCGCTGATCAGCGCCAGCGCCTGATCCTCGCCCGCCGCGAGTGCTGCGGCGCGGCGCGTCAATTCGCCGCGCAGATGCTTTTCGGCGGCGGCGAGGAGCATCTTGTGGTCGCTCGCGCGCGCCTGCGCGTCGACCTTGAACTGAAACCCATGGAGCGTGCCGATCGGCTCGCCATCGACCGCGACGGTGCCGTCGGCGGCGACCGCGACGGGCAGCGCGGTGTGGCGCTGGCCCGCATCGCGGAGCAGCAGCGCGAGCCGCCGGTCGACGAAGCGCTGCGCGAGCGCGGCGTGCAGCGCGTCCGACAGGCGCGATTCGAGATCCTGCGTCCGCTCGGTCCAGCCGGCGCCGCCGGCGATCCAGTCGCCGCGCTGGGCGATGAAGCAGAGGGTGCGGACGGCGGCGATTCGGCTCGCGAGCTGGTCGATGTCGCCGTCGGTGTCGTCGAGCCGCGCAAGGCGCCGCGCGAACCAGTCGGGGTCGACCATCCCGTCACCGCTCGTGCGCCATTGCCAAAGCTTGAAGACGGTGCGGCTATGATGTTCGGCGCCGAGCTGCTCGAAATCGGGAAGCCCGCAGGCATCCCACAATCGGGCGACCGCTTCGGGCTCCGCCCCGCGCATCCGCACCTCCATGTCGCCCGCGAGATGCTTGAGCACCGCGATGTCGACCGCTTCGGGCGCAGGGCGCAGGCCGGGCTTCGTCGGCGGCTGCGCGAGGTCGGCGAGCAGCGTGTCGAGACTGTCGTGGCGCGGGTTGGGTTCGCGCCAGAACAGGCTGGCGAGCGGCGGGAAATGATGCCCCTCGATCGCAGCGATTTCCTCGGGCGTGAAGCCGCCCTGCGGGGTGCCGACGGTGCCGAAGCTGCCGTCCTGCTGATGCCGCCCGGCGCGCCCCGCGATCTGCGCCATTTCGGAAATGGTCAGGCGGCGCAGGCGGCGGCCGTCGAATTTCTGCAAGGACGCGAAGGCGACGTGCTGGACGTCGAGGTTGAGCCCCATGCCGATCGCGTCGGTGGCGACGAGATAGTCGACCTCGCCCGCTTCGAACATCGCGACCTGCGCGTTGCGGGTCTTGGGGCTCAAGGCGCCCATCACCACCGCGGCGCCGCCCGAAAAGCGGCGCAGCATCTCGGCGATTGCATAGACTTCCTCGGCCGAGAAAGCGACGATCGCCGAGCGTTTGGGCAGCCGCGACAGTTTTGTTGTGCCGGCATAGCTCAAGGTCGAAAAGCGCGGGCGGGTGATGATTTCGGCCTCGGGCACCAGGTCGCGGACAAGGCCGCGCAGGCTCGCCGAGCCGAGGATCATCGTCTCCTCGCGGCCGCGCGCGCGCAGCAGCCGGTCGGTAAAGACATGGCCGCGTTCGGGGTCGGCGCCAAGCTGCGCTTCGTCGATGCCGACGAAGGCGACGTCGCGCGCCAAGGGCAGCGCTTCCATCGTCCCCAGCAGGTAACGCGCCGTGGGCGGCATGATCCGTTCCTCGCCGGTCACCAGCGCGACCTGCGCCGACCCTTTCATCGCGACGACGCGGTCATAGACCTCACGCGCGAGCAGGCGCAGCGGAAAGCCGATCATCCCGCTCGAATGGGCGGTCAGACGCTCGACCGCCAAATGGGTTTTGCCGGTGTTGGTGGGGCCAAGGACGGCCTTGACCGGGCTGGAAGAAAATGCCGTCATCGTCTTTATCCCACGCTGGCATGGACCTGCGCGCCGCGCAACAGCGGATCGACGAAGGGCCAACTTTATCCCTCCCTTTGAGGGAGGAAGGCGGGACGGCACGATCAATCCCGCGCTCCGCACGGTCCGCCGCAAGCCGGGCGCCGCCAAGTGCCGTTAAATTGACTTTAACGGCCTTTGTTTACAGACCGGCGGTCGAAAATATCATTCGACGGCCGGGTCGGGAGGCCCGTCGAACGGGGGTTGCTTTTGTTCCAGCGTCACGAACCCATCGCGGGGATGTCCGGCAATGCGGCCGCCCTGACGATGTCGCAGGCGATCGGCCTGCGGCGGGCGGACGCTGCGCCCGAACCGGCGCCGTCGTGGCGCGACCGGCTCGCGCTGCTCGATCTCGTCCCCGATCTTGGCGACAATATCGGCTCGGGGGAATGGTGGCGCGGCCTCGCGACGCTGACTCTGCTGTGCGCCGCCGCGATTTCGACCTTCCCCGGCGTAAAGCCGCTCGAACTGCCCGCGCCGGCGCTCGATGCCGCCGATTTCACCGAAGCGCGCGCGCAGATGATCGTGCCGCTCGCATTCGGCGGCGACACCGGCCGCCACATGGCGGCGACCGACGCGGTGCGGCCGCTCGCCCAGACCCCCGAACGGCCGCAGATCGAACTCACCGCGACGCTCGGCGCAGGCGACAGCTTTGCCCGTGTTCTCGAACGCTCGGGTGTCGGCAGCGATGATGCGCAGGCGCTCGCGAGCCAGGTGGCGAGCGCGGTGCCGCTGACCGACATCGCGCCGGGCACGCGGATCGACCTGATCCTCGGCCGCCGCGCCGCGCGCACCATGCCGCGTCCGGTCGATGCGCTTGCGATGCGCGCGCGCTTCGACCTTCGGATCGAGATGGAGCGGATCGACGGGCGGCTGGTGATGCGCCGTATCCCGATCGCGGTCGATGCGACGCCGCTGCGCATTCGCGGCCGCGTCGGCGACAGCCTCTATCGCTCGGCGCGCGCCGCGGGCGCCTCGCCTGAAACGATCCAGGCCTATCTGCGCGTGATCGGCCGCCAGCTTTCGGTCGCCAGCGATATCCGCGCGAGCGACGAGTTCGACATCATCGTCGATCATCGCCGCGCCGAAACGGGTGAGAGCGAGACGGGCAAATTGCTCTATGCCGGGCTCGTCAGGGGCGGAAAGCCCAAGCTGTCGATGATCGAATGGAATGTCGACGGCCGTCTCCAGTGGTTCGAGGCGTCGGGCGCCGGCGAGCAGCGCAGCGGCCTGGTGCGTCCAACGAATGGCCGTATCACTTCGCCCTTCGGGATGCGCCGCCACCCGATCCTCGGCTATGTGCGGATGCATCGCGGCATCGACATGGGCGGCGGTTACGGCGGCCCCGTCTTCGCGGTCACCGACGGCGTCGTGCAGATCGCGGGCCGCACCGGCGGCTATGGCAATTATGTGAAGCTCAGTCACGGCGGCGGGCTCGGCACCGGCTATGGGCATATGAGCCGCATCGCGGTGCGTCCCGGCCAGCATGTCTCGCGCGGGCAGGTGATCGGCTATATCGGATCGAGCGGTCTTTCGACCGGCCCGCATCTTCACTATGAAGTCTATCGCAACGGCGTCGCGATCAACCCGCTGTCGGTGGCCTTCGTCACCCGCGCCCGGCTGGAGGGCAAGGCGCTCGCCGACTTCCGCGCGCGCATCCGCCAACTCACCGCGATCACGCCCGGCGCGGCGCTCGCGCCGGTTGCGGTAAAGTCGGTCGAAGGCCCGCAGCTCGGCTCGCTTGCCGATGTGGCGTCGAAGCGCGTGGGCGAGGGGATTTGACGGTTCCGTTTAAAGGACTCCTCTAAATTCCGTTCGTGTCGAGCGAAGTCGAGACACCCCAAGCGCAACGCCGAACCCATTGGCATCTCGACTTCGCTCGATGCGAACGGACAATGTGCTGCCCTTGGGCGGCCAATATCCATTTGCCCTCGCGTATCGCGCCGCTATGCACACGGGCATGACTCACGCCCCCTTTCCCGACCTGCGCCTGCGCCGCAGCCGCCGCACCGGCTGGAGCCGCGCGATGGTGCGCGAGCATCATCTGACCCCGTCGAACCTGATCTGGCCGCTGTTCGTCTGCGCGGGATCGGGGAGCGAAGAACCGATCGCGAGCCTGCCCGGCGTATCGCGCTGGTCGGTCGACCTGCTCGTCGAGCGCGCGAAGGACGCGGTGGCGGCGGGCATCCCCTGCCTCGCGCTCTTTCCCTATACCGAGGCGGGGCGCCGCAGCGAGGATGGCGCCGAGGCGCTCAATCCCGATAATCTGATGTGCCGCGCCACCGCGGCGATCAAGCAGGCGCTCGGCGACGACATCGGCGTCCTCACCGACGTCGCGCTCGACCCCTATACCAGCCACGGGCAGGACGGGCTGGTCGACGAGGCGGGCTATGTCCTCAACGACGAGACGGTCGAGGTGCTGGTGGGTCAGGCGCTCAATCAGGCGCGCGCGGGCGCCGACATCATCGCGCCGAGCGACATGATGGACGGCCGCGTCGGCGCGATCCGCGAGGCGCTGGAGATCGAGGGCTTCGGTCAGGTCCAGATCATGAGCTATGCCGCCAAATATGCCTCGGCCTTCTATGGCCCGTTCCGCGACGCAGTCGGCTCGCGCGGGCTGTTGAAAGGCAACAAGAAAACCTATCAGATGGACCCCGCCAATGTCGAAGAGGCGCTGCGCGAGGTCGAGGCGGATCTCGCCGAGGGCGCCGACAGCGTGATGGTCAAGCCGGGGCTTCCCTATCTCGACGTGGTGCGCGCGGTGAAGGATCATTTCGCGGTGCCGGTCTACGCCTATCAGGTGTCGGGCGAATATGCGATGATCGAGGCGGCGGCGGCGGCCGGTGCGGGCGACCGCGACGCGCTCGTCCTCGAAACCCTGCTTGCCTTCCGCCGCGCCGGTGCCTCGGGAGTGCTCACCTATCACGCGCTCCATGCGGCCCGGCTGCTGAACGGCTAATGGCGTCAACCCCGCGGCGCTGGCTGTTCGTGCTGACGATCCTCGTCGGCAGCTTCCTGTTGTTCCAGGTCCAGCCGATGGTCGCGCGCATGGTGTTGCCGCGCCTCGGCGGCGCGCCCGCCGTGTGGAACAGCGCGATGCTCGTCTATCAGGCGCTGCTGCTCGGCGGCTATGCCTATGCGCATTGGCTCGGCCGGTTCGAGGTGCGGCGCCAGGCGATGATCCACGTCGCGCTGCTGCTCGCCGCGGTGCTGTGGCTGCCGATCGGCATCGCCAATATCGCGCCGCCCGCGCCGGGGCAGGAGGCATTGTGGGTGCCGTTGCTGCTGCTCGCCTCGATCGGGCCGGTCTTTTTCGCGGTGTCGGCGCAGGCGCCGCTGATGCAGCGCTGGTTCGCCGCCGACACCCGCGCGGGCGATCCCTATTATCTCTATGCCGCCTCGAACCTCGGCAGCTTTGCCGGGCTGATCAGCTATCCGGCGCTCGTCGAGCCGGCGATGCCGCTCGCGACGCAAAGCTGGGGTTGGAGCGCGGGCTATGGCCTGCTCGTGTTGCTCGTCGCGGCGAGCGCGGCGGCGCGCTGGCACGCCCATGCCGCGCCCGAGCAAATCAGCGCCGAGCCGCCGCCGTCGCGCCGCCGCCAGTTGCACTGGCTGCTGCTCGCGGCGGTGCCGTCGGGGCTGATGCTGTCGACGACGACGCATCTCACCACCGATATCGTCGCGATGCCCTTGCTGTGGGTGCTGCCGCTCGGCCTCTATCTTTTGAGCTTCGTCATCGCCTTTTCGACCGCCGAGCGGTTGACCCAGGTCTTCACCACCATCGCCCCGGCGGTGCTGCTGTCGGTCGGCGGTCTGTCGCTGCTCAGCACCGGCGGCGGGACGATGCTCGTCGCGATCGCCGCGCTCGCGATGCTGTTCGTCGTCGCGACCGCGCTCCACGGCTATCTTTATCATCTGCGGCCCGCGCCGGGGCATCTGACGCTCTTCTATCTCGTCATGTCGGCGGGCGGAGTGCTCGGCGGGCTGTTCGCCGCGCTGATCGCGCCGCTGATATTCGACTGGGTTTACGAGCATCCGCTGCTCGTCCTCGCGGCGGCGATGCTGCTGCCGCTTCCGGCGCTGTTGCCATGGGATAGATGGCTGAAGCTGTCGCCGCGCCGGGCGCGGGTCGTCGTTGCCTTGCTGGTCGCGGTCGCGATCTTCGCCTGCTGGAAGATGGCGGGCGAATGGGCGGGCCGCATCGAGGGACAGGTCGCGGCCTGGGCCGTCATCATTTTCGTCATCGGCCTGCTCGTCATCGGCTGGCGCTGGGCCTTTGTGGCCGTCCTAGCCTTGCTGATGCTCGGCATCGGCGGGTGGAGCACGCTTCAGGAAAGCTTCACCGGCGACCGCGTCCGCAGCTATTTCGGTGTCTATACGGTGACCGACTACCCGGACGAGCATCAGCGCCGCCTCGCTCACGGCACCACGCTGCACGGGTTGCAGCGCACCGATGCGCCGCATCAGTTCGAACCGACCACCTATTATGGCCACCAGTCGGGGGTCGGCCTGGCGCTCGACAAGGCCGAAGCGCTCGCCGGGCCGAACGCCGCGGTCGGGCTCGTTGGTCTCGGCGCGGGAACCTTGTCCTGCTATCGTCGGCCGGGACAGCGCTGGACGATCTTCGAGATCGACCCCGCGATGGCCCGCATCGCGCGCGATCCGTCGAAGTTCACGTTCCTCGATCATTGCGCGCCCGACGCGCCGATCGTGATCGGCGACGCGCGCCTGCAGATCGCCAAGCTGCCGCCGGCGCAGTTCGACATATTGGTGATCGACGCCTTTTCGTCCGATGCGATCCCGCTGCATCTGCTGACCGCCGAAGCGATCGGAATCTATGCGCGCGCGCTGAGACCGGGCGGCATCCTGCTGATCCATATCTCGAACCGCTTCTTCGCGCTCGAACCCGTGCTGTCGGCCGAGGCAAAGGCGCGCGGCTGGGCGGCGGCGATCCGCATCGACTCGCGGCCCGACGAGGCCGA
Source organism: Sphingopyxis lindanitolerans (assembly GCF_002993885.1). NCBI lineage: Bacteria > Pseudomonadati > Pseudomonadota > Alphaproteobacteria > Sphingomonadales > Sphingopyxidaceae > Sphingopyxis > Sphingopyxis lindanitolerans. The sequence continues at coordinate 2,917,020 of NZ_CM009578.1, forward strand.
TGACCATGCCATCGTCGGCGGATTGACCGGGTCCAACTGGGTGGCGCTGACGGCGACGTCCGAACGCCTGCGGCAATTGACGGGTGACTTGAAACCGCGCGAGGATGCGCCGGGCGACGGCGTCTGGGTGCCGCTTCAGCAGCGCCCGGGTTTCGAGCGCTGGACCGACGATTATGCCTCGACTCTTCCCGTGCTCCTGTGGGGCCATCTGATCGGACAAAGCAAATGACCTATAAGGATGTCAGCATCATCGCGGTGAACGGCAAGGCGCCGCGGATCGACCCTAGCGCCTTCATCGCGCCGGGGTGCCGGATCATCGGCGACGTGACGATCGGGCCCGACGTCAGCATCTGGTATAATTGCGTGCTGCGCGCCGACGTCAGCCGCATCGTTGTCGGCGCGCGGTCGAACATCCAGGACGGCAGCATCGTCCATTGCGACGGCCCGATGCCGCACCGGCCCGAAGGCTTTCCGACGCTCATCGGCGAGGATGTGCTGGTCGGCCATATGGCGATGGTCCACGGCTGCACGCTGGCCGACCGCGCTTTCGTGGGGCTGAAGGCGACGGTGATGAACGGCTGCCGCATCGGCAGCGACGCGATGCTCGCCGCGGGCGCGCTGCTGACCGAGAATAAGGAGATTCCGTCGCGCGAACTATGGGCGGGCGCCCCCGCGCGGCGCGTGCGCGACATCGACGAGGGGCAGGCGGCGGGAATGCAACTCGGCGTCCAGCATTATGTGCTGAACGGCCGCATGCACAAGGCGGCGGTGGAGGGCTGAACCTTCTCCCCTCCCGCAGGCGGGAGGGGAGATCAATTTTCTTCCGGCACCGCGAGGCCGTTCTTCAGCATCACCGGCACCTGCGTCAGCGTGAAGAGGAAGGAGAGGGCGGTGACGCCCCAGACCTTGATCGTCAGCCATGTGTCGAAGCTCATCCGCCCGGCCTGGATCAGTTCGTACATGATGTGGTTGGCGATGCCGAGCGCGGCGAAAAACAGCCCCCAGTTGCGCGACAGCGCCAGCCAGCCCCTGTCGGTCAGTCCGTCGAGCGCCGATTGCAGCAGATATTTGAGCATCGGCCGCTTCAGCGCCCAGCCGCCGAGCAGCAGCGCGGCGAAGGCGGCGTAGATGATCGTCGGCTTCATCACGATGAAGCGTTCGTCGTGGAACCAGACGGTCAGCGCGCCGAAGCCGAGGACGAGGATGCCCGACATCCACAGCATCGGTGAAATCCGCCCGAGCTTCCATTTCGACACGATCATCGCGATGACGATCGCGACCATGAAGGCGAGCGTGCCCTTGATCGCGCCGGTCGTCGCGGCAAAGGCGCCGCTGCCGCCCGAGGAAAGCTTATAGGTCAGGAAGAAGATCAGCAGCGGGCCGAAATCGATCGCGAAATTCAGCCAGCCATGTTTGGCGGGCGGCGGCGCGGGGACGGCCTCGGGGCCGGTGGGAAGCAGGTCGCTCATCGAATGTTTCCGGCTATGATGCCCGCGATCTCGTCGGCGTCGAAGGGGCGAAGGTCGCCCAACGTCTCGCCGATGCCGATCGCGTGGATGGGAAGGCCATGGCGCTCGGCCGCGGCGACGAGGACGCCGCCGCGGGCGGTGCCGTCGAGTTTGGTCATGACGAGGCCGGTGACCCCGGCGACTTCGCGGAACACGTCGATCTGCGACAGCGCATTCTGTCCGGTCGTCGCGTCGAGGACGAGCACCACGTCGTGCGGCGCCGCGGGGTTGAGGCGGCCGAGGACGCGCTTGATCTTGGCCAGCTCGTCCATCAGTTCGCGCTTGTTCTGGAGCCGCCCGGCGGTGTCGACGATCAGCACGTCGATGCCGGTCGCGGTCGCCTGTTTGACTGCGTCGAACACGATCCCGGCGCTGTCGCCGCCTTCGGGCCCCGCCATGATCGGCACGCCCAGCCGTTCGGCCCAGATCTTGAGCTGGCCGATCGCGGCGGCGCGGAAGGTGTCGCCCGCGACCAGCATCACGCCATAATCCTGTTCCTGGAACAGGTGCGCCAGCTTGGCGATGGTGGTGGTCTTGCCCGATCCGTTGACCCCGATCACCAATATCACCTGCGGACGCGGAAAGGCATCGATCTCGAGCGGTTCGGCGACGGGGCGCAGCACCGCGGCGATTTCCTCGGCGACGAGCAAGCGCAACTCGTCGATGCCGTTCGCGGCGATGTCGCGGCGCTGGGACAGGCGGTCGCGGATGCGCGCGGCCATCACCGGGCCAAGGTCGGCGGTGATCAGCGCTTCCTCGATCCGGTCGAGATCGGCGTCGTCGAGTCGCGACTTGCCGGTGAGCCCCGACAGATTCTCGCCGAGCCGTTCCGACGTGCGCTTGAGGCCGCCGAGCAGCCGTTCGCTCCAGCTGACGCCGCTCATGCCGCGATCATCCGATCGCCGTCGCGGCCGATCAAGCGAACCGGAACGATGCTGCCGGGTTCGGCGGGTGCGATCCGTGTCAGCGGCGCGAAATTTTCCGCATGGCCGGTCAGGCCGTCGCGCTCGACGAGCATCGCGGCGCGGCTTCCCACCTGCGCATCGAGCCAGCTTTGGCGGCGCGCTGCATTGGCCTCGCGCAACATCGCGGCGCGGGTCCGCGCGACGGCGCGGCCGACCTGCGGCATGCGCGCGGCGGGGGTTCCGGCGCGCGGGCTGTAAGGAAAGATATGGCCGAAGACGATGTCGCAATCGTCGATCAGGGCCAGCGAATTGGCAAACATGGTCTCATCCTCGGTGGGAAATCCGGCGATCAGGTCGGCGCCGATCGCGAGTCCGGGTCGCGCGGCCTTCAGTCGTTCGGTCAGGCGGACGGCGTCGGCGCGGCGGTGGCGGCGCTTCATGCGCGCGAGGATCATGTCGTCGCCCGCCTGCAGCGAAAGGTGGACATGCGGCATCACGCGCGCTTCCTGGGTCAGCAGCGCGAACAGGGCGTCGTCGATGCGGCCGGGGTCGAGCGACGAGAGGCGCAGGCGCTCGATCGGCAGCGCGAGCAGCGCCTCGACCAGCGCGGCGAGGCTTGTCCCGCTGTCGTCGCCATAGCTGGCGAGATCGACCCCGGTCAGGATGATTTCGCGCTGGCCGCGGTCGATCGCGGTGCGCGCGGCGCCCAGCACCGCTTCGATGGTGGCGGAACGCGCCGTCCCGCGCGCCATCACCGTCGCGCAGAAGGTGCAGCTATGCGAGCAGCCGGTCTGCACGCCGAGGAAGGCGCGGGCGTGGTCGGCGCCCGAGAGGGCGGGGGTGTAAGAAGAGGAAGAACGGCCCTTCGACAAGCTCAGGGCGAACGGGTCAGGGAGGGAGTGTTCCTCTATTCCCGTTCGTGCTGAGCTTGTCGAAGCACCGTCCCTTTCTTCGGCACGATAACTCCCGGCCAGCCCCTTCGCATCATTCGCCACCACTCGCGCACCCATCGCCGCGAAGCGCTCGGCTTCCAGCTCCGCCGCGCAGCCGGTCACCACGACGTCGGCCCCCGGCCGCTCGCGCAAGCTCCGGCGCACCGCCTGGCGGGCCTGCCGCACGGCTTCGTCGGTCACCGCGCAGCTATTGAAGACGATCGTATCACGCGCCCCGGCTTCGCGAACCGCGGCGCGGACCGCCTCGCCCTCGGCGATATTGAGTCGGCAGCCGAAATTGACGACCGCTTGCCGGTCGGCGACGAGAGGGTTCATCCGAAGCGCGCCCAATCGGTTTCGCCGTCGAAGACGCGCGTCGCGGCGCCGCTCATCACGATCGGTTCGCCCGGCGCCCAGCGGATGATCAGGTCGCCGCCGGGCAGCGACACGGTGACCGGCGAGGCGACGAGCCCGGCGCGGATCGCCGCGACCGCGGTCGCGCAGGCGCCGGTGCCGCAGGCCTGCGTCAGGCCGACGCCGCGCTCCCAGACGCGAAGCTGAAGCTGGTTCTCGCCGTCGAGGCTCGCGACATTGACGTTGACGCGCTCGGGGAACAGCGGGTCGCTCTCGATCCGCGGGCCGAGTTCGGCGAGCGGCACGGCATCGGCTTCGGGCACGAAGAAGATGATGTGCGGATTGCCGACATTGACCGCGGCGCCATGCTCCAGCTCGTCCCACGCGACGGGCATGTCGCGGGTGTCCATCGGCATCGCGAGTGGAATCGCCTCCCAGTCGAATGCGGGCTCGCCCAGCACCACCTCGGCGCCGCCGTCGGCGGGGGTGACGCGCAGCATGCCGCCCAGCGTCTCGATCACCGCGGGTTTCGCCAGCAGTGTCGCGACGCAGCGGGTCGCATTGCCGCACGCCTCGACCTCACTACCGTCGGCGTTGAAGATACGCATCCGCACATCCGCCTTCACCGAGGGTTCGAGCAGGATGAGCTGGTCGCAGCCGATGCCGAACCGGCGATCGGCGATCGCATGCGCGCGCGCCGGGGTCATCGCGACCGCGGTCTCGCGCGCGTCGATGACGACGAAGTCGTTGCCCAGCCCGTGCATCTTGGTGAAGCGGTCCGCCATGGGGCGCATTTAGGGATGTGGGCGAGCGAAGTCTAGCGAGGCGTCGGAATGCGTCCGTCGCCCCGCGAAGGCGCGGGCGACGGGGAAGGCGGGCGCTCAGGCAGATTTGCGCAACGGTTCCTCGTCGGGCGTCAGGCTGCCGGGCAGCATCGGCGTCCGCAGCAGGCCGCGGTCGGCGAGCAGGCGGGCGGTGTCGTCGGTCGATGCGGCGCGGCCATAATACCAGCCCTGCCCCTTCGAACAGCCGAGGCGGGTGAGTTCGATCGCGGTCGCTTCATCCTCGACCCCCTCGGCGGTGATCGGCATCGCCAGGCTTTCGCCCAGCCGGACGATCGCGACGACGATCGCCAGCGCGTCGGGGCTGCCGCGCATCGCGGCGATGAAGCTGCGGTCGATCTTGATCCGGTCAAAGGGCAGCGCGCGCAGGTGCGACAACGAGCTGTAGCCGGTGCCGAAATCGTCGAGGCTCAAGGATACGCCCTGATTTTTGAGGCTGGTGACGATCGAGCGGACGAGCGGCAGATTCTCGAACAGCGAGCTTTCGGTGATTTCGACCTCGAGCTGGCTGGCCGGGAAACCCGTTTCGACGAGCAGCTTGGTCAGTTTCTGGCTGAACCAGGGATCCTTCAATTGTTGCGGCGAGATATTGACCGCGAGCACGATCGACGGATCCCAGCCCTTGGCGATCTCCATCGCGCGGCCGATGACCTGGAGCGACAGTTCGCCGATCAGGCCGCTGTCCTCGGCGACCGGGATGAAGCGTTCGGGGGGGATCAGCCCATATTCGGGCGATTCCCAGCGCATCAGCATCTCGAAACCGACGAACCGGCCGGTCGCGATATCGACCTGCGGCTCGAAATAGGGGATGAACTCGCCGCGCGGCATGCCGTCGCGGATTCCCGTCTCGATCTGGTTGCGGACCTGGACCGCCATTTCCATGCCCTGTTCGAACCAGATATGGCGGTTCCGCCCCTCGTCCTTGCCGTGATACATGGCGATGTCGGCCTGGCGGACCATCGTTTCCATCGTCATGCTGGCGTCGGTGGCGAGCGAGATGCCGAGCGACGCGCCGACGCGGATCTGCTGCGAATCATGCGCGACCTTATCCTCGAGCGCAGTGACCAGCGCCGCGGCGAGCGCGTCGATACTGGCGCGCGCGGCGGGCTCGAACGACAGCATCGCGACGAACTCGTCGCCGCCGAGCCGCGCCTTGGCGGCATTGGGCGGCAGCACGTCGCTGATACGCTCGGCCGCGACCTGCAGCACGCGATCGCCCGCCGCGTGACCGTGGATGTCGTTGACCGTCTTGAAATGATCGAGATCGAGCAGGAACAGGGCGACATGGCGTCCGTTCGAGGTGGCGTCGGCGATCAGCCGCTGGCCCTGGACGAGCAGCGCGCGCCGGTTGAGGAAGCCGGTGAGCGGGTCGGTGTCGGCAAGGTAGCGCGCGCGCTGTTCGGCCTCGGTCCGCTCGCGGATTTCGCGGTTGAGATCCTCGTAGCGGCGCCAGCCGAAGAGGAGGAGCGCGACATTCAGGATCAGCGCGACCGACAAGACTTTGTCGGGCCCGCCGCCGATGCCGACGAGGGTTTGCACGACCGACTGCATCACGCTGCCACCGGTGCCGACGAACAGCAGGATTCCCGCGACGACGATGCCGCCGGCGACGACGTCGCGGCGCGCATCCTCGCTTCGGTCGCGTGACTTCGGCCATAATGTCATAGAGTCATTCCCCACCATCGCCGGCATATTGGCCGCGAGCGGTGAAATTTGCGTTAAGTGCGGGCGAAGCCGGACTTGCCTTTTGCCCCGCATTTGCGTAAAGGCCCCGCGTCCGGCGGCATCTTGCACCCGGGCACATACGACATCCGCGACGGAAAACCTGTCCACGGATACCGCTGGTTGGCGAGGTTTCGCTCACCGGCGTGTTTTGCGTTGCGGTCGTCAGAAGGGATTATTTGGGCGCATGTTCGACAGTCTGAGCGATCGGCTTGGCGATGTTTTCGGAAAGCTCCGCGGCCGCGGTGCGCTGACCGAGGCCGACGTGCGCGCCGCGATGCGCGAAGTGCGAATCGCGCTGCTCGAAGCCGATGTTGCGCTGCCCGTGGTGCGCAGCTTCGTCGATCAGGTCACCGAACTTGCGGTCGGTCATAATGTCCTGCGGTCGGTCACCCCGGGCCAGCAGGTGGTCAAGATCGTCAGCGACGCGCTGACCGAGATGCTCGGCTCCGAAACCGCCGAGCTCGACCTCAACGTCGCCCCGCCCGCGATCATCATGATGGTCGGCCTCCAGGGCTCGGGCAAGACGACGACGACCGCGAAGATCGCCAAGCGGCTCAAGGAAAAAGAGCGCAAGAAGGTGCTGATGGCGTCGCTCGACGTCAATCGCCCCGCCGCGCAGGAACAGCTCGCCGTCCTCGGCACGCAGATCGACGTCGCGACGCTGCCGATCGTCGCCGGGCAACAGCCGGTCGAGATCGCGCAGCGCGCCATGCAGGCGGCGAAGCTGCAGGGTTATGACGTGCTGATGCTCGACACCGCGGGCCGCCTCCACGTCGACCAGCAGTTGATGGACGAGATGCAGGCGGTGTCGCGCACGGCGAACCCGGCCGAAACCCTGCTCGTCGTCGACAGCCTGACCGGCCAGGATGCGGTGCAGGTCGCGCAGCGCTTTACCGACCAGGTGCCGCTGACCGGCGTCGTGCTGACCCGCATGGACGGCGACGCGCGCGGCGGCGCCGCGCTGTCGATGCGCGCGGTCACCGGCAAGCCGATCAAGTTCGCAGGCACGGGCGAAAAGCTCGACGGGCTCGAGCTTTTCCAGCCGTCGCGCATCGCCGGCCGCATCCTCGGCATGGGCGACGTCGTCAGCCTCGTCGAACGCGCCGCCGAGACCATCCAGGCTGAAGACGCCGAGGCGATGGCGAAGAAGATGGCGAAGGGGCAGTTCGACCTCGACGATCTTCGCACGCAATTGAACCAGATGCGCCGCATGGGCGGGATCGGCGCGCTCGCCGGGATGATCCCCGGGCTTAAAAAGGCGCAGGCGGCGATGGCCGACAGCGGCGCCAACGACAAGATGCTCGTCCACTTCGACGCGATCATGGGCTCGATGACCCCCAAGGAGCGCGCGAAGCCCGAAATTCTGACCGCGAAGCGCAAGATTCGCATCGCCAACGGTTCGGGAACGACGGTGCAGCAGGTCAACCGGGTGCTCAAGATGCACCAGGAAATGTCCACCGCGATGAAGCGCATCCGCAAGATGGGCGGCCTCAAGGGGCTCGGCGCGCTGTTCGGCAAGGGCGGCGGCATTCCCGGCATGGGCGGCGGCGGAGGCGGTGGCCTTGGCGGGCTTCCCGGCCTCGGCGGCGGGGCGATCCCACCCGAACTCGCCAACTTGATGAATAAAAAGAAATAATTCGAACAATCACATTAGACCTAGAAGGAAAATATCATGGCTACCTCCATTCGCCTTTCGCGCGGCGGTTCGAAAAAGCGCCCTTATTACAAGATCGTCGTCGCCGATTCGCGCAGCCCGCGCGACGGCCGCTTCATCGAGCGCATCGGCAGCTACAACCCGCTGCTCGCCAAGGATAATCCCGAGCGCATCAAGCTCGACGCCGAGCGCGCCAAGCATTGGCTGAGCGTCGGCGCCCAGCCGAGCGACCGGGTCGCCCGCTTCCTCGACGCCGCCGGCGTCCAGGAACGCGCCGCGCGCAACAACCCCAACAAGGCGGTCCCGGGCGAGAAGGCCAAGGAGCGCGCCGAAGAAAAGGCCCAGAAGCTGGCCGACGCCGAAGAAGCCGCAGCCGCTGCTGCCGCCGCTCCGGCGCCCGAACCCGAAGCGGTCGAAGAGACTGTTCCGGAAGTGGCAGTTGAAGAAGCGCCCGCCGAAGAAACCGTGGCCGAAGAAGCCGCGGCTCCCGAAGCTGCCGAGTCGGATGCGACCGGTTCGGTGAAGAGCGAAGCGACCGCCGAAGCGGTGGCCGAAGCCGTCGCCGACGAAGTTCCCGCCGCCGCGACCGCCGAAGACGCGACCGCGATCGCCGAGGAAGTCGCCGAAGGCGGTCCGGTGACCGAAGAAACCCCGGCCGAAGAAGCTGCGACCGAAGAAGCCGCCGCTGAGGAAGCTGGCGAAGAAAAGGCCGAAGGCTAAGCCTTGGCCGACGCGAACCGCCCCGTCACTCTTGCCGCCATTGCCGGCGCGCATGGGGTGCGGGGCGAGGTGCGATTAAAATTGTTTGGCGAAGGCGCGGAGGCTCTCCGCGCCTTTTCCGTTTTCGACGCGGGCGGCCGCAAGCTGACCTTGAAATCGGTGCGCCCGGCGAATCAGGGCGCGGTCGCCAGCTTTGCAGAGGTCGCCGATCGCAGCGCCGCCGAAGCGCTGCGCGGCACGGTGTTGACCATCCCGCGCTCGGCGCTGCCGCCGCTCGCGGCGGGCGAATATTATCACCATGATCTGATCGGCTTGCCGTGCGTGTCGACCGACGGCGCGGCGATCGGGCATGTCGCGGCGGTCGAGAATTTCGGTGCCGGCGACATTCTTGAGATCGAGAAGCCGTCCGAACCCGGCAAAGCGCCCAAACGCTTCATGGTGCCGATGACCGCGCAGGCGGTGCCGGCGTGGGACGCCGATGGCGTGACGATCGACGCGGCGTTCGTCGAGTAGGCGCCTGCCGGTCCCGATGCGGGTGAGGGACCACCGAAAGGGAACGGCAGACGCGGGCGCGGCTCAGCGAGGCTTTGCCGCGCGAACCCGGACGGGCCGACTCGCGGCGGGGCGATCGGGGAGCCTGGGCCGGAAATAGACATCGGCGCCGGACGCATGGCTCGGCGTAACCGCTTCGACGAACTGGTCGGCTTTGCCGCGCAGCCACGCGAAGCCGCGATCGAGATCCGCGCTCAGGCGTTCGTGACCGTGGGTCCAGCCCCGCATGAAATATTCTTCCATCATCGCTTTTCTCCTTTCTTTCGGGATGTCCTTCAAATGCGTCCCGGCCACCTGGAATGCCAACAAAAGCTTTGCGCTATAGTATAAGCTAAGCTTATATATTCCGCATGTCGAAGCTACCGCCTCTCGCCGCCATTCGCGCCTTCGAGGCCGCCGCGCGGTTGCAGAATTTCTCGCGCGCGGCCGAAGAGCTTGGGCTCACGCAGGCCGCGGTGAGCTATCAAATCCGGCAATTGGAGACCCGTCTCGGCCGGTCGCTGTTCGTGCGTGAAAAGGGGCGAGTGCGGCTGTCCGAGACGGGGCAGCGGCTGCTCCCAGCGATAAGCGGAGCTTTCACTGCAATGGGTGACGCCTTCGCTGCGCTGACCAGCGACGATGCCGAGGTTCTGACGATCAGCGCCGCGATCACCTTTGGCGGCACCTGGCTCAGCGCGCGGATCGGGCGGTTCCAGTTGCGCTATCCCGACCTTGCGGTACGGTTGCTGATGTCTAACGACCTCGTCGATTTCGATGCCGCCAATGTCGATGTCGCGATCCGCACCGGCGCCGGGCGCTGGCCGGGATTGCGCGCCGACTTCCTGTTCCGCAGCCATGTGACGCCGATCTGCTCGCCCGCCTTTCGCGATACGAACGGTATCGAAAGGCCTGCCGATCTGCTCCATGTCGAGCGGCTGGCGCCGAATGATCCCTGGTGGGCGGGCTGGTTCGCCGCGGCGGGAATCGGCACGCCGCCGCCGCGCCGGCAGGGGATCGAACTCGACAGCCAGCTTCAGGAGGCGATCGCGGCGCAGGGCGGTTTCGGGATTGCGCTGATGACGCCGCTGTTCTGGCGCCCCGAACTCGACAGCGGGCGCCTCGTGCGCCCGTTCGAGACCCTCTATCAGCCGGGGATGGCCAATTTTCTGGTCCACCCCGAAAACCGCGTCGGCGTCCGCAAGATCGAGCGTTTTCGCGAATGGCTGCACGAAGAGATGGCGATGGATCGCCAACTCGTTCCCGAGCCGCTGTGGGAGCCGCTGGCTTGATTATCGCCGACGATGTATATACATAATGTATATACGGAGATCGCCATGACCAAGGAATATCGCGCCAAAGTGTTCAAATCGGGCAATTCGCTCGCGCTACGCCTGCCCAAGGCGCTGGGCATCGAGGAAGGAACCGAGATGATCGTCCGCGAGGAACGCGGCGAATATCGCTTCGAACCCGCCGACAAGCCCAGGGCGAAGATCGACGTCAGCGGCTTCGCCGGCAAGGCGCCCGGCCTGAAGCTGGCGCCGCGCGAGGATTTTGAAGAGCGTCCGAGCAGCATTGCTGCTCGCAAGGCGGCGGAAGCGGCCGAGGCGGTCAACAAAGCGTGATCCGCTATCTGATCGATGCTAACTCCGCCGTTTATGCCATGGACGTTGGACATGAGGCACTGACGACGCGGATCGCGGATTGCGCTCCCGGCGAAATCGCCATTTCCGTCATCAGCTATGCCGAGGTTGCCTATGGCACTTACGTCGGCAAGCCGCCGCCGCCCACGATATTGGACGCTTTTGTGGCAGCCATTCCGCTCGTTCCCTTTGATGAACCAGCGGCGCGCGCCTATGCTAGGCTGCCTTTCAAGCGCGCCCGTTTCGACCGCCTGCTCGCCGCCCATGCGCTGAGTCTCGGAGTCACGATCATCACCAACAATGAAGCCGACTTCGCCGACGTGCCGGGTCTGGCGGTCGAAAATTGGACGCTGCCATGACCTTCATCACCGTCCCCCTGACGCTCTATCCCGACATGTTCCCCGGCCCGCTCGGGCACAGCATGGCGGGGCGGGCGCTCGAGGCCGGGGTTTGGTCGTGCGCGCCGGTGCAGATCCGCGATTTCGCGACCGACAAGCATCGCACGGTCGACGATACGCCCGCGGGCGGCGGCGCCGGGATGGTGCTCAAGGTCGATGTGCTGGCGGCCGCGATCGACCATGCGGCGGCCGCCCATCCCGACCTTCCGATCCTCGCGATGACTCCGCGCGGAACCCCGATCACCCAGGCTCGCGTGCGCAACCTTTCGGTTGGTCCGGGGGCGATCATCCTCTGCGGGCGGTTCGAGGGTTTCGACGAGCGTATCTTCGACGCGCGCGCCATCGAACAGGTGTCGATGGGCGACATCATCCTGTCGGGCGGCGAGATGGGGGCGTTGCTGTTGCTCGACGCTTGCATTCGGCTGCTTCCCGGCGTAATGGGCGCGGCTTCTAGCGGCGACGACGAATCGTTCGAAAACGGTTTGCTCGAATATCCGCACTATACCCGACCAGCTAGCTGGGAAGGGCGCACGATCCCCGAAGTGCTGCGATCGGGGGATCATGCGAAGATCGCGGCCTGGCGGAAACAAGAGGCACAGGATCATACACGGTTACGCAGGCCGGACCTTTGGGAGCGTCATATCGATGCTCGGGACCGACCTGCCTCTGGCGCGCGGCGAAAAGAAAAGGACTAGAGGATATGAACCTCATCCAGACGATCGAAGCCGAGGAAATTGCCAAGGCGGCCAAGACCATTCCGACCTTTCGTCCCGGCGACACGCTGAAAGTCGGCGTGAAGGTGGTCGAAGGCGAACGTACTCGTGTGCAGAATTTCGAAGGCGTGTGCATCGCACGCTCGAACAAGGGCATGGGCTCCAACTTCACCGTGCGCAAAATGTCGTTCGGCGAAGGTGTCGAGCGCGTGTTCCCGCTCTATTCGCCCAACATCGACAGCATTACCGTCATCCGCAAGGGTGCCGTGCGTCGTGCGAAGCTTTACTATCTTCGTGGCCGCACTGGTAAATCGGCGCGTATTGCGGAGCGCCGCGATTACCGGCCGGAAGCCAGCGAAGGCTAAGGAGAGCTTCTCTCACCCAAAGCCGAAACAGCTTTCCAAAACGACCGGTTCCGCCAACAGGCAGAGCCGGTCGTTTTTCGTTTCACCACATCGAAGGGCATAGAAAATCATGGGTTATCGTATCGTTGTTGCTGGCGCGACGGGCAATGTCGGGCGCGAAGTGCTCGCCATCCTGATCGAGCGCGAATTCCCGATCGACGAACTGGCCGCGGTCGCTTCGTCGCGCAGCCAGGGCACCGACGTGGAAATCGGCGACAGCGGCCGCACCGTCAAATGCCAGAATATCGACAATTTCGACTGGACCGGCTGGGACATGGCGATTTTCGCGATCGGCAGCGACGCGACCGCGATCCACGCGCCAAAGGCGGCGGCGGCGGGCTGTGTCGTGATCGACAATTCGTCGCTCTATCGCATGGACCCCGACGTGCCGCTGATCGTGCCCGAGGTGAACCCCGATGCGATCGACGGTTATAAAAAGCGCAACATCATCGCGAACCCCAACTGCTCGACCGCGCAGATGGTCGTCGCGCTGAAGCCGCTTCACGATGCCGCGACGATCAAGCGCGTCGTCGTCTCGACCTATCAGTCGGTGTCGGGCGCCGGCAAGTCGGGCATGGACGAACTGTGGAACCAGACGCGCCAGATCTTCGTCGGTGACGAAAAGGACATCCAGAAGTTCACCAAGCAGATCGCCTTCAACGTCATCCCGCACATCGACAAATTCCTCGACGATGGATCGACCAAGGAGGAATGGAAGATGGTCGTCGAGACCAAGAAGATCCTCGATCCCAAGATCAAGGTCACCGCGACCTGCGTCCGCGTGCCCGTGTTCGTCGGGCATAGCGAGGCGATCAACATCGAGATGGAGGATGAACTGTCGGCCGAGGACGCGCAGCGCATCCTGCGCGAGGCGCCGGGCGTCGTGCTTCACGACAAGCGCGAGGACGGCGGCTATATCACTCCCGTCGAAGCCGTCGGCGACTTTGCGACCTTCATCAGCCGCGTCCGCGACGATCCGACGGTCGATAACGGCCTCAACCTCTGGTGCGTCAGCGACAACTTGCGCAAGGGCGCGGCGCTGAACGCGGTGCAGATCGCGGAACTGCTGGGACGGCGGCATCTCAAGAAGGGGTGAGCCCCCACCCCAACCCCTCCCCTGAAGGGGAGGGGCTTTATGCGTCGGCGCAAATCGATATGAGAGGGGTGATGAGCAGCCCCTTCGCCTTCACCCACGCGCTTTGCCGCGCGCCCGCCCCATCGGCGGTCAGGGGCCTGCGCGCCGAGGACGGCCCCGATCCCGATTTCGCTGGCCTCGCCGCCGAGCACGCCGCCTATGTCGCGACGCTCCGCGACCTCGGCCTGTCGGTCGACGTGCTGCCGCCCCTCGACGATTTCCCCGATGCGCTGTTCACCGAGGATGTCGCGCTGACTTTTCCCGAAGGTGCGGTCCTGCTGCGTCCGGGCGCGCCGAGCCGGGCAGGCGAGGTCGAGCCTATGCGGGCGCCGCTCGCCGCGCGCCACGCGCGCCTGCTCGAAATGACGGGGCCGGGCCATGCCGACGGCGGCGACGTGCTGCGCCTCGCCGACCGTATGATCATCGGCCTGTCTGCTCGCACCGATCGCGCGGGCGCCGAGGAACTGGCGGCGCTGCTCGATACGCTCGGGCTTCGCGCCGAGATCGCCGAAACACCGCCCGGCGTGCTGCATTTCAAGACCGGCTGCGGGCTGATCGACGAGGCCAGTATCCTCGCCGTCCCTGCGCTCGCGGCCTGCCCCCAGTTCGCCGGACTGACGGTCGTCGAGACCCCGTCGGGCGAGGAAGCGGCTGCCAATTTGCTGCGCATCGGCGACACGATCCTGGTCGGCGCGCGCTGGTCCGCCACCCGCGCCTTGCTGTCCGCGCGCGGGATCGCCATCCGGCCGATGGCGACTGATCAGATCGCGCGCATCGACGCGGGGCTCAGTTGCATGTCGCTGCGCTGGTGATCGGGAAGCAGGAAGGAGCCATGAGATGACGCGCGAGATCAGGGGTGGTTGTCGCTGCGGTCAGCTTCGCTACCGTTTCGTTCAGGAGGGGCCGCTGCTCAACTATTGCTGCCACTGTCTCGACTGCCAGAAATCGACCGGCAGCGCCTTTGCCGATCAGCTGATCGTGATGACGGACAGCCTGTCGAGCGAGGGTCGGCGCGTCGAGCGCGCAATGCCGCGCCCCGCGGGCGGCATATCGACGCACAGCTTTTGCCCCGATTGTTTCGGCCGCATCTACAATCTCAACAGCGAGCGGCCCGGCATGGCGATCGTGCGCGGCGGGACGCTCGACGATCCGTCGGAGCTCGATCCGTTCGCGCATATCTGGGTGCGCCGGAAGCGCGATTGGGTCGCGATCCCCGAGGGGGTTCCGGCTTTCGACGAGATGCCCGCTCCGGAACGCTTCATGGCGCTCGCGATGGCGCGCCGCGCCGCCGGTTCCCGGCCAAAGGACGTTTGATCCGGGCATTTGAACCGCGCGGACGGGGGTGGTAGGAAAGGCGATGGTTGGCTTTCGCCCCTATGCGCCGCTCAATATCCCCAAACCCTTCGGCGAGGCTATCTGGATCGTCGATGGACCCGAAATCCGCATGGATTATGGCCCGGCCTCGATCCCGTTTCCGACGCGGATGACGCTGGTGCGGCTGGGCGACGGACGCCTGTGGGTTCATTCGCCGATCGCGCCCGATGCCGCGCTGTTCGATGCGGTCGATGCGCTGGGCGAGGTTGCGTGGCTTATCGCCCCGAACAGCCTTCATTACTGGTTCGTCGCCGACTGGCAGCAGCGCTATCCACAGGCGAGGACCGCCGCGGTGCCGGGGCTCGCTGAAAAGGCGAAGCGGTCCTTTCGCGTCGACGCGGTGCTCGACGGCGGCGGCGTGCCGTGGCCGCGCGAGGCGGTCGACGCGGCGCTCGTTCCCGGCACGTCGGTGACCGAAGCGGTCTTTTTCCACCGTGTGTCGCGCACCGCGATCCTGACCGACCTGATCGAGAATTTCGAGCCGCGGCGCGTTATCCATCCCTTCTATCGCTGGCTTGTCCGCCTCTCGGGCGCGGCGCATCCCGACGGCAAGGCGCCGATCGATCTTCGCCTGACCTTCTGGCCGAAACGGCGCGCGGTGCGCGCGGCGGTCCGGGCCATTCTGGACTGGGATTGTCGGCGCGTCGTGATGGCGCATGGCTTGCCCTATGTGGAAAATGGCAGCGACGAACTGCGCCGCGCGCTGCGCTGGGCAAGGTGAAGGGAGTCTTCGGCCGAAAGCGAAGTTCTTCGTCCCATAACGTCGTCATTCCCGCGAAAGCGGGAACCCAGTGTGGGGTCAGCCGACGCACGCTCTGGGTTCCCGCTTTCGCGGGAATGACGAAGAGGGGAAAGATCCGCTCTCCATCCTGTTCAGGACAGTGGCGCCCTAATGCCCCATGTCGGCCGCCGACGCCGTCGGCCCACCCGGTTTGGGTGGCCGCAACAGGATGACGAGCGGGACCGAGGCAAGCGTCACCCACATCATTGCCCAGAAATTGTCGATATAGGCGATCATGGCGGCCTGCCGGTTGATCTCGGCATTGATGATCGCCATCACGCTGCCGCCAAGCTGGCCCAGCCGGTCGGAGGTCGAGGGATCGATCATCGATACCGAACCGCTGGTGATATGTGCGACCAGGTCTTCGTGGCTGGTCTGGGTGTTGGCACCGAGCAGCGTCGTGACGACCGAAATGCCGACCGAGGCACCGACGCTGCGGAACAGGTTGAGCAGGCTGGCACCGTCGGTGCGCCACGCCGGACCCAGGGTCGCGAAGGCCACGGTGTTGAGCGGGATGAAAACCAGCCCCATGCCGAGCCCCTGGACAAGGCCGCTGACGACCACCGGCCACGCACCCATCATCAGCGACCAGTGGCTCATCTGCCAAAGTGAATAGGCCGCGATCAGCAGGCCGGTGCCGACCAGCCAGCGCGCGTCGACCTTGCCGAGCAGCCGCCCGGCAACCGACATGCTGAGCAGGATACCGACGCCGCGCACCGCGAGCACCCAGCCGGTATCGATGACTGGCCAATCGAACAATCGCTGGAGCATCGGCGGCAGCAACGCCATCGACGAGAACATGACGATGCCGATCACGACCATGAAGCCCAGCGCGGTGACCAGGTTGCGGTCGGCGAGCATCCGGCGATCGAACATCGTGTTGCGCGCGGTGAGGAGGTGGATGATGAACATCCACAGGCACGAGACCGAAACGCCGGTCTCGATCCAGATTTCGAGGCTGTCGAACCAATCCTTCTGCGCGCCGCGGTCGAGCATGAGCTGGAGCGAGGCGAGGCCGAGCGCGAGCATCGAGAAGCCGAAGAGATCGAACTTGCGGCTCTGCCGCCCCGTCGCGGGAAGCAGCGCCCACATCAGCGCGAAGGTCGCCGCGCCGACCGGCAGATTGACGTAAAAGACCCAGCGCCAGTTGGCCGATTCGGTCAGCCAGCCGCCGATGATCGGTCCCAGAATCGGCCCGACCATGATCCCCATGCCCCAGATCGACATCGCGCGCGCGTGACGTTCCGGCGGATTGATGTCGAGCATCACCGACTGCGACAGGGGGCCGATGAAGGCGGCGCTGATCCCCTGGAGGAAACGAAAGAGCACCATCTCTTCCAGATTCTGCGCCGCGCCGCATGCCATCGAGGCGATGATGAAGCCGACCACCGCGCCGAGGAACAGCGCGCGCCGGCCGATCCTGTCGGCGAGCCAGCCGGTGATCGGCATCGCGACCGCCGAGGCGATGATATAGCTCGTCAACACCCAATTCACCGTCTCGCTCGTCGCGCCGAGGCTCGACTGCATGTGCGGGATGGCGACGTTGGCGATCGTCGTGTCGAGAATCTGCATCACCGACGCGCCCATGACCGCGACGGTCAAGAGGCCGCGATAGCGCACCTGTTCATGGAGCGGCCGGTCGGCATCGACGACCGTCGCCGCGGGCGCGGCGCGGCGACGGGGAAGGGCGCGGCTCGCCATCAGTGGCGTCGCGTCTGCCCCTCTCCCCTGAAGGGGAGAGGGCGATGGCGGGGAGATGCCTGGCACATCACCGGCGTCGGCTTACTTGCACCCGCCCGACGTGATCACTTTCACCTCGGTCGACAGGCCGGCGATCATCGGGCGGTTCGCGACCTCGTCGAAGGCGATGCGGACGGGGACGCGCTGCGTCACCTTGACCCAGTTGCCGGTCGCATTCTGCGCCGGCAGCACCGAAAATTCGCTGCCCGTGCCAGCGCCGATCGTCTGGACATGACCGCGCACGACCAGGCCTGGATAGGCGTCGAAGCGCATCTCGGCGCGCTGTCCCGCGCACATATGCGCCAGGTCGGTTTCCTTGAAATTGGCATC
This sequence comes from Sphingopyxis lindanitolerans, assembly GCF_002993885.1. Taxonomy (NCBI): domain Bacteria; kingdom Pseudomonadati; phylum Pseudomonadota; class Alphaproteobacteria; order Sphingomonadales; family Sphingopyxidaceae; genus Sphingopyxis; species Sphingopyxis lindanitolerans. Next base: position 2,934,706 of record NZ_CM009578.1, read on the forward strand.
GACCCACGGATGCGCGGTATCGACGAGCGTCACCGCGGGCAGCCCCGCGACCATCATCTGGCCGAGTTGCAGGCGATTCGATTCGGCGACGCGGCCGGCGCTCGGCGCGCGCACTTCGGTGCGGCCGAGATTGACCTCGGCCTGCGCGCGCTGGACCTTCGCCGCCTCGACCTGCGGATTGACGCCGCCGGCGCCGGTCGCGAGCTTGGCGCGCGCTTCGGCCGCGTCGGCGCGCGCCTGGCCCAGGCTGGCGCGGGCCTGCTCGACCGCATGCTTCGATGCGTCATAGGCGGCCTTGGTGGTGAAGCCCTTGTCCATCAGCGCCGCCTGCCGCGCGAAATTCGATTCGGCGAAACCGACCGCTTCCTGCGCCGCCCGGATGTCGACACTGGTCGAGGCGAGGCTGGCCGACAGATTGCCGACATCGACCTTGGCGGCGTCGATCGCGGCGCTCGCCTGCGCGACGGTCAGCGCATAGGGGTGGCCGTCGATACGAAACAGCAGCTGGTCCTTCTGCACCTCCTGCCCTTCGCGTACCGCGACCTCGGTGATCAGCCCGCCGACCTCGGCCGCGACCGACACCTTGTCCATCTGGACATAGGCGTTGTCGGTCGACACCGAGCCGCCGCTCGTCAGCCAATAGACGCCGCCCGCGATGGCGAGGAGGAGCGGAACCCCGAACATCAGCGCGCGGATGCGCCACGATGGGGGCGCCCTGTCTTCGGCCTCGGGGGCCTCTGCGGCTGCCGGCACCGGGTCGGCCTTGGGCAGCGCGGTCGGTCGTGCGTCCTCGGCCTTGGGGCGGGAAGGGGAGAGCTGGTCCATCACAGGGCTTCTTTCAGGCATTCGCGGCGAGACAGATTGGCGCGCACCCGCTCGACGAGTAGGGCGAGTTGTTCGCGTTCGGCGGGGGTCAGCCCCTCGGTGGCTTCGTCATTCAGCACCTCGGCGGTGTGGCGCATCGAGTGGAGGAGGTCGCCCGCGCGCGTGGTCAGATAGAGCCGCCAGGCGCGCCGGTCGGTCGGGTCGGCGCGGCGTTCGACCAGCCTGGCCTCGACCAACCGGTCGATCATCCGCGACAGGGTGATCGGTTCGACCTCGATCAGTTCGGCGAGCGGCCCCTGCCGGATTCCCTCGTGTCGCTTGAGATAGCTGATCAGCCGCCATTGCAGCGCGGTGATCCCGCTGCCCTTCGTGCGTGCGTTGAAGGCGCGGCGGTACAGCCGCGCACTATCGTTCAGCAGGAAGCCGATCGTCTCGTTCATGGCCGAGAAAATAATAGCAGATGCTATTATATTCAATAGCTACTTTGCTGCATCTGCGAAACATCTGATATGGTGCAAAATGTCCCGACGGCGCGCTTGCACCTTCCGGCATTTTTGGCACTATGCATGCCATGACATTGACCGCCGACCTCTTCTGGTCCTTTCGCTCGCCCTATTCCTATCTGGCGATTGGCCGCTACCGGGCGCTCGCGGCCAGCCATGAACTGACGATCAACCTGCGTCCGGTCTATCCGCTGGCGATCCGCCAGCCCGATTTCTTCGAGCGCAATCACCCGAACTGGCTGAGCTATACGATGCGTGACATGATCCGCGTCGCGCAATTCCATGGCATTCCGTTCGGGCCGCCGCGACCCGACCCGATCGTCCAGAATGTGACGACCCGCGCGATCGCCGCCGAGCAGCCCTATATCTATCGCCTGACGCGCCTCGGACAGGCAGCGTCGCGCCGCGGCAAGAGCCTGGGCTTCTGTCACGAGGTCGCACGGCTGATCTGGGGCGGCGCGCAGGACTGGCATCTCGGCGACCATCTCGCCGACGCCACCCGCCGCGCCGACCTCGACCTTGCCGAACTCGACGCCGAGGCGGTGGAGGATGCGGAATCGCTCGACACCGAAATCGCCGCCAATCAGGTGGCGCTCGAGATCGCGGGACATTGGGGCGTTCCGACCCTGGTCTTCGACGGCGAACCCTTCTTCGGGCAGGACCGCATCGAAATGGCGAAATGGCGCATGGAGCAAAAAGGGCTGCGGCCGCGATAGCGGAATTTTCGCGCAGAGTTCGCGCAAAGGACGCAAAGAGCACGTAGAAATTAAAACCACCATGTTCCCCCGCGAAGGCGGGGGTCCATCTCCGGTCGGTGCGAGGTAGAGCCAGCAGGAGATGGGTCCCCGCCTTCGCGGGGGAACATTTGGTTTTGAAATCTCCCCATCCTCTGCGGCCTCTGCGCGAAAATTCCTGCATCTTGCCCTAACGCCGCATCCACGCATAAAGGCTTCATGACTATCGAACCGCAATTTTTCGATGCGCGCGATGGCGTGCGGCTGGCGTGGCGCGAGATGGGCGAAGGCTTGCCACTTATCCTCCTTCACGGCCTGTTCTCGAATGCCGAGGTCAACTGGATCAAGTTCGGCACCGCCGCGCGCATCGCCGAGGCGGGCTATCGCGTCATCATGCCCGACCTGCGCATCCACGGATCGAGCGAAGCGCCGCACGAGCCCGACCATTATCCGCCCGACATATTGGTGCAGGATCTTCAGGATCTGGTCGCGCATCTGGGTCTTGCCGATTTCGACCTCGGCGGCTTTTCGCTCGGCGCGCGGACCAGCGTTCGCGCGGTGGTCGCGGGGATGCGGCCGCGGCGGCTGATCCTCGGCGGCATGGGGCTTGCGGGGCTGGCCGGCTGGGCAAAGCGCGGGCAATTCTTCCAGCGCGTCATCGCCGACTATGACAGCGCGAAGCGTGGCGACGACATCTGGCTGTCGGTCCAGTTCATGAAGACGATGAAGATCGATCGCGTCGCGGCGCGCCTGCTGCTGGACAGCTTCACCGACACGGCGCCTGCCCTGCTGGATGCGCTGACGATGCCGGTGCTGGTCGTCTGCGGCGATCAGGACCAGGACAATGGTTCGGCGGGCGAACTGGTCGCGGCGCTGGCCGATGCGCGGCTGGCGACCATCCCCGGCACCCATATGTCGAGCGTGACCCGGCCCGATCTGGGCGAGGCGATCGCGGCGTTCCTCACCGCTTGACCCTGTCGGCCGCGCGGTCCAGATTATGCGCCATCGCGCCAGAGAGCGCACCCCTGTCCAAGAGGATCGCACCTTAATGAAAGCCATGATTTCAACGCTGTCGCTGGCCCTTTCGCTCGCGGTGGCGGCCCCCGCCCTGGCGCAAGCGGCCCCCGCTGCCGCCCCCGCCCCCACGGCAGCCCCCACCGCGGCCGACGCCGATGCCTTCATCGCCGCGGTCGAGAAGGATCTGTTCGACTATACGGTCGAGGGCAGCCAGGTGAACTGGGTCAACGCGACCTATATCACCGAAGATACCGACGCGATGGCGGCGCGGATCAACGCGATCGGCACCGAAAAATCGGTTAAATATGCGCTCGAGGCCGCGAAATATATGAATGTGCCGGGGCTGAGTGCCGATACGAAGCGCAAGCTCGACATATTGCGCACCGGCATCGTCCTGCCCGCGCCGACGACGCCCGGCGCGGCGACCGAACTCAACACAATCGCGACCGACCTGCAATCGCAGTACGGCAAGGGCCGCGGCATGCTCGACGGCAAGGAAATTTCGGGCTCGGACATCGAGGCCGAGATGGGCAATCTTCAGCGCACGCCCGCCGAATATGCCGAGATGTGGACGAGCTGGCACAATAATGTCGGCACGCCGATGAAGGACGACTATGCCAAGATGGTCGGCATCGCGAACGAAGGCGCCAAGGAGTTGGGTTTCGCCGACACCGGCGCGATGTGGCGGTCGGGATATGACATGCCGCCCGAGGAATTCGCCAAGCTGACCGAAAAGATCTGGCAGGATATGAAGCCGCTCTATGTGGCGCTCCACACCTATGTCCGTTGGAAACTGAACGAGAAATATGGCGACGCGGTGCAACCCAAGACCGGCCCGATCCGCGCCGACCTGCTCGGCAATATGTGGGCGCAGGAATGGGGCAATATCTACCCGCTCGTCGCGCCTCCGGGCACCGGCGACCTCGGCTACGACATCGGCGACCTGCTCAAGGAAAAGGGCAAGAAGCCGCTCGACATGGTCAAGGCGGGTGAGAATTTCTATTCCTCGCTGGGCTTCGCGCCGCTTCCCGAAACCTTCTGGAAGCGCAGCCAGTTCCTCAAGCCCGCCGACCGCGAGGTCGTCTGCCACGCCTCGGCGTGGGACGTCGACAACAAGGACGATGTCCGCATCAAGATGTGCATCAAGGTGAATGCCGACGATTTCGTCACCATCCACCACGAGCTCGGCCATAATTACTACCAGCGCGCCTATAACAAGCAGCCGTTCCTTTACCTGAACGGCGCGAACGACGGCTTCCACGAAGCGATCGGCGATTTCGTCGCGCTGTCGATCACCCCGCAATATCTGGTCGACATCGGCCTGCTCGACAAATCGAAGGTGCCGAGCGCCGACAAGGACATCGGCCTTTTGCTGCGGCAGGCGATGGACAAGGTCGCTTTCCTGCCCTTTGGCCTGCTCGTCGACCGCTGGCGTTGGAGCGTGTTCGACGGGTCGATCAAGCCCGCCGACTATAACAAGGCGTGGACCGACCTGCGCCTGCAATATCAGGGCATCACGCCCCCGGGCGAACGGCCGGCGAATGCCTTCGACCCCGGCGCCAAATATCATATTCCGGGCAACACCCCCTACACCCGCTATTTCCTGGCGCGCGTGCTGCAGTTCCAATTCTATCAGGCGGCGTGCAAGCAGGCGGGCTGGAAGGGGCCGCTCCACCGCTGCTCCTTCTATGGCAACAAGGCGGTCGGCGCGAAATTGAACGCGATGCTCGAAATGGGCGCGTCGAAGCCGTGGCCCGACGCGCTCCAGGCCTTCACCGGCAGCCGCGAAATGTCGGGCCGCGCGATGGCCGAATATTTCGCCCCGCTGAAGAAATGGCTCGACGAGCAGAACAAGGGGCATCCGTCGGGCTGGTAAGGCCTGCGGTCGTCAGGAAAAAGGACCGGGAAGGCGACTTCCCGGTCCTTTTTGTTCGGTGGCCGGAAATTTGGACCTTTATGACGGCTTTGGGATGGGAAGCGGACGTGGGTCTCCTAGGGGAAACCCAATAGACCGCATCCCCGAGCGAAGACGAGGGGCACGTTCGAGCGGAGCGAGAACCGCGCGCCTCCGCTGCCTCGACTTCGCTCGGCAGAGCCCCTCGTCTTCGCTCGGGGATGCGGCTTCTATGACGGCTCGCCACGCTGATTGCGGCAACAACTGGCCGAAAGCTGCTATCGGCATCCCCACATCTTCATCGAGCCTCCACGGCCTGCTTGAATCGCGCCAGGCGGGCGGTGGCTGCGGCCGCGTGGGGGCCGATCCAGCGGTCGTGGATATCGTGGATCGGCATCGCGTTCAGGTGATTCCAGCGCTCGCGGCCGCGGCGTTCGGCGATGACCAGTCCGGCGTCCTCCAGCACTTTGAGATGTTGCATCACGGTGCAGCGGTCGATGTTGGCGAAGTTGCCGCACAGCGTGCCCGTGGTCAGCGGCTGGTCCTTGAGGTCGTCGAGGATCTGGCGGCGGATATGCGACGACAGAGCCTTGAAAACACGGTCATATTCTTCGTGGATTGACATGTTGTAAATTTATAACATAATGACAGAAACGCAAGCGGAGATTGTCGATGGAGCTGAAATTCCGAGTCGCGGCGCGGATCGCGAGGCCGGTGCACGATGTGTTCGAGGCGGTCGCCGATCCCGCGCAACTGTCGCATTATTTCACCACCGGCGGCGCCAAGGGCCGGCTCGAGACCGGCGCGACGGTGACATGGGACTTCCACGATTTTCCCGGCGCCTTTCCGGTCTATGTGATCGAGGTCGTGCCCGACGAGACGATCATTCTCGAATGGCAGGCGAACGAAGGTGAGGCGCCGAACGTCGAGGGCGGCGAACTCAGGGACGCCGCCTATCGCACGCGGGTGACGATGCGTTTCAAGGGTCTCGACGACGGCCGCACGCTCGTCGAGATCGCCGAAGAGGGCTGGCGCGAGAACCAGGGCGCGCTGGGCGCGTCCTACGGCAATTGTCAGGGCTGGTCGCAGATGCTCTGCGCGCTCAAGATGTGGATCGAGCACGGCATCAATCTGCGCGAGGGGATGTATAAATAAGCGGGTATTTCGCGGGCGCGGGCGCCAACCGGAAACTCGGGCCATGGATGCTGAAACAGGTTCAGCATGACGAAGCTGTGGGAACTCCTGCCCCCGGAAAATGCCGGGGTGGGCGCCGCCCACCCCGCGCAACTTGTCCTTACAGGCCGTCGAGACCCTTGCTGACCAGGATATTCACCGCGACGCGGCGGTTCTGGGCCATGCCTTCGGGGGTGGTGTTGTCCGCGGCCGGGTCGGCTTCGGCCATCCCGGTGGGGGTCAGCATGCGATAGGGTTTCCAGCCGCACGCCTGCTGAAGATAATTGACGACGCCGCCGGCGCGCTTTTCGCTGAGCGTCTGGTTCAATTCCTGGCTTCCCCGCGAATCGGTGTAGCCGACGACGAGCAGCAGGGCGTTGTCCATCCCCTCGGCCTGGGTTGCCGCGTTGCAGAGATCGGCTTTCGCCTGCGGCGACAGCACGGCCTTGCCGGTGTCGAAGTTCACGTTCGTCGTGCCCTTGACATTATATTGGTCGATATCGCCGACGCGGCCGCGCAACGCCTCGGTCGCCGCGGTCTGTTCGGCAAAGCGCTGGTCGGTGCCGGTGCGGATCATCGATGCGGTCCTGAGATCCTTGTTCTTGAGCTCGATCTCGCTCGCGACCAGGCCGCCATCCCACTGCAAGGTCTCGACGCTGACCGGCAGGCCGTTGAGCAGCGAATTCGCGGCGAGCTTGTTGCGGCTGAGGCCCAGGAAGCCGCCGCTGGCCTTGATCCGGGTGTTGTCGCCGATCGCGATGTTCGTGTTGGTGCCGTCGGCGGTCGTGACTTGCATGCTGCCGTCGCTGCGCGCCGAGATGATGCCTTCGACCTCGGGCCCCTTGGTCATTTGGGCCGGATCGGGCATGCGTTCGCCGGTGACGGTCACGCTTTCGCTCTCGGGCGCGTCCTGCGCCTGCGCCGCCGCGCCGACCGCTGCTGTTCCAGCCAGCATGGCCAGCAGCCATAATCTCGAACTCTTGGAAACGGCACCCATATGCTACTCCTTCGATTGGATCAGCAGGGCCCGCAGTTTTCTTGGCCCCTTCTGGCACAGGAATACTCCCGGCAGGGTCCAGAGTTGCGCGGGTCATCGACCGCATTGCACGGCTCGCCTGATCGGGCGGTGTCGCAAAAAAGCCCCGCGTTCGCGGATTAGCGGCGATCGAATAGAGAAAATTCAGGCATTCCGTGCCGTTAGGCCGCCGTCGACCGGGATCACCGCGCCGGTGATATAGCTTGCGGCGGGCAGGACGAGGCTGAGCGTCATATGCGCGACCTCCTCGGGCTCGCCATAGCGGCGGAGCGCGGTGCGGCGGCGTGCGAACACCGCCTTGTCCGCCTCGGGCACCGTGTCGGTCATATTGGTGCGGATCGGGCCGGGGCAGATGCAGTTGACCGTGATGCCGTCCTTGCCGAGATCGACCGCGAGCCCGCGGGTCAGTCCGACGACGCCCGACTTGGCGGCGACATAGGGCGTGTCGCCCGGCGTCGCGCCGAGCCCCTCGGTCGAGGCGATGTTGACGATGCGCGCGGCGTCGCTGCGCCGCAGCCATGGCAGCGCGGCGCGGACCATGCGTTGGTGCGCGGTCAGCATCACCGCGATCGCGCGGTGCCAGATCGCGTCATATTCATCCGCGGCATCGAGCGGGGCAAAGCTCGAAACCCCGGCATTGTTGATCAATATATCGATGCCGCCAAAGGCCGCCGCGATGGTGGCGACGGTGCGCCTGATCGCATCGCCATCCGAAACGTCGAGCGCGAAGGCGCGGGCATCCGCGCCCGCTTCGGCCGCGACCGCCTGGCACGCCGCCAGGTCGAGGTCGGTGACCGCGACCTTCGCGCCTTCGCTGGCGAGGAGGAGCGCGGTCGCACGGCCCATGCCGCTCGCCGCGCCGGTGACGATCGCGACGCGGCCGGCGATGGAGCGCGAGAGATTGGGGGGAGAGTTCGTCATTGGCTGGATCGACTCCACTGGCGTCAGGGCTGAAGGCTATGCCGCCCATTTCTCATCGTCATGCTGAAACAAGTTCGGGGTGACGAAATATATGGGGCGCGTGCCGCTGGCTCAAGGCCGACGGCGGCCCCCGCCTGCGCGGGGGCGACGCATTATTGCGTCACCGGAACGGCGGTTCATTGCCTCCGCCGCTCAACGGAACGGCGGTTCGTTGCCGCGCCGTTCACCGGAACGGCGGCTCGTTGAACGCGCGGAGTTTGCGGCTGTGGAGCTTGGCGCCCTCGTCGCGCATCGTCTCGCAGGCGCGGATGCCGATCTGGAGGTGGGCGGCGATGGCTTCCTCGTAGAAGCGGTTCGCCTGTCCGGGCAGCTTGAGTTCGCCGTGGAGTGGCTTGTCGCTGACGCAGAGCAGCGTGCCATAGGGGACGCGGAAGCGATAACCCTGCGCGGCGATGGTGGCGCTCTCCATGTCGATGCCGATCGCGCGCGACTGCGAAAAGCGCAGCGCGCTGTCGGTGTAGCGCAATTCCCAATTGCGGTCGTCGGTGGTGACGACGGTGCCGGTGCGCATCCGTTTCTTGAGGTCGGCGCCGCTGGCCCCCGACACCGCCTCGGCCGCGCTGGCGAGCGCGAGCTGAACCTCGGCGATCGCGGGTATGGGGATTTCGGGGGGCAGGACCGCGTCGAGGATATGGTCGTCGCGAAGATAAGCGTGGGCGAGGACATAGTCGCCGATCCGCTGGCTGGGACGCAGGCCCCCGCAATGGCCGATCATCAGCCACGCCTCGGGCCGCAAGACCGCGAGATGGTCGCAGATCGTCTTGGCGTTTGCGGGGCCGACCCCGATGTTGACCAAGGTGATGCCCACGCCGTCGGGGGCGATCAAATGATAGGCGGGCATCTGGTGCCGCCGCCACGCGCTGTCGGCGACGAGCGCGCTGGCGTTGACGCCGGGCTGATCGACATAAAGCCCCGCGGCGCCGGCGAGCGCGGTATAGCGGCCCTGGCCGACCTGCGACGCCGCCCAGACGACGAATTCGTCGACATAGCGGTGATAGTTGGTGAACAATATATAGCGCTGAAAATGCTCGGGCGCGGTGCCGGTGTAATGGCGCAGCCGCGCGAGGCTGAAGTCGGTGCGCAGCGCGTCGAACAGCGCCAGCGGCTGCGGCTTGGCGGGGTCGGCGCCGAACAGTCCGTCGGCCAGTTCGTCGCCGATGTCGGCGAGTTCGGTGGTCGGGAAATGGCGCGCGAGTTCGAGCGGCGTGACCCCGCCCATGTCGGACCCGTCGCTCGCGTCGAGCACATAGGGGAAGGGGATCTGCTGCCCGGTGCGTGTCACCTCGAGCGTGATGTCATAATGGCGCGCGAGCAGCAGGAGCTGGTCGCGCAGATAATCGGCGAACAGGTCGGGGCGCGTCACGGTGGTGACGAAGACGCCGCCGCGTTCGAAACGGCCGAAGGAAAGATTATGCCCCTTTTGCCCCTCGCGCTGTTCGCCGGTGGTGGTCAGGCGGATCGCCGGATAGTCGAACAGGCCGGTCGCGGCGGCGTCGGCCGGGGGCAGCGTGCGGTCGTGGACATAGGCCGCGATGGCCGATTTGAGAGTGGAAACCGACGCGCGGAACTTGTCCTGAAGCTCGGCGATGATCGCATCGACGAGAGCGGCGGGGTCGGTGATGTCGGATGTGTTCGATGATACGGATGTCATCGCGACGCTGTTGCACGAAATTGTGACAAAAGGGAAGGGGCGGGAACGATCCTCCCCATCGCTACGCGACGGGGAGGATCATGCCATTCAAAGCTGTTCGAGCATATGATCCGCGCTCGACACGCGGAATTCGCCCGGCGCTTCGACATTGAGCTGTTCGACGACGCCGTCGTTGACGATCATCGAAAAACGCTGGCCGCGCTTGCCCATGCCAAAGGCGGTGCCGTCCATCGTCAGCCCGACCGCGTCGGCGAAGGCGCCGTTGCCGTCGGCGAGCATGGTGACGCTGTCGGTGGCGTTCGCGCCCTTGCTCCATGCGCCCATGACGAAGGCGTCGTTGACCGCGGTGCAGACGATTTCATCGACGCCCTTGGCCTTGAGCTCATCGGCCTTGTCGACGAAGCCCGGCAGATGCTTGGCCGAGCAGGTCGGGGTGAAGGCGCCGGGAACCGAGAAGAGCGCGACCTTGCGGCCCTTGAAATAATCGGCGGTGGTCACCTGTTCGGGTCCGTTTTCGGTAACCTTCACAAAGGTCGCGTCGGGCAGCTTGTCGCCGGTCTGGATCGTCATCTTGGCATCCTTTCGTTTGGAGGGGTCGCGGCCGACATTGGAGCGCGACCGCCGCGAGTCAAGGCGTGGGCGGGTCGAGGACGGGAATAATCACGCGCGCAGGGCGTGCAGAGGCCGCTGGGAAGAACGGGGTTCACGCGGAGGCGCGGAGACATGGTGCCTGCCGCGAAGCGGCTTTCCCAGTCCCGCGCCGCGCCCGGCCGAACCATGGATTATAGTCGGGGGCCTGCCGGCCCATCTTCTTTCTCCGCGCCTCCGCGTCTCCGCGCGAACCCATTGGCTCTGCGCGCGAATAGATCATTCCCGCTACCATGCGAACCTATCCGCTGGACCGCGCGGCGACGGCGCGGCATGATGGCGCCATGGACTCCGCCCCGCCCTTCTTCACCGGCCAGTTGCTGCTCGCGCTGCCGGGGATCGGCGATCCTCGCTTCGCGCATGCGGTGATCGCGATGATCAGCCATGACGAGGAAGGCGCGATGGGAATCGGGATCGCCGACCCGATCGACGGCATGACCGTCGGCGCGGTGCTCGACCAGCTCGAGATCGGGCATGACGGGCCGCTCGACCAGCCGGTTTTCCTTGGCGGGCCGGTCGAGCCGTCGCGCGGTTTCGTCATCCACAGCCGCGACTGGGGCGGCGAAGGCGCGGTGCAGGTTGCCGATCGCTGGATGGTGTCGAGCTCGCACGACATATTGCGCGCGATCGGCGAAGGCCGCGGTCCCGCGCGCTGGCTGGTCGCGCTCGGCTATGCCGGCTGGTCGCCGGGGCAGCTCGAGGAGGAAATGGTCCGCCACGGCTGGCATGTCACCCCCGGCAGCGACGCCCTGCTCTTTGAAACGCCGCCGACCAATCGCTGGCAGGCGGCGTTCGCCGAAGCGGGCGTGGACGCGCGCTTGCTGACCACCGAAGGCGGCGAAGCGTAAGTGCTAAACGTCGCCCCCGCGAAGTCGGGGGCGACGCTTTTCCCTACCGCGCCAGCGCGAGCAGCGGTTTGCCCCTGTTGAGGTTGGCGAGCGCGGTGCGCGCGGCCCAGCGCGAATCCATATAGGTTCCGCTCGCCAATTCGACGTCGTAGCGGATCGGGCTGGCGATCGCGGCCTCATAGGCGGTGGCGGCGTCGGCGGCCTGCCCAAGGCGGGCGTAAGCGGTGCCGAGGTTGATCAGCCGCGACGGATCGCGCGCATCGATCGGGCTGTGCGTCAGTTCGTCGAGCGCGGCGGCGTTGCGACCGGCCTGCAATTCCTCATAGGCGACCGACAGCGGCGACAAATCGCCCGCGTCGGCGCCGCTGACGACGATCGATTGCGCCGCGGCAGGGCTCGCGAGCAAGCCCGCGACAGCGGCGGCGAGGACCAGCGGCAGGATTTTTTTCATGATCTCTATCTCCCCGAAAACTTTGGACGATTTTCCGTCTCATGCGACGAAAAGTCAATATTTCCGGAGGGTTGTAACATGGGTGTCACAAAGGTCGATTAGGCTTATCGCCAAGGCGTATTATAAGGCACGATTATCAGAATCTTGGGCGCGGCGACTCCGTGTCACAAAGCCGCGCGGGTGATTGTCACAATTGCGGCCGCCGAAAATTATTTTCGCGCCGCCCCGGTTCGCGGCGGCCGAGTCGTGCCGAAAGCGCGACCGCGGACGGCGCGGGCCTTGAGGATATAAAGAAAAGTTTATATTTGATCGAAGCGGCGCTTTCGGCTAGGGCGCCGGGCAAATTTCGTGGCCGCTCGCCTGCGGTCGACTTCGCCAGACTGGAGACTATTCGTGGCTACTCTCGCCGCCGACACCCGTGACTATGTGATCGCCGACATCGGGCTTGCCGATTTCGGGCGCAAGGAAATCAACATCGCCGAAACCGAAATGCCGGGCCTGATGGCGCTGCGCGAAGAGTTCGGGGCGTCGCAGCCGCTGAAGGGCGCGCGCATCGTCGGGTCGCTGCACATGACGATCCAGACCGCGGTGCTGATCGAGACGCTGACCGCGCTCGGCGCCGAGGTGCGCTGGGCGACGTGCAATATCTTCTCGACCCAGGACCATGCCGCCGCCGCGATCGCCGCGTCGGGGGTGCCGGTGTTCGCGATCAAGGGCGAAAGCCTCGCCGATTATTGGGATTATGTCGGCCGCATCTTCGACTGGGGCGTCGACGATGGCACGACGTGCAATCTGATCCTCGACGACGGCGGCGATGCGACGATGTTCGCGCTGTGGGGCGCCAAGCTCGAAGCCGGGCAGACGATGCCTGCGCCCGAGAATGAGGAAGAGATCGAGATGCAGCGCGCGCTGAAGGCGTTCGTCGCGGCGAACCCCGGTTACCTGACCAAGACGGTCAAGGCGATCAAGGGCGTGTCGGAGGAAACGACGACCGGCGTCCACCGCCTGTACCACATCGCCAAGAAGGGCGAGTTGCCCTTCCCCGCGATCAACGTCAACGACAGCGTCACCAAGTCGAAGTTCGACAATCTTTATGGCTGCAAGGAATCGCTCGTCGACGCGATCCGCCGCGGCACCGACGTGATGCTCGCGGGCAAGGTCGCCACCGTCGCCGGCTTCGGCGACGTCGGTAAGGGCTCGGCGCAGTCGCTCCGCAACGGCGGCGCGCGCGTGCTGGTCACCGAAATCGACCCGATCTGCGCGCTGCAGGCGGCGATGGAGGGCTTCGAGGTCGTGACGATGGACGAGGCGGTCAAGCGTTCGGACATCTTCGTCACCGCGACGGGCAACGCCGACGTCATCACCGCCGAGCATATGGCGGGCATGAAGAATATGGCGATCGTCTGCAACATCGGCCATTTCGACAGCGAGATCCAGATCGCGGCGCTCGCCAATTACAAGTGGACCGAAGTGAAGCCGCAGGTCGACCTGGTCGAATTCCCCGACGGCAAGCAGATCATCATCCTGTCGAAGGGCCGCCTGGTCAATCTCGGCAACGCGACGGGCCACCCGAGCTTCGTGATGTCGGCGAGCTTCACCAACCAGACGCTCGCGCAGATCGAACTGTGGACGCGCAGCGAGCAGTATAAGAACGACGTCTATGTCCTGCCCAAGCATCTCGACGAAAAGGTCGCGGCGCTGCACCTCGACAAGCTCGGCGTGCAATTGAGCAAGCTGAGCCAGAAGCAGGCCGACTATATCGGGGTACCGGTCGAAGGCCCGTTCAAGCCCGACCATTATCGGTATTGAGCGCGTCCCTTATGAAGACGTGGCTTTGGTGCAACACATCGCATCCACATGTGACATGTTGGTGAGATTTTTATGGAATTCTGAAAAGCCCCCATTAAGGTCAGGCCTTATGGGGAGCTTTGCCTCCCTCTGAAAACCGGGGAGTTACATGATGAAGTTGTTTGCAAGGGCCGCGCTTGGCGCGTGCGTTTCCTTTATTGCACTGTCCGCATCGGGCGCCGCGCTTGCGCAGGAACAGGACAGCGTCGCGCCGCAGGAGAGCGTCGACTCGAAGAATTCCGACGAAACGATCATCGTCACCGGTTCGCGTATCGCGCGGCCCAATTACGACACCGTCGAACCCGTCATTGTCGTCGGCTCGCAAAGCATCGAAGATCGCGGTTTCACGACGCTGGGCCAGGCGCTCAGTGAGCAGCCGGCTTTCGGCGTTCCGGGTGCGTCGCCTGTCGGTGCCCAGTCGTCTTTCGGTCCGGGGCAGAACTTCGTCGACTTCTTCAGCCTTGGCTCGCAGCGTACACTGACGCTCGTCAACGGCCGGCGCTTTGTCGGCTCGAACACCTCGTCGATTTTCGGTCCCACGGGATCGGGCGGTAGCCAGGTCGACCTCAACATCATTCCGACCAAGTTGATCGATCGTGTCGAAACCATCGCGGTCGGCGGTGCGCCGATCTATGGCTCCGACGCGATCGCCGGAACTGTCAACGTGATCATGAAGCGCGATTACGAAGGTTTCGAGATCGACGGGCAGTACGGCCTTTCGTCGCGCGGCGATGCTGAGGAATATCGTGTGCGGGGCCTCGCAGGCTTCAACTTCGGGGATGGCCGCGGGAACTTCGTGATCTCGGGCGAATATAACAAGGCGGGCGGCCTACTTTACACTGACCGAAAATTGACGTCGAGCGGTGATTTCTTTGCGGATACCAATGATCCTGCGGATCGTTACACGCGGCGTATTTTTCGTGACCGTCGCATCCCCTCCATTGCGGAAACCGGCATTCCGTTGGTAGGCAGTCTTCTGGGTTTTCCGATTACTGACACGCAGGCGGTCAATTATTTCGGCTACCCGGAGCAAGTGGATGGTACGGTTCAGATCGGTGGACTTGATCAAAAGTTTGACGCCAATGGCAACCTGATTCCGATTATGTATGGAACTCCCACCGGCCTTCCCGGCGATCTGAATATCGATTTTTCGGGCGGCAATGGCTTTAGCCTCATTCCGCTGTCCAATCTTTTGTCCAAGATCGAGCGCATCAACGCGCTTTCGATGGCTGAATACCAGTTAACCGACAATATTCGCGTTTTTGCTGAGGGTTGGTATAGCCGTAGCAAGGGCACTAACCTGCGCGATCAGCCCGAATATAATTCCGGTATATTCGACGCCGATGGAGCGCCCGCCGGAAACTTCATTATGAGCATCGATAACCCGTATCTCAGCGATGAGACGAGGGCAGCAATTATCGATTCCATCAACAATAACCCGTTCAGCGATCAGAATTTCTTTGGAGGATCGCAGGATTATTTCTATCTCGGCCGCGCCAACACCGATCTCGTTTCGGGTCAAAGTGTCGGCAAGTCAGAGGTGATCCGCGGCGTGCTCGGTCTCGATGGTGATTTCGACTTCAACGGTCGTTCGATCAACTGGGAAGTCGTCGGCGTCTATGGTCGGGCCAAGACCAAGGCCCGCAATACCGCGCTTGCCACGCAGAATCTGTTCAATGCGCTCGATGCGGTCGACGAGGGGGTGTACAATGGCGGCCCCGCCAACGGCAACATCATCTGCCGCCCAGGTCACCCAGAAAGCAGCGCGCCGACGATCAGTTCGACCTGCGCGCCGCTCAATCCCTTTGGTCTGAATCAGGCATCGCAGGCTGCGCGCGACTATGTGACTGGTATCGCCACCCCTGTAGCATTGAACCAGCAGTGGACGGTCACCGCATCGCTCGCGGGGCCCGTCGCCTCGCTGCCGGGTGGCGATCTCGCTTTCGCAGTCGGATACGAACATCGCTACGAAAGCCAGAAATTCGACCCCGGCGCCTTCTTCCTCGGCGGACCGGACAATACGCCTGATGTCGATGAAAACGGCGATGGCGATCCGACGAATGACCCGAGTCCCTATGGTCAGACGGTGCCGATCATCGGCAGCTATGGGAATTTCAACACCGACGAAGTCTTCGGGGAGATGCGTGCCGATCTGGTCGGTCCCGACCAGAATATTCCGCTGATCCACGCGCTCGAATTCAAGGGCGCAGCACGCTACGTCGATCACAATTTCTCTGGCGCTGACCTGACCTGGACGCTCGGTGGGCGCTGGAAGCCGGTCGAAGATCTTACGATCCGTGGAAACTTCACTCGCGCAATCCGCTCGCCGTCTATTACCGAGGCGATCAATCCCGCTCAGAGCTATTTCGGTTTCGCGACCGACCCTTGTGACAAGAATCAGGTGAAGAATGGCCCTGATCCGGCGACGCGACGTGCGAACTGTATTGCTGCCGGTATCGATCCTGACACCTTCGGCTCACTGTCGGCGCAGCGCTCCTTCCCGGGCGCGGTTGCAGGCGATTCGACCCTCACAGCCGAAAAATCGAATAGCTGGACGATCGGTGCGCTGTTCCAGCCCACCTTCCTGCGCCGCTTCAACGCATCGGTCGATTATATCGACATCAAGGTGAAGGACGTCATCACCGACTTTACCGCCGGGCAGGTGCTGAGCGCGTGCTATGACTCGACGGATTATCCCAACAATCGCTTCTGTGATCAGATTCAGCGTGACGATGATGGGCAGCTGTCGTTCATCCAGACAGGTTATGCGAACCAGGCTGAGCTGCGTTACAAGGGAATTCTGGCGAATGTCGACTATACGTTTGACACACCCTTCCTCGGCGCAGACAGCCGCATGAACCTGTCGGTAAACTACCAGTATCTCGACACGCTGTCGAACCGTGCTGGTGCGGGAGCCGCCACAAATACAGCGGGCGAAATAGGTCTGTCGCAGCATAAAGCGCTGGCGTCTCTGAACTATGTCAACAAAGACTTTGGCGCACTCATTTCGGCATCATATTTCGGCAAAGCGAAATATGATGTGAATGAAGACCCCGATTTCCGCACGCCGAACAGCGTCGGCGACGTTGTCTTCATCAATGCGTCGATGACTTTCAAAGTTCAGGATAATTTCCAGCTGCGCTTCGTGGTCGACAATCTGTTCGATGCGCGTCCGCCTTATCCGTCGCCGATCGGCGGCGGGACGATCACCTACTTCCGTGGGGTGCTTGGTCGCTATTTCCGCGTCGGTGCTACCGCCAGCTTCTGATCGAAGCATGGACGCAGGAAAGGCCCGCCCTTGTTGGCGGGCCTTTTCATTTGGGGGTAGTCGAGTGTGCCGCCGTCCTTGTCGTGCGTTTCGTCGCGCGACGCTTGCGGAACCGATGCCAGACGATTGAAACGCCGCAAGACAGTCGATAGGTGCAGCAGGATGCGCCGCGACAACCGTCCTTATTCTTCACCCCGATCGGCCCGATAGCCGTGGAACTGGGCAACGGAGCCCCCTTCGCGCTCGGCCTGTTCGCGGCGCTGTGGTTGCTCGCCGGTTTGTGGGCGGTCGGGCGCGGGGTTGCGATGCAGCGGCGGTCGGCTTTTGTCGCGGGGCAGACCGATCGGCTCGCCAGCCTGATCGAAGCGTCGCCGCAGCTTCCCGTCGTCGTGCGCGCCGACTGGCGGGTCGAGGCGAGCGAGCGGCTTGGCCTGTGGCTGGGGCTCGACCGCGGCCCGCGCAATTTCGACGAGCTGCGTGGGCTCGACGCGGGGCTGGGCCAGCCCGAGCATGAGCAGCTTCGCCAGGCGATCCTCGGCGCGCAGCGCGGCGCCAAGCCCTTCATGCTCAGCCTGCGGCCGCTCGGCGGCAACCGGACGATCGTCTTTCACGGCGCCGCCGCGCCGCAGGCGGTCGGCGGGCCGGGCAGCGTGTTGCTGTGGATCAGCGACGCGACCGACGGGCAGCAGTCGCTGGCGCAGGCGCGCCGCGAACGCGAAGAAGCGATGGCGGCGTTCGCGGCGCTGTCGGGATTGATCGAGGCGGCGCCCTTTCCGATGTGGTTCCGCGAACCCGACCTGCGCCTCGCGCTCGTCAACACCGCCTATGTCCGCGCGGTCGAGGCGAAGAGCGCGGCGGCGGTGATCGACGACGGCACCGAATTGTGCGAACCCGTCGCGGGGGTAAGCGCGACCGACGCGGCCGAGGCGGCGCGCGATGCCGGATCGGCGCAGCAGCGCACCGTGCCCGTCACCATCGAGGGCGAGCGGCGGATCATGCGCGTCGTCGATGTGCCGCTGGCGCCCGACGGCGGGCGCATGATCGGCATCGCGGGCTATGCGATCGACATCCAGGAACTCGAAAGCGAGCGCGGGGCGCACCGGCGCTTCGTCGATACCCAGCGCGAACTGCTCGACCGGCTGTCGGCGGCGGTCGCGCAATTCGCCCCCGACCAGACGCTCGTCTTTGCGAACCAGCCGTTCCGGCGGCTGTTCGCGCTCGAGGCCGATCAGGTCGCCGAGACGCCGCCCTTTGCGCGGCTGCTCGACGCCTGGCGCGAGGGCGGGCGGACGCCCGAAGTGCGCGACTATCCCGAATGGCGGCAGGCGCATGTCGACTGGTTCGCGCGCGCCGAAGCGAGCGAGGAGGATTGGCTGCTGCGCGACGGCATGCACCTGCGCGTCGTTGCCCAGCCGACCCCCGACGGCGGCCTGTTGCTGATCGCCGAGGACCGGACCGAGCAGGTGCAATTGGCGGGCGCGCGCGACACGCTGCTGCGCGTGCGCACCGCGACCTTCGACAATCTGTTCGAGGCGATCGCGGTGTTCGCGCCCGATGGCCGCCTGCACTTGTGGAACCAGCGTTTCCGCCGCCTGTGGAACGTCGAGGAGCACAGGCTCGCGGCGCACCCGCGTGTCGATGCGCTGATGGGAGGGCTGGCCGACCGGCTGGCGAAGCCGAACCAGATCAGCATCGTCCAGGAAGTGATCCGCGCCGCGACGCTCGAACGCACGCAGCGCGCGGGCGAGATTCGCTTCGCCGACGGGCGCCATTTCGATTTTGCCTCGATCCCGCTGCCCGACGGCAATGCGCTGCTCATCATGCTCGACATCACCGCGAGCCGGAAGATGGAGGGCGCGCTGCGCGAGCGCAACGAAGCGCTGGAGGCCGCCGACAAGGTCAAGACCGCTTTCCTGTCGCGGATGAGCTATGAATTGCGCACGCCGCTGACCTCGATCGGCGGCTTTGGCGAGATGCTCCAGGCGGGCTATGCGGGGGAACTGCCGCCCTCGGCGAAATCCTATGTCGATGCGATCATGGATTCGGTCGGGGTGCTGGGGCGCCAGATCGACAATGTGCTCGACCTTGCGCAGGGCGAAGCGGGGACGCTCGCGGTCGAGCGGGCGCCCGTCGATGTCCGCGCGCTGCTCGAATCCGCGCTCGCCGACGCAAAGGATTTTGCCAAGGGCGAGAAGATCGAACTCGCGGGCCAGCTTGCCGAGGGGCTCGGGTCGATCGAGGGCGACGCGCCGCGGCTGTCGCGGGTCGTCGCCGGGCTGCTCGACAATGCGATCCGCTTCACCGCACCCGTAAAGCGCAGCGGCGGCCGGGTGCTGCTCCATGCCGAGGGGGACGCCGAGCGCGTCGAGATCATCATCTCGGACAATGGTCCGGGGATGCCCGACACGGTCGCCGCGGTGACCAAGGGGACGCAGACGGGGACGCAAAGCGGCGGCATCGGCCTCGCCCTCGCCCGCCAACTCGTCGCCGCGCACGGCGGGACGATGGAAGTGATGAGCGAAAAGGGGCAGGGCACGCTGGTCCGCGTCAGCTTGCCGCGGGGGAGATAGCGGCTGTGCGACGAAAGGATTCGCGCAGAGGCGCAGAGATCGCAGAGAAGAATAAAGGAATTCACGCGGAGACGCGGAGACGCGGAGATGTCGTGTCTGCCGCGAAGCGGCCCTTCTTATTTAACCGCGCGTCCAGACGCCCCGTTTGTGACGATAATGGGCCTGGCGGCCCGAGCTTTTCCCTCCGCGTCTCCGCGTCTCCGCGTGAACAAGAATCTCCGCGGACCTGACGGCATCCATGCGATCCCGCCATCCCTACACCCTCGACGAAGCCGCCCGCATCGGCGCCGCGATCGGGGCGGTGCTGGCGCCGGGCGATGTCGTGCTGCTGTCGGGCGATCTCGGTGCGGGCAAGACGACGCTGGCGCGGGCGATGCTGACGGCGCGCGGGCTTGCGGGCGAGGCGCCGAGCCCGACCTTCGCGATCGTCCAGCCCTATGCGCCGCCCGAGGTCGATCTCGCCATCGCGCATGTCGACCTCTACCGGATCGAGGCCGAGGAGGAGTTGATCGAACTCGGGCTCGACGATTATCTTTTCGACGGCGCGTTGCTGATCGAATGGCCCGAACGGCTGGGTGCGCAGGGTTGGCCGGAGGCGCTGAGCCTCCACATTTCGGGTGAGGGCGATGCCCGCGTCTTGACAGCCGAAGTGCCGGCGGCTTGGGAAGCGCGATGGCCGCTCCGATGATTCCGCCCGCCCATGCCCCGGCCTTTCTGACCGCGCATGGCTGGGGCGACGCCCAGATTTTGCCGCTGGCGGGGGACGCGTCCTTCCGCCGCTATTTCCGCGTCATCGGCAAGGGCCGCCAGGCGGTGCTGATGGACGCGCCGCCGCCGCACGAAGATCCGCGCCCGTTCATCGCGATCGCCGAATATCTGTGCGCACAAGGACTGAACGCGCCGACGATCCTTGCGCGCGATCTGGAGCGGGGCCTGCTCCTCATCGAGGATTTCGGCGACGTGCGGCTGCGCGAAACGGTCGACGACGCGCCGCAGGCCGAAGCGGACTATTATGCCGGGGTGACCGACCTGCTCGTCCACCTCCACGCGCGCCCGGCGATGGCCGGGTTGCCCGTGCATGGGCTCGAGCAATGGCTCGACGAGGTGATGCTGTTTACCGACTGGTATTGCCCGGCGCTCGATATCGAGGTCGACCGCGATGGGTTCCGCGCCGCGTGGGAGCGGGCGCTGGCGCCGGTCGAGGCTGACGGTCTGCCGCGCGTCACGGTGCTGCGCGATTTCCATGCTGAAAATATCATGCTCGTGCGCGGCAAGGACGGTATCGCCCATTATGGCCTGCTCGATTTCCAGGACGCGCTGATCGGCCATCCCGCCTATGACCTGGCCTCGGTGCTCGAGGATGCGCGGCGCGATGTGAGCCCGGCGGTCGAGACGGCGATGCTCGCGCGGTATCGGGAAGCGACGGGGCAGGATATCGACGCCGCCTATTGGGCGCTCGCGGCGCAGCGCAACACGCGCATCCTCGGGGTCTTCGTCCGGTTGTGGAAGCGCGACGGCAAGGCGGGCTATCGCCGGTTCCAGCCGCGCATGTGGGGGCTGCTCGAACGCGATCTCGCGCACCCCGCGCTGGCCCCCGTCCGGGCCTGGTTCGACGCCAATGTGCCGCTCTCGAAGCGAGCGGAGGCCTGGACATGACGGCCAAGATCGAGAGCGCGATGGTGATGGGGGCCGGGATCGGCAAGCGGATGCGTCCGCTGACCGCGACACGACCCAAGCCGCTGGTGCGCGTCGCGGGCAAGGCGCTGATCGACCATAGCCTCGACCGGATCGAGGCGGCGGGGATCGGCCATGTCGTCGTCAACGTCCATTATCTCGCCGACGCGCTCGAAGCGCATCTCGCGGCGCAGCGGCGGACGTTTACCATCGCGGTGTCCGACGAGCGCGGCCAGTTGCTCGAAACCGGCGGCGGGATGGTCAAGGCGCTGCCGCTGCTGACGGGCGACCCGATCCTGATCGTCAACAGCGACAATATCTGGACCGACGGGCCGCAGGACAGCATCACCCATCTCGCGCGTCATTGGGATGATGCGAAGATGGACGCGCTGCTGCTCGTCATCCGGCAGGCGAGCGCGACGGGGCACGGCGGCAAGGGGGATTTCCATATGGACCCGGCGGGCAAATTGTCGCGGCGCAAGCCGGGGCATATCGCGCCCTTCGTCTATACCGGCATCCAGCTCGTCTCGCGCCGCCTGCTCGAAGACGCGCCCGAGGGGGCCTTTTCGACCAACATATTGTGGGACCGCGCGATCGCGGCGGGGCGGCTCTATGGCCTGTCGCACATGGGGCAATGGTTCGACGTCGGCACCCCGGCGGCGATCGCGCCGACCGAAGCGGCGTTGAGCGGGGTTTGACACGGATCGTCATCCCGGCGAAGGCCGGGCTCTCGCCGGTGCGTCAGGCGGACAGGGTGAGATCCCGGCCTTCGCCGGGATGACGAAGGGAGCGCAATGACCGCGGCTGGCCGCCCCACCATTTATTCCATCCCGGTCCACCGGGCCTTTGCCGATGCGCTCGCCGCCGGGATCATCGCGCGCTACGCCGATGGCGCGCTGGGGCTGGCCGAGGGAATGATCCTGCTGCCGAGCAACCGGGCGCGCAGCGCGGTGCAGGCGGCGTTCGTGCGCGCGGGCGGGGCGGGGCTGTTGATGCCGCGGCTCGCGGTGATCGGCGACGCCGATCTCGACGAGTCGGTGGCGCTGGCGCTCGACGGCCTCGACGACGAGCCGATCGCGCCCGCGATCGACCCGTTGCGGCGACGGTTGCTGCTCGCCGAACTGATCGAGCGGCACACACCGGCGGGCGAGACGCCGATTACCGGCGCGGCGGCGTTCCAGCTCGCCGACGGGCTCGCGCGGGTGATCGACCAGCTTCATTATGAGGAGGTCGCGGTCTCGGCGCTCGTCGACCTCGACCTTGGCGCCTTCGCCGGCCATTGGCAGGCTTCGCTCGGGCGGCTGCGGCTGCTCGTCGATCATTGGCCGGGCGTGCTCGCAAAGACCGGCCATATCGACCGCGCCGAGCGGCGCAATCGGCTGCTCGGCCGCGTGACCGCAGGATGGCGCGCCGCGCCGCCCGCGCGCTTCACCATCGCGGCGGGGATCACCACCGCGGCGCCCGCGATCGCGCGGTTGCTGCGCACCGTCGCCGACCTTGAACGCGGCATGGTCGTGCTGCCGGGGCTCGATCAGGCGATGGCGGCCGAGGAATGGGAGGCGCTCGGCCCGACGCGGCCCGACCCCGAAAATCCCGCGCGGCCGCTGGAAACCCACCCGCAATATCATCTGAAGCTGCTGCTCGATCGCATGGGCGCGCGCCGCGACGAGGTGCGCGAATGGGATGCGACGTCCGAATATGACGGCCCCGCGGCGCGCACGCCCTTCGTCTCGCTGCTCTTCGCCCCCGCCGATTACACCGCCCAGTGGCAGGCGGCGGGCGATCTGGCGGCGGCGGTCGCCGGGATACAGGGCGCGGTGTTCGCCGACGACGGGCAGGAGGCGCAGGGAATCGCGCTGCTGATGCGCGAAGCGGTCGAAACGCCGGGGCGCACCGCGGCGCTGGTCACCCCCGATCGCGACCTGGCCGAGCGCGTCGCGGCGGCGCTCGCGCGCTGGGGAATCGCGGTCGACGACAGCGCGGGCCAGCCCTTGTCGCGGACACCGCCGGGGGCGCTGTTGCTGCTGCTCGCCGATCTGGCGGCGGCGTTCGATTCCGTCGCCTTGGTGTCGCTGCTCGGCCATCCCCTGGTTCGCAAGGGCGAGGGACGGACGGCGTGGCTCGACCGGGTGCGGCAGCTCGACCTGATTCTGCGCGAACCGGGGCTGGCGCCGGGGTGGCAGGGGGTGAGCGCGCGGATGGAATCGTCGCCCCCGCGCAGGCAGGGGGGTGATGCGGAGGCGTTGCGGAGCTGGTGGGACGATCTTGCCGCGGGCCTCGGCACCGCGCTCGCGCCGTTCGCCGCGCCGGCCCCGCCCGCGACCTTGCTGGCGGCCTTGCAGCAGGGGCTTGAATGGCTGACCGGCGATGCGGTCTGGGCGGGACCGGCGGGGCGGATGCTCGCCGAGCTGTTCGACCAATGGGCGCTCGCGCGCGGCGACGGGCCGGCGCTTGTCGATCCCGCCGATTTTCCGGCGATGCTTGGGCAATTGCTGGGGCAGGCGAGCGTGCGCCCGCCCTATGGCGGCCATCCGCGGCTGTTCATCTGGGGGCTGCTCGAAGCGCGGCTCCAGCGCGCCGACCTGATGATCCTCGGCGGCCTCGACGAAGGGCGCTGGCCCGCCGCGGCCCAGCCCGACCCATGGCTTGCCCCCGGCATCCGCCGCCTGCTCGGCCTGCCCGCGCCCGAACGGCAGCAGGGCGCGGCGGCGCATGATTTCGCGGGAGCGCTTGGCGCGCGCGAGATCGTCGTCACCCGCGCC
Organism: Sphingopyxis lindanitolerans; assembly: GCF_002993885.1. Classification (NCBI taxonomy): domain Bacteria; kingdom Pseudomonadati; phylum Pseudomonadota; class Alphaproteobacteria; order Sphingomonadales; family Sphingopyxidaceae; genus Sphingopyxis; species Sphingopyxis lindanitolerans. The sequence goes on from NZ_CM009578.1 coordinate 2,958,589, forward strand.
GCGCGCAGCGGCGGCGATCCGGCGGTCGCCTCGCGGTTCTGGCTGCGGCTCGCCGCGCTTGCGGGCGACCTGCCCGAACCCACGCCGGGCGGGGCGGCGCTGACCCGGCTCGCGGCCGAGATCGACGTGCCGCCGGGCGACGTGCAGCCGGCCCATCGGCCCGCGCCGCGTCCGCCCGCCGGGGATCGCCCGCGCCGGATCAGCGTCACCGGGGTCGATCGGCTCGCGCGCGATCCCTTTGCCTTCTATGCCAACCGCATGCTCGGCCTGTCGGCGCTCGATCCCTTGAGCGCCGCGCCCGACCCGCGCTGGCGCGGGACGCGCGTCCACCGGCTGTTCGAGGATTGGGTGCGCGGGGGCGCGACGCGCGAGGGGTTGGAGGCCGAGCTGGCCGCCTTGCGCGACGATGCCGCGCTCGACGCGATCGCGCGCGCTTTCTGGCTGCCGCGGATCGAGCCTGCGCTGCGCTGGGCCGCGGAGCAGGTCTGGAGCGCCGAGGGGCGCACACCGCTGGCGGTGGAGGCGCAGGGTGAAATGACGCTCGACGGCATCGTGCTGCACGGCAAGGCCGACCGGATCGACCGCGACGGCGAAGGCCATCTTGCGATCGTCGATTATAAATCGGGCGGCGCGCCGAGCGCGAAGGCGGCGTATGACAAGCTCGACAACCAGCTTGGCCTGCTCGGGCTGATCGCGCGCGAGGGGGGGATGAAGGGCCTCGATGCCGCACCCGTCGCGAGCCTCGAATATTGGAGCCTGCGCCCCGATCGCCGCGCGGGCGGCGCGGGGAAGATATCGAACACCTATGGATCGCGCAGCGATTTGAAGAGTGCCGAGGACGCGATCGACCATGCCGCCGAGGCGCTGGCCGACCTTGCCGCGCGCTATCTGTTCGGCGATGCGCCCTTCGTGCCCGGCGAAGGCGTGGGCTATGGCGATTACGACCAGCTCATGCGCCGCGACGAATGGTTCGGGCGCGGCGAGGACGGCGCATGAGCAAACCCGCCGGCCTCGCCACCCTTGACCCGCGGCAGGGCGCCGCCGCCGACCCCGAAAGCCATGTCTGGCTCGGCGCGTCGGCGGGGACGGGCAAGACGCAGGTGCTGTCGGCGCGCGTGCTGCGGCTGATGCTCGATGGCGTGCCTCCGCAAGCGATCCTTTGCATCACCTTCACCAAGGCGGGCGCGGCCGAAATGGCGCACCGCATCCACGAACGGCTCGCGGCGTGGGTGCGGATGGCCGACGGCGACCTGCGGCTCGACCTGCGCGCCCTGGGACTGGAGTGGGACCGGCCGGGGCTGATGACGCGCGCGCGATCCTTGTTCGCGACGGTCATCGACAGTCCAGGCGGCGCGATTCGCGTCCAGACGATCCACGCATTCTGCCAGACTTTGCTCGCGAGCTTTCCCTTGGAAGCCAAACTGCTGCCGGGTTTTCGCGCGATCGAGGAGGATGAGGCGGCGGCGCTGAAGAACGCGGTGCTGGCGGAGCTTCTCGAAAGCCCCTCCCCTTCAGGGGAGGGTGAAGAAGGGGGGCTTCGCGACGCCGCGGCGATGCTGTCGCGGCGGCTGGGGCAGGAATCGGCGCTGGCTTTTCTGTCGAGCTGCGCTGCGGCGTTCGGCGGTCCGCGCGCGGCGCTGCCGCCCTCGGCGCACGACCTGCGCGCGGCGTTCGACCTGCCCGGCGGCGATCCCGATGCCGGGATCGCGGCCGAGCTTGCGGACGGCGCGGTGTCCGACGACGATATCCGCGCGGTCGCGACGAGCGGCGCCAATTGGGGGACCAAGACCGGGCTGGCCTGCAACGATATGATGGTCGGCTGGCTGATCGCCGCCGCCCCCGCGCGCGCCGCGATGCTCGGCGAGCTGCTCGGCTGTTTTCTGACCGGCAAAGGCGATCTTCGCGCCGATTTCGCGGGCGACAAGGGGCGGATGACCGATTGCGTCGGCAGCGCGACGCGGATCGTCGAGGCGGTGCAGGGCCTGCTTGGCACCGCGACCGCGATGCGCGTCGCCGACGATCTGGCGGCGGCGTGGAAACTCGGCAGCCGCTTTGCCGAAGGCTATGCGCTTGCCAAGCGCGAGCAGGGGCTCGCCGATTTCGACGATCTGATCACGCTCGCGGGATCGCTGCTGCGCGTCAGCAGCTTCGGCGAATGGGTGCGCTTCAAGCTCGACCAGCGCACCGACCATATCCTCGTCGATGAGGCGCAGGACACCAATATGCGCCAATGGGGCATCGTGTTGTCGATGGCCGAGGAATTCTTCGCCGGGGTCGGCGCGAAGGAAGAGCGCGTCCGCACCCTCTTCACCGTCGGCGACCGCAAGCAGGCGATCTTCGGCTTTCAGGGCACCGAGCCCAGGGCGTTCGCCGCCGCGCGCGGCCTGTTCCATGCGCTGGGCGAAACCGGCGGGCAACCGTTCCGGCAGGTCGATCTCGTCTCCAACTATCGCTCGACCCCCGCGGTGCTGACGGTCGTCGATGCGTGGCTCGCGGCGGGCGGGGCGGACGCGATGGGGCTCGACGGCGACGAGCCGCCGCATCACCCGCATCGCTCGAACCACGCGGGGCAGGTCGAGCTGTGGCAACCGCTGCCGGTCGGCAAGGCGCTCGATGCCGCGGCTGACGAGGGCGACGAAGGCGAGGGCGACGGCAATGCGCCTGCCTCCGACCCCGCTTCGATGCGGCTCGCGCGCGCGATCGCGAGCGAGGTGCAGGGGTGGATCGCGCACGGCAAGGACGGACGCCCGGTCGCGCCGGGCGATATCATGATCCTCGTCCGCCGCCGCCGCGACCTGGCGGCGCGGATCGTCGCGCGCTTGCAGGCGCTGCACGTCCCCGTCGCCGGGGTCGACCGCTTCGCGCTGACCCAGCCGCTCGCGGCGCAGGATCTGATCGCGGCGATGCGCTTCGCGGTGCAGCCGCTCGACGACCTCAATCTCGCCGCGCTGCTCGTTTCGCCGCTGATCGGCTGGACGCAGGACGAGCTTTATGCGCGCACTCATCAGCGCGGCCGCGCGGCGTTGTGGGAGCATCTGCGCAGGGCCGAGGGCGATCTGCCTGCGGCGACGATGGCGGCGCTGCGCCACCTGCTCGGCATGGCGGATTTCACCACGCCCTTCCGCTTCCTCGAGACATTGCTGTCGGGGCCGATCGACGGGCGGCGCAAGCTTTACGCACGGCTGGGACGCGAGGCGCGTGATCCGATCGATGAATTGCTCAACCAGGCGCTCGCCTTTGAACAGCGCGAGACGGTGTCGCTGCTCGGCTTCCTGACGATGGTGTCGGCAAGCGCGGCCGACATCAAGCGGCAGACCGAGGCGCGCAGCGATGTCGTGCGGGTGATGACGGTGCACGGATCGAAGGGCCTCCAGGCGCCGATCGTGATCCTCGCCGATGCGACCGACGACGCCGGGATCGGCCACCGGCCGTTCAGCGTCGATGTCGCGGGATGGGAGAAATTGCCGGTCTTCGCACTGCCCGCCGACGAGCGCCATGGAGCGCTTGCCGATGCTTATGCCGCGGCGGCGAAAGCGGCATCGGAGGAACATTGGCGGCTCTTTTATGTCGCGATGACCCGCGCCGAGGAGATTCTCGTCATCGCGGGGGTGACGAAGAAGGCCGACCGGACGATCCCCGAAACGAGCTGGCACGCCGCGGTCGAGGGCGTGCTCGCGGCCATGCCGTGCGAATGGGAGGACGCCGGTCCGATGTGGGGCCAGCGCCGTATCCACCGCGCCAATGAAGGCAAATGGGCGAAGCAGGAAAAGGCGGCGCGGGTCGCGGCCCCGGCGCTCGTGCTTCCCGAATGGGCGCACCGGCCGGCGCCCGAGGAAGCGCGTCCGCCGCGCCCGCTCGCGCCGTCGGCGCTCGGCGAGGATGATGTCGCGGTGCCGCCGCAGGGAGCCGCGCGCGTCGCGGCGGTCGAGCGAGGTTTGCTGCTCCATGCCTTGTTCGAGCGGTTGCCGCCGGTCGCGGCGGCGCGGCGGCGCGATGCGGCGTTGCGCTGGCTTGCCGCGCAGGCGCCGACGCTCGACGAAGCGGCGCGCGCGGCGATGGTTGGCGAGGTGCTCGCGGTCCTCGACGATCCCGCACACGCGGCGCTGTTCGGCCCCGGCAGCCTGGCCGAAGTGCCGCTGTCGGCGGTGGTGGGCGGCGGCGCGGTCGTCGCGGGGATCGTCGACCGGCTGCTGGTCACCGCAGAGGTGGTGACGGTGATCGATTACAAGACCGGACGGCGGGTGCCGGGCAGCGCCGACGCGGTGGCGCCCGCCTATCTGCGCCAGATGGCGGCCTATCGCGATGCGCTTGCGGTGATCTTTCCGGGTCGGCGCGTCGAAGCGGCGCTGCTCTATACCGCCGCGCCGCGGCTGATCCGCCTCGCTGATGCGCTGCTCGACGCGCACAAGCCCGGCTTGGCGGTCACCAAGGCGAATTTGCCGGGTTCGGGCCTTGAGCCGGACGCGCCGACGCCTTAGCTTGGGAACAACAGCGTTTCAGGAGTTTGATCTATGGGTACCAAAGCCATCACCGACGCCAGCTTCCAGACCGATGTGCTCGACAGCGACACCCCCGTACTCGTCGATTTCTGGGCCGAATGGTGCGGCCCGTGCAAGATGATCGGCCCGTCGCTCGAGGAAATCTCGAACGAACTGGCGGGCAAGGTAGTGATCGCCAAGCTCAACATCGACGACCACCCCGACGCGCCGAGCAAATATGGCGTGCGCGGCATCCCGACGATGATCCTGTTCAAGAACGGCGAGATTGCCGACACCAAGGTCGGCGCCGCGCCGAAAAGCGCGCTCAAGGGCTGGCTCGAAGGCGCGCTGGCGTAATTGCTCCGTTCCGGCTAAATCTCTTCCCCATGAACGCGCCAATCGGACATAATCGGTTTGGCCCGCATCGTGCGGGAGGGGGAGGAAGCATGTACGCGATCGTGTTTGATCTCGACACGGCGACGCTGGAACAGACCTATCCGAACGCCTCCTGGCGCAACGCTTATGCCGATGTCCGGCGCGTCCTTGAGACGAAAGGGTTCGATTGGCAACAGGGGTCGACCTATTTCGGTAACGAAGCCGTCACGGCTGTCGATTGCGTTTTGGCGGTGCAGGAATTGAAACGTCAGTTCGAGTGGTTTCAACCCTCGGTTCGCGACATTCGGATGCTACGAATCGAAGAAAACAACGATCTCGGCCCGGCGTTGGGATAATCAGCTCCGATAATCGGCGTTGATGCTGATGTAGCCATGCGTCAGGTCGCACGTCCACACGGTCGCGCGGCCTTCGCCCAGCCCCAGGTCGGCGCCGACGCGAATCTCCAGGCCCTTCAGATGCGCCGCGACCGGCGCTTCGTCATAGCCGTCGACGGGCAGCCCGTCCTTTGCCACCCAATGATCGCCGAAACGGATCGCCAGGCGGTCGCGGTCGGCCGGTTCGCCCGCCTTGCCCACCGCCATCACGACGCGGCCCCAGTTCGCGTCCTCGCCCGCGATCGCGGTCTTGACCAGCGGCGAATTGGCGATCGACAGCGCGACGCGCCTGGCGCTCTCGTCGCTGACCGCGCCGCTCACCTGCACCTCGATGAATTTCGATGCGCCCTCGCCATCGCGCACCACCTGCTGCGCAAGGTCGAGCGCGACGGCGTGGATCGCCGCGTAAAGCGCGTCGGCGCCCGGATCGTCGCGCGTCGTCAGCGGCGCATTTCCCGCCTGCCCGGTCGCGAACAGCAGGACCGTGTCGCTGGTCGAGGTGTCGCTGTCGACGGTGATGCTGTTGAACGTCGCGCCGGTCGCTTCGTTCAGCATGTCCTGCAGCAGCGCGGGCGCGACTGCGGCGTCGGTGAAGATATAGCCGAGCATCGTCGCCATGTCGGGGGCGATCATCCCCGATCCCTTGACGATCCCCGCGACCTGCACGGTGCGGCCCTCGATGATCGCGCTGGCGGCGGAGCCCTTGGGAAAGGTGTCGGTGGTGGTGATGGTCCGGGCGGCGTCTTCCCAGCTCGCCGGCGGCCCTGCAAAGCCGATCACCTTTGCCAGCCCCTCGCGCGCCTTGTCCTTGGGGAGCGGCACGCCGATGACGCCGGTCGAGCTGACGAAGACTTCCTTCGGGTCGCAATCGAGGTGCGCCACGACCTGCGCGACGATCTGCTCGACCGCCTCACGGCCGCGATATCCGGTAAAGGCGTTCGCGTTGCCCGCGTTGACGATCAGCGCCCGCGCCCGGCCGTGCGCAATGCCTTCGCGGCACATCTCGACCTCGGTCGAACAGCAGATGTTGCGCGTCGTCACGCCCGCGACCGCGGTGCCCGGAACCAGTTCGACATAGGTCAGGTCGCAGCGGTCCCAATTCTTGTATTGCGCCCGCGCGACGCGGCGCGACACGCCCGCGATGTCGGGGAGGGTGGGGAAGGCGGCGGGGGCGAGGGGCGAGCGAGTGGTCATGGGGTGCGCATAATCGCTATCGGCCCATAGCAAAACCCCTCCCGTAAACGGGAGGGGCAGCGAGGCTTGCGAGCTTGCTCGCTAGCCGCAGCGGGGTGGGCCAGCGCACCGACGAAGCTCGCTTCGCTCGCGCCCACGCCTTAATCCCCTCCCGCTTGCGGGAGGGGAGATAGATCAGGCCGGAAGGCCGCTGATCGATTTCACTTCCATGAAATCCTTGAGCCCGAGCAGCCCGCCTTCGCGGCCGTTGCCCGACGCCTTGTAGCCGCCGAAGGCCGCGCCCGGGCCGGGCCCCCAGGCGTTGACCGCGACCATGCCGGCGCGCAGTTTCGGCGCGATGGCGGCGGCCTTGGCGGGGTCGCCCGAGATCACCGCCGACAGGCCATATTCGGTGTCGTTGGCGATATCGACCGCCTCGTCGAGGTCGCCATAGGCCATGACCGTCGCGACGGGACCAAAGACTTCTTCGTTGGCGATGCGCATGTTGCGGGTCACGCCCGAGAAAACCGTCGGCTTGATATAATAGCCGCGGTTGACGTTGCTCGGCAGGCCGGTGCCGCCGGTCTCGAGCGTCGCGCCTTCGTCGATCGCCGACTGGATCAGGCCCTGGATCTTGTCGAACTGTGCCTTGTTGACGACGGGGCCGATATGGCCGCCCTCGGCCTGCGGGTCGCCTACTGCCGTGCCGTCGAACATCGCCTTGATGACGCCGACCGCTTCGGCCTCGCGGTCCTTGTGGACCAGGATGCGCGTCGGCGCGATGCAGCTTTGGCCGGTGTTGACCAGCACGCCCTGCACCGTCGGGGGCAGCACGGTTTCAAGGTCGGCGTCGGGCAGGACGATGTTCGGCGACTTGCCGCCCAATTCCTGATGGACGCGCTTGACCGTGTCGGCGGCCGCCTTGGCGACCAGGATTCCGGCGCGGGTCGATCCGGTGAAGCTCACCATTTCGATGCCGGGGTGCGAAGAAATCGCGTTGCCGACGGTCGGGCCGTCGCCCTGGACGAGATTGAACACGCCCGGCGGGACGCCCGCGGCGTCGAGGATTTCGGCAAAGATCACCGCATTGCCGGGGCATTCCTCGGACGGCTTGAGGATCATCGTATTGCCCGCGGCGAGCGCCGGGGCGACCTTCAGCGCGATCTGGTTGAGCGGCCAGTTCCACGGCGTGATCATGCCGACGACGCCGATCGGCTCATAGGCGAGAACCCCGGCGTGATATTTTTCGGTGAAGGAAAAATCCTTGAGCGCCGCGATGGTGCCGAGGAAGCCGCCGATGCCGGCGCCGACCTGCGCGGTGCCGGCAAAGCTCACCGGCGCGCCCATTTCGCTCGCCATCGACTTGGCGAGATCGGGTCCGCGCTTCTTATATTCCTCGACGATGCGGTCCAGCAGCGCCAGGCGTTCTTCGCGCGTCGTCTGCGAAAAGCTCTTGAACGCTTCCTTCGCCGCGGCGACCGCGGCATCGACGTCGGCCGCGCTGCCGAGAATGACGGTCGAGGCCGCTTCCTCGGTTGCCGGGTTGATAACCTCGTGGAGCTTGCCGCCCTGGCTGTCGACCCATTTGCCGCCGATATAATGTTGTTTCAGGTGCGTTTCGGTGTCGCTCATCATAAATCTCCCATCGGCGGTGAATTCGTCTCGCATTGCTACCTAATGACGGCGGCGAATGAATCAAGCATCACACCCGCTTTCGTCACCCCGGATCAAGTCCGGGGTGACGACGCGGGGGGCGCTCCTCAGCGCTTTTCAGCAGAAAGCCGTGACATCAAGATGGCGGCGCGGGTCGCCTGGCGCGCGATGCTGGGAATATCGACCGCTTCGCCGGGCGCATGGTCGCCGGTGCTATACGGCCCCAGACCCGCGAGCCCGTCGACGTCGGCGGCGACGAAGCTGATGTCGCCCGCGCCGCGCTTCAGCGGGTCGAGCGCCGCCATTTCGGCGAGCCCCAGGTCGCGGTTGACGCCATTTAGTTTGACCAGCAGCGCCTTGTTGCCCGCGGTCGGCGCCATCGGCGGATAGCCGCCGGGGTCGAAGCCGATCGTCGCGCCGGTGCCGGGGGCATGGTCGGCGACGATCGCGGTCATCCTGGCCTTCACGCGGTCGATCTGTTCAAGGGACAGCGCGCGCAAATCGCCGCGCGCGATCGCGATCGCGGGAATGATGTTCGTCTTGCCGTTCGCGGTGGCGCGGATGCCGCCGGCGTCGAGTTCGGCCTGCTGCCCGCCCGCGACCAGCCCGACGTTGAAGGTCAGGTTCGGTTCGGGCAGTTCGGTGCGGAAACGGTGGATGATCCGTACCAGTTCATAGATCGCGCCCTCGCCCGCCTCGGCGCTGAAGATGCCCGAGCTGTGGCTCGCCTTGCCGGTCGCGGTCACGGTCCAGCTATCCGACGAGCGCCGCGCGACCGACCCCATGTCGGCGCCCGCATCGCGCACCAGCCCCTCGAAATCGAGCGCGACGTCGCTGCGCTTGCCCGCCGCGATCAGGTCGGCGCGGGCCTTTTCGATCGGGGTGCCGGTGTCCTCTTCGTCGCCGGTCATGTGAAATTCGATATTCGCGCCCTTGAGCGTCCCCGCCGCCGCCATCGCGCGCAGCGCCGCGACGACGACGACCATCCCGCCCTTGTCGTCGCCCGCGCCGGGGCCTTCGCCCCAATCGCCCTTGCGGACGAAGGTCTGGAACGGCGAATCGGGTTCGAACACCGTGTCGAGATGCCCGATCAGCAGCAGGCGTTTGGCGCCCGGCTTGCCGCTGTGGGTCGCGATCAAATGGCCCGCGCGCCCGGTGTCGGTCATCGGCTTCCATTCGACCTTGAAGCCCAGCGGTTCGAGTTCGGCGCGCATCATCGCCCCGATTTTTTCGACGCCTTCCAGATTCTGCGATCCGCTGTTCTGGTTGACCAGTGTTTCGAGCAGCGCGAGGCTGCGCCCCTGTTCGGCCTCGACCGTCTTCGCCATCGTCGCCTCGGCCGGGCTGAGCTTTGCCTGCGCGGCCGGGGCGAGCGCAAGCTGAAGAGCGATCAGGGCGGCGAACGGCAGCGATTTCATGGGGGACTCCAGCGTCAGATGTTCCAGTCGCCGCCTTCGCGGGAGGCGACGAGGCTTTGTGCACTGTCTGCGCTTCGCGGGCAAGCATCGGCCGTGCGCAAAGGGCGCGTCCCAACGAAAGGGGCGCCCGGTTCCCCCGAACCGGACGCCCCACGCGGTCTGATCGCTGCCGATCAGGCGCTGTAATACATGTCGAATTCGACCGGGCTCGGGGTCTGCTCGACATTATAGACTTCGGCCCATTTCAGCTCGACATAGGCTTCGATCTGGTCCTTCGAAAAGACGTCGCCCTTGAGCAGGAAGTCGTGGTCGGCGAGCAGGCTGTCGAGCGCTTCGCGCAAGGACGCGCAGACGGTCGGGACTTCGGCCAGTTCCTCGGGCGGCAGATCGTAGAGATTCTTGTCCATCGCGTCGCCGGGGTGGATCTTGTTCTGGATGCCGTCGAGCCCCGCCATCAGCAGCGCCGAATAGCAGAGATAGGGGTTCGCCATCGCGTCGGGAAAGCGGAACTCGACGCGCTTCGCCTTGGCGCCCGCGCCATAGGGAATGCGGCACGAGGCCGACCGGTTGCGCGACGAATAAGCGAGCAGCACCGGCGCCTCGAAGCCGGGGACGAGGCGCTTGTAGCTGTTCGTCGTCGGGTTGGTGAAGGCGTTCAGGGCCTTGGCGTGCTTGATCACGCCGCCGATGAAATAGAGGCACATGTCCGAAAGCCCGGCATAGCCGTTGCCCGCGAACAGCGGCTTGCCCTTTTCCCAGATCGAGATGTGGGTGTGCATGCCCGATCCATTGTCGTCCTTGATCGGCTTGGGCATGAAGGTTGCGGTCTTGCCATAGGCGTGTGCGACCTGGTGGACGACATATTTGTAGATCTGCATGCGGTCGGCGGTCTGGGTCAGCGTGCCGAAGGTCAAGCCCAGCTCGTGCTGCGCGGCGGCGACCTCATGGTGATGCTTGTCGCAGGGCAGGCCGAGTTCGAGCATGGTCGAGACCATCTCGGCGCGGATATCGACGGCGCTGTCGACCGGCGCGACGGGGAAATAGCCCCCCTTGGCGCGCGGCCGGTGGCCGAGGTTGCCGCCTTCATACGCGCGGCCGGTGTTGGTCGGCAGCTCGATATCGTCGATCTCGAAACCCGACTTGTTATAGCCGGTTTCGAAGCGGACATCGTCGAACATGAAGAATTCGGCCTCGGGGCCGACATAGACGGTGTCGCCGATGCCGGTCGAGGCGACATAGGCCTCGGCGCGTTTCGCGGTGGTGCGCGGATCGCGGGCATAGCCCTCGCCGGTCGAGGGTTCGACGATGTCGCAGAAGATCACGAGCATCGGGGTCGCCGAGAAGGGATCGTCATAGACGGCGTCGAGGTCGGGCTTCAGGATCATGTCGCTTTCGTTGATCGCCTTCCAACCCTCGATCGACGAGCCGTCGAACATCAGCCCGTCCTCAAGTTCATCCTCGCCGAGGATCGAGGCGACCATGGTCAAATGCTGCCACTTGCCCTTGGGGTCGGTGAAGCGCAGGTCGACCCACTCGATGTCGTTGTCCTTGATCCGCGCGATGATATCCTTGGGCTTCGTAGCCATCGTCTATGCTTCCTTCTTGCGAAATGATCCGGCGTGCCGGGGGTTTTCGGGTTTTCGAAAAATGCGAAAGTTTAAAGCGCGTCCTCGTTGCGTTCGCCGGTGCGGATGCGGAGCGCGGTTTCGATGGGCATGACGAAGATCTTGCCGTCACCGATGCGGCCGGTCTGCGCGGCGGCGGCGATCGCCTCGACGACGCGTTCGGCCATATTGTCGTCGACGACGACCTCGAGCTTCACCTTGGGCAGGAAATCGACGACATATTCGGCGCCGCGATAGAGTTCGGTGTGGCCCTTCTGGCGCCCGAAACCCTTGGCTTCGGTGACGGTGATGCCGCTGACGCCGACTTCGTGCAGCGCTTCCTTCACCTCGTCGAGCTTGAACGGTTTGATGATCGCCTCAATCTTCTTCACGCGCCTGATCCCCTTTGGACTGCCCGCCGCCGCCCGCAGCCAAGGCCGGATCAGGCGCGCCTGATCCGGTTCGGCCGGTCGAGTCGGTGCGGTGTCCCACCATCTTGCACCAATCAAGACCCGTGCCAATTGGCGAATCGCGGGGTTCCGGGCAGAATTTAGGCGGGCGATCCCGCCGTTGCCCAAGGGGTGGGCAAGGGCGCAGCATTGGTGCTTAAATTTTGGGCAATCCATCCCGCTTCGTCATTGCGAACGAAGCGAAGCAACCCAGGGCGGCGCCACACCGCCCTGGATGGCTTCGTCCCCCGGATCAAGTCCGGGTCTTCGCAATGACGATCCAGTCTGTGGCGATCAGCGCCCGACCGGCGCCGTCGCCTCCGGCAGGTTGGCCTTGGTCCAGTGCGAGCGGTCGATGACATAGGCGCGGATCGCTTCGACATCGGCGGGGGTGAGGACGCGCGCGAAGCTGACCATGCCGCGGTCCTTCAAGGCGCCGTCGAGGATCACCGATTTCCACGCATCGGCGTTGGTGAGCGCGCCCGAGACGCGCAGGTCGGGGGTAAAGCCGTTGCCGATCGCGCTGTCGCCGTGACAGACGATGCAATAGCGTCCGAAATGCGCCTTGCCCGCCGCGACCTGCTGCGGCGTTCCGAACTGCGGCGGCGGGTTCCACGCGAGGGTTGTCGTTGCGGGCGGCGCGGGCAGCTTCACCGTGCCGCCGACCTTGAGCACGACGAGCCGCGGCAGGTTCGGTAGCTTGCGCGTCACCCCGCCCGCGACCCCGGCGACGAGCGGGAAGGCGCCGCCCTTGCCGGTCTGGAAGGCGACATATTGCACCCCGCCGACGCGGAAGGTCGAGGGTGCGCTGACGATCCCAGACTGCATGTCGAGGTCGAGCAATTGCTTGCCGGTATCGGCGGCATAGGCGCGGAAGCGGCCGGTGCTGGTGCCCTGGAACACCAGATTGCCCGCACTCGTCATCGTGCCGCCGTTCCACGCCGCGGGATAATCGACCCCCCACGCGACCTTGCCGGTGCGCGGATCGAAGGCGACGAGGCGCCCGGTCGTCGCGGCGACCGCGGCGCGGAACGCCGCCTTGTCGTCGGGCAGCATCGTCTTGTTCAGCGAAGTGCCGACGTTGAACCCCAGCACCTTGCGCTTGTCGAGCTCGTCCATGTCCTGGAGATAGCCCTGCGGAATCTGCTGCGCGGGGATATAGACGAGCCCGGTCGCGGGATTATAGCTCATCGGGTGCCAATTATGCGCGCCGAGCGCGCCGGGGATCGCGATAAAGGGCTTGCCGGTCCTGTAGAAGCGCGCGTCGGGATTCTCGATCGGGCGGCCGGTCGCCATGTCGTAGCCGGTCGCCCAGTTGATGCCGTCGACATAGGGTTTGGCATCGATCAGCTTGCCGTTCGTGCGGTCGATCGTGAAGAAGAAGCCGTTCTTCGGCGCGTGATACAGCACTTTGGTCGGCTTGCCGTTCACCGCCTGCTCGGCAAGGATGATCGGCTGGGTCGCGGTATAGTCCCAGCTTTCGGCCGGGGTTTCCTGATAATGCCATTTATAGGCGCCGGTGTCGGCGTCGAGCGCGACGACCGACGACAGGAACCAATTGTCGCCTTCGCCATTCGATCGCTCGCCATGGTTCCACGGGTTGCCGTTGCCGACGCCGAGGTAGATCTGGTCGAGATCCTTGTCATAGACGATCGCGTCCCACACGGTGCCGCCGCCGCCCGAGACCTTCCACTCGCCTTTGTCGGACCAGGTGGCGTTGCCCTTTGCCGCGAAAATATCGTCGGAGGCCGCGCCGTCCTTCTTCTTCTCGGGGTTGGGCGCGGTGTAGAAGCGCCAGCGCTCCTTGCCGGTGTCGGCATCATAGGCGGTGACATAGCCGCGCACCCCGAACTCGGCGCCGCCGTTGCCGATCAGCACCATGTCCTTCACAACGCGCGGCGCGCCGGTGATGGTGTAGGGTTTCGAGGTGTCGAAGGTCTGCGTCGACCACAGCTCCTTGCCGGTCTTGCGGTCGAGCGCGATCAGGCGGCCGTCGAGCGTGCCGACGAATAATTTGTCGCCCCAGACGGCGACGCCGCGGTTGACGACGTCGCAGCAGGCGCTGACCGCGCGCTCGCCGGGCACCTTGGGATCGAACGACCACAATTTCTTGCCGGTCGCGGCGTCCCAGGCATCGACCTTCGACCAGGCGTGGCTGACAAACATCACGCCGTCGACGACGACCGGGGTCGCTTCCTGCCCGCGCGCATCGTCGAGGTCGGCATACCAGGCGATGCCGAGCCCGCCCACATTCTTGTCGTTGATGTCGGTCAGCGGGCTAAAGCGCTGCTCGTCATAGCTGTAGCCGATGCCGGCCCAATCATCGCCGTTGCCGCCGGTCTTGAGCAGCGCCTCGCTGGCCTTTTCGGCATCGTCGAGCGATCCGCCGCCCGAGATGCTGTCGTTCTTCGATGCGTTGCACGCCGCCAATGCCAATGCCGCGCAGCCCAGCAGCGCCGCCGAAAAGACCTTCTTCGCCATATCCCTCTCCCACGCCTATGCTTGACGTTAACGTCAAGACTGCGCCGGAAGAGGGCAGGGTGCAAGAGGGTTTCGCGCAGAGGCGCAGAGATCGCAGAGAAGAAAGAAAATGCACGCGGAGACGCGGAGGCGCGGAGAAAGGCTTCTCGCCGCGCAGCGGCCTTTTTCCAGCAGGCTTCTCTCAAGCAGAATCCGTTGCAGACGAATGGGGCCTGGCGGCCCGACCCCTCTCCGCGCCTCCGCGTCTCCGCGTGAACCTAATCTCTGCGATCTCTGCGCCTCTGCGCGAAACCCTCTTCTTACTGCCAGGGCGGCGCGTTCAGGCCCTTGGGGCTGGCGGTGAAGATGTCGCAGCCGGTCTCGGTGATCCCGATGCTGTGCTCGAACTGCGCCGAGAGCGAGCGGTCGCGGGTCACCGCGGTCCAGCCGTCGTTGAGCATCTTCACCGCATATTTGCCAGTGTTGATCATCGGCTCGATCGTGAAGAACATGCCGGGACGCAGTTCGGGGCCGGTGCCGGGACGCCCGGCGTGGACGACCTCGGGCGCGTCGTGGAACATCTGCCCGACGCCATGGCCGCAAAAATCGCGGACCACCGAATAACGATGGCGCTCGGCATGGCTCTGGATGGCGTGCGCGACGTCGCCCATCATATTGCCGGGCTTCGCCTGCTCGATGCCGAGCATCAGGCATTCATAGGTCACATCGACCAGCCGCCGCGCCTTGATCGGCACGTCGCCGACCAGATACATGCGGCTGGTGTCGCCGTGCCAGCCGTCGATGATCGTCGTTACGTCGATATTGACGATATCGCCGTCGCGCAGCGGCTTGTCGTCGGGGATGCCGTGGCAGACGACATGGTTGATGCTGGTGCAGCAACTGTGCGTGAAGCCGCGATAGCCCAAGGTCGCGGGAATGCCGCCGCCCTCGATCATCATCGTGCGGACAAGGTCGTCGATCGCGCCGGTGGTCACGCCCGGCTGAACGAAGGCGACTAGCGCGTCGAGGATTTCGGCCGACAGCCGCCCCGCCTTGCGCATCCCGGCAAAGCCCGCCGCATCGTGCAGCTTGATCGTGCCGTCGCGAACGCGGGCAGGGGCGCCGGCTTCGGCGGCGGTTACGGAGAGGTAGTTGTACATGAGTGCGGATATAGTCGCTGGGGGCTGAAAAAGCGAGGGGCGGCGGGCTCAAACTTTGGCGAGATGGTCGCGGAACCAGTCCGCCAATTCACCGTCCGACAACTCCCCTGCCGCGAGCGCGAGGAAGGCCACCACCAATTCCGCATCGGTGACGGTCAAACCATAGCCGTTGAGCATCAGAAAGGTTTCGCTGACCACCGCGGCTGTGCGCTTGTTGCCATCGACGAAGGGATGGTTGCGCGCGATGCCGAAGGCATAGGAAGCCGCGAGTTCGGCTGCATCGGGGCTGCCGTAAACCGCTAGATTCTGCGGCCGTGCCATGGCGCTTTCGAGCATGCCCGAATCGCGCACGCCTTCGCCGCCGCCATGTTCGGCAACCTGCTCGTGATGGGCCGCCAGAGCGACCTCCAGCGATACCCAAGTCCAATTCATCGTGGATATTGCTATTTGGCGAGTTCGCGCAGCGCGCGCTTGCGGCGTGCCATGACTTCGCGTGCCGCCGTCATCTGCGTTTCGAAGTCCGCGTCATAGGGCGCGAGTTCGATGCCGCGCTCGGTATCGCGCACCGAAAGCATGTCGCCCTGCGCTGCACCAAGCCGCGCCAGCAACTCCTTGGGCAGGATGACGGCGGCGCTGTTACCGACCTTGGTGATCTTGAGCGGCGTGTTCATACACTCGTTATAACATCGCCGCTCAAGATTTTCAAGAACGGCTACTCCGCCGTCTTCTCGGTCTTGGCCTTCGCCTTGCTCTTGCTCGCCTTGGGCGGGGCCGAGACGATCTCGAACGCCAGCGGGTTGCCGACCTTGGCGTCCTCGCCGGTCTTCATCTTCACCTTGACCTCGCCGCCGTGGACGAGCTTGCCGAAGAGGAGTTCCTCGGCGAGCGGCTGCTTGATCTTTTCCTGGATCAGGCGGCCCATCGGGCGCGCGCCGTACAGCTTGTCATAGCCCTTGGCGGTCAACCACTCGCGCGCCGCATCGTCGAGCTGGATGTGGACGTTGCGGTCGGCAAGCTGCAATTCGAGTTGCAGGATGAACTTGTCGACGACGCGCGCCACCACTTCGGGGGGCAGATAGCTGAAGGGCACGATCGCATCGAGGCGGTTGCGGAATTCGGGAGTGAAGAGATTCTTCACCGCTTCCTCCTGCACATCCTCGCGCGTCGAGGCGCCGAAACCGATCGACTCGCGCGCCATGTCGCTCGCCCCGGCATTGGTCGTCATGATCAGGATGACATTGCGGAAATCGACCGTCTTGCCATGATGATCGGTCAGGCGGCCATGGTCCATCACCTGGAGCAGGATGTTGAACAGGTCGGGGTGCGCTTTTTCGATCTCGTCGAGCAGCAGCACGCAATGCGGATTCTGGTCGATCGCATCGGTGAGCAGGCCGCCCTGGTCATATCCGACATAGCCCGGCGGCGCGCCGATCAGGCGGCTCACCGAATGGCGCTCCATATATTCGCTCATGTCGAAGCGCTGAAGCGGGATGCCCATGATGTGCGCGAGCTGTTTCGCAACCTCGGTCTTGCCGACGCCGGTGGGGCCGCTGAACAGATAATTGCCGATCGGCTTCTCGGGATCGCGCAGGCCCGCACGGCTCAGCTTGATCGCCGACGCCAGCACCTCGATCGCGGTGGTCTGGCCAAAGACGACGCGCTTCAGGTCGGTCTCGAGCGTTTCGAGCACCTTCTTGTCGTCGCTCGACACCGATTTGGGCGGGATGCGCGCCATCGTCGCGATCACCGCTTCGATCTCCTTGGCGGTGATCGTCTTGCGGCGCTTCGACGGCGGCACCAGCATCTGCATCGCGCCGACCTCGTCGATCACGTCGATCGCCTTGTCGGGCAGCTTGCGGTCGTTGATGTAGCGCGACGACAGCTCGACCGCGGCGTTGATCGCGTCGGCGGTATATTTGACGTTGTGATGGCTCTCGAACGCTTCGCGCAGCCCGGCGAGGATTTTCTTCGTGTCCTCGATGCTCGGCTCGATCACGTCGATCTTCTGGAACCGGCGCAGCAGCGCGCGGTCCTTTTCGAAATGATTGCGAAACTCCTTATAGGTCGTCGATCCGATGCAGCGGATGATGCCGCCCGACAGCGCGGGCTTGAGCAGGTTCGACGCGTCCATCGCGCCGCCGCTGGTGGCGCCGGCGCCGATCACCGTGTGGATCTCGTCGATGAACAGGATCGCGTGCGGCAGGCCTTCCAGCTCGGTCACGACCTGTTTCAGCCGCTCCTCGAAATCGCCGCGATAGCGCGTGCCCGCGAGCAGCGCGCCCATGTCGAGCGAATAGATCACCGCGGGCAGCAGCACCTCGGGCACGTCGCCCTCGATGATCTTGCGCGCAAGGCCCTCGGCGATCGCGGTCTTGCCGACGCCGGGATCGCCGACATAGAGCGGGTTGTTCTTCGAGCGGCGGCAGAGAATCTGGATCGTGCGGTCGACCTCGGCATTGCGGCCGATCAGCGGATCGACCTTGCCGACCTTGGCCTTTTCATTGAGGTTGACGGTGAACTGGTCGAGCGCGGTTTCCTTTTTGGATTTGCCGCCGCTCTCCTTGTCCTTCGCCTCTTCCTTTTCCTCGGGCTCGGCCTGCGGCGACGGCTTGCCGCCCTTGCCGACGCCGTGGCTCAGGTAGGAAACGGCATCGAGCCGCGTCAGATCCTGCTGCTGGAGGAAATAGACGGCATAGGATTCGCGTTCCGAAAACAGCGCGACGAGGACGTTGGCGCCGGTCACCTCATCCTTGCCCGACGACTGGACGTGCAGGATCGCGCGCTGGACGACGCGCTGAAAGCCGCTGGTGGGGGAGGGGTCGCTGTGTCCCTCGACCTTCAAACTGTCGAGTTCGGTGTCGAGATAATGGACCACCGCCGATTGCAGGTCGTCGAGCGCGACGCCGCACGCGCGCATCACTTCGGCGGCATGCTCGTCGTCGATCAGCGCATAGAGCAGATGCTCGAGCGTCGCATATTCGTGATGCCGCTCCGACGCGGCCTTCAGCGCATTGTGGAGGGTCTTTTCGAGGCTTTCCGAAAAGGACGGCATGGGCTTATCTCCTTGGGGACAAGCCGGGGAGAGGCGAGCCCGCTAAACACAAGGTGGCGATACCGCCGCCCCGCCGCAAGGGAAAAGCGGAGGCAAGTGTGAAATTACGATGACAGCATTGCGCTATGGTTAACGGCGGATTGGGATTTTGCGGCGCGGGCGCGGCGCTCAGCCGGCTGCGGGGTGTCGGCATTGGGTGGGGAGCGGTCGTTGCCAGTTCCTCCCCGGAACGGGGAGGTGGCAGCCCGCAGGGCTGACGGAGGGGTCGAAACCTCTCGTCAGGACGCACCGCTGCGACCCCTCCACCACCCTTCGGGCGGTCCCCCTCCCCGTTCCGGGGAGGAATTGGCAACGCCTGCTTCCGGTCGAAAGCGGACCTCTATCCCTTCTTGAACAGCGCTTCCGCCACCGACTTGTGGCTCGCCGCGGCGGCCTTGTGCGCTTTCACCCGTTCGATCTCGCCTGCAAGCACCGCGACGCGCTCGTCGAGTTCGTCGAGCGACAAGGGGTCGAGCGGCTGTTTGATAAGCGCCGCGAGCACATCGTCGCGGCGGCGGGGAAGGTCGTCGTCGTCCATGGCGGTTGCTTTCTCGCTGGTTCCTTTTGACGGCGCGTGACTGTTGACCCGCGCCGCCGCACTGTCAATAAGGCGCCCCGAGTGGGATATCGAGACAAGTGGGGGACTTAGCGTGACCAGCGTGCCGCCAGACATGACCGCCATCGCGATCCGCGAGCCCGGCGGGCCGGAGGTTCTCGTGCCCGAGACGCGGCCGGTGCCGCGACCGGGGCCGGGCGACCTGCTGATCCGCGTCGCCGCGGCCGGGGTGAACCGCCCCGACGTGCTCCAGCGCATGGGTTTCTATCCGCCGCCGCCGGGCGCCTCGGACCTGCCGGGGCTCGAGGTTGCGGGGACGGTCGTCGCGGTCGGGCCGGGCGGCGATCGCGAATGGCTTGGGCAGGCGGTCTGCGCGCTCGTCGCGGGCGGCGGCTATGCCGAATATTGCGTCGCCCCGACGGGAAGCTGCCTGCCGGTGCCGCAGGGCTTTACGATGGCGGAGGCGGCGGCGCTGCCCGAGACCGTCTTCACCGTCTGGCACAATCTGTTCGAGCGCGCCTATGTCCGCGAGGGCGAGATCGCGCTGATCCACGGCGGGACGAGCGGCATCGGCACGACCGCGATCGGCCTTTGCAAGCTGTTCGGAATCCGGACGATCGTCACCTGCGGCAGCGCCGCGAAATGCGACGCGGCGCGTGCGCTCGGCGCCGATCTGGCGGTCGATTATGCGAGCGAGGATTATGTCGAGGCGGTGAAGGCCTTCACCGGCGGCAAGGGGGTCGAGGTCGTGCTCGACATGGTCGGCGGCGATTATGTGCCGCGCAACCTGTTATGCCTCGCCGACGATGGACGCCATGTGACGATCGCCTTCCAGCGCGGCGCGAAGGTCGAGATCGACATTTCGCAGCTCATGCGCCGCCGCCTGACGATGACCGGATCGACGCTGCGCGCGCGAAGCGCCGAGTTCAAGGCATTGCTCGCCGACGAAATCCACCGCACCCTGTGGCCGCGCCTCGCCGAGGGCGGCTGGAAACCCGCGATGGATCAGAGCTTCCCGCTCGCCGAAGCCGCCGCCGCCCACGCGCGGATGCAGGCGGGCGCGCATGTCGGGAAGATCGTGCTGATGGTGGGGTGACGGAAACGACCGATTGCGGCCCCGAAGCGGATGCCGAATCCCCGCTCTTGCCCGTGCGGTCAAACGGGTTTACAGCGACCGCCAATATCCGGCCGCCCCGCGAGGGGCGGCCCTTTCATTTCCGCTTGGAGAAACCCGGCCATGGCCAATGCCAACCCGACCCCGTTGATGCCGCATGCGACCGCCGCCTGGCTGGTCGACAACACGGGTCTCACCTTCGTCCAGATCGCCGAATTCTGCGGCATCCACATTCTTGAAGTGCAGGCGATCGCCGACGAGACCGCGGCGACCAAATATACCGGCCGCGATCCGGTGCGCGCCCACGAACTGTCGATGGACGAGATCGAAAAGGGTCAGGTGGATCCCGACTATAAGCTCAAGATGAGCGTGCAGGGTCAGGACACGATTCGCCGCACCCGCGGGCCGCGTTACACGCCGGTCAGCAAGCGCCAGGACAAGCCCGACGGCATCGCCTGGATCCTCAAGAACCATCCCGAAGTGTCGGACGGCGCGATCGGCAAGCTGATCGGCACGACGCGCAACACGATCAACGCGATCCGCGAACGCAGCCATTGGAACAGTGCCAATATCGTCGCGAAGGACCCGGTGACGCTGGGCCTCTGCTCGCAGCGCGAACTCGATGCGCTCGTCGCCAAGGCCGCGAAGAAGGCCGGGATCAAGGCGCCCGAGGACAGCCGTTTCGAGGGCGATCGCGAAGCGCTGATCGAGGAATTGCGCGCCGAGCGCACCGCCGCCGCCGAAGCGCGCGCCGCCGAGGATGCGGCCGAAGCCGGCGGCGAAGCCTGATCGATGGCGGGCGCGGGCGACGACGACAATATCCCCGCCGCCAGCGGCTCGCCCGACGCATCGCTGACCCAGGACGACAGCTTCACCGCGACCAGCCACGCCGGGCTCACATATCCGTGGGGCGACGGCGCGCCGGCGACGGGCGAGGCGATCCGCATCGCGCCCGGCATAAGCTGGGCGCGCATCCCGATGCCCGGCTCGCTCGGCCACATCAACAGCTGGCTGCTCGACGACGCCGACGACCGGGGCGAGGGGGTCGCGATCGTCGACACCGGCATCTGCCTGACCGTCTGTTCGGACGAATGGAAGGCGCTTTATGCCGGGGCGCTGAGCGGCACGCGCATCACGCGGGTGATCGGCACCCATCTTCACCCTGACCATATCGGCCTGGCCGGCTGGATCGCGAAGAAGCAGGGCGTCAAGCTGTGGATGACGCGCGGCGAGATGCTGACCGCGCGCGCGATCGTCGCCGATGTCAGCGAGACGGTGCCCGACGAGGCGCTGGCGCAATCGCGCGCCGCGGGCTGGGACGATGCGGCGATCGAACAGCAAAAGAGCGAAGGTTGGGGGCGCTTCGCCCTGATGGTCTTTCCGCTGCCGCGCAGCTATGCGCGGATGCAGGACGGCGACCTCCTCGACATGGGCGCGCACCGCTGGCGCGTCGTCACCGGGTCGGGCCATAGCCCCGAACATGCGTGCCTGTGGAACGAGCGCGAAGGCGTGCTGGTGTCGGGCGACCAGGTGTTGCCGCGGATCAGTTCGAACGTCTCGGTCAACATCACCGAACCCGACGCCGATCCGCTCGGCGAATGGCTCGCCTCGATCGACAAATTGCTCGCCACGGTCCCGGCGGACGTCATCACCTGTCCCGCGCATGGCGAGCCCTTCAAGGGGCTGCACGTCCGCCTGATGGCGCTGCGCGACGAGCATCGCATGCGGCTGTACAATCTCGCCGAAGCCGCAACGAAGGCGCCGATGCGCGCGGTCGACAGCTTTCCTTTGCTCTTCAACCGCCCGATCGGCAGCCACAATCAGGGCCTCGCCACTGGCGAAGCGCTCGCGCATCTCAAGCGGCTGGAGGTCGAAGGGCGGGTGAAGCGCGAGGACCGCGACGGCGTCTGGTGGTATCACGGGGTGGCGTAGATCCTCTCGCGCAAAGCTGCGCGCGCGCGATCGCGATCTATTCCGTTGGATGGGCGGCTCAGTTGCCGGGCGCATCGGCGATGGCGCGAATCCGGTCGGGCGACCTGATGACCAGATGGCGATGGCGGGTGACCAGCAGGCCCCGGCGTTCCCAGTCGGCGATGATCCGGCTGACGGTGTGGAGCGTGGTGCCCGCGATGTCGGCGATATCCTTGCGCCGTAGCGGAAATTCGATTTGCACGCCATCGCCGGTTCGGCGCCCCGCCTGGTCGAGCAGCCGCAGCAGCGTCCGCGCGACGCGGCGGTCGGCGCGCTGCGTCGCCAGTTCGCGCAGCCGTTCCTGCGCTTCGCCCAGCCGCTTGCCGACGATGGCGACCATGTTGATCGCGATTTGCGAATGGCGCTGCATCAGCGCGAGCAGGTCGGCGGGATCCCAGCTCAGCTCGACCGCATCGACCATCGCGGTCGCGTCGGCGGGATAGAGGCCGTCGGTCAGCACCGGAACACAGCCGAAGATTTCGCCCGGACCGATGAAGCGGACGAGACCCTCCTCACCGTCGCTGCCCGATTGGGTGATGCGCACGCAGCCCGACAGCAAGGCATGGGCGCGGCCGGCGCGCTCACCCTGGTCGAAAATCCGCACGCCGCGCGCAACTGTGCGCGCACCGGCCATCGCCGCCGCCGCCGCCCGCACGGGGACGGGCAACGACGCAAACAAGGCCATGTCGGCGAGCGCCTTGGCATCGACGGGAATCGGGGCAGCCATAGTCTGCTTCTAGGCGCGGTCGGGCAGGAAAGGCAGAAGTTTGATCCAGCGCAAATCCATTGCTGTCGACTCTGCTATCGTCGCGGGCGAGGGGAAGGGTCGCCCTATGGAGAATGGATGATGTTCTGTCCGGAATGCGGCGAAATAATCGGAGCCGGGCCACTCGATATGCGACGCGCCCGCCATGACAAGCGCGATGGCGTCGCAAGGGCTCTTGGCCGGCGGCTCCGTGTCTTCCTCAGCCGCCGCCGGCCTCGGGAAAGCTGAGCATGGCGCTGCACCATTGCCAGTCGGGCGAAGTGGCGCACCTCGGCATGATCGACGATCCGGCGACCGCGACGGCGGCGCTGGCCCGGACCGCGGCTTTCGAGGCGATCCACCTCGTCGTGCGCGCCGGGCAATCGATCGCGCCGCATCGGGTCGCGGGATCGATGACGCTTTATTGCATCGCGGGGCATGTGCGGCTCGACAGCGGCGTTCCCGTCGAACTGCGGGCCGGCGACTGGCTGTTCCTCGAACCGGGGAC
The DNA here is from genome assembly GCF_002993885.1 of Sphingopyxis lindanitolerans. NCBI lineage: Bacteria > Pseudomonadati > Pseudomonadota > Alphaproteobacteria > Sphingomonadales > Sphingopyxidaceae > Sphingopyxis > Sphingopyxis lindanitolerans. The sequence continues at coordinate 2,981,739 of NZ_CM009578.1, forward strand.
GCCGCACGCGGTCGAAGCGATCGCGGACGCGGCGCTGCTGCTGACGATCTTGTTCGATGAAGGCGACGCCGGCCGGGCGACGCGCTGACACGGGTTTTGGAACGACGGGGGGCTTCAAGTGGGCGAATATCGCAAGCTTTGGTGGGCGTTGATCGCGGTCCTGACGGTGACCTTCGCCGTTCTCGGCATTTCGGGGGTCGAGGTTTATCGCAAGGCGCCGCCGATCCCGGCCGAGGTCGTTACCGCCTCGGGCCAGGTGCTGATGACGCACGACGACATCATGGCCGGGCAGGCGGCGTGGCAGAGCACCGGCGGGATGCAGCTCGGTTCGATCTGGGGGCACGGCGCCTATCAGGCGCCTGACTGGTCGGCCGACTGGCTGCACCGCGAATTGGTCGCCTGGCTGAGCCTTGCGGCCGCCGAAAGCTATGGCAAGGCGTTCGACGATCTCAGCGTCGAGCAAAAGGCGGCGCTCACCCATCGGCTGAAGCAGGAATATCGGGAAGGCGGCCTCGATGCCGCGACGGGCGTGGTCACCGTGTCGGATCGCCGCGCCCGCGCGATCGCGCTGACGGCCGCCCATTATGACCGGCTCTATGGCAGCGATCCGGCACTGCGCGAAATGCGCGACAATTATGCGATGAAGGAGGACACGCTGCCGAGCGCGCAGAAGCGGCAGAAGCTGACCAATTTCTTCTTCTGGACCGCGTGGGCCGCATCGGCGGAACGGCCGGGGACGGTCGCCACTTACACCAACAACTGGCCGCCCGAGCCGCTGATCGGCAACCAGCCGACGCCGGAGAATATCCTGTGGTCGCTCGCCTGCGTCGTCATCCTGATCGCGGGCGTCGGGTCGCTGATCTGGGGCTGGGCCTTCCTGCGCCGCCACGACGATACCCCGCTCGTCGCCGCGGACAAGGATCCGCTGACGCTCGCGGCGTTGACGCCGTCGCAGCGCGCGCTCGGCAAATATCTGTTCGTGGTGCTGGCGCTGTTCATCTTTCAAGTGTTCATCGGCGGCTTTACCGCGCATTACACCATTGAAGGACAAAGCTTTTACGGCGTCGATGTGTCGCAGTGGTTTCCCTATGCGCTGACTCGTACCTGGCATATTCAAAGCGCGGTGATGTGGATCGCGACGGCGTTCCTGGCCACCGGGCTGTTCCTGGGACCCGTCATCCACGGCGGCGATCCGAAGTATCAGAAACTGGGGGTCGATCTGTTGTTCTGGGCGCTGATCCTGGTCGTCGTAGGGTCGTTCGTCGGCAATTATCTGTCGATCGCGCAGGTGATGCCCGACGGGCTCGGCTTCTGGCTGGGGCATCAGGGCTATGAATTCCTCGACCTGGGCCGCGTCTGGCAGATCGCGTTGTTCGGCGGGCTGCTGTTCTGGCTGGTGCTGATGCTGCGCTGCATGATGCCGGCGCTCCGCCGCGAGGATGGCGGCGACAAGAATCTGCTCGCGCTACTCACCCTCTCCACCGTCGCCATCGGCCTCTTCTATGGCTCGGGTCTCTTCTATGGCGAGCGCACCCACATCACGATCATGGAATATTGGCGCTGGTGGGTCGTCCATCTGTGGGTCGAGGGCATATTCGAGGTGTTCGCCACCGCCGCCATTGCCTTTATTTTCGCGTCGATGGGATTGGTGTCGAAGCGGATCGCGACCGCGGCCAGCCTCGCTTCGGCCTCGCTGTTCATGGTCGGCGGCGTGCCGGGCACCTTCCACCATCTTTATTTCTCGGGGACGACGACGCCGGTCATGGCGGTCGGCGCGGCGTTCAGCGCACTCGAAGTCGTGCCGCTGATCGTGCTCGGCTATGAAGCATGGGAACATTGGAGCCTGCGCGATCGGGCGCCATGGATGCGTCCGCTGCGCTGGCCCTTGCTGTGCTTCGTCGCGGTTGCCTTTTGGAACATGCTCGGCGCCGGGGTCTTCGGCTTCATGATCAACACGCCGGTCGCGCTCTTTTATCTCCAGGGGCTCAACACCACCGCGGTCCATGCCCATGCGGCGCTGTTCGGGGTCTATGGTTTCCTTGCCCTTGGTTTCACCCTGCTGGTGCTGCGCTATATCCGGCCCGAGATCGCGTTCAACGAGCGGCTGATGCGCCTCGGCTTCTGGGGGCTCAACGCCGGATTGGTGCTGATGATCTTCACCAGCCTGCTGCCGGTCGGGCTGTTCCAGTTCGAGGCGAGCGTGACCACCGGCATGTGGTACGCACGCAGCGATGCGTTCCTGCAACAGGACTTCCTCGAAACGTTGCGCTGGATCCGCACCTTTGGCGACGTCGTGTTCATCGTCGGTGCGGTCGCGGTCGCGTGGCAGGTCGTGATCCTGGGCCTGTGGCGCAAGGGGGCGAAGGCATGACCATGATGGCGCCCGCGCCTGCGGGAGTCGACGACGGCTCCCCGCTTTGGCTGCGCGGCGGGTATCGCCTGCTGTTCGGGGCCGGGGCGCTGTGGGCGGCGCTCGTCGTCGCCCTGTGGGTCGGCGCGTTCGGCGGGCGCTGGACGTTGCCGACCGCGACGGCGCCGCTCGCCTGGCATCAGCACGAGATGCTGTTCGGCTATCTCGGCGCGGTGATCGGCGGGTTCGTCAGCGCCGCTATGCCCAATTGGACCGGGCGCCCGACGGTGACGGGGTGGCGCGTCGCCGCGGTCGTCGCCCTGTGGCTGGCGGCGCGGCTGGCGATCCTTTTTTCGGCGACCGTGCCGCCGCTCGTCGGCGCGGCGCTCGACATCCTCTATCTGCTTCTGCTCCTCGCCTATGCGGCGCACGAGATTTTCGTCTCGGGCAACCGCAACAAGCCGATCCTGATCGTGCTTTTCCTGTTCGCGGTCGCCTGCGCGCTCGACCATGCCGCGATGATGGGGGCGATCGCCGATCCGATGCTCGGGATGCGGATGGGCCTGGCGATGATCCTGTTGCTGATCTCGCTGATCGGCGGCCGCATCATCCCGGCCTTCACCCGCAACTGGCTGATGCGGCAGGGGCGCGGCGACGACCTGCCGACCTTGCCGAACCGTTTCGACCTGGCGGTGATCGGCGCCACGGCGCTGGCGCTTGCCGCATGGATCGTCGGCCCCGCGAGCCCGGTCGCGGCGGGGCTGCTGATCGGCGCGGGCGCCCTTCACGCGGTCCGCCTCGCGCGCTGGGCCGGTTTGAAGGCGCTGCGCGATCCGCTCGTCTTCGTCCTCCACCTGTCCTACGCTTGGTTGCCCGCGGGGTTGATCCTGCTTGGGTGCGCGATGCTGCATCCGCTGCTTCCGGTGTCGAGCGCGATCCACGCACTCGGTGCGGGCGCGATGGGGGCGATGACGCTGGCGGTGATGACGCGCGCGACGCGGGGGCATAGCGGGCGGCCGCTCGAGGCCGACCGTGCGACCGTCCTGATCTATATATTGGTCCATCTCGGCGCGTTGCTGCGCGTGATCGCGCCGTTGCTGCCGTTCGACTATCTGCTGGTCATCGCGGTCGCGGGTGGGCTTTGGGCGGCGGCCTTCCTGCTGTTCCTGCTCGTCTATGTCCCGATGGCGGTGCGACCGGCGCCGGCATGATCGCCGCGGCCGCCGCCCGCCCATCGTCTCTTCCCAGCGTCGCCGCGCTCGACTATGGCGGAGAGGTGACCGATTGTGCAACCTGCGTCGTCCGCAACCGGGCGATCTGCGCAAGCCTCGATGCCGACGAGTTGGCGCTGCTCGGCAAGCTGGGCCGCCGTCACCGCCTGCGGGCGGGGCATAGCTTGCTGTGGGAGGGCGATGACGCGCCGCTGGTCGCCAATGTTATGGACGGCGTGCTGAAGCTGGCCGTCGCGGCCGCCGATGGCCGCGAGCAGATCGTCGGCATCGTCTTTCCGTCCGATTTCATCGGCCGGCCGTTCGGCAAGGAAAGCCCTTACAGCGCCACGGCCATCACCGATGTCGAGGTCTGCGTCTTCCATCGCGCCAGCTTCGACGATTTCACGAGCGCGCACCCCGATTTGCAGCACAAGCTGCTGCGCCGCACGCTCGACGAACTCGACCGCGCGCGGCACTGGATGATGCTGCTCGGCCGCAAATCGGCCGAGGAAAAGGTCGCGTCCTTCCTGCTCGAAATGTCCGAACGCTTGTCGGGGCAGGCCTGCGACGCCGACGCGCAGCGCGGCTTCGAGCTGCCGTTCGGCCGCCAGCAGATCGCCGACATATTGGGGCTGACGATCGAGACGACGAGCCGTCAGCTCACCCGGATGCGCGCCAACGGCCTGGTCGACCTGCCGTCGCGCCGCGAAATCGTGATCAACGACCGTGCGGCGATGGAGGCGATCGCGGGCTGACCGTCTTTAGCCATTGTTCCCGCACCTGGGACAATTGGTCCCATTGACGCACTGCAACATTTTTCGTTGATCCAAGTCAATGTTCGGGGCCGCTCGCGCGGCCATGGACGGTCAGATATGCGCGCGATGTCGCTGCGCCGAACGGGGATTCGCGATGTTGGACGAACTGGTTTTCAAGGCGGGCGGCTGGCTGGGGCTTGGCCTGCTGGCGCTGGTTTTCGCGGCGTTGGCGGTCGATACGCCCTTTGCCGTGCATATGGTCATCCTCGCGATCGTCTGCCTGGTCATGCTGTGGACCTGCCTCTCGCGCGCCGATTATGCGGGGATGGCGCGCGGGCTGCTCAAAATGCCGCCCGACGAGGGCGCCTATGACGATGATCCGGTGCGCTGGGGCGTCATCGCCACCATCGCCTGGGGCGTCGCGGGGCTCGCGGCCGGTCTCTTCATCGCGTTGCAGCTCGCCTATCCGGTGCTCAACCTAGGGATCGAATATACCAGCTTCGGGCGGCTGCGCCCGCTGCACACCTCGGGTGTCGTCTTTGCCTTTGGCGGCAATGCGCTGATCGCGACGAGCTTTTATGTCGTGCAGCGCACCTGCCGCGCGCGGCTCGCCTTTCCGGGCGCCGCGCGTTTCGTCTTCTGGGGCTATCAGCTTTTCCTGGTGCTCGCCGCCACCGGCTATCTGATGGGCGTCACCGAGGCGCGCGAATATGCCGAGCCCGAATGGTATGTCGACCTGTGGCTGACGATCGTCTGGGTCGTCTATTTCGTCGTCTTCGTCGGCACGATCGTCAAACGCCGCGAACCGCATATCTATGTCGCCAACTGGTTCTATCTCAGTTTCATCGTCACCATCGCGATGCTCCACATCGTCAACAATCTGTCGATCCCGGCGACGATCTTTGGATCGAAAAGCTATTCGGCCTTTGCCGGGGTGCAGGATGCGCTGACCCAATGGTGGTATGGGCATAATGCGGTCGCTTTCTTCCTGACCGTGCCTTTCCTCGCGATGATGTATTATTTCGTTCCCAAGCAGGCGGAACGCCCGATCTACAGCTATCGCCTGTCGATCCTGCACTTCTGGTCGCTGATCTTCCTCTATATCTGGGCGGGGCCGCACCATCTTCATTATACCGCGCTGCCCGACTGGGCGCAGACGCTGGGCATGGTCTTTTCGATCGTCCTGTGGATGCCGAGTTGGGGCGGCATGATCAACGGGCTGATGACGCTGAACGGCGCGTGGGACAAGATCCGCACCGACCCGATCATCCGCATGATGGTCGTCGCGCTCGCTTTCTATGGCATGGCGACCTTCGAGGGGCCGATGCTGTCGGTGAAGGCGTTCAACAGCCTCAGCCATTATACCGAATGGACGATCGCGCACGTCCACGCCGGGGCGCTCGGCTGGAACGGCATGATCACCTTTGCCGCGATCTATTACCTCGTCCCGCGCCTGTGGGGGCGCCCGCGGCTCTATTCGCTGCGCATGGTCAACTGGCATTTCTGGCTCGCGACGCTCGGCATCGTCTTTTACGCCGCGTCGATGTGGGTCGCGGGGATCATGCAGGGGCTGATGTGGCGCGAATATGGCGCCGACGGCTATCTCGTCTACAGCTTCGTCGAAAGCGTCGCCGCGATGCACCCGATGTATGTGATCCGCGCCGTGGGCGGGGCGATGTATCTCGCGGGCTTCCTGCTGCTCGTCTTCAACGTCTGGGCGACGCTCGCGGGCAAGGTCCGCGTCGAAAAGCCGATGACCGAAACCCGTCACAACGCCGCCGCGGACCGCCCGCTGGCGCCCGTTCCCGCCGAATAAGGAGCCTTTGGCCATGGCGACCCAACCCGCCGAAAAGCGCTTCAGCCACAAGAAGCTCGAACGCAATGTCACCCTGCTCGGCTTTTTCTCGCTGATCGCCGTCGCGATCGGCGGCATCGTCGAGATCGCGCCCCTGTTCTGGATCGACAATACGATCGAGAAGGTCGACGGGATGCGCCCCTATACGCCGCTCGAACTGGCGGGGCGCAACATCTATATCCGCGAGGGCTGTTACACTTGCCACAGCCAGATGATCCGTCCGTTCCGCGACGAGGTCGAACGCTATGGCCATTACAGCCTGGCGGCGGAAAGCATGTACGACCACCCCTTTCAATGGGGATCGAAGCGCACCGGGCCTGATCTTGCGCGCGTCGGCGGCCGCTATTCGGACGAATGGCACAAGGCGCATCTGATCGACCCGCGCAGCGTCGTCCCCGAATCGATCATGCCCGGCTATGCCTTCCTCGCCGACCGCGACCTGGGCGCGACCGACATGGGCCGCGACCTGACCGCGCTCTACCGCGTCGGCGTTCCCTATACGAAGACGGACATCGCCAAGGCGAACGACGACATCCGCGCGCAGGCCGACCCCGACGCGGGCGCCGGCGACCTCGTCAAACGCTATCCAAAGGCGCAGGTGCGCGATTTCGACGGCGATCCGACGCGGGTGACCGAGATGGACGCGCTGATCGCCTATCTCCAGATGCTCGGCACGCTGGTCGATGTCGAAAAGGCGGGGCCGCAGGAACAGGCGCACGCGCCCACCCCCGTTGCCGCTTCGGGAGCGGGGCAATGAGCTATGACGAGATCCGGCATTTCGCCGACAGTTGGGGCCTGATCGTCATGGTGGCGATGTTCCTGCTCTTCGTCGCCTGGCCGTTTCGCAAGGGCGCCCGCCGTCACCATGACGAAGCCGCAAACATGATCTTCAAGGACGACGAGCATGGCTGATCACAAGCGCATCGACGAAGTGACGGGGACAGCCACGTCGGGTCACGAGTGGGACGGCATCGAGGAACTCGATACGCCGATGCCGCGCTGGTGGCTGTGGTCGCTCTATGCCAGCATCGTCTGGGCGATCGTCTATGTCATCCTCTATCCCGCCTGGCCGATGATCCATGGCGCGACCGAGGGCGTGCTCGGCTGGACCAGCCGCGGCCAGCTCGAAGCGGAGATGCAGGCCGATGCGAAGCGCCGTGCGCCGGTGGTCAGCGCGATCGGCGCGACCGCGATCGCCGACCTGCCCGCGAAGCCCGAACTGATGCAGGCGGCGGTGCAGGGCGGGGCCGCGGCCTTTCGCGTCCATTGTGTCCAGTGCCACGGTGCGGGCGGCGCGGGGGTGCCCAAGCTCTATCCCAGCCTGACCGACGACGACTGGCTGTGGGGCGGCGACCTGCCGACGATCGAATATACGATCACCCATGGTATCCGAAACCCCGACCATGACGCCACGCGCACCAGCCAGATGCCCGCCTTCGGACGCGACGGCATTCTCGACGCGCGCCAGATCGCCGACGTCGTCAGCTTCGTCCGCGCGATCAGCCATCAGGAAAAGCCGAGCGCGTCGTCGATACGCGGTGCGGCGGTGTTCGAGGCAAATTGCGCGGTGTGCCATGGCCCCGCCGGCGAGGGAGGACGCGCGGTCGGCGCGCCGAAGCTGGCCGACGCCATCTGGCTTTATGGCGGCGACCGCGCCAGCATCACCGCGACGGTGACCCAGCCGCGCAATGGCGTGATGCCGCGCTGGAACAGCCGCCTCGACCCGGTGACGATCAAGATGCTCGCCGCCTATGTCTATTCGCTCGGCGGCGGTGAAAAGGCGCCGGTTGAGGCGGTTCCGGCCGCCGAAGGCGAAGGGCAGGGGACCAATGGCCAGGACTGATCATCCCGGCGAACCCCCCGCCTCGCTCTATGAAGCGCGCAAGGGCGTCTACCCGAAGAAGGTGGACGGCCCTTTCCGGCGTTTCAAATGGGCGATCATGGCGGTCACGCTGGCGATCTATTACGGAACGCCGTGGATTCGCTGGGATCGCGGTCCGCATGCGCCCGACCAGGCGGTGCTCATCGACCTTGCGAACCGGCGCTTCTACATGTTCCAGATCGAGATCTGGCCGCACGAATTCTATTATGTCGCGGGCCTGCTCATCATGGCGGGGATCGGGCTGTTCCTCGTCACCAGCGCGGTCGGGCGCGCCTGGTGCGGCTATGCCTGTCCGCAGACGGTGTGGACCGACCTGTTCCAGCATGTCGACCGGCTGGTCGATGGCGACCGCAACGCGCAGATTCGCCTCGCCAACGGGCGGTGGACCGCCGAAAAGATCGGCAAGCGTGCGCTCAAATATGCCATCTATCTGACCATCGCTTTCTGGACCGGCGGCGCGTGGATCATGTATTTCGCCGATGCGCCGACGCTGACGCAGGATTTCTGGTCGGGGCAGGCGGCGCCTGTCGCCTATGTCACGGTGGCGGTGCTGACCGCGACCACCTTTGTCCTCGGCGGCTTCCTGCGCGAACAAGTGTGCATCTATATGTGCCCCTGGCCGCGCATCCAGACTGCGATGATGGACGAAAAATCGCTGCTCGTGACCTATAAGGACTGGCGCGGCGAGCCGCGCGGCAGCGTCAAGACGGCCGAAAAGAACCCCGGCGCCTTTGGCGATTGCGTCGACTGCAACCAGTGCGTCGCGGTCTGTCCGACCGGCATCGACATCCGCGAAGGGCCGCAGATCGGCTGCATCACCTGCGCGCTGTGCATCGACGCCTGCGACAGCGTGATGGCGCAGGTCGGTCGGCCGCGCGGGCTGATCGATTATTGCACGCTCGACGATGCGGAGACCGAAAAGGCGGGCGGCGTCGCGCCGCCGATCCGCAAGACGCTGTTCCGGCCGCGCACCCTGATCTATTCTGGTCTGTGGGGCGCGATCGGGCTGGCGATGCTGTTCACTCTCGGCCAGCGGACCCGGCTCGACCTTGCCGTCCAGCACGAACGCAGCCCGCTCTATGTCCAGCTTTCCGATGGCGCGATCCGCAACAATTACACGCTGAAACTGCGCAATATGGAATTGCGGCCGCGCCCGGTCGAAATCGTCGTCAGCGGCCTGCCCGGCGCCCGCCTGTGGATCGACGGCGGCTCGCGCGAAACGGCGCGGCAAAGCCTGCGCATGCCGCTCGCGCCCGACAGCGTGACGAGCGCGCGGTTGTTCGTCGTTGCCCCAGGCGCGGGGCCGGTGCGGCAGGATTTCACCATCACGGTCCGCGCGCTCGACGACGAGCCGCATCGCGACAGCGAAACGATCCAGTTCGACCGGCCGGGGACACAGCCATGACCGACAAGCACGAGCGCAAACCCTTTACCGGGCGCCATGCGGCGATGATCCTGATCGCCTTTTTCGGCGTCGTCATCAGCGTCAACATCGTGATGGCGAGCTTTGCGCTGTCGACCTTTGGCGGCACGGTCGTCGACAACAGCTATGTCGCGAGCCAGCATTATAACGAATGGCTCGCGCGCGCCGATGCACAGGACCGGCTCGGCTGGGACAAAAGGGTCGAGGTCGACGAGAGTCGCCACGTCCGGCTGATCGTCCGCAAGGACGGCGCGCCGGTCGAGGGGCTGCGCACCGTCGCGACGCTCCGCCACCCGCTCGGCCGGGCGCCCGCGCGCGCGATGCGCTTTGTGCCCGCGGCCGACGGCGGGCTGCGGTCGGTCGAGGCGCTGCCCGCCGGGCGCTGGCAGATCGACCTGGCGGTCCATCGCGGCGCCGACGAGGCGCGCTACCGGATCGACCTGAAATGACCGAGGTCGCCGCCCCGCTCGTCGAACGCGATTTCGCGGTGCCCGACATCCGCTGCGCGGGCTGTATCGCCAAGCTGGAGCAGGGGCTGGTGCGCGACCGGCGGATCGCGGCGGCGCGGGTGAATTTCACCGAAAAGCGCGTGCATATCTCCTGCGCCCCCGACGCCGAGACGCCCGAACTGATCGGCGCTTTCCTGTTGCTCGGGTTCGAGGCGCATCCGATCGGCGACGGCGCGGCCGAGGTCGATCGCGGCGCGTCCGACAGCCGAACGCTGCTGCGCGCGGTCGCGGTCTCGGGCTTTGCGATGATGAACATCATGCTGCTGTCGGTGTCGGTGTGGTCGGGGGCGAGCGGTGCGACGCGCGACCTGTTCCACTGGCTGTCGGCGGCGATCGCGCTGCCGACCGTCGCCTACGCCGGACGCAGCTTCTTTCGCTCGGCGTGGCGCGCGGTGCGCCACGGGCGGACCAACATGGACGTGCCGATCAGCATCGGGGTATTGATCGCGACCGCGCTCAGCCTCTATGAAACCGCGACGCACGGCCCGCACGCCTATTTCGACGGCGTCGTGATGCTGCTCTTCTTCCTGCTCTGCGGCCGCTGGCTCGACAGCGTGATGCGCGACCGCGCGCGCGGCGGGGTGACCGCGCTGCTTCGCAACATGGGCACCGGCGCGATGGTCGTCGGCGCCGACGAGCAAAGCCGCTGGATCGACGCCGACGCGATCGAGCCCGGCATGGTGATGCTGGTTGCGGCGGGCGAGCGGTTGGCGGCGGACGGGGTGCTCGTCGGCGGCGCCAGCCGGATCGACCTGTCGCTGCTGACCGGCGAAAGCGCGCCGCAGGCGGTGGGCTTCGGCGACCCGGTCCACGCCGGGACGCTGAATATCGAGGCGCCGATCCGCGTCCGGGTGACCGCGGCGGGCGCCGACACCGCGATCGCCGACATCGCGCGGCTGATGGGCGAGGCGGCGCAGGGCAAGTCGCGCTATGTCCGCATCGCCGACCGCGCGGCGCGCTATTATGCGCCCGCGGTCCACACGCTGGCTTTGCTCGCCTTCGCCGGATGGATGATCGCCGGCGCGGGCTGGCACCACAGCCTGCTGATCGCGGTCGCGGTGCTGATCATCACCTGCCCGTGCGCGCTGGGCCTTGCGGTGCCGGCGGCGCAGATCGTCGCGGCGGGCAGTTTGATGCGCGTCGGGGTGCTGGTGAAGGACGGGTCGGCGCTCGAACGGCTGGCCGAGGTCGACCTTGCGATGATCGACAAGACGGGAACGCTGACCCTGGGACGCCCGGTCGCGACCAATCTGGCGGAGGCGGACGCGGCCACGCGCGCGCTGCTGCTCGCGCTGGCGCGCGCCAGCCGCCATCCGCTCAGCGAAGCGCTGACCCGCGACCTGACGGCGGCGGGCGTGACGCCGGTCGCGATCGAGGCGATCGGTGAGACCCCCGGATTTGGGGTCGAGGCCTTGTGGGACGGCCGCAGGGTGACGCTGGGGCGGCCCGTGCAGACCCTCGCCGACAGCGCGCTGGCGACCGAACTCGCGATCGACGGGGTCGCGGCGATCACCGTGTGCTTCGCCGACGCGCTGCGCCCCGACGCCGCCGAAACGATCGCGGCGCTCAAGCGCGCGGGCGTCGCGCCGACCATCCTGTCGGGCGACCGCGCCACCGCCGTCGCCCCGGTGGCGCGCGCCCTCGGCCTGACGGCGCAGACCGGCATGAGCCCGCAGGACAAGCTCGCCGCCATCGCGCGGCAGGCGGCGATGGGGCACAAGGTGCTGATGATCGGCGACGGGCTCAACGATGGCCCGGCGCTCGCCGCGGGGCATGCCTCGATGGCGCCGGGATCGGCAAGCGACGCGGGCAAGAATGCCGCCGACTGCATCTTCCTTGGCGACCGACTGATGCCGGTGGTGCTGGCGATCCGCGTCGCGCGGCGGACGCAGGCGATCGTGCGGCAGAATTTCGCGATCGCGATCGGCTATAATATCGTCGCGGTGCCGCTGGCGTTCATGGGTTATGTGACGCCGCTGGTCGCCGCCATCGCCATGTCGGGATCGTCGCTGATCGTCGTCGGCAACGCGCTGCGGCTGAAAGGCGCGGCGCGGTGAACGGGCTGCTCGTCCTGATCCCGGTGGCGCTGACCCTCGGCCTCATCGGTCTCGCCGCTTTCTTCTGGTCGCTGCGCCGGGGCCAGTTCGACGATCTCGACGGCGCTGCGCTGCGCATCTTCGTCGAGGAGGAGGAAGAGGCGGAAGAGCAGGGCCATGGCGGCGCGGCAGGGGGCTGACCCTGGCTGATGCCGCGCGTCACATGGCGGAATAGACCGCCTCGATCAGCGCGAGATTGCGCGGATCGCCGCGCAGCAGCGTGCCCATGCGGTTCATCGTATAGCTCATCGCAAGGTCGGCCGTGGGATCGGCAAAGGCGAAGGAGCCGCCCCAGCCCGAATGGCCGAACGCCGCCTCGTTGGGGCCATAGATGCCGTCGGCATTGAGCAGGAAGCCCGCCGCCCAGCGCGCGTCCACGCCCAGCACGCGATCGACGCCTTCGATACGCGGCGCCGTCGCCGCGGCGCGCGCGCGGGCGCTCACCTGGCCGCCCGCGAAGCGTGCATAGAGCTGCGCGAGCGCGGCGGCGTTCGAATGGCCGTTCGCCGATACAAGATCGGCCGCGCGCCATGCGGGGGTGTTGGCGAGCAGCGGATCGAGCGGCGGATTCGCGAGCGCGGCGATCTGCGGCGCCGTAAGCTGGCCGATGTTGGCCGAGCTGAGTTCGGCGGGCGCGATGATTTCGGCGCGGCGGCGATCCTCGGCGGGGTCGAGGCCGATCGCGATGTCGAGGCCGAGCCCGCCGGCGATCTCTTCCTCGACGAACAGCTTGAGCGAGCGGCCTTCGATACGCCGGAAAAGCTCGGTGGCGAGAATGCCGATGCTGATCGCGTGATAGCCCGATCCGGCCCCCGGCTCCCACAAGGGCGCCTGCGCCGCGAGCCGGTCGGCCGCCGCGGACCCCGCGAGCAGGTCGGCGACGCTCGCTGCCGCTGCAAAGCCGCTGAGGCCTGCCTGATGCGAAAGCAGCATCGCGATCGTCACGCCGCCCTTGCCCTCTGCCGCGAAGGCGGGCCAATGGTCGGCGACGAGATCGTCATAGGCCATGAGGCCCCGGTCGGCGAGGATCGCGAAGCAGATCGCCCCGACGCCCTTGGTCGTCGACCAGAGATTGACGACCGTATCCGCCTCCCACGGGCGCGTGCGCGCGGCATCGCGCCAGCCGCCCTGAAGGTCGATCACCACCCGGTCGCCGACGATCAGGCAAAGCGCCGCGCCGACATCGCCGCGCTCGGTGAAATTCTGTTCGAAGGCCTTGCGGACGGCGGCGAAGCGTTCGTCGCAACGGCCGGAAATCGGCAGGTTCGCGGGCATTTTCTCTTTCCTCAATAGCGGAAGCTGAGTTCGACGCCATAGGTGCGCGGCGCGTTGTAGTTGCGGTTGACGATGCCGAGCGAAGCGAGGTCCACGCCCGACACGACATAGCGTTCCCTGGTGAGGTTGCGGCCCCACAGCGCGACTTCCCATCCGTCCTTCTCGCCCGCGACCGACAGGCGCGCGTTGAACAGCCAATAGGATTTCGAGGCGATGAGCGGGTCGTTCGACGCTTCCTTGAACGCCGCCGACGCATAGCGGGTATCGCCCTGGATCGCGGCGCGCAGGCCGGGCGTCAGCTCGAATTCATAGCGCGCCTTGCCCGCAAAGGAGGTCGCCGGAGCGTTGGGAAGGCGATTGCCGGCCGGGATCACGCCCGCGGCGGTGGCGAACGACGACAGGTGCGTGTCGAGAAGCCCGAGGCCGCCCGACAGGGACAGGCCCTGGATGGGGCGGAGGATGAGGTCGATGTCGGCCCCGAACACGCGCGCGCTGTCGACATTGCCGACCTTCTGGACCGACAGGCCGGTCGCCGGGTCGATGAAGCGGACGAAGGTCTGCGGATCCTTATAGTCGTAATAGAAGCCCGAGATATTGAGGGTGACCGCGCGGCCGAATTCGCTCTTCACGCCGACTTCATAGGCGGTGATGGTTTCGGGTCGATAGGGCAGGAGCTGGCTGGCGTTGTTGGTGAAGCCGCTGAAGAAACCGCCGCTCTTTCGGCCGCGCGACACCGACGCGAAAAGGAGCAGACCGTCGCGCGGGCGGACGTTGAGGCCGATTCGGCCGGTGACATTGCTGTCGCGGATCGTGTCGTCGATGAAGGTATCGTCGACCCCGACCAGCGGGGAGGCGGTGATGAAGCTGGTGCCGCCTTCATAATGGCGCCGTTCGCGCGTGAAACGAACGCCGGTGATCAGGTCGACCTTGTCGGCAAGATGCCAGGTCGCGTCGGCATAGAGCGCCGCCGAGCGCGTGACCTGGTCATAATTGGTCTTGCCCGATCCGCTTGCGGCGCCGAGGAAAAGGAGCGGCCAGGCATCGCTATGGTTGCTGTTGTCGCCAAGCACCCGATCCCACGAATAGAAAGCGCCGCCGACGACATCGACCAGGTCGTTGCGATAGCCGATCCGAAGTTCCTGCGTGAACTGCCGGACATCCTCATTCTCGACATAATCGAACTGCTGGAGGGGCGTAGCGTCGACGTCGATATGATAGAGGCGCGAGAAATCGATATAGCCGGTGATCGAGGTGATATCGACCGCGCCGGCGCTGTAGCGGATCTTGCCGGTCAGGCTGAACTGGTCGACATGATAGGGAAAGCGGCCGGTCCAATCGCCCTGATAGGGACTGTCGTGGGTATTTTGATAGCCATAGGCATCGACGCAGCTTCCATTGTCGAGGCGGCCCTGAAGCACCGGGGCGCAGGGGACGAAGGGCGTTCCCTTGCCATAGGTGCCGTTGAACTGCGGAACGCCCATCTCCGACCGTGAACGCTCGCCCTCTGCCTTGAGCAGGATGTCGAGCCCGTCGGCGGGCTGGAGCGCGAGCTGGACGCGGCCGAGCCAGATGTCGCGCGTCCCGATATCGCGGCGACCGGGGGTTCCGTCCGCGAGCAGGGTGCTGGTCCAATAGCCGCGCCCTTGCTGGATCGTCTTGCCGCCGAGGCGGAGCTGGGCGCGATCCGACAGCGGGATGTTGAGCATCGCCTCGGCGTCGAACGTATCGAAATTACCATATCCGGCCTTGGCGAAGGCGGCGAAGCTGTCACCCGGCGTCGCCGACACGATGTTCACCGCGCCCGCCGTCGTGTTGCGTCCGTAAAGCGTGCCCTGCGGCCCCTTGAGGACTTCGATGCGGCCGAGGTCGAAGAAATTGCCGCTCATCAGGCCGGGCGAGGCGAGGGGGATTTCGTCGATGTAGATCCCCGCGGCGGGGCTCGAAACGGTGCTGAAATCGTCGAGGCCGATCCCGCGAATGGTGACGGTCGGCAGCGCGCCGGGGACGGTCTCCTTGATATCGACGTTGGGAAGCTGCGCCGCCAGATCCTTGATTTCGGCGATGCGCGCGGTGCGGATGCTCTCGGCGGACAGCGCCTGGATCGTCGCGCCGACATCCTGAAGCCGTTCCTCGCGCTTCATCGCGGTGACGACGATGTCGCCTTCGTTCGCCGTTTCGCCGCCGGCCGCTTGCGCGCGCGCCCCCGGACTGGCCGCGACCATCGCCAGCGCGACCGCGGCGGAGGAGGTTTGCGCGATACGCGCGCCGATGGGCTTCATCCTGTCTCTCCCTCTCAACATTCTTTGACGTTTATGATTCTGACACTATAGTATGTCGCGACATACCGACTTGTCAATCACGTTGCGAACGGGCAGGCAGAACCGATGGCGGACACGGAAATAGCGAAGGAGAGCAGGCCCTTGCACAGCGCCGCGCGCGCCGCGCGCCGCGCGTTGCTGCTCGACGAGGCGGCGCACGAGTTTCGCCGCAACGGCGTCGCGGGGGCCGATCTCGTCCGGATCGCGCGGAGTGTCGGCCTGACCCGGTCGAGCCTCTATAATTATTGCTCGGACCGCACCGACCTTGCGCGGCAATGCTATCTCCACCTGCTCGACCCGCTCGATCAGGATCTCGGCCGTGCCGCCGACGGGGGAGGGAGCGGCCTCGACGCCGTGCTCGCCTTCCTCGCCGCCGCGCGCGACCGCGACCACACGCACGCGATCATCGCCGCGGAACTGGAGACGTTGCCCGACGCAGGGCGCCGTGAAATCTCCGCGCGCCAGCACGCGGCCTTCGAAAGGCTGGCAGCGCTCATCGCGCGCGGGATCGGCGACGGATCGGTCCGGTCCTGCGACCCCGGCATCGCGGCCCGCACCATCTGGGGGATGATCGCATGGGCGCCGCTCGGCGACATCTGGGCGCGGCGGGCCGAGCGCGATGACCCCGGCCGCCTATCGGTCGAATTGCCCGCGATCGTCGAAAGCGGCGTCGGCACTGGCCGCGCCCCCGAAACCATCGAAGCGGCCGCGATCGAAGCCTGGTCGGCGCTCGCGCCGCCGCCGCCCGCCGACCGTGCGGGCGAGATCGTGACCAGCGCTTCCGCCCTGTTCAATGCCCGCGGGGTCGAAGGCGTATCGCTCGACGATGTCGCCGCCGGCCTCGGCGCGACCAAGGGGCTCGTCTATCATCATTTCAGCAGCAAGGCCGACCTCGTCGCGGCCTGCCTCGAGCGGGCGTTCGCGCTTTATGGACGGCTTCTCGACCGCGCCGAAGACCATATAACGGGCGTCGAGCGGTCGCGCGCGGGGCTGGCGCTCAACGTTCAGGCGCAGCTCGATCCGCTGGGTCCGATGTCGCTCACCGCGGCCGCGTATCACAAGCTGGGCGCCGACCAGCAGCGTCGCTTCAGCGCGATGACCGGCGCGCTCCTTGACCGCTCGATCGCGATGATGAAGCTCGGAAACGCCGACGGCACGTTGCGGCCGTTCGAGGCCGAGCCCACCGCGCTTGCCTCGGCCGGCACCTTCAATTTCGTCGCCCGCTGGCTTCCGCGCGGCCGCGCCCTATCGCCCCGCTTCGTCGCTTTCGAGGTTTCCAACCTGTTCCTGCACGGGCTGCGCGCGGGCTAGGGTCCGTGGGTGGCGACGAGCGCCAGGATCACGCCGACGACAACGAGGAACAGGCCCGCCGCCTCCTGCCAGCGAACGGGCTCGCGCAGATAGAAATGCGCGAAGCCGATGGTGAAGACGACCTCGATTTGCCCGACGACGCGCACGAGCGCGGCGGGAGCGGCGGCGAAGCCGGTATACCAGCATGCCGAGCCGAGCGCCGAAAGCAGGCCGACCTGGCTCGACGAGCGCCACGTTCGCGCGACCGCGCGCAAAGTGTCGCGGTCGCGGGCGACGATCCACGCCAGATGGAGCACACTTTGCATCGCCATCACGACGACGAGGGTGACGAGCGCCGACGCGATGATATCGACGCCGGGCAATTCGGCGGTCGCGAACTTGATCGCGATCGCCGCCGAGGCGAACATCGAGCCCGCCCCCAGGCCGTGGAGCGCCGCGGGCTGCCCGAGGGATGCGAAGATCTGGCGCGCGGTGATCCCGCGGCCGGTCAGCGCGAGCGTCAGGACGCCCGCGACGCCGACGACGATTCCCGCCCAGGCGAGCAGCGGCAGGCGCTCGCCGAAAAGCAAGGCGGTCACCAGCGCCGTCTGGATCGCCTCGGTCTTGGAAAAGGCGGTTCCAACCACGAAGCCGCGATGCCCGAAAGCCACGATCAGCAGGATGGTTCCCGCCATCTGCGTGACCGCGCCGATCAGTGCGAAGCCCAGAAAGGCGGGGCTGAGCGTCGGCACTATGATCTGCTGCATCGACAGCCAGATGGCGGCGAACAGCGCGGCAAAGGGCAGACCATAGAGATAACGCACGAGCCCGGCGCCGCTGACGCTGAGCTCGGCGCGCAGCCGCTGCTGGAGCGCGGTGCGCCACGCCTGGAACAGTCCTCCGAACAACGAGGCCGGAAGCCAGATCGGGTTCATGCCGCGGGTCTCGCGCCGCGCGCCGTCGCGATCGGCCTTTTCGTTCGTCGTGAAATCATGCGTCTCCCCTCGCGTCGCTTGCCTCGATCGCCATGTTCGGCGTATATAATTAGTATTCTAAGTAATTGGAGGTCGGGGCGCAACGGTGCAAATGCAATCGGGAAACGGAAAGCGCGGCAGGGAGGCGCGGGATGATGCGGCGGGCGTGCAGGCGGCGCGCGCGATGCCTTCGCCTGGCCCCCGCACCCTCTATGACAAGCTGTGGGATGCGCATGCTGTCGCCGAGGACGATGGCGAGACCTTGCTCTATGTCGACCTGCACCTGCTCCACGAAGTGACCTCTCCGCAGGCCTTCGCGGGGCTGGCGGCGGCGGGCCGAACGGTGCGGCGTCCCGAGCGCGCCTTGGCGCTGTCGGATCATAATGTCCCGACGATGGGGCAGGCGGCGGGGCCGGCCGGGGTCGCCGACGCCGCGGCGCGGGCGCAACTCGAAGCCCTCGTCGACAACACGCGCCGTTTCGGGATCGAGAATTTTCCGATGGGCGATCCGCGCGGCGGCATCGTCCATGTCGTCGGCCCCGAACAGGGGCGCTCGCAGCCGGGGATGACGATCGTCTGCGGCGACAGCCACACCTCGACCCACGGCGCCTTCGGTGCGCTCGCCTTTGGAATCGGCACGTCGGAGGTCGAGCATGTGCTCGCGACGCAGACGATCCGCCAACGCAAGTCGCGCAACATGCGGATCTGCGTCGAGGGGCGTCTCGCGCCGCATGTCCATGCCAAGGATCTGGCGCTGCACCTGCTCGGGCTGGTCGGGGTCGACGGGGCGACGGGCCATGTCATCGAATATGCGGGGGCCGCGGTTCGTGCGCTGTCGATGGAAGGCCGGATGACGCTCTGCAATCTCAGCATCGAGATGGGCGCGCGGGCCGGGCTGGTCGCGCCCGACGCGACGACCTTCGCCTATCTTGAAGGGCGCGGCGCGGCGCCGGGGGGCGAGGCGTGGACCGCGGCGCTGGCGCGCTGGCGGACGCTGCCCAGCGACGCGGAGGCCGTTTTTGAGCGCGAGCTACGGATCGATGCCGCCGATGTGGCGCCGATGGTGAGTTGGGGAACGAACCCGTCGCAGGTGATCGGCATCGACGGACGGATTCCCGATCCCGCTGGCTTGCCGAGTGCCGATGCGCGCGATGCTGCGGCGCGGGCGCTTGCTTATATGGCGCTGTTGCCGGGACAGAAGATTGCGGGGACGCGGCTCGACCGGGTCTTCATCGGCAGTTGCACCAACAGCCGGATCGAGGATCTGCGCATCGTCGCCGACATCGTGCGTGGACGCCGCGTCGCGCCGCATGTTCGGGCGATGGTCGTGCCGGGGTCGGGGCTGGTGAAGCGCGCGGCCGAGGCGGAGGGGATCGACGCCGTGCTGCGCGCGGCGGGCTTCGACTGGCGCGAGCCGGGCTGTTCGATGTGCGTCGGCATGAACCCCGATCGGCTGCACCCCGGCGAGCGCTGTGCCGCGACCTCGAATCGCAATTTCGAGAACCGCCAGGGGCGCGGCGGGCGCACCCATTTGATGAGCCCGGCGCTCGCCGCGGCGAGCGCGATCGCGGGAGGAATCGCGGACCCGGCGAGCCTCGATTAGGTGATGTTCTCGAACCGCGTGATTGTGGCTTCGCGCCGCATCGTCCGCGCAATGTCGTCGAGCCCCTCGATCAGCGTCCGCCGGTCGTGCGGATCGACGTCGAACGCGATGCTTTCCCCCGAAGCGAGCGTGATCCGCTGTGCGACAAGATCGACAGTCAGCGGCGCAAATTGCGCGAGCGCAATTTCCTCGCGCAGCCGTTCGCAAACCTCGGCGGGCAACCGGATCAGCAGCAGTCCGTTCTTGCGCGCATTGTTCGAGAAGATGTCGCCAAAGCTCGGCGCGATGACGCAGCGGATGCCGAAATCGGTGAGCGCCCACACCGCATGCTCGCGCGACGACCCGCAACCGAAATTGCGATCGGCGATCAGGATTTGCGCGGCGCGGCACGCGGCGCCGTTCAGGACGAAATCCTCGCGCGCGCTGCCGTCCGACGCATAGCGAAGCTCCTGGAACAGGTGCCTGCCAAGGCCGCTGCGCGACAGCGCCTTCATGAAATGCGCCGGAATGATCATGTCGGTATCGACATTGGCGAGCGGCAGCGGCGCGGCCACCGCGGTCAGCCGAGTGAATTTTTCCACATCTCTCTTTCTTTATCTTAGCATTCTAAGTATATTCGAGATGCGCTTTTGTCCAACGATATCGAAGCGCCGAAGCTATTGCGACGCGAATCATAGGGCCTTAGAGTCAGGCAAAGGGGACGATCTTTGGCAAAGAAGAACGAGACTTTCCGATATCCGGCGGAATATTATACCAACCCGGAAAACAGCCTCGGCTATCTCGCGCGCATCGTCTTTCGGTCCTTTTCGCGCCTGCTCGAGCGCAGCACGCTGACCCACGACGTATCGGCGGGGCAATGGCGCTTCCTGCGCCAGCTCTGGCGCGAGGATGGCATCACCCAGCGCGAACTCAGCGAGCGCGTGGGCATGCGCGAGCCGACGACGGTGGTGGCGCTCAAGGGGCTTGAAAAGGCCGGCTTCATCACGCGCAAGAAGACGGCGGAGGACCGGCGCAAGACTTTCATCCACCTGACGCCGCACGCGCGGAAACTCGAACTGGTCCTCGCCCCGATGAATGCCGAAGTCCACAAGGTCGCGACCCGCGGCATGACCGACGAGGAGGTCGAGACGCTGCGGGTACTGATGCGGCGCGTCATCGAAAATCTGGCCGACGAAACCGCCAAGCTTTCGACGTTGTCGGACATCAAGGCCTGATCGCCGCGTCAAGACGGTTGCGGCTCCGTCCCGAAATAGGTTAGTATACTAATTATCTTGTCGGGAGGGAAATTTGACCAATATTGCGGTTGTCGTGGGAAGCACGCGCGAAGGGTCGTTCAACCGGATGCTCGGTAAGCTCGCTATCCGGGCGCTGGAGGCCAAGGGCGCCATTGTCGCCGATGTCGATCTTTCGGATTTCGATCTGCCGCTCTATTCGGCGGCGCGCGAGGCCGAGGCTTTCCCCGCCGACGCCGAGCGGCTGAAGCGGCTTTTCGCGGCGCAGGACGGTCTGCTGTTCGTCTCGCCCGAATATAATGGCTCGGTATCGCCGTTGCTCAAGAATGCGATCGACTGGGCCTCGCGCCCGACCGGCGACGAATCGCTCGTCGCATTGAGCGCCTATCGCGGGAAAGCGAGCGCGGTCATGGCGGCGTCGATCGGCCCGTTCGGCGGGCTGCGCGGCCTGATGCACCTGCGCCAGATTCTGTCGACGATCCAGACGCTCGTCATTCCCGAACAAGTGCTGGTGCCGAACGCGCACGCCGCGTTCGACGCCGACGGCAATCTTGTCGAAGCCTTGCCCGCGACGCTGGTCGAGATGACCGCGGCACGGCTCGTCGCGGTGGCGAAGGCCCTCGCCGTCTAGGCTTTGCGCTCGATATTGTCGCCCCAGTCGGCCTCGAGCGTGGCGAGCAGGGCATCGAATCGCTCGTGGCCCAGCCGTTCGGCGAGCTGATCGGACAGCGCGTCCATCGCATGCTGGGCATCCTGCCGCATCCGCGCGCCGGTGGTGGTCAGCGACACGATCATGTGCCGCCGGTCGCCGGGGTCGGGGGCAAGTTCGACCATGCCGAGCCGGACCATCTGGTTGATCGTGCTGTGGATCGCCTGGCGCGATACGCCGAGGTTGCGGGCGATGTCCGACGGACGCACGATGCCGCTGACGATATTGGTCATGACCATCGATTGCGGCCGGCTGACATCGGGCCAGCCGCGGTCGTGGAGCCGCGACTGAAGGCCTTCGTCGAGCCAGCAGAAGCGCTGGAACAGAGCGATGATAAGCTGATTGGTGCGCATGCGACGCTGACGATAATCCCTGGTGCCGACGGGCGCCGACCGGGTCACGCTAGAAGAGCGGGCGGCGCGAGGCAAGGCGGAGCGGCGTTGCCAAAGTAAAATGCTTAGTATACTATCTTTATGGATAAGAGGGAGAGACGCTCCGCATGGACGGGTTGATGCAGAATGTGCCGTTGACGGTCGATCGGATCATCGACCATGCAGCCGCGTGGCATGGCGCGCGCGACGTGGTGTCGCGCGATGCCGAAGGGCGGGTCAGCCGGTCGACCTATGCCGACATCCACGCCGACGCGAAGCGGGTGTCGAACGCACTGGCGGCCGCGGGGATGAAGGCCGGGGACCGCGTCGCGACGATGGGCTGGAACAGCGCGCGCCACCTGGCCGCATGGTATGGCGCGGCGGGAATGGGGGTCGTGCTCCACACACTCAATCCGCGGCTGTTCCTCGAACAGATCGCCTATATCGCCAATCATGCCGGTGACCGGCTGCTGATCGCCGATCCGGCGACCGCCGATCTGGTCGAGCAATTGCTGCCGCAAGTGCCGTCGATCGAGACGGTGATCTTCTTTTGCGATCGCGGCTCGCTGCCCGCGACGTCGTTCGATGCGATCGCGTTCGACGATTGGATCGCCGACCAGCCGACCGACCATGACTGGGGCGGCTTCGACGAAAATTCCGCCTGCGGCCTTTGCTATACCAGCGGGACGACGGGCAATCCAAAGGGCGTGCTCTATTCGCACCGCTCCAACTATATCCACGCGCTGATGACGTTGCAGCGCGACGCGCTGGGGCTGTCGGCGCGCGATACGGTGCTGCTCGTCGTGCCGATGTATCACGCCAACGCCTGGGGCGTCGTCTATTCGGCGCCTGCGGTCGGCGCCAAGCTCGTCCTGCCGGGCCAGCGGCTGGACGGCGAATCCATCTATAATCTGATCGAGGAGGAAGGCGTCACTTACTCGGCCGCCGTGCCGACCGTGTGGCAGATGCTGCTCACCTATATGCAGGAAAACGGCAAGCGCTTCACGACGCTGGAACGGGTTACGATCGGCGGCGCGGCGTGCCCCGAATCGCTGGTCCGCACCTTCCGCGACGATTATGGCGTCGATGTCATCCAGGGCTGGGGAATGACCGAAACTTCGCCGCTGGGGACCGTCGCGGTGCCCAATGCGGCGGTCGCGGCGATGCCCGCCGACGCGCAAATGGGGTATAAGCTGAAGCAGGGCCGGTTGCTCTGCGGGCTCGAGATGAAGCTGGTCGACGATGACGGCCAGCGCCTGCCCCATGACGGCAAGACCCCCGGGCGGCTGATGATCAAAGGGCCGACGATCGCGCGCGGCTATTATGGCGGCGACGGCGGCGATGTCCTCGACGCCGAGGGGTTTTTCGACACCGGCGACGTCAGCACGATCGACGCGCAGGGCTATATGCAGATCACCGACCGCGCCAAGGACGTCATCAAATCGGGCGGCGAATGGATCAGTTCGATCGAGATCGAGAATATCGCGATGGGGCATGACGCGGTCGCCAACGCGGCCGTCGTCGGCATCGCGCATCCCAAATGGGACGAGCGCCCGATCCTGCTTTGCCAGCTCAAGGACGGAGCGAGCGCGTCGGCCGACGACCTCAAATCCTATCTCGACGGCAAGATCGCGCGCTGGTGGATGCCCGACGACGTTCTGTTCGTCGACAGCATCCCGCTCGGCTCCACGGGCAAGATCGACAAGAAGGCGATCCGCGCCGGGCTGGAGGGCTATAAATTGCCCTTTGAAGTGACCCGCTGAACCAGACAGACAATCAGGAGAGACGATGATGGTGGACCCGAACGGGATCGAAGGATTGGACGCGCAAGTCATCGGGCGCGTGTCGCCGACCGCGCCGCGCATCCAGGCGGGCGGGCATCCATGCCAGGGCATTTACTGGACCGAAAGCGGCAAGCGTCCGAAGGTCGCAATCATCGCGACCCATTATAATGTCGACTTTTCCGAACATTATATCGCGCCCTATTTCGCGCGTCAGGGCTTTGGCTTCCTCGGCTGGAACACGCGCTATCGCGGGGTCGAGGACCAGTTCCTGCTCGAACATGCGGTGCTCGACATCGGCGTCGGCATGAAGTGGCTGAAAGAAGAGGCCGGGGTCGAACAGATCGTCATCCTCGGCAATTCGGGCGGCGGATCGTTGATGGGCGCTTATCAGGCCGAAGCGATCGCGCCGACCCTGACCGACCGGCTGCCTGCGGTGGGGCAGGATGCGCTTGCCCGCCTCGTGAAGGGCGACCTTTATATCAGCTTCAACGCGCATCAGGGGCGCCCCGAAGTGCTGACCGACTGGATGGATGCGTCGGTGATCGACGAGAATGATCCGGTGGCAACCGACCCCGAACTCGACCCGTTCAACCCCGACAACGGCCCGCCCTATTCGGCCGCCTTCATCGAAAAATACCGCACCGCGCAGCGCGCCCGCAACCAGCGGATCACCGACTGGGCGAAGGCCGAGCTGGCGCGTCTGAACGCCGCGGGCATCCCCGACCGCATCTTTCCGATGTTCCGCTGCTGGGGCGACATCCGCTGCGTCGATCCGGCGATCGACCCGTCGGATCGCAAGCCCAACTGGTGCTATCGCGGCGACCCGGCGATGGCGAACCGCACGCCGAGCATCGGTCGCGCCAACACGATCAAGACGTGGCTCAATATGTGGAGCCTCGAAACCTCGCCCTGCCAGGGCCAGCCGCACCTTGCCAAGCACGACACCCCGGCGCTGGTCGTGCAGGGGATGGCCGACACCGGCGTCTTTCCCAGCGACGCGCGCAAGATTTTCGACTTTCTGGGCAGCCAGGACAAAAGGATCGAATTGATCCCCGGCGCCCATTATTTCGAGGATTCGCTGGCCGAGCGGCAGCAGGCCGCCGACCTGGTCGGTGCCTGGATCCGGGAGAAGCTGTGACGTGGCGATCGACGCCGACATGATCGACGGTTTGCGCGGCGCCGGTCTGGTGGGCGAGGGCGAGGTCGTCCTCGAACCGCTGGCCGGCGGCGTGTCGTGCGACGTGTGGAAGGTCGAGACCCTGGCCGGGCCGATCGTCGTCAAGCGCCCGCTCGAACAATTGCGCGTCGCCGCCGAATGGCATGCGCCGGTCGAGCGCGGGCAGAGCGAAGTGCGCTGGCTGCGCCGCGCGCGCGGCGTCGATGGCCGCATCGCGCCCGAGGTGCTGGCCGAGCTGCCCGTCGGTCACGCCTTTGCGATGCGCTTTCTTCCCGGCTGTCCGGTGTGGAAGGACGAACTGACCGCGGGGCGCGTCGAGGTCGATTTCGCGGCCGCGGTGGGACGGTCGATCGCTGCGGTCCATGCCGCGACCGCGAACAGTGCCGCCGATCGCGACGCCTTTCCGAACGACGCGATGTTCCGCGCGCTGCGCGTCGATCCCTTTCTGCTGTTCGTCGCCCAGAAGGACGCGGACTTCGCACCGGCGCTCTATGCGCTCGCCGACGACCTCACGTCGCGCAAGATCGCGCTCGTCCATGGCGACGTCAGCCCGAAGAATATTCTCGTCAGCGCCGAAGGGCCGGTGTTCCTCGATGCCGAGTGCGCGGTCTATGGCGATCCGGCGTTCGATCTCGCCTTCTGCGCCACCCATCTGCTGCTCAAGGCGGTGTGGCTGGGGGACGACCGATTGCAGCAGTCGGCGGCGGCGCTCGTCCACGCTTATCGCGCCGGGATCGATTGGGAAGACCCTGCCGACCTGCAACTGCGCGCGGGCAAGCTGGTCGCGGCGTTGCTGCTCGCGCGCGTCGAGGGCAAATCACCCGCACCCTATCTCACCGACCTCGAACATCAGCGCATCGTGCGCGATCAGGCGCGCGCGCTGCTGTTGGCGCCGACGCCGATCGACGCGCTGGTCGCCAACTGGAAAAGGAACCTCGCATGACGTCGCGCATCGCCTCCGTCACCGGCCGCCAGCTTTGGGATTCGCGCGGGCGGCCCACGGTCGAGGCCGAGGTCGTGCTCGAATCGGGCGCCGTCGGCCGCGCCATCGCCCCCGCGGGTGCCTCGCGCGGCGCGCATGAAGCGATCGACCTGCGCGACGGCGGTGAAGCGTTCGGCGGCTATGGCGTCAACGGTGCGGTGGCGGGGATCGGCGCCGAGATTGCGGGCGCGATCGCGGGCATGGACGCGCGCGATCAGGCCGCGATCGATCGGGCGCTCTGTGACCTCGACGCCACGCCGAACAAGGCGCGGCTCGGCGCGAATGCGATCGTCGCGGTGTCGATGGCGGTGCTGCACGCCGCCGCAGCGCAGGCGCGCGAACCGCTGTGGCGTTATCTTGCGGAGGGGCGCGAGGTGCGCGTGCCGCTTCCCGAAATCCAGATATTCGGCGGCGGCGCGCACGCCGGGCGGCGCACCGACGTGCAGGATTTCATGATCATGTGCCCCAAGGCGGGCAGTTTCCGCCGCGCGCTCGAGATCACCGACGATGTCTATCGCGCCGCGGGCAAGCTGATGGAAGCGAAGGGGCCGCTGTCGGGGGTCGCCGACGAGGGCGGCTGGTGGCCGAATTTCGCGTCGAACGAGGATGCGCTGGGCACGCTGACGAAAGCGATCGAGGCGAGCGGGCACCGCGCGGGCGACGAGGTCTTTATCTCGCTCGACATCGCGGCGAACGAGCTGGGCGATGCCGATGGTTATGATCTGGCGCTCGACGACCGGCGCTTGTCGGGCGAGGAGATGGCGGCGCGGATCATCGCATGGGCGAACGCCTATCCGATCCTGTCGATCGAGGATCCGGCGGGTCAGGACGACTGGACGACGATGGCGGCGGTAACCGCGGCGATCGGCGAGCGGGTGCAGATCATCGGCGACGATGTGCTCGTCACCAGCGCAGGCCGCGTCGAACGCGCGGGCGCGGCGGCGGTGTGCAATGCGGCGCTGATCAAGGTCAACCAGGTCGGCACGGTGACCGAGGCGAAGGCGGCGCTCGATGCCGCGGTGGCGCGCGGCTGGGGCGCGATCGTCTCGGCACGATCGGGCGAGAGCGAAGACGTCACCATCGCCCACCTCGCCACCGGCTGGAACGCCGGGCAATTGAAGGTCGGCAGTTTCACCCGTTCGGAACGCATGGCGAAATGGAACGAAATGCTGCGGATCGAGGAGGCGATGGGCGGCACGGCCGAATATGCGGGCTTTTCGGCCTTTTCCGGATCGATCGGACGGGTCGCGGCATGATCGTCCTCCACGCCCGGCCGAGCCCCGGTTTTCGCGACGCCGTCGATGCGATCTTCGGCCCCGGCGTCGTCGTCCATGTCGACGAAGCGGCGCCGCTCCACGCGGTGGCGGGCGAAATCCGCGCGCTGCTCCATGTTCTGACCCCGGTGACGGCCGATTTCATCGCGTCGGCGCCGAAGCTCAAGCTGATCCAGAAGCTGGGCGTCGGGGTGAACACGATCGCGCTCGATGCGGCGCGCGGGGCTGGTGTCGCGGTCTGCAACATGCCGGGCACCAACAGCCAGGCGGTCGCCGAAATGGCGCTGTCGCTGATGATGGCGGTGCTGCGCCGCACCTGCTTCTTCGACGCCCGCACGCGCAGCGGCGAAGGCTGGACCGCCGATCCGTCCGAACTCGACAGCGTCGGAGAGATTGGCGGCCGCACCGTCGGGCTCGTCGGCTTCGGCCATTCGGCCGGGCTGCTCGCGCCGGCACTCGCGGCGCTGGGGGCCAGGGTCGTCTATACCGCACGCAGCCCGGGCGACGTGCCCTATGAGTTTCTCCCGCTCGATCGCCTGCTGGCGGAGAGCGACATTGTTTCGCTCCACATCCCGTTGACCGACGAAACGCGCGGCAGCATCGATCCCTTTGCGATGAAAAAGGGCGCGGTGCTGGTCAACACCGCGCGCGGCGAACTGGTCGATGAGGCGCGGCTGGTCGCGGCGCTCACCTCGCGGCATTTGCGCGGCGCGGGGCTCGACGTCTTTGCCGAGGAGCCGCTGCCATGCGGCAACCCGCTGCTCGGCCTGCCGAACGCGGTGCTCGCGCCGCATATCGCCTGGCTCACGCCCGAAACGCTGATGCGCAGCCTGACGGTGGCGCATGAAAACTGCCGCCGTCTGGGGGCGGGTGAGGCGCTGCTGCATCGGGTGGTTTAGAGACTTGCCCCTTGCCGTCATTGCGAGGAGCGAAGCGAAGCAATCTCCAGCTATCGGCCTGGCGCAGGGCCGATAGGTGGAGATTGCTTCGCTTCGCTCGCAATGACGAAAAAGTCAGGATTTTGCACAAATGACTCTCCCCATCGTCCTTATCACCGGCCAGCTTTTGACCGACGCCGTCTGGCAGCCCTTGCTCGACGCCTGGACCGACCGCGAGGTGATCGTCGCCGACAACCGCAGCGACGACAAGATCGAGGGTTTCGCGCAGCGCCTGCTCGACCGTGCGCCGCCAAAGTTCGCGCTCGTCGGCCATGCGATGGGCGGCTTTATCGCCTTCGAGGTGGTGCGCCGCGCGCCCGAGCGCGTCGCGAAGCTCGCGCTGATTTCGACGCTCGCTTCGGCTGACGGCCCCGCGCAGACCGCGCGGCGGCAAGGCTATATCGACCTGGTGACAAGCGGGCGCTTCGACCAGGTCGTCGAGGAACGCATCCCGATCCTGTTTCCCGAGGAGAAACGCGGCGACGAACGGCTGCTCGGCATCGCGCGGCAGATGGCGGCGGATACCGGCGCCGACACCTTCCTTGCGCAACAGCGTGCGATCATGGCGCGCATCGACAGCCGCCCGCGGCTCGGCGAGATTGCGGTGCCTACCTTGCTGATCTGGGGCGAAAAGGACGGCATCACCAGCCGCGCGCATCATGACGAGATTGCGGAGGCGATTCCCGGGGCGCGGCTCGAGGTCGTGCCGGGGGCGGGGCATTTGCCGACGGTCGAGGCGTCTGAGGTGGTGGTGCCGTTGTTGACCGAGTTCATCGACGCCTGATTCCCCTCCCGCCTGCGGGAGGGGAGAAGGATTACTTCAACTCCGCCCGCACCATCGCCGCGCCGTCGACCATCGCTTTCAGCTTCGCCTGCGAATGTTCGCGGCTGTGATATTTCATCCCGCAATCGGGCGCGATCCACAGCCGCTCGGCATCGACGTAACGCAGCGCCTCGCGGATGCGGCCCGCGACGATTTCGGGGGTTTCGACCTCGGGGATCGACAGATCGAGCACGCCGTACATGATCGTCTTGGTCGGCAGCTCGGCGAGGATCGCGGGATCGAGCCCCGGCTGCGCGGCCTCGATCGAGATGACGTCGATCGCCGAGGCTTCGAGTTCGGCGAGGAAATCATAGGCCTTGGGCTTCGGCCCGGTCGCTCCCGCGCCGTGATGGACCATCGCATAGCCGAAGCAGATGTGCAGCGCGGTCGTTCCGTCGACCCCGTCGAGCGCGCGGTTGATCGCCTCGATCGCATAATATTGCGCTTCGCCCGCGCGCGCCTGCAGATAAGGCTCATCGAGCTGGACGACATCGACCCCCGCCGCGAACAGATCCTTGACCTCGGCGTTGACCGCGTCGGCATAGTCCATCGCGAGCGATTTTGCGTCGGGATAAAAGCCGTTTTCGGCCTGCTGCGTCATCGTGAACGGGCCGGGCAGAGTGAGCTTCACCGGCTTGGTTGCATGGCGGCGCAGGAAGGCGGCGTCCTGCGCCTCGATCGGCGCGACGCGGCGGATCGGGCCGGAGACGAGCGGCACCGGATTGGCGTTGCCGGTGCGGTCGATCGCGGTGCCGTGCTTTTCGCGGTCGATCCCCGACAAGGCGGTCGCGAGCCGGTTCGAATAGCTTTCGCGGCGCATCTCGCCGTCGCCGACGATGTCGATCCCGACCTCTTCCTGATCGCGGATCGCCATCAAGGTTGCGGCTTCCTGCGCGTCGGCGAGCCACGGTTCGGGGATGCGCCACAGCGTCTCGGCGCGGACGCGCGGGGGCAGGCTGGCCTTCAGCCGTTCGCGATCGATCAGCCAGTCCGGCTGGGGGTAGCTTCCGACGATCGTCGTGGGCAATATGGGGTGGTCGAACAAGGCCAATCCTCTCGATTTTTGGGCTGGTCAAGCATTTGCTTAGTATTCTATCTAATTCAAGTTCAAACCGAGTTTGGGAGAGAAAAATGATCGATCTGGAGGCGATCCGGACGCTGGCGGATATCCCGGCGGCACAGGCCCGCAAGCGCGGCGAGGCGGTCGCAGTGAAGTTCGGCGATCGTGAGACCAGCTTCGCCGACCTCGACGCCGGGTCGAATCGCGTCGCCAACGCGCTGCTCGCGTCAGGGGCGGCGCCCGGCGACCGCGTGTCGGTGCTGACCAAGAATCATGACGCTTGGTATCCGCTTTTCTTTGGCGCCGCGCGGGCGCGGGCGTGCCTTGCCCCGGTCAACTGCCGGCTCGCGGCGGGGGAGATCGCCTTCATCCTTGGCGATGCCGCGCCCAAGCTGCTGTTCGTCGGCGAAGATTTCTTTGACCTGGCGCTGGCGGCGGTTGCCGATCTGACCGACCGGCCGCGGCTGGTCGCACTCTATGGCGCGCATCCGGGGTTCGAGCCGTTCGATGCGTGGCTCGGCGATGCCGCTGCGACGCCGCCTGCCGACGAACCGCAACTCGCCGACGATGTGCTGCAACTCTATACCAGCGGCACGACGGGGCGGCCGAAGGGGGTGGTGCTCGCGAACAAGAATTACCGCCGCTTCCTCGAAATGGCGACCAAGGTCGACGGCTTTGCCTATGGCGAGGACGAGACGGTGATGATCGTCATGCCGCTGTTCCACGTCGCGGGGACCAATGTCAGCTTCTCGGGCCTTGCGCAGGGCGGGCGGCTGGTGCTGGTCAAGGATTTCGCCGCGGGCGATGCGATCCGCCTGATGACCGACGAGCGCGTCGCGCACGCTTTTCTGGCCCCGGCGATGATCCAGATGATGCTCCAGCAGCCTGAGGCGGATGCCGGCGATTATCCAGCGCTGCGTTCGATCGCCTATGGCGCCTCGCCGATCGCCGAGGATGTGCTGCGCCGTGCGCGGGGTACTTTCGGCTGCGACTTCGTGCAATTTTATGGCATGACCGAAAGCTCGGGCGGCGGCTCCTACCTCTCACCCGCGGCGCACGACCTGCCCGGCAAGCTCACCTCGTGCGGCCAGCCGTGGCCGCAGACCGAGATGGCGATCCTCGATGGCGAGGGCCGCGCGCTCGGCGACGACGCGATCGGCGAGATCGCGATCCGCGGCGACCTGGTGATGAAACATTATTGGAACCGGCCCGAGGCGACCGGCGAAGCGGTGGTGGGCGGCTGGCTGCGCACCGGCGACGTCGGTTATCGCGACGCCGACGGCTTTTACTTCGTCCACGACCGGATCAAGGACATGATCGTGTCGGGGGGCGAGAATGTCTATCCGGCCGAGGTCGAGAGCGCGATCATGGGTTGCCCCGGCATCGCCGACGTTGCGGTGATCGGCGTCCCCGACGACAAATGGGGCGAAGCGGTCAAAGCGCTGGTTGTCCGCACGCCGGGGGCCGAGGTCGATCCCGCCGCCGTGATCGGCTGGGCGCGCGAGCGCATCGCCATCTACAAGGCGCCGAAGAGCGTCGATTTCATCGACGCGCTGCCGCGCAACCCGTCGGGCAAGGTGCTGCGCCGCGAATTGCGCGCCCCCTATTGGGAAGGCCGCGACCGCGCGGTGGGGTAAGAAGCGGCCTTTGGGATAAACGTCGCCCCCGCGAAGGCGGGGGCCGCCATCGGCCTTGTCCTTGGCTGCTGCGTAAACCTCCAGCGGCCCCCGCCTTCGCGGGGGCGACGGCTGGCATCGCTCGCAACCGGCCGCCCGACCCCGCAAAAAAATGGCCCGGCACAGGGCCGAGCCGAGGGGGGTTCCCAGTGGTACCCTTGGGAATATTTATTCGGCCGGCACCGGCGTGCGGCCGGTGATCATGCCTTCGCGCCTGGTGCCGTCGGCCTGCACCGGATCGTGCGTGATGTCGCGTTCGTCGAGCGCCCGCGTCCAGGCGGCGAATTCCAGGCAGACCCCGTCGGGGTCGAAGAAATAGACCGACCGGACATAGACGTCCTCGTTCAGCTCGGCCGACGATTGGGTCGGCGAATTATCGTGGTTCAGGATCGGCGTGACCTCGACCCCCTTGTCGACCAGACGCTGGTAATATTCGTCGAACTTTTCGGCCCGGACGTTGATCGCGATATGGTTCATCGATCCGTGCGCCGACACGAAGCTGCCCTTGGTGGGAAGCGCCGCGGGGGCCGAGATGCCGGGGACCGCTTCGGGCGCATTCGGGAACCAGAAAAAGGCGAGGCTGTCGCCGTTGCCGATGTCGAAGAAGAAATGCTGACCGCGCCCGCCGGGCAGGTCGATCGTCTTGGTAAGCGGCATGCCGAGGACGTCGCGGTAGAATTCGACCGTCTTCGCCATATCCTTGCACACGAGCGCCAGGTGATTGACGCCGAGGAACTCGAACTCCTTATTGGGTGCAGCCATGATCCGTCTCCTTTATCGCTGTTTAATTGGGACCGGCGCTGGGGCGCGCCTTCATGCGTTCGTACCAGGCGGTGACATGGGTCGCGGCGGGGTCGATCGGCTGGCCGACCCCCGCGCCGAAATCGAGAAAGGCGAACAGCATCAGGTCGGCGAGCGTCACTGTGTCGCCGGCGATGAATTCGCGCCCCGCGATCAGCGGGTCGAGCCAGCGGATGCCGTCCTGCGCGATCGCCTTCAGCCCCGCCGCCGCGTCGGGCAGGCAGCGCATGCGCGGTTCGAACAGCGCCAGACCTTCGGCATAGCGGAAGCCGTTGGCGAGTGGCTCGCAGATCTTGAGATCGACGCGGCGCGTCCACATGCGCGTGTCAGCGCGCGCCTCGGCGGTCGTGCCGATCAGCGCGGGCTCGGGAAAGCGCTCTTCCAGATATTCGCAGATCGCGGTGACCTCGGTCAGCACCGAGCCGTCATCGAGCGCGAGGGCCGGGGTCTGCCCGGCGGGGTTCACATCGACATTATAGGGGGCGCGCCGGTTCTCGCCATCGCGAAGGTCGATGGTGACGGTGGGAATCTCGATGCCCTTTTCGGCCATGAACAGGGTCACGACGCGCGGGTTGGGGCCGACGCTATGATAGAATTTCATGCCTCTTCTCTCCGAGTCTTGCCTAGCTGATCGCGGCATAACTGTCAACTAGATTGACGGTCTATGGAGCGGCAGCCCCGGACGCGGCCAACGGAGCCGATAGAGGATGCCGTCGGGGGACGAGGTCACATAAGCGTCGCGCAGGTCGTCGCCGCCAAAAGCGATGTTGGTGATGCCGACGCCGGGCAAGGCCGCGAATTCATGCTCGCCCGCCGGGGTGAACAGGCTGATCCCGCCCTCGACGAGCGTGCCGACGCAGATGCGCCCGTCCTCTTCGACCGCGAGGCTGTCGAACAGGCGAAAGGCGGGCGGGGTGCCGACGAGGCGGCCGGGCATGAAGGGCGGGGGTGCGGCGAGTTCGCCCGGCGCGATGATCTCCATCGCCCAGAGCCGCGCGGTCATCGTTTCGGCGACATAGAGCGTGCCGTCATCGGGCGACAGGCCGACGCCATTGGGGCCGATCATCTCGGCGCGCTGGCGCGAGATGTGCGAGCCATCGGCGTGCGCATAATAGAGCGCGCCATGATCGCGGCCGTTCGCGCGGACATGCCCATGGTCGGTGAACCAGAAGCCGCCATGCGCGTCGAAGACGAGGTCGTTGGGCCCGTTCAGCGGCTGGCCGTCGCAATGATCGTAGAGCGTCGTCACCGCGCCGCTGGCCAGGTCGATGCGCTGGATCGACCCGCATCGCGCGTCATGCGCGGCGTGGATCGGCAGCAGCAGGTCGCCCGGCAACTCGGCCCATGCGAACCCGCCATTGTTGCAGACATAGGCGGCGCCGTCGGGGCCGATCGCCACGCCGTTGGGTCCGCCGCCGAGTTCGGCGACGACCGACACGCCGCCGTCGGCCGCGATGCGCGTCAGCGTGCCGCGCGCGACCTCGACGAGCAGCACCGATCCGTCGGGCATCGGCACCGGGCCCTCGGGAAAACGAAGGCCGCGCGCGACGACTTCGGGTTTCCCGAACCCGCTCATCGGCTGGCAGGGCGTGCGGGGCTGAGGAAGTCGGCGGCGCTGAAGCCTTCGGGCGCCGCGACCTCGACGATCGGATCCTCGCGCGCGTCATATTCCATGCGCAGCGCGCGGGTGATCACCGCGTGCATGTCGTAAAGGCAGGTGATGTAGGTGAATTCGAAAATCTGCTCATCGTCCCAGAAGCTCTTGAGCTTCTCGAATATCTCGAGCGGGACGCGCCCGCCCGCCTGGCTCAGGCAGTCGGCATAGGCGAGGACGGCGCGCTCCTGTTCGTCATAGCAATCGGCGACCTGCCAATAGGCGATGCCGGCAATCTTTTCCTCGCTGACGCCGAGGCCGCGCAGCGATTTGCAATGCTGCGAAAAGACGAACTGGCTGCCCTTGACCCAGCCGGCGCGGGTCTGGCCGAGCTCGCGCAGAACGGGATCGATCTTGCGCGCCGGGTGGCGATAGACCGCGAAACCGTCGACGGCGTGCTTGAAGATGTCGGGCGCGAGCGCGAACACCGTCCACCAGTCGCCGGGGGTGCCGGTCGCGGTGCCCGGCTCGGCGACCGGGTCGCGATCGCCGAACAGGCGATTATAATAAGCGACGACGGTCTCGTCGGTGACTTCGGCGCGGGGAACCTGGCGTAGGACGGGCATGGACTTACTCCTGAGAATTGATGAGGCGCTGACGATGGCCGTCATTGCGAGGAGCCGAAGGCGACGCGGCAATCTCCAGCCATCGGCATTGCGCGAGGTCGATGGCTGGAGATTGCTTCGCTTCGCTCGCAATGACGGGCCTATTTGAACGGTGGGCAGGCATCAGGCGTCAGCGAATTTGCGGAATTCGGCGACATGCGCCGAAT
The DNA here is from genome assembly GCF_002993885.1 of Sphingopyxis lindanitolerans. Taxonomy (NCBI): domain Bacteria; kingdom Pseudomonadati; phylum Pseudomonadota; class Alphaproteobacteria; order Sphingomonadales; family Sphingopyxidaceae; genus Sphingopyxis; species Sphingopyxis lindanitolerans. The sequence continues at coordinate 3,016,533 of NZ_CM009578.1, forward strand.
CGAAATATTCGTCGAGCCGCGTGATCTTGCCATTCTCGACCTTGCAGATGATCGCGCAGGGCAGCCGGACGTCGCCGTCGTCGTGGACGCGCTTGCCCTTCAGCACATGCTGCTGGACGAAGCCGCCCGGAAAGGCGGTGAGCCGGCGGTCGGCATATTCGCGCTCCTTGATCCGCGCGACCATGCCGGTCAGCGTCTGCGCGGTCTGCGCAGGGGTGACGATCAGCTCGTCGGTGTTGTGCCAGATCTCGGCGTCGGGGGTGAAGCTGCTTTGCATCGTCCCGATGTCGCCCGCTTCGATCGCGTCGAAAAAGCGTGTCGCCATCGCGCGGATATCGTCTTCGCTGTCCATCATCCTCTCCTCTCGCTCATTCGGCAAAATCCCCTATTCGGCAAAATCCCCTATTCGGCAAAATCCTTGTCCAGGTGGCGCGTCATCGCGAACTGGGCGATCCCGGCGGCGACGGCGAAGGGGATGATCGCCATCAAGGCCCAACGCAGGCTTTCGTCGCCATATTCGGGTTTCAGCGCGTCGCTGATCATGCCGACGAACAGCGGGCCGAGCCCCAGGCCGACGATGTTGAACATCAGCATCAGGACGGCGGAGGCGGTGGCGCGCGAGCGCGGCGCGGTGAGATTCTGGACCAGCGCCAGCGCCGGGGCGACATAGACGATGCACGCGGCCATCGGGATCAGCATCAGCACGAGCGACCATTGCCAGCTATCGACGAGCAGCGCCGCGATGAAGGTCGGGACCAGCACCGCGGCGGCAATCGCGGGGATGGTGCCATAGGCGCGCGGCGACTGGCGCGCGGCGCGGCTGACCAGCCAGCCGCCGCCCAAAATGCCGATGCCGAAGGTGATGCCCGCGGCGGGCGCGAACCAGGTTGCCATGGCGCTGAGCGGCATGCCCTGGACGCGCATCAGGAAGGCGGGGATCCAGTTGAGCATGCCATAGCTGACGAAGGCCGCCATCCCGCTGCCGATCATCACCATGCGCAGCGAGCGGCGCTGCGCGAACATCGCGAGCGTCTGTCCGATCGGCAGCGCCGCATCGTCGGCCCCAGTCCGATCCATCTGGCCCCGCGCCGGTTCGCGCACCAGCCAGATGAGCAACGGCGCGACGATCAGGCCGACGCCGCCGATGACCAGAAAGGCGCCGCGCCAGCCGATATGGGCAGCCGCCCACGCGCCGAAGGCGGCCCCGACGAAGACGCCGAAGGGGCCGTTGAGCGTGAACAGGCCGATGACCAGCGGCCGCTGCGCCGGCGGATAATAGTCAGCGAGGACCGACAGCGACGGCGCGGTGCCGCCGGCCTCGCCCGCGCCGACTCCGAAGCGCATCGCCGCGAGCTGCCAGAAATTGGACACCATCCCGCAGGCGGCGGTGAACCCGCTCCACACGAGGCAGGCGATGCCGATCAGCTTGATCCGGTTCCAGCGGTCGGCGACCATCGCCATGGGAATCCCCATGGCAGCATAGAAAAGCGCGAAGGCAAGGCCGGTGAGCAGCCCGAACTGGGTGTCGCTGAACTGCATATCGGCGCGGATCGGTTCGACGAGGATCGACAGCAGCTGACGATCGACGAAGTTGATCGTGCCGACGAGGAAGAGCATCCCCAGCGCGACGTTACGGCGCAGCGCGAGGCCGCGGTCGGACGGTACGGCGTCCCGATCGAGGATGGTGGCCTCCGTCATGATGCTCCCTAAAATCAGCCGTTCTTCTTGTCGCGAAAATACTTAGGTATTTAAGCTTATCTGTCAACGTAGTTTACGGCTGGCGCGACACGAGCGATGCGCGTGCGGGGCGCGGGCATAAGAAAAGCCCTCCTGTCCGGCGGGACAGAGGGGCTTTCTTAGCAAAGGGCCAACGCCGGACGTCAAGCCCGGCGGCAGTGGATCAGAAGCTGGCGCCGAGCGTCAGGCCAAAGGTCCGCGGCGCGCCATAGAAGCGCTGGTTAAAGAATTGGGCGGTCGGCGTATAGGCCGACACATAGGTCTTGTTGGTCAGATTCTTGCCCCAGAGCATCGCCCGGAACCGCGCATCGGCGCTTTCCCAGCCGATCGAACCATCGACCAGCACGAAATCCCCGGTCCGTCCGCCCAGTTCGTTGGCGACCGACGAATAGAAGGTGCTGCGATATAGCGCCGCCGCACGGAACGACAGGCTGCCGGCGCTGCCGAGCGGCACGCTATAGTCGGCCGAAACCTGCGTCTGCCATTTGGGCGCGCGCACCAGCTTCAGGTTCGTGTGGTCGACATCGACCAGATAGGTGCCGTTCGGCAGCGTGGTGACGTCGCCGCAAGTGGACACCGGCACGGTCGGCGATGCCGACGGACCGTCGATGTCGGCACAAAAGTCGGTATATTTCGCGTCGAGATAGCCGACATTGGCCATCAGGCGGAAATTCTGCGTCGGTTTCAGCGTGGCTTCCAGCTCGAGCCCCTTGCTCGTCGCCGAACCGATGTTGAGCTGCGCCGTTTCCTGGCCCGATGCGACATTGGGATTGGGGAAGAAGACCCCGAATTCGAGCTGCTTGAACTTGGTGACGAAGCCGGTGAGGTTGAGGCGAAGCAGCCCGTCGAAGAAGTCGCCCTTGAAGCCGGCTTCGAACAGCTCCGACGTATTGTCCTCGGTCGGGCCCGCGGTGGACGGCGTCGCCGAGCGGGCGCCGAAGCCGCCACCCTTATAGCCCTGGCTATACCCGGCATAGACCATGACATCGTCGGTCAGGCGATAGTCGATCCCGCCCTTGAATGACATGCGGTCGCGATCATAGCCAAGCTTGAACGCCTTGCCCGTCGCCAGATTGGTGTTGGCGATCGCTTCCATTTCGGCCAGCGACTTGACCGTCGCGCGCGTGGTGAAAAAGGCAGGCGACAACAGGGTGCCGACCGGGTCGCGGAAATAATCCTTCGATTCCCAGCTTTGGCGGACGCCGAAGGTGATGTTCAGCCGGTCGGTGATGCCATAGATCGCCTGTCCGAACAGCGCCTTGGCCGTATTGCTCTGCGTCACGAAATCCTCGCTGCCGAATTTCACCGTCGGTGCGAGCAAGATGGGCAGCGTCGGGAAGGCCTGCGCCAGCTCGAAGCTCTGCTTCAGATAATAGCCGCCGAAGACGAGGTTGAGCCGCGACAGCGCGTCGTCCCGGTCCGAAAAATCGGATTGCAGGCGCAATTCCTGGCTGAACTGACGGTGCGATTGAACGCGGAATGTCGGGAAGAAAAAGACTTCCGACTGGTCGTAATCGCTGTCGTTGAAATCATCGGTTTCGATATAGCCGGTGATCGATTTGACCTGCACCGCGCCAAGGTCGAGCCCGATATTGCTGATGAAGCCGAGCTGGTCGGTGTCGTGATTGGTCGGGAAGTCGCGGCCGATGGTGAAGGCGCCGTCGTTCGGTTCCTCGAACCCGAAAACCTGCCACAACAGCTTGCTCCGGTCGGGAGCCGAGTCGCCGCCCGGCGCGCTCGAACGATCGCGGACCAGAAAGGCTTTCAGGTTGATGTCGAGATTGTCGGTCGGGGTAAAGACCACCGTGCCGCGCAGCGTCAGCCGGTCCTGCCCGCCGATCTTCTTGCCGTTCAGGCGGTTGGTGAAGAAGCCGTCATAGGTTTCCTTGTTGAGGACCAGCCTTGCCGCCAGCACGTCGCGGATGATCGGCATGTCGACTGCCGCGCGAGCATCCATGCGGCCGTAATTGCCGACGGTGACCTCGGCCTGCACGCCCCAGTCGCGGCCGGGGTTCTTGGTATAGGCGGCGATACCACCGGCGAGCGAATTCTTGCCGAACGAGGTGCCCTGCGGCCCGCGCAACACTTCGATCCGGTCGAGATCGAAGGTGTCGAGCATCGTCGCCACCGGCCGCGTGACATAGACTCCGTCGATCGAAATGCCGACCGGGCTTTCCTCGGTCGATTCGATGCCTTGTGCGCCCAGGCCGCGAATGAAGATCGCCGCCGAGTTGGAGAAGGTCGCCACCGGCTGGATGCTGACGTTCGGGGTCGAGGGCGCAAGGTCGGTGATGTCGCGCGCCGCGATCTTGGCCAGCGTTTCCTCGCCAAAGGCCGAGATGGCTTGCGGAACATCCTGCAGCGATTCATTCTTGAAGCGCGCGGTGACGATGATGTCGTTCGTATCGGTGGCGGTATCGGCCGGTGCGTCGGCCTGCGCCATCGCCGGTGCAGCGCTCGCCATCATCGCGATCGCCGCGACGCCGGACAGCAGAATCTGATTATGAGCCTTCATGTTCACCCTCCCATTGAGTGTTGCGCGACGGCACCGAAAAGAGGATCGGATCCGTCAATCTGATTGACCCTTAGTATACTAATGGTTTTATACTTGTCCATAGGCAGGAAAGAGGATTCGCCATCATGACCGAAGAAAATCAGCCGCAGGTTCCGCGGGCTCTCGCGAGCCGCCATCTTTGCACCGTCGAATTTGAGGTCGGGGGAGGTCTGGTCGCGATCGGCGCTTCGCCGTTCGGCGACCAGCGGCTCGGCTATATCTCCGGCGGGCGATTTTTCGGGCCGCGAATCAACGGCATCGTCTTGCCCGGCGGCGGCAATTGGTCGCGCAGCGGACGGCTTGGCGACACGGCGTCGGTCGGCACTTTCGATGCCCGCGCGGTGTGGCAGACCGACGACGGCGACCTTGTCTATCTGAGCTACACCGGGCGCAGCATCATTCCCGACGATGTGCGCGCGACGTTCGCCGATCCCGCGGTGCCCGATGCCGACCCGTCGCGATATTATCTGCGAATCGCGCCGGTGTTCGAGACCGCGAGCGCCCGATATGGCTGGCTGAACGGCCTGCTCGCGGTCGGAGTCGGCGAACGCACCGCCTTCGGGGTCCGCCACGTCATCCATGAAGTGCTGTAGGATGATCGACCTTCATTATTCGGCGACCCCGAACGGGCAGAAGATCGCGATCCTGCTCGAGGAGATCGACGCGCCCTATCATGTCCTGTCCTATGACATCTTCAACGGCGACCAGCTGACCGCCGCGTTCGGGCGCATCAACCCGAACCACAAGCTGCCTGCGATCGTCGACCGGGATCCGGCGGGCGGCGGCGCGCCGGTGACGGTCTTTGAATCGGGCGCGATCCTGCAATATCTGGCCGAGAAGAGCGGCCGCTTCCTCCCCGCATCGGGCGCCGCGCGCGCCGCGACGCTGTCGTGGCTGAACTGGCAGGTCGCGGGACTCGGCCCGATGGGCGGGCAGGCGAGCCATTTTCTGCGCTATGCCCCGGCGGGCCAGGATTATGCCGCCCATCGCTATACGAAGGAGGTGACGCGCCTGCTCACCGTCCTCGAACGGCGACTGGACAAGAGCGTCTATGTCGCGGGCGACGATTATACCATCGCCGACATGGCGATCTGGCCCGGCCGTGCCTCGGCCTTCGTCATGGGGATGGGGCTGGACGACTGGCCCGCGACGCGCGCCTGGTTCGAACGCATCCGCGAACGCCCCGCGGTCGCGCGCGCGATGAGCCGCGAAGATATGAAGGCGCCGGCGAAATATATCGGGCGGCACCAGACGCTGGGCGAGCAGGAATGGTCGAACATGTTCGGCGATGCGAACCATGCCGCGGTGACGGGGGATTGAGGCGGAGGTCGCGACCGGGAGCGGCCGTTTGTTCTCCCCTCCCGCACGCGGGAGGGGACATCAACGCCATCCTTCAAAGATCGCGCTCCATCCCGACGCAGCGCCCGCCCGGCCGCACCCTATCGCTTCGCATGCTGGCGGTCGCCCCACAGGATCGCGCGATGGTCGTCGTTGAAGCCGGTCAGTCCGCCCTCGATCGTCTCGGCGCGCGCGGTGCCGACCTGCATCCCTTCGGCGACCGCGGGCCGCGCGAGCATCGCGGCGCCCCAGCGCTCGACATTTGGAAAGCGCCCCGCCTTGTCGATCAACGAACGGCGAAGATAGGGCAGGGTCGCCATGTCGGCGATGGTATAATCGTCGCCCGCCAGCCACTCGGCCTCGCCCAGCCTTTTGTCGAGCACCATCATCAGCCGGTCGACCTCGCGGCCATAGCGTTCGATCGCATAGGGATGGCGGTCCTTGGCATAATGGGTGAAATGCGCCTCCTGCCCGAACATCGGGCCGATACCCGACACCTGAAACATCAGCCATTGCCAGCAGATCGCGCGCTTCACCGGGTCTTCGGGGAGGAAACGGCCGGTCTTCTGCGCGAGATAGAGCAGGATCGCCCCCGTCTCCCACAGCACGAAACCCGGCCCTTCGGGGCCTTCGTCGTCGACGATCACCGGGGTTTTGTTGTTCGGATTGAGCGCGAGGAATTCGGGCGTGAGCTGTTCGCCGGCGAGGATATCGACGGGTTCGAGCCGCCATGCGAGCCCCATTTCGAGCAGCGCGATCGCGATCTTGCGCGCGTTCGGGGTCGGGCCGCCATAGAGGGTGATCATCGCCTCACGCCTCCCGGCCGAGCCAGCGTTTGAGCACGTCGGCGCTATCCTGGCCGACGGTGAGCGGGGCGGGGCGGCGCACGCTGCCCGGCGTCGCCGACAGCTTGGGGAACACTCCCTGCATCCTGATTTCGCCCAGTTCCTCATCCGCGACCGTGACCAGCGCCTCGCGCGCGGCGAAATGCGGGTCGGCGACCATGTCCTCGGCGTCATAGACGCGGCCCGCCGGAACGCCTGCCGCGATCATCGTCGCTTCGAGTTCGGCGATCGTCATCGTCGCCGTCCAGTCGCCGATCAGCGCGTCGAGTTCTTCCTGCCGCGCGCCGCGCGCGCGATGCGTCGCATAGCGCGCGTCGTCGGCGAGTTCGGGGCGGCCCATCGCCGCGGCGAGGCGCGCGAAGACGCCGTCCTGGTTCGCGCCGATCAGATATTCGCCGTCGCGGCATGGATAGACGTTCGACGGCGCGATGCCGGGCAGCGCCGATCCGGTGCGGCGGCGTTTCACGCCGCTCGCCGAATAGTCCGACACGGTCGATTCCATGACCTGGAGCACCGCTTCGTAAAGCGCCGAATCGACGATCTGGCCTTCGCCGGTCCTGTCGCGGTGATGGAGCGCGGCGAGCGCGCCGAGGCAGCCGTAAGTGGCGGCGAGCGTGTCGCCGATCGACACGCCCATGCGCGCGGGCGGCAGGTCTGGAAAGCCGACGATGCCGCGCCAGCCGCCCATCGCCTCGCCGATGCCGCCAAAGCCGGCACGCTTCGAATAGGGGCCGGTCTGGCCATATCCCGACACGCGCACGACGATCAGCCCCGGATTGGCCTTGCGCAGCGCGGCGGGGTCGAGATTCCATTTCTCGAGCGTGCCGGGGCGGAAATTCTCGATCAATATATCGGCCTTGGCGATCAGGTCGCGCGCCAGTTGCTGCCCCTCGGCCGAACGCAGGTCGGCCGCGACCGAATATTTGTTGCGCGCGATGACGCGCCACCAACTGGGCTTGTCGCCCTGGCCCCAGTGGCGCATCTGGTCGCCGGTCTCCGGCGGCTCGAGCTTGACGATCTCGGCCCCCATGTCGCCGAGAAGCTGGCCGCAGAAGGGGCCGGCGATCAACTGCCCCATCTCGACCACCTTGATTCCGTCCAGCGCTCCCCCGCTGCCGCTCGTGTCCGTCATGTCGTTCCTTTCGGGGCGGGGCCTGCTAGAAACAGGGTCGCGCCGCCCATATGGCCATCGTATACTTAGAATGCTATGTAATTTTCAACCTGCTAAATGACTCGGGAATATTCGGGACCAGGATGATGAAAGATCGCAGAGTGGAAATGGTCGAAGTCGGGCCGCGCGACGGCCTGCAGAATGAATCGGCGATCGTCTCGACCGCCGACAAGGCTGAACTGATCCGCCGCGCCATAGCCTATGGTGCGCGCCGGATCGAGGTGACGAGCTTCGTCAATCCCAGCAAGGTGCCGCAACTCGCCGATGCCGAGCAATTGGTGGCGATGCTGCCCGACCGCGACGATGTCACCTATATCGGGCTGGTGCTCAACCGCCGCGGCGCCGAGCGCGCGCTCGCGACCGGGCGGATCGACGAACTCGGCGCGGTCTGCGTGACCAGCAATACGTTCGGCGTTCGCAACCAGGGGCAAAGCTCCGCCGAATCGCTCGCCGCGGCGATCGAGATCGTCGGCTTGGCGAAAGCGGCGGGGCGCAGCGGACAGATCACCATCGCCACCGCCTTCGGCTGTCCGTTCGAGGGCGAAATCGCGATCGATCGCGTCGTCGAAATGGCGAAGCGCGCCGCCGATGCCGGTCCGCGCGAGATCGCGCTCGCCGACACGATCGGCGCCGGCACCCCGGCCGAGGTCGCCGAGACGGTGGGCCGCGTGCGCGCGGCGGTCGGCGCGCTTCCGGTGCGCGTCCATTTCCACAACACGCGCGGCAGCGGGCTCGCCAATGTCTGGGCGGCGGTAAACGAAGGCGCGGCGACGGTCGACGCATCGCTCGGCGGCCTCGGCGGCTGTCCGTTCGCGCCCGGCGCGGCGGGCAATGTCGCGACCGAGGATGTCGTCTATCTGCTCGAACGCAGCGGCGTGGCGACCGGGCTGGCGCTGCCGCGGGTGGTGGAGGCGGCCGGCTGGCTCGGCGGCGTGATGGGACGGCCGCTACCCGCGATGGTGAGCAGGGCGCCCGCCTTTCCGGGCAGCTGAACCTTTATCCCCCGTCCGCCACCCTTGGCGGCCGCGACGGGGGAAAGGTTGTGTGTGCACAAGAGGAACATTAAGGGAACAAATACCGATCGTCAACCCTCTTTCGCGAGCATCGCTCCTGATTGACGTAAACGTCAATTAACGCCAAGGCCGTCGCGGAAAATAGCGAAAGGAACAGAAGAATGGCCGAGCAACCCCGCTTTGATCTGACCGGCCGCGTCGCCTTGGTGACGGGCGCGTCGTCGGGACTTGGCGCCGGTTTTGCCAGGGTGCTGGCAGCAGCCGGGGCGAAGGTTGTTCTCGCCGCGCGCCGCGCCGACAAGCTTGCCGAGCAGGTCGCGGCGATCGAGGCGGTCGGCGGCCAAGCGATCGCGGTCAGCCTCGACGTCACCGACGAAACATCGACCAAGGCCGCCTATGACGCCGCCGAGGCGGCGTTCGGAACCGTCGATACGATCGTCGCCAATGCCGGCGTCGCGACCGAGAAAGTCGCGCTCGGCCTCAGCGTCGACGACGTCGACGGCTTGTTCGCCGCGAACGTGCGCGGCGTGTTCCTGACCGCGACCGAAGGCGCGCGGCGGCTCGAAGCGGCGGGCAGCCGTGAGAAGCAGCACGGCCGCGTCGTCATCATCGGATCGATCACCGCCGAGAAGATCTTTCCCGCGACGTCGGTCTATGGCGCGACCAAGGCGGCGGCGCGCCATCTGGGCAAGGCGCTGGCGCGCGAATGGGCGCGGCGCGGAATCTGCGTGAACGTCATCCAGCCGGGCTATTTCGAGTCCGAAATGACCGCCGACCTGTTCAACAGCGAAGCGGGCGGCCAATTCGTCGCGACCTTCCCGCGCCAGCGCCTCCGCCCGCCGAGCGACCTGCACGCGCCGCTGCTGCTGCTCTGTTCGGACGCCGCGCAGGGGATCACCGGCAGCGTGATCACCATCGACGACGGGCAGACGCTGTGAGCGGCGAACTGCTCGTCGAGGCGCGCGGGCAGGTCGAGATCGCGACGCTCCATCGGCCCGATCGGCTGAATGCGCTGAACGAAGGACTGGTCGAAGAACTCAATACCTATTTCGGCGGGCTGGCCGATCGCCAGGACGTGCGCGTCGTCATCCTGCGCGGCGCCGGGCGCGGCTTCTGCGCCGGGCTCGACATTCAGGAGGATCGCCAAAAGAGCGGGACGCGCGACGAGACGCCGGTGCTGCGCACGCTGCGCACCCAGACCAGCATCGGCAATATCTATCGCAAGATGCGCGCCTGTCCGCAGCCGATCATCGCGCTCGGCCATGGCGCCGCGGCGGGCGGCGGGCTGTCGCTGCTGCTCGCGTCCGACGTGCGCTATGGAAGCCCCAGCTTTCGCTGCAACGCCGCCTATATCCGCATCGGGCTCGGCGGTTGCGACATGGCGTCGAGTTATTTCCTGCCGCGTCTCGTCGGCGCCAGCCTGGCGGCGGAGATGATCCTGACCGGGCGCTTCATCGACGCCGAGCGCGCGCTTGGCGCCGGGTTGATCAGCGAGATCGTCGATGAGGACAAACTGCTCGACCGCGGCCTCGCGCTCGCCGACGAGATGCTCGCCACCAGCCCATGGGGGCTGCGGCTGTCGAAACAGGCGCTCAATCTGAACATCGACGCGCAAAGCCTCGACGCCGCGATGGCGATCGAGGACCGCCAGCAGGTCATCCTCTCGGCGACCGAAGACCATAAGGAGGCGCTCGCCGCCTTCCTCGACAAGCGGCCGCCCCAATATCGCGAACGCTGACCGGGCGGGACAGGCCGGACGCGCCATGAGCATTGACTTTGCAATCTTTTGACACGACAAGTGCCAAAATAATTGCAGGGGGAAAGGCGATGGCAATGCGTGGAAAAGCCGGGCGGGGGGCCGGCTGCATTGTCCGGGCGCAGAGCGCGCTTGTCGCCTTGATGGCCCTGCTCGCGGCGGCGCCGGCGCTGGCTCAGGCCATCCCGGCGCCGCCGCGTCATCCCAATATCGTCATCCTGCTCGCCGACGACTGGGGGTTCAGCGACGTCGGTTCGTTCGGCAGCGAGATCGCGACCCCGAACATCGATGCGCTCGCGGCGGCGGGGATGCGCTTTTCGAACTTCCATGTCGCCGGATCCTGCTCGCCGACGCGCGCGATGCTGCAAAGCGGGGTGATGAACCACCGCGCCGGGCTCGGCAACATGCCCGAGACGATCCCCGACGAACATCGCGGCAAGCCCGGATATGATACGGTGATGAACCTGCGCGTCGTGACGATCGCGCAGCTTTTGAAGGCGGCGGGTTATCGCACCTATCTGACCGGCAAATGGCACCTCGGCAGCGATGCGAAGCGCCTGCCCGGCGCGCGCGGCTACGACCGTGCGTTCAGCCTCGCCGATGCCGGCGCCGACAATTTCGAGCAGCGGCCGATCGAGGGGATGTACGACACCGCCGCCTGGACCGAAAACGGCAAGCCCGCGATGCTGCCCAAGGATTATTATTCGTCGCGCTTCGTCGTCCAGAAGATGATCGACTATATCGAGGAGGACCGCGCGAGCGGCAAACCCTTCCTCGCCTCGGTCAACTTCCTCGCCAACCATATTCCGGTGCAGGCGCCCGACAGCGACATCGCGCGCTATTCGGCGATGTATCGCGAAGGTTGGACCAAGCTGCGCGAAGCGCGGGCGAAGCGTGCGGTGGCGCTCGGCATCATGCCCGCCGGCACCACAATGGTGACGATGAAGACGACCCCCGACTGGGCGAAGCTCGATGCCGAGGAACGCGCGGCCGCGATCCGCGTGATGCAGGCCTATGGCGCCATGGCGACCGCGATGGACCGCGAGGTCGGGCGGCTGGTCGCGCATCTGAAGGCGACCGGCGATTATGACAATACGATCTTCGTCTTCCTCTCGGACAATGGCGCCGAGCCGACCAACCCCTATAACCGGCTGCGCAACCGGCTGTTCCTCGGGATGGAATATGACACATCGACCGCGAACATCGGCCGCCGCGGCAGTTTCAGCGCGATCGGGCCCGGCTGGGCGAGCGCCGCCTCCTCGCCGCTGTCGGGCTACAAGTTCAGCGCCGCCGAGGGCGGGCTGCGCGCGCCGCTGATCATCGCCTGGCCCGGCCATCCACAGGTCCGCGCGGGCGCGATCAACGGCGGGCTGGCGCACGTCACCGACATTTTGCCGACCTTGCTCGACCTTGCAGGGGTTCCCGGCCAGGACGGAACATGGGACGGGCGGCCGGTCGAACGGCTTGCGGGACGCAGCCTCGTCCCGATGCTCGGCGGCGGCGCGGGCAGCGTTCATGGCGACGCGCCGATCGGCTATGAACTGTCGGGCAATGCCGCGCTGTTTCGCGGCGATTACAAGCTTGTCCGCAACCTCGCGCCGACCGGCGACGGCAATTGGCGGCTCTACGACATCAAGACCGATCCTGGCGAAACCCGCGATCTTGCCGCCGCGATGCCCGACCGCTTCGCGGCGATGCGCGCCGACTATGCGACCTTCGCCAAGGATAATGGCGTGCTCGACATGCCGGCGGGCTATACCGCCGACGAGCAGATCAACCGCTACGCCTGGCAGAAGCAGGGAAAGAAGCGCGCGATCCAGGCCGGGCTGGTGCTCGGTGGGATTGTGATTGGATTGGCCGCGCTGGTCTGGGCCTGGCGCCGTCGGCGTCGATCCAGGGCTTAATCCCTGATCAGCGCCGCGACCATATGCGCGACGACCGCGCCGGAATCCTCGACCGACAACCCCTGGTCCTGCCGGATCGCGCGCCAGTTCTGGAACGACAGCGCCGCGCACAGCGCCTCGACCCGATAGCGGTCGCCGCGCACCTCGGCGGGGAGCAGGCGCAGCACGAGGTCGCGTTCCATCGTCACGACCTGCGCATATTGGCCCATCAGGAAGGGCGACTGATAGCGCTTGATATTGGCGGCGAGGCGGAAGGGCAGCATCATCTCGAACACCCGCGCGCGGCGGTGGGTGAGGTCGCGGACATTCGCACGCCAGTCGGGCGCCTCATAGGGCGCGGTGATCACCGGCCAGATGCGATCGGTGACGATCCGCGAAATTTCGCGATAGAGCGAGTCCATGTCGTCGAAATGGCGAAAGACGGTGCGCAGGCCGACGCCCGCTTCTTCGGCGACGCGCGCGGCGCTCGGCATCAGGTCGCCGCCCTCGATCAGATCCATCATCGCCGCGACGATGCGCTTGTGGCTCGACCGGCTGCGCTCGCGCCGCCCGTCGATCCGTGTGCCTTCGTCGGCCAGTTCGGCTTTCACTGTCCCCTCCATGATCTTCCCGCTGGCGCAGCTTGCGCCGCGCGTCAATGGCCGCATCGAACCATCTTGCGCCGCCATCAATATAATGACACACATAGTGCCATAATATAAGCGGTCAATGTGGGAGGGGCGGGAGTATGAAGAAGAGATGGGTGGCGCTCGGCGTCCTCGCCCTGCTCGCAGCGGGGGGCTATTGGGGCTTTCAGGCGAATAAATATCGCCTTCCCGGGCTGGTGCAGGACTGGCGCAACCCGGTGCAGCCCAATCGCCCGGTCGCCTGGGCGCAGGGGCCCGCGGAAATGCCCGCCGATCCGCCTGAGAGCAAGCGGCCGCCGAACATCATCCTGATCGTCGCCGATGACATGGGCTGGAACGACATCAGCCTCAATGGCGGAGGGGTCGCGGGCGGGATCGTCAAGACGCCCAATATCGACGCGATCGCGCAGGGCGGCATGAATTTCACCACCGCCTATGCCGCCAATGCGACCTGCTCGCCGTCGCGCGCGGCGATGATGACCGGGCGCTATCCGACGCGCTTTGGCTTTGAATATACCGCGGTGCCGGTGGAGTTTGCCGAGAATCTGACCCATGGTGGCGGGATCGGGCCGTTGAAAACGATCTTTCACAAGGAATTGATCACCGACGACATCCCCGACTATCCCGACATGGGCGTGCCGCCGGGCGAAGTGACGATCGCCGAAGCGGTAAAGGCGGCGGGCTATCACACGCTGCACATCGGCAAATGGCACCTCGGCGAGGCACCGAAGCTGCAACCCAACGCGCAGGGCTTCGACGAAAGCCTCGCGGTGCTGGCGGGCGGAGCCAAATATCTGACCGATGACGACCCCGACACGGTCAACGCCAAGCTGCCGTGGGACCCGATCGACCGCTTCATCTGGGCGAACCTGCGCCACGCGGTGACGTTCAACGGCAGCAAGCGCTTCCATCCCAAGGGGCATATGACCGACTATTTCGCCGACGAGGCGATCAAGGCGATCGACGCGAACCGGAACCGGCCCTTCTTTCTCTACCTCGCCTTCAACGCGCCGCACACGCCGCTGCAGGCGACGAAGGAGGATTATGCGAAGCTCCCCCAGATCGAGGACCGCAAGACTCGCGTCTATGGCGCGATGATCGCGCAGCTCGACCGGCGGATCGGCGACGTGATGGCCGAACTGAAGCGCGCCGGGATCGACGACAATACGCTCGTTATCTTCACCAGCGACAATGGCGGCGCCTGGTATAATGGCATCGCGGGCCTCAACGCCCCCTATCGCGGGTGGAAGGCGACCTTTTTCGAGGGCGGCATCCGTACCCCGCTCTTCATGCGCTGGCCGGGACATATCGCGCCGGGATCGACCCGCGCCGACATGACCGGCCATCTCGACATCTTTGCGACGATCGCCGCGGCGGCGGGCGCGAAACTGCCGACCGACCGCGTCATGGACAGCCAGAATATCCTCGCCGGTCCCGCCAAGCGGCAGGCGCTCTATTGGCGCTCGGGCGATTATCGCGCGGTGCGGGTGGGCGACTGGAAATTGCAGGTGACCAAGCGGCCCGAAAAGGCGCGGCTCTATGATCTGGCGACCGACCCGACCGAGCAGCACGACCTGTCGGCACAGCAGCCGCAGCGCGTCGCGCAGCTTCGCGCGATGATCGAGGCGCAGAACAAGGGGATGGCGAAACCGATCTGGCCGGGCCTGATCGAGGGACCGATCCGCATCGACGTGCCGCTCAACACGCCGTGGAAGGATGGGCAGGACTATATCTACTGGACGAATTGATCGGCTGCGGCGTGGAAGATTTCGGCGACGATAACGGGTCCGTCGATCGATAGGGAAAGACCGGCAGGCCTGTCGATAAACAGCGCGTCGCTCGCGGACAGGTCGAACCGGGCCTGATCCACCGTGATACCGGCCGAGCCGGCGGCGACCAGCAGCAAGCTGTTTGCCGCCGTCGCCCGCGCTGCCCGCCATCGATCGAGCGTCGCCGAATAGGTGCCGCGGCGCGCCATGATATTCAGGACCGTGCAGCTTTCGCCCACCGGCGCGGCGCTGACCGTCGCTTCGCCGACGAAGTGCAGCGCGGCGGAGCCGGGGCGCAGGCGATGGGCCGCTTCGCCAATCTTGACGACCAGTTCGCCGTCCAGAAGCATCAGCGCGCGATCTATGCCCGGAAAGGCCGAGAACGGCCCCGCCGCGGCGATCGTCGCGATGCTGGCGCGCCAGAGGAAATCCGCGTCGCCCGCGCCCTCGGGATAGACGGCAATGTCGCGCGTCACCCCGCCACCGTTCTTCCAGGGCCGCGGCACGCGGTCCCGCGCGGACAACAGGCGAAAGGCGCTCAACCCAATATGCCGGGCAGGTCGAGCCCCTTCTCGCGTGCGCAGTCGATGGCGATGTCGTAACCTGCATCGGCGTGGCGCATGACGCCGGTCGCGGGGTCGTTCCACAGCACGCGCTCGAGCCGCGTCGCCGCTTCGGGCGTCCCGTCGGCGACGATCACCATCCCGCTATGCTGCGAATAGCCCATGCCGACCCCGCCGCCGTGGTGCAGCGACACCCAGGTCGCGCCCGACGCGGTGTTGAGCAGCGCGTTGAGCAAAGGCCAGTCCGAAACCGCGTCCGATCCGTCGCGCATCGCCTCGGTCTCGCGGTTGGGCGAGGCGACCGAGCCCGAGTCGAGATGGTCGCGGCCGATGACGACCGGCGCCTTGAGCTCGCCCGACGCCACCATCTCGTTGAACGCGAGGCCGAGCCGCTGGCGATCGCCGAGCCCGACCCAGCAGATGCGCGCGGGCAGGCCCTGGAAATGGATCTTCTCGCGCGCCATGTCGAGCCAGTGGTGGAGGTGGGCGTTGTCGGGGAGCAGTTCCTTCACCTTGGCGTCGGTCTTGTAGATATCCTCGGGATCGCCCGACAGCGCCACCCAGCGGAACGGCCCGATGCCACGGCAAAAGAGCGGACGGACATAGGCGGGGACGAAGCCGGGGAAGTCGAAGGCATTTTCGACGCCTTCATCCTTCGCCATCTGGCGGATGTTATTGCCGTAATCGGTGGTCGGCACCCCAGTGGCCTGCAAGTCGAGCATCGCCTGGACATGCACCGCCATCGACGCCTTGGCGGCCTTGGCGACCGCCGCCGGATCGCTCTCGCGCTTGGCGAACCACTCGTCGAGGCTCCACCCGGCGGGGAGGTAGCCGTTGACCGGATCGTGCGCCGAGGTCTGGTCGGTGAGCAGGTCGGGGCGGATGCCGCGGCGGACCATCTCGGGCAAAATCTCGGCGGCATTGCCGAGCAGGCCGACCGATACCGGCTTGCCCCCGGCATGGCTTGCCTCGATGATTTCCAGCGCCTCGTCGATGCTTGAAGCCTGCTTGTCGAGATAGCCGGTGCGCAGCCGCATCTCGATGCGGCTCGGCTGGCATTCGATCGCGAGGCAGCTTGCGCCCGCCATCACGCTCGCGAGCGGCTGCGCGCCGCCCATGCCACCGAGCCCGGCGGTGAGCAGCCAGCGGCCCGACAGGTCGCCGCCATAATGCTGCCGTCCCATCTCGACGAATGTTTCATAGGTGCCCTGAACGATGCCCTGGCTGCCGATGTAGATCCAGCTCCCGGCCGTCATCTGGCCGTACATCATCAGGCCCTTTTTATCGAGCTCGTGGAAATGCTCCCAATTCGCCCATTCGGGGACGAGGTTGGAATTGGCGAGCAGCACGCGCGGCGCATTCTCGTGGGTGCGGAACACGCCGACGGGCTTGCCCGACTGGATCAGCAGCGTTTCATCGCTCTCCAGACGCTTCAGTGTCTCGACGATCTTGTCATAGCTTTCCCAGTCGCGCGCGGCGCGGCCGATGCCGCCATAGACGACCAACTCCTCGGGCCGCTCGGCGACGTCGGGGTGGAGGTTGTTCATCAGCATCCGCATCGGCGCTTCGGTGAGCCAGCTCTTCGCGCTGATCTGGGTGCCGGTCGCGGGGCGGATCACGCGGCTGTTGTCGAGACGGGTCATGACTATCCTTTCGCAAAGTCGAGGGTCGCGGCGATGACCTGTTCGAGGACGGGCCTGATCGCGGGAGCGGGGTCGAGGGGGGAGGGCCAGTTGGCGTGGGTCAGCTCGGTCGGCTCGGTCATATAGCCGCGCTGCGCCAGCTCCATCTGGATCGCATGGATGCCGTCGTCGGGGCGGCCGTAATGGCGCGTCGTCCAGCCGCCCTTGAAGCGGCCGTTGACGACATGGCTTGCGCCGCTCGCCGCGCAGATGTTCGCGATCACCGTTTCAAGCTCGGGCGCGGCGGTCGCGCCGCCGTTCGTCCCGATGTTGAATTGCGGCAATTCGCCGTCGAACAGGCGCGGGACATGGCTGCGGATCGAGTGGGCGTCATAAAGGACGACGCGGCCGTGCACGGCTTTCAGCCGCTCAATCTCGCCCATCAGCCGTTCGTGATACGGCCGGTGATAGCTATGCAGGCGCTGCATGATCGCGGTCTCGTCGGGCGTGTCGAATCGATAGAGCGATGCGCCGTCAAAGGTCGTCGTCGGGCACAGCTCGGTCGTCGCCTGCCCCGGATAGAGCGAGGCGCCCGATGGGTCGCGGTTCATGTCGATGACGCTGCGCGAAATGCCGGTCGCGACCAGCGTCGCGCCGAGATCGGCGGCGAAGGCGTAAAGCTCGGCGATCCACCAGTCGGTGTCGATCTGCGCGTGCCAGGGCGAAACATACTGCTCGTCGATCCCGGCAAGGTCGGTGCCGCCATGCGGAAAGGCGATGACGAGTGGCGCGTCGCCGCGCTGGACGCGCAGCCAGTCCATCAGCCGACCCCCGGCAGGCTGGCGGGGGTCGCCGCGACGAGGCTGCCCGAGCGGATCAGCGCGGTCGCCGCCTCGATGTCGGGATGGAAGTGGCGGTCGTCCTCGAGCGTCGGCACCTCGGCACGCAAATGCCCGCGCGCCGCTTCGAGCGCGTCGCTCGATGTCAGCGGCGCGTGGAAATCGATGCCCTGACACGCCGCGAGCAACTCGATCCCGATCACCGCGCTGGCGTTATCGGCCATGTCGAGCAGACGGCGCGCGCCGTGCGCGGCCATCGAGACATGATCCTCCTGGTTCGCTGAGGTCGGGATCGAATCGACGCTGGCGGGATAGGCGCGCTGCTTGTTCTCGCTGACCAGCGCGGCGGCGGTGACCTGCGGGATCATGAACCCCGAGTTGAGGCCGGGGCGCGGGGTCAGGAAGGCGGGCAGCCCCGACAGCGCCGGATCGACGAGCATCGCGATCCGGCGTTCGGCGATCGACCCGATCTCGCACAAGGCCATGGCGATCATGTCGGCGGCAAAGGCGACGGGCTCGGCGTGGAAATTGCCGCCTGACAGCGCTTCATCCGTATCGGCGAAGATCAGCGGATTGTCGGAGACGCCGTTCGCCTCGATGCCCAGCGTCGTCCCCGCCTGTCGCAGCAGGTCGAGCACCGCGCCCATCACCTGCGGCTGGCAGCGCAGGCAATAGGGGTCCTGCACGCGCGGATCGCCCTCCGCATGCGACGCGCGGATCGCCGATCCCGCCATCAGGCCGCGCAGCGCCTCGCCGACTTCGCGCTGCCCGGCGTGGCCACGCAGCGCATGGATGCGCGCGTCGAACGGCGCGTCGGAGCCCTTGGCGGCCTCGGTCGACAGCGCGCCGGTGATCAGCGCCGAGCGGAACAGCGTTTCGGCGCGAAACAGCCCGGCGAGCGCGTTGGCGGTGGAGAATTGCGTACCGTTGAGCAGCGCGAGCCCTTCCTTGGGGCCAAGGTCGAGCGGTGCGAGGCCAGCCTCTGCCAGCGCATCGGCAGCGGGAAGCACTCTGCCGCCGACCTCGATCGCGCCGACGCCGATCATTGCCGCCGCCATATGCGACAGCGGCGCGAGGTCGCCGCTCGCGCCGACCGACCCTTGCGACGGCACCACCGGGGTCAGACCCTTGGCGAGCATCGCCTCGATCATCGCGACCGTCGCGCGGCTGACCCCCGACGCGCCCATGCCGAAGCTCGCGAGCTTGAGCGCCATCATCAGCCGGACGATCGGGGTCGGCGACGGCGCGCCGGTTCCCGCGGCGTGGCTGAGCACGATATTGCGCTGAAGCGTCGCCAGATCGCCGTCGGCGATGCGAACGCTGGCGAGCTTTCCAAAGCCGGTGTTGACGCCATAGACGGGCGCGCCCTTCGCGACGATCCGCGCGACCGCCGCGGCGCTCCGGTCGATCGCATCCCACGAGTCCGCGCTCAGCGCCGCGCCCGCCCCTTCGTAAATCGCGTTCCAGTCGGCGAGCGTCATCGCGCCGGGGGTAATCGTCACCATGGTCATCGTCCCATCCAGATTCGTTGGTGTAGCGGGTTGAAGCCGATCCGGCCGACCAGGTCGGCGGGCCGCGCGATATCCCAGATCGCAAGGTCGCAATGCTTGCCGACCGCGAGGCTGCCGACCTCGCCCGCCAGCCCGAGCGCGCGCGCCGCGTGGCGCGTCACGCCGAGCAGGCATTCGTCGACGGTCAGGGCGAACTGCACCGCCGCCATGTTCATGGTCAGCAAGATCGAAGTCAGCGGCGAGGTGCCGGGGTTGCAGTCGGTCGCGAGCGCGATCGGCACCCCCGCGGCACGCAAGGCGGCGACGGGCGGCGGCTTGGTTTCGCGAAGGAAATAATAGGCGCCGGGAAGCAGCACCGCGACCGTCCCCGCCGCCGCCATCGCGGCGACGCCGGCGTCGTCCAGATATTCGAGATGGTCGGCCGACAGGGCATGATGGCGCGCGGCGAGCGCGGCGCCATGCTGGTTCGACAATTGCTCGGCGTGGAGCTTGACGGGCAGGCCGTGCTTCGCGGCGGCGGCGAACACGCGCTCGGTCTGCGCGGGGGTGAAGCCGATATTCTCGCAAAAGGCATCGACCGCGTCGGCGAGCCCCGCCGCCGCGATCTCGGGCATCATCGTCCCGCAGACGAGGTCGATATAGCCATCGGCGTCGCCCGCATATTCGCCAGGCAGCGCGTGCGCGCCGAGGAAGGTGGTGCGCACCGTCACCGGCCGCACCTTGCCGAGCACGCGCGCGGCGCGCAGCATCTTCGCCTCGTCCGCCGCCGAGAGGCCGTAGCCCGATTTGATCTCGACCGTCGTCACGCCTTCGGCGATCAGCGCGTCGAGGCGGGGAAGGGCGCTCGCGACCAGATCGGCCTCGCTCGCGGCGCGCGTCGCATGGACGGTGGACACGATGCCGCCGCCCGCGCGCGCAATCTCTTCATAGGAAGCGCCCTTCTGGCGCAGCTCGAACTCGGCGATGCGGTCGCCGGCAAAGACCAGATGGGTGTGCGGGTCGATCAGCCCCGGCGTGATCCAGCGGCCTTCGCAATCGATCGTCTCGGCCGCCGACGGGGCATCGGCCATCGACCCGACATAGGTGATCGCGCCCGCCGCCATGCCGATCGCGCCATGCTCGATCACACCCAGGCCGGGCAGGCCATCCTGCATCGTGGCAAGACGGGCGTTGGTCCACAGGCGATCGCTTTGCATCACTCCCTCTCCTGCTTGCTGGCCGACTCAATTATGTATATACATTAGTAGCGAATGGATGAAGATGTCCAGATGGGATGATCGATGGCGCTTTGGTGCGAGCAGGCATGGCTTCCGGACGGCTGGTGCGGCCATGTCCGGCTGACCCTTGAACAGGGCCGGATTTCGGGGATTGAAACCGGTATCGACGCCGCGCCCGGCGATGAACGGCACGCGATTTTTCTGCCCGGCCTGCCCAATTTGCACAGCCACGCCTTCCAGCGCGGCATGGCCGGGCTGGCCGAGCGCGCGGGGACGGGCGCCGACAGTTTCTGGACCTGGCGCGAGGCCATGTATCATTTCGTCGATCGCCTCGATCCCGAGGGGATGCAGGCGATCGCCGCGCTCGCTTTTGCCGAAATGCTCGAAAGCGGCTTCACCTGCGTCGGCGAATTTCACTATCTCCATCATGGCCTTGATGGGCAGCCCTATGACGATATCGCGATCATGGCGCGCGCGATTGCCGACGCCGCGGACGCGACGGGGATCGCGCTGACGCTGCTGCCCGTTTTTTATGCCCATGCAGGGTTCGGCGGCGCCGATCCGGCGCCCGGCCAGCGGCGCTTCGTCAATGATGTCGATCGCTATGCGCGGCTCCTTGACGCGGCGCAGGGCGCGGTTGCCGGGCTCGACGCGGCGGTCGTCGGCGTCGCGCCGCACAGCCTGCGCGCGGCGACGGCGGAGGAACTGGCGGCGGTCGCCGCGATGGCGCCGGGCGCGCCGGTTCATATCCATATCGCCGAGCAGACGGCCGAGGTTGACGCCTGTCTCGCGTGGAGCGGGGCGCGGCCGGTCGAGTGGCTGATGGACCATGCCGATGTCGATCGCGATTGGTGCCTCGTCCACGCGACGCACATCACCGACGCCGAGCGCCACGCGATCGTGCAGAGCGGCGCGGTCGCCGGCCTCTGCCCGATCACCGAGGCGAACCTCGGCGACGGCCTGTTTCCCGCGCGCGATTTTCTTGCCGAGGGCGGGCGTTTCGGGGTCGGCTCGGACTCGAATGTCGAGATCGACGCCGCAGCCGAACTGCGCCTGCTCGAATATGGGCAGCGGCTCGCGCAGCGCGGCCGCAACCTGCTCGCGAGCGGCGCGGGGCAGTCGACCGGGGCAAGCCTCTATCGCGGCGCGCTCGCGGGCGGCGGGCAGGCGCTCGGGCGCCCCTCGCCCGGTCTTGCGGTCGGCGCGGCCGCCGACATCGTCAGCCTGAACGCCGCCGACCCCGGTTTCGCGGGCCGCACCGGCGACGCCATCCTCGATAGCTGGATCTTCGGCGGCGGCGCGCGCCGCGTCGATTGCGTCTGGCGCGGCGGCGTCAAGCGGGTCGCGGGCGGCCGCCATGTCGCGCGCGACGCGATCGACGCCCGCTATCGCACCGCGATGGCGACCTTGCTCGGATGAAGCAAAGCAACGCCATCCACGCGCAAATCCGGCGCGATATCGAGGCGCGGATCATGTCGGGCGACCTGTCGCCAGGGACGCGCATTCCCTATGAGCATCAACTGATGGCGAGCTATGGCTGCTCGCGCATGACGGTGAACCGGGCGCTGCGCGCGCTGATCGAGGCGGGGCTGCTCGAAAGCCGACGGCGCGCCGGCACCTTCGTTTCGCACCCGCGCATTCACCGCGCCGCGCTCGAAATTCCCGACATCCGCGACGAGATCGCCGGGCAGGGTGAGGCCTATCGCCTCGACCTCGACCGCCGCGAGGTTCGCGCCGCGACCGAAGAGGACCGCCGCCTGCTCCAGATCGAGGGCGGCGAGGTGCTTGCGCTCGAATGCCGCCACCATGCGGGCGGCCGCGCCTATGCGCTCGAACGTCGCCTGATCAACCTGGCGGCGGTGCCCGAGGCGGCCGATATCGATTTCGCTGTCGAGCCGCCCGGATCGTGGCTCCTCGCGCACGTTCCGTGGACCGAGGCCGAGCACCGCATCACTGCCTTCAACGCCGGCGCCAAGGAACTGGTCGCGCTCGGCATTTCGGCGGGGGCGGCGTGCATGGCGCTCGAACGCTGGACGTGGCGCGGTGCCGAGCGCATCACCTATGCGCGGCAGGTCTTTCCGGGCGACCGCTACGCCCTCGTTGCCCATTTTTGCCCCTGAAGGAAGCGTCCCATGGATTTCTCGCGCCTCGAAACCAGCAGCAAGATCGGCGACGGTTGGGCCTATCCGGCGGTCGAAGCGCGCAAGAGTGGCTGGCTTGCGGTCGACGCCGAGGCCGGGCACCGCCTCTATTGGGAGGAATATGGCCCAGCCGATGGCGAGCCCGTCATGTTTCTCCACGGCGGCCCCGGCGGTGCCTGTTCCCCCGAAATGGCGCGCTTCTTCGATCCCGCGCGCTACCGCGTCATCCTGTTCGACCAGCGCGGCTGCGGCAAGAGCGAGCCGAATGTCGCCGCGGCCGGCCCGGCGGCGGCGCTCGCCCACAACACCACCGCCGATCTGATCGGCGACATCGAGACACTGCGCGACGCACTCGGCATCGCGGGCAAGATGCACGTCTTCGGCGGAAGCTGGGGCAGCACGCTCGCCATGGCCTATGCGATCGCCTTTCCGCACCATTGCGCCAGCCTGATCCTGCGCGGCATCTTTCTGGGCGCGGCCGAGGATCTGCTCTATCTCTACCAGGGCAACGCCGCGACCTGGCACGAAGCGCCGCATGCGCTGACCGCGCCCGGCGCCTATATCGCCTATCCTGACGAATGGGGCGAATTGCTGTCGATCCTGACGGTCGCCGAGCGCACCGACGTCATGGCGTCCTACAAGACGATCTTCGACACGGTCCCCGCGAACGAGGCGGAACGCCGCAAGCAACTGGACGCTGCGGTCGCCTGGTCCTTGTGGGAAGGGACAATCTCGAACCTGATCCCCGAACATGCCGCAACGGGCAAGTTCGGCGACGCCGATTTCGCGCTCTGCTTCGCGCAGATCGAGGCACATTATTTCGCGAATAATCTGTTCATCGAACCCGGCCATCTGCTCGGCAATACCGCGACGCTCGCGTCGATCCCGGTGCATATCGTCCACGGTCGTTTCGACCAGGTCTGCCCGCTGACGCAGGCGTCGCGGCTGGTCGATGCACTACGCGGCGCGGGGGCCAAGCCCGCGACTTATATCATCACCAACGCGGGGCACAGCGCGATGGAGCGCGAGAATGCGCTGGCGCTCACCGCGATCATGGACGGGCTGCCGCGCATCACCGCCTAGCGGAGGGCGGAGCGATTTGCGGACCCGGGCGTTTTCGTCTCCGGTCCGCCGGGCAAGAGAGGAAAAGCCATGCAGCATCTGTTCACGCGAATCGCCTCGCGCGCCGCGCATGTCATGGGCCAGCCCGTCACCTTCATCGTGGCGGCCGGACTCATCCTGCTCTGGGCGGCGACCGGTCCGCTGCTCCAATATTCGGACACCTGGCAGTTGATCGTGAACACCGCGACGACGGTGATGACCTTTCTGGCCGTCTTCCTGATCCAGAACAGCCAGAACCGTGACGGCGCCGCGATGCAGGCCAAGCTCGACGAGATTTTGCGCGTGCTCGAACAGGCGCGCAACGAATTCGTCGGGATCGAGCATCTGACCGAGGCCGAGATCGAGAATATCCGCGACGCGCTGGAGGCCGACGTCACCGGCAATGGGGATGGCAACGGCGCGCTTGGCACCACGGTCGAACGGCTGCTCAAGCGGCTGTAGCGGCGCGTCCGCATATTTCGCGAAATCATATGACATTCCTATGCGGGCGGCCTTTTCGCGCTCTCGCATTCAAATCCCATTCGCTTCTATTGGACTCTTGCGCAGGCGATCCGGGCCACGATCCGTGGCCGGCGCCGTGCCGGAGCAGAACCCATGCAGGACATTCTCTGGATCGGCCTCATCCTCGGCCTGGTCGCCGCGAGCTTCGGCTACGCGCGCCTGTGCGACGGCGCATAAGGAGCGATGGCCGTGACTCTCGACCTTTGGCTGGCGGGCGGAACCGCGCTCGCCCTTCTTCTTTACCTCGTCGCCGTGCTCGCGCGGCCCGAACGCTTTTAGGGGAGACGCGCGATGACCGTTCAGGGATGGCTCCTGATCATCGCCTTCACCGGCATCCTGCTTTTGCTCTGCAAGCCGATGGGCCTGTGGCTCTTCGCACTCTACGAAGGGCGTCCGACGCTGCTGCACCCTGTGCTCGGTCCGGTCGAGACGGGCTTCTATCGCCTCGCGGGGATCGATCCCACAGAGGAGCAGGGGTGGCGCCGCTACGCGGTGCATATGCTGATCTTCAACGCGGTGTTGTTGCTCTTCACCTATATGATCCTGCGTCTGCAAGGCGTTTTGCCGCTCAATCCGCTCGGGCACGATGGGGCGAGCGCCGATCTCGCCTTCAACACAGCGGTCAGTTTCACGACCAATACCAATTGGCAGAGCTATGGTGGCGAATCGACGCTGTCGAACCTCAGCCAGATGCTCGGCCTGACGATCCATAATTTCCTCTCGGCGGCGACCGGCATCGCGCTCGCCTTTGCGCTGTTCCGCGGCTTCGCGCGACGCGAGGCGAAGACGATCGGCAATTTCTGGGCCGATATGACGCGCGTCACCCTCTATCTGCTCCTCCCGCTCTGCCTCGTCTATGCGATCTTCCTGATCGCGAGCGGGGTTCCGCAGACCTTGGCCGGGTCGGTCGATGTGACGACGCTCGAGGGGGCGAAGCAGACGCTCGCGCTCGGCCCCGTCGCGAGCCAGGAAGCGATCAAGATGCTCGGCACCAATGGCGGCGGCTTCTTCAACGCCAATAGCGCGCATCCGTTCGAAAATCCGACCGCGCTCACCAATCTCGTCCAGATGCTGTCGATCTTCCTGATCGGTTTCGGCCTCACCTGGACCTTCGGCAAGGCCGTCGGCAATCCGCGCCAGGGCTGGGCGATCCTGGCGGCGATGGTGACGATCTTCCTTGCCGGGGTCACCATCACCTATTGGCAGGAAGCGGCGGGCAATCCGGTGCTGCACCAGCTTGGCGTCGCGGGCGGCAATATGGAGGGCAAGGAAGTCCGCTTCGGCATCGCCGCGTCCGCGCTCTTCTCGGTCGTCACCACCGCGGCGTCATGCGGCGCGGTCAACGCGATGCACGACAGCTTCACGGCGCTTGGCGGCCTGATCCCATTGTTCAACATGCAGCTTGGCGAAGTGGTGATCGGCGGGGTCGGCGCGGGCATCTATGGTTTCCTGCTTTTCGCGATCCTCGCGATTTTCGTCGCCGGGCTGATGGTCGGGCGCACCCCCGAATATGTCGGCAAGAAGATCGAGGCGCGCGAGGTCAAGCTCGCGGTGCTCGCGATCGCGGTGCTGCCGCTGATCATCCTCGGCTTCACCGCCATCGCGTCGGTGACCGGCGCGGGGCTGGCGGGGCCGCTCAACAAGGGGCCGCACGGTTTTTCGGAGATTCTCTATGCCTTCACCAGCGCGGTCGCGAACAATGGATCGGCCTTTGCGGGCCTCTCCGCCAACACGCCTTTCTATAATGGCATGCTGGGGGTGGCGATGTGGTTCGGCCGCTTCTTCGTCATCCTTCCGATGCTGGCGATCGCGGGCGGGCTGGCGGCGAAAAAGCATACGCCCGAATCGGCGGGCAGCTTCCCGACCACCGGGCCGCTGTGGACGGGGCTGCTGATCGGCATCGTGCTGATCGTCGGCGGACTTACCTTCCTGCCCAGCCTCGCGCTTGGCCCCATCGCCGATCATCTCGCGATGACAAGCGGCCAGCTCTTTTAAGGATTTGGCATATGGCACAGTCCACCCAAAAATCGATGTTCACGGCAGAATTGATCGTTCCGGCGATCGGCGACGCTTTCCGCAAGCTCCATCCCGGCGAGTTGATCCGCAATCCGGTGATGTTCACCACCGCGGTGGTGGCGAGTTTGCTGACGCTGTTGCTCGTCGTCGGTCAGGACGGGCTCGGGGTCGGCTTCAAGCTGCAACTCGTCATCTGGCTCTGGCTGACCGTGCTGTTCGGCACCTTTGCCGAGGCGCTGGCCGAAGGGCGCGGCAAGGCGCAGGCGGCGTCGCTGCGCGCGGCCAAGGCCGACCTCACCGCCAAAAGGCTGAAGGGCGAGGGCAAGGCCTATGACAATGTCCCTGCCAGCGCGCTTCGCGTCGGTGACGAGGTGCTCGTCGAAACCGGCGACCTGATCCCCTCCGACGGCGAAGTGGTCGCGGGTGTCGCGTCGGTCAACGAAGCCGCGATCACCGGCGAAAGCGCGCCGGTGATCCGCGAGGCGGGCGGCGACCGATCGGCGGTGACCGCAGGCACGCGCGTCATCTCTGATGAAATTCGCGTCCAGGTGACGGTGGGTCCGGGGCAGGGTTTCCTCGACCGGATGATCGCGCTGGTCGAAGGCGCCGAGCGGCAGAAGACGCCGAACGAGATCGCTCTGACTTTGCTCCTCGTCGGCCTCACGATCATCTTCCTGATCGCGGTCAGCACGATTCCGGCCTTTGCCTCCTATGCCGGCGGGACGATTCCGGTTGCGATCCTCGCCGCGCTGCTGATCACGCTCATCCCGACGACGATCGCGGCGCTGCTCTCGGCGATCGGCATCGCGGGGATGGACCGTCTCGTCCGCTTCAACGTGCTCGCCAAGTCGGGGCGCGCGGTCGAGGCGGCGGGCGACGTCGATGTGCTGCTGCTCGACAAGACCGGCACGATCACCGTCGGCGACCGCCAGGCGACCGAGTTTCGCGCGGTCGGCGGAACCGGGGCCGCGCAGCTCGCCGAAGCCGCGCTGCTCGCCAGCCTGGCCGATGAAACCCCCGAAGGGCGCTCGATCGTTGCGCTGGCGCGCGAAAAATTCGGCCAGACCGCGGCGGCGCTGCCCGATCGCGCCGAAGTCATTCCCTTCACGGCGCAGACCCGCATCTCGGGCCTCAGGATCGGCGACAGCGTGATTCAGAAAGGCGCGGTGGATTCGGTCCTCAAGGCCAATCCGGGCGCCGAGACGACCGCGGCCGCCACCGAATTGCGCCGCATCACCGACGAGATCGCGCGCGCCGGCGGCACGCCGCTCGCGGTGGCGAAGGACGGGCAATTGCTCGGCGCGATCTTTTTGAAGGACATCGTCAAGGCGGGCATCCGCGAACGCTTTGGCGAATTGCGCGCGATGGGCATCCGCACGGTGATGATCACCGGCGACAATCCGCTGACCGCCGCCGCGATCGCCGCCGAAGCCGGGGTCGACGATTTCCTGGCGCAGGCGACGCCCGAGGACAAGCTGGCGCTGATCCGCAAGGAACAGGCGGGCGGGCGGCTGGTCGCGATGTGCGGCGACGGCACCAACGATGCCCCCGCGCTGGCGCAGGCCGACGTCGGCGTCGCGATGAATACGGGGACGCAGGCCGCGCGCGAGGCGGGAAATATGGTCGACCTCGACAGCGATCCGACCAAACTGATCGAGGTCGTGGGGCTCGGCAAGCAATTGCTGATGACGCGCGGCGCGCTCACCACCTTTTCGGTCGCCAACGATGTGGCCAAATATTTCGCGATCATCCCGGCGATGTTCATCGTCCTCTATCCGGGGCTCGGCGTGCTCAACATCATGGGGCTGACCAGCCCGCAGAGCGCGATCCTGTCGGCGATCATCTTCAACGCGCTGATCATCCCGCTGCTCGTCCCGCTCGCTTTGAAGGGCGTGGCCTATCGCCCGATGGGGGCGGGGCCGCTGCTTGCGCGCAACCTTGCCGTCTATGGGCTTGGCGGTCTCGTCGCGCCTTTCATCGGCATCAAGCTCATCGACCTGGCCGTCGGCGGCCTCGGTCTCGCCTGAGGACGGAACAATGGACAAGGATCTTATCAGCGCGCTGCGCCCCGCACTCGTCATGACGACATTGTTCGCGCTGCTGCTCGGCCTCGCCTACCCGCTGGCGCTGACCGGCATCGGACAGGCGCTTTTTCCGGTGCAGGCGAACGGCAGCCTGGTGCGCGACAAGGGCCGCGTCATCGGATCGACCGTGGTCGGCCAGGCCTTCACCTCGGCGCGCTATTTCAACACCAGACCATCGGCGGCGGGCGACGGCTATGACGGACTCGCCTCCTCGGGCTCGAACCTGGGGCCGGCATCGCGGGCGCTGGCCGACCGCGTACAGCGCGATGTCGCCCGCCTTGCCGAGACGGCGCCAGGGTCGATCGTCCCGCCTGACCTGGTGACGACCTCCGCCTCGGGGCTCGACCCCCATATCAGCCCCGAGGCGGCTCTCTATCAGGTCGATCGCGTGGCGCGGGCCCGCTCGCTCGATCCCGCGATGGTGCGTGGGCTGGTCGAACGGAGCGTCGAGCCGCCGTTGCTGGGCTTTCTTGGCGAGCCGCGCGTCAATGTCTTCATCCTCAATCGACGACTGGATACATTTGGCGCTACACCGCCTGCGTGACCGAAGCGACACGCCCATCTCCCGAAGCCTTCCTGCGCCAGGCGGCGCAGGAAGGTCGCGGGCGCCTCAAGGTCTTTCTTGGCGCCGCGCCGGGGGTCGGCAAGACGTGGGAGATGCTCACCGGCGGCCGCCAGCGTCGCGAGGCCGGGGTTGATGTGGTGATCGGCGTCGTCGAAACGCACGGTCGGCGCGAGACCGAAGCGCTGGTTCACGGCCATGAGGTCATTGCGCGCCGCCTCGTCGATCATCAGGGACACAGCCTGGGCGAGATGGACATCGACGCGATCCTCGAACGCCGTCCGCGGCTCGTCCTGGTCGACGAACTCGCGCACAGCAATGCGCCGGGCAGCCGCCATCCCAAGCGCTACCAGGATGTCGAAGAACTGCTCGATGCCGGCATCGACGTCTATTCGACCCTCAACATCCAGCATGTCGAGAGCCTGAACGACGTCGTCGCATCGTTCACGCGCGTTCGCGTGCGCGAAACCGTTCCCGACTCGATTCTTGAAAATGCCGAGATCGAGGTCGTCGATATCCCGCCGGACGAACTGATCGAGCGGTTGCGCGACGGCAAGGTCTATATTCCGCAAGAGGCATCGCGCGCGCTCGGCCATTTCTTTTCCAAGTCGAACCTGACCGCGCTGCGCGAACTCGCGCTGCGCCGCGCGGCGGATGCCGTCGATGCGCAGATGCTCGACCATGTCCGCAGCCACGCGCTCGCGGGCAGTTTCGCGGTCGGCGAACGGATCGTCGTCGCGATCAGCGAATTGCCGGTGGCGGCCGAACTGGTGCGTGCGGGCAAAAGGCTGGCCGACGCGCTGAAGGCGCCGTGGACCGCGGTCTATATCGAAACGCGGCGCAGCCGGGCGATGTCGGACGACGACCGGCGGCAACTCGCCGACACCCTCGCGCTCGCGTCGCGGCTCGGCGCGTCGACGGCGACCGTCCCGGCGGCGAGCGTGGTCGAGGGACTGCGTGCCTTTGCCGAGGACGCGCGCGCCACGCAGGTCGTGATCGGCAAATCGACCCGCCCCTGGTGGTTCGAGATGCGCCACGGTTCGGTCGTCGACCAGCTGGTCCGGACGATCGACGATGTCGCGGTCCATGTCCTGCCGGGTGAGGCCGACAAGCAGGTGCGCCAGCGCAATCCTCTCGTCGCCCGGCCCGGCCGCTGGGGGCGGCCGGCGCATTATATCTGGTCGCTGGCGATGGTCGTGGCGATGACGGCGCTCGGCCGCCTGTTGATCGAGGTCATCGATCTCAGCAACATCGCGCTGCTCTATCTCGTCCCGGTGATGTTCGCCGCCGCGACCTTTGGCCTGCGCGCGGGTCTGTTTGCGGCCCTCGCTTCCAGCCTCGCCTATAATTTCTTCTTCCTGCCGCCGACGGGAACGCTGACCGTCAACAACCCCGAAAATATCGTCAGCATTCTCGTGCTGCTCGGCGTCGCGGTCGTGACCAGCCAGTTCGCGGCGCGGGTGCGCGCGCAGGCCGACCTCGCCCAATCGAGCGCGCGCCAGAATGCCGCGCTCGCCAGTTTCTCGCGGCTGCTGATCGCGGCGCCCGACCAGGACGGGCTGATGCACGCGATCTGCGCCGAGGTCGGGCGGCTGCTCGACGTCCGCACCGTGCTGCTGCTGCCCTCCGCCGACGGGCCGATGCTGCGCGCCGCGGTGCCGCCCGAGGACCGCCTCGAACAGATTGAGCGTGCCGCGGCGCAATGGGCGATCGACAATGCGCAGCCCGCCGGCCGCGGCTCGGCGACGCTGACCGCGTCCGACTGGCTGTTCCATCCGCTGCGCACGACGCGCGGCGTGCTCGGCGTCCTTGGCATGAGCCGGGACGATGCGGGCGAGCCGGTGCGCTCCGACCAGGTTCCGCTCCTGATGAGCCTGCTCGACCAGGCGTCGATCGCACTCGATCGGATGGAGTTGGAAGAAGCGTCGCTGCACGCGCGGCAGGTCGACGAGCGCGACCGGCTGCGCTCCGCCCTGCTGTCGTCGGTCAGTCACGATCTTCGCACGCCGCTGACCACCATCCTGTCGGCCGCGCAAGCGATGCAGCGCGACCCGTCCCCCGCAATGGCGGCGACGATCGAAGCCGAAGCCCACCGCCTCAACCGCTTCGTCTCGAACCTGCTCGACATGGTCCGCGTCGAAGCGGGCGCGCTGCCACTGAAGGTCGAGGCGACCGATCTGTTCGACGCTGCCGCGAGCGCCGCGCACGACACGCGGGCCTCGCTGGCGGGGCATGAGGTAAAGGTCGATATCCCGGCCAACATCCCGCTGGTTCGCGTCGATCCCGTGCTGCTCCACCATTGCCTGATCAACCTGCTGGACAATGCCGGGCGCTATGCCGACCCCGATACACCGATCGTCATTCGCGCGCGGCGAACCGCCGATGCGATCCTGCTGTCGGTGATCGACCAGGGTCCCGGCATCGCCCCGGGAAATGAAAAGCGCGTGTTCGAAACCTTCACCCGCCTCGAGGGAAGCGACCGGGCGAAGCATGGCACCGGCCTTGGCCTCGCGATCGTCAAGGGCTTCGCCGAGGCGATGGGGCTTTCGGTCGAGGCGGCGAACGCCAGCGACCCGCACGGCGCCTGCTTCACCATCCGCCTTCCCGAATCGCTGCTCATCACACAGCTGGGCGACAAGGACATGCCATGAGAGTCCGTCACAAGATTCTGATTGTCGACGACGAACTCCATATCCGGCGGCTGATCCACGCCGCGCTGGCGCGATCGGACTATGCGATCGTCGAGGCCGAAAATGCCCGCGAGGCGATGGAGCGCCTGCACGCCGAGCGTCCCGACATCATTCTGCTCGACCTCGGGCTGCCCGACCGCGACGGCCTGGAACTCGTATCGCTTTTCAAACAGCAGTCGGACACGACATTGATCGTCGTCTCGGCGCGCGAGGCCACCGAGGAAAAGGTCGCGGCGCTCGATCTCGGCGCCGACGACTATCTGACCAAGCCTTTCGACACCGACGAACTGCTCGCCCGCGTTCGGGTCGCGCTACGCAATCGCCTGACGCGGGATGGCGGCACGCTGGCCCTGTCGGTGGGCGATGTGACGATCGACCTGGTCGCGCGAACGGTGACGAAGGCGGGACGGGAGGTTCATCTTACCCCCAAGGAATATGCCGTGCTGGCGCAGCTTGCCCGCTTTCCCGGCCGGGTGATCACCCACAAGCAGATGATGGCCGAGGTCTGGCCCCGCGAGCATGATCATCATGTCGAATATCTGCGCGTGCTCGTCCGCACCCTGCGCCAGAAGGTCGAGACCGACCCGCAGCAGCCGCGGATCATCTGCAACGAACTCGGCATCGGCTATCGGTTGCGGCTGGGCGCCGATCCGGCGGCAGGCGAATCCGGGCCGGGCTGAAGCAGCGGCGCCTTCGCGCGTGTACGTCGGGCAGAATTACGACTCGATGGTCAGAAGCGCATCGTCACCGCAACCCCGCCACCCTTGGTGTCGCCCCACGGGAAGACCTGGATGCGGTCGTTCGCGCGGCGCGTGATCAGGAAGCCCGACGCTTCGCCGATCGCGGCGCCGACGAGGACATCGTGGACATGATGCTTCCTCGCCTCGACGCGGCTCAATCCAACGAAGGCGGCTACAAGCTGCGCCGGAACGCCAACCTTCCAGCCATAGCGATTCTGCAGCGTCGCTGCGGCGGCGAAGGACATGGACGTATGGCCCGATGGAAAACTCTTGTTGTCGCTGCCGTCGGGGCGCCGTTCGGGAAAAGCTTCCTTGAGGCCGTAGGTGGCGCCGGCGGCGACAGCGATGCTGCCGCCAGCCTGCAACACGCCGTCCCAGTCGCCCTGCACCGCGGGGACACCGAACGCCGCGACGACCAGCGCGTCGCGCGCGATCGATCCGGCATCGTTCCACCCCTTTTCGCTGGCGTGGGCGGGCGCGGCGCTGAACAGGCTTGTCGCGACGACGGCGACGATCCAAATTTTGCGCATGGCGACGTCGCCTTATTGAAGAGGGCCGATGGGTCCGAAACGACAAGCCCCATTTTCCGTGCGCCGACATATCGCACTTCCGCCACGAAGCAAAGAAGTGCGTGCTGCTGCGAGAACTCAAAACAGCCTCGCTGCCGTTTGAGCCGCCGACGGTCGGGCTGTCATTGCTCGAGGGCGTGATGGAGAATCTCGGCTTGAACTCGTCGCCGGAACCTCACTTAATAATCCGAGCACCGAAGTGACGTCGCGCCGCGTGGACTGGCGTGCGTGGTCATGGCGCTTCCGTGACGAACCTGTCCCATAATGCTTCCTTCCATTCTAACGAAAGGATCACACCATCAGGCCATGGGATCAAACACCTAAACAATCTTCCGCGCTGCCCGATGGGCGGCTGACGCGCTCTCGGGCGCGGTGATCAATTTCCGTAAACATGTGCCCCGCCCGAAAGGTCGAGAACAGCGGCGAATCCGCCGACGCCGATATGATCCACGTCCGCCACCAGCCGTCGTGGTCGCTGCGGAGGTCAAGGTCGTACGAAGACGTCAAATCCGTGCATCGTGTCCAGATATTCTCTGACCTCGAAAATCAATCCGTCGCGCACGATGATGAGGAAATGATATTCGTTGTTATAGAGGCGCCCGTTCGGCGCTTCGCCATAGGATTCCACCTCGGCAGCCACTCTGTCGCCCTCGGCAATCATGCTTTTGATCGTCATGCTGAGGCCATTTGGCATCGGCAGGATGAGGTCGTCCAGCAGTGCGCGCAACTCTGTCTTGTTCTTGTAGCCGGCGACCGGGAACAGGTCGGCCTTGCCGCCTACCCACCACCTGCCATCATCCGATAACAGGTCGACCGCCCCCTTTGTATCGCCCGCGGTAAGGCGGTCCATCAGCCTTCTTACCACGATCTTGTTGTCTTCGATCCCCATCGTCGATCCTTCCACTGGCCGCAATCCGGCATTCTTCGACGGCTCCCCGCGCGCCCCGCCGTCGATCGAGAGGCGCGACCGTCACACGGTGTTGCGCAGCACGGTCGATGCGAACTGGATATGCCTCGTAAGTTCCTCCACCAGGTCTTCGCTGGCGCCGTTGACGGCGAGATCGAACAGCAACTCATGATCCTTCACGATCCGGGTCAGATCGGGCCGCCGTAGCGACAGGCCAACATAGGCCAGATGCATCTGGTCGGTCAGAGTTGCATAGACCTCGCGCAGCCGGTCATGATCGGCCCCCTCGATCATCGCGAGATGGAAGGCCTTGTCGCTCGCCATCGCAGCGACATAGTCGTTGCGTTTCACCGCTTTGCGCATGTCGGAAAGCGCGGCCGTCATCGCTTCGATCGTCCGCGCGCGGCGGAAGGATAATTTCGCCGCGAGCCCCTCGAGCGCCACCCGCATCGTCATGAGCTCGGAGATGTCGCGCTCGGTCAGGGTCACGACGACATAGCTGAGATTGGGCGATTTGGCGACGAGGCCTTTTTGCTCCATCATCCGCAGCGCTTCGCGCACGGGCGCGCGGCTGATCCCGAGTTCGCGAGCTATCTCGGCTTCGCGAATACGGTTTCCCGGGGCCAATGTGCCCGAAAGCAGCCGATCGCGGACGGCGCTCCAGACAATATGAACGAGATCGCCAGCGCGCCCCTCTTTCTTGATTCCGCTTTCGTGACCCACAATCCCATCCTGCCTGCTCGGCCATCGTCGAGCCTCACCGCTATCACACAGTTCCCGATTGACACAATCAAAAGTGTCGATAGTTTCAATAAAAGTGTCGACACTTTGATATCAGGGTGCGGGAAACGGGGAGAGAGGTATGCCGGATCTAGGTCGCGTCAGCGATGAGCTTCGTAAAGGGGTGCCGCAAATCGGTAGCTTCATCTCGATCCCCAACACAGCAGTGATCGAGATCGCGGGCTGCTCGGGCCTGGATTTCGTCGTGCTCGATGCCGAGCATGGACTGTTCGACCGGACCGAGATCGAAAATCTGGTGAGAGCCGCCGATGTCGCCGGCCTGTCGGCGATCGTTCGCGTTCCCGATATACGCGGCGGATGGATCGCCACCGCGCTCGACGTCGGTGCGGCGGGGGTGGTGGTTCCGCATGTCAACACCGTCGCTGACGCGCGCGCGGCGGTTGACCAGTGCCGCTATCCACCCGACGGCAAGCGCGGGGTGGGAGGGGGCCGGGCGACCCTGTTCGGCGCCCGGCTGGCAAGCTATCTAGGCACGGCAAACAGCCAGATTCTGGTCGCGGTCCAAATCGAAACGGCCGAAGGACTTGCCAACGTCGAGGCGATCGCCGCGGTCGACGGCATTGACGTCATCTTCGTGGGGCCTGCCGATCTCGCCGTATCATTGGGGGTTTTCCGGGAAGTTTTTGGGAGCGCCGTGGGCGCCGATGGCAAGACGCGGCTTGACGTCGCCATCGCGGCGATTGCCGCCGCAGCGCGAAGCCATGGTCGGCAACTGGGAACATTTGTCCCCCAAGCGAGCGAAATCGATCGCTGGACCGCCGCGGGGTTCCATTTCCTGATCCTCGGATCGGACGTCGGGATGCTCACCCAGAGCTATGCGACCCTGCTGCGGGGAGAGGCAAGGCAATGACCGACGATAAGGGCAGCCTGGACGGCGCGGCGCTCAAGGCGCGCTATCTAGCCGAACGCGCCAAGCGGCTTCGCGCCGAGGGCATGGACCAATATATCGCGACGAGTGGCGCGCTTGCGCGGTATCGCGAAGATCCACACACGCCGCAAACGACGCGCGCCGCCGTTTCGGAGGATATCGAAGTCGCCGTCATCGGCGGCGGTTGGGGCGGCCTGCAAGCCGCGGTCGAACTCGTGAAGGCGGGCATCGACGACTTTCGGATCATCGACAAGGCGGGTGACGTTGGCGGCGTCTGGTACTGGAACCGCTATCCCGGTGCCTCGTGCGACATCGAATCCTATATCTACATGCCCATGCTCGAGGATATGGATTATATTCCGACCGAAAAATATACCCGCGGACCCGAGATGTTTTTCTACGCACGGTCGGTCGCGGAGAAGTTCGACCTGTATCGGCGCGCGCTGCTGCAAACCGAAGTCAGCGAGCTTCGCTGGGATGAGGCGAGTGGCCGATGGCTGATCTCAACCCGGCAGGGCGACCGGCTTCGCGCCCGCTTCGTTCTCGTTTCGACGGGCCAGCTCCAGAGCGTGCGCCTGCCCGGAATCCCGGGTGTCGAAAGTTACAAGGGGCGTAGTTTTCATACGAGCCGCTGGGACTACGACTATACGGGGGGTAATGCGACGGGCGGCCTCGACAAGCTGTCTGACAAGCGCGTCGGCATCATCGGCACAGGCGCCACCGCGGTTCAAACCATCCCGCATCTCGGTGCGTCGGCAGGACATCTTTATGTCTTTCAGCGAACCCCCGCCGCGGTTCCGGCCCGCAACAACGGGCCGACCGATCCCGTCTGGGCCGAAAGCTTGCGGCCGGGCTGGCAAATGGAGCGGATGGTGAACTTCAACCGCCTGATCAGCGGCATCCCGCAGAAGGTTGATCTCGTCAACGACGGCTGGACCGAAGTCCTGACCGGCGTCGGCATCGAGATTGCGGGCTACAACGACGGCGATGACAGCCGCCAGCGAGCCGACTTTGCCTATATGGAAGGGATTCGTGCGCGCGTCGACGACATCGTTATGGACGGCACCACCGCCGAGGCGCTGAAACCATGGTTTAACGCCATGTGCAAACGCCCCTGCTTCCACGACGCGTATCTCGATACCTTCAATCGCCCCAATGTGTCGCTCGTCGATACCGACGGTCGCGGGGTCGAGCGGATCAGCGAGACGGCCGTGTGGGTGAACGGAGAAGCCTATGAGGTCGACTGCCTGATCTATGCCAGCGGCTTCGAATTTCAGACGCCCGATCTGGTAAGCCGCAATGGCTTTGAGATTTTCGGGCGCGGCGGGCAAAGCCTGACCGAAAAATGGGCGCCCGGCATGCGAACCTTGTTCGGCCATTTGAACCGCGGATTCCCGAATCTGTTCAACCAGACCGCGAGTCAATCGGGGCTGACCGCGAATGTGACCCACGGACTGGGTGAAAGCGCGCGTCACTTCGCCTTCATGGTAGGATATTGCCGGGACAACCGGATTCGCAGCTTTGAGCCGAGCGCGGCGGCGGAGGACGCCTGGAGCGAGCGCGTTCACGCCCTGTCGGGACTTCGCGCCCGTTTCGATGCCGAATGCACGCCCGGCTATTTCAACAATGACGGACAGCCGCAGGCAGGGGGAGGGCTCGCCAGCTTCTATCCAGGTGGCGCCGAGGAGTTCATCGCCTTGATCAAGGACTGGTGCGCCGCCGGAACTTTCGAGGGTCTGGATATCCAACACGCCTGAACTCCGGCCCATGGGAGCAGATCATGAATCAGTTGACCACGACCGTGCAGGGGTTCGCGCACGAGCGCTTCGACTTTGTGCGTGATCTTTTCGAGCGGAATTTCGCGACCGGACGGGATATCGGCGCCTCGTTCAGTGTGACAATCGCCGGCGAGACGGTCGTCGACCTGTGGGGCGGCTGGGCGGACGAGGCCGGAACGCGCCCCTGGCAGCGCGACACGATCGTCAATGTCTATTCGACTACCAAGACGATGACCGCGCTCGTCGCGCTGCTGCTCGCCGACCGAGGAGCGCTCGACTTTACGGCGCCGGTTGCGCGCTACTGGCCCGAGTTCGCGGCCGCCGGCAAGGCGGACATCATGGTGAGCCAGTTGATGGCGCATTCATCGGGGCTGGCGGCCTGGCGGGAGCCGGTCACGCCCGACGATCTTTACGACTGGGAGAAGATGACCCGCCTCCTCGCCGCACAGGCGCCCTGGTGGGAGCCCGGAACCGCGCCCGGCTATCATGCCCAGACGCAGGGCTATCTTGCCGGCGAAGTGATCCGCCGCGTCGCCGGCAAGACGGTAGGGACGCTGTTTCGGGAAGAGATCGCGCAGCCGCTGGGAGCCGATTTTCACATCGGCCTGCCCGCGAGCGAGGATCATCGGGTGGCCGACCTCATCCCGCCGCCGCCAGTGGTGCCGGGCGACGATCTGCCGAGCCCGCTGCTCCTCGCCGCACTGACCAACCCTCCGAGTGACCCGCTTGTCACTCGCACCCGCGCATGGCGAGCGGCAGAAATTCCGGCCCTCAACGGGCACGGCAACGCACGCTCCATTGCCAGGGTGCATGGAATTCTTGCCAACGGCGGGGTCATGGAGGGCCGGCGCTTCTTGTCCGAGGGCGGCTGTCGGCGCGCGCTG
The DNA here is from genome assembly GCF_002993885.1 of Sphingopyxis lindanitolerans. Taxonomy (NCBI): domain Bacteria; kingdom Pseudomonadati; phylum Pseudomonadota; class Alphaproteobacteria; order Sphingomonadales; family Sphingopyxidaceae; genus Sphingopyxis; species Sphingopyxis lindanitolerans. The sequence goes on from NZ_CM009578.1 coordinate 3,054,661, forward strand.
AACCTGCAGATCGCAGGCACTGACCTCGTTCTTGGCACTCCCGCACGTTACGGGCTTGGCTTTGGTTTGCCGCCCGAGGCGATCGAGGCGCCGCACGGCGATAGTCTCGCCTGGGGCGGCTGGGGCGGGTCGATCGTCGTCATCGACATGCGCGCCCGCGCGGTGTTCGCCTATGCGATGAACCGGATGCAGGCAGGGGCCATCGGGGACGAGCGCTCGCTCGGCATCATTCGCGCTATCTGGGCGGAACTGGCAAAAGTTTAGCAAGGACTGCCTTGCCCGCCGCGGGCTTCGCGTCGGCGCCGAAGGTTCCGAAAATGTCCTCTCGTCCTTGACCTCGCCGGACCTTGGTTCGCCGGCGACGGCGATTATGGCCGTCGGTTCCCAGGATCGAGGCAGCGATGGCAGGCGAAAGCATCGAAAAGCGATTGCGGCGAATCGTGACCGCTGATGGCCCGCGCGGCTCCGGCGTGTTGATCGACGCGCCACCCTCTGTGCATCTTGCGGGTCTGTTCGAGATTTGGCGTGAGAGTCTGGCGATGGCGCTCGATCCGCTCGACGGCGCGGACCGAGGACCCGATGCGGTCGTGCTGACGCCGCCGACGGGCGGAGTGACGGTGCGCTGGTTCATCATCGAACCGCATCCGCCGAGCGTGCCCGACGATGAGCTGCGCGCCGCCGTCTCGCGGTCGTTCGCGAAGCTTGACGCGGCCGATTGCCTCGTGCCGGATGGGCCTGATCTGATCATGCACCGCACCCCGTCGCTCGACATTGTCTGCCTGCTGTCGGGCTCCGCGTCGCTCATCCTCGACGATGACGAAATCCTTCTCGCGCCCGGCGATGTCGTCGTTCAGCGCGGAACCGCGCACGCATGGCACGCGCATGGCGGCCCTGCGCTCTTCCTCGCCGTCCTGATCGACCGCAGGATCGCATATTCGAACATCGACGGGGAATCATTGTGACGCATTTTGCCGAGCTTCGGGCCGTCTGGGACGAACTGACCGCGCCGGGCGGGCGCTACGAGACCCATGTTGTCAAGGACGGGGGCGTTCCGCGTCTCGCATACAAGGCGGCTGCCGCGACGCTTCGCGATCTGTGGATCGACGCGGCGATGCGGTTCGCCGACCGCCCTTGCCTTGTCTTTGGAGGCGAAAGGCTGACCTATGGCGATGCTTTCCGACAATCGGAGCGCATCGCCGCCTGGATGCAGGCGCAGGGGATCGGCAAAGGCGATCGCGTTGCGATCGCGATGCGCAATTATCCCGAATGGATGCTCATCTATTGGGCCGGCGTTCTGGCCGGCGCGACGATCTGCGGTTTCAACGCCTGGTGGTCGACAAGCGAGATGGCCGGGGTGGAGGCCGCGACGAAGCCGAAGATCCTGTTCGTCGATGCCGAACGCCTCGAACGGGCGCGAAGCTATCGCGAACCGGGCGCAGCGGGAATTCTCGTGGTCCTTCGCTCGGCCGCCGCGGGGGAAGATCTCGTGTCGTGGAGCACCGTCGCCGACCATTGCGGCACGCCGATCCTGCCACCGCTTGGGGCCGACGACGCTGCGTGTATATTCTATACTTCGGGAACGTCCGGCACGCCGAAAGCGGCCGTCCTCACGCATCAAGCCTGTGTCACGAACATCCTCAACATCCTGTTCGCAGCAGAGGTTCAGGGAATCGCCACGGCGCGGGCGACGGCGATGCCGCTACCCGCCGCGGCTCCGCCCGTCGCCTTGGTGACGACGCCGCTGTTCCATGTGACCGCGAACAATTGCTGCGCGCAGGTGGCGGCGGTCCTCGGCGGCACCATCGTGCTGATGTACAAGTGGGACGCCGCCGAAGCGCTCGCGCTCGTCGAGCGCGAGGGGGTGACGATGATCAGCGGCACGCCGGTGATGCACCGCGAACTCGTCCTCCACAGCCGCTTCAACGACGTCGATCTGTCGAGCCTCGGCGCGTTCAGCGGCGGCGGCGCGAGCCTCCCGCCCGACATATTGGCGCGGATCGAGGATTCCTCGCTCACGGCGCGGGCGTCGTCCGGCTATGGCATGACCGAAGCTTCGGGCGCGATCGCCTCGATCGCCGGCGATTTTTTCGCCGCCAAGCCGACGAGTTGCGGCCGTATCCTGCCCGCGTTCGAATATCGGGTCGTCGGCGACGACGCGCAGGATGTGGCGCCGGGCGAACGCGGCGAGCTGTGGGTGCGCGGCGCTTCGGTGATCGCGGGCTATCTGGATGCGACCGGATCGGCGATTGATCCGCTTCCCGGCGGCTGGCTGCATAGCGGCGATATCGTGACGATCGACACCGACGGGTTCGTGCATATCGTCGACCGCAAGAAGGACATGATCCTGCGCGGCGGCGAGAATATCGCGTGTGTCGAAGTCGAAGCGGCGATCTATGAACTGGGGGAGGTTGCCGAATGTGCCGTCTTCGCGATCCCCGACGCGCGGTTGGGGGAGATCGTTGGCGCCGCCGTCTATCCGCATGAAGGCGCGGTTCTCGACCCGGAAACGGTCGCGGCGCATTGCGCGGGCCGGATCGCCGCCTATAAAATTCCCGAACGCATCTGGATTCTTGACATGCCGATTCCGCGCGGCGCGAGCGGAAAATTGCTGAAGCGCGATCTCGGCCGGTTGCTGCTCGAAGATTAGAGGATCGGAACTTCGCGAGTCCAGGTGACCGTCGAAGCCTTGCTGTCGAAGAATGATTTTTCGTCTTCGCGCACACGCCGCGCCGCCGCACGCCCTTCGGGCGACGCGAGCATCGCTTCGAAATCCTCCAGATCCTGAAAGCCGACGATGGCGAAACCGTCGTAGCGGCTCGCGCAGCCCGCAGGATAGTCCACGCCAGGCATCTGGTCATAGCTTTTGATCCGAAGATCGGCGGCGAGGCTGGTCACGAGCGGCGCATGATGCTCGCGCCAGTGATGCACGAAGGCCGCGTGCGTAAGGCCCGGCAGCCGTACCAGCGCGTGGACCTGATAGATCATGCCGCCTTGCCGGCGCGCGCGTCGGCTTCGGTCTCATAGACGAAGGCGTCGTCGTCGAGGTCGACCTGCGGCAATGCGTCCTTTTCCCACCAATAATCCTGGCTGTGCGTCCATTCGGGCTTGTCGCCGCGCCTGGGCAGCAGGTGGACGTCGCGCATCAGATAGCCGGGGTTGAAGGTTTCGCCGTCGATCCATGGCAACAACGGCATGTCGGCGTCTTCGTCGCGCAGCGCGACCATGACCTTGCGGGCGTCGATCGCGTCCATCTGTTGCAGCAGCCGACACACGAAATCGGCAACCAGATCGACGCGCAATGTCCAGGATGCGGCGCGGAAATAGCCAAAGATCCAGGCCATGTTGGGGACGCCGGTGAACATCATGCCGCGGTAGTTGACGCAATCGGCGAAGTTCAGCGGCGCACCGTCGATCGAGAAGCGGATGTCGCCGAGCACGCACAGGCTGAAACCGGTGGCGGTGATGACGACGTCGGCCTCAAGCTCGTCCCCCGATGCCAGGCGGATGCCCGTCGGCGTGAAGCGGTCGATATGATCGGTGACGACCGACGCCGCGCCCGATCCGATCGCCTTGAAAAGGTCGCCGCCGGGCGCCACCGCGATGCGCTGTTGCCACGGACGGTAGCGCGGGGTGAAATGCTCGTCGATCGTGGCGCGCGGCAGAAATTTCTCGAGCCCGTCCAGAAGCTCGCCCTTGACCGTCTCGGGCTCTCCCAGCGCGCGACCGAGAAACTGGCGCTGGTCGTGCGTGATCCGGCGGCGGACGATCTCGTGCACCGTCTGCGGATCGACATCGATTTCGCGGAGCGTATCGGCGAGGCGATTGCGGTTCATGTCCGAGGCGAAATAGCTCGGCGAGCGCTGCAGCATCGTCACATGCGCGCAGGTTCCGGCGATCGCGGGCACGATCGTTGCCGCGGTCGCGCCCGAACCGATCACGACGACACGCTTGCCCGACAGGTCGAGATCCTCGGGCCAGGTCTGCGGATGGACGATCTCGCCGCCGAAATTCTCCATGCCTTCCCAGTCGGGGGTGTAGCCTTCGGCATGGCGATAATAGCCCTGGCACATCCACAGGAAATTGCAGCTCAAGCGGACCGTCTTGCCACCGTGATCGGCCTCGACGATCCAGCGCGCGTCGTCGCTCGACCAGGCGGCGCTCCGGATGCGGTGACCATAGCGGATATGCGGCGTCAACTCTGCTTCCTCGATCACCTCCCCCAGATATTTGAGGATCTCGTCGCGCGTCGCGATCGGCGCGCCGAGCCACGGCTTGAAGCGGTAGCCGAAGGTGAAGAGGTCGCTGTCCGAACGGATGCCCGGATAGGTGTGCCAGTGCCAGGTCCCGCCGAAGCTTTCGAAGGCGTCGAGCATCAGGAAGCTTTTGCCGGGGCATTGCTGCTTGAGTTCGTAGGCCGCGCCGATCCCCGAAATGCCGGCGCCGACGATGAGCACGTCGATATGCTCGATGGATGGGCTCACGGCATTCGTCATTGCGCTGCTTCCGTCGACCGGGGCAGGCGCCTTATCTCGCGCGGCTGCCCGGTCAGGCCATAATGCATTCCGGCATAGTCGGGGTTCGCCTTGCCCCCAGGAAGCGGGTGGACACGCAGCAGCCCGTTGGCGAGATAGCCGCCATCGACGACATGCGCCTCGCCGGTCACGAAAGCCGCCTCGTCCGACGCGAGATAGAGCACGGCCGATGCCACATGCTCGGGAGTCCCGGCGTCGGGCCACGGCTGGACTTGTCGCGCCGTCGCCAGCGCCTCGTCCTCGCGGCCCGAATGCATCAGCGGGGTGAAGATGATCCCCGGACAGACCGCGTTGACGCGGATGCGATATTGCGCCAGCTCGTTGGCGGCGTTGCGCGTCAGGCTGACCACCGCCGCCTTCGTTGCCGAATAGACGGTCGGGATCACCCCGCCCGCAAGCCCGGCGATCGACGCCGTGTTGACGATCGCGCCGCCGCCCTGCGGCGCCATGATCCGCGCGGCGTGCTTGGTCCCCAGAAAAACGCCGCGCGCCATCACCGCGAAGCTTGCGTCCCAGTGGTCGGCCTCGATTTCCATGATCGGGCCGAGCGCGCCGGTGATCCCGGCATTGTTGAAGGCGATATCGAGCCGGCCCCAGCGGTCGACCGCGGTCTGCATCAGCCGCGCGACATCGCTTTCCTGCGCGACATCGACGCGGAGCGCCGCGACATCGTCGCCAGCGGCGAGCGCCTGAAGCGCCGTGTCGATCGAGGCTTCATTATAGTCGCCGATGAGGACTTTCGCGCCCTCGTCCAGAAAACGGCGCGCGGTCGCAAGGCCGATGCCGCTGGCGCCGCCGGTGATGACCGCGACCTTTTCCGCAAGACGGAGACCGGTCATCGGGGGCCCTTTCTGGGGAGGCGGAGAGGCCCAATAAGGCCGAGCGATAGCATGCAAGATTCCTTCCGGTACTGGCCCGCCAGCCTAGCGTGGCCGATAGTCCCCGGAAGGTCCCGGTGCCCCAGCGGACGGCGGACAGTTTCGGTCATGGCGCGGCGGCCGGATAGTCGGTGTAGCCCTCGGGCCCTTGGGCGTAGCTCGTCGCGCGATCATAGTCGCTGAGCGGGTGATCGCGTGCGAAGCGCTCGGGAAGATCGGGGTTCGAGATGAACAGGCGGCCGAAACTCACGGCGTCGGCCGCGCCATCGGCGACAAGCCGCTCGGCGGCTTCGCGCGTCAGGTCCGAGTTCAGGACGAGCTTTCCGCCGAAGTTGGCGCGGATGGCGGGGGCGATCGGGTCGCGATCGGCCATCCCGAGCGTGCCGTCGCGCGGCGGCTCGCGCAATTCGAGAAAGGCGAGGCCGAGCGGATCGAGCGCCCGCGCCACGGCGGCGAAGAGCGGCTCGGGGTCGCTGTCGTTGACGCCCTGCGTATCGCCGTTGGGGGAAAGGCGCACCGACGTGCGGTCGGCTCCGGCTTCGGCGCAGACGGCGCGGGTGACGTCGAGGAGGAAGCGCATGCGATTGTCGAAGCCGCCGCCATAATCATCGTCGCGGTGGTTGGCGTTGTCGCGCAGGAACTGGTCGATCAGATAGCCGTTCGCGGCGTGGACCTGCACCCCGTCGAAGCCGGCGCGCAGCGCATTGCGCGCGGCCAGGCGATAATCCTCGACCACTTCGACGATTTCTTCGCGGGCGAGCGGCCGCGCCTCGGCATAGGGCGCGCGTCCGTCATAGGTATGCGCCCGGCCGGGCGCGCGTGTCGACGACGATGAGATGGGCGTCGCGCCGTCGGTGAAGCTGGGATGCACCATACGGCCCATGTGCCAGATCTGGGCAATGATCCGCCCGTTCGCGGCATGGACGGCGTCGGTGACGCGGCGCCATCCCGCCACCTGATCGTCGCGCCACAGCCCGGTCGCATGGGGCATGCCGAGGCCCTGCCGCGAAATACCGATCGCTTCCGAAACGATCAGCCCGGCGCTCGCGCGCTGGGCATAATAATCGGCCATGATCGGCGTCGCGACATGATCGGCGCTGCCGCGCGTGCGCGTGAGCGGCGCCATCAAAATCCGGTTGGGGACGATGAGGGCGCCGAGGGCGACCGGGTCGAACAGGCTTGGCATGGCATCTTCCCACCTTGGCGAAATCGCGCCGAACCATGGCGATCGCTTGGCAGGGGCGACAGGGGCAGTGCAGTCAGCCGCCGCCGGACATTTGCGGCCACGCGCGGCGGCGTCGGTTTACAGCACCTCGCGGGCTGCCCATCCTCGCCGCAGGCGGGAGGAGAGGATGATGATGGTGCGGATCGGGATATTGGGCTGCGCGCGCATCGCGAAGGCCGCGATGATCGACGCGGCGCCGTTCGTGCCGGGGCTGGAGATTGCGGCGGTGGCCTCGCGCGATGGCGCGAAGGCGGCAGCGTTCGCGGCCGAGCATGGTATAACCGCTAGCTACGACAGCTACGGCGCCATGTTGGCCGATCCGGCGCTCGACGCAGTCTATATTCCCTTGCCCAGCGCCCTTCATGCCGATTGGGCCATCGCGGCGCTCAAGGCCGGGAAGGCGGTGCTTTGCGAAAAGCCGCTCGCCTCCAACGCCGCCGATGCGCGGCGCATGGCCGAGACCGCCTGTTCGAACGGCCTGTCGTTGATGGAGGCGGTCCACTATCGCTTTCACCCGCTGGCGCGGTTCGTCGACGACCTGCTCGCCGCCGGGCGCCTGGGCCGGATCGAAGCGGTCGAGGCGGGGTTCGAGATTCCGGGGACGTTCGTTGCGGCCGACGACATCCGCTTCGATGCGCGGCTGGCCGGCGGGGCGATGATGGACGTCGGCAGCTATTGCCTTGGCGCATTGCGGTGGGTGACGGGTGAAGAGCCCATCGTCCTCTCGGCGGAAGCGGACCTGGCAGGGCCAGAGATCGATCGCGGCATGCGCGCGGACTTCGGCTTTGGCAGCGGAGCGAAGGGACGGGTGCAGGCGTCGCTCGCCGCGCCGCGCCTGCGCGCCTGGCTGACGATCAGAGGAGCGCTTGCGACGCTCCGCATCGACAATCCGTTCCTGCCGCATCTTGGCAACAGCGCGGTAATGGAGGTGGCGGGCAAGGTGCAGACGATGACGTTCGACCGGACGCCGACCTATGTGTTTCAAGCGGCCGCCTTTTCGCGCGTCGTGCACGGGATGGAGGTTCCGCTCATCGATCTCGCCGGCAGCATCGCGACGATGGAGGGCATCGATGCCGTCTATCGAGCCGCGGGGCTTTCACCCCGCGGCTGACGGCCGTGTTGGTGTCTGGCCGTCCGATATCGACCAGCCGCCGTCGACCGGAAGCGCGATGCCGGTGACGAAGGAGGCGTCGTCGCTGAGCAGGAAGGCGGCCGCTGCGGCCTGTTCGTCGGCGTCGCCGAAGCGGCCGAGCAGGGTGCGACGCATCAACTGGCGCCGCGCACCGTCATAGACGTCCTCGCCGAGGTTGCGGCGCATCTGTTCGAAGATCGGCGTCTCGACCGGGCCGGGGCAGAGGCAGTTCACGCGGATGCCGTCGGCGGCATAGTCCATCGCGGCGTGATAGGTCAGGCTGATCACCGCCGCCTTGGTCATGCCATAAAGCGAATGGTTGCGGTTCGGGACGAGCCCCGCCATCGAGGCGACGTTGAGGATTGCGCCGCCGCCGCCCGCCAGCAGCGGCTTTCGCGCGACCTTGGTTCCATACCAGGCCGAGCGCAGGTTGACCGCGATCATGCGGTCGAAATCGTCGGGGGAGCAGCGGTCGAAACGCTCCATCGGCCCGCCGATGCCGGCATTGTTGATCAGGCCGTCGAGCCGCCCAAAGCGCGTGGTCGCACAGGTGACGGCGGCGTCGATCCGTTCCAGCTCGGTCACATTTCCACACAGGGTCTCGCAGCCACCGCCCACCGACTCGATCTCGGCGGCCAGGGACGCGAGGCCGTCGGCGTCCAGATCGAGCGCAACGATGTTGGCGCCTTCGCGCGCAAGCCGCACAGCGCAGGCGCGGCCGATGCCGCTCGCGGCGCCCGTCACCAGAATCACGCGGTTCGCAAAGCGCCCGCTCGATACTCCATTGCTCTGATTCGACATGGTTTTCTTTCTCCCGCCCATTTTCCGGTTACCGTCTGCATAAGCATGATCGCCACGGTGGTCCAGCATATTGCGTACGTCGTACACAATTGATAGAATGCGATCCGAAACGCCGGCTAGTCGTCTCCCGACGATCCCGGGACGGGAAGGGATAGCTCCATGGATCGCGATCATCGGCTTTATGGCCTTTGCCATCAGGACCTCGTCATCTTTCTGGGCGCCGACGGGCGACCCCGCGAAGAGGTGCGCCGCCTTCTTCAAGGCTATGGCGTCGGCGAAGACGACGACCCCGGCCTCGTCGTGCCCGCCGACCTTTGCTGGCGGATATTTTCCGAACATGCGCTGCTCATCGACGACGAGATGCACTGCGTCCTCGGGTCGCGCCTGAAGCCGGGGGGCACCAATCTTCTCATCGCGCGCATGCTGCTGAGCGGGACGATCCACGAAGCCATGCGGGCCTATGCCGAGGCCGCGGCAATCATCGTCCCCGGCCTGCATGTCGGCGTCGCGCGGCGCCAGACGGGCCTCGCGCTGCGTTGGCAGGCCGAAACGCCGGGCGGCGCGGTGCGGGACATCATGCTCGAGGGGACCGCCGCCGTCTTTTACGCGATCTTCAGCTGGATGGCGGGCCACCCGCTCAAGGTCGAACGCGTCCGCGCGCCCGGCGCGCGCGCCACGTCGCAATCGACGCTGCTCGGCCTCCTCGGCGCGCCCGTCGTTCACGATGGCGAGGATCTCGAAATTCTCTTTGCCGCCGAGGTCGCGGACAGCCCGATCGAACGCCGCGAGATCGATTCCTGGCGCCACGCGGTCCACGACTTGCTCGCCGATCTCGTGCTGCGGCCCATGGCCTATGCTAGCGGCGGCTCCTATGCCGACAAGGTCCGCCTCGCGCTTCTCGAAGACGTCGACCAGCAGAATCTCGCCTTTCGGTGGGGCGTATCGCCAAAGACGATGGCGCGGCGGCTGGAGCAGGAGGGCTGTTCCTTCCGCCAGATCCGCGACGAGATCCGGATGACGCGCTCGACCACGCTCCTTCATGCCGGTCACACGATCGAGCAGGTCGGCGACTTCCTCGGCTATGAGGATTCGCGAAGTTTCCGCCGCGCCTTCCACCGTTGGTTCGGGGAGAGCCCTTCGGCCTATCGCCTGCGCTATGCGGCCTAGCGCCTGTCCGAAAATGTCCGCAGCGGAGCGGGGACGCAGACCCTAGCAACCGGGGCGCCGAACGCGGATTCTATCCCTCCTGAAAACCACAAGCCGCCGCGACATCCATCAGGGATGCGGGTAGGTATCAATCAGGGGGAGAATATGACCAACACCGATCCCAAGCCGAACGGCGCGTCCCCGCCCGGCCCCCTGCGCCGCCACCGGACATGGCTTGCGGCAGGCGCCGCGCTTGCCGCCGTCGCGGCTCCGCCGGCGCTGGCCCAGTCGAACCCCGCCGCCGATGCGCCGCCCCAGCTCGATGAGATCATCGTCACGGCCCAAAAGCGCGAGGAGTCCGCGAACAGCGTCCCGATGTCGATTTCGGTCGCGACCGCGAGCGATCTCGAAGCCGCCGGCGTCATCGAGCCGCGCGACCTCGGCAAGATCGCGACCTCGTTCAACTATACCGACTCCTATGTGGGATCGCCGATCTATACGCTGCGCGGCGTCGGCTTCAGCGATATCAGCCTCGGCGGACGCCCCACGGTCAGCATCTATGTCGACGAAGCGCCGATCCCGTTCGCGATCGAGACTCGCGGCGCGAACCTCGACCTCGAGCGCGTCGAAATCCTCAAGGGTCCGCAGGGCACGCTGTTCGGGCAGAATGCGACCGGCGGCGCGATCAACTATATCGCCGCGAAGCCGACGCGCGAATTCGAGGCCGGTCTCGACGCGAGCTATGGCCGCTTCGACGCGTGGAAGCTCGGCGGCTATGTCAGCGGCCCGCTGAGCAACACGCTGAGCGCGCGCCTCGCGGTCGAGCATCGCGACATGGGGCCCTGGCAGCGCAGCTACACGAGCGGCGCCAGGAACGGCCGCGAGGATTTCACCAACGGCCGCTTCGCGCTGGCCTTCGAGCCGTCATCGAGCTTTCGCGCCAATCTGACGATCAGCGGCTTCATCGATCAGTCGGATGTGCAGGCGGGCCAGGCGATCGCCATTACCCCGTCGATCCCGGCGGCGGCGCCGTTCGTCGCGGGCCTGCTCACCTATCCGCTCGCGCCGGCGAACGCCCGCGCGGCGGACTTTAATCCGGGTGGGGATTATGCCCGCGACAATCATTATTTCCAGGGGGTGCTGCGCCTCGAACAGGATCTGTCGGACAGCGTCAGCCTGACCTCGCTGACCTCCTATAGCCGGTATCGCGAGCGGCAATATCAGGACATCGACGGGACGACGCTGTCGAACATCGACCAATATACCGACGGCCGCATCCGCTCGATCTCGCAGGAACTGCGCCTCGCCGCCAAGATCGGCGCGCGCGCCAATATCCTCGTCGGCGGCAGCTATTCGCGCGACAAGGTGCTCGAAGACGGACTGGTGACGAACCCCGAAAGCACGGTCGCCTATACGTTCGTGCCCTTCGGCCTGCCGCTCTTCGAAAGCTTTCGCGACATCAACAACCAGCGAAGCCGCAACATCGCGATCTTCGGCAATGGCGATGTCGCGCTGACCGACAGCCTTCGGCTCTATGGCGGGGTGCGCTATTCGCGCAATCGTATCAATTACAACGGCTGCACTGCCGATGCGGGCGACGGGGTGACCGCGAACAGTTTCGGCACATTGCTCAATGTCTTCCGGGCGGGTGCGGGCCTCCCGCCGGTGGCTCCCATTGCCCCCGGTGGATGTTTCAGCGCCGATGCCGCTTTTGTGCCGGGGCTTGTCGTCGATCAGCTCAAAGACGATAGTCTCTCGTGGCGCGCCGGCATCGACTGGAAGCCCGCCGACCGCATCCTCATCTATGCCAACGTCAGCAAGGGTTACAAGGCGGGGAGCTTTCCGACGCTCGCAGCGACGCTGCAAAGCCAGCTCGAACCTGCGGTGCAGGAATCGCTCATCGCCTATGAAGCAGGGTTCAAGGGAACCCTCGCCGACCGCACGCTACAGGTCAACGGCGCGATCTTCCATTATGATTATCGGCAAAAGCAATTCCTCGGCAAAGTGCTCGATCCGGTCTTCGGTCCGCTGATCCGGCTGGCCAACGTCCCCAAGTCGCGGATCAGTGGTGCCGAACTCGAATTCGTCTGGGCACCGGCACGCGGATTCAAGCTGTCGGCCGGGGGCTCGTATATCGATTCAAAGATACTCGACAATTACACCGGGTTCGATGCCACGGGCGCGGTGCGCAACTTCGGCGGCGAGCCCTTCCCGAACACGCCGAAATGGCACGGACTGGCCAACGCCGATTATCAATGGAGCGTCGGCGGCCGCCTCGACGCCTTCGTCGGCGCGGGGATGACCTATCAGGGCAAGTCCAACAGCCAGCTTGGCGAACTGCCGCTGCTGGCGACCAAGGCGTATACGCTCGTCGACCTTCGCGCCGGGGTCGAGGCGCCCGACGGCCGGTGGCGCTTCACCATCTGGGGACGCAACGTCGGCAACGCCTATTACTGGACCGCCGCGAACGCCAATCTCGACACGACCGTGCGCTTCGCCGGCATGCCCGCGACCTATGGCGCGACGCTCAGCCTGAAACTTCGTTAAGCCCGGGCGCGATCCTGCCGCCTTCCTTTCACCATCACGACAATCGGAATTGCCATGTCTGACATCCGTATCGAGGGTCATAGCGACAAAGCTTTCGCAGCTGTTGCCCGAGCTTTCGAACAGAATTTCATCGACGAAGGCGAGATCGGCGCCTCCTTCTGCCTGTTCCGCGACGGGCAAAAGATCGTCGACCTGTGGGGCGGCCATGCCGATGGCGCGCGTGTCCGGCCATGGGAAAGCGATACGCTGGTCAACGTCTGGTCGACCACGAAGGGCGTGATGGCGCTGTGCGTCGCGCGGCTCGCGGGGCAAGGCAAGCTCGACCTCGCCCGCCCGGTCGCCGACTATTGGCCCGAATTCGCCGCCGGCGGCAAGGAGGGTGTGACCGTCGCCCAGCTCTTTTCGCACCAGGCGGGGCTTTGCGGCCCCGACAATCCGCTCAGCGAAGCCGAATTTCTCGACACCGATCATGTCGCCGACCTGCTCGCACGACAGACGCCGCATTGGCCGGTCGGAACCCGGTCGGGCTATCATGCGCTCAGCATCGGGCCGCTCGGCGACGGGCTGTTCAAACGCATCGTCGGCAAGAGTGTCGGGGACTATTTTCGCGACGAGATCGGCACGCCGCTGAACGTCGATTTCCACATGGGCCTGCCCGCAAGCGAGGAGCATCGCGTTGCCGAACTCGTCCATGACGGCCAGCCGGTGTCGGGTGGGGTCGAGCATTACAACCGCTATCAGCGGCTCGCACAGGTCCACACGCCGCAGAGCCATATCCTCGCCAACACCCGCGCCTGGCGCGCGCAGGGCACGCCATCGGCCGCGGGACAGGGCAATGCGCGCAGCATCGCGACGCTCTATTCGGCGCTCGCCACCGACCGGCGCATCGCCGGAACCGAAATCGTCAGCGAAGCGGCGCTTGCGGACGCGACGCGCGTCCAGATCGAGAATGAGGATCTGGTCCTGCGCTTTCCGATGAGTTGGGGGGTCGGCTTTGGCCTCAATTCGGGTCTGAAGGTCTATGGTCCGCACGACGAAAGTTTCGGGCATCATGGCTGGGGCGGGTCGTTCGGCTTTGCCGACCCGGTCGCACGGATCGGTGTCGGCTATGCCATGAACTATATGCGCGAGGCGACCGAAGGTCCCGACCCGCGCCTGGCCGGCCTGATCGGCGCGATCTACGCTTCGCTTTGACCGCGCACGCCGGGCGCATCGAGGCGGTCCGCAAGGCCCGCGAGCAGGCAGTCGAGTCCGAAGAGAAACTGCTCCTCGTCGAGCGGCTGCGCCAGCACCGCGGGCGCGAGTTCGAGCGCTCTTGCCGAAATCCCCTCGACCGGGCGCATCATGTCGCCGAGTTTTCGGGCGCGGGCCGTCGGCGACCCGCTGTCGCCCGCCTGCCGCGAGCGGCGGCGGACCTGCGCCTCGAGCAGCGCATAGCCGGTGGTATAGCTCGATATCGTCCAATAGGTTTGCGCGAGCGCCGCATCGGGGACGCCGCTATCGCTCAATATCTCGATCATATGCGCGTTGACGCGCAGCGATGTCGGCGAGCGCCGGAACTCGCGCCCGATCATGTCGGCAAGCTCGGGATGCGCGAGCATCGCGCCGCGCACGCGCAGGCTCATCGCCCTGGCCTTCGCGGCCCAGTCGCCGTCGATGCTCTCGGGCTCGAAAGCGCCGACGACTGCGTCGATCACCGCGTCGAGCAGGTCGCCCTTATTCTCGAAATAACGATAGACCGCCATCGTCGACGACCCAAGCTCGCGCCCGAGTTCGCGCATGCTGAGCGCGGCGATGCCCTGCGCGTCGATCAGCGCGATTGCGGCGCCGACGATGCGCTCGCGCGTCAGCGTGCCTGTTCCGCGCCGTCCGGCCTTCGGTCGCCGATCGTTGATCGGGGCTTCTCTGCTGGAGGCCTTCATCGCGCGTCCCGGTCGTTTGCAGGGCCTTCGGCCTACGGACTTCCGGCCCCCGTCGCAAGGCCGCTCCTCGTTCCACAGTCAGGATTTACCCATGTCTGATCTTCCGCTCCCGCTTGCTGGCGTTCGCGTCCTCGACTTCGGCCGATACATCGCCGGGCCCTATTGCGCGGCGCTGCTCGCCGACTATGGCGCCGACGTCATACGGATCGAAAAAGAGGCGGGAAGCGAAGACCGGTTCGTCATGCCCGTCGCCGATAATGGCGATGGCGCGCTTTTCCTCCAGATGAACCGCAACAAGCGCGGCATGGCCTATGATCCGACCTCGGCGCGCGGGCGGGAGATCACGCGCAAACTCGTCGAAACCGCCGACATCGTCGTCGCCAATCTGCCCGACCGGACCCTCGAACGAATGGGGCTCGACTATCCGCAGCTTTGCACGATCAAACCCGACATCATCCTCGTCACCATGTCGGCCTTCGGGACGCAGGGTCCGTGGAAGGATCGGGTGGGTTTCGACAGCATCGGCCAGGCGATGTGCGGTGCCGCCTATCTCAGCGGATCGTCCGCGGGGCCGGCGCGCACCCAGGTGTCGTGGGTCGATTTCAGTACCGCGGTCCACTGCGCATATGGCGCCGTCCTTGCCATCATGCAGCGCCGCGCGAGCGGCCGCGGACAGCATGTGCAAGGGTCGCTGCTCGCCTCGGCGATCAACGGCACCAATGCGCAGGTCATCGAACAGGAACTTGCCGCGCGAAACCGGCCGCCGCTGGGGAGCGAGGCGGCGGGCGCTGCCCCGATCGGGTTTTTCGAAACGCGCGGCGGCTGGATCGTCGTCCACGTCGTTGGCCAGCCGATCTTCGACCGGCTCGCGCGGCTGCTTGGCCGCGACGACTGGCCGGCGGATCCCGCCTTTGCCTCCGACCTTTTGCGCGGAGACAATCGCGAGCCCATCCTGGCCGTGATGCGCCAGTGGTGCGCGGCCCGAATGCGTGATGACGCCCTGTCGGCGTTGAGCACGGCGCGTATTCCGGCCGGGCCGGTGCTCGCACCCGGTGATATTCTGGCGAACGAACAGGTCGCCGCGGCGGACCTGTTTCATTTCCGGAAAGTCGGGGATGCCGCCGCGATGGCGCCGATTGCGCGCGCGCCGCTGTGGATGTCAGGGGCGAACGCCGATTGTCGTTCCGCACCCTCGCTCGGCGCCGACACGTTGGAGCTTCTAGCGGAACTCGGGATGGAAACCTCATAATGCGTTCCATCGCCGATCGAACAGCGCACGTGCCTTCTCCACGTCGGCGAGATGATCGCACAACCCTTTTTCCAGCGCCCTGAAACTGTCGTGGAGCGCGCGTCCGAGCGGGGAGATTTCATATTCCACCGCGATCGGCGACGTCGCGATGACCCGCCTTGCGAGCAAGCCATTGCGTTCGAGCCGGCGCAGCGACTGCGTCAGCGATTTTTGGGTAATGCCGCCCAGATCGCGCCGAATGGCATTGAACCGCATGGCGCCGCCGCCGAGCGATGCCAGGATGGCGAGCGACCATTTGTCAGCGAGCTGGTCGAACAGCGCGCGGCCGGGCGTGTCGATGGCGAGGAGCGGGATCACAGGTTTCCTCCGATACATCTGGTCACCTCATTGTGCCTGATTGACGCCGGGCGTCGCGTGATTAGCTAGCGGACCTATCCGCACCAAGGGAGTTGCAGTGCATGACCTCTGACGCCACCGATCCGCTGTTTCGTCCGTTCCGCCTCGGCTCGCTGGAGCTTGCCAACCGCATCGTGATGGCGCCGATGACCCGTACTTTGGCCCCCGACGGCGTGCCCGGCGCGGCCAATGCCTCCTATTACCGGCGCCGTGCCGAAGGCGGGGTCGGCCTGATCCTGTCCGAAGGTACGGTCGTCGATCGCCCAGCCGCGCGCCACCACCCCGGCATTCCCCTTTTTCACGGCGAGACGGCGCTCGCGGGATGGAAGGGCGTGATCGACGCCGTTCACAACGCCGGCGGCAAGATGGGGCCGCAAATCTGGCATACCGGCGCGGTCAAGACCCATTTGACCGATTGGGTTCCGAACGCCCCGCCCGAAAGCCCGTCGGGATATAATGCCCCCGACGACGCGCATGGCGAAGCGATGAGCGACGCGGCGGTCGCCGACACGATCGCGGCGTTCGCCAAGGCGGCGGCCGACGCGAAGCGCCTGGGCTTCGACACGGTCGAACTGCACGGCGCGCATGGCTATCTGATCGACCAATTCTTCTGGTCGGGGTCCAATTTGCGCGCCGATCGCTACGGCGGACCGACGATCCGCGAGCGCGCGCGGTTCGCGGTGGAGGCGATCGCCGCGGTGCGCGCCGCGGTCGGCCCCGACTTTCCCGTCATCCTGCGGGTCAGCCAGTGGAAGCAGCAGGATTATGCGGCGCGGATCGCCGAAACGCCCGATGAAATGAGCGACTGGCTGCAGCCGCTGGTCGATGCCGGTGCCGACGTGCTGCACTGCTCGCAGCGGCGTTTCTGGGAACCCGAATTTCCGGACATCGATGGCGAGAAGGGCCTGAACTTTGCGGGCTGGGCAAAGAAGCTGACCGGCGCGGTGACGATCAGCGTCGGTTCGGTCGGGCTGTCGGGCGAGTTCATGACCGCCTTTCGCGGCAAGGGCGCGACCGTCGCCGGGATCGACGGATTGCTCGAGCGGATGGCACGCGACGAATTCGACCTGATCGCCATCGGCCGTGCCTTGCTCACCGATCCCCTGTGGGTCGCCAAGATACGTGCCGGTGACGTCGCGGGTCTGAAGGGTTTCGACGTGGAAGCGCTTGCGGAGCTTTTCTGATCGATCCTCAGGCGGCATGGCCTTCCTTCCGGATCTGGGAGGCCGCGGCCATTTGGCAGACGAAGGCCAGGATCGCGAAGGGCGCCAGCGATTGCAGCGCGATCCCCAGTGCCCGGTCGCCGTGAGTCGGCGTCAGCCCGTCGCTCATCATGCCGACGAACAAGGGTCCGCAGCCGAGGCCGATGAGGTTGATCAGGAAAAGGAGGATTGAACTGACCGTGGCGCGATATTGAGGCGGCGTGCGGTTCTGCAGCAAGGTGAGCGCGGGAACGAAATGGATGGAGGTAAAGATCAGCGCGGGGACGAGCAGCGCGAGCGAGGCTTGCCAGCTATCGGCAAAACCGAAGCCGACGATGAAGGGCGCCGAGGCCAGGAAGGCGAAGCCCGGCAGCCGGGAATAATTGACGGGGTTTCGCGCCCCCGCGCGATCTGCGATCCATGCGCCGATCCACGCCCCGAGGACCATCGAGCCGGCACTGGCGATCGCGAAGAAGGCGCTGATCTGGCCAAGTGTCATGCCCTGAACGCGCCCGAGGTAGGCGGGCGTCCAGCTCAACAGGCCATAACCGCAAAAGGCGGTCAGTCCGCAGCCGAGCGATGTCAGAATGAAGAGCGGTGAGTGCCAGAAAAAGGCGAGCGTCTGCGCGATCCCCGGTTGATCGATCGTTTCACGAGGAGCGTCATAGCGTCCGCGCTGGGGTTCGCGAACGATCAGCGGCAGCAGCGGCGCAAAGGCAAGCCCGACCGCGCCTAGTGCCAGAAAGGCGGTTCGCCAGCCATATTCCGCAGCGATCCAGCCGCCGGCAAATGCGCCGATGAAGCTGCCCGCCGGAATCCCGAGCGCATAGAGCGCAAGGGCGCGACCGCGCTGTTCGGGCGGAAAATAATCGGAGAGGATGGAGAAAGAGGGCGGCGCGCATCCCGCCTCGCCGATGCCGACGCCGATTCGTGCGAAGGCGAGGCTGGCAAAGCCCCTGGCGAATCCCGACAAAGCGGTGAACAGGCTCCAGAGCCCGCAGGCAGCGGCGACCAGGCGGATGCGGTTGCCCCGATCGGCGATTATCGCGACCGGGATTCCGAAGAGGGTATAGAAGAGCGCGAACATGAGCCCGGAGAGCATCCCGATCTGCGTGTCGCTGAGATGAAGCTCGGCCCGGATCGGCTCGACGAGGATTGCAAGCAACTGTCGATCGAGGAAGTTGAGCATATAGGCGAAACCAAGCGCCCCGACGACGACATAACGACGCCCTGCCGATTCCCCGAAGCCATTATTTTTCATCAGATTCTGCTCCCCCCTGCTCGCTTTTTTCAAAGTGATAATTATCGTTATCATTTTTTTATTGCCGCGTAACCCACAAACTGATAACGATCGTTCATGAATGGGGCGACATAGGGAATCGGTCGCCGCAAAACTGGGACTTGCAGCAAAGCAGGCCGGATCATGGGAGGGATTATGAAAAAGCTGATCGAGATGCGTCGGGCGCTCCTGCTCGCCGCCGCGGGTACGGCGATGGCGAGCGCGGCTTCGGCCTGGGCGGCCGAAGCGCCTGAGGCGAAGGCGGCCGAAGCGGCGCCGTCGGACCAGCGAACGGATGGTGGCGAGAGCGGCGATATCATCGTGACCGCGCAGCGCCGCAATGAACGGCTGCAGGATGTTCCGATCGCGACCACCGTCATCGGCGCCGATCGCCTGACCGCCAGCCGGATTACCGAAGCGAACGACCTGCCGACGCTGGTGCCCAACTTGCGGGTAAGCGGCAATTTCGCGGCGGTGCCGAAAGTCACCTTGCGCGGGATCGGCACCAACGACTTCGTTCCCAACCTCAATCCCGGGGTCGGAACCTATATCGACGATGTCTACATCGGCCTCGCGATCGGGCAGAATTTCCAGCTCTATGACCTCGACCGGGTCGAGGTGCTGCGCGGGCCGCAGGGCACGCTATACGGCAAGAACACCAATGGCGGGGCGATCAAATATATCACCCGCAAGCCACAGGCGACGGGCGGGCGCAGCTACGCCAGCATCACCTATGGCAATTACGATCGTTTCGAGCTCGAAGGCGCGATCAACCTGCCGATCTCGGACGACTGGTCGGCGCGTGTCAGCGGCGTCATGCGCAAACAGGACGGCTATCTCGGCAATCCGGTCACCGGCCGACGCGGCGGGTTTACCGATGCCTGGGCGGTTCGCGGCCAGCTTCGCTACAATCCGTCGGAGGCCGTCGATATCCTGCTTCAGGCATATGACGGGATCAGCGACGGCGACAGCGGCGCGCGGCGGCTCGAAGGGCCGCTTCCGGGCGGCACCGACATTCTCGGCAATGCGTCACCGGGCTATCGCGAGACGAGCCGCGACGTTCCGGCCTATGACAAGATCCGTCAGTCGGGAGTCAATCTGATCGCGACGATCGACACGCCGCTTGGCCAGATCAATTCGATCAGCTCCTATCTCGACGTTTCGCGCGACAATCTCGACGACGGCGACAACGGCCCCGGGCG
Source organism: Sphingopyxis lindanitolerans (assembly GCF_002993885.1). Lineage (NCBI taxonomy): Bacteria > Pseudomonadati > Pseudomonadota > Alphaproteobacteria > Sphingomonadales > Sphingopyxidaceae > Sphingopyxis > Sphingopyxis lindanitolerans. The sequence continues at coordinate 3,074,172 of NZ_CM009578.1, forward strand.
GCTGGTCGAGATCAAATATGACACGACGGCCTGGGCCGCGAGTCAGGAGCTTCGGCTGTCGGGCGAGAACGGCCCCGTTCGCTGGTCGCTCGGCGGGCAATATGTCCGCGAGAAATTCAACTCGAACTGGTATCTGGCCTTCTTTCACTGCACGCTCGACCCCCAGCCTTGCGTGCTCAATCCGAACGGGGTGACGCTGCCCCCCGGCTATTTCACCTTCACCACCTTTCCGGACACCCCGGCTTTCCAGGCGGCGGGCATCGTCGGATTGCCGGTCGCGAACACGATCGATTATCCGTGGAAGCAGCGGAACGACAGCTACGCCGCGTTCGGCGACGCCACCTGGTCGATCACCGACCGGCTGCAACTGACCGGCGGTTTGCGCTATTCCTATGAGAAGCGGGAGTTCAGCGGCGAATCGATCATTTATGTGACCGCGGCGCCCGATGTGCGGGGCGGCCTCTTCCCGCGCGGGTTCGATCATCTCGATCTCGAAAAGAGCTGGGACAATGTCTCGGGCCGCCTCGTTCTGGACTTCAAGCCGACCGAGAACCAGCTCTTCTATCTCAGCTATGCGAGCGGCTTTCGCAGCGGCAATTTCAACAGCGCCGCCTATTCGAGCCTGACCGCGATCAGCCAGCCGGTCGATCCCGAATATGTCGATAGCTTCGAATTCGGCGCCAAGACGCAGTGGCTCGACCGCAAGCTGACGCTGAACCTCGCGACCTTCTATATGAAGTATAAGGATTTGCAGGTCGCGGTGTTCCGCAATGCGACGCAGATCCTTACCAACGCGGCGAGCGCGGACATCAAGGGCGTCGAACTCGAACTGACGGCCATACCGGTCAGCGGTTTCACGATTCGCGCCTCGGGCTCGTATCTCGATGCGCGGTACAAGGATTTCATCTATCGCACCGAACCGCTTACCGATCTGTCGGGCAACCGCCTCGTCAACGCACCCAAATGGAGCGGCTCGATCTCGGCCGACTATCGCGCCGCGCTGACCGACAAGATGAACCTCTCGTTCGGCGGCGACCTGCGCTATCAGTCGAAGGCCTTTTTCAATCCGTTCAACGACGAGGCGATTTCGCAGGACGGTTACGCCATCCTCAACCTGCGCGCCGGCCTCGAATGGCCCGACGAAGGGCTCAATCTCGAAGCCTATATGACCAATGTCACCAGCAAGGTGGCGGCGGTCGAGGGGCTGACGGTCGGCGCGCCCTTCGGATCGAACAGCCGCGCCTATAATCGGCCGCGGATGTACGGCCTGACGTTGCGCAAGAGCTTCTGAGGCGCGGGCGATGGACTATTCGACGATCCTCGTCCGGCAGGAAGGCGCGACATGCATCATCACGCTCAATCGTCCCGAGCGGCTCAACGCGCATATCCCGCAACTCGGACAGGATCTGAAAAATGCGGTCCGTGCCGCCGACGATGACGACAGCGTTCGCGCGATCATCATCACCGGCGCAGGCCGCGCCTTTTGCGCCGGACAGGATCTCGATGGCGGCGCCGACGTGTTTCGCCGCGAGGGGGTACCAACTGGCGAGGAATTCGCGACCCGTGATCATGAATTCCTCGCCGCCTTTCTCGACTGCAAGAAAGTGATCATCGGCGCGATCAACGGACCCGCGGTGGGGGCTGGCTCCACGATGCTGCTGCCGATGGATTTTCGTATCGCCTCGACGAGCGCCCGCTTCGGCTTTGTCTTCGTCAAGCTCGGCATCGTGCCCGAGTCCGGCACGGCGTGGTTCCTGCCGCGGCTCGTCGGTGACGGCTGGACGCGCCGCTGGTGCCTGACCGGGCGCGTTTTCGGTGCCGACGAAGCGCTCGAAGCAGGGTTCATCGACAAGCTCGTCGAGCCCGACCAGTTGATGGCGGAGGCGTTGGCACTCGCGGAGGAAATCGCCGCGAACACCTCGCCCGTCGCGGTCGCGGTGACGCGGCAGATGCTGTGGCACTGTCCGCAGATGGACAATGTCCGCGACCTCTTTGCGCTCGAACTCGAACTGTTCGCCGACCTCAGCCAGGGGCCCGACATTTCCGAAGGCGTGACCGCCTTCCTCGAAAAACGGCCGCCGCGCTTCACCTCCAGCCCCGCGACGGGAATGCCCGCCACCTATCCCTGGTGGTCCGGCGCGCGCGCGCGACGCTGAGGCCTTTCGATCAAGGAGACCAGAATGGATTTCGATTATTCACCGCGTCAGCGCGAATGGATGGCGCGGCTCGGCGCCTTCATGGACGTGCATGTCTATCCCGCCGAGGCGCTTTATGCGGAGCAACTCGACGCGATGGCCGCCAACGGGCTGCCCTGGAAAGCCATTCCCGTGATGGAAGAGCTGAAGACGAAGGCGAAGGCGGCGGGGCTCTGGAACCTGTTTCTCAACGACAGCCCGCATGGGGCGGGGCTGACCAACCTCGAATATTCGCCGCTGGCCGAGATGATGGGGCGCGTCATCTGGTCGCCCGAAGTCTTCAACTGCACCGCGCCCGACACCGGCAATATGGAAATCCTCGAACGCTATGGCACCGAGGAGCAGCAGGACCGCTGGTTGAAGCCGCTGCTCGCCGGCGAGATCCGATCGGGCTTCGGCATGACCGAACCGGGCGTCGCGTCGTCGGATGCGACGAATATCCGCACCACTATCGTTCGCGACGGCGACGATTATGTGATCAACGGTCGCAAATGGTGGACCTCGGGTTCGCTCCATCCCCATTGCAGGCTGCTGATCATCATGGGGGTGACCAATCCCGATGGCGAGCGTCACCGGCGTCAGTCGCAGATCCTCGTGCCGATCGACACGCCGGGCGTCACCATTGTGCGCCCACTGTCGTCGTTCGGCTTCGGCGAAGTCCCCTTCGGCCATTCGGAAATCCTGCTCGACAATGTCCGCGTTCCGGCGACGAACATGCTGCTTGGCGAGAATCGCGGCTTCGAGATCGCGCAGGGGCGGCTCGGGCCGGGACGCATCCATCACTGCATGCGCTCGATCGGCGCCGCCGAGCGCGCCCTCGAACTCATGTGCCGCCGCCTCACCAGCCGCAGGGCCTTCGGCAAGTCGCTCCACGAACATTCGGTGTGGGAACAGCGGATTGCCGATGCGCGGATCAACATCGATATGTGCCGCCTCTTGACCCTGAACGCTGCCGACAAGATGGACAAGCTCGGCAACAAGCTGGCGCGAACCGAGATCGGCGAGATCAAGGTCGCCGCGCCGCGTATGGCGTTGAAAGTCATCGATGACGCGATTCAGGCCTTTGGCGCGGCGGGGGTCGGTCCCGACACCCTGCTTCCCAAGATGTTCGTGATGCAGCGCGAACTGCGTATCGGCGATGGTCCCGACGAGGTCCATTGCCGTTCGCTCGCGCGCGCCGAACTCGCGAAATATCTTGCCGCCGAGGTGGCATGACCGCTGAAATGGAAGGCGAGAACGAATCTGCATCGACGCCGGCGGCCTGGCACGCCGCCGCGCCTCCCGATCTGGCGCCGATCAACAGGTACGGGCGCCGACGTATCCGCGGGTTTGAAGACTTTGTAGCGATCCGCCCGATCGGCAGCGGCTATTCGAATCCGACCTATCGCGTCGACACCGCGAGCGGGGGCGCGCAGGTTCTGCGCGCGATGCCCGCCCGCCGCTCGGCGATGAGCGCGCATCGGATCGATCGCGAATATCGGGTGATCAATGCGCTTCGGGGGAGTGCGGTGCCGGTGCCGCGCCCGATTCATTATTGTGACGATGCCGGGCCGATCGGCACGCCCTTTTACCTGATGGCCTATGTCCCCGGTCCGGTCTTCGTCGACGGAGACCTTCCTGACGATCCGGCCGCGCGGCGACGTATCTATCTGGCGCTCGCCGAATGCCTCGGGCGCCTGCACGCCGCGGATTATCGCGCGCTCGGCCTGTCGGGTTTCGGAATGCGTTCGGGCGACACGCATTTCGAACGGCAGGTCGCGACGATGACGCGGCTCTACCGCGATACCGAGATGGGTCATGAACCCGTCATGGAGCGGCTGATCGCCCTGCTCGGATCGACCGTTCCGGCGGGCTATACGACCTGCCTTGTCCATGGGGACTTTCGCCTCGGCAACATGGTCGTCCGCCCCGACCTTAGCGGTATCGCCGCTGTGCTTGACTGGGAATTGTCGACGCTGGGCGACCCGTTGACCGACGTTGGTTATTGCACGCTGATGTATCACTGGGATTCGCCGGTCTTCGGCACGGTGATCGGGGCCGGCGAGGGGATTCCCGAAGAAGGCGAATTCCTCGAAACCTATTGCCGTATGGCCGGGCGCTCGGGGCTGCCCGACCTGTCGCTCTACCAGGCCTTTTCGCTCTTTCGTCTCGCCTGCATCACGCAGGCCGCGCTCCATCGCGAAGCGGTCGGGCAGGCTCTGGCACGTCCGCTGCCGTTGGAAAATCATCCGGCATCGGTCGCGAAACTCGCGCTGGACTTGGCGGAAAGATCGCGCCGATAATGATCGAAACCTGGGAACATGCGATGACCGACCGTGCCGCCGTTTCGACTGCAGAAGCCTTGCGCCGGCTGACCGCCCCCGGCGCGCCCTTTGCCATGGAAGACTGCGACGTCGGCGGACGGATGATGCGCGTCTATTCGAATGCGCCCTCGACGCTGCGCGACATTTTCTTCACCGCGATGGGCCGCCCCGATCGGCCCTATCTCTATTTCGAGAGCGACGAATTGAGCTATGCCCGCGTTCACCGCGACGCGCAGGCGCTCGCGGCCGCGCTCCATCACCGCTTTGGCGTGCGCAAGGGCGACCGGGTCGCGATCTGCATGCGCAACTATCCCGAATGGGCGCTCGCCTATTGGGCGACGATCCTGCTCGGCGCGATCGTCGTACCGATCAACGCCTGGGGTTCGGGGGCGGAGATGGCGTATGTCATCGATCATTCGGGATCGACGATCGTCGTCGCCGACGACGAACGGATCGAGCGCCTCGCGCTGCATTTTGAAACCCTCGGGCTGCGCGCGATCGTCGCGGTGCGGGCGCCCGACCGGACGGGGGCGGTGATCCACGGCTTTGACGCGCTGGTGGCCGATTTTCAGGATTCCGCCCCCATGCCCGATCCCGGACTGATGCCCGACGACGACGCGACGATCTTTTATACGTCGGGAACCACCGGCCGTCCCAAGGGGGCGGTCGGCAGCCACCGCAACGCGATCAGCTGCATCGTCAGCGGCGCTTTCAACGGCGCTCTGTCGCACATGCGCCGAACCGGTGAAATATTGACGCCTGATCCGGATATGGTGCCCCCCGTCTATCTTTACGGCGGGCCGCTGTTCCACGTCGGCGGCTGCAATTCGGGGTTGGCCGCGACGATGGCCGGTGGCGCGTGCATGGTGTTGATGTACCGTTGGAATGTCGGCCAGGCGCTCGCGTTGATCGAACAACTCAAGATTGGGGGGCTCGGCGCGGTGCCGACGATGGTCTGGCAAATGCTCGAGCATCCCGACTTCGAGAACTATGACTTGAGCAGCCTGGTCTCCGCCGCGATCGGCGGTGCGGCCGCGGGGCCGGAACTCCACGCGCGGCTTGAGGAAAAGCTGCCGCAGGTGGTTCCCGCCACGGGCTATGGCGCAACCGAGACGAGTGGGGGATGCACGTTCAACGGTGGGCTCGATTATGCAGCGCGGCCTGCCGGCGTCGGCGTGCCGACGCCCGTGCTCGACGTGAAGTGCGTCGACGAAGCGGGGCGGGCGGTCGCGCCGGGCGTGGCTGGCGAGCTCTGCCTGCGCGGTCCAAGCATCCTGCGCGGCTATTGGAAGGACGCGGCGGCGACCGCGACGGCCTTTCGCGATGGCTGGTTCCATTCGGGCGACATCGCCCATATCGACGAAGAAGGGCGTATCACGCTTCTCGACCGCGCCAAGGACATGATCATCCGCGGCGGTGAGAATGTTTACAGCATCGAGGTCGAGGATGCGTTGATGGCGCATGACGCGGTGCTCGCCGCGGGGGTGTTCGGCTTGCCCGATCAGATTTTGGGCGAGACCGTCGCCGCCGTCGTGCAACTGGCGCCGGGATCGCGGCTGGCAGAAAGCGAATTGCAGGCGTTCGCCGCAACCCGGCTCGCCTATTTCAAGATTCCCGCCCTCATCGCGACAACCCACGACGAACTGCCGAAAAACGAAACGGGGAAGATTCTGAAGCGCGTCCTTCGCGACGAGTGGATCGCCAAGGGCGCCGCCTAACCGAAGGCAAGCGGTGCGCCGGGGCGCGGCCATTCGGCCCGAAGCAGGCGTCCGGTCCCGCCCGCGGTGATCCAGGCCGTCCGGTTGCCGTCACCGCCGAACGCGATATTGGTCGGAATCGTATCGGGCACGACGATCTGATCATGGCTGCCGTCCGGACCGAAGATCGTGATCGCCCCGGTCAGGGGTGTGGCGACGCAGATCCGGCCGCCGGCTTCGACGGCGAGACTGTCGAACATCTGAAAGCCGGGCAGTGGCCCCAGCACCCGTGGCGGCGCGAGAAAATGGACCGGCCGCGCGAGCTGCCCCGGCCCGCCGAGTTCGACGGCCCATAACCGGCTGGTAAGCGTCTCGGCAATCCAGAGCGTCTTTTCATCGAGCGACAGGCCGATGCCGTTCGGGGTGATCAACGGGACGTCGGCTCGCAGGATCGACGAGCCATCCGGTCGGGCGTAATAGAGCGCCCCGCGGTCGATGGTGTCGTCACCCGCTTTCCCCATATCGGTGAACCAGAAGCCGCCTGTCCGGTCGAAAACGATGTCATTGGGGCCTTTCAGCCGCCGCCCGTCGCATGTCTCGTACAGCGTCTGCCACGCCCCCGTCGTCGGGTCGACGCGCTGGATCGATCCGCCCTGATAATCGTCGGGCACGCCGTTGGCGAACATCGTGCCATCAGGTCCGCGCGCGAAGGTCATTCCGCCATTGTTGCAGACATAGACCGCGCCGTCGGGGCCGATCGCCGCGCCATTCGGTCCGCCGCCCAACTCGGCCACCACCTCGACCTTGCCCGCGGCGGTTATTCGCGTCAGCGTCGCGCGCGCGATTTCGACGACCAATACCGAGCCGTCCGCGAGCGGGATAGGGCCTTCGGGAAATTGGAGCCCGGAGGCGACGACTGTGAAATCCATGGCACGCCATATCATAAAACAGAAACGATCGTTATAATATTCTTCGCCACCGCATTGCGTTGCGCGCGCCGATCAGGCAAGGCCGCAGCATGTCATCAGACCAGGCGCCCTTGTCATCCCCGCCGCAGAAATTGGGTCGGCGCGCGCAAAAGGTCCAGGATCGCAAGGACCATATTCTCGTCACCTCCGCCCGCCTTTTCCGCGAGCGCGGCTATCATGCGGTCAGCATGGACGAGATCGGCGCCGCATCGGGGATGAGCGGCCCGGCGATGTACAAATATTTCAAGGATAAGGCCGCAATTCTTATCGCCATCGTCGAATATGGCACCAAAATTGCGAAAGAAGCCATTGCGTCGATTGATACGGCAGGCCTTTCCGATCTCGACATATTGGGCGAGCATGTCCGATGCTATATCGATTTCACCGGCGAGGCGCGTGACGCGATGGTGGTCACGGTACGCGAGGTCAGCAACATTCCGGAATGGTATCGCCCCGGCTTTCTCGACGACCAGCGCGGTTTTCGGGAGGGAGAAGTCAATCTGCTTATGCGCATCCGCCTCGACCTATCCCGCTCCGAAGCGCGTTATATCTGCACGAATGTCTTCCAGGGCCTGATCAGTTCATCGGCCTATCTCTATCCGGCGGACAGCGAGAGTCGTCGGAAAAGGCTGAGCGCAATGGCGACCGCCGCGCTGCTCGCCTGATCGGGAGAGGCGCGGGTCTTCCCCGGCTTGCACGCGTGCAGCGGGGCGGTGGTAGGCAACCCTTCAACCATGTCTGCCAATTTCCGTTCATCATCGCATTTTGATCGCTGGCAAATGTGCGTTTCAGGCGGCTATGATAAATTTGATCGCAAACCCGCCGCACGAAAGCGCACCAGGAACCAGGCGGGGTTGACCAGCGCTCCGATATTTTGAACCTCGCCCGCGAGCATGTCCGGTCTGCGCGAGAGTTCGGCATCGCCGAGGCTAAGCGCGAGGCGCTGATTGCGATCAACACCCGGATCGTTGTCGGGACACGAAGCTATCCATCGCCATCGATGAGGTCGGCACCGCCGATCCCGCGACGCGGAGCTCGCTCGAGGGGCGGTATCCAAAGCATTTGAACGCACGGAAGCTGCTGCGGACCAACGGGATTCGGCTCGAATGGGATGCGCGGCGGAGGATGTTGGGTTTCTACTGACCGGCAGGAATGCGCCCCCTGTTTCCCGCCATTCCGGTGATCGATCGGAGTTCCCGAAACCGGCTGGTCCGCTCACCCCCGATCGATAGAAACAGGCATCTTCCGGACGGCCCAGTCTGGCGGCTAGTTGCCCGTCGGCGGCCGGGAAGCCGAGCTATGGAATCGGACGGTGCCGCCATGCCTCATTCCGCGGGTGCAGCGCGCCTTTCGCCGATCACGGTCGCCAGAAGTGATTCGAGCCCGTGGAGCCGCTCGGCAAGTGCCGCCAATCGGCTCTCCTGCTTTGCCTCGCGTGCCTCGCGCGTCCGCACGATGTCGACCGCGCGCGCCACGGGGTCGGCGATTTCGGCCAGTGCCTCGCGCTCGTCCTTTCCGAAAAAACTGCCATCGGGACGGGGGCCGATCAGCAGCCAGCCGATCCGGCCATGTCCGTCGGCATCGAGCGGGACGCGCACCGGGAAAAGCGGATCGCGCCGATCGCAATCGAGCGCATCGCCGGCCGGCGGGGCCCATGCGGCAAGCCAAGCCTCCACGTCCTGCGCCGGGAGGCCCTTCGCACCCTCGATCGCGTCGCCCACCAGCAATGCGGCATGTTTCGAACGTATGCCCTTGAGCACGGCATCGAGGACCGCCGCCGCAAGTCGCTCCAGCCCCGCCGTCTCGCGCAAATCGCCTACGAGCAGGGGCAAGCCGTGGCGAAGCTGAATGAGATGATTCTGAAACCGGCGCTCGGCCCAATGGCTGACCCGATGGTGCAACGGGGAGATCATCGCCGCCGCCGCCGCCAGGCCGCCGGCGAGCGCTCCGAGTCCATGTCCGAAATAATCCTCGCCCAGCAGTTCGATGACCCGCTCGGTGCCCGCGAAAATGGCGAGCAGCGCCACCGTCAACGCGCCATATGCGACCGAGCGGCTGATCGCCGCTTCGGCATCATACAGGCGGTAGCGCATCAGCGAAATCAGCAGGCCGCCGACCATGCAGAAGGTTGCGAGGAGACCAACCACACCGGAGGCAAGCTGGAGCTGCCAGTAAGCTGCGCCGCCGATTCGTCCTGCAGCGAGAATTAAGCCCCCCGAAATCATCAGGCAGATGCCGCCCGCAGCGAGGCCGAAGATGCCCCAGCGAACCTGTTGCCGTTCGATGCCGGGAGGCATCCGCCGATAGCGCAGCAGCAGGCGCGCAACGCTGAGGGCAAGGAAAACAATGATAGCGACGATCGAAACGGTTATTGCGGCGAACCGATTCGTGAGAGTAAATGCCGTCCACAGGACGATGGCGCCCGCTATCGCCCACGCCATGCGCGATCCCATGCGGCCGTCCGGGAACACCAGCAAACCCAGAACCAGCAGCGGCCAGGACAGCAGGTTCAGCAGGGCAAGGCTGTCTATCAACCACGGTCGATCGAGCCACACGGTGGCCTGCCACGACGGGCCGATCACGGACAGCACGAAGGCGAGCGCCAGGATCGCCGGGACCGGCTCGCGGCGGCGGCGGAACAGCAACGTCGCGGCACAAAGAGTCGCGATGTTGACGAGCAGATCGATCGCTACGCCCAGCGTACGGGTCCTCTCGCTCTCTCGCGTATTGGCTATGCTTCGTGTCAGTCGGTGGGTGCGGACCTGTCCCCCCGCATCCTGGAGCGTCAAGACGAGCGTCGCGCCCTCGGGACGGGCCAGGGCTTCCCTGGCGGCATTATAGTCCGTTCCGATTTTGGCCGTCGGAACGCCGCCGATGGCCAGGATGGCGTCATCGACCTTGATCCCCTGCGCGATCGCCTCGGCCCCAGTGACAATTGTAATGTGCTGGTTTGAGTTGTCGGCGCTCACGCCGTAGTTCAGCCAGCCATATTCGATGGGCTTGGAACCCCGCCACGCATTGATGCCGGTGATGGCGATCGTGGTGGCCATCAGGACGATCCACGCCGCCGTATAGACTGTCAGCGCCCAGCCGCGCGGTGCCGGCAGCGTTTCTGGCAACAATGGCATGGAGCGCGCGGACATCCATCTGATCATCGGCTGCTTTCTCCCCCCTCGATCACCTTACGGCGTGAGCCGCCGTGCGCAAGGTTCGCGGGCTGGGAAAGAGCCGACGCGACAACGACCTGCTCCGGCGAATGACGATAAAGCGGGTAGGTTGCTGGCGGCCCGCTCTTGCCGAAAAGCGAAAGCGGCAAGAACGACCCCCCGCAGGGTATCGGGCGATATTCCCATTCTGCACGAACGGGAATTGAGCCATGTCCAGAAGCGACCAATATTGTCGTACGAACCGGGTGCGCCAGCCAGCGTTTTTCATGGCTCGATTCGCGTAGGTCAGGGTTTCCAATCTTTTGCGCGCGGTAGGCGGCCGACTCCCGGGTTGAAACTGTTGGTCGGATCAAGGTTGCGGAAGTGCTGTTCGAGGGTTTCTTCCGCCCGGTAGAGGTGGCCGACATTATGCTCTGCGGGATATTTTGCACCGCGGGCGCTCTGGAACTCCAACAATTCCTCCTCGAGGCGTTCGAGATCGCACCCCGCTACGGCGATATAGTCCTGGTGAAAAACGTGACAGAAGAAATGCCCATAAGAGCTGGTTGCGAGAATCTTCCGTGAAATGGAGGGAGGCAGCACTTCGAGCCAGTCGATCTTGTTGCGCGGCAGGGCGATATCGAGCGACACAAGTCCTGCGGAGTTGTGCGGATTGAGAGAGCGATAGCGAACGGCCGCTCCGGCGGCGACAAAGCGATGCAGAAATGCGTCCTCGCCCTCCCGAGGCGAACAGATGAGATAGGCACCCGTCATGCGGGGAATGGCGTTTGCGAGATAGGTTGCCATCTCCTCCGTTCCCTTGTCGCCTGTCCGGATAAGCAGATGATGCTCGAAGCGATCGCGGAACGCCCGGAGGCGCGGGGGAAGATGCGGCGGAAGTGGGCGCGCCAGCGCGCGCAGAATCCGGTCGGAGAGATTGTCTGGCAAGATTGGCACCCGGCTTGCGAGCCTGTCGAGGCGGTCCTTCCAGGCATTGATGAGCGGCAGATGCCCCGTGCCGAGACGGCGGATCGCAAGAAACATGTCCTTGCCGTAGGTCGATGCGAGATCGAAGGCGCCGCGATGGAGATATTCGGCGGAAATGGGAAGGGTGGCGAAGGTAGAGAGGACATCGCGCCGAATCTTCGCGAGTTCGCCGGGATCATTGGTCCCGATGTAGAAGACCTGGGTTTTCGCGGCCTTTGCAAAACAGTCGGTCCGCACGGCGAACACGGCGAGGTGGCCGGCGCTGCCCGATGCTCCATGGAGATAGGAGGGGTCTGCATTGTAGCGAGCGGGGGTTGCATCGTCGACCCGCCGCACGCGCTGCTCATAGTCAATCGCCGATGCCGGGGCTTCGGCGACTGTCGATGGCGACAGTTCGAACCTTCCGCCTTCGAGCGCGCTCAGCATCGCCTCAGCACCCTCCGGCAATTCGACGCCGAGCTGGTTGACGAGTTGCAGTTGGCCCGCTTCGTCGCGCCGCGCAAAAAGCCCCATCTCGGTATAGGCGGGGCCGCGGTGGATCAGCGCGCCGCCTGAATTATTGCAGATGCCGCCGATGACGGATGCACCGAAGCACGATGACCCGATGACCGAATGCGGCTCCCGGCCCAGCGGCGCGAGTTTGCGTTCGAGCTGGTCGAGTGTGGCGCCCGGAAGGCAGATCGCCTGTCGTCCGCCATCGACGAGAAAAATGGTGGCAAGACGTTTGGTGCTGATCAGGACAACCGGTCGATCATAGGTTCCGAACGGCGTAGATCCGCCGGTGAGCCCCGTGTTTGCTGCCTGCATGATGACGATCGCATTGGCGGCGGTACATGCCTCGAGCGCGCGCCAAAGTTCGACGAGCGTGCCCGGCACGGCGACGGCGACAGCCGAGCCATCGCCAAAGCGATATCCTTTGGTGAAGCGGCGCATCGCCGTCGTCCGCGTCACCAAATGCCGTTGACCGACAATCTCGGCGAGCCGCTGCGTCAGATCGGCACTATTCATGGGACATCAGCCGACCCGGACCATCACCTGCTTGATCGATACGGCTTGGTTGGTTCGCAGATATTCGGGCGGTTCGACGACTTCGAGTGTGTCGAACTTGTCGATGAAGGCGGCAATTGCGATCCGGAGCTGAAGCCGCGCGACCATATTGCCGACGCACATATGTTCGCCGTGGCCAAAGGTGAGGTGTTTGCGCGCCTCGGCTCGGGTGATGTCGAAGCGGTCGGGATCGGGGAATATGCTTTCGTCGCGATTTGCCGCCGAATACCACATCACGACCTTCTCTCCCGCAGCGATCCGCTGTCCGGCAATTTCTGTGTCGGCCGTTGCGGTACGCCGGAACAGTGGAACGACCGTGCTATAGCGGAGAATCTCCTCGATGGCATTGCTGATGAGATCGGGCTGTGATCGGAGCAGGGCGATCTGTTCGGGATGGCGATAGAGTGCGAGCAGTCCCGAGGTGGTCGTGTTGCGGGTGGTGCGATGGCCCGCGACGATCATCAGCGAGAAGAGGCTTTCCACCGAATAGGGACGCAGTGGCCGATCGGCCTTCGCGAGGGCTTCATGCGCGGCGCTCAGCAGGTCATTGCCAGGGGCCGTCCGCTTTCGCTCGAATAACTCCATGCCATATTTATAGACTTTGGCATAGGTCGCCGCGACGTCGTCAGCGAGCGCCGGATCGCCCACCGCAGCGAGTTTGTCGCCCCATTCGACGACCATGTCGCGGTCCTCATCGGGCACGCCGAGCAAGTGGCACATGGTGGCGGCGGGCGTGACCGCCGAAAAGGTCGAGACGAGATCGAACGTCTCGCCCCGCTTGATCGTATCGAGGAGGGCCGCGATGCGCTCGACGACCGCGGGCTCCAGGCGCTTGCTCGCGGGGCCGGCCAGATAGGGCATTACGATCGACCGATAGGTGCGATGGTCGGGCGGGTCCATGTTGACCATGTTGGCGCGCCGGATCGCGAGCGCTTCGGGCGTGAGCGGCTGGCGGCGATTCTCGTCGAACGAAAGCAAGGCTCCCGCGCCGATTTCGGAGGAGAAGAGGGTCGGATTCTTGCTGACGGCCTGAATATCGGCATGCCGGGTAAGAACCCAGAAGCCGGGTTCGTTCGCCTCGTTCTCGGGATGCCAGAATATCGGTGCGGCCTGGCGCAGCGCCGTCACCTCGGCAGCAGGCGTGCCTGCGAGGTAAAGGTCGTGACGTTTGAGATCGATCCGAAGATCGACGGGAAAGACGGGCGGATGAACCGGACCCGGGGTGGTCCTTTGTCCGGCATATGGATTGTGCGAGGCGCTTACGCTGCCCATTGAAAGTCTCCCAAGATTTCCATATCAGGTATCCTTGATATGGAAGATGGTCAATGTCTACACGACTATAGAGCAACAAATATGCAGAATTTGTTCGATGTTCACGGGGTTGACAGGGTCACTAAGCTGCGTAATCTAGGATGCTAGATTGTGAGCGCCAGCGGGCGACGCGCAACGCAAATGGGAGAGGGATATGTTCGACAAGCGGATTGCCAGTCGGCGTTTGATACGCCGCCGTGGGTTTATGCTGGCGCAGTGCGGCATTTTCGCCATGGCCTTGGCAGCGATGCCCACAATGGCCGCCGCACAGGAAGCGGGGACGCCAGCCGAGGGGGAGGGTGCTTCGCAGGGGCCCGCGCTCCAGGACATCATCGTCACCGCGCAAAAGCGCGCGCAGAGCTTGCAGGACGTTCCCGTCGCGGTGCAGGCAATCAGCGGCGAAGCCCTGCTGAACCAGGGCACGCCGGGCCTCGAAACCCTGTCCTCATCGGTTCCGATGCTCCACATCAGCTATGGCGGCCTCAGCGAGCAATTGTTCATCCGTGGTGTCGGCTCAGGGTCGAGTGCGGCCTTCGAGCAATCGGTAGGGCTCTTCCAGGACGGCATCGCCATGGGCGTCGCGCGGTTGTCGCGCCTCGCCTTCCTCGACACCGAGCAGGTCGAGATATTGAAAGGGCCGCAAAGCACGCTTTTCGGCAAGAGCACGATCGGCGGCGCGGTCAACATCACCTCGGGCCAGCCGCGCTTTTCGCTCAAAGGGCAGGCGGTCGGGCTTTTCGACATCGATGGCGGCACACGCCGGTCCGTCGAAGGCTATGTGACCGGACCGCTCAGCGACACGGTGGCCGCGCGTCTCGCGGTCAAGGCGTCGACAGCGGACGGGGCCTTCTTCAACACCTACACCGACCGCCGCGCTCCCTATGAAAAGAGCGTATCGGGTCGCTTCAGCCTGTTGGCGAACCCGGCCGACAATCTGGAACTCTTCGCCTCGCTCCAGGCGAGCCGTGCGACCAGCTTCGGCCGTTCGGCGCAGATCGGCTTCGTCGATACACGATTTGCCAATGTGAACAGCTTTGTTGCGCAGGTGCGCGCGCGCGACGCGGATGAGGATTTCATGCCGAACCGCTTCCGTTCGGCGGGCCGTAATCCCATCGCCTGTGACGAATGCGGCAAGGATCAGGCGGTAATTGGCACATTCCGCGCCACGCTCGATATCGGCGCGGCAAAGATGGTCTCGCTGACCGGCTATATCGACAGCAAGTGGCGCGAACAGATCGACGCCGACGCCACGCCGCTGCCGATCGTCAACACCTTCCTCAACCAGTCGACCAGGCAGTTCAGCGAGGAGCTGCGGATTGAATCCGACCCGAACCTGCGCTTCACCTACATCGGCGGCGTCTATTTCCAGAATGCGCAGATCGATGCGATCGACAGTTGCAGCGATTTCGACCTAGGCGTGCTCGGGCGAATAACCCGGATCCGCAGCTGCACCAGCGCGATGCGTGACGAGTCGACCATGGGCGTCTTCGCGCAAGGCACGTATGAGATCGCTCCCGGCTTCCGCATCACGGCTGGCGGGCGCTACCAGACCTCGGATCGCAACATCCACAATATCCGATATGTGCCCGACCCCGGGACAGGAACGACGCCGACGACCAATCCGGTCGTGCTCGCGACCGCTGCTGCAGTCCTCGGCCAACGGCCCTTCGACGTGAAGCGCTCGTCGGGCGAGAGCAGGCTTACCCCGTCGGCCTCGATCGAATGGGAGCCCTATGACGGCGGCCTGCTGTATGCCGGTTATCGCACGGGCTTCAAGCAGGGCGGTTTCGATTCTTCGATTGGGACGTTCTCCGACGCCAATTACCAGTTCGCCCCCGAGACCGCCGAATCCTTCGAGATCGGATATAAGACGAGCCTCTTGGGACGTCGCGGTCGCCTCAACATCAACGCCTTCACCAGCACCTTCGACGATTTGCAGCTAAGCTCGTTCAACGGCATTGGCTTCACCGTCCGCAACGCGGCAAAAGCACGAAGCCGCGGCGTCGAGGCCGAGATCGAATTCGCGGTGACGGACGGGTTCACGATCGGCGGGAATGCCGCTTATCTTGATGCCTCTTATGCCTCCTATGCCGATGCGCCCTGTTATGCGAACCAGACAGCCGTCGGAGGATGCATGACCGTCGGTGGGACGCGGGCGCAGGATTTGAGCGGGCACAGTCTGGCCTATTCGCCCAACTGGTCCGGTTCGCTCTTCGCCAATCTCCGCCAGCCCGTGGGTGGCGGCCTCGTCGCACTGGCCGATTTTCGCGTTTCGGCACGGACCAGCCAGGAATATGGTCCCGACGGCGATCCGAACCGGATCGCGCCAGGCGTCGCACTCTATGACCTGCGCGTCGGTATCGGAGATGCCGATGGCCGCTGGGAGTTTGCGGTCGTGGGCAAGAATCTGACCAACGAATATGTGCCAAGCTTTGGCTTCAACGTACCTCTCGTCGCCGGGGCCTATACGGTCCAGGTCGATCAGCCGCGGGTGATCGCGCTCCAGGCAAAGGCGCGTTTCTAGTCACGGTTGGGCGCGGGTCCCTCGCGGACCCGTGCCCCGCCGACTTCTCGGGTCCGGGCGTCATATGTATCTTACCCAATGTGTGCACAGAATGATTCAGCGGTCGCCTGACGCGACCGCGCTCGTCGACGGCGAAGAGCGACTAAGCTGGGCTGAACTTCGGGATCGCGTGGCGCGTTTCGCCGACGCGCTTGGGCGGCTGGGCGTCGCGCCCGGCGACCGGGTCGCGATGCTCGCCCGGAACGGCAATCATTACGCCGAATATCTGCTCGGTACCTTCTGGGCAGGGGGTGTCATCACGCCCGTCAACACGCGCTGGTCGAGTGCCGAAATAGCCTTCTCACTGGTCGATTGCGAAGCCTTCGTCCTGATCGTCGAACCCTGTTTTGATGCGTTGATTCCCCATATTCGTTCCGCAGCACCGCATCTTCGCCACATCGTCTCGACAGGGTGCTCCGCCGTGCCGGGCGTTGCGAGCCGGGACGAGTGGCTGGCGGGCGCGGTTGCCGTTCCCGATGCGGTCCGGCGCGGCGACGCATTGGCCGCCGTCATGTATACCGGCGGCACGACGGGACGCCCGAAGGGCGTCATGCTGGCGCACGCTAGCATCGGCTTTTCGCTGATGGGAACCTTGTCGCAGCCCGGCGCGCCGCCGGGCAAGGTCTTCCTCCATTCGGCTCCGCTGTTTCATATCGGGGGGCTTGCCGGCCTCCTGCTTGCGCTGTTCGCGGGTGCGAGCTGCGTCTTCCTTCCCGCGTTCGATCCGCTCGACGTGCTCAAGGCGGTCGAGGCGCATCGGGTCACCGACATCTTCCTCGTTCCCACGATGCTGCGGATGGTTGCGGACCATCCCCATTTTGCCGATTTCGATACGAGCAGCGTTCGCCTGATCCGCTACGGCGCATCGACGATCGACGAGACTTTGCTCGCCCGGCTGGTCGCGGCCTTTCCGCAGACGAACTTCTGCCAAGCCTATGGCATGACCGAACTTTCGCCAACCTGCTGCCTCCTCGCGCCGGCCGATCATGGACCGGAAGCTTTCGAGAACGGCCGGGCGCGCTCGGCTGGGCGAGCCACGTCGGTCTGCGAGGTGCGCATCATCGGAGACGATGGGGCGGAGATGCCGCGCGGCCGGTCGGGCGAAGTGGTTGTGCGCGGCCCCAATGTAATGCTGGGCTATTGGGGGCGTCCCGAGGAAACCGCCGCGGTCCTGCGCGACGGGTGGATGCACACCGGCGACGTCGGCCGCATGGACGCGGATGGCTATGTCACCATCGTCGATCGACTCAAGGACATGATCGTGACGGGCGGCGAGAATGTCTATTCGGCCGAGGTCGAAAATATCCTCTCGACGCATCCTGGCGTCGCGGCCCTGGCGGTCATCGGTATAGCCGACGAGACATGGGGCGAGCGTGTTCACGCCGTCGTCGTTCCAAAGTCCGGCGCGTCCGTTGACCTCGCGGGTCTTCAAGACCACTGCCGTCCGTTGCTGGCCGGCTACAAACTGCCGCGATCATTGTCGCTTGTCGATGCGCTTCCTCTGTCGGGTGTCGGCAAGATACTGAAAACCGAATTGCGCGAACGCTATCGCGCCGCCTGAACTGGGGAATCATATGATGAAGGGATTGTTCGACCTCACCGGCAAGGTGGCGCTGGTGACGGGCGGTAATGGTGGGATTGGCCTCGGCATGGCGAAGGGCCTCGCGATGCACGGCGCGTCGGTCGTTATCTGGGGCAACAAGCCCGAGAAGAACGAGCGCGCGGTTGAAGGATTGCGGGCGTTCGGCGGCGAAGTACGCTGCGCACGGGTCGACGTCGCCGACGAGTCTGCCGTGAAGGCGGGCGTTGCCGCGATCATCGAGGAATTTGGACGGATCGATCAGGCGATCGCCAACGCGGGGCTCAGCATATCGCGCAAGGATATGTTCGACATCTCACTGGAGGATTTTCGCCGCATTCAGGACGTCAACGTTCATGGCGTCTTCTTCACGCTACGCGAAGCCGCCCGCTACATGATCGCGCGCGGTGAGACGGGGGAACGCGGCGGATCGCTCGTGTCGATCGCGTCCACCGCATCGATGCATGGTGCCGCGCGCAACGAGCATTACGGCGCCACCAAGGGCGCGGTCGTGTCGATGACCCGTGCGATGGCGGTCGAGCTCGGCCCGCTCGGCATCCGGGCGAACAGCGTGCTTCCCGGCTGGACCCGGTCGGACATGACCGAGCGGCTCCAGGGATGGGACAAGTTCAACAGCAATGTCGTTGCCCGTGCGCCGGTCGGGCGCTGGGGGGATGGTGACGATTTCTCGGCCATCGCCGTCTATCTCGCCAGCGACGCGTCGAGCTTTCACACGGGAGACTCAATCGTCGTCGATGGCGGATATACCGTCTTTTGATCTCGGCAATTTTGACATCCTCTTGCGCGGGAGGCCTGGCGCCTTGAATCATTCCGATGCGACCCAGACCGTCAATCCGGCACCCCCCGGCCTCCGGCCCTGGACGACATTATTCATTCTGACTGCGGTCTTTGTTCTGGCGAACATCGACCGCAACATCCTCGCCATTCTCCTGCCGTCGATCCAGGGGGAATTCTCGCTCGCCGACTGGCAACTCGGCTTGCTTGGCGGCTTCGCCTTCTCGCTCATGTACGGTATCAGCGGGATTTTCGTTTCCTTCGCAGCGGACCGGAGCAACCGGTCGCGTATCATCGCCATCTCGCTCGCGGTCTGGAGTGTGATGACCATGCTCTGCGGGGCCGCGACATCCTTTGTCCAACTCCTGTTCGCCCGCGCCGGTGTCGGGCTGGGCGAGGCAGGATGCAGCCCGCCAGCGCACAGCCTGATCGCGGACCTTTTTCCCGCGGATCGTCGAGCGCTGGCGCTCGGCATTTATGCGGCGGGGGCGTCTGCTGGGCTCACGCTCTCCTATCTGATCGGCGCCTGGCTCGTGCAGGAAGCGGGTTGGCGGATTGCCTTTGTCGCGGTTGGCCTGCCGGGCGTCCTGCTCGCGCCGCTCGTCGGGTTCGTGGCGAAGGATATGTTTCGCGCGCGTACGAAGGTTGCGATATTCTCCTCGGCGCTCGGGACCGCCTTCGGGCGGAATGTCGCGCTGATCTGGAACGATCGTGTCCTTCGCCATGTCTTCCTCGGCGCGTCGCTGGCGGCGGGTGTGTCGGCTTCGACCATCCTGTTCGTGCCGACGTACCTCATGCGTACGCACGGCATGTCGGCGATGGAGGTCGGCCTCGCACTCGGCCTTCTTAGCGGGATCGTCGGGTCGAGCGGCATGATTATCGGCGGCTGGATCGCCGACCGGATCGGGCGGACCGATCCGGCGCGACGCCTGTGGGTCGCGGTGGCGGCGAAAGTCATCGCGCTGCCGGCGCTGTTCCTGTTTCTCACGGTCGACGATACGACGACGGCGTTGTGGCTTTATGCCTTTCCGGCCTTGGTGGGTGGTATCTGGCTCGGTCCGACCTATGCGGCGGTGCAGACGCAATCCCCTCCCGATTCCCGCGCGATGGGCGCCGCACTGCTGCTGCTGACATACAACATCATCGGCTTTGGCTGCATGCCGCTCCTGATCGGAGCGGCGAGTGATCTGGTACAACAGGCGAGCGGTAAGGACGGACTGGCCTTCGCGATGCTGCTCCTCGTACCCTTCTCGATCTGGTCGGCGTTGCACTTCCTGCTCGCCTCGCGGCACATGCGCCGCCCGGAGACGTGTTCCGCCCTTTCCATATAGAGGCAGACTGACTAGCTAAGCAGAATTGGCGGCGGAGATCGAAATAGCATGGCCGGGGACAGAGAGAAGGGTCGACGGTCGGATGTGCGTCCGCGGGGCGGGACCGCGTTGCACCTGGCCCGCGACATCGCCCAGGAAATCTACGACAGCGGCATGAAGCCCGGTGATCGCTATCGTTCCGAGGCTGAGGCGCTTGCACTCCATGGCGTGTCGCGCGGCGCGTTGCGCGAAGCGCTTCGCTTCCTGCAGATCCAGGGTGTCATCAAGATCAAGTCTGGGCCCGGTGGCGGCACTTATGTCGGCAAGCCGAATTGGGAAGAACTCGCCTCGACGCTGGCCCTCGTCCTGCAGTTCTCGGGCGCCACTATCGAGTCGCTGATGATTGCGCGGTCGGCGCTGGAACCCGGCTTGGTCGCGCTGGCGGCGCGCCACGCGACCGCCGACGATTGCGACCTGATGGCACGCGCGATCGAGGATATGGGTGTGGCCATCGGCGATTACCCCGCCTATTACCGCGCCTATTCGCGTTTCTGGAATGCCGTCGCCGACGCCACCCGCAACCCGCTTCTCGAGATGCTCGCGCCCGCGCTTCGCCGCCTCACGCGATCGGGCGGCATGGTGCCCGACGAACCCTATCGCGTTCGCGCTCTAAAGCATGCGCGCTCGGTGTTCGACGCGATACGGGACCGCGATGCCGAGGGCGCGCGCCGCGCAATGGCCGAACTGGTCGAGGGATATCTGCACGATATGCGTGCCCTTTTTTCCAACGAAATCGTGCGCACGGTCTCCTTCGCGGACTTCGATCCCGAACTCGACCCGCGATAGAGATCGAGGGGCTCGTCAGGTGAGAAAGCCTGACATACGCGCCGACGACAGGATCTCTATCCAATAGCCGTCGGGGTCGGCGATGAAGGCGATGCCTTTCATCTTCCCGTCGTCCGGGCGCTTGACGAAGGCCGCACCCAGTTTTTCGAAACGATCGCACGCCGCCTCGACGTCGGGAACGCTGATGCCGATGTGGCCAAAGCCGCGCGGATCGCTGTTGCCATTGTGATAGGGCGAGGTTTCCTCCTTTTCGGTGCCCCAATTGTGCGTCAATTCGAGCGTCGTTTCGCGATCGAAGATAAAGCGCGCCCGCTCGGCGGGATCGAGCGGCAGGACTTCGCCCTCGTCCAGATAGGCAAGGAAATAGAGCGAGAATTGCATCTCCTCGAAATCAAGCTTCTGGAGCAGCGTCATGCCGAGAAGGTCGCGGTAGAAATGCAGTGACGCTTCGGGATCGCGAACGCGCAGCATCGTCTGATTGAGGGCGAATCCGGCGGTTCCGGCTGGTCGTGTCATGGGAATATCATCCTTTCATTGGAGGAAGCGCGCCGGATTTGTTCATGAAGCCGGATTGGGCGCAACCAACTCTTCGTACAGGCCGGCCGCATCGCTGCGCAGCGCAAGAGCGATTGCCGCGTCGGCCACCTCGCTGGCGCTCAGCACCGATCGCTCGCGAAGGCGTTCCTCGAGCCAGTCAGCCTTGTCGCCACCAATGCCGGTTTTCTGGAGGAAGGGCGTGTCGACGATGCCCGGACACAGGGCGTTGACACGCACGCCCTGTGTCGCGGCGAGATCGGCGCAGCAGCGTGTGAACATGATGACCCCGGCTTTGCTTGCGGCATAGACGGCGCCGGAGAGATAGGGATTGAGGCCACTGATCGACGCGATGTTGACGATCGATCCGCCCGGCTTGCGCATCAAGGGCAGCGCGACCTGGACGCTGAGGATGGTGCCCGCGAGATTGAGGTCGAGAATCGCCTTGATCCTGCTCGCCCGCGTGTCGGGCCAGGGCGGCGTGCCGGCCGGAATCCCGGCGCAATTGAACAGGAGGTCGATGGGTTCCTCGCTGGCGCCGATGGCGGCGAAAGCGGCCGCGATGGCGTCGGCGTCGGTGAGGTCGATCCGGATTTGCCGGGTCTCCACGGCGCACGCCAAACGCCCGGTTTCGGCGAGACCGTCGGCGTCGATATCCAGCAGGACCAGGCGCCAAGCCCCTTGCGCGGCTAGCGCGATGGCAATCTGGCGACCGATGCCCGACGCGGCACCGGTGATCGCGGCTGTTTTCATCCTCTTGCTCCCAAAGCTTCCGCATTGTATCTATGATACTAGATAAGAGGATGCAAAAGGAATGTCGCTGATGGCTGAAGATATTATTTTGTCTCAGGAACTAGGGAAATCCGATGAAGATGGGTTCTCGACCGCCCGAATTTCGCGTCATAGATTCACCAGCCGCGATATGTTGTCGGACGAGTTTGAGAAGATGTTTTCGAAGGTCTGGCTGCTCGTCTGTCCAATCGCTGACGTCGCCAAGCCGGGCGATGCCTTTCCGATCATGATCGGGAAAGAGCCGGTCGTGGTTGTGCATGGCGACGACGGTCAGATTCGCGCCTTCTATAATGTCTGCCAGCATCGCGGGCGCCAGATTGTCACCGAACGGCGCAACATCCGCTCGCTCTATTGCTGGTTCCACGGTTTCGAGTGGAATCTCGATGGGTCGCTCCGCAACATTCCCGACAAGGAGAGTTTCCAAGGCTATACGGACGAAAAGGACGTCGCGCTGCCGCCGATCCGCTGCGCAGTGTGGCAGAAGCTGGTGTGGATCAACCTCGACCCCGGCGCTGAAAGCCTAGAAGACTTCCTGGGCGAGGCGGGCCGTCAACTCGCCCAATACGGCCTCGATACCTATAATTTCGTCGGCGAGCAGATTATCGAGTGGGACTGCAACTGGAAGATTGCGGCCGACGCTTTTCAGGAGGGCTATCATGGCCCGGTCACCCACCCGCAACTGCAATTCTATCTTGAAGATGCGGAGGACATGCCGATCGATCTTTACGGCCTCCACAGCCGCGGCCTCTATCAGATGGGCGCGCCCTGTTCGCGCTTGCCCGAAGAGCAGCGGCGCACGGCGCAGCCTGGGCTGAAAGCCATGGCCGCCGCCGCTGGGGTCGATGCCGATGAATATGAAGGCCGACTCGACGAGATGCGCCTTGCGATGCAGCGTGGGATGCGCGCCAAACTCACCGAGCACGGCTATGACGTGGCGTCACTTGCCGACGACCAGATGACCGACGACTTTCATTATTTCATCTTCCCGAACATCACGATCAACACATTTGCGGAACGATTTTCCATCTTTCGCTATATGCCGCATCCGGACGATCCCGCGCGTTCGACCTTCTGGGTCCAGCAATTCGAACGTCCGGCGGAGCAGGGGACGAAGGTGCCGCGGCCGCAAACGATCCATGGACGTGGGCTCGAGTATAAGTTCGAAAACGAGGTCTACAACCAGGATGCACGCAATGTGCCCTGGCTGCAGAAGGGCGTGAACTCCAAGGGTTTCAAGGGAATGCTCTTCAACCGGCAGGAGCGCCGCCTTCGCCATTTCTATGACAGCCTGGATCGCTATCTATCGGCCGAGGAGGACGCGTGACCCGCGTCCTCTTTGTCGCTCCCGATGGAAGCGAGCGTGAGGCCATGGCGGAGGATGGCCATTCGCTGATGGAAACGGCACTGCGGCACGGAATCGACGCGATCAGCGCCGACTGTGGTGGAGGCTGCTCTTGCGCCACCTGCCATGTGTTGGTCGACCCCGTCTGGGTCGACCGGTTGGCTCCGATGAACGAAACCGAATCGCTGATGCTGGAATTCGTCGAAGATCGGCAGGACAACAGCAGGTTGTCGTGCCAGATAGAGTTGCATCCCTTGCTGGAAGGACTGCGCGTGATCCTGCCTTCCGGGGGCGGATAACGGCTCATGATTTGCCGGTCTGCCCGTGTCTCGATCATGATCAGTCAATGCCTGTTCACTCGCTAGATCACGCAATTGCCGACGGCCGACAGACGGCCACGGGCCGCCCGGGCACCGCAAAGCATCGGGGATCCACGGTTTCGGTCAGTTGAGACGAAGCGGGAAAAATAAGTCGATGGCATAACGCATTCATAACATATTGTTGTCGTTTCAAGTCAGCAGAAGCTGAGTGAATTAAACGAAATCCAGGGGCTTGGAGACAGTCTCTCGGCCTTGAGCCCGACCGAGGGACTATCCCTGCCGAGCCTGGTTGATGACGACAATCATATCCTTGCGCGCGCGATCTTCGTCGAAGCCGCACCCCGGCTAGGTATCAAGTTGCTCAAGGTTATTCGCCAATCGGGAATCTCTGAGGTCGAGGCGCTGCTGTTCGGCACTGCTGCTGATCGCGGCCGAACGGAGGGCACAGCGGTTCCGGGGAATGGATCTCGAACCGCGCTACGTCGATCCGCCATAGCGTCATCGTCTTATACTGGTCCATCATGTTCGGCCCGTCGTGTTCACGGTCTCGACTCAGTTCACATGGACGGCAAGACTGCCTGAATTGCAGCGCGCGACCAGCACCGTTCGCTTGGGCTGTTCGGCGCGTCCGCGATGAGAAGGTGATGATCAAGCTGAATGGAAAGGAGGTTCTCCGCATTGAGGCGAGTCACCACATAATGGCATCGAATCGTCTCTCCGATTTACGCAATACTCTAAACCGGGTGAGGGCATGGCTAACCTGCGCAAGCGACGATCCCTTGGAAATGCAGGGTTTGGGGAAAATAATACTTAGCACTTGAAGTATTATTTTCATCTGCTAGAGCGACCTTGGGAACGGGAAATATCCGTCCGCGCGATGGCTATGACGAAGACGGTAAACGTCTCCATGCCGCCGGAGCAACGCGGCCTCCGTCGAAGATCGGCCGTTCCTCGAAACAGAATGAATCGGATGCGTGGAGCGCATTTTCGTAGCACCTGTGCACGCGGAAAGCTCAGGCGCGCGCCAGTTTGGGAGGACAAGATGAGGACCGCATTTCTAATGCTTTCGACCGCTGCGATCGCCCTGGCGGCGACCCCGGCCCAGGCCCAGTCGGCCGCCCCCGCCGCGCCGGGCGACGACAGCACCGCGGCAGCTCCGCCTATCGACGACGGCTATGCCGGCGACATCGTCGTCACTGCGCAGCGCCGTTCCGAAAGCGTGCAGGACGTGCCGATCGCGATCTCCGCTTTCAACAGCGAGATGGTCGAGGCGAGCGGCAGCACCAACATCACCAGCCTCAACGGCCTCGCGCCCAATGTCGTGCTGCAGACGCAGGGCCTGGTCGCCAACGTTCCGATGATTTCGATTCGCGGCATGAGCACCGCCGACCCCGATCCCAATGCCGACCCGAAGGTCAGCACGATCATCGACGGGGTCTATATCCCCTTCGTGTCGAGCACGATGCTCGACCTGTTCGACGTCGAGCGGATCGAGGTGCTGAAGGGTCCGCAGGGCGTGCTGTTCGGCAAGAACAACCTTGCCGGCACGATCAACGTCATCACCGCGCGCCCGACCGACGATTTCGGCGGCGAAGTGCGGCTGACCGCGGGCTCGTTCGGGCTCAAGCAATTCCGCGGCAAGATCAACACCGGCCGCTTCGCGGGCGACGCGCTTGCCGCCAAGGTCTCGGTCAATTTTCGCGACTATGACGGCTACAGTCGCAACGTCATTACGGGAAATCGCCTCAATGGCGCCAACGTCAAATCGGTGCGCGGCGCGCTCAATTTCGACCAGGGTGGCGCGTTCGATTCGACCGTCGTCGTCGACTGGCTGAAGCAGAAGACGACCGGCCCCGCGCCGCATGTCCTCGACAATGGCGACCCCAATTGGGACCTGCTGCCCGACGCGGTGAAGACCGACGTCCGCAAGGCGGCGGTGCCCTTCGACCCCTATGCCAATACCGAAAGCTATGGCGGATCGTGGACCTCGAACCTCGACGTCGGTTACGGCACGGTCACCGCGGTGCTCGGTTATCGCCATCTCGACTATGTGACGCGCGGCGATTTCGACGGGCTGATCACCCCCGCGCCCCAACTCGACGTGACCCGCGACTTCTCTGGCAATTCGAAGAGCGCCGAGCTGCGCTATGTCTCGCCCGCCGACGAGCCGGTCGATTTCGTCGTCGGCGCCTATTATCAGACCGACAAGTGGCGCCAGTTCAACACGGTGCTCGCCAATCCGACCACGACGACGCTGGCGCAGCTTCATCAGGATACCGAAAGCTATGCGCTGTTCGCGCTGGTCAACGCGCACCCGACCGACAGTCTGACGCTGTCGATCGGGGGTCGCTACAGCCATGACCGCAAGAAATACGACATCGCCTCGCAGGTGCTGGTGAACAATGTCCAGCGATCGTCGTTCCAGAGCAGCCTCGAGGCGAGCTGGGCCGAGTTCACCCCGCGCCTGACGGTCGAATACAAGATCGGCCCTTCGGCAATGCTCTACGCCAATTATTCGCAAGGGTACAAAGCGGGGGGTTACAACTCGCGCGGGACGATCCCCGAAAATGTCGGGCCCTATGATCCCGAGCGCGTCAACGCGTTCGAGGTCGGCGCAAAGACCGACCTGTTCGACCGCCTGCTCCGCTTCAACGTCGCGGGCTTCGTCAACAATTACCGCGACCTGCAAAGCTCGGTGACGAAGATGGGTTCGGTGCGGCCGGAAAATATCACGACCAACGTCGCCGCCGCGAAAATCTATGGCTTCGAGATCGAAACCTTGCTGCGTCCGTCGCATAATTTCACGCTCGGCGCGAACATCGCCTATCTGCACGCGCGCTATACCGACTTTTGCGCCGACACCGACGGCGTGTTCACCAATGGCGCGCCCGAGCCCGGCCAGTGCGGCCCCGCGGTGCCGATCCTGATCAACGGCGTCCCGAACGGCAGCTTTGCGGTTCCCACCGATTCGAGCGGACTCGAACTCGCCAACGCGCCGAAATGGAGCGGCAGCGTCTCGGCCGACTATGTGATCCCGATGTCGTTTGGCGAGATCAAGCTGCACAGCGACGCGCGCTATTCGAGCCGCTTCAACACCTGGGGCCGCGACAACGACCCCGGCTATTACCGCAATGAGGTCGTGCTGCTCAACGCCAGCATCGCGGTCGCGGGCGAGGACGACAAGTGGAAGGTCACGCTTTACGGATCGAACCTGACCGATCAGGAAGTGATTTCGGGCGCGATCTCGGCCGGCGCGACGCCGATCCAGCAATTCTACCAGCCTCCGCGCGAGTTCGGGGTCGATGTGGCGTTCAAATTCTGATCTTTCCGCCCGCGGTGCAGCCGGTCTGTGCCCTGGGTGACGCAAGCCGGATGATGGGAGGATGACTATGGGTTGGGACGTGAATCGCCGGACATTTGTCGGCGGAATGGGTGCACTGGCAGCCGCTGGGCTCGCGCTTCCAGCCTATGCGAAGAACGGCAAGAAGCTCAATGTCCTGATGATCGTCACCGATCAGGAACAAGGCATGGCGAGCTATCCCAAAGGGCTGCTCGAAAAACTGCCCGCGCACCGCGAGATGCTCGAACGCGGACTGTTGGTCGAAAACTACCATGTTCACACCACCCCCTGCACCCCGTCGCGCTCGACGATCTTTCAGGGTCACCATACCCAGCAGACGGGGTTGTTCCTCAACAGCGACAACGCCCCATATCCCGTCGCGGCGGAGGATATGCCGACGCTCGGCCACATGATGCAGGCCGCGGGCTATTACACGAGCTACAAGGGCAAGTGGCACCTCAGCCGCATCAACAACGAGCGCAACTGGACGCGCATTCCCGGCGGCATCTATCCGACCACCGAAAATGCGATGGAGAAATACGGCTTCCACGATTACGGCTTCGACGGCGAGGAAGTCGGTCTGACGTGGGATGGCTACAAGGCCGACATGGCCGTCGCCGGCGACGCAGCGCGTTCGATCCTCGACTATGCGCGGCGTGACAAGGCGGGCGGCAAGCCGTGGTTCCAGGTCGTCGGGCTCGTCAATCCGCACGACATCATGTTCTATGACGCGACGGGCAAGCAGGCCGAAAGCCGACCCGATCCCAATGCGCTCGGCCCGTTGCGCCGCGAGCCCGGCGATCCGCTCTACGAGGTCGATAACAAGTTCGACCTGCCCGAAAGCTTCTATAAGGATGATCTTTCGACCAAGCCCGAGGCCCACAGTGCGATCGTGCGGCTCAACGACCTCTTCTACGGCACCATGCGCCACGACGACGAGGAAAGCTGGCACCGCTTCATCAACTATTATTACAATTGCCTCCGCGACGTCGATCGGCGGCTCGGGCAGTTGCTCTGGGCACTCAAGGAAAGCGGTCAGATCAACAATACGATCATCATCTACACCAGCGATCATGGCGAGCGCGCGGGCGCGCACGGGATGCGTCAGAAGGGCGCGACCATGTACCGTGAAGAGGTCAATATCCCGATGATCATCGCCCATCCCGATTTCGCCGGCGGCCGCACGACCAAGGGACTGATGGGAGCGATCGACCTTGCGCCGACGCTGATGAGCCTCGCCGGCCTCTCCGCCGACGAGCAGGTGGGCCGTTTCCCCGGTCTGCCGGGGCTCGACGTGTCGGGCCTGCTGACCTCGCCGACAGCGCAAACCGAGCGCGACCGGCAGGGGCATCTCTTCAACTATGCCGTCGTTCATTACTGGGAACCCACCAAGGACCGCACGGCGGTGCTCGCGTCAGGTGAACCGGACTATTCGAAGCGCTTCGACCTCACGAAGCGGCGCCTCCACCGCGGCGTCCACGACGGGCGCTACAAGTTCGCACGCTATTTCGCGCCGGCGCACCATAACACGCCGACCGACTGGAAGACGCTGATCGCGATGAACGACCTTGAACTCTACGACACCTACGCCGACCCAGGCGAGATCGTCAACCTCGCGAGCGATCCAAAGCACAAGAGCGATGTGCTGCGGCTCAACAAGATGGCGAACGCGCTCATCAAACGCGAGGTGGGTATCGACGACGGCCGCGAATATCCGGGATCGACCGAGATGTATAACCAGCCGGTTTAAGTATTTGATCCCGACATTTGATGGTACCGATTGCGTATAAATCGTTCGGGTTGAATTTCCCCTGTTCGGCAGATGTTTTCGCAGGGCGTGAGGCCCCGCAGTGTCTTCAGAAGGCCCATCTGAAGCGCGGCAAGATTGACGCGCTCGATGGCGAGGTGACCCCCTTCGACCGCTTCACTGGCCGCTTGGGCACTGTCTTCCTCCAGGAAAATGTCACTTGGTCGGCCTTTGGAAGCGCGGCCTGACATCTGGGCGACGCGGTGCAACGAGGCCGCTCCGAACAACGTGTCGTGAGTAAACCCATCTTCGACGCTGATCGGGGGTCCGTTCAGGTTACCGCGTTCGGGGCGATACGGCGCGCCGTGCTAAACAAGACCATGCAGCGCGGTAACGCGCCGAATGTCGGCTATCTTGAATCCACGCCTGAAGGCCGTCGGTCTGTAGACGGTCATGTGCCGCCTTTGCGCCGCGAAGCATCGGGGATCCACGATTTTGGCCAGTTGAGACCGAGCGGGTGACTCCGCCAACACTTTCGCGCAGAATCAGTCTCTGGCCACTGTTGTCTAATGTCGCCGCGCCATAACGTCGCGGAATTGGGGGCAATTCAGCCCAAGTGAGCTCAGCTATGCATTCGCGACAAAAACGCGAGACTGCGTGGTGCCGGCTGTCAGACTCGAACTGACGACCTACCGCTTACAAGGCGGTTGCTCTACCAACTGAGCTAAGCCGGCGCCCGGTCCCCCTAGAGTATTTTCGCATAGGATGGAAACACCTGGCGTTCTTAAAAATGCGAGAGGCGAGGGGCGTGTCAAATGATGCCGAAGGTCCAGCTTTCGGTCATGGCGAGCGCATCGGTCAGCGGGGCGGGCGACCAGGGCGCCGTATCCGAAGCGATTGCGCGGAGCCAGGCGGCGGTCAGCAGGGCGTCGCTGGCGTGGTCGATGACCGGCCCCGCGACACCGACGGGCGGCGAGCCGAGCGCGGCCAGCGCGGCGTCGAGCGCGCTGCCGTCGCGGATCTTGCTGCGCCCCGGCGCCATCCCCGCCGCGCGCGCGGCGAGGCTGGTATAGATTTCGACGAGCAGCGGGCCGCTGGGTGGCATCGGATCGAGCGGCCAGAGGGAGATGCGGCCGTGCAGCCGGTGGAGGAGGCGCATCCCCGCCAGGCTGGCCTTGCCGACCTGCGCCGCGCCGACGAGGTTGAAATTGCTGACGCTCGCCGCCTGCTTCGTGGCGCGCTGATGCTGTTCGACGACGCGCAGCCGCCCGGCGCCGGGTGCGTAGAGATCGCCGACATCGCCCCGACCGTGGCGGAAATGACGGCGCGCTTCGGGATGCGCGACGAAGCCGCCGACCTCATAATGCGGGTCGTCGGCCGTGAGCGCCTCGACCAGCCCCCACAGCGCGGGAAGGTCGGTGGGACTGTCGGCCCATTCGGGGAAATAGGCGCCGCGATCGGCAAAGGCGAAGGCGGCCGAGAAATCGAAGCCGATCAGCATGTCGGCGCGCGCGGCCGCCGCCGCTTCGAGCCAGGCCAGGATTTCACCGCGCGACCAGACATGCCCCGGCCGCACCAGCGCGGGCGCCGCGCCGCCGCTGGCGACCGCGAGCGCGATGCCGCGCTGGCGAAGGCCGCGCGCGCCCGACCAGTCGAGCGCGGCGAAATGGGTGAAACGGCGCATCGGAGGGCTTTAGCCCATGTCTGCCATCTTGCACAAAGGCACGCGGCGTCCCACATGCGCCTGATGCTGATCGAAACCGAATCGACGCCCAATCCCGCGACGCTCAAATTCCTGCCCGGCCGGGCGGTGATGGAGGCGGGAACCCGTGACTTCACCAGTCCAGAGGAGGCCGAGGCCTCGCCGCTCGCGACCGCGCTGTTTGCCCTGGGCGACGTCACCGGCGTCTTCTTCGGCCGCGACTTCGTGTCGGTGACGATCGCGCCGGGCGCCGAATGGAGCGATGCGAAGCCCGATGTCCTCGGCATCGTGATGGATCATTTCCTGGCCGACATGCCGCTCTTCCACCCCGCGAGCGCCGGGGGCATTTCGGTTCCGGGCGAGGATGAGGGCGGCTTTGCCGACGATCCCGCCGACGCCGACATCATCGAACAGATCAGGGGACTCATCGAAACGCGCGTCCGCCCCGCGGTCGCCAATGATGGCGGCGACATCCTCTATCGCGGCTTCGACAAGGGCAATGTCTATCTCAAGATGCAGGGCGCCTGCTCGGGCTGCCCGTCGTCGACCGCGACGCTCAAAAATGGGATCGAATCGCTCTTGAAACATTATGTTCCCGAGGTAACGGCAGTCCACGCCGTCTGATCCAGACTTTCAGCCAGGAGATACCCCGATGAGCGAGCCGCTTTCCGATAGCGCTCTCGATCAGTTGTTCCGCGCCGCGCGCACCTATAACGGCTATACCGACCGGCCGGTGTCGGAGAATCAGCTGCGCGCGATCTGGGACCTGGTGAAATATGGCCCGACGAGCGCGAACAGCCTGCCGGCGCGGATCGTCTGGTGCGTGTCGGACGATGCGAAAGCCAAGCTCGCGGCCTTCGCGC
Source organism: Sphingopyxis lindanitolerans (assembly GCF_002993885.1). Taxonomy (NCBI): domain Bacteria; kingdom Pseudomonadati; phylum Pseudomonadota; class Alphaproteobacteria; order Sphingomonadales; family Sphingopyxidaceae; genus Sphingopyxis; species Sphingopyxis lindanitolerans. The sequence goes on from NZ_CM009578.1 coordinate 3,105,559, forward strand.
TTCCCGCCAACGCCGAAAAAATCTTGCAGGCGCCGGTCACCGCGATCATCGCGATGGACCATGAATTCTATGAACATCTGCCCGAATTTTTCCCGCACACCGACGCGCGCAGCTGGTTCGTCGGCAACGAGGCGCTGGCGCAGACGACCGCGTTCCGCAATTCGAGCCTGCAGGGCGCCTATTTCCTCATGGCGGCGCGCGCGCTCGGACTCGACACCGGGCCGATGTCGGGTTTCGACAACGCCGCGGTCGATGCCGCCTTTTTCGCCGATACGCCTCAGGTGAAGAGCAATTTCATCTCGACGCTCGGCTATGGCGATGCCGCGACCATTTTCGAGCGCAGCCCGCGCCCCGATTTCGAGCGTTTCAACCGCATTGCCTGAGGAGCGAACGCTCGTCATCGATTGTGCCAGCGAGGCCTGTTCGGCCGCGCTGGTCGAGGGCAGGCGCATCGTCGATTTCCGGCACGAGGTGATCGGCCGCGGCCATGTCGAACGGCTCGTCCCGCTGATCGCCGAACTGGCCGATAGCGGCCGCGCGGCGTCGATCGCGGTCGGTTGCGGCCCCGGCAGCTTCGCCGGGGTGCGGATCGGCGTCGCGGCGGCGCGCGCGCTGGCGCTCGGCTGGGGCGTGCCGGTGCAGGGCTTTTCGACTCTCGCGCTCGTCGCCGCTGGCGCGGCTTCGGCGATCGCCGAAGCGCGCGGCGCGCTGATCGTGATGGAGGGCGGGCACGGGCAATGGTTTGTTCAGCCCTTTGCCGCCGACCTGACCCCGCGCGCCGACCTCCGCTCACTGCTTCCCGACGAAGCGATTCGGGCCGCGGACGAGCTGGTGATCGGCAGCCGCGCCGAGGCGTTCGTGACACGCCGCGGAACCGGCCGCGCCCTGGCCGTCCTGCCCGACGCCCGCGCCTTCCCGAGCCTGCCGGCGCCCGCACTTTTCACGAACCCCAGCCCGATCTATGGCCGCGCGCCCGATGCCAAGCCGATGGCGGCGGCATGAAGGGGCCAGTGCGCCTCGCCACCGCGCGGGTCGGCGACCTGTCGGCGGCGATGCGCGTGATGGAGGCGGCTTTCGACCCCGCCTATGGCGAAGCGTGGAGCACGGCGCAGCTCCTGACCCTGTTCGCGCTTCCCTCGGCGCGCATCTGCCTCGCCTGGGACGGCGACGCGATGTGCGGCTTTTCGGCGGCGCGCATGGCCGGCCCCGAAAGCGAACTGCTTCTCCTTGCCGTCGATCCCGTGTGGCGGGGTCGCGGGGTCGGTCGGAGGCTGATCGACGACTGGCTGGCCTGGGCGAAGGCCGAAGGCGCCGAGGAGTATTTCCTCGAAATGCGCGCCGACAATGACGCCGTTCATCTTTACGAGCGAGCGGGCTTTTCGGAATGCGGGCGCCGCCCTGCTTATTATCGCGGCGGCGACGGGGTGGTCCGCGATGCGATAACCATGCGCCGTCGTTAGGATTTCCGCGCGAAATCGGTGATTGCGAAATTACATCCAGAATGGCATGAATCACGCTCGGATACTATTGTCGCACTATAATTCGCCCGTTCTTCTGGGAAGCTCGCAGAAAAGGAAAATCCTCCCATGTCGGATCAAGCCGATACCAATGAAATGCTCGTGACGCTGACCGCCGATATTGTTGCGGCGCATGTCAGCAACAACAGCGTCGCCATTTCGGATCTCGCCATTTTGATCAACAATGTGCATGCGGCGCTGTCGAACCTGGGCGACAAGCCGGTGGTCGAGGAAAAGCTGGTGCCCGCGGTGTCGATCCGTGCGTCGGTGAAGCCCGACTACATCACCTGCCTCGAGGACGGCAAGAAGCTCAAGATGCTGCGCCGCCACCTGATGACGCATTATGGCATGACCCCCGACGATTATCGCGCCAAATGGGGCCTGCCCGCCGACTATCCGATGGTGGCGCCCAACTATGCCGAAAAGCGCCGCGCGCTCGCCAAGGAAATCGGCCTCGGCACCAAGGGCCGCGGCGGCGGGCGCAAGCGCACCAAGGCCTGAAGTCTTAGGAAAATGCGGCGCCGGACGCGCGAGCGGGCCGGTGCCGCCCTTGTTCTATCGGCGGGGCATGCCTATACAGTTCGGAACCCTGAATATCCGACTGCATTGTGCAGGAAAGGCCTGTATGTCCGGTACCATCGACCTTGAAGCATTGTGCCACGAAAAGGGGCTGCGGATCACCGAGCAGCGCCGAATCATCGCCCGCGTCATCTCCGATTCCGAAGATCATCCCGATGTCGAAACGCTGTACGAACGTGCATCGAAGGTCGATAGCGGCATTTCGATCGCCACCGTATACCGTACCGTCCGCCTGTTCGAAGAGGCGGGGATTCTCGATCGTCACGACTTCGGCGACGGCCGTTCGCGCTATGAAGCCGCGCCCGAGGCACACCACGACCATCTGATCGACGTCGAGACGGGAAGGGTGATCGAATTCGTCGATCCCGAACTCGAGGCATTGCAAAAAGTCATCGCCGAACGGCTGGGCTTCCGCCTCGTCGATCATCGCATGGAGCTTTATGGCGTCCGGCTCGACCGCAAGGATTGATGCCGCCGCGGCGCGCGCCGCGATCGCGGCGGGGCGGCCGGCCCCGATCTCGCTGCGAGGAAAAGCGCGAATCCTGTGGCGCGTGTTGCTGCTGCTGCTCGCGCTCCTCATACTGGTGCCGCTCCATTATCTCTATCGGATCGTCAGCTATGGATCGCCCTTTCCCAGGCTGTTCCTGTTTCTGGCCGCGCGCATCGTCGGGGCGCGGGTGGTCCGGCGCGGCACGTCGCTGCGCCGCGACGTTTTCTTCATTTCGAACCATGTGAACTGGGTCGATATATTGTCGCTCGCGGGCGCGAGCGGCACCGCCTTCGTCGCCAAGGCCGAATTGGGCAAAGTGCCGGTGATCGGCTGGCTTTGCCGCCTCAACCGCACGGTGTTCGTCAGCCGCGAGGACCGCGGCGGCGTCGCCGACCAGATCAACCTGCTGCGCGAGGCGCTCGCCGATAATTGGTCGGTGACGGTCTTTCCCGAGGGCACGACGACCGACGGCCAGTCGCTGCTGCCGTTCAAGACCTCGATGATGCAGGTGCTCGACCCGCCGCCGCCCGCGGTGCTTGTCCAGCCGGTGCTGCTCGATTATGGTCCGATCGCCGAATGGATCGGCTGGATCGGCGACGAGACGGGAATCGACAATGCCAAGCGCATCCTCGCGCGCCCCGGCAGCTTCCGCCTCGACATCCACTTCCTCGACCCTTTCCACCCGCGCGACTTTCCGGGGCGCAAGGCGATCACCGCCGAGGCGCGGCGGCGGATCGAGGCAGCGCTGGTCGCGTCGCTCGGCAAGCCGCTGCGGCCCTTTCCGCATATCGTCGCGCCGGTGCGCTACGAACCCGAACAGCCCGCCGCATGACGGGGCGAATCCCCTTCATTTCCGCGCGTCATTCCTCTATCGGGACCGTATGACCGCACCCCCGACGCCCAAGACCTTTCACGTCAAATCCTTCGGCTGCCAGATGAACGTCTATGACGGCGAGCGCATGGCGGAGATGCTCGGCGCCGAAGGCTATGTGCCCGCCGCCGAGGGCGCCGACGCCGATCTCGTCGTGCTCAACACCTGTCACATCCGCGAAAAAGCGGCGGAAAAAGTCTATTCGGACATCGGCCGGCTGAAGCGCGCGGACGGCAGCACCCCGACGATCGCCGTCGCCGGCTGCGTCGCGCAGGCCGAGGGCGCCGAGATCGCGCGCCGAGCGCCGAGCGTCGATGTCGTCGTCGGTCCGCAGGCCTATCACCGCCTGCCCGACCTGATCGCCCGCGCCGCGCGCGGCGAAAAGGCCGTCGACCTCGACATGCCGCTCGACAGCAAGTTCGGCGCGCTCCCGGCGCGCGCGGGCGGCCAGCGTCCGACCGCCTTTCTGACCGTGCAGGAAGGCTGCGACAAATTCTGCACCTATTGCGTCGTCCCCTATACGCGCGGGGCGGAGATCAGCCGCCCCTTCGCCGACCTGATCGCCGAGGCGCGCGCGCTCGTCGCGGGCGGCGCGCGCGAGATCACCCTGCTCGGCCAGAACGTCAACGCCTGGGACGGCGAGGATGAGCGCGGCCGCGTGATCGGCCTCGACGGACTGATCCGCGAACTCGCGAAAGAGGACGGGCTCGAACGCATCCGTTACACGACCAGCCACCCGAACGACATGACCGACGGGCTGATCGCCGCGCATGGCGAGGTCGACAAGCTGATGCCCTTCCTCCACCTGCCGGTGCAGTCGGGCAGCGACCGCATCCTTGCCGCGATGAACCGCAGCCACAGCGTCGAAAGCTATCTCAAGGTCATCGCGCGCGCCCGCGCGGCGCGTCCCGACATTGCGGTCTCGGGCGACTTCATCGTCGGTTTCCCCGGCGAGAGCGAGGCGGATTTCCAGGCGACGCTCGATATCGTCCGCAGCGTTGATTATGCGATGGCGTACAGTTTCAAATATTCGCGCCGCCCCGGCACCCCCGCGGCGACAATGGACGGGCAAGTCGACGAAGCGGTGATGCACGACCGGCTGCACCGCCTCCAGGCCCTGCTCAACGCGCAGCAACAGGCGTTCAACGAACGTGCCGTCGGCCAGACGACGCGCCTGCTTCTCGAACGCAAGGGCAAGCTGGGCGGCCAGCTCATCGGCAAGTCGCCCTGGCTTCAGTCGGTCCATGTCATCGCGCCGGGCCTCGCGATCGGCGACATGGTCGATGTGCGGATCACCTCGGCCGGCCCGAACAGCCTTGGGGCCGAAGCGCTGATGGAAGCGGCCGCCTAGTGGCCTGGGGTTTGCGTGTTTCCGCAAAGGCGGGAACCCATCGTCGGTCGTCGGACTTTCAACCCATCGGAGATGGACTCCCGCCTTCGCGGGAGTACACAGTCATGTATCGAAGCTAGGAGCCCTGCCCACGTGTCCAAACGCCCGCTGACCGCCGCCGCACCCGCCACACCCGGCGACCGCGTCCGATTGACGGTGGAATATGAGCGAACGCAGCTATTGGGCATCCTCTTCGGCGAGTTCGACCGCAACCTCGTCGCGATCGAGAATCGCCTTGGCGTCTATATTTCGGCGCGCGGCAACCGCGTGCAGATCGAGGGCGAGGCCGAGGCGGCGGCGCGCGCGCGCGATGTGCTCACCGAACTTTATAACCGGATCGAACAGGGGCAGGAGGTCGACGCGGGGCTCGTCGACGGGGTGATCGCGATGTCGGCGCAGCCGACGCTTGCGGGCATCATCCGCCACGATGCGAGCGAAGCGCCGCCGATCATGATCCGTACGCGCAAGAAGACGATCGTCCCGCGCGCGCCGTCGCAGGTTCCCTATATGCAGGCGCTCGCGCGCGACGAGGTGATCTTCGCGCTCGGTCCGGCGGGCACCGGCAAGACCTATCTCGCGGTCGCGCAGGCGGTCGCGCAGCTCATCACCGGCAGCGTCCAGCGTCTGATCCTCTCGCGCCCGGCGGTCGAGGCGGGTGAGAAATTGGGCTTCCTGCCGGGCGACATGAAGGAAAAGGTCGATCCCTATCTGCGGCCGCTCTACGACGCCTTGCACGACTGCTTGCCCGCCGAGCAGGTCGAACGCCGCATCGCGTCGGGCGAGATCGAGATCGCGCCCCTGGCCTTCATGCGCGGGCGGACGCTCGCCGACGCTTTCATCATCCTCGACGAGGCGCAGAATACGACGATCCCGCAGATGAAGATGTTCCTGACCCGCTTCGGCATGAACAGCCGCATGGTGATCTGCGGCGACCCCAAGCAGGTCGATCTGCCGGTGCCAACCAGCTCGGGCCTTGCTGACGCGGTCGCGCGGCTCGAAGGGCTGGAGGGGATCAATGTCAGCCGCTTCACCAGCGCCGACGTCGTCCGCCACCCGATCGTCGGGCGGATCGTCGAGGCCTATGAGGGGCCGGGATCCTAGGGCGTCGGCCTCCCCGGAACGGGGCGGATGACTATTTCCGCGCCGCGTCGACGCTCCAGATGCCCGCGCCGCGCGTCGCGATGAACAGGAAGAGGAAGCAATAGAGCGCGATCGCCTCGCCGCCGTTGACGATCGGGAACAGGCTCTTGCTGCCATGCACCATCCAGTAACCGACCGCCGCCATGCCGCTGGCGACGAAGGCCGCGGGGCGGGTGAACAGGCCGATGACGATCAAGCCGCCCGCGACCAGTTCGATCACCCCCGCCGCCTGTAGCATCGGATTGAGCGGGGCCGGGAAATCGACCGGGAAGTTGAAGAATTTCTGCACCCCATGCGAAAGGAACAGCAGCCCCGCGACGATGCGGAGCAACGCATAGGCCTGTTCGCCAAATCCATCGAGAAACTTCATGATCATTCCCCTCCTGTCGCGATCGACGGGGCGAGGCTATCGGATTTTTTACGAAACGCGAAATTTTTTCACGCCCCATGTCACACCCGCCGCCGTCCGCTCGTCATGTCTGCATAGCCCAAGCCAAGGAGACACGACATGACCAAGGTAACCGACCCCTTCGCCGCCTCGCCGCAGCTCATGAAGCAGTGGATGGCGGTCAGCATGGCGGCCGAGAAGAGCCTCGAAAAGAGTTTGATCGAGCTGGTGAAGATCCGCTCGTCGATCCTCAACGGCTGCGCCAACTGCATCAATATGCACAGCATCGATGCGCGCGCGGCAGGCGAGACCGAACAGCGCCTCTATCTGCTCGCCGCCTGGCATGAAGCGCCGGTCTACACGCCCCGCGAACGCGCTGCGCTGGCCTGGACCGACGCCTTGACCCGCGTGTCGCAAGGGCACACACAAAGGCAAGCACGCGAAGCGCTCGACGCGCATTTCACCGCGGAGGAGCAGATGAACCTGACCGTGATGATCAATGTCATCAACGGCTGGAACCGCATCGCGATCGGCTTCGACCTCTGGTACGAGGGCGGCGCACCGGCGAAGGCGGCCTGATGATCCCCGAAGGCATCGGCGGCGAAAGCCATGGAGGCGCGGACGCGGCGAGGAGTTTCGATCCGCTGCGCCCGCTCCTGATCCGCGTTGCCTATCGCATGCTCGGCTCGGTCGCCGATGCCGAGGATGTGGTGCAGGATGCCTTTATCCGCTGGCTCGCCACCGACCGCGAAGCGGTGCGCGAGCCCGCGGCGTTCCTCCGCCGCACCGTGACGCGGCTCTGCCTCGACCAGATCAAGTCGGCGCGCCGCCGCCGCGAAACCTATATCGGCCCCTGGCTTCCCGACCCGCTGGTCGAGGAGGAGGAAGAGGACGACGTCACCCTGCCGCTGATGCTCGCGCTCGAACGCCTCTCCCCCCTCGAACGCGCCGCCTTCCTGCTCCACGACGTCTTCGGGGTCGAATATGACGAGGTCGCAAAGACGATCGATCGCGATCCCGCCGCGACGCGCCAGCTCGCCGCGCGCGCCCGCACCCACGTCCGCGACGCGCGCCCGCGCTATCGGCTGGAAAAGGAGCGCGGGCTCGAAATCGCCAACGCCTTCTTCGCGGCGTCGCGCAGCGGCGACATGGGCGCGCTCGGCCAACTCCTCGCTGCCGATGTCGGCATGTGGTCCGATGGCGGCGGCAAGCGCCCCGCGGCGATGGTGCCGGTGCTCGGTTTCAACACGGTGATGACGCTGCACCGCAGCCTTGCCGTCCTGTTCGTCAAGCACGGCTCGACGCTGGTCCACACCGGCACGATCAACGGCCTGCCGGGCTTCGTCACGCGCGAAGCCGACGGCGAGTTTCAGACCACCGCGCTCGAGATCGCGGATGGCAAGGTCACCGGCATCTATGTGATGCGCAACCCCGACAAGATGAAGCATATGCATTGAGGGGGTCGGGGTCCGGAAGCTGGATATTCTCCTTCTCGTCACCCCGGATCAAGTCCGGGGTGACGAAGGCGGATTACGCAGTGCCCGCTCCCACCCCAGCGCGGACAGTGGCTGAACCCATTTGCCAACTCTGTATTGCCGGTGTAATACGGGCGACCAAGCATGTTCGCCTTCCTGAAATCCAGCCCGCCTGCCGCCTCGCCGCAGCCGCCCGACATGCCGGGTGCGCCTTATCTCGACGCGCTTGCGCCCGACGCGCCGCCACCCGAAAGCCGCTTCCGCAAATGGACGCGCCGCCTCTCGCGCGGTTTCGCGATCGTCATGATCGTGTTCATCCTGCTCGTCGGCTGGCTCGCGCTTACCGCGCCCTTGTCGAAATCGCTCCAGCCGATCGCACCGCCGGAGATCACCTTGCTCGCATCAGACGGCACCCCGATCGCGCGGATGGGGGCGATCGTCGACGCGCCGGTCGAGGTCGCGAAGCTGCCGAAGCATGTCAGCGGCGCCTTCATCGCGATCGAGGATCGCCGCTTCTATAGCCATTGGGGCGTCGATCCGCGCAGCATCGTGCGCGCCGTCTGGGCGAATTTGACCGGAGGACGCAAGCAGGGTGGCAGCACGATCACCCAGCAACTCGCCAAATTCACCTTCCTGACCCCGAAAAAGACGCTCGGCCGCAAGGCGCGCGAGGCGTTGATCGCCTTCTGGCTCGAAGCCTGGCTGACCAAGGACGAGATTCTCGAACGCTATCTCTCGAACGCCTATTTCGGCGACAACACCTATGGCCTGCGCGCGGCGTCGCTCCATTATTTCTCGCGCCAGCCCGAAAAATTGACCCAGGCGCAGGCGGCAATGCTCGCCGGGCTGGTGCAGGCGCCCTCGCGCCTCGCGCCGACCAGGAACCCCGATCTTGCGGCAAAGCGCATGCGGCTGGTGGTCGGGGCGATGGCCGACACCGGCTATCTGACCGCGGCCGAGGCCAAGGCGATCCGCGCCCCGCGCGTCGATGTGCGCAACCGCAACACCTTGCCCACCGGCACCTATTTCGCCGACTGGGCGCTGCCCGAGGCGCGCCAGCTCAGCGACGTCGGCTATTCGCGCCAGACGATCCGTACCACACTCGATGCGCGGCTGCAGGGGATCGCGCGCCGCGTCACCGCGCGCGCCGGGCTCGGCAAGGCGCAGGTCGCGGTGGTCGCGATGCGCCCGAATGGCGAGGTCGTCGCGATGGTCGGCGGCCGCGACTATGCCGCTTCGCCCTTCAACCGCGTCACCCAGGCGCGGCGCCAGCCGGGGTCGACCTTCAAGCTGTTCGTCTATCTCGCCGCGCTGGCGGACGGCAAGGCGCCGGATGATTTCATCGACAACCGTCCGATCGACACCGGGGCCTATCAGCCGAAGAATGCCGGCGGCGCCTATTCGGACCGGATCACGCTCGAAGATGCCTTCGCGGCTTCCAGCAATGTCGCCGCGGTGCGCCTGTTCCGCGAGGTCGGCGACGACAAGGTGATCCGCATGGCGCGCGAGCTTGGCGTCACCTCGCCGCTCGCCAAGGGCGACCCCAGCCTCGCACTCGGCACATCGAGCATGACCTTGCTCGAACTTACCGCCGCTTATGCCGCGGTCGCGGCGAACAGCTATCCGGTCGTCCCGCACGCCTTCAAGGAGGAGGAGCCGGGCTGGCTCGCGCGCTGGGTCTGGGGCCCCGACCATTTCTCGTCGCGCGTCCACGACGGTATCGAACAGATGCTGCGCGCCGCGGTGAACCGCGGCACCGGCCGCGCGGCACGGCTGCCGCAGGCCAATTTCGGCAAGACCGGCACCAGCCAGGATAATCGCGACGCTTTGTTCGTCGGCTATGCCAATGGCCTGGTCGTCGGCGTCTGGGTCGGCAATGACGATAATTCGCCGCTGCACGGCGTCGCGGGCGGCGGTATTCCGGCGCGCATCTGGCGCGATTTCATGACGCAGGCGAGCGGCCGCGCCGCTGCGCCGGTCAGGAAGGCCCAGCCGACGACCGACCCCGGCGGACCGGTGCAGCCGCTCGACATTCCCGATATCCCTGATGTTCCCAATGTCCCGATCGCCGACAAGACCAGCGTCGGCGTCAAGGATGGCCAAGCGGTGATCAGCACCGAGATCGGCGGCACGCGGATCGACCTCAAGCTTCCGATCGGCGACCAGCCGCCGGCGATGTCAGAGCCACCGCCACCGCCGCCCCGATAAACGACAAAGCCTGTGTTCCCCCGCCTTCGCGGGGAGACACAACTCTTGAAACGGATCTCACTTTTATCTGTCCTACATGGCTCGGCCGCGATACCGTCCCCCTATGATCCGCCTTACCGCCTCCTCGTCGGAAAAAATGCGATTTGTGAGTGAAGTTAGGCAGTTTTCCGCCCTTTTTCGGAGCAGCCTTTTTTCATGCTGAGCGTCGAAACCCACGAAGCCACCCCTTGGCCCGACGGCCTCGACTGGGAAGCGCGCGCCGCGGAAGCCGCCGCCGCGGCGCTGGCGTTGACGCCGTGGGCGAGCCTCGCCGACGCCGCGCCGCTGGTCGAGATTGCGGTGCGGCTGACCGACGATGGCGAAGTCCAGGCGCTCAATCGCGATTTTCGCGGAAAGGACAAGCCGACCAACGTCCTCTCCTTTCCGCAGGTCCAGGCCGACCTGCTCGCCACGCTCAGCAACAGCGATGCCAAGGAAACTCCGGGGGGTGAGATATTGCTCGGCGACATTGTCCTCGCCCGCGAAACCTGCGCGCGCGAGGCGGACGAGAAAGGGATTTCGATTCCGGACCATGCGACGCACCTGATCGTCCACGGCACGCTCCACCTCGTCGGTTATGACCATATCGACGACGCCGGCGCGGGGGCGATGGAGGCGCTGGAGGTGAAAGCGCTTGCATCGCTGGGCATCGCCAATCCATATGCCGATCAGGATTAACTTCAGGACCATGCGACATCATGCCCGACGACCGGGATTCTTCGAGCCGATCGGAAGACGACAGTAGATCCGGCCTGTTAGCCGGGTTGAAGACATGGCTGTTCGGCGGAGACAAGGAACCGTCGCTCCGCGAGCAGATAGAAGAGGTCATCGACGAGGCTGAGGAAGAGGGCGACGACCGGCGCGGCGGCAACATCATCGGCGGCCTGTCGCCGATCGAGCGCAAGATGGTCCGCAACCTCCTGCATTTCGGCGAGCAGACCGTCGACGATGTCGCGGTGCCGCGCGGCGAGATCGTCGCCATCCCCGAAAGCGCGAGCTTTGCGGAGGTGATCGCGCTGTTCGCCGACGCCGGACACAGCCGCCTGCCGGTCTATCGCGAGACGCTAGACGAGGTGGTCGGCATGATCCACGTCAAGGACGTGTTCGCCGTACTCGCGGCGGGACAGGCGCCGCCGCCGCTGCTCGACCTCATCCGCCAGCCGCTCTACGTCCCGCAGTCGATGGACGTGCTCGACCTGCTCGCCGAGATGCGGGCGAAGCGCACCCATCTGGCGATCGTCATCGACGAATATTCGGGCACCGAAGGCCTCGTGACCTTCGAGGATCTGGTCGAGGAGATCGTCGGCGAGGTCGAGGACGAGCATGACGACGAACCGACCGCGCTGTTCGTGCTGGGTGAGACGGGCTGCTGGGAAGCCGACGCGCGCGCCGAGCTCGACGACATCGGCGAGGCGATCGACCCGCGGCTCGCCGATGTCGAGGAGGATGTCGACACCCTCGGCGGCCTCTCCGCGGTGCTTGCGGGCCATGTGCCCGAGGTCGGCGAAATCCTCCTGCACCCGAGCGGCTGGCGCATCGAGGTGACCGAGGCCGACGAAAAGCGCGTCCACCACCTCCGCCTCCATCCGCCGGTCGAGGTCGACCCCGAAGCGCCGCTGGATCGGCCGGAGGACTTCTGACGCAATTGCCTTTGCGCGGCCAAGCGACTAGCGCCAAGCGGATGGAAGTTTCGGACCTTCGCATCGCCCTGTTCAGCGGCAATTACAACATGACGGTCGATGGCGCGAACAAGGCGCTCAACCGGCTCGTCGGCTATCTGCTGGCGCAGGGCGCCGCTGTGCGCGTCTACTCGCCAACCGTCGACGACCCCGATTTCGCGCCGACCGGCGACCTGGTCAGCGTGCCGTCGATGGCGATCCCCAATCGCCCCGAATATCGCATTCCGCTCCATTTCTCGGCGCGGGTGCGTCAGGATATCGCGAAATTCGCCCCGAACATCCTCCACATCTCCAGCCCCGACCGCGTGTCGCGGCAGGCGGCGGCCTGGGCACGGCGGCGCAATATTCCGGTCGCCTGCTCGGTGCATACGCGCTTCGAAACCTATTTTCGCTATTACAACCTCTCCTTCCTCGAACCGCTCGTCGTTGCGTGGCTGCGCCGGCTCTATCGCCGCTGCGACGCGCTGATCGCGCCGTCCGAAAGCTTTGCGCAGGTGCTGCGCCAGCAGCGGATGAACTATGACATCGGCATCTGGACCCGCGGCGTCGAGCGCGACGTGTTCCGTCCCGACCGCCGTGACCTGGACTGGCGGCGGAGCTGGGGGATCGCCGACGACGTCCCGGTCATCGCTTTTCTCGGCCGACTGGTGATGGAAAAGGGGCTCGACGTCTTTGCCGACACGATCGACCAGCTCCAGCGCCGCAAAGTGCCGCATCAGGTGGTGGTGATCGGCGAAGGGCCGGCCGGCGACTGGTTCGAATCGCGCCTGCCGCAGGCCAAATTCGTTGGTTTCCAGGGCGGCGAGAATCTCGCCCGCGCGCTCGCATCGTGCGACATGTTCTTCAATCCGTCGGTCACCGAAACCTTCGGAAATGTCACGCTCGAGGCGATGGCCTGCGGGCTGCCGGTCGTCGCCGCGCGCGCCACCGGCAGCGCCAGCATCGTCAAGCACGGCCAGACCGGCTACCTCGTCTCGCCGGGCGCGATCACGCTCTTCGCCGACGATCTGGAGCATTATTGCCGCGAACCCGAGCTGCGCGCGGCGCATGGCGCGGCGGCCTGCGCCGAAAGCGGCGCCTATCAATGGGACGCGATCAACCAGTCGGTCGCCGACACCTATCTGCGGCTGGTCCGGCAACGGCAGCGGCGCGCGGGGTAGAGGCGCCATGGCGAGGGATCTGTTCGGCGACGATGCGCCCACGCCGCAGGCCGCCGCCGTCGGTCCCGCGCCGCTTGCCGAACGGCTCCGGCCGCACACGTTGGCCGAGGTCGTCGGGCAGGAACATCTGACCGGCGCCGAGGGTGCGATCGGCCGCATGGTCGCGGCGGGCCAGCTTTCGTCGATCATCCTCTGGGGTCCGCCGGGGACGGGCAAGACGACGATCGCGCGGCTACTGGCCGAGGCGGTCGGCCTGCGCTTTGCGCCGCTGTCGGCGGTTTTTTCAGGCGTCGCCGATCTCAAGAAAGCCTTCGCCGACGCCGAAAAAATGGCCGCGGCGGGCAAGCGCACCCTGCTTTTCGTCGACGAGATTCACCGCTTCAACCGCGCCCAGCAGGACGGCTTTCTGCCCTTCGTCGAGCGCGGCACCGTCGTTCTTGTCGGCGCGACGACCGAAAATCCCAGCTTCGCGCTGAACGCGGCGCTGCTCAGCCGGGCGCAGGTGCTCGTGCTCCATCGCCTGGGCGAGGCGGCGCTCGGCACGCTGATCGCGCGCGCCGAGGCGGAAATCGGCCAGCGCCTGCCGGTCACCGCCGAAGCGCGCGCCGCGCTGATCGCGAGCGCCGACGGCGACGGCCGCTTCCTGCTCAACCAGGTCGAGACGCTGTTTTCGGTGACGATCGAAAAGCCGCTCGACCCCGGCGAGCTGGCGCAATTCCTGCATCGCCGCATGCCGGTCTATGACAAGGATGGCGACGGCCATTACAATCTCATCTCGGCGCTGCACAAGGCGATGCGCGGGTCGGACCCGCAGGCTTCGCTCTACTGGCTGGCGCGGATGCTCGTCGCGGGCGAAGAACCGCTCTATGTGCTGCGCCGCCTCACCCGTTTCGCGAGCGAGGATATCGGCCTCGCCGATCCGCAGGCGCTCGTGCAATGCCTCGCCGCGAAGGATGCCTATCAATTCCTCGGCTCGCCCGAGGGAGAGCTGGCAATCGTGCAGGCGTGCCTCTACCTCGCGACCGCGCCCAAATCGAACGCCGCCTATGCCGCGCAGAAGGCCGCGTGGAGCGCGGCGCGCGACACCGGCAGTCTCGCACCGCCCGCCAACATCCTCAACGCGCCGACCAAGCTGATGAAGGATCTGGGCTATGGCGCGGGCTACAGCTATGACCATGACGCGCCCGAGGGCTTTTCGGGCGACAATTATTGGCCCGACGCGATGAAGCCCCTCGACCTCTATCGCCCCGTCGATCGCGGGTTCGAGAAACGGATTGCCGAACGCATGGCGTGGTGGGACGAACGGCGGGGCGAGAACAGGGGCGGATAGATGACGGCGCGCTTCGACGATTGGAACGATGTGGTCGCTTTCGCCTGCGCGCTTCCCGATGTCGAGATGGCGCCCTTCTATGGCACGCCGTGCCCCAAGGTGAACGGCAAGGCGTTCGTGTCGCCGGGGCGCGAGGCGGGCAGTTTCCACGTCATGTGCCCGCACGAGGAAAAGGAGATGTTGCTTGAAACCGATCCCGACAGCTTCTGGCAGACTCCGCATTATGAAGGCTGGCCCGGCCTCCTCGTCCGCTTCGGATCGGGTGACCCCGAACGCATCGCGAACGTCATCCGCCGCGCCTGGTGGGACCGCGCCAGAAAAGCGCAGCGCGCCGCCTTCGGCGAGCGGCCTTGAGATGTTGCGCCGGCTGATTTTCGGCACCGTGCTGGCGATCGCCGCGCTGCCTGCGCAGGCGGCCGACGCCCATGCCGACGTCAACCGCGCCTGGGCGGCCGGCTATCGCGCCGCCTTCACCTGTTCGGCCCTGTGGGACGGCGCGGGCAAGCCGGTGGACGCGATCGAGCGCGACGAGCTGACCGGCATCTATCCCGAGATCGAGGCCGATGTTCGTGCGCTCAAGGCCGATATCGACGACAAGGCGAAAATCGTCAGCGTCCGCTACCGCGACGACATGCCGCCGCGTATCGCACAATGGGATGCGGGTGAGGGGTGCGTCACCCTGCCGATCGGCGCCGCGCCGATGCGGATCGCTGGCTTCACCGGTGCCGCCCGCCCGATGCTCGACGATCGGCGGTGGCCGATGGGCGACAAGGATGCGCACGCGCCGACGCCGCGCGGCTTTACCCCGTTCGAGAGCGCGGCGATGAATCTTTCGGCCTATGGCGGGCGATCGAGCTCGCTGCTGATCGTCAAGAAGGGCCGGATCGTCGTCGAGCGCTATTGGGGCGGGCATGACATCCACACCGCCCAGCGTACCTTTTCGGTCGCCAAGTCGATGGCCGCGACGCTGATCGGTCACGCGGTGCTGCAAGGCGCGGTCGATGTGAAGGCACCCGCGTTGATCGCCGAATGGCAATTGCCGGGCGACCCGCGCGCGGCGATCACGACCGAGCAGTTGATGCGCATGGCGAGCGGGCTGACCAGCGATACGGCGGGCAATCGCAGCGACGCCATCTATATGGGCGGCGCGTCGGTGCGACAGTGGACCACGCAATGGCCGCTGCTGAATCGGCCCGGCACGCGCTATCGCTACGCCAACAACGACACGCTGCTCGCGACGCTGTCGCTGAAGGCGGCCGAGGCGGAGGCGGGCCGCGCGCTCGACCCCAAGGCCTTCTTTGACCGGATCGGCATGACGCGCACGTTCGCCGAGCATGACAAGGATGGCGATTATATCCTGTCGAGCCAGGTCTGGACGACCGCCCGCGATCTCGCGCGGCTCGGCCTCCTCTATCAGGATGACGGGCTGTGGCAGGGCGAGCGGCTGCTGCCTGCGGACTGGCGCCGCTTCGTCACCGCGCCCACCGGACCGCAGCCCGAGGGAGCGTTCGGCTATGGCGCCTATTTCTGGCTGTTGAACAAGTCGGAAGGCGTTCCCGCCGATGCCTTCGGGGCCTTCGGCAACCGCGGCCAATATCTGGTCGTCATCCCGTCGCGACAATTGGTGATCGTGCGGCAGGGCTATGACGACGGCAAGCAGCGGCTCGACATCGCGAAACTGGTCGCCGCCGTCGTCGCGGCGGATACGAAAGGGATTTAATCCATCCCCGGATAGCGATTGAATGTCGGCATTTCGCCGAGCTTTTCCATCCAGCCGATGCGCTCGGCAATCTGGATCTGTGCACCCGCAGGGATCAGGTCGGGGTCGTCGAGCGTAGCCGACTGGACGTCGATCTGGCCCGGAAAGATCGCCTCGTTCGTATAGAAGAGGCCGGTGCCGCAATCGGCGCAGAAATGGCGTCGGCCATGTTCGGACGAGGCATAGATTTTGGGCGTGCCGGTCATCTCCAGATCGGCCCGGTTCACCAGCGCCCAACCGACCATCGGCGCGCCGGCATGACGGCGGCAGTCCCGGCAATGGCATAGCGCATGATGCTCGACCGCCGTCGGCATCGAATAGCGGATCGCGCCGCAATGGCATTGACCGCTGGCGCGGGCGGGGGTCTCGGTCATATCGCTCTCCTTGAATCGGGAAGAGAACATATCATAAACATTGTCCGAGTCCAGCGCCGTCCGATCGGGCGCTAGTCGCCCAGATCGACTTTATGGGCCTTCGCCCAATCCTGATATTGCCCCCGCGGGTTCGCCGACGGGTGCGCCAGGATGGCCGGCATGTCCGCCCGCAGCGCCTTGAGATCTAGCGAGCGGATCATCGCCTTGACCGGGCCGATCCCCGCGGGTGTGATCGACAGCCGCTCGATCCCGAGGCCAAGCAGCGCCATCGCCTCCAGCGGCCGGCCGCCCATCTCGCCGCACACGCCGAGCTGGACTTTCGAGCCCGATACCAGCTTCACCACCCGTGCCAGATAGCGCATGACGATCGGCGACAGCCAGTCGTACCGCTCGGCAAGCCGCGGGTGCGCGCGGTCGGCGGCGAAGAGGAACTGGGTGAGGTCGTTGGTGCCGATCGACAGGAAGTCGAGGTGCGGCAACATCAGGTCGAGGGTTTCGACCAGCCCCGGCACCTCGAGCATCGCGCCATAGCGGATCGCGACCGGCAGCTTCTTGTTGTGGCTCGCAAGCCACGCGCGCTGCTTGACGAACAGCTCGCGCGCCGCCTCATATTCCCATGGTTCCGACACCATCGGGAACATGACGTTGAGTGTCCGTCCCGCCGCCGCTTCCATCAGCGCGCGCGCCTGAATCTTGAGCAGTCCCTCGCGTTCGAGCGCCAGGCGCAGCGCGCGCCAGCCCATCGCGGGATTTTCCTCCTGCTCGGCGCCGTCCATGTTCATATAGGGCAGCACCTTGTCGCCGCCGATATCGACCGTCCGAAAGATCACCGGCCGGTCGCCCGCCGCGTCGAGGACGTCGCGGTAGAGCCGCTGCTGCCGCTCGCGTTGCGGCAGCGTGGCCGAGACGAGGAACTGGAATTCGGTGCGGAACAGCCCGATCCCGCGCGCCCCGGTCAGGTCGAGCGCGGCGACATCTTCGCGCAGCCCCGCGTTGATCATCAGCTCGACCGACACGCCGTCGCGGCTCACCGCCGGCAGGTCGCGCAGCGCGGCAAGATTGGCGCGGCGCTTGTGCGAGATTTCGAGCTTGGCGTCGAAGGCATCCTGCACCGCCTGCGTCGGGCGGACATGGATGGTGCCCGCCGCGGCATCGAGCAGCAGCAGATCGCCGTCGCGAATCGAACTGCGCACGTCGCGGACGCGGCCGATCACCGGCACCCCCATCGCGCGCGCGACTATGATGACATGCGCGGTCAGTGACCCTTCCTCGAGCACCACGCCCTTCAGCCGCCGGCGATCATATTCGAGCAGTTCGGCGGGGCCAAGATTGCGCGCGATCAGGATCGAATCCTGGCGAAGCCCCATCTGCGCCGCAGTGCCCATCTGCCCCGATACGATGCGGATCAGCCGGTTCGACAGGTCCTCAAGATCGTGCATCCGTTCGCGCAGCAGCGGGTCGTCGATCTGCCGCATCCGCATGCGGGTTCGCTGCTGGACGCGCTCGATCGCCGCCTCGGCGGTCAGGCCGCTGTCGATCGCCTCGTTAATCCGGCGCGACCAGCCCTCGTCATAGGCGAACATCTTGTAGGTCTCGAGCACCTCTTCCTGTTCGCCGCCGATGCCGAATTCGGCTTGGCTCGTCATGCGGTCGATCTGCTCGCGCATCTTGTCGAACGCGGCATAGACGCGGTGGCGTTCGGCCTCGGTATCCTCGGCGACCGTATGCTCGATGGTGATGCGCGGCTGGTGGAGGACCGCGATGCCGGCGCCCATGCCGTCGACCAGCTTCTGCCCCGACAATCGCTGCGCCGACTGATCGGCGGCCGCGGCGTCGATGCGCGCGGTGGTATCGACCAGATCGGCGTTGGCGATCAGTTCGGACAACACCATCGCGACGGTCTGCAGCGTCTCAATCTCTATCTCTTCATAGCGGTGCGGGTCGCTATGCTGGACGCAGAGCACGCCGACCGCTTGCTCGCGGCGGATGATCGGAACGCCCGCGAAGCTGTGGAACAGCTCCTCGCCGGTTTCGGGGCGATAGGAAAAGTCGGGATGCGCGGCCGCCTCGTCGAGGTTCAGCGTTTCGATCTGCTCGGCGATCATGCCGACCAGACCTTCGCCGAGCGCGAGGCGGGTGACATGCACCGCCTCCTGCTTGAGGCCGCGCGTCGCATAAAGCTCGAGACTGCCGCCGCGCAGCAGATAGATGGAGCAGACCTCGCTGTGCAGGCATTCGCCGATGATCCCGACGACCTGGTTGAGCTTGCTCTGCGCGTTGGTGCGCGCCGCCATCACCTCGTGCAGCCGGGTCAGGATCGTGCGCGCCGATTGGGCGGCCGACGTCGGCGGGGGCGGGGCGTTGGTCATGTCCCGCCCGTGCTAACAGATGCCATGCCTTGCCGCCAAGGGCGCGCGCGAAATTTCCTGTCGCGATCAGCCGCCGGGGGGCGGGGTGGGCGGCGCTGCTGACGTCGCTTCCGGAGCCGCCGGGCCATAGGCGGTGCCGGGCGTCGCGGTGAC
Organism: Sphingopyxis lindanitolerans; assembly: GCF_002993885.1. NCBI lineage: Bacteria > Pseudomonadati > Pseudomonadota > Alphaproteobacteria > Sphingomonadales > Sphingopyxidaceae > Sphingopyxis > Sphingopyxis lindanitolerans. Next base: position 3,124,480 of record NZ_CM009578.1, read on the forward strand.
CGGCGTGGTCATGATGGCGGGCGGCGGCGCATATTTCGCGTCCCATGCCGCCGCGTCGAGCTGATAGCGGGCATAGGCTTCATAGAAATCGATAAATGGCTGGTCGAGCCGCGCGAGCTGCGTCGGCGACTGCTCGATCACCTGCGCGGTCGGCGTCGACGAGACGAGCTGGGCGATTTCGTTGGCGCGGGCGCAGAAGGCGCGCTGGGCGGGCGGCTGCGCGAAATAGTTGAAGAGCTGGGTCGACAGGCGATCGCGCGGAGCGATGCCGTTGTTGCCATTTGCCTTGCCGAGCTGGCTGATGACCGCCTTTTCGGTCGACTTGATGATTTTCGCGTGCGCCTTGATGATATTGTTATACGCCGACACCAGCGTCGCTTCCTCGGTGCCGCGGCAACCGATCGCCGCGACGTTGAGGCCGATCTTGAGCTGCCAGAAGGCGCGGTCGCCCGAGATATTGCTGTTCGCGGTGACGAAATGGCCATCGATCCCGCGACCGGGAAGAATCTGCGTCAGCGACGCATAGCCCGGCGGCAGGGGGCGCGGCGGGATGACGATCGTGACCTGCGGCGGCGGCGGGGGAGGTGGCGGCGGCGGTTTGGGGGCGCAGGCAGCGACGCTCGCTAGCAGGCCGGCCATGATGATCTTGCGCGACATAGTCATGAAACTCTCCCCAACCGCGAAACCATGCGGCCTCAACCCCGTGCGTGCAATGCGGCGTCGGCCTGTTGCACCAAAGCTGCGATGATATCGGCAACGCTCTCTTCGCGGGTTACCATACCCACGGATTGCCCTGCCATTAACGAACCGCCCTCGACGTCGCCGTCAATGACCGCGCGGCGCAAGGCGCCCGCCCAATAATGCTCGATCTGGAGCTGCGCTTCCAGCATGTCGACGTCGCCCGCGTCGAGCAGGTTCGCGACTTCGCGCTGCTTCGCGGTAAAGCTTTCGGTGCCGTTGTTCTTGAGCGCGCGCACCGGGATCACCGGCAGCCGCGGGTCGATCTGCACGCTCGCCACCGCATCGCGCGCCGAGGCGCGGATGAAAGCCTTCTTGAAATTGGGGTGGGCGATGCTTTCGGTCGCGCAGACGAAGCGCGTGCCGAGCTGGACCCCCGAAGCGCCCATCTCCAGATAGCCGGCGATCGCTTCGCCGCGACCGATACCCCCGGCAACGAAGATCGGAACCTCGCTTGCCAGCTCGGGCAGGATTTCCTGCGCCAGCACGCTCGTCGACACAGGGCCGATATGACCGCCCGCCTCCATCCCTTCGATGACCAGCGCATCGACGCCCGACCGAACGAGCTTCTTTGCCAACGCCAGCGTCGGCGCGAAACAGATGAGCTTCGCGCCCGCCCCCTTGATCGCCTCGAGGCTACCCTTTGGCGGCAGGCCGCCCGCGAGCACGATATGGCCGACCTCATGCTTGGCGCAGACGTCGATCAACTCGAAGATCTGGGGGTGCATGGTGATCAGATTGACGCCGAAATTGCGCGTCGCGAGCTTTTTTGTCGCGGCGATCTCTGCATCGAGAAGTTCGGGCGTCATCGCGCCGCAGGCGATGACGCCAAAGCCGCCCGCATTGCTGATCGCGCTCACCAGATGGCGCTCCGAGACCCAGCTCATCGCGCCGCACAAAATGGCATAATCGCTGCCGAGAAGCTCGGTCCCGCGAGCCATGAGATCGTTAATTTTGCTCATTGCAAGCGCCTTTGCCAGCAGTCGCGCGCGGGCGCAATGAAATGCGATAATCGCGCTTGCGGCCCGCCGCATGCGCGAGTCCGTTCGGCCCGGCAACCCCACCTTTCAGCGCAGAAAGCAAATCAATCATTGTCAACTAAATTACTTGTAATATGCTTGCCGAGCGAATCCACCAGGGAAAGGAATTTTGCATGAGCTCCTTCAAGGAGGCCGCCAAGAGCGGGTCCGAGCAGGTGCCCCGCGCCGTCCAGACGGTGCTCGACGCGCTCGAAAAGCTGAAGTTCGGCGCCATCCAGCTCACCGTCCACGAGGGGCGGCTGGTGCAGGTCGATATCACCGAGCGCCACCGCTACCCGAACTGACCTCAAACCCCCGAAAAGGGGACCGTTCCATATCCAATGCCGCAGACCGGACCGCCGGATGTGGCAATTTTCTTGCAACAGGAAATTGTCATGATCGCAAAATATCCGTCTGCCCGCCGACGCCTGTCGGCCACATCCTTTTCGCTGGTCTTGCTTCTCGCGCTGGCCGCGACCCCGGCGCTTGCCGCCGAAAACAGCTCCGATGCCGCCGACGTCGATGCCGCCGCACAGGTCGAGGGCGGCAGCTATGGCGGCGACATCCTCGTCACCGCCCGCCGCCGTCAAGAAACCGCGCAGGACGTGCCGATCGCCATCTCGGTCGTCGCGGGCGAACAGATCGACAATACGGGCAGCTTCAACGTCGGGCGCCTGACCCAGCTCACCCCGACGCTGCAATTCTATTCGTCGAACCCGCGCAACACCGCGGTCAACATCCGCGGCATCGGCGCGCCGTTCGGCCTGACCAACGACGGGATCGAGCAGGGGGTCGGCATCTATGTCGATGACGTCTATTATTCGCGCGTCGCCTCCTCCACCTTCGACTTCCTCGACGTCGCGCAGATCGAGGTGCTGCGCGGGCCGCAGGGAACGCTTTATGGCAAGAACACGACCGCGGGCGCGATCAACATCACGACCAACCAGCCGACCTTCGATTTCGAGGGCAAGGCCGAGGTCAGCATCGGCAATCTGAATTTCAAGCAGGCAAAGGCCGCGATCTCCGGCCCGCTGACCGATCATCTCGCGGCGCGCATCGCCCTGTCGTCGACCAGCCGCCGCGGCACCATCTACAACGTCACGACCGACCGCTGGGTCCAGAGCCAGGACAATATCGGTATCCGCGGACAATTGCTCTGGCAACCGAACGACGATCTTTCGGTCACGCTTTCGGGCGACTGGAACAAGCAGGACGCGGTGTGCTGCGCGTCGGTGTTCGTACGCACCGGCGCGACCCAGCGTCCGCTCAATCGCCAATATGCCGCGCTCGCCGCGGCACAAGGCTATGTCGTGCCGAGTAGCAATCCCTATGACCGGCTGACCGACCTCGACGCGAGCCTCAACGCGGGCAACGAGATTGGCGGCGTCGCGCTGCGCGTCAAATGGGATGTCGGCCCCGGCACGCTGACCTCGGTCACCGCATGGCGCTATTGGGATTGGCAGCCCGAGAACGACCGCGATTTCACCGGCCTGCCGATCGTCACCAAATCGCAGAATCCGTCGCAGCAAAACCAGTATACGCAGGAATTGCGGTATAATTACTCCGGCGATCGTTTCGATTTCGTGCTCGGCGGTTTCTATTATTATCAGCGCATCGACACGCAAGGGACCGAACAGCATGGCCCGGCATCGAGCCGCTGGACGCTCAACCCGACGAGCGCCTTGGCGAACGACCCATCGGTGCTCGACGGCCTGACCGCGATTAATACGCAGTTCCTCAAGAACACCAGCGCCGCCTTCTTCGGGCAGGCGAGCTGGAAGATCACCGACCAGTTCACCATCCAACCCGGCGTGCGGCTGAACTACGACAAGAAGGCGGGTTTCTATCAGCGCCGTGTTTTCGCGGGCGACGGCACGCCGGTGGTCTTCGGGCCGACTGATGCGGTCACGCTGGCACGCCTCGGTGTCTTTGCGCCGCAGGAATATGCGCCCGAATTCAGCGACTGGAACTTCAGCTACGACCTGACCGCGACCTATAAGGCGACGCGCGACCTGCTGTTCTATGCGACCTATGCCAAGACCTTCAAATCGGGCGGCATCAATCAGAATGGCGTGCCGAACGACGCGAACAACAATCCCCTTCTCGGCACGGCGACGGTGAAGCCCGAATCGGTCAATCACTATGAAGCGGGGATCAAGACCGAGTTCTGGGGCCGCCGCGCCACCTTCAATCTCTCCGCCTTCCGCACCGACATCAAGAATTTCCAGGCCAATGTGAACAATGGCCAGTTCGGGGTGCTGCGCGGCTATCTTGCCAATGCGGGCAAGGTGCGGACGCAGGGCTTCGAGGGCGATTTCTCGATCCGTCCGAGCGAGCGCTTCCGCGCCTATGTCAACGGCGCCTATACCGACGCCAAATATGCGAAGTTCGTCGATGCGCCGTGCGCGCCCGAGCAAGCGGGGGGCACGAACAGCCCGCCCAATTGCGACATTTCGGGCCAGCGGCTGCCGGGCGTGTCGAAATGGGCCTTGTCGTTCGGGGCAGAGGTCAATGCGGAATCGAAACTCTTCGCCCAGGACGGGCAGTTCTATGTCGGCTATGACGGCAGCTATCGATCGGACTGGTCGTCGAACCCGACACCCTCGGCCTATACCTGGGTCAACGGCTATGCGCTGTCGAACTTCCGCGCCGGTTTCCGCACCGACAGCGGCTTCGACATCTTCGGCTGGGTCCGCAATGCGTTCGACCAGAAATATATCGACCAGCTCAGCGTCGGTCCGGGCAACACCGGGCTGATCGTCGGCCTGCCGGGCGATCCTCGCACCTGGGGCGGGACGGTCAAGGTCAGCTTTTAGGCGGGCTCCCACCCGGTAAAGGAAAAGGGCCGCTCCCACCGGGGGCGGCCCTTTCTCATGCGGCCGGGGTCAGCGCTGCTGCGGGTTCTTGCTGTGATCCTGATCGGACCGCTGGCCGCCCTGCTGGCGATCCTGACCGCCCTGCTGCTGCTGCTGGCGGCGCTGTTCTTCGTCGCGGTCGGCCTGCGGCTTTTTCTCGGGCTGCTGGTTGGGGGTGTTAGCCACTTTCCATACTCCTGCTGTCACGCCATGCCATCATGCCATGACCTTTCAGCAACCCGCCGCGGACGGGCATGTTGCGCGGCTTCGCCGGGACGTGGCGGAGATGGGACAGGTGGCCTCCGGCGGAGAAACTCCCCCGATCGTTGATCGGTTCATTCGATGACTGAAGTCGGCTTATTCGTTTAGGTCGATGGGATGGCGCGGCCTATCCTCGCCCGGTCAGAACGAAAGGATGACGCCATCGACTCGACGCTCGCCCGCGCCGATCGTCTTCAGCGACCTGCCGTCGCCGCTGCGTCACGCGCCCGTCATCCCGCTCGATCATCATCGCATAACCACAAAAGAGGAGAGAACCATGAACGCCCCCGAAAAAGGCTGCCCCTTTGGCAAGGACCGGTTCCGCGGACTGCTCGGTCGCACGAGCAAGGATTGGTGGCCCGACGCGCTGCCGCTCGACATCCTGACCCAGAACGGCGCCTCGCCCGATCCGATGGGCGAGGATTTCGATTATGCGAAGGCCTTTCAGTCGATCGACTATCAGGCGCTGAAGGCCGACCTCACCGCGCTGATGACCGACAGCAAGCCCTGGTGGCCGGCCGACTACGGCCATTATGGCCCCTTCTTCATCCGCATGGCGTGGCATGGCGCGGGCACATATCGCACCGCCGACGGGCGCGGCGGCGCCAACAGCGGCCAGCAGCGTTTCGCCCCGCTCAACAGCTGGCCCGATAACGGCAACCTCGACAAGGCGCGCCGCTTGTTGTGGCCGATCAAGCAGAAATATGGCGCCCGGATCAGTTGGGCCGACCTGTACATCCTCGCGGGCAACGTCGCGATCGAGTCGATGGGTGGTCCGGTGTTCGGCTTTGGCGGCGGCCGCAAGGACGTCTATGAAGCCGAACGCGACATCTATTGGGGTGCCGAGGATCTGTGGGTCAACGAAGGCGTGCAGACGCGCATCGACCCCGACAAGGATCTCGACCTCGAAAACCCGCTCGCGGCGATCCAGATGGGGCTGATCTACGTCAATCCCGAAGGGCCGGGCGGCAATCCAGACCCGCTGCAATCGGCGCGCGATATCAAGATCACGTTCGAACGTATGGCGATGAACCATGAGGAAACGGTCGCGCTGACCGCGGGCGGCCACACGTTCGGCAAGACGCATGGCGCAGGCGATGCCAGCCTGGTCGGCGCCGCGCCGGAAAGCGCCGATATCAGCCTGATGGGCCTCGGCTGGTCGAGCAGCTTCGAAACCGGCGTCGGCGCGCATGCGATCACCAGCGGCCTCGAAGGCGCGTGGGTCAATACGCCGACCCAATGGTCCGAGAATTTCTTCCGCCTGCTGTTCGACTATGACTATGAACTGGTGCGCAGCCCCGCCGGTGCGCAGCAGTGGCAGCCGATCAATCAGAAAGAAGAGGACATGGCCCCCGACGCCCATAATCCGGGCAGGAAGGTGCCGACAATGATGACCACCGCCGACATGGCGTTGAAGGTCGATCCCGAATTCCGGGTGATTTCGGAGAAGTTTCGCGATGATCACGAAGCCTTCAAGGACGCCTTCGCGCGCGCCTGGTTCAAACTGTGCCACCGCGACATGGGCCCCAAGGCCCGCTATCTCGGCCCCGAGGTGCCCGCCGAAGACCTGATCTGGCAGGATCCGGTGCCCGCCGGAAACAGACCGTCGGATGGTGAGGTGAGCGCGTTCAAGAGCGCGATCCTCGCCTCGGGCCTCAGCATCGGCGAATTGGTCAAGGCGGCCTGGGCTTCGGCCTCGACCTATCGCAAGAGCGATTTTCGCGGCGGCGCCAACGGCGCGCGGGTGCGCCTCGCGCCGCAAAAGGACTGGGCGGTCAACGATCCGGCCGAACTGGCGAAGGTGCTGGCGAAGATCGACGGACTGCGCGGCAATCTGTCGATGGCCGACGCAATCGTCCTTGCCGGATCGGCGGCGGTCGAGAAAGCGGCGAAGGATGCGGGTTTCGCCATTGCGGTGCCCTTTACCGGCGGCCGCGGCGACGCGACCGACGCCGACACCGACGCCGAAAGCTTCGACGTGATGGAGCCAAAGGCCGACGCCTTCCGCAACTATCTGGCGACCAAGCATAGCGTGAAGACCGAGGAATTGATGCTCGACCGCGCGTCGCTGCTCGGCCTGTCGGTTCCCGAACTGACCGTGCTGATCGGCGGGCTGCGCGTTCTTGGCGCCAATGCGGGCGGCACCAGCCATGGCGTCTTCACCAACCGCGTCGGACAGCTCACCAACGACTATTTCGTTAACCTGCTCGATATGGATACGCTGTGGGAGGTCGTCGATACGAGCGGCGACGAGGAGTTCATCGGCTACGACCGCGGCGGCCGCACCGAGCGCTGGCGCGCGACGCGCACCGACCTGATCTTCGGCTCCAACTCGCAGCTTCGCGCGACCGCCGAAGTCTATGCCGAGAAGGGGCATGAAGAGAAATTCGCGCGCGATTTCGTCAAGGCCTGGGTCAAGGTGATGAACGCCGACCGCTTCGACCTCAGCTGATCCGGGCCTGATCGGGCGCGCCGGTCCCGCATCATGCCGCGGGACCGGCAGCAGCCGCAAAGATGAAGGTTCTTTGAGCTTAAAGCCACAAAAGCCCCGCATGCTCGCCTTCAAAATGTGTCCTTTGTGGCTTTAAGCGGTGCGGCACCTTCGCGCCGCGCGGCGCGGACGATGTCCATATGGGGCCGCTGGTGACATTGACCGCGCCGATGCCGCCGCGCTCGTCGAGATCGTGGTGCGGTCTGTTCCATCGGCCAGCTTGGAGCACAGCGCAATAATGTAGGAAAGGATTATCTGGGTTCGTCGGTTTTGGGGTGGATTCCCGACTGCCCGTTTTGCAGCGCCCGGTCCAGAAAACGGCCGTTTGTAGGAAATCACCTGATTGCCGAGTTATTGACTTCAATATGGAAGCGGCGCTCCATCTCCACCTTTGAAGCCATTTGCGCAGAAATCTTTGCTGTTGGCTGCGCGTGCGACTTGTCCGCCGATATGTTTGGCGATGCGACAGAGTTCGGTTGGTTTCGTAGCCATTAGACCAAAGGGTGGAGCCGCCCGTGCAATTACCTCGTCCAACATTTCGACGATCGGTTGCGAATAGGGCTCAGCCGCCGCGCCGCCGCGCGCCAGGGCGTAGCCAAGTTCAATCAAGCGATTTGCGTCGTCGTTCTTTATCGCCTGTATTTCACCACCGGTCCGAAAAGCCTGCGTGTATCTCGCCCGACTTCGGCGCAGCATATCTGCCATAGTGCGCTGAACTTTTGGCAATGCGCCGACCGGATCAGTGGCAACCGCAAGATATGCTGCGCTCGTTCCCAAGCGGGTCTCTCCGCTGATCTCTCGGAAAGCGGCCTCTCGCCATGGAAGCGCAAACCTTCCCTGTTCTGCGAGAAGTTGTCGAGCGTATGGTCTGGAGTCGTCGCCTTTCAGGGCGGACGGAGGAATCCATCTAAGAAAGCCGATAGTTGCCAATCCCTCCGCCCTTGACGCGCTTGGCGGCAGGCGCTCGGCAAGGCGAAGATCGTTCAACTCCGTATTGGCGAGCGGCCATTTATATCGATCTAGCAGCGGCGCTAGCTGCTGCACGATTTGGTCCGGCGGCGGACAGCGGCGAGCACCGGAAATTCGCCAATGCCAAGCAAAGTAGCTGACGACATAGCTATTTGCCGGACTCTGGCCGGTGGGATCAGACGCCGCGAGGGATCGGCCGACCTCAAGCATCTTGCTATCGAGATCGGCGGCCTCATTGCTTGTCGCAGGGCAACCTTGCGCTTCCCGAAGAAATACTGGGCGGATGGGTGGGCTACCATCCAACCTGCCTTTGTCTGCTTCTTTGCGTGAATGCTTCTCTAAAAGCAACGGGGCTACCGCTCCGAGACCGAAACCGACGAGCAAAATAATTAGAGACACACACCCAAATCTGGATCCCGACTTCGTAACCATCCCGCCTTCTCTTTGAGCGCATCAAGTCACTTACCGATATACAACGAGTGAACGCATATTCGGTTAACCTCGTGCTGGTCAGGGATTCAGCAGTCCGAAAAACGCTGGTTTTCGCGACACATTCCGCAAAACAGCTTTAAAATCAGACGCTGCCGCGCTCCAGTCTCGAAACTCACCCACAAATCTATGTCTGGAAATGGGGCATCGATCTTACAAATCCAACGGCGCCATCCGGTCGAAAACGGACGTCCCCGCTTTGGCGGAATGAGCAAGATGGAAACGCGGGGACCCGCGGCCTCTCTCGGCCAAGCGCAATGTTGACACCGTAAATTCAGGCTTGACCCATATCGGTTTCGGCGCCAATGTTTACGACGACAACATTGAGTCGCGGAAGGTGAGACGCCATGCGCAACCTGCTCTACGCCATCGGGCCGATGATTTTCGACTCGCTGGGCGTGATCGTCTTTGCCGTGCTGCTCGGCGTCGGGGCGGGGATCGTTCCGGCGACGATCGCGGGGACGGCGGTCGCGGTGGCGGTCGTCGGCCATGAGCTTGTGCGCGGTCGGCCGGTGGCGGCGCTCCAGTGGATCAGCCTGGCGATGGTGATCTTCTCGGCCGCCGCGACGATGCTGACCGGCGACCCGCGCTTCGTGATGGCAAAGCCCTCGGTCGTCTATCTGATCGTCGGCGCCGCGATGCTGCGTCGCGGCTGGCTCAACCGCTATATTCCGCCCGAGCAGGTCGGGCTGGTCGGCGATGTGATGGACCGCTTCGGCTATGTCTGGGCAGCGATGATGTTTTTCACCGCCGCCGCCAATCTGGTGATCGCGGTCGCCTTCACCGCCTGGTGGCCGCTGTTCGTCGGGGTGTTTCCGCTCGCGTCGAAAGCCGCGCTGTTCGCGGTCCATTTTACCGTCGTGCAATGGATCGGGCAGGCCCGGCTGCGCCGCCGCGCGGGCGAGCCGCAGCCGGCCGCCGCCGAATAGGATCAATCGGCGGCGTCGAGGCCATAGGCGGTGTGCAGCACGCGCACCGCGAGTTCGGTTTCGTCCTCGTCGATCAGCACGCTGACCTTGATCTCGCTGGTCGAGATCGCCTGGATGTTGATGGCGCGGTCGGCGAGGGCGCGGAACATGGTGCTCGCGACCCCGGCGTGGCTTTTCATGCCGACGCCGACGACGCTGACCTTCGCGACCTTGTCGTCGCTTAGAATGCGGTTGAAGCCGATCTTGTCCTTGGCGCTTTCGAGCAGGTCGATCGAGCGGAGAAGGTCAGTGGCGGGAACGGTGAAGGTCACGTCGGTCTCGCCCTTGTCGCGGCCGACGTTCTGGATGATCATATCGACGTTGATCCCGGTGGCGGCAAGCGGGCCAAAGATGTTGGCGACCGCGCCGGGCTTGTCGGGGACGCGGGTGACGATGATCTTCGCTTCATTCTTGTCGTGCGCGATGCCGGTGATCAGCTGCCGTTCCATGTGAAGTTCCTCTATTTCCTCGTCGCTGACGATCATCGTGCCTTGCTTCGGTGCCTCGTCGCCCTCGACGAAGCTGGAGAGCACCTGGACGCGCACGCCTTCCTTCATCGCGAGACCGACCGAGCGGGTCTGGAGCACCTTGGCGCCGACGCTCGCCAGTTCGAGCATTTCCTCATAGGTGACATAGTCGAGCTTGCGCGCGCGCGCGACGATGCGCGGGTCGGTGGTATAGACGCCGTCGACGTCGGTGTAGATGTCGCAGCGGTCGGCCTTCACCGCCGCCGCGACCGCGACCGCGCTGGTGTCCGACCCGCCGCGGCCGAGCGTCGCGACGCGGCCGTCGTCCATCATTCCCTGAAAGCCGGGGATGACCGCGACCTCGCCCTTTGCCATAGCGGCGGTCAAGGCGCCGGTGTCGATGTCGATGATGCGCGCGCGGGCATGGGCTTCCTCGGTGCGGATCGGGAGCTGCCAGCCGAGCCAGCTTCGCGCGGGGGTGCCCATCGCCTGGAGCGTCAGCGCGAGCAGGCCCGACGTGACCTGTTCGCCCGCCGCGACGACGACGTCATATTCGGCGGGGTCGTAGCGCGGGTTCGCTTCGCGGCAGAAGCCGACGAGCCGGTCGGTCTCGCCCGCCATCGCCGAAACGACGACGGCGACTTCATTGCCCTGGGCGGCTTCGCGCGCGACGAGCTTCGCCACGGTGCGAATCCGCTCGGTGCCCGCCATCGACGTGCCCCCGAATTTCATCACGATCCGCGCCATGCCGCTTCGCCTTTTCAAAATCTGGTTTCGACCGCAACTTCCTTGGAATTCCGCGGCGTCCGGCTGTTAGGCAAGGGGGCGAGCGATGGCAAGACCGGCCGCGCGCGCGATGGATAGAATTTCTTGCACCGATGGTGGCGCGGTGCCACATCCGGGGGCATGAGCGCCGCGACGATCAATCCGAATGAAGCCGCCCATTTCGGCGCCCTTGCCGCCGACTGGTGGGATCCGCACGGATCGTCGGCGATGCTGCACAAGCTGAACCCGGTGCGATTATCCTACATCCGCGACCGCATCGACGCGCATTGGCACGTCGATGCGCACGACCGCCGCCCGCTCGCCGGGCGCAGCGCGATCGACGTCGGCTGCGGCGCCGGACTGCTGGCCGAACCGCTGGCGCGAATGGGTGCGGCGGTGACCGGGATCGACGCCGCGCCCGAAAATATCGCGGCGGCGCGGGAACATGCAGCGGGGCAGGGGCTGGCGATCGCCTATCATGCCGGCGAACTCGCGGCGCTGCCGCCCGCGACCTTCGACCTCGTCACCTCGATGGAGGTGGTCGAGCATGTGACCGATCCGGCGGTCTTCGTCGCCGAACTTGCCGCGCGGCTCGCGCCGGGTGGACTGATGATCCTGTCGACGCCGAACCGCACGATGCTGTCGAAACTGCTGCTCGTCGAGGCCGCCGAGCGTGTCGGCGCGGTGCCGCGCGGGACGCACGACTGGGACCAGTTTCTGAAACCCGGGGAACTGACCGAATTGCTGGAAAGCGCGGGGCTGGAGGTTGTCGATCGTACCGGCCTGTCGCCGTCGCCCGCCAAGGGCTTCAAGCTCGGTGGCAGCGAAGCGCTCAACTATCTCATCGCGGCGCGGCACAAGGGCTGAGCCCACCAACCTCGGCATTGCTTCGCTGCGCTCACAATGCCGATGGGTTAGAAGTCGACGTCCTCATAATATTTCGGCGGCGTCACGATTTCCATCCGCTCGGCGAGCAGCGGGCGGAAGCTGGGGCGCGACTTGAGGCCCGAATACCAGCCCTTGGTCTGCTCATGCCCGGTCCAGTCGATGCCGCCGAGATAATCGGCGACCGAGATTTGCGCGGCGGCGGCGAGGTCGGCGAGACTCATCGTCGCGCCGGCGAGCCAGGTGCGGTGGTCGATCAGATAGTCGATATAGTCGAGATGCTGGTTCGCGGCCTTCATCGCCTCGCGCAGCGCGCCGCCGTCGGGCGGCTGGCGGTGGACGATGCGCTTCTGCATCCGCTCGAACAGCAGCGGGCCGGTGACCTCATAATAGAAATCCTGGTCGAACCAGGCGACGAGGCGGCGAATCTCGGCACGGCTGGCGGCGGTGCCGTTGATCATCGCCTTGCCCTCGACCGTTTCCTCGAAATATTCGGCGATCGCATTGCTGTCGATCAGCACCTGGCCGCGCGCCTGATCGACCATGACGGGGGTGCGTCCCGCCGGGTTCAGGTCGATGAATTCGTCGCGCCGCTCCCACGGCGATTCGCGCAGCAATTCATAGCCGACGCCCTTTTCGCCCAGCAAAAGCCGGATCTTGCGCGAAAAGGGACAGAGCGGGAATTGATAGAGTTGCCACATGGTTTCGACATAGCGTCAGGCGAGCGCCGGGTCCAACGCCTATGGCTTTGCTCTCTAGCGCCGGGTGGCGGCGCGCTCGCGTTCCCATTGCGCGGCCCATTGGCTGCTCAGGTCGCGCGCCATGTCCTTGAGGACCGGGGCATAGGTCGCAAGCGCCGCGGCCGCGTGGCCGGCCATGCGGGTGCCGGCGCGAACGTCGTCGCCCATGCGCTCGGCATATTCGGGATCGCGCCCGGTGATATCGCCGACCGTGGCGTCGCGCGGGATAGTCGCGGCATCGGATTCGGGGTCGACGCGCGCGACCGCTTCGGCGAGCGGGCCGACCTGCATCTGCATCAGTGCGCCGACGAGCGCGGCGACGGTGTCGGCCATGCGGTCCTGCATCGCGGGATCGTTGAGCGCCGCGACGGCGCGCCCGGTTCCATGATCCGCAGCGGCGGCGGGCAGCGGCGCCAGGAGCGCGAGCAGGGGAAGGGCAGCGATGGTCAGGCGCATGGCGTCATCCTTTCGGGATGGAAAAGCGAAGCAGTGCCTATAGGAGGGGGACGCTTTCGCTGTGCTGAACGCATCGGCGCCTTGCGACGGCATGGGGCGGGCGCGCGACGGACGTCCGGCCGAATCCGGATCGACAACCGCTTGAAAGGAAAGTGGTTCTTGACGGTTGCCCGCGTTACCGATTTATGAGCGATTGCCCGCTATAGCTTGGGGGTTTTCCGCATCGAGATCGGGATGAGATGATATGGGCGTTGCCGCGCTGGTCACGATCGACACCGAATTGTCCGCCGGACAGCAGGCGAGGGGCCTGTCGGTCGATGATAACCTGCGTCAATCGGTGCTGGGCGAGACGGCGACGGGCGCCTTTGGCATCGGTTGGCAGATGGATCGGTTCGACCGCCACGGGGTGCGCGGCGTCTTTTTCGTCGATCCCATGCCCGGCCTCGTCCATGGGCCGCAGATCGTGGCGCGGATGATCGAACCGATTCTGGCGCGCGGGCATGAGGTTCAGCTTCATATCCATAGCGAATGGCTGGAATGGGCAAAGGATTCGCCGGTGGAGGGGCGACGCGGACGCAATATCGGCGATTTCTCGCTGCCCGACCAGATCGCGCTGATCGGCTGGGCGCGCGATGCGCTGGTGCAGGCGGGCGCGCCCGCGCCGATCGCCTTTCGCGCCGGAAATTTCGGGGCCGACGATCGCACGCTGGCCGCGCTGGAGGCGCTGGGACTGGGCTGGGACAGCAGCTTCAATCCCGACTATGCCGGGCGTGGATGTGGGATCAGCCTGCCGTCGCAGGCGGCCGATCCGGTCGCGGTCGGTTCGATTGTCGAAATACCGGTTTCGGGCATCGAGGATCGCCCCGGCCATTTCCGCCCCGCGCAAATCTGCGCGCTGTCGGCGCGCGAAATGAGCGCCGCGCTCGACCATGCCTGCCGGTCCGACGCGCCGCTGTTCATGATCGTCACGCATAGTTTCGAGATGCTCTCGCGCGATCGGCGGCGGCCCAACCGCATGGTGATGCGCCGCCTCGAATCGCTCTGCCGCCATATCGCGCGCGAAGCGCGGATCGAATCGCACGGCTTTGCGACGCTCGCCAAGCCGCAGGGCCCTCGCGCGTCGTCGCCGCGACTGGGGCCGAGCCGGGTGCGGACCGCGCTGCGCATGGCGGAGCAGGTGATCGGCACCTGGCGCTACGAGCGCCGGCTTCGCCCGGTATGACCGCCGATCGGGGCCTGCCCCCGGCCATCGTTCTGGGCGTCGACAGCAGCATCGGCCTGACCGTGGTGCGCGAACTAGGCGCACACGGCGTGCCGGTGATCGCGGCGGGGAGTTCGCGTTGGTCGATCGGCGGTCATTCGCGCTTCGCCCACCGGAATATCCTGCGCCCCGAGGGGGTTCGGCTGGCGGACTGGCTGCCCGATGTCATCGCGCAAAGCGGCGCGCGCGCGGTCATCCCGATCAGCGAGGCCGACCTGCTCGAACTCGCCGACATGCCCGCCATGATCGGCGCGTGCCGGATCGCCAGCCCGCGCCACGAACAACTCGCTCTCGTCCTCGACAAGCTGAACACGCTGGCGCGGGCGCGCGAAGCCGGGATCGACGTTCCCGACACATGGCAGCCCCGGGCCGGTGAGGATTTCGGCGCGACGGCTGCCACGCTCGCCTATCCGGCGGTCCTGAAATGGCGCGATCCGCCCGCCATGTGGGATCGGCTCGAATCGGCGGGGATCGCCTTTGAGAAAGCCGAGCATGCGGACGGCGCCGAAATGCTGGTCGCGATCCTGCACCGCTATGACCGGATCGGCCTTTATCCGCTCGTCCAGACCTGGTGCCAGGGCCATGGTTTCGGTCAGATGCTGATGATGGAAGACGGGCGGGCGATGCTGCGCTTTCAGCATCGCCGCCTGCGTGAATATCCCGCGAGCGGGGGCGTCTCGACGCTCTGCCGGTCGGTGCCGCTGTCCGATCATCACGCGCAGATGGAGAAATCCGAGACGCTATTGCGAGCGATCGGGTGGGAAGGGCCGGCGATGGTCGAATATCGCCACGACGCATCCAGCGGCCGCTATTGGCTGATGGAAGTCAACGGGCGGCTGTGGGGCAGCCTGCCGCTTGCCAGCCAGAGCGGAGCGCATTTCGCCTTCGCCCTCTATCGCCGCCTGGTGGGCGGTGTCGCGGAGCAACTGGCGTCGGGCTATCGCGACCATCGCGCCCGCTACGTGCTGCCCGATACCAAGCGGTTGATCGAACAGCTACGGGCGAAAGACCTGTCCGCAGGCGAAAAATTGCGCGAGATGGTCCCCTATGTGACGGATTTTTTCCGGTTCGACACCGGCTATTATGTCGCCAAAATCTCCGATCCGCTGCCGATGCTGGTCGATCTGGCGGGGGTCATAGCGCGGCTTTTGGGAAGTGGGATCTGAGCAGCGGGATCGTGCTGGCGATCCGCTGAAGACAGTGGCGGGTGTAGGCGTCGCTCAGCATGTAGGGATCGTGCAGGTGCGGCGCGGCCGGGCGGGCGTAGAGGCCGAGCAGGGTGCGCGGCAGATGCGCCAGCCGCGCGTCGGCGGCGATCCGGCGAAGCTGGCGTGTCTCCATCGCGAGCAGCAGGTCGCCCGCTTGCGGCTGATAGGCCTCGCATTCGGTGGCGCGGTGCTGGCCGAGGTCGACGCCCATGCCCCCGGCGAGCGCGATGACCGGCGGGTGGGCCGGGGCGCCGTGGACGGCGGAAAGCCCGAAGGAGGCCGTGTTCAGACCCGCCTCGGCCGCCGCGACATCCGCGAAGGCGCTGCGGCAGATGTTGCCGTGGCAGACGAAGACGAGCCGCCGCACCTCGTCCGCTTCGGGCGCGCGGATCGAGGCCAGCCCCAGCGCCGTCTCGCCATAGGAGAGCATCAGCCGCACGAGGCCGCGTGTGGTGCCGAAGCGCGCGTCGATCCAGCCTGCGGGGTCGGGCGGGGTGGATGTCATCGCCACACCCGTTCCAGCCCGGCGCGCAGCCGGCGGCGTTGTCCTTCGGTCACTTCGGCCACGGCCAGAATCACGATC
The DNA here is from genome assembly GCF_002993885.1 of Sphingopyxis lindanitolerans. Lineage (NCBI taxonomy): Bacteria > Pseudomonadati > Pseudomonadota > Alphaproteobacteria > Sphingomonadales > Sphingopyxidaceae > Sphingopyxis > Sphingopyxis lindanitolerans. Next base: position 3,140,635 of record NZ_CM009578.1, read on the forward strand.
GTCGCTCCCGCCACGACAAAGGGCGTGCGCCACATGGGGGGCAACAAGGCTCCGGACAAGGCGATCAGCAGCAACATCGTCGGTTGATGCAATAGATAGAGGGTGAAGGAGCGTCCGGCCAGCCAGCGGATCGGCGTGGCCGCCCAGTTCAGTACGACGGCGAGTTCGGGCCCCAGATGCTTGGCCGCGATCAGATTCGCCGCGATGCTGAGGCCGAGCAGGCTGTCGCTGACGACATAGCGCGACCAGGCGAGGCCGTTCCGCCACAGATCATGGCCGAGCCAGCCTTCGAGCCAGCCGCCCGTCAGCCCCATCAACTCGAAATGCGCATAGAGCAGGAGGCATGGGACCGGCTGGCAGAAAGCCGCCCAGACCAGCCACCGCGGCCAGCGCGCCGACCGGCGTTCGGTATAGGCCGCCCATCCCATCAGCCAGATGGGAAACAGCAGCAATATCTTCGGCCCGGCGATCACGGCCGGCACGAGGATCAGCCAGCGCCAGCGCCCCTTCAAATAGAAAAGCGCGGCGAACAGCGCATAGTAGAAGACTTCATAGGCGATCGACCAATAGGGGGTGTTCGACAGCATCTGGACCGACACCCAGGATTCATTGAGCATCACCGCGCCGATCGCCACCCGCATCGGCGCGGACCCGTCGGTCACAAGCCCCTGATAGGTCGACAGATCGACCCGGTGGCCGATCGAATCGAACAGCCAGGTCAGCAGCAACGCCGGGATCGCCACCGACCAGACGCGCGAAATCCGGCTGAGCGCGAAGAGGCGAAGCGTCGGGTCGTTCTTGCCCGCGGCGTGGCGGATCACGAAACCCGACAGGACGAAGAAGATCACCACCGCTTCATGGCCGAAACCATTCCACCAGCCCTCGGCCACCCCGCTTCCCGGCATGCGGCCCAGATGAAAGGCGGCGACCTCCAGAGCGGCGATCAGACGCAGAGCGTCCAGATAAAGAGATTGTCCCCGTTCCACCCCAACCCGTTCTTTCTGGTCCTTTTTCGCGCATAGGAGCGATGCGTCGCCAACATGTTAATGACGGCGCCCGCTTCGCTCGAAAGGGGGATTGTCCGGGGAACGCGGCCTATTCCGCGGCGACGACCTCGATCGCGTCCTCGGTCAGCGGATGTGGGAGGCGGCTGAGCATTTCCTTCGGACACACCTGCCAGAAATGGTCGCGCCAGCGGTCCCAGTCGGCAAGGATTTCGCCCGACCATTTGCTGCCCGTCGCGCGCGCATGGTCGGCGACCATGGCCTTGAGCGTCGCTTCCCAATGGCCGCTCGCGAGCCGTTGCCAGACGATCGATTCGCCGTTCGCGCGGCGCTCGAAGCTGGCGTCGGTGTCGAGCACGAAGGCCATGCCGCCGGTCATCCCGGCGCCGAAGTTCGATCCCACGGGGCCGAGAATCACGGCGGTGCCGCCGGTCATATATTCGCAGCCATTCGCGCCGCAGCCCTCGATCACGACCTTCGCGCCCGAGTTGCGGACCGCGAAGCGCTCGCCTGCCTGGCCCGCCGCGAGCAGCGTGCCCGCGGTCGCTCCATAAAGGACGGTGTTGCCGACGATGCTGTTGTGCTGGCTGATCAGCGGGCTCGACACGGTCGGGCGCACGATGATGCGGCCGCCCGACAGGCCCTTGCCGACATAGTCGTTGGCGTCGCCGAACACCTCCAAAGTGATGCCGCTGCACAGGAAGGCGCCGAGCGACTGACCCGCGGTGCCGCGCAGGCGTACCTGCACATGGTTGTCGGCGAGCCCGTTCATCCCGAAGCGCGCGGTGACTTCGGCCGACAGGCGGGTGCCGACAGCGCGGTGGGTGTTGCGGACATTATAGGTGAGCTGCATCCGCTCGCCACGCTCGAACAGGGGTTTCGCATCATTGAGGATTTGCGCGTCGAGGCTGTCGGGCACCGGGTTGCGGAAGTTCGGGCCCTGCGACCGGCGTTCCTCGTCGGGCGCGTCGACCTTGGCGAGGATCGGATTGAGGTCGAGGTCGTCGAGATGCTCGGCGCCGCGGCTGACCTGACGCAGCAATTCGGTGCGGCCGATCACCTCGTCGAGGCTGCGGCAGCCGAGTTTCGCAAGGATTTCGCGCACTTCCTCGGCGATGAAGGTCATCAGGTTGATGACCTTTTCGGGGCTGCCGGCGAACTTCGCGCGCAGCTTTTCGTCCTGGGTGCAGATGCCGACCGGGCAGGTGTTGCTGTGGCACTGGCGCACCATGATGCAGCCCATCGCGACGAGGCTGAGCGTGCCGATGCCATATTCCTCGGCGCCCAGAATGGCGGCGATCACGATGTCGCGCCCGGTCTTGAGCCCGCCGTCGGTGCGCAGGCGGATGCGGTGGCGCAGGCCGTTGAGGGTCAGCACCTGATTGACCTCGGAGAGGCCCATTTCCCACGGAGTGCCGGCATATTTGATGCTGGTCTGGGGCGAAGCGCCGGTGCCGCCGGTGTTGCCCGAGACGAGGATCACGTCGGCGTGCGCCTTGGCGACGCCCGCCGCGACGGTGCCGATGCCGGCCGAACTGACGAGTTTCACGCAGACGCGCGCGCGCGGGTTGATCTGCTTCAAATCATAGATGAGCTGCGCCAGATCCTCGATCGAATAGATGTCGTGGTGCGGCGGCGGGCTGATCAGCATCACGCCGGGGGTCGAATGGCGCAGCCGCGCGATGAATTCGGTGACCTTGAATCCGGGCAACTGGCCGCCCTCGCCGGGCTTGGCGCCCTGCGCGACCTTGATCTCGATCTCGTCGCAGGCGCCGAGATATTCGGCGGTGACGCCGAAGCGGCCGCTCGCGATCTGCTTGATATTGCTGTTGGCGTTGTCGCCATTGGCATAGGGCTGGTAGCGCTCGCTCGCTTCGCCGCCTTCGCCCGACACCGCCTTGGCGCCGATGCGGTTCATCGCGATCGCCAGCGTCTCGTGCGCCTCGGGCGACAGCGCGCCGAGCGACATGCCGGGGGTGACGAAGCGCTTGCGGATTTCGGTGATCGCCTCGACGCTGTCGAGCAGCACGCCTTGCGCCGGGAAATTAAACTCCATCAGGTCGCGAAGATAGACGGGCGGCAGGTCGGCGACGCCGCGCGCGAATTGCAGATAGGTCGAGTAGCTGTCGGTCGCGACCGCAGTCTGGAGCAGGTGCATGAGCTGCGCCGAATAGGCATGGGCCTCGCCGCCCGCGCGGTGGCGATAGAAGCCGCCGATGGGCAGGGTGGTGACTTGGCTGTCGAATGCCGCCTCATGCTTCTCGGTCGCGTTGATGAACAGCGACTGATAGCCCTCGCCCGAAATCTTGGCGGGCATACCGGGGAACAGGTCGTTGACGAGTGCGCGCGACAGGCCGACCGCCTCGAAATTATAGCCGCCGCGATAGGAGGAGACCACCGCGATCCCCATCTTCGCCATGATCTTGAGCAGGCCGTCGTCGATCGCCTTGCGAAAGCGCAGGCGGCAATCGCCCAGCGACAATTCGCCGCCGAACAGCCCGCGCGCGTGGCGGTCGGCGATCGCGGATTCGGCCAGATAGGCGTGGACGGTCGTCGCGCCGACCCCGATCAGCACCGCAAAGGCATGGGTGTCGAGCACTTCGGCCGAGCGGACGTTGATCGAAGCATAGCTGCGCAATCCCTTGCGCACGAGATGGGTGTGGACCGCGGCGGCGGCGAGCACCATCGCGACCCCGACGCGGTCCTCGCCGATCGCCTGATCGGAGAGGAACAATTCGCTGCGCCCGGCGCGCACCGCATCCTCGGCCTCGCGGCGGATGCGGGCGATCGCCTCGCGCAGCGCCGTGGCGTCGCTGCCCACGGGAAAGGTGCAGTCGATATCGGCGACCGCATCGCCGAAATAGGCGCGCAACCGATCCCAGTCCTCGCCGACGAGAACCGGCGAATCGATCACGAGGACGTGCGCGCTCTGCCCCTTTTCATCGAGGATGTTGCCGAGGTTCGAGAACCGCGTGTTGAGGCTCATCACATGCCGTTCGCGCAAGCTGTCGATCGGCGGGTTGGTGACCTGGCTGAAATTCTGGCGAAAGAATTGCGCGACGTGGCGCGGCTTGTCCGAAATGACCGCGAGCGGCGTGTCGTCGCCCATCGAGCCGATCGCTTCCTTCGCATCCTCGACCATCGGCGAGAGGATGAGTTCCATATCCTCCATGGTGAGGCCCGCCGCGACCTGACGGCGCAGCAGTTCGGCGCGATCCCATGGATCGAGCGTCGCCTTGCCGCCCTTCGGCAGGTCGGCCATGGTACGGAAACCCTTGACGCGCGACGCATAGTCGGCGCTGGCGGCGATCTTGTCCTTGATCGCGCGGTCTTCGTAGAGCGTGCCTGCGTCGAGATCGACGGCGATCATCTGGCCGGGGCCGAGGCGGCCCTTCTTGCGAATGCTCGCCTCGGGCAGCAGCACCATGCCGCTTTCGGAGCCGACGACGAGCAGATTGTCGGCGGTCAGCGTATAGCGCAGCGGGCGGAGCGCATTGCGGTCCATCCCCGCGACCGCCCAGCGGCCGTCGGTCATCGCGAGCGCGGCGGGGCCGTCCCACGCCTCCATCACGCTGGCGAGGTAGCTGTACATCGCCTTGTGCGCGTCGGGGATGTCGTCGTCGCCGCCCCAGGCCTCGGGCACCAGAATGAGCTTCGCGGTCGGCGCGTCGCGGCCGGCGCGGCAAAGCGTCTCGAACGCCGCGTCGAGCGCCGCGGTGTCCGACGCGCCCGCGGGGATCACCGGCTTGATATCCTCCGAATGTTCGCCGAAGGCGAGGCTCGCCATCTTGATCTCGTGGCTCTTCATCCAGTTCTTGTTGCCGCGGATCGTATTGATTTCGCCATTATGGGCGAGGCAGCGGAACGGCTGCGCGAGCCACCATTGCGGGAAGGTGTTGGTCGAATAGCGCTGGTGAAAGATCGCCACCCGGCTTTCGAACAGCTTGTTCGTGAGGTCGGGATAGAAATCGGCGAGGCTCTCGGCGAGGAACAGCCCCTTGTAGATGATCGAGCGCGCCGACAGGCTGCAGATATAGAAATCGGCGATCTGCGCCGCGATCACTTTTTTCTCGATCCGGCGGCGGACGAGATAGAGCTGCTTTTCGAACTCGGCGACCGACTGGTCGTCGGGAAGCGGCCCGGCGATCATGATCTGCTCGATCTCGGGGCGCGTGCGCTGCGCCTTGTCGCCGATCACCGACACGTCGACCGGCACCTGGCGCCAGCCATAGATGGTGAAGCCCGCGTCGATGATCTCGGCCTCGACGATCGTGCGGCATTCCTCCTGCGCGCCCAGATCGGTGCGCGGCAGGAAGACCATGCCGACGGCAAGGCGGTTCGGGCGCACCTTGTGCCCCGACGCCGCGATCGCATCGTCGAAAAAGCGGACCGGCAGGTCGACATGGATGCCCGCCCCATCCCCGGTCTTGCCGTCGGCATCGACCGCGCCGCGGTGCCACACCGCGCGCAGCGCCTCGATCGCCGCCTCGACGACGCGGCGCGAAGCCTTGCCGTCGGTCGCCGCGATCAGGCCGACGCCGCAGGCATCGGATTCCATGTCGGGGCGATACATGCCGCTTTCGGCGAGCCGCGCGTGATCGGGGGTGGGGTAATGGGTCATGTCGATGTTCCTGGCGGCCGCAGCCGTGTCTATTGGGGTGGCGTCTTCTTGCGGGCGTTGGCGACGGCCTGTTCCTCCGCATCATAAGCGGCCGACGAGGCGGCATTCGCCGCTTCCTCAAGCTGCTCGACTCGCTGGCGATCGGCGTCCGACCAATTGGCGCGGTCATGGGCCGGATCGTTCATCGCGGCTTCGGTGGCGTCGGCCGCGGCTTGTGCTGCATCCGCCGCCGCCGCCGCTTCGGTGCTGGCGTCGTCGGCGGCATCGGCCGCTGCGTCAGCGGCTTCGACGGCCTCGGTCGCGACCTCGACCGGGGCGTCCCACTGGTCGCGATGCTCCTTGAGTTCCTTGACGCTGACCTTCATCAGCTTGGCAAGCTTCGCAAGCTCGGGGTCGCTCAGGTCGGCGAGCTGCTTTTCCTTGGGCAAATCCTTGAGCTGACCCTCGATCTCGGGACCACGGTCGATGAATTTGTTCATCAGCGGCGGCACCGCCTTGATCATCGCCAGCATGACTTCGGGGTCGGCCTGCAGCGCCATCCATTCGGACGCGAAGGCGCCGCCCGCGGGAGTCGCGAAAAAGCCGTTCATCTGGCTGAGCTGGTCGGCACTGAACTTGCGCGCATAGGCGTGGGCCAGGCCATTGCGCATCGGCCCTTCCAGGTCCGACAATATTTCGCTGATCAGCGGCTTGGCGATCTGGGTGATCTGGTCTTCACGCTGCTGGCGCGCGGGGTCGAACATGTCGGCGACCGCGGCCTTGCTCTTGTCGTCGAGCGCCGCGATCTTCTCGCTGTCGACGCCGGTCTTGATCGACAGCATCACGTCCGACGTGCCGCCGAATTCGTCCATCAGCCCCTTGAAAAGCTTGCCATAGAGATTGTCGAGCATCTTTTCGAGGCTGCCCGGCGGGACCAGCGCGGTCGTCGTCGCTTGGGCGAGCGCGAGCTGCGCCGGGGCGATCGGCGGCAGCTTGTCGGTGCCGAAGATCTTTTCGATCATCGCGATCGCGGCGTCGATCTCCTTCTGCATCCTTGCCTTGGCGTCGACCGTCATGGCCTCGTCGCTCATCGCATGGCCGTCCTCGGCTGGCGCGACGATCTCGGCCTCGGGCGCTTCCTCGGGTGCGGCGAAAGCCTGCGCGGGCGCGAATGCCATCGCGCCGGCGAGCAGCATCATTTTCCAGCTCGACATGATCGATTTTCCTTCCCTGTTGGTCATGCCGCCTTCTTCTCGTCTTTCGCTTTCGCCTTCAACCATTTTGCCATCTGGTCGCTGACGTCGCGCCCGTCGCGGATGCCCCAGACGACCAGGCTGGCGCCGCGGACGATGTCGCCCGCCGCAAAGACCCCCGGCAGGCTGGTCATCATCGTCTGGTGATCGACGCGCAGCGTGCCCCAGCGCGTGACGGACAGGTCGGGCGAACCGAACAGATGCGGCAGTTCCTCGGGATCGAAACCGAGCGCCTTGATGACCATGTCGGCGGGCAGGTCGAAACTGCGGCCCGGATCGGGCTCGGGACTGCGGCGGCCGCTCGCGTCGGGCGCGCCGAGGCGCATGGCCTGCGCCGCGACCTGCTTGACCGCCCCATTCTTTCCTACTGTTGCGCCGGCGGTGAAGCGCTCGGGCGCCGACAGCCAGACGAACTCGACGCCTTCTTCCTCGGCATTGGCGACCTCGCGCTGCGACCCCGGCATATTCTCGCGGTCGCGGCGATAGAGGCATTTCACCGACTTTGCGCCCTGGCGGACGGCGGTGCGGACGCAGTCCATCGCGGTATCGCCGCCGCCGACCACGACGACATGCTTGCCCCGGGCATCGAGGCTGCCGTCGTCGAAGGCGGGGACGTCGTCGCCAAAGCTCTTGCGGTTCGAGGCGATCAGATAGTCGAGCGCCGCGATCACGCCTTCGGCGCCGCTCCCCGGCACATTGATCTCGCGCGCCTTGTAGACGCCGGTCGCCACCAGAATCGCGTCATGCTTCGCGCGAAGCTGGTCGAGCGTCGCATCCTGGCCGACCGCGAAGCCGAGGTGGAAGTGGATGCCGCCTTCGACCAGCCGATCGATGCGGCGCATCACGACTTCCTTTTCGAGCTTGAAGCCCGGGATGCCATAGGTGAGCAGGCCGCCGGCGCGGTCGTGCCGGTCATAGACATGCACCTCATGCCCCATGACGCGCAGATATTCGGCGGCGGTCAGCCCGGCGGGCCCCGCGCCGATGACGCCGACCGACTGGCCGGTCGGCTTGCCCGGCTGGAGCGCCTCGACCCAGCCCTCGGCCCAGGCGGTATCGGTGATATATTTCTCGACGCTGCCGATCGTCACCGCGCCATGGCCCGAAAATTCGATCACGCAATTGCCTTCGCACAGGCGATCCTGCGGGCAGATGCGGCCGCAGATCTCGGGCATGGTCGAGGTCGCGTTGCTCAGCTCATAGGCTTCGCGCAGCCGTCCCTCGGCGGTCAGGCGCAACCAGTCGGGGATATGGTTTTGCAGCGGGCAATGCACCGAGCAATAGGGCACGCCGCACTGCGAGCAGCGCGCCGCCTGCGCGTCGGCGTCCGGCGCGGCATAGCGCTCGGCAATCTCGCGAAAGTCGCGCGCGCGCTCGTCGGGCGCGCGCTTGTCCGGATAGGATTGGTCACGCCCCACAAATTGGAGCATGCGGTCGGAAGCCATGCAATATCCCCTTCAGGCGAAGGGCGATGGCACGGCGCGAAATCGCCTGTCACGAGCAAAATGGCTATTAGGTCAGTATTGATGACCTTAATTCGACATCGGAGCGAGTTCAAATGGCGACGCGCAATAATCTTTCGCTTATTAGTATCGTTTCGGACCTATCTCGTCCCAAGCCACGCCAGCGCCGCGACCCCAACGATGATTCGATACCAGGCGAAGGGGCCGAAGCCATAGCGGGTGACGACCGCCAGAAAGGCCTTGATCACCGCCCAGGCGACGACGAACGAGACCAGCGCGCCGACCGTGATCAGCCCGATGTCGTTCCGGGTGATCGCGTCGTGATGCTTGGCGAGTTGCAGCACCGTCGCGCCGGTCAGCGTCGGCAGCGCGAGGAAGAAGCTGAATTCGGCGGCGGTCTTGCGATCGACGCCGAGCGCCATCGCCCCCATGATCGTCGCGCCTGATCGGCTGACCCCCGGGATCATCGCGATGCACTGGACCAGCCCGACGATGACCGACTGGCGGGTCGAAAGCGCCGCGACTCCGCCGCTCTCCTCCGGCTTGGCAAAACGCTCGACGAGCAGGATGCCGATGCCGCCGATGATCAGCGCCCAGGCGACGACGGTCGCATTCTCCAGCAACGCCTCGATCTGGTCGGCGAAGGCAAGGCCGAGCACGACCGCCGGAAGGAAGGCCAGCAGCAAATTGCGCACAAAGGCGATGGCGACCGGATCGCGCCGGAAAAAGCCGGTGGCCATGTCCCAGAACAAATGCCGATAGAGGACGACGATCGCGAGGATCGCGCCCGGCTGGATCGCGATGTTGAACACCGCCCATTTCGAGGCATCATAGCCGAGAAGCTCGGTCGCGAGAATGAGGTGCCCCGTCGATGAGACGGGAAGAAATTCGGTCAGCCCCTCGACGATGCCGAGGATGATCGCGGTCAGCCAGATGCTCATGGGATTTCCATATCAAGGTTGCGACAGGCGAAAGGGCGTCCGACCGTGGTCGGACGCCCCTGTCCATCACCAGCCCTACGCAGGCCAAGGCGATTTTTCCAGCGGCGATTTGAAAGCTGCGGCGGCGCGCGCGGCGCCGGTTCCGATCAGGCGGACGTCACGCGGTTTGGGCGAAGCGCCCGTGGCGGCGATACTGGACCAGCCAGCCGTCGGCGACTGCGTCGAGCGAGGTCGGCGTCACGCCGAGCCGGGCGAGCCCCGCCGCGCCGTCCGTGACGACATTGTCGTGCTGGAGCATCCGCCATTGATCGCTGGTGATCGGTGCCCCCGGCGCCCAGCCGAAAGCGGTCGCGATCACCCCCGACACCGCATCGGGAAGCGGAACGAACAGCCGCTTGCGCCCGGTCGCCTCGGCGACCCATTGCTGAAGCGCCGCCATTGTCAGCACCTCGGGCCCGCCGAGCTCGAAAATCTGGCCTGCGGTGCCCTCGCCGGGCGCGGCCCCCCCGCTGAGCGCGGCAACGACCGCGTCGGCGACATCGCCGACATAGACGGGCTGGAGCTTCGTCTTCGGCGCGATCACCGGAATGACCGGCAGGAAACGGATCAGCGCCGCAAAGCGGTTGATGAAGTGATCCTCGTGGCCGAACAGAATCGACGGGCGCAGGATCGTCGCGGCGGGAAAGGCGGCGCGGACGGCGGCCTCGCCTTCGCCCTTACTGCGGGCATAGGCCGACGCGCCTTCGGGATCGGCGCCGATGGCCGAGACATGGATGAGCGCGCGCACCCCCGCGGCCTTCGCGGCCGCGGCGACGTGCCCGGCGCCATCCGCCTGCACGGCCTGCATGTCGTCAAAGCTGCCGGCGAGGTTGATGACCGCGTCGCTGCCCTGGACGGCACGCTGGACGCTCGCCGCGTCGCGGACGTCGGCGGCGACGAACTGCGTCTGGCCGAGCCCGCCGAGCGGTTTCAGGAACAAGGCCTTGCGCGGCTCGCGCTCGGCAACCCGCACGCGCGCGCCGCGCGTCAGCAGCCGCTGCACGACATAGCGGCCAAGGAAGCCGCTGCCGCCCAGCACGGTGATCAATTGTCCGTCGAGCTTGTGCATGATGTTCGCCTGTATCCGATTCTCTTGAGCCGACGCGCGGGCGCGTCCAGCCGCTCCCCATGCCGCGAAGCCGCGCGCCGGGCAAGAGGGCAGGGGGGCCGCACCGACGCGAAACCGCCGGTCGCCGATAAAATATGCCGCGACATGCCCAGCGCGGTTGACAAGCCAAGCACCCCCCCGCTAAGCGCCCGCTCCTACCCCGTGCCCAGATGGCGGAATTGGTAGACGCACCAGCTTCAGGTGCTGGCGATCGCAAGGTCGTGGAGGTTCGAGTCCTCTTCTGGGCACCAAAACTCCTGCGGGAGTGGCACCAAAATCCTTGAAAAATCCGCAGAAATCTGCCATTTTTCGATGGATTTTGATGCCGCGTGTTTCACGCTGTTTCAGGCCGTGCCCCCACAATCTGGGGCATGGAACGGGGCATATGCCCCGACATGCCCCTTCCGTGCGAAAGGTCATGCCCCCAGATGCCTATGATTGCCACGCAAATCCGGGCGTTTGCGCCCCGTGACACCCCCTACAAAAAGTCCGACGAGCGCGGCCTCTACCTGGAGGTCTTCCCGAACGGCTCCAAGCTCTGGCGATTGAAGTATTACACCGCCGGCAAGGAGAAGCGCCTCGCGCTGGGGGCATGGCCGGAAGTCAGCCTGCAGAAGGCCCGCCGCCTGCGGGATGAGCTGCGGCTGCGCATCGCTGATGGCGAAGACCCGTCGCTTACCCGCAAGCGGGCGAAGGCCACGGCGAAGATCAGCGCAGCCAACACGTTCGAATCGGTCGCCAGCGAATACATCGAACAGAAGATGGTCGGAGAAGGTCGCGCCGAGGGCACGTTGCTTAAGGCGCGCTGGTTTCTCGATCTGCTTAAGCCTGCGATCGGCAGCATGCCGATCTCGGATGTCGATCCGCAGATGATGCTCGCGCCTCTCAAGAAGCTGGAGGCGCGCGGCAATCGGGAGACGGCGAAGAAATGCCGCTCCTTCGCGAGCCGCGTCTTTCGCTACGGTGCTGCGACCGGACGCTGTACCACCGATCCGACTGCCATCCTCAAGGGTGCCCTACTCACGCCCCAGGCACGCCACTACGCGGCGATCCTGGAGCCCGACAAGCTCGGCGCGCTCCTGCGTGCCATCAACGGCTTCGACTGCTACCCGATCACCAAACTGGCGCTGAAGATCGCGCCGCACATCTTCGTTCGTCCTGGTGAGATGCGGCATGGCGACTGGGAGGAAATCGATCTGGACAAGGCTATCTGGACGATCCCGGCCGGCAAAATGAAAGCGCGGCGCACGCACGCCGTGCCCCTGTCGTCGCAGGTCGTCGAGCTGTTCAAAGAACTCAAGGATTTCACCGGCGGCAAAGGCTTCATGTTCCCGGCCTTCCACACCCGACTGAGACCGATGAGCGAAAACACGATCAATGCCGCGTTCCGCCGCATGGGCTTTTCCAAAGACGAAATGACCGCCCACGGCTTTCGCTCGACAGCATCAACGATGCTCAATGAAAGCGGGTTGTGGCATCCCGACGCCATCGAACGCGCCTTGGCTCACGGCGACAGCAACGCCATTCGCGGCACATACAACCGCGGTCACTATTGGGACGAGCGTGTCCGGATGGCGCAATGGTGGAGCGACTATCTTGACACCTTGCGGCGCGACGTTCCGCAGACCGGGCGCTAGACGTGCGGCTGTCGTCTGGGCTGGCCAGCGCCAGTGCGCGCTTGGCCAGCCAGGCATGACCTATCTCCCTTGCGCCCCGTATTCGGCTCGCTCACAAGACAGTCATGGGGGACGAAAGCAGCATCCGGAAGGGCTGGAGTGAGGAGAAGACGGTTCTCGCACTCTACCTCTATTTCCAGCTGCCGTTCGGAAAGCTTCATTCGGGCAACCCGGAAATCCAGCAACTCGCCCATGCGATTGGTCGGTCGAGCAGCTCGGTCGCAATGAAGCTGTGCAACTTTGCGAGCCTCGATCCCAAGATCACGGAGAGCGGTCGCAAGGGGCTCGCTGGCGCTTCGCGGCTGGATCGCGAAACCTACGCCGAATTTGGCCAGGACTGGACCGGCCTCGTGGCCCGTGCCGAAGACCTGTGGACGGCACAGGTCGAGCCAAGTGAGACGGTGTTCGCCTCCACCCGGCTCAAAGACAAGCACAGCGAATTCCGTTTCGCCCCTTATGAGGGCGCTTCGACCATGCCGGCGCTCGTCAATCAGCGCGTCGGCCAGGACTTTTTTCGCCGCGCGGTGCTGGCAAACTACGAAGAGACGTGCTGCATCACCGGGATCGCCGATCCGCGCCTGCTCACCGCAAGCCACATTAAGCCATGGGGCAAGGACACCGATAACCGGCACAATCCCGCCAATGGCTTGCTTCTGTCCGCAACCCTCGACCGCGCCTTCGATCGCGGACTGATCACGGTCGATCGAAATCGCCGCATTCACGTCTCGCGGCAGCTTCGCGAAAGCCGCAGCCGGGACACCCGCGATTATTTCGTGCAGTTCGAACGAGTGACGCTGCGGCCGGCAATCAGGTTCGATCCCGAGCCGGCCTTCCTCGAATGGCACAACGACCATTGGTTTATCGACCGAAACGCCACCTGACGTGTCAGGTGGCGCGCCGCAATGCCACTCGGAGCGACTACTCCGGTTTATTGACGAGAGGGCCCTGCCCTCGGCGTTACCGCCAGGATCGCATAGCGATTCAGCGAACAACGGCACCCTTGCTACGGCGCGAAGCCGCCGGACGCCCTGCGCGCGCGGAAGTGCGCCAGCGGGCGTCGGGCAATGAGAGAGGCAAGAGTGCCAGCGGGTCAGCTTAGGAAGCACCGCACCCTCAGGAGCGCGAAGCGCGGGACAGAGTGCGTCCACCGGAATTCCCGTTCCGCTTCCCTGCTCCCGATCGTCACCCGAATGGGTCGGGACTACAGGCCCGGTCCGCACCAGCGGATAGAGCGGGTTGCCCTTGGGCAGCACTTCAACTGCAAACGCCACATCTCATTTCGGGTCTGACGAAAATGCGAAACACTATGGTGCAATGACCAGGTCGGCGATAACCAGTGCCAATGGTCGGGGGTAATTCAAACTTTGCGTTTCTTCTGAAACTTGAGCCTCAGGCCTATCGCCTTGGGTTGCTCGCCGAGCGCTACTTTGCTGACGACCCGAACACATGCCTGATCAAACTGCGCCAGCTTTCTGAACTCATCGCGCAACTTACAGCTTCACGCTTCGGACTTGAGGTTTTTCCGAATGACAATCTTGCCGATGTACTTCGGCGCCTGAAGTTCGAATGCAGTCTTCCGCGTGAAGTCGGCGACCTGTTTCATTCGCTGCGGATCGCCGGGAACCAGGCAGCCCACGGAAGTGCTGATGATCATGCCGGGGCGCTGAATGGGCTCAAGCTCGCTCGCCAGCTCACCATCTGGTATTCACGGACATTCCATAATCAATCCGACAAATTCGGTCCCTTTGTTCCTCCAGAGCGGCCCACAGACGCCAACGCCGCTCTTGGCCAAGAGTTGGATCGCCTCAAAGCCGAACTCGCCGCCACGCAGACAGAGACGGAGCGGCTGAGAGCCGAGGCCGCCGCAGCCGAAGCCGAGCGGAAGTCGGCGGCTGACGCTGCTGCTTCAGAGCGGCAAGAGCGTGCGATCTGGGAGGCGCTAGCAGAAGAAGCAGACAAAGGACGCTCGGAACTTGCGGAGCAGCTGAAAACTGCGCTGTCGTCCGCCAAGAGCATCAATGCCCCTGCGCCAGAGATTGTGGCCGAACTGGCAAGAGACGCTGCCGAGCAGATAAATTTGGACGAGGCGGGCACCCGTGCGTTGATCGACCAACAGCTGCGTGATGCTGGTTGGGAGGCGGATACTTCAACGTTGCGCTACTCGAATGGCAGTCGCCCGGTCAAAGGACGCTATCGGGCGATTGCCGAGTGGCCAACCATGACCGGCCCAGCGGATTACGCCCTGTTCTGCGGGATTACACTGGTCGGGACGATCGAGGCCAAGCGCCGTAATCGCAACGTTATGGCCGTCCTGCGCCAAGCCGAACGCTATGCCTCGGACATCCACATGCAAGAGGCTGAGTTCGCGGAAGGCGGGCCATGGCTAGAATTCAAGGCACCATTCGCCTTTTCAACCAATGGCCGCCCCTACCTCAAACAGGTCGAAGCGCTATCCGGCATCTGGCGTCGCGACTTGCGCGATCCCAACAACCCCGCCGAAGTCCTGGCGGGTTGGCCATCGCCCAAGGGGCTGTTGGAGCGCTTGGCAGTGAACAAGAAGGCGGCTCAAAAGGAACTGGCGGCTCAGCCATTCGATTTCGGATTTCCCCTGCGCCACTATCAACGGGAAGCGATTCAAGCTGTCGAAACCGCGCTAGGCGAAAATCGCAAAGCAATGCTGGTCGCGATGGCAACCGGCACAGGCAAGACCAAGCTCGCCATCGCCATGCTATACCGGCTGATCTCGGCCAAGCGCTTTCGTCGCGTCTGCTTTGTCGTCGATCGAAGCGCGCTGGGTCGGCAAACCAAGGATGAATTCACCACCACCAAGGTGGTCAACGGCAAGGCATTTGCAGACATTTTTGGCCTGAAGGGCCTGGCTGACGTTGCACCTGACGATGATACGCGCGTCCACATCTGCACGATCCAGGGCCTTGTCCGGCGCGTGCTTTATTCAGAGAGCGGCCAGGACGCCCCGCCAATCGACCAGTATGACCTGATCGTCGTTGATGAATGCCATCGCGGGTATCTGCTGGACCGCGAAATGTCGGATGGCGATCTGAGCTTTCGCGACCAATCCGATTATGTCTCGAAATACCGCCGGGTGCTGGAGCATTTCGACGCGGTCAAGATTGGTCTGACGGCAACGCCGGCACTCCACACCACTGACATCTTTGGCAAACCTGTTTTCACCTACTCCTATCGCGAAGCCGTCATTGATGGCTTCCTGAACGACCATGAGCCCCCGATCAGGATTGCGACCAAGCTATCGGAACGCGGCATTCACTTCGTTCGCGATGAGGCCGTGGACTACGTCCACCCGCCTACCGGTCAAGTGGAGACGATCACGCTTGCCGATGAAGTTGATTTCGACGTTGAGCAGTTCAACAAGGGCGTGGTCACGGTACCATTCAACCGCGCAGTGGCACACGAATTGGCAAAGTATATCGATCCGGCTGATCCGGAAAAAACCCTGATCTTTGCGGTTTCGAAGGCGCATGCGGACATTCTGGTGAAGGAGCTGCGCGACGCATTCCGGGTAGCCTATGGGCCAATGAAGGACGAAACAGTCCAGCGGTTGACCGGCGATGTCGACAAGATCGAAAACCTGATCCTGTCGTTCCGCAACGATCCGCTGCCCAAGGTTGCTGTGACGGTCGATCTTCTGACCACCGGCGTGGACATTCCGAGGATCACCAACATCGTCTTCATGCGGCGTGTGAACAGCCGGATCCTCTACGAGCAAATGCTCGGTCGTGCGACGCGCCTTTGCCCGGAGATCGGCAAGGAATCGTTCCGGATCTTTGACGCTGTCGATCTCTACGCGCACCTCCAAGACCTGACCGATATGAAACCGGTTGCAGCGGACCCTAAGTTCACGCTGACCAAGCTATTTGAGGAATTGCGTGGTCGCGCGGACGCGGAGCACAAAAACCGTGTCCGCGAGCAAATCATTGTCCGCCTGCGCCGTCGCCTCAAGAAGCTGACCCCTGAGATGCGCGCCAAGTTCGAAATCGAGGCAGGTGAGACGCCCGAGGCAAGCCTTGATCGTTTCGTGAACGGCGATCCCATAAACCTTTCCAATTGGGCTTCGGAACGTCCAAACCTCGGCCCCATCCTGGATTGGACCAACGAGGACGGAACGCCGCGCTATGTTCCGATCTCCGAACATCCCGACGAAGTTACCGGGGTCACGCGGGGTTACGGCACCGCTGACAAGCCGGAAGACTTTCTCGACAAGTTCACCCAGTTCGTCCGTGAAAACGTCAACCGGATCGCGGCGCTCCGCATTGTCGTCCAGCGACCTCAGGAACTGACCCGCGAAGAGCTGCGCCAACTTCGGCTTAAGCTTGATGCGGAAGGGTTCTCCGACAGCAAGATCAAGCGCGCCTGGGCCGACGCCAAGAATCAGGACATTGCCGCCTCGATCATTGGCTACATCCGGCAGGCCGCAATCGGCGACCCCCTAGTCCCCTTTGCTCACCGCGTTCGCAATGCTGTCGAAGCAATCCTGCGCAAGCGGTCATGGACCGACGTGCAGCGCAAGTGGATCGAGCGGATCGGCAGGCAACTTGAGCTGGAACTTGTGGTGGATCGGGCGGCTTTCGATGCCGAGCCGTTTGCCTCGCTCGGTGGCTGGCCACGGATCGACCGCGTCTTTAATGGCGAGCTCGAACAGGTCGTTCGCGACATCAACGAGAGCATTTGGAAAGAGGCTGGATAATGAACGGACCCAGGGCGCGTGAGACCGTTCAAAAGCTGTGGAACGCCAGCAAAAGCCTGCAAGGCGGCGGCGTCAGCTACTACGAATACGTGACAGAGTTGACTTATCTCCTGCTGCTGAAGATGCTTGAGGAAGTGTCGCGCGATGGCAAGAAGCTCGAAGAACGCCTGCCAGCCGAATACCGCTGGAGCGCACTCCGAAAGAAGGAAGGCGAGCCTCGCCTTCAGTTTTATCGCACCTTGCTGGTTTCGCTCGGCGACAAATCGAAAGTCAATTTCCCGCTGGTCAATCAGGTTTTTACCGATGCCAAAACCGCGCTGACCAAGGCCACGGCGCTCACTTCGCTCATCACCACCATTGATAATGTTGACTGGTATGCGGCGGAGGAGGATGGCCTCGGTGATCTCTATGAAGGACTGCTGGAACGCACGACGTCGGAGCGGAAATCGAAGGCTGGGCAGTATTTCACTCCGCGCCCGTTGATCGACACCATCATCGAACTTGTCCAACCCAAGGCAGGCGAAATCATCCAGGACCCCGCTGCCGGGACCGGCGGATTCCTGATTTCCGCGCACCGAACCATCTTGCGCGACACGGATGAGCTGACGAAAGTTTCCAAGGAAACGGCGTTTGCGCAGCGCAATGGCAATTATCAGGGCGCGGAGCTGATCACTGGCACGCACCGGCTCAACACGATGAACCTGCTGCTGCACGGAATCGACCAGCCGATTGACTGCATCGATGCCCTGACATCGGACGCGGAGAAGTTCGATCCGGCCGATCTGATCCTCACCAATCCGCCGTTCAACAAGTTTCCCGAAAGCACCACACGCAGCGATTTTGTGATTACGGCAGGATCGCGCAAAGGCCCCCTACCGTTCATGGAACATGTCGTGCGCGGCCTGAAGGTCGGTGGACGCGCAGCCATCGTCATTCCTGACAATATCCTGTTCGAAGACAATATGGGCCGCGATCTGCGCAATTGGCTGATGGACTTGTGCGATCTGCACACCATCCTGCGCCTGCCTACCGGCATTTTCTATGCGCAGGGCGTGAAAACCAACGTCATGTTCCTCACCAAGAAGTCCGAAGAACGTATCGGCGCAACCAAGCAGGTCTGGTTCTATGACCTGCGCGCGCAAATGCCGAACTTCGGCAAAAACCGTGTGCTGACGGCAGACGATTTCGCGCCATTCATCAAGGCATACGGCGCTGCCCCTCTTGGAACGTCCAAGCGCAAGGATGAAGGCGAAGCCGGACGTTTTCGCGTCTTCACCCGCGAAGAGATCGCCAAGCGCAATGACAACCTCGATATCAGCTGGCTGCGTGAGGACGAGGAAGAAGTCGAGATAGGCCTGACCGAACCCGACGACATCGCCGCCGCCATCCTCGGCCACCTGCGCGCGGCGTTAGAAGAAATTGAAGCGGTCGCCGATGAATTGGCCGAGACCGTGGAGGTTGAGGCGTGAGAGACCCTATTTGGGCGTACTGGCAGACCACCGGTCTGACGCCGGAGAAATTTTATGTCGCAAACGAGAAGACCGGCGACGTTGGTGAAATTGATCAGCGAACCGACGCGAGAAAAGCTGCACTTAGCAGGGCACACGAAATCCGGAAATTTGAGATAGAACTCTATTGGAAGCGCGCAGCGCATTTCTGGTTGCTCCAAGCTGCAGTTTTCACCGCAATTGGACTGACTTGGAGGTTCGCCACATCAGAGCTTTCACCGCTTATCCCTGTGGCTCTCGCGGCGCTGGGTTCTGTTACAGCATTTGCTGGCTACCTATCGGCCAAAGGATCAAAGTTCTGGCAGGAGAATTGGGAACATCACATCGACATGCTTGAAGACGAGTTTGAGGGCCGCCTTCACAAAACGGCATATGTCGGTGACGATGGGATCGCATGGTCTGTGTCGGGCGTGAACGACCGATTAGCTTTTTGCTTCTTTCTCTTCTGGTTGGCGATTCTTGCGTCAGCGATCTTTGCCGCCGATGCTTCGTGGTTCGACTGCCTACCGACTTTCATGTTCGCCAACGGCTTTCAAACAATTTTAATCCTTGTGGCAACCATTGCCGCATGTGGCGCACTCTATTCGCGCAAGACCAAATTTAAAGGCGGCAAGGGTGTTTCCTTCACTGACAAAGTTCCAGCCTATGAAGGATCAGACTGGATCGATCCAAGCCAGCTTCCCGAGGTCAAAGACCTCGCCAAACTGAAAAAACCGTTCCTGATCCGCCGGGAGCCAAAGATATGACCCCCGAAACCTTCGGTCGCACCATTCAGCTTTTCCTCGTCGATGGCACGCCTACCGGCCTGCGCAAGGCGACCATTCACGGTTGGACTGGGCTTACCTTCGTCGCCACCGGCACCACCTTCGCGGCGTTGACGGCCCGGCCAGAGCTGGACCGGACGGGCATTTACATCCTCTCCGGCCCGGATGCGGAGGCCGTGGGGGGCACGCGCGCTTATATGGGATCGGCCAACAGCGTGCGCGAGCGGATCAAGCAAAGCGCGGTGCAGCGGGAGTTTTGGGAAACGGCGATTGCCGTCACCACCAGCGATGATGACCTGTCTAAGGGGCATGTCGAATATCTGGAGGCGCGGCTGATCCAGATGGCGACCGAGGCGAACCGCGTCACGCTGGATAACGGCACCAGCCCCGCCGGGCAGCGCCGCCGCCTTCCAGAGGCGGATCAGGCCAACATGGAACAGTTCCTCGCCAATCTGAAAATCATTCTGCCCGTGGTCGGGCTTGATCTTCTCAAGCCGCAGCCGCGCGCGGTGACACAGACGGCCACGCCGGTGGCGCAGCGCACCAGCGGCGAGATGACCTTCGAAATCCGCCACAAGTCCGGTGTTCAGGCGCAGGCGGTGGAGGAAGATGGCGAATTCGTCGTGCTGGAGGGATCGCAGGCGCTGAAGGACACCGGCTATGTCCAGCAGAGCTATGGCGCGTTGAAAGACAACCTGGTCAAGCAAGGCGTGCTTCAGCCCGGTGCAGATGGCCGGTACACCTTCGTCAAGCCTTATAGCTTTTCCAGCCCCTCCGCCGCTGCCGCCGTCGTGTTGGATCGCAACAGCAATGGCCTGTCCGAATGGAAGGTGAAAGGCGAGAAGCGGACCTATAATGATGTGAAGCAGGCGCGCATTGCCGCCGATGGGGTGGGCGCATGAGCGATCTGCCACAGGGATGGGCTCAAACCACGATTGGTGAAGTCGTCGAGCCATTCGTCAGCATCGATCCGACCAAAGAGCCGGACGCAGAATTTCGCTATGTCGACATCGGCTCAATTGACAAGTCCACCCAGACCATTGGCGAACCAAAGTCATTCCTTGGCCGCGATGCGCCGTCGCGGGCGCGGCGCGTTATACATGAAGGCGACGTTCTTTTCTCGACCGTCCGAACCTACCTTAAGAATATCGCAGCAGTGCCAGCGGAACTTGATGGCGTGCTGACATCGACGGGCATTGCCGTCCTGCGCGCGAGTGAAGCAATCGACCGCCGCTACTTGTTCAACTGGGTTTGCTCAGATGAATTCGTCGGCAAAATGTCCGGCGCGCAAGATGGCACGCTCTATCCTGCCGTCACGGATAAGGACGTTTCGGGCGCGGCGGTTCCCCTCCCGCCTCTCCCCGAACAACGGCGGATTGTAGCGAAGGTAGATGGCTTGACCGCGCGCACCGCCCGCGCCCGCAAAGAGCTGGACCGCATCCCCACCCTCATCTCCCGCTACAAACAACGCCTCCTTGCCTTGGCCTTTTCGGGGGAACTGACGGCGGGATGGCGGCGGGAAAATGGCATCAAGGCTGTAGCAAAGACAAAACTTGTTGGCGATCTCATCACTGACGTCGTCGGCGGCAAGAATTTACGTTGCGTCGAGCGCCCCCCTGAGAAAACCGAAAAAGGTGTCGTCAAGGTCAGCGCCGTGACTTGGGGCGAATTCAATCCGCTCGCATCCAAGACGCTTCCCTCAAGCTTTGAGCCGCCGGCCAAGACCAAAATTCGAACTGGCGATTTTCTAATTTCGCGCGCAAATACGCTCGAATTGGTGGCTGCCGTTGTGATCGTCAAAGAGACGCCCGACAACCTTTACCTGAGTGATAAGATTCTGCGTTTGGAACTCCCAGAAGCGGACAAGCCTTGGCTATTGTGGTTCATGCGATCTCCTGCGGGCAGAACGGCAATTGAAGCGCGCGCCACTGGTAATCAGTTTTCAATGCGCAACTTAAGTCAGAACGGGTTGCGTAACATTGAGATGCCATGGCCCAGCTCAAGCGAGAGGGCTGAAATCGTCCGCCGGATTGAATCCGCATTCGGCTGGCTCGACCGCATGGCCGCCGACCACGCCGCCGCTGCCCGCCTCCTACCCAAACTCGACGCTGCGATTCTCGCCAAAGCCTTCCAGGGCGGGTTGGTGCCGCAGGAACCCAATGACGAACCAGCGGCCAAGCTGCTGGAACGGATCAAGGCAGAGCGGGCGGCGGAAGGCAGCAAGCCGAAAAGTGGGCGTGGGCGGAAGCCGAATGGATCGAAGGCACAAGGCATGACAGAAAAAACGCTAGCACCGCGCGACCGGCTTCTTAAGGACAGCGAAGGGTGGCCATTAGTAGGGCTTCCGTTCGAAGCCATCGCCATGCGCAATTCCATGCCACATGATGCTTTGCGTGATGCCCTGTTCGAGCTTTTGTCCGGCCCGTCACCAGCTTTGCAGCAGCGCTTCGATACCGACACAGAAGTGATGGTTATCCAGCGGGTCGCGGCATGAGGCTTCGACGCCTTCAGGTCACCCGCGCATCGACGTGCGGCGGGTTGCTCGACGGGGCCGATATCTGGTTGGGTCGTGCAGAGACAGAGACGAACAATGAACCACTGGAACCGCTTTGCCTTCTTGGCCCGAACGGTTCCGGTAAGTCTCAATTTCTCCAGCTTGTGGCCGAAATTTTCCAGGCGGCCTGGCATGCGCACGCCCCTGAAGAGGAGCGGGATTCAGCGAACGGCGATGCCATCTTTGAGCTGGAATACCTGATCAAGCCAAACAAGGGTGATTCCTATGCCGTAGTAAAATTGTCGCGCGCGCCCAAGGGAAAGTCCGTTGGGCCTATCGAACTCCAGGTTCAAAAGGATGGCCACTGGACTGCTCTCAAGCCCGGAACCCCGGAATTTGGACAGCATTTGCCTTCGCTGATCATCGGTTACACGTCCGGCGACAATGAAACGATGAGTCTGCCGTTCATGGTCAGCCGGGCGGGATATGCCAATTCGGTGGCGACCGCCGCTCTCGCAAAAACTACGGTGACCGCGCCACCGTTAGACAATCGCGCATTACTGATCGACTATGGCACCAACCTTGAGGTGCTGTTTGCTAACATGACCATGGCGAAGCCGGAAGTGCGCAAGGATATCCTTCAGCACGCTCGACTTGAGGACCTTGCATCTTGCCGCTGCATCATCCGGCTTGCCCACTCCGCAGCGCCTGGCGCGCCCGCTTCGGCGAAGAAGTCCAAGGGCCGCAAGGGCATTCAGCTTACGGATGAACTCGAAGCCATCCTGAGAAATTTGAAGCGGTCGGCGACTTGCTGGCATCTTGACGAAAAAACCGAAACCTACACGTTCGACTACTTTGTCGACGCTGCGACCCGGAAGGCGCTTTCCCACTTTTTCGACGACGCCCTCGACCTCTATCGGTCGTTGCACAAGTTTGCCTTGCTCAACGACCTTGTTATCCCAAAGGCGGCACGAGATCGGATGCGCAAGGCGGTCCGTGAACGGCGATTTGCCACCCGATTGCCCGAGCCTCAGCAGGAGGACACGGTCTTCGCATTTGAGGAGGTCCGGTTTCATCCGTCCTCAGGTAAGGCCGACCGGACCCCAGTCGATTATGTCGCCTTGTCTGACGGTGAGCATCAGCAGTCCCTGATCCTCGGATTGTTCTCCATGATCACCGATCAGAACGCCCTGTTTCTTCTCGACGAGCCTGAATCGCATTTCAATCCGCAATGGCGGGTGCAGTTCGTGAAACGCTTACTCAATCTCCATGTGGATCGTGGGGAGCAGGATGTTCTGCTCACGTCGCATGCGCCTTTCGTCCCGGCAGATATTTCACGCGAGCAAGTGCTGATCTTCAAGCGTCAGGGCGATACGATCGAGGTCAGCAATCCGGAGATTGAAACATTCGGAGCGAACTTCGACCGCATTTTGGAGCATTGCTTTGAGATACGGCCCCCGCTTTCGCAGATCGCTCAAGATGAGATCGCCGAACTGATGAAGTCAGATAGCATTGCGCGCTTGACCGAAGCTATGAACAAGCTGGGGTCCTCGGTGGAAAAATCATTCGTTGCTGACCGGCTTCGTCAACTCAAGGCGAAGGCGGGCTGACGCTGTGCTTTTTCATTATGCGCTGGAAGCTACTAACGACAATTGGCTGCACGACACGCTTCTACAAATGTTGGTCGCGGGCATGGACCAAATCGACGCTGGTCACGCTTTGTCAGCATGGCCAGCGTGCATTCCTGCGGCCCGCCGCCTAGTATTGTCTCCAAAGACCGGGCTGCGGGACCGTCGCCGCACCTTCTTTCAGGCGTTCGAAGCCCTGGACCAGCCATCACGAGATTCTGTTCGCAACGCATTGCCGACGCAGAACGCGATTCCTGCAGTTTTCGATGGTGTTTCGCCGTGGGTTCGTTTGGAAGAACTGCCGGCCAGCATTCGAGAACCCACCAAAGAGCTATTCAAGTTCGCTTTTGGCCTTCTCACCACCGTTGGGCTTCGCGACGAACATTACCGTGTGATCTGGCAAAATCTGACGCGGGCCAAAATCTGCCCATTTTGCGGCCTCGAACGATTGAAACATCCGAACCAGCCTCGACCAGACCTTGATCACTACCTTCCTATTTCGCGATACCCATTTGCCGGGGCAAATCTGCGCAATCTGGTTCCAATGGGTGGCGACTGTAATACCGCTTTCAAAGGGCAAATCGATGTCGTGTTCGACGCCGTCACAAACGTTCGTCGGAGGTGCTGCGATCCGTACACCGGACCAATATTTTCAGTTTCATTGGATGGTACGAACTTATTCGAGGCTGATGGAACACTTCGCCTTTTGCCCGCTTGGGATATAATTTTGCATGGCGGCGTTCACGAATTTGCGGCGACATGGGATGCTGTATTTAAGATTAGGCGGCGGTATTCTGATATTCTGAATGAGGAATATCATGGCTGGATTGATCATTTTGGTCGCTGGTGCGCAGATGCCAGGTCCGGGATTGAGCTGACCGATATTACGTCGGTGATTGCCGCAATAATCCAATACAGTGAAACCATCCTACAAGAGGGGATGGCAGACACGAACTTTCTTAGAAGTGCGACTTTCACAATGCTTCGTCGTCAAATTGAAGCCGATCCAGACTCTGATCGCGTAGCCGACTGGCTCAAGTTTTTGGTCGCAGGGTTCGCTCCTGCGGTGGCCGCCTAAGCAGCTTCGTTTATGTCAGTAAGCCACTCAGCCGCCTTCGCCGCTGCGCTCGCGGCGGTGAAGATCGCCCGATTGTCGGCCTTGAGCACCTTGAGCCAGCTGGCAAGGTAGCGCGCGTGATCGGGGCGCGGCTTGGACGAAAGGCCAAGGTCGCCGCACAGGAATGCTGAGCCGAGTTCAGCAACAAGCTCTTCCATCGCGTAGGCGTCGTCGCCGAACCGCTTGCCGAAGGTCCGTGCGAGACGGTGCTCCGCGCCGGACCAATGGGTCAGTTCATGGAGCAGCGTGGCGTACCAATTCTGCCCTGCGTTGCCGGATTCGGTGGCAAAGAAGAGCTGCTTGTCCGGCATGGTAATGGTGTCGGTCGAGGGCATGTAATGGGCACTGTCGCCCTGGATGCGCACGGCTGCGCCGGTTGCGGCAACGAAAGCATCCGCGTTCGGGATCGGATCGAAGTCTGCGGCTTCGGGAAGCTCCGGCATCGCATAGCCATCCACCTGACCAACATTGAACACATGCGACGCCTGGGCGAAGATTCGGGCCGAACCCTCACGTTCCTCGGCCTCGGCGCCATCGACTTTGTCGAAAACCTTGTAGAACACGATCGGCGAAGCCTTCTCGCCCTTGCGGACTTGAGCGCCGAGTGACTGCCACTGCCGATAGGTTGCCCAGAGCCCATGTCCGAAGTCCTGCGCTTCGGCAGAGGCCCAGAGGGCGAGGACGTTGACACCGCGATAGGTCTTCCGGGTCACTGCGTTCATCGGGCGGGACAGCGGGGTATTGCTGCGATGCCAGGGGAGCGAGAATTTCCCTACCCCGACTTCAAGCGAGGCAATGATCTGATTGGTAATCGTGTCGTAGATGCTGGCGGTTTGAGTGCTGGCCACGGCGGAAATCCTTCGTCCTGTCGTTGGGAACGCGGATGAAGGGACGGGCCGGACAGGCCGGGCGGGTCAGCGGGTACGCGAAACAGCCAACACGGGAGGGCGTGAGCCCGAATGGAGCGGGCAGGCTGTTGATCCCGCCAGGCACGGGCCGTCACACAGGGAGCAGTTCATTCCAATGGCGGGACGACGGATGCCGTGGCCGCCATGCCGACTGCATGGCTTTCACCCTATACCAGCCCCTATTGCCTTGGACTTGCCAGCGTCGGGAACTGCCGCTTCCATGGCAGTTTGTTTCTCCCCCGCCCGCTCGGTGATCGCTCGGACAAGCCGGTCCCTGTCGTCGGTGACAATAACCGCCTCGCCTCTGGCCCGTGACAACGCGACGTAGAGCATCTTCTGATCGACCAGATTGGTTGAACGGCTGTCGGCGTGGATCAGGACGCGCTCGGCAGTCTGTCCCTGCGCGGCGTGGGCGGTCTGGACATAGGCATGGCGCAAGTGGGTGTCGCGGGGATCGGAGAGGTCGAGCCGCTGCTCGCGGCCATTAGCCAGTTTCAAAGTTGCCTGACCGGTGGATGGGTCGATGCCGGTCACTGTCCCGCCAAGGCCATTGATCCGTCCCGCTTCGTGGTCGTTGCGGGTAAACTGCACCCGGTCTCCCGTGCGCAAGTCCATGAGTTTGGGTTCAAACACCTCGGCTTTGCCCGCACCCCATTGCCGGGGATGCCAGTCAACCGACCGCCCATCGCGGCCCGCCAGAGCAATACGTCCCCGCCCCGGTTCGACCGCGCTGACGGTGAGGGGTTCACCCCTGCGGACATCCTTGGCGGCATAGTCGCGGTTGAACCGGACGACATCACCGATGGTATAGCTTGCAGCTTGGCGAGCCTCGGCGCGGGTCATGCCCTTGGCCTCCAACGCGGCAAATTGCAGCCGTTCCCACGACAGCTCTCCACGCGAAGCCAGGTTTTCGCGGATCAGGCCGGTGAGCATGTCTCGACCATCGCGCGAAGGCTCGATCACCAGCGTCCACGTTCGCTCGGCGGGGGACAGGGACAGGTAGTGCTGAACCATGGCCTCGAAGCGTTCTTTCGGCGTGGCCCCTTCGATGACTTTACCGCCACCCCTATCCAGCGCAGCCAGGGCCTTGCCGGCATGGCCCTCAATCGAAGCCATGACAGCTTCGCGCGTTTCGATATTGGTTTGCCGAACGACCTCAGCCAGTTTGGTGGTGGTCATGCCTGCTGTCTGCAACTGCGCAAAAGCCGCGCCTGCGCCGACCGAACCGAGCTGCTTCACGTCCCCAACGAGAACGAGCCGGGCTTCCGCCCTGTCGGCGCTGGTCATCAACTTCGCCATATCCTGCGCCGAGAGCATAGAGGCTTCGTCGACAATCCAGACAGCCTCTTTGCGCGCCATGCGTCCTTCGGGTGTGAGCAGGTGCCGGGCAACGGTATCGCCGCGCAGGCCAAGCGCTTCCCCCAGAACGGTTGCAGCCGATGCGGTGGGAGCAAGTGCCGTGACCGCAAGCCCATGCCGCTCGGCTTCGCGGGCATAGGTCGCGAGAACAGTCGTGGTCTTGGCGGTTCCGGCGTAACCCTGGACGGCAACAATCCGATCTCGCGCAGTCAGCAAGTCGGTAGTCGCGCGCCTCTGATCGTCGGTCCAGGCATAGCCCGAACGGGCTGATTGCCGCGCTGCCCGCTCGACCGTGCGCGCAGCCGTCAGCGGGCTGGCGAGCGTATCGGCCATGCCGCGCCCGACAGCTTCAAGCCGCAACATGGTACGTTCGGTTTCGAGGGCTTGCGGGGTAGTGAAACCGGCAAACTCAGCGCCGCGTCGGTCGAGAAAGGTCCGGGGCACCAGCTCTCCACGTTGTTCGGCTCCGGTGATGGCGGAGCTGATCTGTTCATGCCCAACTTTGCCGAATGCAAAGTCCCCCGCCTCGCGGGCCAGTGCGCTGGCTGACATCACGGATTCTCGTTCCGAAAGCTTGGCGGCGGCGAAGGCAACTGCCTGCCGCGCCTGCGGCTCGGGGCTGGCCCTTGTCCCAATGTCCCGCGCTCTTCCAACTGCACCAGAAACAAGCCGGTCCCGTGCGCTGGCATCGAACCCATTGGCATCGGCGGTAGCGCGCCAGTCGGCTCGCAGTTCACGAATATCAACGTGTGACTTGGCCTCGCGCGTATCAAGCGCCGCTATCTGCTTCTCGGCCGCGCTAGCCTCTTGGCGGGTCGTGCCACGCTCAGCAAGCCGAGCGTCGATCGCCGCTGTCCGCTGGCTCAGCGCGTCTATGACCTTGTCCGGCACGCCGGCGATCTCGAACATGGCGTCCTTGCCAGGCTCGATCTGGTATCCCAACGCGGCAATGCCGTGCGCCAGCTCCTGTCGATAGATGGCACCGATGTCCTTCTGAAGCTGGTAGAAAGCGCGCGGCTCCAAGCTGCGCCAGTCCCCGTCCTTGTCCTGGGTTGCGTTGACGACAATGGCATGGGTGTGAAGCTGTGGGTCTTGGGCGCGGCTCGTGACGTGACGGAAAGTGGCAACGACCAGATTGCCGGTGGCCTCACGCTGCACCTCGCCGCTAATTCGTATGCGCGTTGCAGCTAAATGGCTTTCGACATGGGCAAGCGCGACCGTAGCCGCCGCGCCGTGTGCTGCGATCAGCCGCTTGTCGCCAGCAACCTCGGCCATGATCGAAACCGACTTGGGTGCGGAGAAGGTTATATCCCAACCTGGCCGATGCTCGACCTTGCCCTCGCGGATGGTGCCGAGCTGCTTGCCGTCAACGCGTCCTTCCAAAAGCGTGGCGAACTTCTCGCGATCGACTTCGCCCTGAAGACCAAGCGCCTTGGCGGCCTCGCCGAACCACTCGGATGGGGCCAGGCCGCCCTCGGCATAATAGTCATCGGTCTCGTAGTAGCTCGCGGCCTGCCCGGCACTGGACAGCGCCGAGACCGAAGCGACCATCAGACCGGCCCCGGCTTGGCATCGGGCGCGGCATTGCGAGCGATCTCACTCACCCGGCTCCAAAGCGTGCCCGCTGGATCGCCTGCGACGAAGCCGGGCTGACGGGCCTGCCCGCGTCCGGTGATATGATCGGCGGTGAGCCCGATGCGCGCGACCGGCAAGCCATCGGGCAGCAGCAAATAGCCTTGATGCGGCGCAAGCCTCAGTTCGCTTTCAAGCACTGCGGCGCGAAAGGCGCGCTGGGTGGCAATCGTGGTGCGCGGCACCTCATTCCCGATCGAGAGCGTATCGGTGGCGACGCGCATTTCGATCTCGCAATCGCCGATAGTCTGGCTGGCCCACTGGCGGGTTTCGCGATCGACGGTTTGCAAGAACAGCTTGGTGTTGCAGCAGGCCAACATGGCTTCGGCGATGTTCGCGCCGTAGCGGTTGCGCATCTGTCCCAGCGCCTGGAAAGTCAGCACGATCGCAGCACCGAACTTGCGGCCCTCAGGTAGAAGTCTCGCCAGGTTCTCGACGCGCGGGAGGTCGGCCAGTTCGTCGAGCACGAACCATATGCGCCGCTGCGGCGATGGCGATAGGCCGAGCACAGCGCTCGCCGCGCATTCAAGCCAGCAGGCCATGAGCGGCTTGGCGGCTTCGAAATAGTCCTCCTTGCGCGGGACGAATATCCATGGCTTCGCGCCCTCGCGCGCATCCAGCCCGGCGATGAAATCGCGGAAGGCGAAACGCTCCGCACCCCCGTCGTCGATACGCAGGAACTGAATCAGGTTCGCGGCCTTGGCGAGCATGAACAGCACCGAGCCGGTGGCGCGGTCGGCGTCGTCGGCGAAGGTTCGCGCCGACGAGGTGTGCCCCAGCCAGTGCTTCAGCTGTTCCTTGCTCTTGACCTGCAAGGCTTCGAGCAGGGCCTCCAGATTGCAGTTGCCCTCAGCCCATAGCGAACGAAGCATGTTGGCGACGAGAATGCGGCTCGTCTCCAGCCAGACATCGTCGTCTTGGCTGCCGGTTTCGGACACGAGCTGCCGCGCGATCCGGTCGGCATCGGCCGGATGCGAAATCTCATCAAAGGGCGACCAGAAGGCGCAGCGGGCGTCGAACGGATTGAGGATCACGTCACCGCGCTCGGGGTCGTAGTAGTGGGCGATGAACTCCCCGCTTGTGTCATAGACCAACGCCGGCTCGCCGCGCGCCTCAATGCGATCGAGCATCTGGCGGAGCGCAGTGGTCTTGCCGCTGCCCGTAGTGCCGAGAAAGGCAAAGTGCCGAGTCTCGATCTGGCGTGGGATGGGCACTGGACCGATGGCTATCGCACAGGGATCATCTTGTCCGGCGTCCTCGGCTAACTCCTCCTGCGGTACCAGTCGGGTGCCGCCGAGGATGCGATCGGAGAGCGTGTCCTCGCCCTGCGACGACATGGTCCGCTGGATCAGCCACACGGTGAGAAACCCCAGCGCCAGACCGATCACGGCGCCGATCAGCAACGCGGTGGCAGCCGCGTTGAACTGGTCCGCGAATAGTGGATCGCTTGCCACGATCCGCGCGGGAATGGTCGCCCGACGACCTCCGAAAGCGATGTTCATCTGAATGTCGCGCCCGGCCATTTCGGCGAACACTTGCAGCACCTTTCCGCCCAGACACTGACCGGCGACGGTCCATGTCCAAGTCGGCAAGGTGAACTGTGACCAGATGATCGCCCCGGCTCCCGTGCAGGCCAGGATCAGCTTGGAGAAGAAGCCGAAGCGTTGCTGGAAATGCGCCATCCGCATGCGCCAGAGCGAGTGCGAGCGGGACGCAAAATCATGTCCCTGGGTCATGGTTCGATCTCCATGGCGAGCGAGCGCTGACGCTCGAAGGCGGCCTTCGCATCGGCCGCAATGACCTCGTCCGGCTTCTTCGTGCCGAGCGCGGAATGGCGGGCGTAGGCATAGGCGGCGCAGGCGGTGAACAATGCGCGGTCAAGCACGCGCTCGACCTCAATCAGACGTTCCGAAATCGCACCGACCTCGATGGCAATTTCGCGGGTGTCGGCTTCTTTGTCGGTGCCATGCAACACCGCCAGGAACCCTGCCTCGATAATCCGCTGAAGCATGGCGTACTCGGTGAGCCCGCGTTTCTCAGCTATGCCGATGAGAGTCCGGGCCTGCGAGGGATTGAGGCGGATGGTCCGCTTGCTAGCGGTCAGCATGGCGGCCTCCCGAGCGCGCGCCGAGCGCGCTCCGCAAACGGCGGAAATCCACCAACCTGCCGCAAAGGCACTGCCGAGCGCGCTATCCGCCCGCTTGAAAATCGGCGGAATTCCTCGCTGCACCCGTGCGTGGGGTGTGTATTTGAAATCCTGCCTCGATGCGTAGCATCGCAGGCCGAATCCCTATCCGGCATGACGTTCCCGTTGGGCATTACCGCTCTCCTTCCGCACTTCCGGTGGGACCCAGAAAGTCGCGGATTTTCTGCGCGGCTTCGGCATCGGCCGCCGCCCGGTCAGGGAAGGGTTTCTCGGGGTTCGCCGGCAGGAATTTCATCGGCCTTGCGCCGATCCATTCGGCGACCACCTGATCGACTGCCCGGCGCAACCGGATGCGCAATTCCGATGCATCGACGGGGTCGATGCGAGCCCATTCAACATGTCGCAGGATGAACCCGCCGAGCGGATAATCATTCCCGCCGATGGCAAATGCCGGACCTTCGAACTGGGCGCTGAACCGCTCGCCGACGAAACGATCGAGCATAGGCCTCTCGAAGTAGAGCCAGTCCTCGATGAACCGGCGATAGGTCCGGCCGTCCGGCCCGGGGCGGCTCAGCCGCCGCACGAATTCGTCGATCATGGGACCGGCGATCTTGTCCTGAAAATCGTCCGAAGCGACGATCTGGACGATAGGATCGGGGTTGCGTGTCATGACGAGCGACGCTTTCCGCGAGGCGTGCGAATGCCTGCTGCGTCCTCGTGATGCGTATAGGGTTGCGTCGGCAGAGCGGCCATCCAGGCACGGACATCGTCCTCCCGCCAGCGGATATGGCCATTGCCGAGCGAGCATGGCGGCGGGAACCGCCCCTGTCGTGTCATGCGGTAGATGGAAGTACGGCTGAGCCGCACGAGCGTAATCAAGTCTTGCGTTGTGAGCAAACCGGAGCGGGATGGCTGGTCCATTGGGGTATCCTCTTCGTGTCGAGAGGACTTGGCTGA
The DNA here is from genome assembly GCF_002993885.1 of Sphingopyxis lindanitolerans. Classification (NCBI taxonomy): domain Bacteria; kingdom Pseudomonadati; phylum Pseudomonadota; class Alphaproteobacteria; order Sphingomonadales; family Sphingopyxidaceae; genus Sphingopyxis; species Sphingopyxis lindanitolerans. Next base: position 3,171,955 of record NZ_CM009578.1, read on the forward strand.
CGGACCGGCGCGCTCAGGTCATTTCAGGACTGTTCCAGACCTGTTTCAGGGTTTTTCAGGGCAGGTCTTCGAGCGGCAAGGCATGTAGTGCCGTTTCAAACTCCGGGTAGTTGCCCGAGTGCATCTTGCTGATGATGCTGTCGCTGGCGGCCGGTCCCTTGAGGACGGCCCGAATGGCAGGAATCGCCTTCGTGAAAGGACGGCCCCGGACATCGGGATGCCGCATCGCTTCAATGATCGCGAGCCCGCTGATCAGCGCGCCGCTACCCTGGCCGTGTTCGATCGCCCGTTCGCGTATCCATGCGATACGCTGCTGATAATGCGCCTCATCCGGCTCATTGATGAGCGTCCGTGCGGTCAATCTTGATCGCGCGACCGCCCCGCCAAGGTCAATCCATATCGCGCCCTGCGGCAGAGGCCGGGCGCTTATTTGAAACCAGTCATTGAGGTTCTCGCTGACTAGCAGGATGCGCCCGTGATCCGCCGCGAAGCAGGCCAGCGCCTTGCCCGTCAGCAGCTTCACCGCACCGGATGGCGATACCGAATAGGTCTTCAATGCGCCGCTGCCGATCTGCCTGCGAAACTCCTCAAGTGACTGAACATTGCGCGTTTGAACGGCGTTGCCGGCCAGCCCGGCAAGGTCAGCCCGCGTGGGCTCGTGGCGGTTCATGAAGCGATCCCGGACATAGCTGATCCAAGGCTTGCCGGCGATCAGTACGACGATCGCAAGGACAGCCAGCAGCACGGCCGTAGCTATGCCGCTCATCGGCAGGAAGATGATAGCCAAGGCGGCGATCAGGGCAGTAAGCGAAAGCGCCGCGCGGACGGGAGCGTTTGGCAGCGGGGGGATGATCGTCGGCGATTTCAGGATCGCATCGACTGACGCGCGGCCGAGCAAATCGACGACCATGTCGCCGGAAGGTCGCTTGCAGTAGAGCGCCAAAGCTTCCGCGACCGGCTTTGCGCCTATCGGCAATGTGGCTGAGCTGGCTCCGTTCATGCAGCGAATATCGGAAATCCGGGCAGGCGAGGCAAGTGAATGTTCTCTATTTGATCTTGTTGCTATCGGTTTGGCAGCCTCCGGATCAGAGGTCGTCGAGAGCGCCTGTCAGCTGAGGCAACCGCCGTTCGATGGCAGCCGCAACGCTCTCATGGACGAAGTCGGCGAAGCCTTCGGGCATGGCAGCGCGCGCCTCGGCAACAGCGTCCGGGGCGCGGTCCAGCAGTTCGCCTATCGCCTCGCGCATAGCACTTGCGCCAAGGCCCGCTGCCTTGCCGGTCTGGACGAAATGCCGGCCCAGCACCTCCGACATTCGGTAATGGCGGTTCTTTCCTGCAGACATTGCCAGGCGAAACTTGTTCTGGGCGATCTGCCCCTTGTCGGCGGCCGGCTGAGCGGAGAGCACATCATAGAACGGTGTCAGGCTGAAGCGCCCGCCGGGTTTGAGGAAAATACTGAAGTTCTTGGCGTGACCATCCGTTGCGCCCATCAGCCAAAACAGGATTTGGCTTTTGAAGAATGCGATCTGGTCGGCCTGCGGGTCGTCCGCGCCCTTAAGCAGTCCGAGGATGTCACGCATGCTCGGCCCGCCGTCGCTCTGGTACTTGCGCGTCGGCGGGATGCCGAGCGCCTGACAGCAATCCTCCTGAGGCAATCGGAGGATTTGGCCGGAATCGCGCCTGTGCCGATCAAAGCGTTCGACAACCAACACGCGCCGCGCGCCGAAGATCGCGATCTCTGTGCGCGCGACGTGCAGGCCGAAGGCCTGCATCAGCCTCATGCAATAGTGCTCATTATCGACACTGTCCGACATGTCGATCATGCCGTCCGAGGTCGGTATCTGGCCTAGCTGAGGCTTGAGGATATGCGTCGTGGGCGTGGTGCCGATCGGCCGAAACCATTGCCCGTCGATCCGCAGCAAGGCGGTCTTTTCCTGCGCGCCAGCAACGGAAATCCGGAACTCCTGCTCGCGGTCCACCCCCAATGGGGCTTGGGCCAGGTCGGCCAGCATGCCTTCGATCTCGGCTTCGCTCACCGGCTCGCCGTGTGAATCAGGTGCGCTGGCCTCGCCGCCTTCGGGCAGGAATTGCATCGCTCCGACGCAGTCGCGCCCGATCGCCTCAAGTAGACTGTAGAAGTCAGTGCCCGACGCCCCCATGCGCTCGGCGACACGTCGGCGCACGGCATCCCTGTCAGGGAGAAGGTTGTCGAACACGGCAGCGACTTCCGCTCCGCGATAAGCCAGCGGCGTCAAAGGCAGCGATAGCGAGACGGCGAAGCGGTGATCCCAGGACAGCCATTGCCCGGCATACTGGAAGCTGGTCGCGCCATTAGCCGCCTTTTCCAGGCGGCCAACGAGACGGCCGTTTATCAGCACATCGAGGGGGAGATGGGTCTTCTTGCGCGCCACGATCAGAAGACATCCTCAATCGATTTGCTGTCGCGCTTACGCAGCACGATCTGCATATCGAGGCCAAGGCTCGCGATGACGCTGAGCAACGTATCCAGTTTCGTCCCTTCGCTGCCGTTCTCGATCGAAGATATGGTCTTCTGCTGAGTGCCGGTCCTGCTCGCTAGCTCGGATTGTGTGAGACCCTGCCGCAAGCGTTCGATCTGGATGATCGAGCCGAGCTGACTGGGCAATCTAACGATCTGCTGCATGAGAACCTCCACCATCCCTATACCCTGAAAGGTATTAAATGTATATATACCTCCTAAGGGATAATTTTGGTTTATACCCTGAAGGGGTTATCAACCGTATGGCGTCTAGGAGCGTCTGCTTTCAACCAGAACCGGTCGTCCGGCCGAACTACTTCGATGGCTTATCTCGCAATAAGCGGACGTAATTCCGAAGCCGATAAAGCCTAAAATGCGAGCGTTAGATGGCACCGCGATGAAGCGCCCGTGGTGAGCGACAATAGCGGCCCGCTTATTCCGCAAACGATAGTAAATCAGCCCGTCCGCTGTCGGAACGCCAGCCGCTTTTCCACACCCGTCATACGGCATCGCCAGTTGCATAGCTGTCCGCTCACGCCGAATGTTTGAGCAATCGCCTCTGCCGAAATCCCTTGGCCCCGATACAAGATCAAGACCACTTCCGGCAGCAGCAGCGCCGCACCCAGCCAGTCCGCCTCTTCCTCCTGCTCGACCGAATAATCCGAAAGCAGCACCAAGCCGTTAGGCGAAACCGTCACTTCAGCAGGGACGTGTCCAAGGATTATGTGAGCCAGTTCATGCATCAACGTTGCAGTTCGGCGAGTTTGCGGTCGCGAGGGATTCAAAACGACGAGATGAATACCCTCTTCGAAAAGCGTCATCCCGTCCCAGCTATCCGGGTCTCGCACCAAAAGTTGGGTTGCGTGTTCTGGCTCCAGATCAAGCTGGTTAGCGTCATAGACAAGCACCCCCAGCGAATCAGCATATTGCCACGGGCATAGTTTGTCAGTCGGCGTAAGCCCCAGTGCTTCGCGCGCGGCGGCAGACCTTCGCTCGGCATCAGCTTTGAACCCACGGCGCATGTCATTCTCCGCGCGCCAACTCCGAACGCGCTTGTCTTGCGCGCTGAGCAGCAAGGATGAGCGCGCCCAGTGACGTCGCCGTTTCAGGTGATACGGTCGGCTTCTTCCGAAAGTGAGCGACTGCCCGTTTTGGCGGGGCATCACCGGAATCGGTTTCCACCCCCAAGAACCGGGCAGGATCGACACCTAGCCATCGGCAAATTTTCGCGAACGTGGCCAAATCCGGCAGATGGCCATTCTCAACGCGGGAAAGGGTTGCGGGGCTAACGTCTATGTCAGTGGCAGTAGCCCTGATTCCCCGCCCTCCTCGCTTGCGCACGAGCAGCTTACCCAGTTCCTCGATGGGAAGGGTCATAGCATCTCCAACATGACCATTGACTCTACAGCAGCATCGCCATAGTGTTTCTCTTGTGATGACTGATGTTTCACGAATGAAACAGCGCCATCACTGAAACGCTGTGAATCACGCCCGCCTGATTGAGTCAAGCGGGAAGTGACCTGCAGAGAGTGAAGGAGGCAATATGAGCGGCAAAAATCAGTATGTCGTGCGGGATGGAGATCGCTGGGGTGTCCGTGGAGAGGGCAATTCTCGCCTGACCAAGAGCTTCGACACCCAGAAGGAAGCTATCGCCGCCGGGCGCGACATCGCCAAGAATCAGCAGGCCGAACTTCGCATCCAGGGCAGCGATGCCAAATTCCGCGAAGCATGGTCCTACGGCAATGATCCATATCCGCCCAAGGGCTGATCGCTATACAGAGGAGACGAAGCGTGCAGCATATTCACGCCAGAGAATGGCTTGATGCCGGCAACAGGGTCCGTGTGGACTGCGACCATCAGTGCAACGTCCTTGTGATGGATGATCACAATTACTCGCTGTATCGGCGGGGACAGTCGTTCCGGCATTTCGGAGGCTTCTTTAAGCGCCTTCCTGCGGTGGTCAGCGTTCCGAATGGCGGAAACTGGAACACCGTGATCGATCTTGGCGGTGGCCGCGCCAACATTCGTTACGCCATCAATTATCTTAACTGACACAGTCGCGAGGTTCCCATGACGGTTCGTATTACCTGCATCAACAAGGATGGGGGCAATCACGAAAACCCCAACGCCGCCATCAGCCATCTTGGTTGGACAGAAGATGGAACCGGCAAGGCTGGCAAATCCACCCGTCTTGAAATGTATGACTGGATCAAGCATCAGAATGGTAAGGCGTATGTCCGCGACGCCAGCGGCAATACGGCTTGGGTTGGCACGGCAGAGACGGCCGGAGGAACCAAGTATGTGCGGACCTACCGCGACAACACTTGGACGGACAATCTTCTTGCGCTGATGGAATGCCGATAGAGTATAGTTCGCTCTGCAAGTGCGCCACATTGCCCAGAAAACTCCGGTCAAAACGGGTGAGAAATCGCCGATTTCACCTGACCTTAACGAGAAAATGCACCGTTCCCGTGCCTGCTCCATCCCCTCCGACTCCATCAAACTGTGGCGACACAAGCTAGTCGCCCGTGAAAAACGCTGGATCCCGCAGAGATGCGGGGTTTTTCGTGATAACCAAGTATTAGAAATCGCAAGGGTTCGGGCGATTGGTGCAAAAAGCTTGCAATTTTGCGCGCCCGTGCGCGTGGGGGCTTCCCCTGGAAATTGGGCTGTGATTCAGTGCGCTGGCCGAGACGATGAGGTTCGCCGATGCCGCCGAAGAAGCCCCAGCTGAGCGAGTTCGAACTGTTCCAGAGCCGTTTGGACAACATGCTCGATCCCAAGCATCCGCTGGTGAAGCTCGCTGGGCTGATTGACTGGTCGCGGTTCGATGAGGCCTATGGTCGCTTTTACACGGAGAAGGGCCGGCGGGGCTTGCCGACGCGGTTGATGGCGGGATTGCACCTTCTCAAGCACATGGAGGGCCTGTCGGACGAGGCTGTCTGCGCCCGCTGGGTGGAGAACCCCTATTTCCAGTACTTTTGCGGCGAGCAGCATTTCCGGCACAAGCTCCCGCTCGACCGGTCGTCGATGACGCGCTGGCGGGGGCGGATCGGTCCTGACAAGCTCGAGCTGCTGCTGGCCGAAACGCTCAGCGTGGCGATGCGAACCGATGCTGTGACGCCCCAGGCCTGCGAACGGGTGACGCTGGATACAACGGTGCAGACCAAGGCGATTGCCCATCCCACCGACAGCCATCTGCTCCTGCGCGGCATCGAGTGGCTGAACCGGCTGGCGAAACAGCACGGCATCACGCTGCGCCAGTCGTTCCTGCGTGTGGGCCGCCGGGCGCGCCGCGAGGTGTCGCGGCTGATCCATGGCCGCGGTCACAAACAGGCGCTGCGCTGGGTGCGAAAACTGCGCACCTGGCTGGGCCGGCTCGACCGCGACATCGGCCGCAAGATTGCCGGGAATGAAGCGCTCGAGGCCGCCTTTGCCGTCGCCCGCGAGCGCGTGGCGCGCATCCTCGCCCAGAAGTCTGGTGATGCCGACAAGCTCTACGCCCTGCACGCACCCGAGGTCGAATGCATCGCCAAGGGCAAGGCCAGGACGCGCTATGAGTTCGGGGTGAAGACCTCGATCGCGGTCACCAACGCCCGCACCGCCGGCGGCCAGTTCATCGTTGGCATGCAGGCTCTGCCCGGCAGCCCCTATGATGGCCATACGCTGACCGGGCAGATCGAGCAGGTCGAGCGCTTGACCGGCATCACCGTCGAGCGGGCCTATGTCGACCGCGGCTACAAGGGCCACAAGCACAGCGGCAAAGCCAAGGTCTATATCGCCCACACCCGCGGTATCACGTCACCGACGATCAAACGCGAGCTCCGCCGCCGCAACGCCATCGAACCGATTATCGGTCACGCCAAGAGCGATGGCTTGCTCGAGCGCAATCACCTTGCCGGTGCTACCGGCGATGCCATCAACGCCATCCTGGTCGCCGCCGGACACAATATGCGGTTGCTCGTCGCATGGCTGACCGCGCTTTTGCGTGCCCTGTTCATGGCGCTCCTCCAACCGAGGCAGCCAGAACTGGCCGCCGCCTGAGCGCGCAAACTTCGCTATCAAAGTCTCACCCATCCAAGCCGGATCGCTCAACGCAACCGCCTATTTGAAATCGCATTGTTCACGGACGACAAGCTACTAATTTCGTTGCAGTTGAATGAGTTCAGCCTGTGGAACGCCAATCAGAGACCCTAGTGCGCGCTGTCTACCTATTACGCTTAAGCACCTGAATGTCCGCTTCTGGCTGGCGCTGCCATTCGCTAAGGCTGCCGGGAGTGACGGCTTTGTCCCACTTTTCGAAGTAGCATTGAGCTATTGGGGCAGGGAAAATCTCGCGAAAGCATCTGCACAGCCATTCTCGGGCAAACGCATTATCATCGAGAACGAGGTTAGCCCTCAAAGGGCACCCGGACGATTGATGCAGATGACCTTGCCGCATTTGGAAATATGCCGAGACACGGCTGGAAGCAAATAGACTCAAAACGGCGGAGTTTCGAAGCGAGACGGAAGACATGAAATTCCGTTTCGACTTGCCTGAACCTGACCGACTATGATACAAATTGAATGTTCCTGAAACAGCATCAAGAGACCCCAATCTTTTAAGCAAAATGAATTTGGGGGCATGGCAAGTGGCATTTCAATCTCCAAAATGGACATTGACCAAGTATATCAAATACTTGGATGTTACTTTGTCGTCCTCTTCTGGGCACCATTTGCTCCTCTCAGGGCAATCGACAAAATCCCAAAAAATGTTAATTTTCAGCGGGTTTTGTTGCGTATTGTCCGAGGACATCTCACACGATCTGACCCCGAAACGGCCCACAGAAAATGCCATAGTGGCCCGTCTTTTCTCGGTGTGAAACTTGCTCGATGGCCCGTCTGCCTCGAGCGTCGTGGTCGGTGCCGGTCCAAACCTCTTGGAAGGAGTTGAGCCGTGCCTCTCAGCGATGTTCAAATCAGGCCCCTCAAACCGCGGGTTCGCGTCTACAAAATCTCCGACGCCAACCGCCTCTAACTCGAAGCGCATCCGACCGATGCTCGGCTGTGGCGCTTCAAATGCACCTGGTATGGAAAGCAAAAGCGTATCGCGCTCGGCGCCTGCCCATGTGTCGGCTTACCCACTCCTAATCTGCTCCTTTGCTTGGATGGGGACGCCGTCGCAGCGTCGGTCGGCCACGTGAATTGAATATGACGGAAGTGTCTCGTCGCAGCGGGCCTGCCGGAAATTCGCGCAAATCGCGGACGGGATTGGTATGGAGAATCTCGCGCAACGGCGCTTGTCTTCACGCGTAGGCGCTGGTAGAGGCGCCCCTCGTTGCCGCTTTAGCTCAGTTGGTAGAGCACATCATTCGTAATGATGGGGTCACAGGTTCGAGTCCTGTAAGCGGCACCATCGCCCACCCATATCAACGACTTAGGCCCCGAGTTTTGCGGGTTCGGCGGCGCGCGCTTCATCTTCGGGGCGTGTTACCAGGCTGGGATCACGGATACTGGCTTGTTCATCTGTCGGCTCTTCAAATGAAGGGGGCCGGATGCTCTGCCCGCGCCGGGCTGGGCTCGATCGCTGCGCTTACGCTCGACACCTACCTTGTCATCACCGCTCGCACCCATCCCGCGCCGCGGGTTCGTCCATCGGCCATTCGCTGAGTCAATATTCATTCACGCTCGTGTGAGTGAATATTGACTCAGCGATAAGTCCGACGCATAACCTCTGCCTGAGACGGCTTCGATAATGTCGTCCAGGAGGGAGAGTTTGTATGAAGGCTCAGCTGTTCGCGTCCGCCTCGGCGGTCGCTCTGTTCGCGCTGCCCGTTTCCGCACAGGCCCAGTCGACCGACGCCGCGTCGCCCGCCGACCGATCGGCCGGAGAGACGCCGCGGAGTGGGGACGACATCATCGTCACCGCCACCCGCCGCAGCGAAAGATTGCAGGACGTACCGCTCAGCGTCACCGCCTTCGGGCAGGAGGATCTCGATGACCTCGGCATCGTCGGCTACGAAGGCATCGCCCAGAATACGCCGGGGCTCGTCGTCAACCGGCCGACCCAGAATTTCAACAATTTCACCGCGCGCGGCATCAACACCAACGGCTATAGCGCCGGCCTGCAGAGTGCAGTCGCGATCTACGTCGATGAACTGCCGATCTCGGCGAACGGCAATTCGACGATCCTCGACCCCAATCTCTACGACGTCGAGCGCGTCGAATTCCTGCGCGGACCGCAGGGTACGCTGTTCGGGTCGAACTCGCTCGCGGGCGCGATGCGCATCATCACCAAGAGTCCCGACCTCGACGACTTCGAAGCGTCGGCAAGCGCCGACATCGGGCTGACCGGCTCGAACTCGCTGCGCCAGCGCTACAATGCGATGGTCAACCTCCCGATCATGAAGGACGAGATCGGGCTGCGCGTCACCGGCTATTATCGCAACGAGGATGGCTGGGTCGACAATATCGGCACCGGGATCAAAAATTCGAACAGCCTCGAGGCCTATGGTGGCCGCGCGATCCTGCTGCTCCAGCCGAGCGACCGGATGAAGGTGAAGCTGCTCGCCTCCTACGAAAACAGCAAGCCCGCCGATTCCGGGCTGACCAACCCTGCGCTTGGCACGTTCGTCCGCAATTCGGACCGTCCCGACCTGTTCCAGGGCAAGCTCACCAATTACAATATCACCGTCAATTACGAGTTCGACTTCGCCGAGCTGATCAGCTCGACGACGCTGTCGGACTATGATGCGTCCTTCTATGTCGACCTGGCCGGCACCTATGCCCAGGCCTTTCCCTTCGCGCTCGACGCTTATGGCTATGACGATCTGTTCGTTCAGGAGACGCGGCTGGTGTCGCGCCACGGTGGGCCGGTCGAATGGGTCGCGGGCTTCTTTTATTACGACAAGCGCCGCACGGTCGACTTCGCCTATCGTTCGTCGCCCGAATATCTGGCGGCGAACAATATCGTCGGACTGCCCGACGAATATTATCAGCGCTTCAACAGCTATACCGACCAGAGCGAGATCGCGGGATTCGGGGAGCTGACCTTCCGCTTCAGCGATAAATTCTGGGTCACCGGCGGGCTGCGCTACGGCAATACGCAGGTGCAAAGTTTCACGCGCGGCGGTGGTTATAACAGCAATTATCTGACCAATGCCTATTGCCGTGCGTTCACCGCGCTTTGCGGGGGCTTCATCCCGCCGTTCAGCGGCACGACGCCCATCCCCTACGCCGAGGGGTTGAAAGTATCCGCCGATCGGCTGTCGTGGAAGGCGAGCGCGTCGTGGAAGCCGGTCGACAGCCTGACGACCTATGCGACGGTTTCGACGGGTTTCCGTACGCCGGTAGTCAATGCCCGCGCGGGGCTCGTCAGTGCGATCGATCCGAACGACCTCGTCATCCCCAACGGCGCCAAGTCGGACGGCGTGACCAACTACGAACTCGGCTTGAAAGGCCGCTGGCTGAACGGCGGCCTGACGGCCAATATCGCCGCTTATTATATCGACTGGAAGGACATCCAGGTCCAGGCGAACCGCGTGTCGGACTCGATCCAGTTCGCGACGAACATCGGCGGCGCCGAAAGCTATGGCGTCGAGTTCGAGGTCATCGCGCGGCCGGTGCAGGGGCTGAGCCTGTCGGTCAACGGTTCGTACAACGAAGCGAAAGTCACCGACCTCACCTCGACCGAGGCGGCGATTTCGGGGGCGGAAGTGGGGACGCGGCTCGCCTCGCCGCATTTCCAGGGTTCGGCGACGCTGCGATACGACTTCCCGATCGGCGACAGCGAGACCGCTTTCGCGTCGGTCAACGTCTCGCACGCCGGATCTTTCCCGAACCAGTTCCCGAATGTTCCGGGTAAACCCAATGTCGTGAGTCCGACCTATGACCATACCGAGGCGTGGACGAACGTGAACCTCTATACGGGGGCGAAGCTCGGCAAGCTTGGCCTTACGGCCTATGTCGAGAATCTGTTCGACGACAAGTCGATCACCTATGTCCATCCCGAAGCGTTCCTCGACGGCCGCTATGCCCGGATGCGGCCGCGCACGATCGGCGTCCGCGCCGATTATCGCTTCTGAGGGTGCGATGAAGATGCGTCGTTTCCAGCGTTTCGCGCTCCTCATCTCGGCCTTCGTTCCCGGGCTCGCGGTCGCCGCCGCGGGGCCGGTGGTCGAGGCGCCTGCGGGTTCGGTCGAGGGGGCCAGCGAAGACGGCCTCAGCGTCTTCCGCGGTATCCCCTATGCCGCGCCGCCGGTCGGCGAGCAGAGGTGGCGGGCGCCTGTTCCGGCGTCGCGCTGGGACGGCGTGCGCGATGCGACAAAATTCGGCGCCGCCTGCATGCAGCCGAAGCCGCGGGCGGCGAACATCTATGCCTGGGATCTGCCGACGATGAGCGAGGATTGCCTGTCGCTCAATATCTGGATGCCGAAGGAGGCGCACGGCGCACCGGTGTTTGTCTGGATTCACGGGGGCGCGCTGACGTCGGGCTCCGGCGCCGACCCGCTCTATGATGGAAGCGCCCTGGCGAAGCGCGGGATTGTCGTCGTGTCGATCAACTATCGCCTCGGCGCGCTCGGCTACCTCGCGCTTCCCGGGCTCAGCGCCGAAAATGCCGATCATGTGTCGGGCAATTACGGTCTGCTCGACCAGATCGCGGCGCTCGAATGGGTGAAACGCAACATCGGCTCGTTCGGCGGCGATGGCGGCAACGTCACCATCGCCGGCGAGTCGGCGGGCGGGCTCAGCGTCATGTATCTGATGACCGCGCCGGCGGCGCGCGGGCTGTTTCACAAGGCGATCGCGCAGAGCGCCTATATGGTCTCGGCGCCGGGGCTGAAGGACCGGATCAACGGCATGGTGCCGGCCGAGGAGCAGGGCGGCGAGCTCGCGGCAAAGCTGGGCGCCGCCGATCTCGCGGCGCTGCGCGCGATGCCCGCCGAAGAAATTGCTTCGAAGGCCCCGCCAACGGGCTTTTTCCCTTTCCCGGCGGTCGACGGCAAGGTTGTGCCGCGTCAGCTCGTCGACAGCTTCGACAAAGGCGAACAGGCGCCGGTGCCGATCCTCGCCGGCTTCAACAGCGGCGAGATTCGCTCGCTGCGCTTCCTGTTGCCGAAGGCGCCTGCCGGGGCCGCCGCCTACGAGGCGGCGGTGCGCACGGGCTATGGCGAACTCGCCAACCTGTTCCTCGCGCGCTACCCCGCGAAGAATATCGAGGAAAGCATGCTCGCCGCGACGCGCGATGCGATGTACGGCTGGACGTCTGAGCGACTGGTGTCGAACCAGTCGGCGCTCGGCCAGCGCTCCTATTATTATTTTTTCGACCATGGCTATCCGGCGATGGAGGAGTGGAATCTCCATGCCTTCCACGCGTCCGAACTGCCTTATGTTTTTGGGACCGCGACGCGCACACCGCCGCTATGGCCGAAGATACCCGATACGATTGCCGAAAAGAAGCTGTCGGAGGCGATGACCGATTATTGGGCGAGCTTTGCCGCCACCGGCACGCCGCGCGCCAAAGGGCAGCCCGACTGGCCCGATTATGGTGAGCGGCGCGGCTTCCTGCATTTCGCCGACGCGCCGCGCGCGGGGCATAATCTGTTCCCCGGCGTTTCGGCGCTGCACGAGGCGGTGGTCTGTCGCCGCCGCGCGGCGGGTGATATTCCGTGGAACTGGAACATCGGCGTCATTTCTCCGCCGCTGCCGCCCAAAGTCGTGGGGTGCCAATGATCGACGGATCGATGCAGACCTATGCGTTGACGCTCGACAAATTCCTCTCCCACGCCGCAAAATGGCATCCCGGCGCCGAGGTGGTGTCGGCGGGGGCGGAAAGCGCGGTCCAGCGCATCGGCTATGCCGCGCTCTGCGACCGCGCGCGCCGCGTCTCGGGCGCGCTGGCGCGGCTCGGGATCGCGAAGGGCAACCGCGTCGCGACGCTCGCGTGGAACACGCAGGGCCATGTCGAGGCGTGGTACGGGATCATGGGCATGGGGGCGATCTGCCACACGCTCAACCCGCGGTTGACCCCCGCGCAGATCGGATCGATGTTGGCGCAGTCCGAGGCGTCGGTTCTGCTAGTCAACCCCGACCTGCTGCCGCTGGCGGAGGATGCCACGCGCAATCTCGGGACAGTCCGGCATATCCTGTTGCTCGACGCCGACGGCGACCGCGCGCTCGAACCGCTGATCACGTCCGCCGATGGCAACATCGCATGGGGCGATTTCGACGAGACGAGCCCGTCGGGACTCTGTTTTACATCGGGCAGCACGGGGATGCCCAAGGGGGTGACCTATACGCATCGCGGTTGCTTTCTGCACACGATGCGCCAGCTTCAGGCCGATGTTCTCGGCATTACCTCTCGCGACGCCGTGATGCCCGTCGTCCCGATGTTCCATGCCAATGCGTGGGGCATACCCTTTACCGCGCCGGCGGTCGGGGCGAAGCTGGTGCTGCCGGGGCGTCATACGGACGGTGCGCATCTGGCGCGGTTGATCCGCTCGGAAGGCGTGACCGCGGCGGTCGGGGTCCCGACCGTATGGCTGGGCCTTGTCGAACATCTCGAAGCTGAGGGCGGTGAGGTGCCGTCGCTCGAGCGCATCCTCGTCGGCGGGTCGTCGATGCCGCCTGCGCTGATGGACCGAATCGAGCAGCGGCTGGGGGTCGAGGTGCAGACGAGTTGGGGGATGACTGAATTGTCGCCGCTCGGCACCGCCGCGCTGCCCGGCGATCCCGGACGCAAACCTTCGCTCTCGGGTCGCCCCGCCATGGGCATCGACCTGCTGCTGACCGATGCCGAGGGCGTGGCGCTTGCGCCGCAGCGCGGCGGGGAAGGGCATTTGCGCGTGTGCGGCGGTTCGGTGGTCGAACGCTATTTCGGACAGGCCGAGCCCGCGATCGACGCCGACGGCTGGTTCGATACCGGCGACCTCGCGCGGATCGATGCGGCGGGCAATCTGACGATCACTGGGCGCGCCAAGGACCTGATCAAGTCGGGCGGCGAATGGATCAACCCCGCCGAGATCGAGGCGATCGTAAGCGCGCTGCCGCAGGTCTCGCTCGCCGCGGTGATCGGGCGGTCGGACCTGAAATGGGGCGAGCGCCCGATCCTGCTCGTCGAGACTTGCGAGCCGTCGGTCAGCGATGCCGAACTGCTCGCGCCGCTCGCCGGACGGGTCGCATCCTGGTGGATTCCCGATGCCGTCGTCCGACTCGATGCGATGCCGCTGGCGTCCACGGGCAAGATCGACAAAATGCAATTGCGGGCCGAATACGGACAGGTGTAGGCCGGATGCGGGTCGCGGTGACGGATATGAAGGTGCGGAAGGAAGCGGATTTGGCGTCGAACGCGAAGATTGTAGTGAAGCGGCCGACCAAGGCGGAAAAGCGCGCCGAAATGATGGAGCAGATTCTCGACACGGCCGAATTGCTGTTTTCGAAGCACGGATTCCATGGCGTGACGCTGAAGGATGTGGCCAAGCAGGTCGGGGTCCACCACACGCTGCTCAACTATTATTTCGACGACAAGCGGACCCTGTTCGACGCGGTCTTCGCGCGACGTGCGGTCGTGACGATCGACAAGCGGATGCAGGCGCTCGACGACTATGACCGTTCGGTGGGGGGCAAGTCGACGGTCGAAGGAGCACTCCATGCCTTTCTCGACACCGATCTCGATCTCTATATTCAGGGTGGCGAGGGCTGGAAGAATTACGGCGCATTCGGCGCGCAGGCGTCGAACAGCCCCGAAGGCGCCGAGTTCATGGACAAATATTTCGATCCGGTCGTGCTGCGGCTGATCGAGCTGCTCAAGAAGGCGCTGCCCGACGCCGACGAGGCGGACATCTTCTGGGGCTATCATTTCGTCACCGGCGCGCTGATGCTGACGCTCGCGCGTACGGGGCGTATCGACAAATTGTCGCACGGGCTCTGCCGTTCGGATGATTATGAAGCGGTGAAGGCGCGCATGGCGCGTTTCATGGCCGCTGGTTTCCGCGATATCTGCGACCAGCGACGGAGCGAACGCGAAGTCTGAAAGCCAGGCGAGGTGACGATCAGGTTTCCCGTATTTCGATTAAATCATTCACTCACTAGTGAGTTACTGTTATGGCAAGTAAGGGAGAAGCGACGATGGACCTGGCGGGACGTACCGCGATCGTGACGGGGGCCGGCGGCGGGTTGGGGCGGTCGCATGCCATGCTGCTGGCGCGCCATGGCGCCCGCGTGATGGTCAACGACATGCAGGGCGAGGCTGCCGAAGCCGTCGCGGCGGAGATCGTCGCGGCAGGCGGCTCGGCGCTGGCGGCTGCGGCATCGGTGACCGACGAGGCGGCGGTCGCGGCGATGGTCGATGACACGGTCCGCGCATGGGGCGGGGTCGATATCCTCGTCAACAATGCCGGCCTCCTGCACGACAGGAGCTTCGCAAAGATGGACCTTGCCGACTTCCGCCTCGTCGTCGACGTCCACCTGATGGGCGCCGCGGTCTGTTCAAAGGCGGTGTGGGACCAGATGCGCGAGCGGCGCTTCGGACGGATCGTGATGACGACCTCTTCTTCGGGACTCTACGGCAATTTCGGGCAGGCCAATTACGGCGCGGCGAAGATGGCGCTCGTCGGGCTTATGCAGACGCTCGCGCTCGAAGGCGAGAAATATAATGTCCGCGTCAACTGCCTTGCGCCGACTGCCGCGACCGCAATGACCGAAGGCGTGCTCGCACCCGATGCGCTGGCTGAACTGGCGCCCGATGCGGTCAGTCCCGGGCTGCTCGCGCTGGTCAGCGAGAGTGCGCCGACGCGCGCGATTCTGTGCGCCGGCGCCGGGCATTTCGCGGCGGCGCACATCACGCTGACCGAAGGCACCTATATCGGACGAGACGCGGATGCCGGTGCGCGCGTCGCAGCCGAATGGGAGCGAGTGACCGACCGCCGCGGCGAGATCGTCCCCGCCTATGGCTTCACGCAGGCCGAACGCGAGTTGGCGAGCGCGGGCTTCACAGCACCGACGATGGCGATCGCGCACTGACACTCCCCGGGAGTGGCGGACGGGCCGGACAAGAGTCCGCCGCCGCTGCCGGGTAAATATGGGAGAAGGACATGACAACCGAGAGCGAAGCCGCGCCCGCGAAAGCGGAAAAGGGACAGAACGAGATACTCGTCATCGGCGCATCGTCGCTTGGGACGGTATTCGAATGGTATGATTTCTACCTCTACGGCCTGCTCGCCAGCGTGCTTTCGCACCATTTCTTTTCGGGGGTCAACGAAACCACGGGCTTCATCCTCGCACTGATGGCGTTCGCCGCAGGCTTCGCGGTGCGGCCGTTCGGGGCGTTGGTGTTCGGGCGGGTCGGTGATGTCGTCGGGCGCAAGAACACCTTTCTCGTCACCATGGCGATCATGGGACTGTCGACCTTCGCGGTCGGTTTCCTCCCTTCCTATGACACGATCGGGATCGCGGCGCCGATCATCCTGATGCTGCTCCGTCTGCTCCAGGGGCTGGCGATCGGCGGCGAATATGGCGGCGCGGCGGTCTATATCGCCGAACATGCGCCGCCCGGAAAACGCGGCTTCTATACCAGCTTCATCCAGACGACCGCGATGATCGGGCTCATCCTCGCCTCCACCTTCGTCGTGTCGCTGCGGCTGTTCATGGACGCCGATAGCTTCAATGAGTGGGGGTGGCGCCTTCCGTTCATCTTCTCGATCGTCCTGCTCGGAATCGCGATGTGGATCCGCCTACAACTGGAAGAGAGCCCGGTCTTCCAGCGCATGAAGGCGGCCGGGACAACGTCGAAGGCGCCGCTCAAGGAAGCCTTCGGCGAATGGAAAAACCTGAAGATCGTGCTGATCGCGCTGTTCGGGGCGGTTGCGGGCCAGGCGGTGATCGGCTTCGCCGCGCATCTCTATCCGCTCTTCTATCTCGAACGCATCGCGCGGGTCGATGGAGCCACCGCGAACTTCCTCGTCGCCGCTGCACTGACGATCATCATCCCCAGCTTTGTCTTCTTCGGCTGGCTCAGCGACCGGATCGGACGCAAACCGATCATGATGACCGCGTGCGTCATCGCGGTCTTCGTCTATTTCCCGCTCTACAAGGCACTGGTCGTTGCGGCGAACCCGGCCATGGCGGCGGCAGTCGAGCGCGCGCCGGTGACCGTCGTCGCGCACGCCGGCGAATGCTCGTTCCAGTTCGATCCGATCGGCAGGAACAGTTTCGACCGGACGAGTTGCGACATCGTCAAATCCTATCTCGCGAAGAACGGGGTCAACTATGCCAATGTCGATGCCCCCGCCGGAACCGCCGCGTCGGTACGCATTGGCGAACGGGTGATTGCGGTGCCCGATCCCGCGGGGCTGGACAAGGAGGCTCGCGCCGCCGCGGTCGCATCCTTCGGCATCGAGGCCAAGGTCGCACTCGATGCCGCCGGCTATCCTGACAAGGCCGACCCGGCGCAGGTGAACAAGGGCAGGGTCATCCTGATCCTTTGCACCTTCGGCATCCTCGCGACGATGGTATATGGCCCGCTCGCGGCGCTGCTCGTCGAGCTGTTCCCGGCACGTATCCGCTACACGTCGCTGTCGCTGCCCTATCATATCGGCAACGGCTGGATCGGTGGTTTCATGCCCACGATCGGCTTCGCGATGGTCGCGGCGACGGGGAATATCTATCAGGGCCTCTGGTATGCGGTCGTGATCGCCGCGGTCACCGCGGTCGTCGGCATCCTGTTCCTGCCCGAAACCTACAAGCGAGACATTGAGGCATGAGCGGGGATACCGCAATCGGGCGCCGCGAACTGATCCAGGTAGCGGCGGGCGTGGCGGCTGCGCCCGCGTTGCTGGCAAACGCATCCGCCGCGACAAAGCGCAGGCCCGCGCCCGGGGGCTTCCTCTGGGGCGCCGCGATCTCGGCGCACCAGAGCGAGGGCAACAACACCAACAGCGACGCCTGGCTGGCCGAGAATATTACCCCGACGCTGTTCAAGGAGCGTTCGGGCGACGCGTGCGACAGCTATCACCGCTATGGCGAGGATTTCGCGCTCGCCGAGAGCCTCGGGCTCAACTGCTACCGGCTCGGCATCGAATGGGCGCGGATCGAGCCGAGCGAGGGGCATTTCTCGAACGCCGAGCTCGACCATTATGCGCGCGTGCTGACGGCGTGCCGTGCGCGCGGGCTGGCGCCGGTCGTGACGCTCAGCCATTTTACGGTGCCCCTGTGGTTCGCGAAGCGCGGCGGGTTCGAGGCGGCCGACGCGCCCCAGCTTTTCGCACGCTATTGCCGCACCGTCGCCGATCGGCTGGGCGGGCTGATGCACCTCGTCACGACCTTCAACGAAGCGAATATCGGCCTGCTGGTATCGCTGTTCCCGCAATCGGAGGCGGGCGTGAAGTTGCAGCAGGCGGCGCAGGCGGCAGCGGTTGCCGGCACGGGGTCGCCTAAATTCTCGCGGCTGGCTTTTGCCGATCCGGCTGTCACGACGCCGATCATGCAGGAGGCGCACCGTCAGGCTTATGATGCGATCAAGACGGTGCGACCCGAATTGCCCGTCGGGATCACGCTGACGACGCAGGACATCCAGTCGGCGGGTGCGCCGTCGCTCGTCGCCGAGTATGAGCGGCGGCTCTATGGCGACTGGATCGGTGTCGCGCGCAGTCACGCCGATTTCTTTGGAGTGCAATGCTACACGCGCCTTGTCTTCGACGAAAGGGGCATGGTGCCGCCGCCGAAGGGGGCCGAGCTGACGCTGTCGGGATATGAATATTATCCGCAGGCGCTGGCCAACACGATCCGCTGGGCGCAGCGGACGATCGGCAAGCCGATCTATGTCACCGAAAGCGGGGTCGCGGTCGCCGACGATGCGCGCCGTATCGCCTTTATCGACGCGGCGCTGGATAGCGTGCGCGCATGCCTCGACGAGGGGATTGCGGTACACAGCTATATCTATTGGTCGTTGCTCGATAATTTCGAATGGACGTCGGGTTATGCCATACCCTTCGGGCTGGCGGCGGTCGACCGAGCGACGTTCGAGCGGAGGCCGCGGCCGAGCGCATATCATTTCGGCGCGATCGCGCGCTCGAACCGGATCTAGCGCGCGGCGACAATCAGCAGTTCGCGAAAAGCATCCGTTGTCGCGGCGATCGCGGCGGGGTCCACGCAGCGCGCATCGTCCTCCGCGACATGATGGAAGCGGTGGACGCCGAAAATGCCCGCGACCGCGGGATAGCCAGCTGCGATGATCGCGGTCAGTTCACCCGCCGACAGTTTGTCGCTGGGATAGGGCGATTCGAGCCCCGCCAGCCCCTTGAACAATCGCTGTGCGGTCGGGAGCAACGAGGGACTGACGACGAGATAGCGTTGCGAGTCGGTGCCGGCGAGCGGGGCGAGGCCGAACAATCCCTCATGCCAGTCGCGCGCCGCGAAATTGGCGCCGAGATGGAGCCAGAAATGCGTATCCGCGGGTTTGGGCGCGACCGCTTTTAGCGATTCCTCGGCACCCAGATTCTCATATTCGTGCCCACTGTTGCATAGGAACGCGATGTCATGGTCGGGGAGCAGCTTCGCCGCTCCGCGCGCGAGGTGCAGCCAAGCCGCGATTCCGCCGCCACGCTCGCCTGCGCAGCCGAACCAGCCCGAGCGCGGCGTTGATACCACGATCCAGCGGCCCTTGCCGCGGTCGATTCGGCCGATGAGGTTGAATGCGGGTCGGCGGCCGCCCTTGCCGGTCAAGGTCACCGTTGCGGGCGTGTGATCGATCGCGGCGGCGAGGAAGGGGGCTGCGTCGGCGGGGGCGAGCAGGCCGACCGGACCCGCGAACATCGGTGCTCGTCCGTCGGCGTTGAGCGCGATGATCTTGCCAGTGGGGCCGTTGCTGATGACGACCACGGCCTTTGCGCCGTTTACGAAAGCAGTCTCGACGGGCGTCCGTATCGGCTTGGCGAGCGCCGAAGACCAGCGGCCATAGGGCAGATCGACGAGTGCGATCGCGCCCGAAAGCGACGCATCGGCGCGACCCGCGGCATCGACGCGGACGACCGGACCCGTAACGCCGGCATCGGGGGTCGGCACCACGATCGGCTGCGGCCAGAGTGGCGCGCGTGCACGGCCGGCATCGATCTCGCAGTGATCAGGTTCGAACCATGGGACGGAAATCGCAGGTTTGGCGACCGTGAAGCCGGCGCGCTCGAGTTCGCTCGCCAGCCAGTGCCCGCACGCACTGTCGCCCGCCTCCCCCGATGCCTTGTTGCCGAAGCCGATATAGGTGGCGAGGTCCGCGGCGATCGACGGGTCGCCGCCCGTATCGACCGCAGCCTTCGCGGCCACCGGGAGGATGGCCGCACCCGCCAGAAAGCCGCGCCGTGTCGGTTCGCCCATTCGCTTGTCTCCCGCTCCGCCGTCCGATCCGCCTGCCTGGCCGACCCCTCAGAAGGGTCGACTGTGGCGTCGGGTGCTTGATATTCACTATCGCGTGAGTGTAAATGTCGCATCGGACGATGGCAAGCATCGCCGCCGAGGGAGAGGAAGATGACGAGGCGCACCTGCACGATCGGCCTGCTGTTCGCTGCGATGGCCGTCGCGAGCGCCGGTTTCGCCGACGCCGGGGAGCGGCCCGAAACCCGGACTGCGCAAGGCCCGGTCGCCGGGACGGTCGAGGGAGGACTGCGCGTCTTTCGGGGCATACCCTATGCGTTGCCGCCTGTCGGCGAGCGGCGCTGGCGCCCGCCTGCATCACCCACCGCCTGGGACGGCACCCTCGACGCGCGCGCCTTCGGCCCCGACTGCATGCAGCCACCCTATCCCGCCGACAGCGTCTATTTCGAACCGGCGCGACCGATGAGCGAGGATTGTCTGACGCTCAACGTCTGGGCGCCTGCGAAGGCGAGAAAGGCGCCGGTGATCGTATGGATTCACGGCGGCGCGCTGCAATTCGGGAGCAGCGCCAGCCCGATGTACGATGGTCGCGAATATGCGAAGCGCGGCATCGTCTTCGTTTCGATCAATTATCGGCTCGGCGTTTTCGGCTGGCTTGCGCATCCGGGGCTGAGCGCCGAATCGGCCGACGGCATTTCGGGCAATTACGGTCTGCTCGACCAGATCGCCGCGCTGCAATGGGTGCAACGAAACATCGCGGCGTTCGACGGCGACCCCGCCAATGTGACCGCGATGGGGGAATCGGCCGGTGCGCTGAGCGTCAGCTATCTCCTCGGCAGCCCGAAAGCGCGGGGACTGTTCGGCAAGGCGATCGTCCAGAGCACCAACCTGCGCACAATGCCGCGTCTGCGCGAAACCGCCTTCGGCCTGCCGCCCGCCGAGGCAACTGGACGCGCGTTCGCCGAAAGCCTCGGCGCGGCGAATGTCGGCGCGCTGCGTGGGATCGACCCGGAAAGGCTCGTCGCGGCGGGACTGCGCACCCACTTCGTGGCGCAGCCGGTGGTGGACGGGGCAATCGTCCCAGATCAACTCGTCGCCATTCTCGATCGCAGCGAGCAGATGAAGATTCCCGTGCTCGCGGGCGTCAACAGCGGCGAGGTTCGGTCGCAGCGGCGCCTGGTGCCAGCCGTGCCGACCGATGCGGCAGGCTATGAGGCGGCGATCGCCGCGCGCTATGGCAAACTCGCGCCCGCTTTTCTGCGTCTCTATCCTGCGTCGAGCCCGCTCGAGAGCATGCTCGCGGCGACGCGCGATACCATCTACGGCTGGGCGGGCGAGCGGATCGTGCGCCAGCAGGCTGCGGCGGGGCTGCCTGCCTATTTCTATGTCTTCGACCATTGCTATGCAGAGGCACGGGCGCGCGATCTGTGCGCCTTCCACGCGAGCGAGCTGCCCTTTACATTTGGCATCGCGGGCAAGCGGCCGCTCGGGTCGCCGAACTGGCCGACTCCCGCAGGCGCGACTGAAAGGCGCCTTGCCGGACAGATGATAGATTACTGGATCGCCTTTGCGGCAAGGGCGGTCCCCACGGCCTCGGGGGGATCGGTGTGGCCGCCTTATGGTGATGCGGAAAACTTCATGAATTTCGGCGAGCGGCCTGTCGCGAGGCGGGATCCTTTCCCGGGCAGCTTCGAGTTTCACGAAGAATGGATGGGCAGTCGCCGCGCTGCGGGCCTGCAATGGTTCACGCCTTGAAAATCCATGGGTTGCCCGCCGACAACCGCGTCATGTGTTTCTGGCGCGGCTCTGTTGGAATAATCATCGATGATATTGCGGCCTAGCGGCGCTACAATGCCACGAGGAGAATAGCCGAGTTCGACAGGGAAACATTCTAAATCGACAGGGCTCGCGCACCAGGCTCGGTCCCTGTGGGGAGCGACGGCGGCGACGATGATCGAGCTCGCGCTGTTGATGCTGCCGAAGCTGCCGCCAAGACCGGCGCGGCCGATGTCCTGATGGATCACCGCTTCCATGCGAGCGAGTTCCGCCGCCTTGTGCCAAGATTCCGGGTCGACCGAGCCGCGCGCGTCCTATGACGCCGCTTTCGGCAGGAGCTTGCGCTCGATAAAGCGCGCCACCTGCTCGCCAAACAGGACGAGTTCGCCGTCGACCCAGGGAATAGGGTTCATTCTCCCACCCAGATCGGCGGCGTACGCCGTTCCCATTCCACGGCTGCTTCAAGCTGGTAGGCGAGCGCGAGCAGCAGGGCTTCGCCGCCCGGCCGTGTGGCGAACTGGACGCCGACCGGCAGGCCGTTGTCGCTGAAGCCCATCGGCAGGCTGATCGACGGGGTGCCGGAAAAATTATCAATCCAGCAATAGCCGGCATAGTCGACGAGATGATCGGCTTGGTCGGGCCACGCCACATCGGGGCCGAACACGCCGATGCGGACGGTTTCGGCGCCGAAAGTCGGCGTCATCCAGATGTCGATCCGGTTCAGCTGGTCGAGATAGGCCGCGACGATCGTCTCCATCCGCTGCCACGCCGCGCCGAATTGCGCGTCGTCGATCCGGTTGCCGGCGTCGATCAGCGTAGCCGAGCGATGTTCGAGGTCTTCGGGCGCGATCTGGATACCGATGAGATCGCAAAGAGCGCCGAGGCGGCGTGCGAACATGCCTTCGGTGATATCGTTGAGCGTGTGGATTGCCTGGGGGCCGTCGAACGGCAACCGACCGTCGGCGATCTTGTGCCCGCACTTTCCAAGCAGATCGATCGTCTCCGCAAAGACGCGGCTCACGCTGGCATCCGGCGCCGCGCCGGAGCGCATGATCGTGCTGTAGGCGTGGATGCGAAGCGGTGTGTCGATCGGCTCTATGACCAGCGACACCGGCGCGAAAGCGGCGTTGGCAGCGCGGGTCTGGGTCGCCTCCAGCCAGGCGGCGGTGTCGCGCACGGTGCGGCTGACGCAGCCGTTGACGTTGAGATCGGCGATCGAGCGCAGCGCCTCGTCGCCGATATTGCGCCCGCGCGAAGGCTTGAGGCCGACCAGCCCGCACGGAGCCGCGCCGTGGCGGATCGAGCCGAGCCCGTCGCTGCCGTGCGCGATCGGCACTACACCCGCCGCCACCGCTGCGGCTGCGCCGCCCGACGAGCCGCCCGGCGTATGATCGAGGCTCCATGGATTGCGCGTCGGCCCGACCAGCGGCGATTCGGTGACGACGTTGAGCCCCAGCTCGGGCATTGCCGAGCGCGCGATCGAGATCGGCCCGGCGTCGGCGATCGCGCGGGTGTAGGGCGCATCCTCGGGTGCGATGAAATCGCGCAGCGCGGCGGCGCCCCAGCTTGCCGGCACCCCCTTTTCGGGGAGCATGTCCTTGATCAGCGTTGGAATGCCCGCAAGGGGGCCGGTGCGCGGCTCCGATGCCTGCGCGCGCGCGCGTTCGAAAGTCGACCACGCGATGAAGTTGAGCCGCGGATTGACCGTCTCGGCGCGCTCGATCGCGCGCTCCACCAAGGCGGCGGGGGTGGTGCGGCCCGCTTCGATCGCAGTGCGCATCGCGGTCATGTCGGTCGTTGTCATGCTTGGTCCTCTGGAAGCTGCGATTGATTGGCCCGTACGGTGGCGGCATAGGGCCTTTTGGCGAAGGCCATCAGAATCGCCGCCGCGACCAGGCAGGGCACGCTGACGATGGTGATCGCCTGCAAAATGCTGCGCGGCCCGACGATCTGGCTCGAAATTATCCCGATCGCCATCGGTGAGGCGGCCAGCGCCAGCGCGGCGGCGATGCTCAGGATCGCCAGCGCGCGCGCGCGGAGGTGCGGCGGCGCAAGATCCTGAAGCAGCCCCGGTATCAGCGCCGAGGCGGCGACGCCCATCGCCCCGACGATGGTGGCGACGGCATAGGCCTGGAACGGGGAGGTGACAAAGGGAAGGACCGCCGCCGGCACCGCTGCCAGCGCGATGAAGGCCTGCGCGGTCGTCAGCGCGGAGCCGCGCCACAGCTTCAGGGCGATCGCCGGCAAAATCACCCCGATCAGCGTTGCGACCGCGATCGCCGAGCCGAGCGCGACGCCGATGGCGGAAGGATCGATCCCGAACGCCCTGGGCAGCGCCAGCGGGAACCATGTAAGGCTCGCCGTCAATGGCACGTTCATCGCCAGGATCATGCAGAAAAACAGCGCCAGTGCGCGCCGATGCCTTTTCGCATAAGGCAGGAAAGCGACCATCGTCGGGTCGGCGGAGGCGGACTCCTGCCGCTGGAAGGGCAGTCTTTTACCGAGCGGCATTGTCGCGACGAGCAACAGGAACAGCGGACCCGGCAACGCCACTGCCATCATCGCCATGCGCCATGTGTCGATACCGGCAAGCCATGCCGGGACGTCATGCTGCGATCCGGCCAGCCATTGCAGCAACGCGCCGGCGAGCGCCATGCCAGCGCCGGCGCCGAGCAATGACGCGCCGTAGAAGATGAAATTGGCGGTGCTGCGTTGGCGCTCGGGAAACAGGTCCGGGATCATCGCATAGACGATCGGCGCCAGCCCGGCCTCGCCGACGGCGATGCCGATCGTGCCCATGAACAAGCCGCCGAAGCTGTTCTGGAACGCGGTGAACCCCGTCGCCAGCGACCAGCAGGCGACCCCGATCGCCAGCAGCAGCCGGCGGCCGAACCGGTCGGCAAGCCAGCCCAGCGGATAGCTGGCGACACTGGCGAAGATCGCCATACCCAGTCCCTGGAGCATGCCGATCTGCAGGTCGGTAATGCCCAGCGACGCCTGGAGGGAGGGGGCGACGAGATTGAGAATCTGGCGATCGACATAAGCGAACAGCGTCGCCATCACGAGGACGAACAGCCCGTACCAAGCCGATGCGGGGGCTTTGGGCGCGGCGATGGCGGCAGGCTCGTCGTCGGCGGGCGATATGGCAATCGCCAGGCTTGCGCTCTCCATCGCCATCTCTCCCTCGAATCCGGTTGCCGGGGCTTAGCGGCCCACGGTCTCTCATTAAAAAGAAACAAGTTGACTTTATTGTCAATAGCGAAGATGAGTCGGCTAACAGGATGATGGCCCGTCAGCGGAAGCAATATCCGCAGGTGGGCCGCATCAAGGAGAGGAAGGCGCGCTTCGGCGCGCGTTCGCACTGCATGCGTCCGGTCAGGGCTACGGCCCGAACCCGGCTTGATGGAGTTGACGATGCAATTTTCGGTTCGTGCGTCCCTCGAGCAGTTCACGCTTCCCCATCCCGGCGGCGAGGGGCTGTTGAAGATCAGCGTCGCGGCACCGGCGATGGCGCCACCCGACACCAAATTGCCCGTCCTCTATGTGGTCGATGGCGATTTCCTGTTCGGCATGGCGGCGGAGATTGCTCGCGCGCTGTCGAGCGTAGCGGCTTTCCCGCCTTTCATGGTCGTCGGCATCGGCTATGAAGCGACGTATCTCGACTTCCTGAAATTGCGGACGGCGGACCTCTCGCCGCCGATCAGCGCCGAAGCGGCCGCGGCGATGGGGTCGGTCGGCGCAATGATCGGCAGCGACCGCAACGGCGGCGCCGATGCGTTCCTCGCCTTCCTCGCCGACACGCTGAAGCCCGAGATCGCAGCCCGCTACCCGCAAACCGACGGGGACGAGCATATCCTGTTCGGCCATTCGCTGGGCGGCCTGTTCGCGGCGCATGCGCTGCTGACGCGGCCCGACGCTTTCTCGAACTTCATCGTCAGCAGCCCGTCCTTGTGGTGGGACGGCTTTTCGATCTTGCAGAAGCTGCCGGCGTTCAAGGAACGACTGGCGGCGCTGCCTAAGCAGCCGCGCGTGTTCGTCGATGTCGGCGGCAAGGAGCAGGACCCGCCGACCAGCGTCCCGCCGGGCCTCGGCGTCACGCTGGAAGAGGCGCAGGCGCAAATCCGCGCCGCGCGCATGGTGGAGGCCGCAAAGGAGTTCGCCGACGCGCTGCGCGAGGCGGGAGTCGCAGATCTGCGCCACATCGCCTTCGCGGAGGAAGACCATACGTCGGTTGCGCCTAGCGCCATGATCCACGGCGTGCGTTTCGCGCTGCGGCAGGGCGCGTGAGGCCGGAAAAAGACGAAAATAGAACGAGCTTGGGGAGGGATGAAATGAAACGGATCACTTCGGCTGGATTGTCATTGACGGCTGCCGTCATTGCCTTGGCCCATGGCTCGATGGCACACGCCGCGACGCAGGCGGCCGCAGAGGCGCAGCGAACCGCGCCCGACGCTGACGCGGAGACCATGTCATCGACCGACATCGTCGTCACCGCGCAGAAGCGGTCGCAAACGTTGATCGACGTGCCGCAATCGGTGTCGGTGATCTCGGGCGATCTTCTGGAACAGCAGCATGCGACCAGTTTCGCCGATTACCTCAAGAACGTGCCGAACTTGCAGCTTGTCCAGGGCACGCCCGGCCAGGGGCGGCTGGTGCTGCGCGGCGTCAATACCGGCGGGGTCGCCTCGACCGTCGCGGTTTATGTCGACGAGACGCCGTTCGGATCGAGCACGGCGCTGGCCAACGGCGCCGAACTCGCCGGCGATTTCGACACGCTCGACATCGCCCGGATCGAGGTGCTGAAAGGGCCGCAGGGCACGCTTTACGGTGCCAGCTCCCTTGGCGGCCTGCTCAAGTTCGTCACCAATGAACCGACCACTGACCAGATCGAGGGCAAGGTGCTGGGCGGAGTCGAATTCACCGATGGCGGCAAAGCCTCTTATCGCGGCGCGGCGATGATCAATCTGCCGATCACCGATACGCTCGCGTTCCGCGCCTCGGGATCGTATCGCAAACAGGGCGGCTATATCGACTCGATCGGCACCGCCGCGTCGAGGGTCGACGATGATTTCAACGACCTGCGGAATTACGGCGGTCGCGCCTCGCTGCTGTGGAAGCCCGACTCGCGCCTGAGCGTCAGGCTGAGCGCTGTGCTCCAGAACCTGAACGTTGACGGCGCGCCGAGCGTCGTCGAAGCCGATCCCCGAACCTTGAAGCCGCTCTATGGCGGCCTCACGCTGTCGGAATATCTCCCCTCGTTCAGCGACGTGAAGTATCGCCTCTACAACGGCACGATCGATTACGACTTCGGCTTCGCGACGCTGACCTCGGCGACGAGCTATGGCGAGCAGTTGCAGTCGCTGCGCTCCGATTATACCGCCAATCTCAGCGCGGCGCTTGCCGGTCCCTATTCGGATCTTCTGGAATCGTTCGGTCTTCCGCGGATCCCGCAGAACAATGCCGCCTTCGATCAGGCGACCGAAAGCCGCAAGTGGACACAGGAGCTGCGCCTCGCATCAAACGGCGGCGGTTTCCTCGACTGGCTGGTCGGCGGCTACTACACGCATGAAAAAGCGCTGATTTCCCAGCAGTTGAACCTCGTCGAGCCGGGGACGCTCACGCCGATCCCCTATCCGCTCGAACTGGTGCAATATGATTTGCGGTCGCGATATGAGGAATTTGCCGGCTTCGCCAATGCGACACTCCACCTCTCGCCATGGTTCGACGTCGACATCGGCGGGCGCTACAGCCACAACCGGCAGCGCGCCGACCAGGTGACGGACAGCGTCCTGCTGGGGAGCAGCAATATCGGCGACCTGCGGTCGTCGGACAATGTCTTCACCTATTCGGTGGCGCCCAAGGTCAAGTTCGGCGACCGCGCGTCGCTGTATGCGCGGGTCGCAAAGGGCTATCGCCCCGGCGGTCCCAACGTCGTGCCCGCGGGCGCGCCGGGGAGCACGCCGACGACCTATGACCCCGATACCGTCACCAGCTACGAGCTCGGGTTCAAGGGCGAGACCGCCGACGGCACCTTCGGACTCGATGCGTCGATCTACCATATCGACTGGAACAACATTCAGCTTGCCGCCGTCGTCAATGGCTTCGGCATCAACGCCAACGGCCGCGGCGCGAACATCGACGGGGCCGAGATCGCGGCAACGATGCGCCCGACCGCCGGGTTTGTGACGTCGGTCAACTTCGCGCTCAACGACGCAAAACTCAGCGGCGACACCGATCCGCTCGTCGTCGGCGCAGTGAAGGGCGACCGGCTGCCGTTCACGCCCAAATATTCGATCAGCGTCAACGCCGATTACCAATGGGCGCTGGGTGGGGATGCCACGGCGTCGATCGGCGGCTCGATCCGATCGCTGTCGGGGCAGTCCGGAAACTACGACCCGGTCTACCGTGCGCTCTACGGCCATTTCGCGCGGGTCCCGGCCTATGAGGTGATCGACCTGCGCGCCGGCCTTTCGTTCGGCCGCTATGCGGTCAATGCCTATGTCGACAACCTCACCAACGTCGCCGGGATTACCGCGACCCAGGCGCTGACCGCCAACGGCCTCTTCCGTAATGCCAATGGCGCGCTCGGAACTGGCGTGATCCGTCCGCGGACGGCGGGCGTCAGCATTGCCGTCGGGTTTTGAGGGGCGTGCGTTTCGAGCGGACCTATGCAAATCTCGCCTATGATTCAATCGGACGCTATCCATGATCGCAGCATGACAAAGACCGCCGTTAAACCTCGACGCAGCCAGGCAGACCGCAGCGCGGCCACCCGCGCCAAGGTGATCGCCGCCGCGCGCGACGTGTTGTGCGCGCAAGGCTATTCGGGGGCGACGATGCATGCGATCCGCGATGCCGCCGGCATGAGCCTTGGCGCGATCCAGCATCAGTTCCCGACCAAGGCGAAGATCATGGCGGCGGTCGCCGCCGAGTTTTCGGCCTATCGGACGCAGATATATGCCGACGCCATCCGGCGCGGGAAGACCCCGCGGGAATCGATGGAGAATCTGCTCGATGCGAATTTCCAGATGGTCAGTCGGCCGGAAATGGCGGCGGTGCTCGAAATCCATCTTGCCCGGCGCAACGACCCCGATCTCGACCGCGAAGTGGGGCCGAGCACGCGCCGCTTCGACCGGCGCGTCCGCCTGTGGGGTTACAGCATTCTCCATGCCGCGGGCATCAAGGATGATGAAGCCCATATGAGCCTGCAATTGCTCAACAATGCCATCACGCGCGGGTTGACGGTCGAATATATCCGCAATCCGAACAAGGCGGTGATCGATTATTCCATCCGGATCTGGAAGAAGCAGATACTCGATCTGCTCTTCGACGCCTGAGGCAATGCCGAAGCTCAAACTCGACATCGCTTCGAAAGTGCTGCGGCTCGCAAATCCGTTGCGCGTGGCGGGCTACACCTTCGAAACCTGGGAGGTGATCGTGGTGACGCTCGATGACGGCGCGCGCCGCGGGCGCGGTGAGGCGTCGGGCATCTATTTCCTTGGCGACGATGCCGCCAATATGCGCGCCGCGATCGAAGATGTGCGCGCGGCGGTCGAGGGCGGCCTCGACCGTGAGGCGTTGCGATCGCTCCTGCCGCCCGGCGGGGCGCGCAACGCGATCGACTGCGCATTGTGGGAACTCGAAGCGGCGCGGTCGGGCAAGCCTGTCTGGCAGCTGGCCGGCGTGCCCCAGCCGCGCCCGGTCGTCACCACCTTCACGCTCAGCGCCGACACCCCGATTGAAATGGCGCGCGGCGCCGTCGGCTATGTCGATGCGCGAGCGATCAAGATCAAGCTGACCGGCGATCTCGCGCTGGACCTCCAGCGGGTGCACGCGATCCGCGCCGCGCGACCCGATGTCTGGCTGGGGGTGGACGGCAACCAGGGCTTCGTTCGCGACCAGCTCGACGCTCTGATCCCCGCACTTGTCGAACAGCGCGTGTCGCTGCTCGAACAGCCACTCGCTCGCGGTGAGGAGGCGGCGTTGGAAGGGCTGGCGTCGCCGATCCCCATCGCAGGCGACGAAAGCATCGTGTCGCTGGCCGATGTGACCGCGGCGCCGAGCCAATTCCAGATCGTCAACATCAAGCTCGATAAATGCGGCGGGCTGACCGAAGGGTTGCTGATGGCCGCCGAGGCACGACGCCTCGGCCTCGGCGTGATGGTCGGCACGATGATCGGCACCAGCCTCGCCACCGCGCCGGGCTTCGTTCTCGCGCAGCTCTGCGATTTCGTCGATCTCGACGGGGCCACCTTCATCGTCGAGGATCGATTGCCATCGGTCGCCTATCGCGACGGCACGGTCTTCGCCGGGCCGGACGTGTGGGGCTCGGGACGGCCATGACCGCGCGGGCTCGGATCGATCCGGCCGCATTGAACGCGCTGCTCGTCCCCTATGACAGGAGCGATGCGCCCGGATTTGCGGTCGGCGTCGCGCTCGGCGGCATCCCCGGTTACCGCCGCGGTGTCGGCATGGCGAGCGTCGAACTACCGGTCGTGCTGTCGCCGACCATTCGCATGCGGATCGGCTCGACCAGCAAGCATTTCACCGCGCTTGCGATCATGTTGCTGGCCGAGGAAAGGCGGCTGTCGATCGACGACTCGCCGCGCAAGGTGCTTCCAGAGCTGCCCGGCTGGGCCGATGCGATCACGCTGCGTCAGATGATGGCGCACACCAGCGGCATGCGCGACAGCCTCGATCTCATCCTCCATGCGGCGGGGCCGGGCGTCGCGGCCGCCCCGGACATCCACTTGCGGACGCTCGCCGCGCTGGACAGCGTCAATTTCGCGCCCGGCACGAGCTGGAGCTACAATAACGGCGGCTATGCGCTGCTCGCCGAGATCGTGACGCGCGTGAGCGGGCAATCTTTCGCTGATTTCCTGCGGGAACGAATCTTCGAGCCGATCGGCATGAACGACACGCGGTTGCGCCCGCTCGATACCGATCTTGTTCCCAACAGCGCCACGCTGCATGTGCCGTTACCGGCGGGCGGCTATACCCGCGGCGTGTTCGGTGTGCCGATCGGCGGCGAGGGCGGGATCGTCTCGACGGTCGACGACATGCTGCTGTGGCTGAAGCACATGAGCGATCCCGTCGTCGGCTCGCGCGAGACCTGGCAAACCATGCGGACGCCGATGACGAGTCACGGCTATGGGCTGGGCCTGATCGCCGGACGGCATCGCGGTCTCGCCGCCGTCCATCACGCCGGTGCGGTCGTCGGGGGATCGTGCCAGATGCTCAAGCTGGTCGATCATCAACTCGATGTCATCGTGATGAGCAATGGTATCGGTGGGCTCGATCTCCACAACCTCGTCGATGCGATCATCGAAAGCTGCATCCCCGGTCTGCCGCTGCCCGAGGACGTGCCAGCCGAGCCGATTACCGGCATATTCCATTCGGCGAAAACCGGACGCCGGCTGGCGCTGGAAGCGATCGAGGGCAAGCAGGCGATCCGGATCGACGGCATGACGCTGCCCGCACGCCGCGATTCCGAGGGACGGCTCAGCGTGCCGCTGGTGCCCACCGACATGGCGGTAATAGCGCAACCCGACGGTATG
Source organism: Sphingopyxis lindanitolerans (assembly GCF_002993885.1). Lineage (NCBI taxonomy): Bacteria > Pseudomonadati > Pseudomonadota > Alphaproteobacteria > Sphingomonadales > Sphingopyxidaceae > Sphingopyxis > Sphingopyxis lindanitolerans. Next base: position 3,203,125 of record NZ_CM009578.1, read on the forward strand.
GCGCTCGCGGTCGAGGAATATGGCAGGACCGATATTCTGTGGCGCGTGGAGGCGCCGAAGGATGCGGAGATCGACTCGCTCGTCGGCCAATATGAAAATGCCTCGGCGGCAATCAGCGCGGCCATCGCAAAGCAAGGCGGCGGCTCTGCTCTGCTCACCCTCTCGCATTCGCTGGGCGCACTGAATTATGCGCTGACGGCGATCGGCCCGGCGCTTTGGGAAGGACGGGCGACAGGCAGCCTGCCGCTGGCGGTGCTGATCGAGGCCAGAGACGACGGTCTTCTGCTGACGAGTGGGCGGACGCTGCGATTGCGGTTCGCACCTCGTTCGTGATGCTGAGCGGCCAATCTTGGTTCGGCACGCGGTTCCAGGCCCGCCAAGGGATTGTGTCAAAACAGTTTCATTAGCGGCCACGACATATCACAAGGTGAACTGGACGAATGGCGACGTCCCTTTAATCGAACCCGCAGCCTGCCGTTCCGCTTTCGGCCATCATTCGCCTTGCGTGATCAGCGGATTGTCCCAATATGGCGGTTCGCCGAAGCTCTGCCGTAAACTCGCGGCAAGCGCCAATATCTTGGCCGTTGAGCCATGATCGCGGGCATAGGCGATGAACAGCTCTGCTCCCTCCGCTCGGACACCAATATCGAGCGCCACCAGAGCGCCGCTCGCGATGCTGTCGTGAACGAAAAAGGTGGGAAGGAGCGCGATCCCGATTCCCGCAAGCGCCGCGTCCTTCATGATCATGCCGTTGTTGACGCGGAGCGCCGGGGTTGGCCTTACCACCGACCATCCGCTTGCTGTTCTAAACCGCCAGTCGCTCTCGCGATTGGAGTATAGAATGCCCCGGTGGTTGGAGAGATCGGTCAGTGCGACGGGGCAGCCATATCTTTTCAGATAGGTTGGCGAAGCGACTAGCAGGCGTCGGCTCACCGCGAGGCGTTGCGCAATCAGTCGGGTATCGCCCACCGGGCCGTGCCGCAGCACGGCGTCGAAGCCATCAGCAGCCACATCGACGAACCGGTCATCAAGCTCCAGCGAGACGTCGATTTCCGGATGTTCCAGCAGAAACCGGCACAGCGCGGATCCGAAATGTAGAGCCCCAAAACTGACTGGCGCCGACAGGCGTAACGGACCTGCCAATGTTCCGCTGCGCGCGGCGAGTTCTGCCTCGGCTTCGTCGGCCTCCCGGATAATTCGCTGCGCGCGTGGCAGGAAGCTCAGGCCGCTCTCGGTGAGCGACAATTTGCGCGTCGTTCGCTGGATCAGTTTTGTGCCGAGTGCTTTCTCCAGATCGGCGAGTCGCTCGCTGACGACGGACGTCGCGAGCCCAAGACGCCTCGAAGCGGCGCTGATCGAGCCGGCTTCGGCGGTCGCAAGGAAGGCTGCAATTCCGGAAAGCTTCATCATCTTTCGGAAATCCCGGCGGCTCGTTTCGGATTCATCCGGCTAGTCCAATTACTGCCCGAGGCGCATGTTGTTGTCCAGATGGCGATGGCCGTGGGGGCGGCGTCATGATCCGGAGAAAGCCATGTCTTTCCGTCTGACCATTGTTGCCGCCGCGCTTCTTTTCATGATCTCGCCAGCAACGGCGCAGGTCGAGCCTTTCCCCAGTAGCTTTCGAGTGGCCGATGTCCCGGCCGGAGACGCCACGATCCACGTTCGGATCGGCGGCAAGGGGCCCGCCGTTGTTCTTCTGCACGGCTATGGAGAAACTGGCGACATGTGGGCGCCGATGGCCGTCGACCTGGCCCGCGATCATCTTGTCATCGTGCCTGATCTTCGGGGTCTCGGATTATCGTCCAAGCCTTTGGGAGGCTATGACAAGAAGACCCAGGCGGGTGATATTTCCGCGGTTCTGAATCACTATAAAGTGAAACGGATCGATCTCGTCACCCACGATATCGGCAACATGGTGGGCTTTGCCTTTGCGGCCCAGAATCGCAACCTTGTTCGGCGCTTCGTTCTGATCGATGCCCCGATTCCAGGAATCGGTCCTTGGGAAGAGGTTCTCAAAAACCCGCTCCTTTGGCATTTCCGCTTCGGCGGACCGGACATGGAACGTCTCGTTGCCGGGCGCGAGCGCATCTATCTCGATCGCTTCTGGAATGAGTTCTCAGCCACCCCTGCAAGATTTACCGAGGCATCCCGCGAGCATTACGCCCGCCTCTACGCGCTTCCGGGCGCCATGCATTCGGGGTTCGCCCAGTTCGCCGCGTTCGATCGGGATGCTGCCGACAATCAGGCTTTCCTTGCCGAGGGCGGCAAGCTCAAAATGCCGGTCTTCGCCGTCGGCGGCGGCAAATCCTTTGGCCCGATGATGGCAACCGTGATGCGCGCCGCTGCGGAAAATGTTGAAGAGGGCATCGTTCCTGACTCGGGCCACTGGATCATGGAAGAAAATCCCGCCGCCACGATCAAGCTCGTCCGGGCCTTCCTGGACGAGGGCAAGTGACCCGCAAGGGCGCCTCCTTCTCCTGGCTGCGGCTGCTCCAGCCGCAGCGTTTGACGCGAGCTGAGATAGCGCAGCTTCCCGCCACGGACGCCGGCAGCGGAACGTCTGGGACGGAAAGCAGACGCACCTATGTTCGTTCCGGTGATCCGTCGCGTAAGGGTCCTTACACGATCGTGCTCGGCATCCCCGCCAACACGCGGATCGCGGCGCACATGCACGACCGGGTCGCAACCATCGTCGCGGAGACGTGGAATTTCAGCTATGGGATGGTGGCGGCCGCGTCACCTTCACTTACGCCGAATCCCCGGCGGCGGCCGAAGCGCGTGCTGCGGAAACGAGTGCCATAGCCGTTCGCGCCGATGGGCTATTCGCCGTGCGGGGCCCGGGCGCGCTCGATGTGATCGTCATCAATGCCGGCAGGCTGGTCATGGGCGATCCGCTGACGATCGAGGCTGATGCAGTCGACCATATGATCGATATCGACGTTCGCGCGCCCTACCCTGCATCGGTGGAGGCAGCGCGCCACATGCGCAACGATGACCGGATCATCATCATCGGATCGGTGAATGCCGATCGCACGCCTTTTGCCGGCGGCGCGGCTTACAGATGAACACGTCGGCCCTCCAGGGTATGGTACGTGGCCTCGCACGCGACTTTGGCGATCGCGGCATTGATCTGCCCCGCAGAGACTATGTTAATCCGTCTCCCCAAGGAAGCGAACCTCTCAGCTTGATCAAAGAGGTGACGGCAACTCTGCAGGATCGCCGCCCACGCGATCGGCAGGACGACAGGCTTCGGCAGGCCGATGTCCGCCGACTTCCGACGACGGCCTTCCTATCGCGGCCGGTGCATCACCCAGCTGAACGCCATCGCGTTGAAAATGGTATAGAGGCCATAGAGCAGCATGCCGGTGAACCAGTTGCGCGTCGCGATCGCCATCGCACCGACGAGCAACAGGAACTCGAAGACATAGGTGATGTTCGGCCCGACCCGGTCGGCGAGCGGTCGGACCATCTGCTGGATCAGCGGGTCGTCGCTCTCCATGAAGGCGCGGTGCATCGCGAAATTACCGACGCCGGCGCAGAAAATGGCGATGATCGCGATCCACATGCTTTTGCAAATGCAACCTAATGGGTGGAAATGCCAGCGGCTTTGCGGTTATGGCGACGATGAGGGGGGCGAAACCCTTCCTTGGATCGAAAAACCGGCCCCTCGCCCCCCAGAGAAGGACCCGTTCGATGAGACAATATGCGCGCCTCGCGGTCGCCCCTCTCCTGATAGCCGCTGGCGCCCAGCCCGCGTGCGCGTCCGTGCCCGATCCGGCGCTGCCCTTGCTGGTCATCCCGCTGGTGATGACGCCGCTGGAGCCCGAAGCCGTGCCCCTGCCCGATCCGGTCCGCGCGATGATCGATGCCGCGATCGCGAGCGGCGAGCGCAAGGATGTCGAAACCGTGGTGTCGCTGGCGAAGGCGACCAATCCCCAGTCGATAGCCGAGATCGACGCGATCCTCGCCGCCTGGCAGGCGCAGCATGAGCGTACGCCGGACCCGGACCCGATCCGGCAGATGCTCGCCGCGGCGATGGCGAGCAGGAAGGACGGCGACGTCGAGGCGGTGGGTGCACTCGCGAAGAAGGCCAGCCCCGAACGGATCGCCGACATCGATGCGTTGCTGACCGACTATCGCGCGAAGCGGGCGGCGGAAAAGAAGGCGGCGGCCGACGCGGCGCGCGCCAAGCTGGCGGCTGCGAAATTCTGGCAGAACTGGAAGGGCGAAGGGCAGATCGGCGCGTCGCACAGCAGCGGCAATGCCACCTCGACCGGGATCAGCCTCGGGCTGACGCTGAATCGGAAGGGGATCGGCTGGGATCAGCGCTTTCGCGCCCAGGCCGATTATCAGCGCACCAATGGCAGCACCTCGATGGAGCGCTATCTGGTCGAATATGAGCCGCAGATAAAGGTCGGCGACCGCGCCTTCGCTTATGGCCTCGGCCGCTGGGAACGCGATCGGATCCTGGGCTTCGGCAACCGCTGGAACGCGTCGGCGGGACTGGGGTACAAGGTCGTCGTTGGCAAGGCGATGACGCTGAACCTGAAAGCGGGGCCGGCGTGGCGTCAGGCCGATTATCTGCCCGGCCGCGGGCGGAGCGAGAGCGAGCTGACCGGGCTCGCGGGGCTCGATTTCGGCTGGAGCCTGTCGCCGACCCTGCGCCTGACGCAGGTTGCTTCGACGATCGTCGGCGAACATAATATGGTCGCCAGCTCGCTGACCGCGCTCAACGCGAAACTGACCGGCGCCCTGTCGGCGCGCTTTTCCTATTCGGCGGACATCGACACCCGCCCGCCGCCGGGGATCGAGACGATCGACACGCTGACGCGCTTCACGTTGGTCTATGGGTTTTAGCGGTCGTCGAATATCTCGGCGCCGCCGATCTCCTGACCCTCGGCGCGATTTCCGTGTGCCTCCTCACCCAAGGATGCGGTCGAACAAATCATCCCATTCGGGATTGCTCTCGTCAATCAGTCGCCGTTTCCAATCGCGATGCCATTCCTTCAGCGCCTTCTCGCGCGCGATGGCTTCGTGCATCGTAGAGCAGAATTCGACATGGACCAGTTTGCGAATGTTGTAGCGTTGGCAATGCGCCGATCCAGCGCCCGCCCGATGCTGCATCATGCGCGCGGCGATGTCGCTGGTCACGCCGATATAGAATAGCTGGTTGCCGCGATTGGTAAGAATATAGACGCAAGGCTGCCGCCTCGCGCAACTCTATCCCACTTCGTCATCCCGGCGAAGGCCGGGATCTCGCCGTTTCGGAGGTTTCAGGTCGTTAGGGCGAGACCCCGGCCCTCACCGGGGTGACGGGGAAAGGGGACACGGCCTACGCCTTTTCCAGCAACCCCTCGTCCCTGATCCGCTTCTGCCACAACGCCGGTGCGTTGACGTGGACGTTCTGGCCTTCGCTGTCGACCGCCACCGTAACCGGGAAGTCCTGGACCTCGAACTCGTAGATCGCCTCCATGCCGAGGTCGGCGAAACCGACGACCTTGCTGCCCTTGATCGCGCGCGCGACGAGATAGGCGGCGCCGCCGACCGCCATCAGATAGGCGCTCTTGTGCCTCGCAATCGCCGCTGTCGCGGCGGGGCCGCGTTCGGCCTTGCCGACACAGGCGAGCAAGCCCTGGTCGAGCATCATGTCCATGAACTTGTCCATGCGCGTCGCGGTGGTCGGACCCGCGGGGCCGACGATCTCCTCGCCGACCGGGTCGACCGGGCCGACATAATAGATGACGCGGCCCTTGAATTCGACCGGAAGCTCCTCGCCCTTTGCCAGCATGTCGGCGATGCGCTTGTGCGCGGCGTCGCGGCCGGTGAGCATCTTGCCATTGAGGAGGATACGGTCGCCCTGCTTCCAGCTTGCGACGATTTCGGGCGTCAGAGTGTCGAGGTCGACGCGGATCGCCGCCTTGTCGGGCGTCCAGTCGATCTGCGGATAATCGGCAAGCACCGGCGGTTCGAGGAAGGCCGGGCCGCCGCCGTCGAGCGTCACATGCGCGTGGCGTGTTGCGGCGCAGTTCGGGATCATCGCGACGGGTTTCGATGCGGCATGCGTCGGCCAGTCGGCGATCTTGACGTCGAGCACGGTGGCGAGGCCGCCAAGCCCCTGCGCGCCGATACCGAGCGCATTGACCTTTTCATAAAGCTCGATGCGCAATTCCTCGATCGGCGACGACGGCCCGCGCGCGAGCAACTCGGTCATGTCGATCGGGTCCATCAGCGACTGCTTGGCGAGCAGCATCGCCTTTTCGGCGGTGCCGCCGATGCCGATGCCGAGCATCCCCGGCGGACACCAGCCGGCGCCCATCTGCGGCACCGTCTCGAGCACCCAGTCGACGATCGAATCATTGGGGTTCAGCATCTTGAACTTCGACTTGTTCTCGCTGCCGCCGCCCTTTGCGGCGACGTCGATATGGACCTTGGCGCCGGACACCATCTCGACATTGAGGACCGAGGGCGTGTTATCCTTGGTGTTGACGCGGCTGAACGCCGGGTCGGCGAGGATCGAGGCGCGCAGCTTGTTGTCGGGATGGAGGTAGGCGCGGCGCACGCCTTCGTCGACCACCTGTTGCAGGCTGCGGGCGCTGTCGAGGCGGCAGTCCATGCCCCATTTGACGAAGATCGTGACGATGCCCGTGTCCTGGCAGATCGGCCGATGTCCCTCGGCGCACATCCGACTGTTCGAGAGGATCTGCGCCATCGCATCCTTTGCGGCGGGCGACACTTCGCGTTCGTAGGCCGCGCCGAGCGCACGGATATAATCCATCGGGTGGAAATAGCTGATGTACTGGAGCGCGTCGGCGATGGTCTCGATGAGGTCGTCTTCGCGGATGATGACGCAATTCATGGGTGCAGCCCCCTGTTTCAGGATTCGTGTCTCCCTAACCCCAGAGGCGCTGAGTGGGAAGGGGTCGGAGCGCGTTGGGGCTGGGGGGAAACCCTCTCGTGTCCCCGCGAAGGCGGGGATCCATCTCCGGTCGGTTCAAAATTGGCGCTGACAGGAGATGGGCCCCCGCCTTCGCGGGGGAACACGGCTTTTATCCGGCAACGGCCGCCTAGTCCCGGCGTCGGCCGAATGCGCGTGGTTTTGAGGCCGGAGCAGCGCGAGGCGGCTTGGTGGGAGCATCGACGATCACCAGCGGACGTTTTTGTGCCAGCGACCGCTTCCACACCAACGCGCGCCAACTCGCGATCGCCGCGGTGCCGAGCAGCGCGATCCAGCCGCCCCCGATCGCCGCGAGCAGCGTCCAAGCGTAGCGCGAAGGGATGGCGATCGCCATCAGCGCGGGCACGCAGGCGACGATGACGAGCGTCCCGGCGAGCGTCCACCAGCGCCCGCCGAGCTGCGCCAGCGCGAGCCCGATCGCCACATTGGTGAGCGCGAGCAGGATGAATTTCGCCGCGACCGGATAGGGCAGGCTCGCCATTGCGGGCGAATAATCCCCCGCGGTGAAGGCGGTCTGGATGTCGAAGAGCAGCCAATTTTCATAGCCGTCGCAAAAGGCGGCCAATATCGGCAAGGCGACGGCGAGCAGGACGGGCCGCAGCCGAAGCTCGCGTCCCAGGGCGACGAGCCCCGAACCAAGAAAGCCCGCATAGAGCAGCATATAGAGATAATCGCGTTCGTTGCCGGTGCGCATCGCCGCGAGGCGCGGCACTTGCGCCGGGTCGCTGTCGAGCCCGAAGATCGCGACGAGGTCGGCCTGGCCGCCCGCAAATTCGAACGCGAGGACGGGGGCGCCATAACCCGGCTCGACCGCATAGCCATTTTGGGGAAAGACCTGCCCCAGCGACAGGCCGAAAAGCAGCGCGGCGACGCCGAAGGCCAGGGTCAGCGCCCACCAGCGTGCCGCCGGCAGCGCCGCTGCGCTCAACTTATTGGCACTCGGCGCATTTGCCGCGCACTTCGATCACCGGGCGCTCGGCGGCAAAGCCCGTTGCCTCGGCGGCGGCACGGACGCCGTCGGAAATCCGGTCATTGTCGACATGCACTGCGCTGCCGCAACTGTCGCAGATCAGGAAGATGCAGTCGTGAAGGCAGCCCGGATGGCTGTTCGCGACGAAGGCGTTGGCGCTCTCGACCCGGCGGACGAGGTTGGTCGCGACGAACAGGTCGAGGATGCGGTAAACGCTGTTCGGCGCGACGCGCTTACCGCGCTTTTGCGAGACGATGTCGGCGATCTCATAGGCGCTCGCGGGCTTGCCGATTTCGGCGACCGCGTCGAAGATCTGCGCGCGCATGTCGGTCCAGGCTTCGCCCGCGTGTTCAAGCGCGCCTTGCGCCGCCTTGGCGAGCGAGGCGCCGCTGGCCTCGATATGCGCATGATCATGCTTGCCCATGGCGATAATGTAGGGTGTTTGCGAGGCCGCCGCAAGCTGCGGCAAGCCCTTAGGTCAGCGATGCGCGCGGCGGTTGAGGTCGTGGCCGAGCGCGACGATCGCGACCCCGATCATCGTCGCCAGCACTTCGCTGCCGTCGTGCGGCCGCGACAGTGCGCCCGCCATCATGCCAAGCCCGAAACAGCCGACCCCGAACGGCATCATATAGCCGTGACTGAGCACGCCCGAGAGCAAGGTCACCAGCGCGAAGCCGATCGCGATGGCAAGGCCGACCTCGTGAAAAAGATGGTTTTCGAGGAACACGCCGCCAACCGAGGCGATCGATGCGAAGAAGATCGTCGTGGCGAGGCAGTGGACGAGGCACAGCCCCGACAGCCCCATCGCGAGCTGGTCGCCCGACAGCGAGGTAACCGGCCGCGAATCGCGCGCAGCCCGCACCAGCGCGCCGAGGCGCGGCCAGGCATGGCTGTGATTGGCGATGTGGGTCACCCGATTCTCCGCTGGGTCCAATGATCCGCTTTGATATGGCATAACATGACCCAGGTTACAATATCTCATTGTGTGGGATTTCCGCTTTTCCCTTCGTCCCTGCGCAGGCGCTGGCAACCTTGTGCGACGCCGATAGCGGCCGCCACCTGTGCGGGGACGAGGGCTGAAAACTAGGCCGTCCGATAATCCGCGGTAACCGCCCCCGCCGCCGCCAGTTCCGCCTCATGGCTTTCCTCGCGCCAATTCTCGAGCAGCGCCTGTCGCTCCCATTCGAGCATCGCCGGATGGGCGAGGATATGGTCGACCCATGCCTGACCGGCGCCAACGTCGAGGCCATAGGTGCGGATGCGGAAAGCGACCGGGGCAAAGAAGGCGTCGGCCGCACCGAAGCGGTGGCCCGCCAGCCACGGACCGCCGAACCTCGCCAGGCCTTCCTCGAACAATTCGCGGACACGGGTGACGTTGCTTCGCAGCGCATCGGACATCGGCTTGGGCTTCACCCGCACGCCGACGTTCATCGGGCAATCGCCCCGCAGCGCCGAAAAGCCGCTGTGCATCTCGGCGACCGCGCACCCTGCCCAGGCGCGTGCGTCGGGGTCGGCGGGCCAAACCCCCTCATGCCGGTCCGCCAGATAGAGAGTGATGCCGAGCGAGTCGTAAATCGTCCGCCCTTCGTGAAGCAGCGCCGGAACCTGTCCGGTCGGCGAAAAGCTGCGGAAAGCGTCGTAATTGACCGGCGCGGCGAATGGCTCGATCCGATCCTCGAACGCGATGCCCAACGCCCGCATCAGCACCCAGGGGCGCAGCGACCAGCTCGAATAATTGCGGTTCGCGGTGATCAGCACATACATGCTTCGCGCTCCTGACGGGCGATGGGGGTGCGCGCCTGATACACGGGCAGCGGAGCGAGCGCCAAGAGGGATTACCCTTTCGGATCCTCGACCATCGGCTTGACCGCGGCGGCCCCGCCCGTCGGCGGGGGCAGTTCGCTGAGGTCGAGCCAGCGCGCGCCCTCGCGTTTGTGATAGCTGTCGATCGCCGCGAACGGGATGCGGAAGGGAAATCCCCAATCGCTGTTCCACAGGGCCACGACGCCCGTCCGCGTCGCCGGTTCGAAAATCATCGTCGCACGATAGCCCGAAACCGCCCCCGAATGGCCTTCGAGCTTGTGGCCTTCATAGGTAAAGCTCCGCCAGCCCAGACCATAGCCGGCATCACTGATGGTCTGCCGCAAAGCGCCGCCATAGGGGCGCGCCGTGCCGACGCGAGGTTGGTGGGCAAGGTTCAGCACCGTGTTCGGCAGCACATCGGGGCGGTTTCCCATCATCGCCTGCATCCAGGTGGCGAAATCGACGATATCGCTTTCGACGCCCGCGGCGGCGGGAACGCGCCAATAGGCTTCCTTGACCGGGAGTGGGTGCCCGTTGCGATAGGGTCTGGCCCAATCTTTGGCGCCCGTCAGCCGCGCCATCCCATATCCCGCGCCGACCATGCCGAGCGGGCGGAACAATCGATCCTCGACCGCATCGGCGAAAGCCTTGTTCGCGGCCTCACCCAATATCTCGCTCGCGGCATCGAAGGCGACGTTCTGATAGGTGTGGCAGGTGCCGGGTTCGCATTGCAGCGGCGCGGTGCCAAGGCTCGCGCGCAGCAGCCGGGGACTCTGGCCTTCCTCCAGTTTCTCGTCATAGGCATTTTTGGTGAGGCCGGTGCGTTGGGAAAGCAGTTGGGCGAGCGTTACCCGCGTCTCGGCGCCGCCCGGCAGGCGCAGCGACGTGCGCCAGGTGGTGATCGGACGATCGAGGTCGATGGTGCCGTCGGTCGCCAGCGCCGCCGCCAGCGCCCCCGTTGCGGTTTTGGAAACCGAGGCCCAGCGGAACAGCGTATGCGGTGTTACCGGCGCTCCGGTCGAGGCGTCGGCGACGCCATAGGTGCGCACGAAGCGCAATTCGCCGTCTTCGACCACTGCCACCGCCAGCCCTGCCATTTCGGGTCGCTGCGAAAGGGCGGACAATTGCCCGTCGAGCGCGCGATAGTCGATCCGTCCGCGCCATTCCGCGGGCGTGTCGGGCAGGTTTTCCGCGGCCTTGATCGGGATCGGGACACTGGCAAGCGGTTGGCCGCCGCCAAAGGCGTGAAGACCAAACCAGCCGGCCGACCCCAACGCGACGACCGCGATGAGACCAAGAAAAACGCGCAGCACGGACGTGTGATTAGATGGCGACCTCATAATTGGCGGTCGTCTTAGCGGCGACTTCTTCCGCCGTCACCCCCGGCGCGAGCTCGATCAGCTTGAATGGGCTGGCGTGGTCGGCGCGCTTGAATACCGCGAGGTCGGTAATGATCATGTCGACGACATTCTTGCCGGTCAGCGGCAGGGTGCACGCCGGGATGAATTTCGCGCCGCCGTCCTTGGCGTTGTGCTCCATCACGACGATGATCTTCTTGACCCCGGCGACCAGGTCCATCGCGCCGCCCATGCCCTTGATCATCTTGCCGGGAACCATCCAGTTGGCGAGGTCGCCATTTTCGGCGACTTCCATGCCGCCCAGAACGGCGAGGTCGATATGCCCGCCGCGGATCATCGCAAAACTCTGTTCCGACCCGAAATAGGCGGTTTGCGGCACCTCGCTGATCGTCTGCTTGCCGGCGTTGATCAGGTCGGGATCCTCGTCGCCGTCGAAGGGAAAGGGGCCGATGCCGAGCATGCCGTTCTCGGATTGCAGCGTCACCGTCATTCCCGCGGGCACATGGTTGGCGACCAGCGTCGGAATGCCGATGCCGAGGTTGACATAATAGCCGTCCTCCAGCTCCTTCGCGGCGCGCGCCGCCATATCATCACGCGTCCAGGCCATTTACTTGGGCTCCCATTGCTTGTCGGAGGGGAAGATGTCGGCAAATCCACCGCGGATCGACGGACCATAGACGGGGTTCGACAACAGGAACCAGCCATGACCCCAAAGGTCGGCGATCGGGCCGCTGGTCGCCAGCGTCTTGCGACCTTCGACCGACAGGTCGCGCGCGTTGAACGCCTGCGCGAAATCGCCGAGCTGGTCGCCGCCCATCGCGATCACGCACCAGCGCGACGCGATCAGCGCGCGGCGGCCGTCCTTGCTCGCGCCGTCGGGGGTGTCGCCCATCAGGAACAGGGTTTCGCCATGCTTGAAGTCGCCGAGCCCGGCGGCGCGCAGCGTATCCTCGCTGCCCTTCGCATTGGCGGCGGTGCGGTTGGTGTTGACGATCACCGTCACCCCGGCGCCACGCATCACCTTCACGGCGTCGATCACGCCGGGCATCGCAATCGCCTTGCCCGTGCCGGTCTTTTCCCACTGGTCCCAGACCGCGGGGTCGAAATCCTGATGCTGCTCGGCGAAATAGCGCATCGCGCCGAGGTTCCAGATCAACGTCTCGTCGGCGTCGAACACCGCGGCGAGCGGCTTGTCGCCGCAATCGTCGAAACGCGGCGCGGCGAGCGTCGATCCCTCGGCGAGAACGACCTGGCGATGCGGTGCGGCCGAGATGGCGACCGCGCGCACATAGGATGCGAGCGCGCGATAGACCTGCGCCGACGCGACCGCCCCCTCGGCCGAACCATAGAGCCATTGCTGGCCTGCGGGTGGCGAGGTCGGGGTCGGCTTTTCCCCGACCTGCGAAGCGATGACATCGGCGCTCGGCGGCTTGGGCGCGGTCTGGGGTGCGCTCTGGGTCGAGGCGCAGCCCGCGAGCATCAGGCCGGCGGCGAAGGCAAGGCCGCGCATCACGCCGCTTCCCGCGGGCGCACGGTGCGGAATTCGATCCTCTTGTCGTAAGGCGCACCGACGATCATGCGTTTGACATAGATGCCGGGCAGGTGGATCGCGTCGGGATCGAGGCTGCCGGTGGGCACGATTTCCTCGACCTCGGCGACGCAGATCTTCGCCGCGGTCGCCATCGGCTGGTTGAAGTTGCGTGCGGTCTTGCGGAAGATGAGGTTGCCGCTCTCGTCGGCCTTCCATCCCTTGATGATCGCCAGATCGGCGAAGATGCCGCGTTCGAGAATATAATCCTGTCCGTCGAAATTTTTCACTTCCTTGCCCTCGGCGATGAGGGTGCCGACGCCGGTCTTGGTATAGAAGCCGGGAATACCCGCGCCGCCCGCGCGGCAGCGTTCGGCGAGCGTGCCCTGCGGGCAGAATTCGACCTCCAGCTCGCCCGCCAGATATTGCCGCTCGAACTCCTTGTTCTCGCCAACATAGGAGGCGATCATCTTCTTGATCTGCTTGCTGCGGAGCAGCTTGCCGAGGCCTTCGCCATCGATGCCGGCATTGTTGCTGGCGAGGGTGAGATTCTTGACGCCCGCGTCGCGGATCGCGTCGATCAGCCGTTCGGGGATGCCGCAGAGGCCGAAACCGCCCGCGCAGATATGCATTCCGTCGAAGAGCAGTCCGTCGAGCGCGGCAGCGGCGTCGGAATAGCGCTTGTTCCCCATGAAACGGCCTCCTTGGTGGGTGAGTGCGCGCGACCTTGGCGCATCTGACATATCAATTCTAATCATAGTGTTTTTAGCTTATTGATAAACAATGTCGATCAATAGAATCGCCTTCTATCACCTCGAAACCCTGCTCTGGATCGACCGGCTCGGCACCTTTTCGGCCGCCGCCGAGCGGCTCAACACGACCCAGCCCGCGGTGTCGGCGCGGATGCGCGAACTGGAACAGCGGCTGGGGACGGCGCTGTTTCGCCGCGACGGGCGCACCATGTCGCTGACCCCTGCGGGCCGCAAGCTGGTGCGCGACTGCGCGCCGCTGCTCCGCGACATGGAGCGGGCGCTGCTCGGCAGCGGCGGTTTCGCCGAGGCGAGCGGGGTGGTGCGGATCGGCGCGGGCGAGATCGCGGCGGCGAGCTGCCTGCCGCCCTTCGTCGCGGCGCTGAAGGAGGAGATGCCGGGGGTCGGGCTGGAGATCGAGATCGACCTGACCGCGAACCTGATTCAACAACTGCTCACCGGCCGCACCGACATGGCCTTTGCCGCCGGACCGGTCGCGCATCCGGCGCTGATGTCGCGCCCGATCGGCAAGGTCGCGCTGGTCTGGCTCGCCAGCCCGGCGGTCGCCGCAGCCTTCGGCGCGGGGGACGAAGCCCCGCCGGTGCCGGTCTGGTCGCTCGCCAGCCATTCGCCGATCCACGGGCGGATGCGCGATGCGATCGACGCCTCGCGCATCGCGCCGCGCTCGCTCAACCTGTGCAACAATGCCCGGATGATGATCGACATCGCGCTTGCCGATGGTGGGGTCGGCATCTTTCCCGAACCGATGGTGCGCGGCGAGGTGTCGCGCGGCGCGCTCGTCGAACTTGCCGGGATGCCGCCACCGGCGCCGGTCGAATTCCACGTCGCGATGCGCGTCGCCGATACCGAGCCGGTGCTGGTGCGGATCTTCGAGCAGGCGGCGCGCCTGCGCATCGCACCGGGGCTGGAGGGGTAACGGCGCGCGCGAAGCCGCAATGCCGCCTTTGCAGCCCCCTAACCAAAGGCGTAAGCGTCCATCGCCAGCACGGCATAGGTCACGCTGTCGTGCAGGCGCTTCGCCTTCAGGGTGCCATCCTCCGCGCCCGCGCCCATCGCGACGAATAGCGGCAGGATATGGTCGGGCGTCGGATGATTGTCGCGGCCGTGCGGGGCGCGCTCGATTGCGCCGAGCACATCATCGATCGCGCCCGCCGCCAGGCGGTCGGCGATCCAACTGGTGAAATCGCGGACCCACGCCGGCGCGGGAGCGTCGATCGGCGGGCGCGCGGCGGCATAGGCGCGCAGATTGTGCGTGATGCTGCCCGAACCGACGATCAGCACGCCTTCGTCGCGCAAGGGCGCGAGCGCCTGTCCGAGCGCATAATGCCATTCGGGCGCGGCGTATGAGGCGATCGAAAGCTGGACGACCGGAATGTCGGCGGCGGGATAGATCAGCGACAGCGGCACCCAGGCGCCATGGTCGAGTCCGCGTTCGGGATCGGCGGCGACGGTCAGGCCATGCCCGGCCATAAGCGCGACGACGCGCTCCGCCAGCGCCGGATCGCCCGGCGCGGGATAGCGCATCGCGAACATTGCGTCGGGAAAGCCCCCGAAATCGTGAATCGTCGGCGGCGCGGGTGAAGCGGTGACGGTCGTACGGCCGCCCTCGAACGCCGCGTCATGATGCGCCGACACGACCAGGACAGCGCGCGGACGCGGCAGATCGGCACCCAGCCCGGCGAGGAAGCTCCGCGCCGGGCTGGGCTCGAGCGCCATCATCGGCGAGCCGTGCGAAACGAAAAGGCTCGGCAGACGGCGCATCGGATCAGGCGATCAGTTTCGCGGCCGTCCGCGCGACCCGGTCGCCCAGATAGCGCGCGCCGCCCAGATCGGCTTCGCTCGGCTGGCGCGAGCCGTCGCCATCGGCGATCGTCGTCGCGCCATAGGGCGCGCCGCCCTTCACTTCGTCGACGCCCATCTGGCCGGCATAGCCATAGTCGAGCCCGACGATCGTCAGCCCGAAGTGGAGCAGGTTGGTGAGGACCGAGAACAGCGTCGTTTCCTGTCCGCCATGCTGCGATGCGGAGGAGGTAAAGGCGGCGCCGACCTTGCCGTTCAGCTTGCCCTGCGCCCAGACGCCGCCGGCGGTGTCCCAAAAGCTCGCCATCTGGCTGGACATGCGGCCAAAGCGCGTCGGGGTGCCAACGACGATCGCGTCATAATGCGCCAGCTCGTTGGGATCGCTCAGCAGCGGGTGCGCGGTGTCGGTCTTGAAACCCGCCGCCTGCACCACCGCCGTGGGCGCGGTTTCGGCGACGCGGCGGATATCGACCTCGGCGCCCGCGGCGCGCGCGCCCTCGGCGACCGCGTCGGCCATCGCCTCGATATGACCATAGCTCGAATAATAAAGCACCAATATCTTAGCCATCATTCTATCCTTTCGGGGGTGAAAACCGGAAAAACGGGGTGGGCCGCCGCCAGGGAGGGGGAAGGGCGGCGGCCCGGGAGTTCCCCTCCCGCTGGCGGGAGGGGAGGGGGCTCGTCAGAGGCTGTCGACCAGCACCAGTTCGGCGTCGTCGACGGCTTCGACCAGGATCGTGCCGACATCGCGGAGCGCGATGCCGTCGCGCGGGTCGGCGTCCTGGCCGTTGACGCGGATGCGGCCCTTGGCGGCGACCAGATAGGCGTGACGCCCGTCTTCGAGGTCGTAGGACACACTCTCGCCGGCGTTGACGGTCGCAGCGGCGACGCGAGCGTTGGCACGGATCGGCAGCGCCCCAAAACCTTCGACGTCGCCTTCGATGCCGCTCGCCAGCGTCACGAAGCGGCCCGAACGGTCGGCCTTGGGAAACTGGCGGGCGCCCCAGCCGGGATTGCCGCCATCGCGGTCGGGCATGATCCAGATCTGAAACAGCGTCGTTTCTTCGTCCTCGAGGTTGAACTCACTGTGGGTGACTCCGGTGCCCGCGCTCATCACCTGGACGTCGCCCGCCGCGGTGCGGCCGCTGTTGCCCATGCTGTCGCGGTGCGTGATCGCTCCGCTGCGAACATAGGTGATGATTTCCATGTCGCGGTGCGGGTGCGGGGGAAAGCCCGACTGGGCGGCGATCGCGTCGTCGTTCCAGACGCGCAAGCTCCCCCAGCCCATGCGGTTCTCGTCATGGTAATTGGCGAACGAAAAATGGTGGCGAGCGTCGAGCCAGCCATGGTCGGCGTGGCCCAGCGTCTCGAATTTCCGAATGTCGATCATCGGACACTCCTTTCTCTTGGCGCCGCCCCTTTGACATCGGAGCCGGGCGGCTCATCTGTTGAGGTCAAGATAGGGTTTGGGATCGTTTCTGAAATAGCGTAGATGGAAAATCATCGTTTCCATTTCTCGACTCGTCATTGCGAGGAGCCGAAGGCGACGCGGCAATCCCCAGCTATCGTCCGTGCAAGGCCGATAGCTGGGGATTGCTTCCCCCGGCCTTCGCCGGGGGCGCAATGACGACGGTATTCCGGATAGGGAGTATTCATGGCGCTTCCCGACTATGAAGGCTGGGCCTGTTTCGTCGCTGTCGCCGATAGCGGCAGCTTCACCGCTGCTGCCGCTGCCCTCGGCCTGTCGAAAGCGAGCGTGTCGAAAGCGGTGACGCGGCTGGAGGCCTCGCTCGGCATCACCTTGCTCCACCGCAGTTCGCGCGTCGTGTCGATATCGACCGCGGGGGCGGGGCTGCTCGACGAAGCGCGCGCGATGGTGGCGGCGGCGACCGCGGCGACCGAAGCGGCGCGCGGCGACCGGCTCGACCTTGCGGGCCCGATCCGCCTCGCGGCGCCGATGAGCTTTGGCATCAAGGTGCTGGGCCCGCCGCTCGCGGCTTTCCTCGATCAACATCCGGCGGTCGAGATCGAGGTGCTGCTGAGCGATGCGCGCAACGATCCGGTCGCCGAGGGGATCGACCTGACCTTGCGGATTTCGCCGCTCGCGGATTCGAGCCTGCTCGCGCGGACGATCGCGCCGGTCGCGGCGTCGATGCTCGCGAGCCCGGCCTATCTGGAAAGGCACGGGGTTCCGAAGCACCCGCTCGATCTCGCGGGACACCGGCTGATCGGCTATGGTCACCGCCAGCGCGCGACGCCGCTGCATTTCCGCCGCCAGGGCGAGGAAGCGACGGTGTTGCCGACCGGGCCGCTGTTCGCGAACAATGGCGACATCGCGGTGCCGCTGGTCGTCGCGGGCGTCGGGATTGCCATGTTGCCCGACTTTATCGCGGCCGGGGAACTGGTGTCGGGGGCGGTTGTCCCGATCCTGACCGACTGGTCGCTGCCGCAGGCGCACCTTCATCTTCTGTCGCCGCCGTCGCGGCTGCGGCCGGCGCGCGTCCGGGCGCTTTCGGACCATCTCGTCGAGACGTTGAAGCCGTCCTGCACGGGCGCGCATGCACAATTCGTCGCACGGGGCGAAGGGTGAAAGCCGCCGCGCGCTCCTCGCCGATTCCCCGCGACTCGTGGATTTCTGCGGGTTAAATCAAAATTAACCTTTTCCCTTCATTAGTTTCGTGGTTAATGTTCCGGCAGTCCTGCAACAGGGGCGCGTCGGCGACATCCAGCGAGGGTCATGCGGACGGGTCGCGGGGCCATCGTGGGAACAATCAAGGGGTGCCCAATGCGCGTACTGCTGATCGAGGACGAGCCGACGACCGCGAAAGCGATCGACACGATGCTCACCACCGAGGGCTTCAACGTCTATACGACCGATCTGGGCGAGGAAGGCCTCGATCTGGGCAAGCTCTATGATTATGACATCATTCTGCTCGACCTGAACCTGCCCGACATGCACGGATACGACGTGCTGAAAAAGCTGCGCACCGCCAAGGTGCAGACGCCGGTGCTGATCCTGTCGGGCGTTTCGGAAATGGATTCAAAGGTGCGCTCGTTCGGCTTCGGCGCCGACGATTATGTCACCAAGCCGTTCCACCGCGACGAGTTGGTCGCCCGCATCCATGCGGTCGTCCGCCGTTCGAAGGGCCATAGCCAGAGCGTCATCAAGACCGGCAAGCTGGCGGTCAATCTCGATACCAAGACGGTCGAGGTCGACACGACCCGCGTGCATCTGACCGGCAAGGAATATCAGATGCTCGAACTGCTCAGCCTCCGCAAGGGCACGACGCTGACCAAGGAAATGTTCCTGAACCACCTTTACGGCGGGATGGACGAGCCCGAACTCAAGATCATCGACGTCTTCATCTGCAAGCTGCGCAAGAAACTCGCGCTCGCCTGCAACGGCGAAAATTACATCGAAACGGTCTGGGGCCGCGGCTATGTGCTGCGCGATATTGACGACGATGGGAATGAAGTGCGGCGGGTCGCCTGACGCACATCAGTTCCGGTCAACACTTATACCCGAGAACCGGCGCGGAGCGATCCGCGCCGGTTTTTCGTTTGGGGCGGGGCGATGGCGGGTTTCGACCGGGAGCTGCCATCTCTATCACCGTCACCCTGAACTTGTTTCAGGGTCCATGGCCCGCCGTCTCCTTCGGCGCAGCGCAGGACGCGAGCGCAGGCCATGGATGCTGAAACAAGTTCAGCATGACGACATTAAAAGGCCGCTCCCCACCCCAAAGCCGACGACTCCAGCCTCTAAACCCGCCCCGGCGCTCTGGCCCGCACGAAATTCCCGAGCGCGGTGAACAGCATCGCCCGCGCATCGCTGTCCAGCATTTCGGCGGTCAGAGTGTCGAATCGCGCCCGGTCGTCGCGGCCCGCGGCGCCGACCATCGCGGCGAGCAAGGCTTCGTCAAAGCTGACGCGCGGGCAGCAGGGCGGGGCGACCGCGAAGGGATCGGGCCAGATATGGCCGATTGCTTCGACCACCAGGCGATAGCGCCGCGCCGCGAGAATATTGCCCCAGCGCCGTTCGAGTTCGGGCATCGGGTCGCGCTCGCTCCGGTGGCAAAGAATGCAATAGCGCAGCGCCAGCACGGCTTGCGCGGCATCGACCGGCAGGTCGCGAACGAGCGGTTGTTCGGTGAATTTGCGGACCAGTTCGCTGTTGCCCTGCATGGGGTCTCCCTTGATGGCCCGTCCCCGCTCCGCTTCGCGCGGAAAAAAGATGCCGGCCGCTTTGGTGCAGCTAGAAGATGCAGCGGCCGGCAGGAGGGGACTGCCCTATCTTGCTATTGAGAATTATTAGCAAATACAAGCAAAAAAAGAGGCATCCGAAGACGCCCCTGAAAATCCTGCGAAATCCCTATCCTTTAGGGGAGGGTAGCGAGACTTGGGACCTTGTCCCTGGTCGCAGCGGGTGGGCTCATGGGCCTAGGGTCAGGCCGATAGCCCCCATCCCGCTCGACTAAAGGCCCGGCTGACGCCGGACCAGGTCTCGCTGCCCCTCCTCTGAAGAGGAGGGGAGGCAATCCTCAATCCTCGCCGACCGGCTTCGACTGGAGCTGGATGTAATTTTCGATTCCCATCCGTTCGATCAGCTCGAACTGCTTTTCGAGCTCATCGACATGATGTTCCTCGCTTTCGAGGATGTCGGAGAAGAGGTCGCGGCTGACATAGTCGCGGACGCTTTCGCTATGCGCGATCGCGTCGCGGAGCAGCGGGATCGCTTCCTCCTCGATCGCGAGATCGGCCTTGAGGATTTCCTCGACCGTCTCGCCGACGCGCAGGCGGCCGAGAAGCTGGAAATTGGGCAGGCCGCCCAGGAAGAGGATGCGGTCGGCGAGCTTGTCGGCGTGCTTCATTTCGTCGATCGACTCTTCGCGTTCGAAATGCGCGAGGCGCGACACGCCCCAATTGTCGAGCATGCGATAATGCAGCCAATATTGGTTGATCGCGGTCAACTCGTTCTTGAGCGCCTCGTTGAGGAAATCGATGACTTTTTCGTCGCCCTTCATGGTGCCTGTCCTGTCATTTTCTTGGGATTGGGTTGAGCGCTATCATACCCGCCCCGGCCCCATAAGGCCAAGGTCAAAAATGGCGGAAAACCAGGAAAAATCAGGCGGTCGCGGCGGCGTCGCTGATGATATTGCGAGCGAATGACAGGCACTGGCCGCATTTGGGTTTGCGACCCAATTGCGCATAGGCCGCCTTGGCGCACCGCAATTGGCCGTCCTTCGCGACAGCGCGCAGTTCGCGTTCCCTTATTGCGTTGCAGACACAGACGACCATGTGCGAATCCTTCTCAACAAGCATGATCTAGGGATAGTGCGAGAGATTCGCAACAGGAAAGTTGCGATTGGTTCGCAATCCGAACAGCCATGGTTTCGCGCGCGCGACCTTGCCCGGCCCCCTTGCTCCCGAAGTGATTCGCGGGCATAGGCGCGCCCATCTTCCCGCCCCTGTTCCCAAGGCGCTTCGCAAAGGTCGGCCCGATGAAAGTGAATGTCTATGTGACGCTCAAGCCCGGGGTGCTCGACCCGCAGGGCAAGGCGATCCACCACGCGCTCGAGGGGCTGGGTTTCGGCGGTGTCGCCGATGTCCGCGCGGGCCGCTTCATCGAACTCGACGTCGCCGACGGCACCAGCGATGCCGATCTCGACGCGATGTGCGCCAAGCTGCTCGCCAATACGGTGATCGAAAACTATCGCATCGAACGCGCCTGACCGCAGCGAAGGAGCCTAGTCCCATGCAGACCGCCGTCATCGTCTTTCCCGGCTCGAATTGCGACCGCGACATGGCCGTCGCGCTCGAACAGGTCACGGGCAAGGCGCCCGCGATGGTCTGGCACCGCGAGACCGAGCTTCCCGGCGGCACCGATTTCATCGCGCTTCCCGGCGGCTTCTCCTATGGCGATTATCTCCGCTCGGGAGCGATGGCGGCGCGTTCGCCGATCCTGCGCGCGGTCGCCGACGCCGCGACGCGCGGCGTGCCGGTGCTTGGCGTGTGCAACGGCTTTCAGGTGTTGACCGAGGCCGGGTTGCTGCCGGGCGCGCTGATGCGCAACGCGGGGCTCAACTTCGTCTGCCGCACCGTGCCGCTGATCGTCGCCAACAGCCAGTCGCTGTTCACCGCCGCCTATGGCGCGGGCGAGACGATCCACATTCCCGTCGCGCACCATGACGGCAATTATTTCGCCGATGCCGAAACGCTCGACCGGGTCGAGGGCGAGGGGCGCGTCGCCTTTCGCTATGCCGACGGCGTCAACGGGTCGGCGCGGGCGATCGCCGGCGTCCTCAACGACGCGGGCAATGTCCTTGGCATGATGCCGCACCCCGAACGCGCGATCGACCGCGGGCACGGCGGCACCGACGGGCTACGCCTGTTCGAGGCGGCGCTCGGCGTCCTCGCCTGAGCCGTCCGCGCGCTCGTCTGCTTTCGGTTCCAGCCAGCGCCCGACGAACAGCAGCACCGTCGGCCAGAACATCGTGTTCCAGATGTCGTGCCAATGCGCCGCGTCGGGCTGGATCGTCGACCGGCTATATTCGGCGGTCAGGTCGAGCCATTCGCCGCCGCACGCCATGGCCAGCACCGCCGCCCAGGCGGCGACCCATCCGCCGCGCCCGCGCCAGGCGAGCCGGATCACCAGAAACAGCGTCAGGCCGAAATAGATGTGGAGCGCATCCTTATCGAGGCCGGTGGCTTCGATCACCGATATTTTCCGCGCCTCGAACAGCGAGGCCAATTCGATCAGGGTCATCAAGCATCAAACCTTGGCGCCGAAGGGATTGAAATCGGTGCCCTCGTCGAACACGTCGACACCTTCGCGGCGCTTCAACGCCCCGACGATCAGATAGGTTGCAGGGGTCAACGCCGCTTCCCAGGCGGTCTTGATCAGCCATTGCGACAGCACGACCTGATAAAGCTGCTCGGGCGGCCAGCCGGCCAGTCCGTAAAAGGCGAGCGGGTAGAAAATCAGGCTGTCGAGCCCCTGGCCCACGACGGTCGAGCCGATCGTGCGCATCCACAGATGTCGCCCGCCGGTCCATATCTTCATCCGCGCCAGGACGTAGCTGTTCGCGAATTCGCCCGCCCAGAAAGCGGTCATCGACGCGATGACGATGCGCCAGCTGTTGCCGAAGACGAATTCATAGGCGGGTTGCCCCGGCCAGCCCTCGGCGGGCGGCAGCGACACGACGACCCACGCCATGAACGCCATGAAGGCGAGCGCCGCGAAACCCGTCCAGATCACGCGCCGTGCGCGGGCATAGCCATAGACCTCGGTCAGCACATCGCCGATAATGTAGCTGATCGGAAAAAAGAGCACCCCGGCGCCGAACGCCCATTGCTCGCCGCCGGGCAGCGTGACGTAGCTCGGTTTCGACGCGCCGATGATGTTGCTGAGCAGCAGGATCGCGACGAACGCCGCCATCATCAGGTCATAATATCGGAAATGCCGCACGCTGGCTGCACTGACATGGGCAGGCTGGCCGGCGGGCCGCGCGGCGGGGGTTGGGGACTCGGTCATCGGGTCCGCTGCTTAACCTGCTTTGCAGCCCACGCAAACCGCGCTATTCGCGCGGGCCACAGCCTTGGTGCACGCGCCCGTAGCTCAGCTGGATAGAGCACCCGCCTTCTAAGCGGGTGGTCGCAGGTTCGAATCCTGCCGGGCGCGCCATGGCTGCCATCATCGGGCCGCGCCATAGGTCGTCTCGACCATGGTGCGGAACAGACGAAGCTGGCGGCCGAGCAGTTTGCGGTCGTTCAGCGCGCGTGTCAGCACGATCGAGCCCTCGACCACCGCGCTGAAGGCGTCGGCGATCGTGTCGCGGTCGATCGGCGCGACCGGCGTGTATCGCGCTTCGATCGCCTCGAACCATGTCCGGAACCGCGCGCGCCAGCGCATCGCCGCCTCGAACAACAGCGCGCGAACCTCGCGGTCGAACGCCTGCTCCTGATAGAGGACCGCCGCGACGAGACAGCCGGGATGCACCGCTTCCATCTCGTCCATCAGATCGGCATAAAGATCGAGAAACAGCAGGAAGCGCTGCATCGGGTCGTCGGTCATCGCGTGCGCGCGCGCCGTCAGGCCGTCCATCACGACGTCGTCCTCTTCGATGAAGCGAACGAGCAACTGGCGCGCGAGATCGCCCTTGTCGCGGAAATGATAGAAGAAGCCGCTCTTCGTGATCCCCGTCACCTCGACCAGTTCGTCGATCGAGGTGCCGGCGAAGCCCTTGGACAGGATCGCGTCGTTCGCCGCGTCGAGCAGCCGTTCGCGCGTGCGCTGGCCCTTGCGCTGCGGTTCGAGCCGCGTCGCGGGCAAGGCCGCCGATCCGATATTGCGCTCTTCCATCGCCGCCTCCCCCGCAACCGGCGCGACAGTGCGCCGGTTTTTCGAAAAAGAAAACCGACCACGAGTATGCTTTCGGACGAGGGCGTCCTCCGTTATTTTGCTCGTGACGATTTGGCTTGCAGGGGACGTCTCGATGTTCGGCACCTATCATTGGATCGCGCTTTCGATGTTCGCCTTTTTCGCAGGCATCGACCTGTTGTTCCGGGCGCGGAATTTTCCCGACGTGCCGCTGTGGCGGACGCGGGGCATCGTCTTCACCTTGCTCTATTTTGGGGTGACGACCTGGTCGCCGCTGCTCTGGGATGATCTGCTCGGACAATATCAACTCGTCGACGGATCGGTCTGGCCTTTCTGGGCGCAACTCGTCGTCGGCTTCCTCGTCTATGAATTTCTGATCTATGCGTGGCACCGCACGATGCACAATGTCCAGCCGATCTGGCGCTGGTTGCACCAGATGCATCACAGCGCCGAGCGCGTCGACATCTGGGGCGCCTTCTATTTCCATCCGTTCGACATGATCGGCTGGGCGCTGGTCGGCAGCGCGGCGCTCGTGCTGGGGATCGGCCTGACCGCCGAGGCGGCGCTGATCGTGTCGGTCGCGGCGACCTTTTGCGCGATCTTCCAGCACAGCAACCTTCGCACCCCGCGCTGGCTCGGCTATGTCATCACCCGGCCCGAAAGCCACGCCGTCCATCACGAGCGCGGGCTCCACGCCTATAATTATGGCGACATCCCGATCTTCGACATCCTGTTCGGCACGTTTCGCAATCCGCGCGAATGGCACGGCGAGGCCGGCTTTTTCGACGGCTCTTCGCGGCAACTGGGCAAGATGCTGGCGGGACGGGAAATCGCCTGAGGTGCTATTGGGGCGCTTGTTCGGCGCGCTTCAGTTTGCGCGCCTTCTGTTCGTGCCGGACCGCGGCCTCGCGCAGGCGGCGCGCGAGGAAGGGGTCTTCGGTCGCGTTCGCCTTGAGCCGCGCGACGCGCGCGAGCTGTTCAAAATATACGGAGTCGCGAATCTGGTCCATCCGGGGACAGATATCACGGGGGCGTCACAAAAGGCCTAACGCCGTTGCGCGGCTTTTCCCGTTTCGGGGCAAGATGTCACGGGTCGCGCCGGGAGGAGGGAGGTCCGCCATCGCCGCGATCGCATGCTTGATCGAAAATTCCGATCAAAGCGGAAGATATTTTCGCTTATCTAATAGAAACATAAGCGGCTAGGGGAGGGCTCCACCAACCAAGGAGCTCTCCCGAATGTCCGTTTTGAACACGACCCTCAAGCCTTTCAACGCCACCGCCTACAAGGATGGCAAGTTCGTCGATCTCAGCGACGCCGACGTGAAGGGCAAGTGGGCGGTCTTTTTCTTCTACCCCGCCGATTTCACCTTCGTGTGCCCGACCGAACTCGAAGATCTCGCCGACATCTATCCGACGCTTCAGAAGATGGGCGTCGAGGTGTATTCGGTGTCGACCGACACGCATTTCTGCCACAAGGCGTGGCACGACACCTCGCCGGCGATCGGCAAGATCAACTATTATATGGTCGGCGACCAGAACCACGCGCTGTCGAACAATTTCGAAGTGCTGCGCGAAGGCGTCGGCCTGGCCGACCGCGGCACCTTCGTCCTCGACCCGCAGGGTGAGATCCAGCTCCTCGAAATCACCCCCGAGGGCGTGGGCCGCAACGCCGCCGAACTGCTGCGCAAGATCAAGGCGCTGCAATATTGGGTCAGCCATCCGGGCGAAGTCTGCCCCGCGAAGTGGGAAGAAGGCGCCGAAACGCTCGCCCCCTCGCTCGACCTCGTCGGCAAGATCTAAATAACGAACGATGCCGTGTGTCCCCGTGAAAGCGGGGACCCATCACCGGATGGTTCAAAATAGCACCCACCGGAGATGGGCCTCTGCCTTCGCAGGGGCACACGGATATGTTCAGAATCATACAGGAACTCTCCCCATGCTCGACGCCAATCTGAAGCAGCAGCTTGCTGCCTATCTCGCGAATATTCGCGAACCGATCGAACTCCTCTCGTCGCTCGACGACAGCGCGAAGTCGGCCGAGCTGGCGGACCTCCTCGACGAAATCGCCGCGCTGTCGGACAAGGTCGCCGTGTCGCGCACCGACGACGACGCCCGCCGCCCGAGCTTCACGATCCGCCGGGCCAGCGACCCACAAATCGCGGTGCGCTTTGCCGGCATCCCGCTCGGCCATGAATTCACTTCGCTCGTCCTCGCGCTGTTGCAGGTCGGGGGGCATCCTCCCAAGACCGCGCCCGAGGTGATCGAGCAGATCGCCGCGCTCGACGGCGACTATCATTTTGAAACCTATTTCTCGCTGTCGTGTCAGAATTGCCCCGACATCGTGCAGGCGCTGAACCTGATGAGCGTGATCAATCCGCGCATCACCCACACCGCGATCGATGGCGGACTGTTCCAGGCCGAGGTCGAGGCGCGCCAGGTGATGGCGGTGCCGACGATCTTTTTGAATGGCGAGACGTTCGGCCAGGGCCGGATGGAGCTTGAACAGATTCTGGCTCGGCTCGACACTGGTGCCGAAGCCAAGGCGGCCAAAAAAATGGCGGCGAAGGACGCCTTTGACGTGCTCGTCGTCGGTGGCGGCCCCGCGGGCGCCGCGGCCGCGATTTACGCTGCGCGCAAGGGCATCCGCACCGGCATCGCCGCCGAGCGCTTCGGCGGGCAGGTGCTCGACACGATGACGATCGAGAATTTCATCTCGGTCCAGCATACCGAAGGCCCGAAACTCGTCGCGCAGCTCGAGAGCCATGTGAAGGATTATGACGTCGACATCATGAACCTCCAGCGCGCCGAAAAGCTGATCCCGGCGACGCGCGAAGGCGGTCTGCACGAGGTCCGCCTCGCGAACGGCGCGTCGCTGAAGGCGCGCACCGTGATCCTGTCGACCGGCGCGCGCTGGCGCCAGCTTGGCGTGCCGGGCGAGGATCAATATCGCAACAAGGGCGTGGCGTACTGCCCGCACTGCGACGGCCCGCTCTACAAGGGCAAGCGCGTCGCGGTGATCGGCGGCGGCAATTCGGGCGTCGAGGCGGCGATCGATCTTGCCGGGCTGGTCGCGCATGTGACCTTGATCGAATATGACAGCGAACTTCGCGCCGACGCGGTGCTCCAGCGCAAGCTCGCGAGCCTGCCGAACGTCCGGATCATCACCTCGGCGCTGACCACCGAGGTGCTCGGCGACGGCGCCAAGGTGACGGGGCTTGCCTACAAGGATCGCAACAAGGACGAACCGCACCAGGTCGAACTCGAAGGCGTGTTCGTCCAGATCGGTCTCGTCCCCAACACCGAATGGCTGAAGGACAGCGTCACCCTGTCGCGCCATGGCGAGATCGAGGTCGATCATCGCGGCGAGACGAGCCAGAAGGGCATCTTCGCCGCGGGCGACTGCACCACCGTCCCCTATAAGCAGATCGTGATCGCGATGGGCGAAGGGTCGAAGGCGGCGTTGTCGGCGTTCGACTATATGATCCGTTTGCCAGCGGAAGCAGAAGCCGAAGCGGCATAGAACCGTGCATTTTAGGGTGTGTCCCCGCGAAGGCGGGGACCCATCTTCCGCCGGTGCGAATCGGCGCAGTCCGGTGATGGGCTCCCGCCTTCGCGGGAGCACGCGAGATTATTCCGCCGTAGGCCGTGCCACGACCGCATCGAGGCAGGTCTGTAATCGCTCGACCTCCGCCTCCGTGAACAACAGGCCCAGCTTGCTGCGCCGCCACAGAACATCCTCGACATCGCGCGCCCATTCGCGCGTCACCATCCAGCGCAGTTCGGCCGCGCTCAGCCCGTGGGCGATTTCGCCGCCGAGCGCGTCCCAATCCTCGGCATCGCCCAGCCAGCGGCGCGCGTCGGTGCCATAGGCCTTGACGATGCGGTCGACCGTCGCGGCGGTCAGAAAGGGATAATCGAGCTTGTAGCCGGCCTTGAGCGCCGCGGCGCCCTGCGCCGGAAAGTCGCCGCCGGGCAGCGGCGCCGTCGCGGTCCAGCGCCGGACCGACACCGCTTCCAGATGATCCGACAGCGCGTCGACCGCATGTTCGGCGACGTGGCGATAGCTGGTGATCTTGCCGCCATAGATGGTGAGCAGCGGCGCGCCTTCCTCCAGGTCGACGTCGATCCGGTAACCGCGCGTCGCCGATTCGGGGCGGCCGGACCCATCCTCGACCAACGGCCGCACCCCCGAATAGGTCCAGACGACATCGGCGGGGGTGACCGGCGCGCGGAAATATTCGCTCGCCCCTTCGCAAAGATAGGCGATTTCCTCGGCGCTGGCGTGGACATGGTCGAGCGGCCCGTCATGATCCTGGTCGGTCGTGCCGATCAGCGTGAACTCGCGCTCATAGGGGATGGCAAAGAAGATGCGTTCGTCGGGAAGCTGGAAGAAATAGGCATAGGGGTGTTCGAACTTCCTGCGCACGACGATGTGCGAGCCGCGCACGAGCCGCATCTGGTGGTCGGGCGGGGCGGCGGCGCGGGCGAGCAGGTCGAGCACCGCCGGTCCCGCCGCGTTGACGAGGCTGCGGCCGGTGAAGCGATAGCTGTGGCCGCGATCGCCCGACGCCTCGACCACCCACAGCCCGTTTTCGACGCGCATCAGATCGGCGCGGGTGTGCGTCTTGATCCGCGCGCCGCGGTCGGCGGCATCGCGCGCGTTGAGCAGCACGAGCCGCGCATCGTCGACCCAGCCGTCCGAATATTCGAAGCCCTTCACATATTGGGGCTGGAGGGGGGCGCCGGCTTCATGGCGTTGCAAATCGATCGAGCGCGTCGCGGGCAGCTTTTTCCGCCCGCCGATATGATCATAAAGGAGCAGGCCGAGCCGCAGCAGCCAGCGCGGGCGGAGCCCGGTGCGATAGGGCAGGACGAAGCGCAGCGGCCAGATGATGTGCGGCGCGATCCCCCACAATATCTCGCGTTCCTTCAGCGCCTCGCGCACCAGGGCGAATTCATAATGTTCGAGATAGCGCAGCCCGCCGTGGATCAGCTTGGTCGACGCCGACGAGGTGCCGCGCGCAAGGTCGCCCGCCTCGATCAGCAGCACCCGCGCCCCGCGCCCCGCGGCGTCGCGCGCGACGCCCGCGCCGTTCACGCCGCCGCCGACCACGATGACGTCATAGGGGGCGGCGGGTTCGGTCATCGGTGGGGTCTTAGTGGCGTTCGTCGGGCATTTCCATAGTCCCCGGCTTGTGCCCCTGCGAAGGCAGGGGCCCATCTCCCGCGATTACGGAATGACGCCGCGGGCCGGAAAGGGCGATAGGACCGGTGATGGGCCCCTGCCTTCGCAGGGGCACGAACGAAGAGAGGCTTGCCAGCCTACGTATGCCGCGTTGCATTCGGGCCATGCATCCTCCACCTAAGCTCGCGGATATCCAAGGGGATTGAAGTGAGCGTGAGCGTGAGAGTCGAAACCCTGATCCTGTTCGGCGCAACGGGCGACCTTGCGCAGCGCATGCTGTTTCCCTCGCTCTATAACCTCCACGTCGACGGGCTGCTCGCCGAGGCGCTGACGATCGTCGCCTCGGGGCGCTCGAAGATGGACCGCGCGGGCTGTCACGCGCTGGTGCGCGCGGCGCTGGCCGATCATCTTTCCGCCGATCGGCTCGACGAGGCGCAGATCGCGGGCTTTCTGGATCGCATCGACTATTGCCCGGTCGATGCCGGCGCGGGCACCGGCTATGACGACCTCGCCGCATTGCTCGGCGACCGGCTCGGGCGGCCGCTCGGCGCCTATCTGTCGACCCCGCCGTCGATGTTCGGTCCGATCGCGGAGGGGCTTGCGGGCGCGGGCATCGCCTGCGCCGAATGCCGCATCGCGATGGAAAAGCCGATCGGTCACGACCTCGCTTCGTCGCGCGCCGTCAACGAGCAGGTCGGCCGCGCCTTCGCCGAGGATCATATCTTTCGCATCGACCATTATCTCGGCAAGGAAACGGTCCAGAACCTCCTCGCGCTGCGCTTTGCCAACATGCTGTTCGAGCCTTTGTGGAACGCGCAGGCGATCGACCATGTCCAGATCACCGTCGCCGAGACGGTCGGCCTTGAGGGTCGCGTCTCCTATTATGACGGGGTCGGCGCGCTCAAGGACATGGTGCAGAACCATATGCTCCAATTGCTCGCGATCATCGCGATGGAGCCGCCCGCCAGCGTCTCGTCGACCGCGGTGCGCGACGAGAAGGTCAAGCTGCTCCGCAGCTTGCGCAAGATGAGCGCCGCCGACGTCAAGGCGCACAGCGTCAAGGGCCAATATAGCAGCGGCGCGGTGAACGGCGGCGCGGTCGCGGGCTATGCCGACGAGCTTGGTCATCCGTCGAACACCGAAACCTTCGTCGCGATCAAGGCCTATATCGACAATTGGCGCTGGAAGGGCGTGCCCTTCTATTTGCGCACCGGCAAGCGGATGCCGCAGCGCAAGTCGGAGGTGCTGATCCAGTTCAAGCCGGTGCCGCACAATATCTTCGCGCGCGGCGGCGCGGGCAAGCTCGATGCCAATATGATGATCATCAATCTGCAGCCCGAGGAGAATATCCGGGTCAAGGTGATGGCGAAGCAGCCGGGGCTCGACCGCGACGGCGTCAAGCTGAAAGAGGTCACGCTCGACGTCTCGCTCTCGCACAGCTTCGCGGGCGAGCGGCGGCGGATCGCCTATGAACGCCTGCTGCTCGATTTCATCGAGGGCGAGCAGACTTTGTTCGTGCGCCGCGACGAGGTCGAGGCGCAGTGGCAATGGATCGATTCGATCCTCGGCGCCTGGGCCGAGATCGACCTGGCGCCGCAGAGCTACACCGCCGGAAGCTGGGGCCCGTCGAGCGCGATCGCGCTGATCGAGCGCGACGGAGCGAGCTGGCATGATTGAGTTTGCCATCACGCCCAGAAACTCCGTTCGCCCTGAGCTTGTCGAAGGGCAGTCCTTTCTTTGGGCATCGCAAGGAAGAACGGTCCTTCGGCAAGCTCAGGACAAACGGTTTTGAAGTATGACTGACCTCCACCCCACCATCGCCGCGGTCACCGATCGCATCGTCGCCCGCAGCGCGCCGCGCCGCGCCGCCTATCTGGGCCTGATGCAGCGCCAGCGCGACGCCGGCACCAATCGCGGCAACCTCTCGTGCGGCAACCTTGCGCACGGCTTTGCCGCATCCGGGGACGACAAGCCCGCGATCCGCTCGGGCGCCGAAATGAACATCGGCATCGTCACCGCCTACAACGACATGCTGTCGGCGCACCAACCCTATGGCCGCTACCCCGAACAGATCAAATTGTTCGCGCGCGAGGCCGGGGCGACCGCGCAGGTCGCGGGCGGGGTTCCCGCGATGTGCGACGGGGTGACGCAGGGGCAGGCGGGGATGGACCTGTCGCTGTTCAGCCGCGACACCATCGCGCAGGGCACCGCGATCGCGCTCAGCCATGCGATGTTCGAGGGCGCGGCCTTGCTCGGCATTTGCGACAAGATCGTCCCCGGCCTGCTGATCGGCGCGCTGCGTTTCGGCCATCTGCCGACGATCCTGATCCCCGCCGGGCCGATGCCCTCGGGGCTCGCCAACAAGGAAAAGCAGCGCGTCCGCCAGCTCTATGCCGAGGGCAAGGCGACCCGCGACGAACTGCTCGAGGCCGAGGCGGCGAGCTATCACAGCGCGGGCACCTGCACCTTCTATGGCACCGCGAACTCGAACCAGATGATGATGGAAGTGATGGGGCTCCACATCCCCGGCAGCGCCTTCGTCAATCCGGGCACCAAGCTGCGGCAGGAACTGACCCGCGCCGCGACGCACCGGCTGACCGCGATCGGCTGGGACGGCGACGATTACCGTCCGCTGGCACGCTGCATCGACGAAAAGGCGATCGTCAACGCCTGCGTCGGCCTGCTCGCGACGGGCGGCTCGACCAATCATGCGATCCATTTGCCGGCGATCGCGCGCGCCGCCGGGATCATCATCGACTGGCAGGATTTCGATGAACTCAGCCATGCGGTGCCGCTGCTCGCGCGCGTCTATCCGAACGGTGCGGGCGATGTGAACCATTTTCACGCCGCGGGCGGGATCGGCTTCGTCGTGCGCGAGTTGCTCGGCGCCGGGCTTTTGCATGGCGATATTCTCACCGTCGGCGGGACGATGGCCGACTATGCCGCCGAGCCCGTGCTGGTGAACGACGAACTCCACTGGCAGGCCGCGCCCGCCGCAAGCCGCGACGAGGCGATGCTGCGCCCGGTCGCCGCGCCTTTCTCGCCCGATGGCGGGATGCGGCTGCTCGCCGGCAATCTCGGCCGCGCGATCATCAAGACGAGCGCGGTCGCCGAGGATCGCTGGACGATCGAGGCGCCGTGCCGGATTTTCGACGACCAGAATCAGGTGCTGACCGCCTTCAAGGCGGGCGAACTCGATCGCGATGCCGTCGTCGTCGTCCGCTTTCAGGGCCCGCGCGCCAACGGCATGCCCGAACTCCACAAGCTGACCCCGGCCTTGGGCGTGTTGCAGGATCGCGGTTTTCGCGTCGCGCTGCTCACCGACGGCCGCATGTCGGGGGCGAGCGGCAAGGTGCCCGCGGTGATCCATCTGTCGCCCGAGGCGCTGCCCGGCATCGACGGCGTCAGCGGCCCGCTCGCCTATCTGCGCGACGGCGATCTGGTGCGCATCTGCGCCGCGAAGGGCGAGGTGATCGCGCTGGTCGAGGACGCCATATGGGCCGCACGTTCGCCCGCCGCGCCGCCGCCTCCCGCGCTCGGCGTCGGCCGCGAGTTGTTCGCGCTGTTCCGTATCCACGCCGATGAGGCGGAGAAAGGCGGCTCGGCGATGCTGGCGGCGATGGAGACGATCATTTAACTCCGTCATCCCGGCGAAAGCCGGGATCTCGACGGTGCAACATGACGCAAGGCAGAGATCCCGGCCTTCGCCGGGATGACGATGAAAGAAATGCAGCCATGAGCCAATCCATTGACCAGATCATGGCGCTCGCCCCCGTCATCCCGGTGATCGTCATCGACCGTGTCGAGGACGCGGTGCCGATGGCCGAAGCGCTCGTCGCGGGCGGCTTGCCGGTGCTCGAAGTGACGCTGCGCACTCCCGCCGCGCTCGACGCGCTGACCGCGATGAAATCGGTCAAGGGCGCGATCGTCGGCGCGGGGACCGTGCTCGATCCCGCGATGCTCAGCGGCGCGATCCATGCGGGCGCCGAATTCATCGTCTCGCCCGGCCTCACCGACAATCTGGGCAAGGCCGCGACCCAGAGCGGCATTCCCTTCCTCCCCGGCATCGCCAATGCCGGCGACATCATGCGCGGCATGGACCTTGGCCTGTCGCGCTTCAAATTCTTCCCCGCGGCGACAAGCGGCGGCATCCCGGCGCTCAAGGCGCTGGCGGGCCCGTTCGGACAGGCGCGCTTCTGCCCGACCGGCGGGATCAGCGCCGCGACCGCCCCCGATTGGCTCGCGCTCGATGCGGTGCTGTGCGTCGGGGGGAGTTGGGTGGTGCCGTCCGGGCCGCTCGACCCGGCGCGGATCGAGGCTCTGGCAAGGGAAGCGGCGGCGCTCAAGCTCTAAACCGTCATCCCGGCGAAGGCCGGGATCTCGACCAAGCGAAATGACGCGCCGTTGAGATTCCGGCCTTCGCCGGAATGACGAAGGGGGCGCATTGATTAACCCCATCTTACCTGTCATCGTGCAGCGATAAGGCGGCAACAAGCCGCTGGTGGGGAGAGGCGCGTGCCAAGGCCACAGCCGCATTTGGAAGAAGTCCTGGCGTCCGAACCCGGGCCGCATATCGCCGCGCTGTTCGATTTCGACGGCACGATCATCTCGGGCTATTCGGCGACCGCGATGCTGCGCGAGAAATTCCAGCGCCGCGAAATGTCGGTCGAGGAGATCGCCGAGACCGCGCAGGTCGTCGCGCAGCACAGCCTGGGCAATATCGGCTTTTCAGGGCTGATGACCGCCGCCGCCAAATTCATGAAGGGCGTCGACGAGGAAAGCTTCATCGCGTTCGGCGAGGAGCTTTACAAGAAGCATATCGCGCGCAAAATCTATCCCGAAACCCGCGCGATCATCGAGGCGCATCAGGCGAAGGGGCACCGCGTCGCGATCATCTCGTCGGCGACGATCTACCAGATCGAACCGACCGCGCGCGACCTTGG
Source organism: Sphingopyxis lindanitolerans (assembly GCF_002993885.1). Lineage (NCBI taxonomy): Bacteria > Pseudomonadati > Pseudomonadota > Alphaproteobacteria > Sphingomonadales > Sphingopyxidaceae > Sphingopyxis > Sphingopyxis lindanitolerans. The sequence goes on from NZ_CM009578.1 coordinate 3,236,814, forward strand.
CATCACCGACATCAAATGCTCGGCGTATGAAATCGAGGACGGCGTCTTCACGGGCGAGATCATCCGGCCGCTGTGCTTCGGCGAGGGCAAGGTGCTCGCCGCCGAGGAACTGGCGGCCGAATATGGCCTCGATCTCGACAACAGCTTTTTCTATTCGGACAGCGACGACGATATCGAACTGCTCGACCGCGTCGGCAAGCCGCGCCCGCTCAACCCGAACATGAAATTGAAGGGCATCGCCGACGAACGGAACTGGCCGGTGCAGCGCTTCGCGAGCCGTGGCACGCCGTCATGGGTCGATTATACCCGCACCATCTATGCGACCGGCTCGCTCGTCGGCGCGTTCGCCGCGGGGTTGCCGATCTGGGCGCTCACCCGGTCGCAGCGCGAGGCGGTCAATTTCTCGATGGGGCTGTTCGGCGACTTCGCGACTGCGATCACCGGCGTCGAGCTGGAGGTCGAGGACGAGAAATATCTCTGGTCGTCGCGCCCGTGCGTCTTCATCTTCAACCACCAGAGCAAGGCGGACGTGATGATCCTCGCCAAGCTCATCCGCCGCGACATGGGCGGGGTGGGGAAGAAGGAGATCAGGGACATCCCCATTTTGGGGAAGCTGATGGAATGGGGCGGCACCGTCTTCGTCGACCGCGCCGACGGCAAGAGCGCGATCAAGGCGATGGAGCCGCTGGTCGATGCGATCCAGCAGGAAGGCAAGTCGATCTGCATCGCGCCCGAGGGCACACGCAGCCTGACCCCAAAGCTCGAACCCTTCAAAAAGGGCGCCTTTCACCTCGCGATGCAGGCGGGGGTGCCGATCGTCCCGATCGTCATCCACAACGCCACCGATGTCGCGCCGAAGAATGAATTCGTCATGCGCCCCGCGACGGTCCGCGTCACCGTGCTGCCGCCGGTCGATACATCCGGGTGGAGCGTGCGGACGCTGAACGGCCATGTCCGCGACGTGCGGAACCTGTTCCTGCGGACGCTGGGGCAGGTCGAGGAAGCAGCGGAGGCGGCCGAGGCGAAACCGGCGAAGAAGCCAGCGGAAAAGAAGGCCGCGCCGAAACCCGCGAAGAAGAAGGTCGCAGCGAAGAAGGCGGCAAAGGGGTGACGGTTCATACAAAACCCGTTCGCATCGAGCGAAGTCGAGAGGCCCATCGGGGTGACGCTATGCCGAAGGGTGTCTCGACTTCGCTTGATGCGAACGGGCCTTTGGCGGAGCGCGATTGAACGGTGGCCGACGGCACCCCCCGCACCGGAATCGTAGCGGAGCAGGCGGCCGACCGGCTTTATATCATCGACGCGCGGCATGGCGTTGAACGGCGCATCCTACTCGACTGGATCCACGCGACGTCCGGCGACACCGAACCGGTCTGGGCCAGCCTCGATATCGAGGATGGCGACCATGCGCTGCCCGTCGATGCGCTGCAGACGCGGCTCGGTGGATCGCCGTCGCGGCAGGTCGTGCCGCTGCGCGTCGCGTGGCGGATGCCCGCTTTCGACCGCGACCGCGCGCTCAAATTCCGTCACCTGATCTTTGGCGACCCGCGCCATCCGGGGCCGCTGCGCGCGCGGCTCATCCTCTGGCGCGACCGGCGCCGCGCGCAGATTCTCGTCGGCGAAGCCGCGACGCTCGATATGCTGCGTGACCGTTTCTGCGCGCAGACCGGCGGCGGCGATGGCGAGAGCGCCGACAGCCCCGAATATGCGGCCTTCGTCGCGCGGCAGGCGGCGCTCGCGCTCGACGTCGCCGAACGCGGCATACGCGGCAGCCGGTACAAGGTGCCGCGCTTCGTCGCCGACAGTTTGCGCACCAGCCCCAAGTTTCGCGCCGCGCTCGCCGAGCTTTCGGAGCGGGCCGGTCGCCCGGTCGGCGACCTCTACCGTGAGGCGCGGCCGCTGATGAAGGAGGTCATCGCGCGCCCTTCGGCGCTGTTCCTCGACCTTCGCGCCCGCCTCGACCGCATGATGTTCGGCGGCTACGAGCCCGCCATGGAGGTCGACGCCGCCGAGATCGCCAAGCTGCGCTCGGTCCTGCGCGAACATCCGACCTGCATCCTCTTCACCCACAAAACCTATATCGACGGCGCGACCCCCAGCCGCCTCACCTATGACAATGACATGCCGATGCTGCACCTGTTCGGCGGCGCCAACCTCGATTTCGCGGTGATGGGCGAATTCTTTCGCCGTTCAGGGATGATCTTCATCCGCCGCAGTTTTCAGGACCAGCCGGTCTACAAGATCGTCCTGCGCCATTATATCGCGTGGCTGCTCGCCAAGCGTTTCCCGCTGAGCTGGGCGTTCGAGGGGACGCGCTCGCGGCTCGGCAAGCTGGCGCCACCCAAATATGGGCTGATGAAATATGTCCTCGACGCCGCGCATGCGACGGGGACCGGGGGCGTGCATTTCGTCCCCTTCGTCACCAGCTTCGACCTGATCCGCGACGTCGAGGAATATGCCGCCGAGCAGGCGGGGCGGAGCAAGAAGCCCGAGAGTCTGAGCTGGTTCATCGGTTACATGAAAAGCCTCAAGCAGCCGTCGGGCCGCATCAGGCTCGACATCGGCAACCCCGTCGTCATCGACGAAGCCCCCGGCCCCGACGACAGGCGCGCGCTCGAAACGATCGCCTTTGCGGTCGCGGTCGAGGCCAATCGGGTGACGCCGCTGACGGTTACGTCGGTGATGTGCCTGATCCTGCTCGGCCTCGCGCCGCGCGGCGCCACCGCCGCCGAACTGCTCGCCACGATCGGCGCCGTCACCGATTGGGCGCGGGCGCGCGGCATCCGGATCAGCAGCGAACTCGCAAGCCGCGACGACGCCGCTCTCTCGACCACCGTCGATACGCTCGTCGCGAGCGGGCTGCTGACCCGCTACGAGGCGGGGAGCGAGAATGTCTATTCGATCGATCCCGCCAAACATCCGATGGCGAGCTATTACCGCAACATCATCGCGCATCATTTCCTCGATCGCGCGATGATCGAACTGGCGCTGTTCGCGCTTCGCGACGCCGACGGCGGCGACGCCACCACCGCCTTCTGGGCGAAGATCGACCGGCTGCGCGATCTGTTCAAATTCGAATTCTTCTATCCGCCGCGCGACGAGCATCGCGCCGCGATCGAGGCCGAACTCGCGCGCATCGATCCCGTCTGGGACCGCCGCCTCGCCGGCGGCGACCGCGGGGTCGCGCAGCTTCTCCGCCGCTGCCAGCCTGTCGTCGGCCATGCGATATTGCTGCCGTTCGCCGAGGCCTATTCGGTCGTCGCCGACCTGCTGGCGCGCGCCAGGCCCGGCGACGAGGTCGAGGCGAAGCTGCTGCTCGATACGGCGCTGGTCGAGGGGCGGCAGGCCTATCTGCTGCGCCGGATCAGCAGCGAGGCGGCGATCGGCAAGCTCTTGTTCGAAAATGGCCTGTCGCTGATGCGCCACATGGGGCTTGCCGGGACCGCGACCCCCGACAGCCTCGCCGCGCGGCGCGCGCTGCTTGTGGAACTGCGCGGGCTCGCCAATGTGATGGAATCGATGCGGCTGTCGACGACGGCGCTCGCCGATAGGATGCCGGCGGCGGGAGGATGAACGTGCCTGACTTTCCTTCGTCATTGCGTCGCTCCGCTCGCAATGACGGGATGGTCGATGTTGGATGGAGGTTCCCATGCTTAAACAACTCAGCGCCCAGGATGCCCAGTTCCTCTATACGCAGACCGCGAACAATCTGACCCACATCATGGGGGTCTATATCTATGACCCCTCGACCGCGCCGGGCGGCTTTGTGCGGTTCAAGGACATCATCGCCCACGTCGAAAGCCGCGTCCACACCTCGCCGCTGTTCAAGCGCCGCCTGCACCGGCTGCCCTTCGACCTCGACCATCCCTATTGGGTCGAGGACGAGCATTTCGACATCGAAGCGCATATGAGCCACGCGCGCCTGCCCGAACCCGGCGACTGGCGGCAATTCTGCATCGCGGTCGCGCGCTGGTTCTCGAAACCGATGGATATGAACCGGCCGCTCTGGGACATTTATATCATTGAAGGGCTCGACCGCATCCCGGGCATCCCGAAGGGCAGCTTCGCGATGCTCCACCGCGTCCATCACGCCGCGGTTGACGGCGCATCGGGCGCGCATGCCTTCATCGCGATGAGCGATATCGATGCCAGCGGCACCCCCGCCATTGCCGAACCGCCGCCGGTCGAAGAATTCGGCCGCCCGCCGTCGAGCGCCGAGACGGTGACCCGCGCCTGGGGCGCCTCGATGCAGTCGCCGGTCAAGTTCATGAATGCGCTGCTCAAGATGTCGCCCGCGATCGTCGCGTCGGCAAGGCGGTCGATGGCCGAGGGCGGGATGACCGCCGGGGTTCCCGAAACGCGCTTCAACGTCCCCGTCGGCCCGCACAAGATGTTCGAGGGCACGACGGTGGCGCTCGCCGACATTGCCGAAATCCGCCGGAAAGTGCCGGGCGCGACGGTCAACGACGTCGTGCTGACCACCGTCGGCGGCGCGCTGCGCAAATATCTGGCGAAGCACAAGGAATTGCCGAAGGAAAGCCTCGTCGCGGTCGCGCCGATCAACCTGCGCGGCAAGGAAAAGGACGCGGGAAAGGCCTCGACCCCCGGCAACCAGGTCTCGGCGATGAGCGTGCCGATCCGCACCGACATCGCGGGTCCGCTCGAACGGCTCGCGGCGATCCGTGCCTATACGGTCGAGGCGAAAGAGGCAAAGGCCGGGGTCAGCGCCCGCATCATGACCGACCTGTCGCAGCATATCCCCGGCGCGACGATGGCGGCGGTCGCGCGCATCGTGACGAGCGAGCGCTTCGCGGTGCGCGGCACCAACCTCTTCATCTCGAACGTGCCGGGCGCGCAGGTGCCGCTCTATCTCGCGGGCGCGCGGCTGGTGCAGCAGCACGGCATGGCGCCGCTCGCAAACAATATGGGACTGTTCATCGCGACCCCCAGCTACAACGGCCGCATCGCCTTTTCGATCGTCGGCGAGCGCGACATCATGCCCGACATTGCTTTTTTCCGCGAATGTATCGACGAAAGCTTCGCCGACCTGATGGCGGCGGCGCCGAAGGTGGAGAAGCCGCCCGCGAAGCCGAAAGCCGCGCCGAAGCCGCCCGCAAAGCCCAAGGCAAAGGCGAAACCGGCGCCTGTCGCGAAACGTGCGGCGAAGACGGCGTCGAAAGCCGCCGCCAAGCCCAAGCCGAAGGCGACGCGAAAGAAGAAGCCCCCTGTTTCGTCACCCCGGACTTGATCCGGGGTGACGTGGGTGGGAATGCGGGCGTCAAAACAGTTGCCAAAGGCAACGTAACCCGCAAGAATCACCCAAAATGAAACAATGCAGGATGACCGAATGATTTTTGCCCCGACGCTCAGCGCCGACGCCGAGCTTGCCAAAGCGCCCGACTATGCCGCCTGGGCGACGGCTGCGCGGGCGCATGACGCGAAATCGGGGATGCAGGCGTGGCGCCAGGCCGACGACAGCCAGCATTTCGACCATAAGGCGATCCGCGCCCGGCTCGAAAAGCTCCGCAAGCTGGCGGCGGCGAACGACGTCAAGGGGCTGCTTTTCGTCCTCAACGAGGGCATCCACGGCAATATCGACGGCATGGGGCACGAGCGCCTTTATCAAAAGGCGCGCTTCGGCACCAAGATGCTGATCGAGGCCTATGTCGCCGAAGTTGTCGCCGCGCTGGAAAAGATCGCCGCGTCGCGGTCGATCCCGCGCGAGGAAAAGCGCGATTTCTTCCGCCGCGCGCAGCATTGTTACGGCCGCTCGGCGCTTTTGCTCTCGGGCTCGGGCAGCTTCCTCTTCTTTCACGTCGGGGTGGTGAAGGCGCTGTGGGACGAAGGCGTGCTGCCCAATATCCTCGCGGGGTCGAGCGGCGGGGCGATTGTCGCGGCGATCGTCTGCACGCGCAAGAACGCCGATGTCGGGCCCTTTCTCGAAAGTCGGCGGCTCGCCAACCCCGATCGCGGCGAAGCGCTTCGCCGCCTCGCCCCCGACGAGGTGCGCGGGCGCCTTGCCGACCTGATCCCCGACCTGACCTTTCAGCAGGCTTATGAAATCAGCGGGCGGCATCTCAACGTGTCGGTCGCGCCCGCCGAAAAGCACCAGAACGGCCGCCTGCTCAACGCGATCACCGCGCCGAACGTGCTGATCCGCGAGGCGGTGCTGGCGTCGTGCGCGGTGCCCGGCGTCTTTCCGCCGGTCATGCTGATGGCGCGCGACGAGGGCGGCAACCGCGTCCCCTACCAGCCCGACCGGCGCTGGGTCGACGGGTCGGTGACCCACGACATCCCGACCAAGCGATTGGAACGCCTCTATGGCGTCAACCATCATATCGTCAGCCAGGCGAACCCGCTCGCGCTGCCCTTCGCCACCGACACGCGCAAGCAGATGGCGCCGATCGAGGCGATTCAACATGCGTCGATCGCAACCTTCAAGGCGTGGCTCAACGCAAACATGGTGATCTTTCAAAAGCCGCTCGAACTGGTGCCGCCGCTCAACAGCCTCGCGAATATGGCGCGCTCGGTGATCAACCAGGATTATACCGGCGACATCAACATCATCCGCCCGCCCAAATATTGGTCGCCGACCAAGATCCTGTCCGACCTGTCGCAGGACGATATCGACGAACTGATCGACACCGGCCTGCGCACCGCCTGGCCCAAGGTCGAGATGGTGCGCACCCAGACCGCGATCAGCCGCGCGCTCGACGCGATCCTCGCAAAGATCGACAAGGCGGGCGACGACGGCCCCGGCCACCGTGCGTCGGCGCTCAAGAAAGCGGTGCGGTGAGCGATGTGTTATCGGTCTGAATTGCTCTCTTTCGCGTTCGTGCTGAGCTTGTCGAAGCACCGTTCTTCTTTCGGCAGCGTCGGAAGAAAGAACGGTGCTTCGACAAGCTCAGGGCGAACGGTTGAGACTTAACATGGCGACGGGTGCAATCCTGCTGCCCGCCGTTTCGGCCGGCGCGGGCGCGAAGCTGCATGTCACCCACTGGCTTCCCGAAGGACCGCCAAAGGCGGTGGTGCTGCTCGCGCACGGCTATGCCGAACATGCCGGGCGCTATGCGCATGTCGCGAAGCGGCTGACCGACGCCGGCTATGCCGTTTATGCGATCGATCATTGGGGTCACGGCCGGTCCGACGGCACCCCCGGTTTCGTGCCGCGCTTTTCGGCCTTCACCGACGGCATGGCCGCACTGCTGGCGCTGGTCGAGGCCAATCATGCGGGGCTGCCGCGCCTGCTGCTCGGCCACAGCATGGGCGGGTTGATCGCGACCCTGTTCCTGATCGAGCGGCAGGACGCTTTCGCCGCCGCCGCGCTGTCCGGCCCCGCGATCGTCCCCGCCGCGCCGCCGTCGCGCTTCACCGTCTGGATCAGCCGCTTTCTGTCGCGCGTCTTTCCGCGCCTCGGCGTGCTGGCGCTCGACGCCAACGGGGTCAGCCGCGACCCCGCGGTCGTCGCCGCCTATCTTGCCGACCCGCTCGTCTACACCGGCAAGATCGGCGCGCGGCTCGGCAAGGAATTCATGGAGGCAATGGCCGCCGCGCAGGCGGGCGCCGCAAAGATCACGCTCCCGATCCTGCTCCAGCACGGCGGCGCCGACAGCCTCGCCGCGCCCGAAGGCTCGCGCTATCTGTTCGAGCATGTGGCGTCGCAGGACAAGCGCCTCGAAATCTATCCCGGCCTGTTCCACGAAATCTATAACGAGCCCGAACAGGGCGCGGTGCTCGATGATCTGATCGGCTGGTTCGATGCGCATGTCGCAGCTTGAAGCCAGCCCCAATCCCGTTCGTGCCTCGACTTCGCTCGACACGAACGGGTTGAGAGGGAAACCCTGTCCGTGATGAAAATCCTCCTCACTCTCCTCGTCGCCCCGCTGATCGCGCTCGCGCTCCTCTATTTCGTCTTTCCCGGCCGCCTCGTCGCGCTCGGCCGCTGGCTGCTTCGCAGGCGCGGCGGTACGGTGCAGAAGAGCGTCACCGTCGAAGGCCGCGCCTGGCCCTATCTGGAGGGCGGCGATCCCGCGAAGCCGACCCTGCTTCTCGTCCACGGGTTTTCGGGCGACAAGGATAATTGGTCCTTTCTCGCCCCCTATATGACCCGCGACTATCGCATCATCGCCCCCGACCTGCCGGGCTTTGGCGAGAATGAGCGCAATCCCGACCTCGCCTATGATATCGCGGCGCAGACCGCGCGGCTGAAGGCCTTTGCCGACGCGCTCGGCCTGGAGCGCCCGCACATCGCGGGGAACAGCATGGGCGGCTGGATCGCGCTGCGCTATGCGATCGACTATCCCACCGCGCTCGCCAGCCTGACCTTGCTCGACAATGCCGGGGTCAACGGCGCCGAGGAAAGCGAGCTTCAGAAACTGGCCGCGAACGAGGATTATAACCCGCTCGTCCTCGCCGGTATCGACGATGCCGACCGGCTGGTGGCGATGGTCGTCCACAAGCCGCCGCATGTCCCGGCGCGGCTGAAACCCGTGCTCTACGCCGACGCGCTCCGATATCGCGACCAGCTCGACGCGATCTTCTGGGTGATCGCGATCGAGGGCCACGACCATCCGCTCAACGACCGGCTCGGCGAGGTGAAGGTGCCGACGCTGATCCTGTGGGGACGCCACGACAAGCTGCTCGACGTAAGCTGCGTCCCGGTGCTCGAGGCGGGCATCGCGAACAGCCGGAGCCTCATCTTTGAGCAGGTCGGCCATGTTCCGATGATCGAGGACCCCAAGGCGACCGCCGACGCGATGAAGGGCTTTCTCGCGCAGCTTGGCTGATCGTCGCCTCCGCCTTCGCGGGGGCGACGTCGCGCTTGCCAACACTCCTGTCCCGCGCCACTCTCGCCCCGAACAGGGGAGAGACACATGCGCCTGAAAGTGGGCCTGCTCGGTGGGGGGAGCTGGGGGACGACGGTCGCGTCGGTGGTGTCGCGCAACGCGCCGATCACGCTGTGGGCGCGCGACGCCGAAACGGTTGATGGCATCAATTCCGATCATGAGAATCGCAAATATCTGCCCGGCATCCGGCTCCCCGCCGCCCTGCGCGCGACCGGCGACATGGCCGAGGTCGTCGCGGGCGCCGATGTGCTGGTGATGGGCGTGCCGTCGCACAGCTTTCGCGGCGTGCTCGAGGAAGCGCGCCGGCACCTGCGCCCCTGGGTGCCGGTGATCAGCCTGACCAAGGGGCTCGAGCTTTCGTCGGGCAAGCGGATGACCGAGTTGATCGAGGAGATTTTGCCCGGCCATCCGGTCGGCGTCCTCACCGGCCCCAATCTCGCGCGCGAGATCATGACCGGGCAGGCGGCGGCGAGCGTCTTGTCGATGGCGGACGAGATCGTCGTCCGCGCGCTCCAGCCGATCTTCCATTCGGGGCTGTTCCGCGTCTACACCAACACCGACCTGCTCGGCTGCGAACTGGGCGGAGTGCTCAAGAATATCATCGCGATCGCGGTCGGCATGGGCGACGGGCTCGGCGCCGGCGACAATACGCGCGCCGGGCTGATGACGCGCGGGCTGGCCGAGATCACCCGGCTCGGCGTCGCGATGGGCGGGCGGCCCGAGACGTTCGCGGGGCTCACCGGCATGGGCGATCTGATCGCGACCTGCACCAGCCCGCTGTCGCGCAACCGCCACGTCGGGGTCGAACTCGGCAAAGGGCGGCACATCGACGACATCATCGCGGGAATGAACATGGTCGCCGAGGGGGTGAAGAGTGCGCCGACGGTGATGGCGCTCGCCGACAAATTTGACCGCGCGATGCCGATCGCGCGCGACGTGTTCGACGTGACGCAGGGCAGGCGCGACGCGCAGGACGTGTTCCGCGGCCTCCTGAAATCGAGCGTCGGCGACGAGGCGCATCCGGGGTAGAGCGCCGATTCCGCCGTCAGCCGTGCGGAATCACCGCCGAGCCGGGAAGAAAACCGCCGGCTCCTTCGTTTTCTCCTGACCAGCAGGGTCCATCAAGGAGAAGGACGATGAAAAAATGGACGATTGTGGCGGCGCTTACAGCTCTCCCCGCCAGCGCCGCGATGGCGGCGATCCCCTATGATTCGATGCCACCGGGGTTCGATCGCCCCGCAATTCGCGCGGCGCCGATCGCGGACGTCTACAATCAATATTGGTATAATTACAAAGCCGACATCCTCGAAGCCGAAAAAGAGCTGGTCAGCGATCTTCGCCACTCGACCGACCGCGAGGACCGCTGGGATGCGTGGGATGAATGGACCACCGAAGTCATCGACGCCGACAAGGATTATGTTAAGGAAATGCGAAAGAAAGGCTATCGCAGCGGTCGCGTAACGGTCGGGGGGTGATCCGTCAGAATAGGAGAGGGCGGGCGCCTTGAGCGTCTCGCCTTCTTCGCCCTGGTCCCAAATTCTCGTCGTTCCCGCGAAAGCGGGAATGACGCATTGGGGCTAAACCCCGCCCTCCGCCAGCAGCGCCTTTGCCTCATCGCCCTGCCAGTCGATCGCGCCGATGACGCGCCACAGCTCTTTTCCGTTGGCGTCATAGAAGATGCTTGTCGGCAGCGCCCCGGCGGCGGCGTCGAGCAGCTTGTTCTCGGGGTCGAGATAGGGTTGCAGCGCCTTCAGCCCCGCTTTCTGGAACCACGGGTCGACGATCTGGGCGCCTTGCAGATCCTGCGCGACCGCGATCACCGTCATCGTCTTGCCCCGCTTCGCCGCGAGCGCGTCGAGCGTCGGCATTTCGGCGACGCACGGCGCGCACCACGTCGCCCACAGATTGACGAGCAGCGGCTTGCCGCGAAAGGCCGCGAGGGTGACCGGCGCGTCGTCGGGCCCGCGAAAGGTCACCGCCGGCGCCGCCTTGCCGGCCTGGCTGCGATCGACCTGGTGCTGAAACGTCTCGACCCCGCGCGCATCCTTCGCTTCGTCGCCCGAAATATTTGCTTGGCTTGCTGCCGCTTGCTCCTGCCCATGCTTTTCCCTATCGCAGCCCGCGATCGCCGATCCGGCCAGCATCAGCGGCAGGATCAACAGCTTTATGTTTGGCCGAATGTTTGGAACGCGGTGAATGGCGGATACTCCGGACAGTAACAGCATGTGGGGTGGCCGCTTCGGTGGCGGACCTGCGGCGATCATGCAAGAAATTAACGCCTCGATCCCCGTCGACAAGCGTCTTTGGCAAGAAGATATCGCCGCCAGCCGCGCCCACGCCGCGATGCTCGGCGCGGTGGGAATCATCGCCGCCGAGGATGCGGTCCAGATCGATCGCGGCCTGACGCAGATCGCCGGGGAATTCGCCGCGAACGGCGTGCCAGTCGACCTCGCGCTCGAAGATATCCACATGACGGTCGAATCGCGGCTGAAGGCGATCGTCGGCGAAGCCGCCGGGCGGCTCCACACCGCGCGTTCGCGCAACGATCAGGTCGCGACCGATTTCCGTCTGTGGGTGCGCACCGCCTGCGGGCGCATCGATGCCGGATTGCGGGCGATCCAGACCGCGCTCCTCGCGCGCGCCGACGAACATGCGGGCAGCATCATGCCCGGCTTCACCCATTTGCAGGTCGCGCAGCCGGTGACGCTCGGTCATCATCTGCTCGCCTATGTCGAGATGTTCGGCCGCGACCGCACCCGCTTCGCCGACGCGCGGGCGCGCCTCAACGAATCGCCGCTCGGCGCCGCCGCGCTCGCGGGCACCGGCTTTCCGGTCGATCGCCATGCGACGGCATCGGCGCTCGGCTTCGATCGGCCGATGGCGAACAGCATCGATGCCGTGTCCGACCGCGACTTCGCGCTCGAATTTTGCGCCGCCGCGTCGATCGCCGCGATCCATCTGTCGCGCCTCGCCGAGGAAGTGGTGATCTGGGCGAGCCAGCCCTTCGGCTTCGTGCAATTGCCCGACGCCTGGTCGACCGGCAGCTCGATCATGCCGCAAAAGCGCAATCCCGACGCCGCCGAACTGGTGCGTGGGCGCGCCGGGCTGCTGCTCGGCGCGTTCCAGCGGCTCGCGGTGATCGTGAAAGGCCTGCCGCTCACCTATTCCAAGGATTTGCAGGACGACAAGGAAACGGTGTTCGGCGCCTTCGACGCGCTCGCGCTATCGCTCGCCGCGATGACCGGCATGGTCGAAACTCTGGTCTTTCGCACCGACCGGATGCGCGCGCTTGCCGCCTCGGGCTATTCGACCGCGACCGACCTGGCCGACTGGCTGGTGCGCGACGCGGGGGTGCCGTTCCGCGAGGCGCATCATATCGTCGGCGCCTGCGTGAAACGATCCGAGGAACTCGGCGTTGAACTGTCGGCGCTGCCCGCGGGCGAGGCTGCGGCGATCCACGCCGCGGTGACGCCCGCCGCGCTTGCCGCGCTGACCGTCGAGGCGTCGGTCGCCAGCCGCCGCAGCTATGGCGGCACGGCGCCCGACCGGGTAAGGGAAGCGGTCGCCGCCGCGCGCGGCGCGCTGGAAGGAAGCGATTGATGGCGAAGCGCCGCATCCTCATCGTCACGACTATGGCCGCCGCCGCGCTGCTCGGCGCGTGCGGGGCCAAGGAAGATCTGAAGCCGCCGGCAAGCCAGCCCGCCCCGGTGGTACCCCTCGGCGCGACACGCGCGCCGACCACGGAGGAGCTCACGACGCCTGACGCGCAGGCCAAGCCCGCGCGCAGCGACGAACTTCTCAAACGCTCCGAACCTCGCCAACCCGACGATTTCGACCTGCCGCCTCCGGGCTGAATCGAGACCAGACTTGTTTAATTCCGTTCGTGTCGAGCGCAGTCGAGACACCCATCGGTGTCGCGCTGTCCTTCGGGGCATCTCGACTTCGCTCGATGCGAACGGAGATATATTCAGGAATTCTTCCGATGGACCATTTCGATTACCGTGACGGCGTCCTCCACGCCGAAGACATTCCGCTGTCGCGGATCGCCGAGGAAATCGGCACTCCCGTCTATGTCTATTCGCGCGCGACGCTCGAACGCCATGCCCAGGTGTTCGCCGAGGCGCTGAAGGATATTCCCAGGAAGCACATCGCCTTCGCGATCAAGTGCAACCCCAATCTTGGCGTGCTGCGCGTCCTCGCGCGGCAGGGCTATGGCGCCGACGTGGTCTCGGGGGGCGAGCTCGAACGCGCGCTTGCCGCGGGCATGGCGCCGCAGGACATCGTCTTTTCGGGCGTCGGCAAGACGCGCGCCGAGCTGGCGCAGGGTCTCGATCGCGGTATCGGCCAGTTCAACATCGAACATGAACCCGAAGGCGTCGCGCTCGCCGACATCGCCGCACGCAAGGACATGACCGCCCCCGCGGTGCTGCGCGTCAATCCCGATGTCGATGCCGGCACCCATGCCAAGATCTCGACCGGCAAGGCCGAAAACAAGTTCGGGGTCGGCATCGACGTCGCGCCCGAAATCTTTGGGCGGCTGGCGGCGCTTCCGGGCCTCCAGATGCGGGGAATCGCGCTTCACATCGGCAGCCAGCTCACCAGCCTCGACCCGCTCGAAGCGGCGTTCGAGCGCGTCGGCCGCCTCGTCGCCGACCTGCGCGCCGCGGGGCACAGCATCACCCATGTCGATCTTGGCGGCGGGCTCGGCGTGCCGTATCGGCCCGACGATAATCCGCCGAGCCCCGCCGACTATGGCGCGATGGTCGCGCGCGTGACGAAGGACTGGGATGTCACCTTGATGTTCGAGCCCGGCCGCGTCATCGCGGGCAACACCGGCGTGCTCTTGACCGAAGTCTTGTGGGTCAAGCCCGGCGCGACGAACCCTTTCGTGATCGTCGACGCCGCGATGAACGACCTCGCGCGTCCGGCGCTCTATGATGCCTACCACGACTTCGTCGCGGTCACGCCGACGGGCGACAAGATGACCGCGTCGATCGTCGGCCCGGTGTGCGAGACCGGCGACACCTTCGCGCGCGACCGCGTGATCGACAAGGTGGAATCGGGCGATCTTGCGGTCTTCCGCACCGCCGGGGCCTATGGCGCGACGATGGCGTCGACCTACAACAGCCGCAGCCTGGTGCCCGAGGTGCTCGTCGATGGCGACCGCTATATCACCGTCGCCGACCGCATCGCCGCGGGCACGATCATGGCGGCGGAGCGGGTGCCCGACTGGATCGACTGAGCTATTTGCCCTCCCCTTCAGGGGAGGGCAGCGAGACTTGCCAGCTTGCTGGCCTAGTCGCAGCGGGTGGGGCCCATCGGCCATGCACAAGCTCGACAGCCCCACCCCAACCCCTCCCCTAAAGGGGAGGGGCTTGCTATAGGTTTCTCGCATGCACCAATTTCCCATCTTCCTGAACCTCACCGGCCGCACGGTCGTGCTGGTCGGGGAGGGCGAGGCGGCCGACGCCAAGGCGCGACTGATCGCGCGCGCGGGCGGACGGATCGTGTCGGCGTGGGAAGAGGGCGCGACGATCGCTTTCGTCGCATTGGACGATGACGCCGAAGCCCGTATCGCGGCCGCCGATCTTCGCGCGCGCGGTCTGCTCGTCAATGTCGTCGACCGGCCCGATCTTTGCGACTTCACCACCCCCGCGATCGTCGACCGCGCCCCGGTCACGATCGCGATCGGCACCGGCGGGGCCTCGGCGGGGCTCGCCAAGGCGGTGCGCCAGCGGATCGAGGTGCTGCTTCCGGCTAGGCTCGGCGCGCTGGCGTCGGCCCTTCACGCCGCGCGCGGCGCGATGAAGGCGCGTTGGCCCGCCGCGCCCGATCGCCGCCGCGCGATCGACGCCGCGCTCGCCCCCGGCGGCGCGCTCGATCCCCTCGATGGCGATGCAGCGGACAAGGTGGCCGGCTGGCTTGTAAACGACGCTGCCGCCGAGCCTTCACGCCTCGAAACCATCCGCCTCGCCAGTATCGACCCCGACGACCTCACCCTGCGCGCTGCGCGGCTGCTGGGCGAGGCCGACCATATTTTCCATGAGGAGGCCGTTCCCGCCGCGATCCTCGATCGCGCCCGCGCCGACGCGGTGCGCCATATCGCCGACGCACCGCCCGCCGATCCGCCGCCGGGTCTGTCGCTGTGGCTCTACCCGTCGCGCCCGTAGATATCATCCCGAAACGCCACTCCGCGCTCGGTTGCGACCGCAGTGATGTAGGTGAGATAGACCGGCACCTCGGCGGGCAGCGGCACCGCCTGCTCGGGCTTGTTCGACGGCGCCTTCAGCGGCCGCTGCATCAGCCAGCGTCCCAGTTCGCCCGCATTCTCCAGCCGGATGCAGCCGTTGCTGAAATGGCGGTCGGGCTTGGCGAGCAGCGCGCGGTCGGGCGTGTCGTGGAGGTAGATGCCCTCCTTGTTCGGGAACAGGAATTTGACCCGCCCCATCGAATTGCCCGCGCCCGGCAGCTCGCGCAATCGGATCTCCTCTTTGCCCGCCGCGACCGCGTGCCAGTCGATCGTCGCGGGGTCGATCTTTGCCGGGTTCGGTCCCCAGTCCGACAGCGCCTCCATGTGGAGCGAGGCGAGGCTGCGGCCCCCCAATATCTTTTGCGCGATGCTGTCGCGCGCCAGATAGGTGGGGACGTTCCAATAGGGATTGAGGATCGCCCATTGCAGCTTGCCCGCGAGCAGCGGCGTCTGCGTCTTTGCGGCGCCGACGACGACGCGCATCGACCCTTGCCGCTTGCCCGACCCATAATACCAGAGCTGTCCCGACGAGGCATCGACGACGATGTGGTGGACCCACGGCCCCGGCAGAATCCGCGTCCGGTCGAGATTGCGGTGCAGTCGCGCCAGCGTCTCGCGCGATGCGCCCTGTTTCTCGGCGCGCGCCACCAGCCCGCGCAGGCGCCCATAATGTTCGCTCATCCAGTCCATGCCCGCCAGATAGGCGTCGAAATTCTTGGGAAAGGCCGCGGCGCGCAGCACCGCCAGCGCGCTCGGCTTTTTGGGTTTCAGCGACTTGTCGGCATAGATGGTCCGGTCCCGCTCGGGCCGCCGCATGTCGCCGACATAGCGCGCGAACGCCTTTGACAGCGCCAGTTCGGCGCGCGCCTGTGCCTGGGCATCGCCACGGTTCGCGTCGCGGATCATCTCGCGCAGCCGGTCGGGTTCGTAGGATGAAGGCTTCAGCCCGTCGAGATCGGCCGACTCAAGATAGGCCAGCAGCGTCTGCGCCGCCGGGCCGGTCTTTCCCGCGCGGACCCACAGCGGCCGGAAATCGCGCGCGGCATAGAAATGCTTGAGGTCGCCGCCCGCTTCCGCGCGGATCGCGGCGGCGATGCCGCCCACCGCGACCGCCGTCGGCGCCGCGCGCGCGGTCACGGCCACCGGGATGCCGGCGGCCAGGCTCGCACTCAATAATGTCAGGAAAAGGGGAAGGCGGCGCCTTCCCCTCCGGGTCGAAGTCAGCCTCTTTCCCCAGCGCGCGTCGGGGCGGGCGGCGGGGGCGGCATCATCGGTGCGTTGGGGTGATAGATGCCGTCGGCGGTGTAATAGCCGTCGATGATGCCGTCGCCGTCGCGGTCGGCGGCAACGCTTCCCGGCACGGCGCCGGGCGGCGGCGGCGCGGCGGCGACCTCATCCTGTTTCGAGCAGGCCGAAACGGCGAGCGCGGCGGCGGCGACGCCGGTGAGAATAAGCGGTTGGATACGCATCGATCACTCCTTGGAAAGGGCGCACGGAATATGTTCCTGGCGCGATTGCCCAGCCGCTGAACGCGGACAGGCCGCACATTGTTCCGCCGTCATCGGCGCTGCGCTCAAAAGGGTCTTGAGCGGCGCCCTGCCGCCGCCGCATCGACCGCGACCCGATTACGATAAATTAACTGGGCGCATCGCCGCGGCATCCATAGCTCTTGCGTCGGCGGCGTCCCCGCTGCCGCATAGAGGAGGGATGAATGGAATTGCCTGCCATCGATATCGACGCCGTGCCGCTTCTCGATACCGCGGTCGGATTGTTCGGCGCCTTTGCGGGCGAAAGCGCGAGTTCGGGGCCCTCGGTCTTCGAGATCGCGGTCACCGTCGCAACGATCATCTACAACTGAGTTCCTCCGGGCGGGCGGCGACGAAGCCGCTGTCCGCCCGGCAACCGTCGGCATCCTCCATGGCCACAGCCTCGCGTCACGACCATTTTCCCAGCCGCGCCGATCCGGGCCGCGCCGATCCGCGCCGCGAGCGCATCCGCCGCGCCGCCGCGCGCCTCAACGCGCGCTGGCGGGGCGAAGACGGGCGGCCCGGTGGCCTGCACGCGGCGATGGCGGCGGTCGCGCACGAACCACCCACCGTCGCGATCGCCGCGCTCGCGCCGTGGCTGGCCGACAGCGACTGGCTCGCGCGGCGGCTGGGCGAAGCGGCGGCCTTGCTGGCGGCCGATCCCTTCGCCTCGCCGCCGCTGCGCCCGATCGGGGGCGGGGAGAGCGCGGGCGGCCTGCTCGTCGCGGAGCATGGCGCCGTCCGGCTGACGCTCCAGTTCGAGGGCTTTGAACGCGGCGCGCGAAGCCCGGCGATCGCCCGCTTCGTTCCGGGGGGCGCCGCGATCCGTTTCCTCGCGGCGGGCGGCGCGTCGATCCGTCGGCACCGCGTTGCGGTCAGCGCCGCCGAAGAGGAAGGCGCCTTCACGGCCGCGGCCGCCTCCCGCTGCCGGAGCGAGGCGGCGCGCCCGCTGGTGGCGGGGGAAGAGCTGATTCTCGACACCGCGCGCGAAAGCTTCACGCTCGCCGACGCGACGGGCGACATCTTGTTCCTCGAACTCGCCGTGCAGCCGCCGTCGCCGCTGCCGGTGCGCGCCTATGATCTGGCGAGCGGTCGGCTCGTCCACCTCTCGTCCGCGCGCCGCGACGCCAGCTTCCGGCAGATGGGGCTCGGCTTGCTCCGCGCCTTCGGCCGCCGCGACGCCGTGCCGCTGTTCGCCGCCGAGATCGAAAGCGGCGATTTTGCGGCGCGATGGGCCGCGATGCGCGAACTGGTCGCGCTCGACCCGATTGCCGCGCGGCCGCATCTCGTCCGCATGGCCGCGTCGGATCCCCACCCCGAAGTCCGCCGCGCCGCATCGGCGACGCTGGCGCTTCTCGAGCCCCCTCCTCTTCAGAGGAGGAACGGCGAGACGTGCGAACTTGTTCGCGAGGGTCCTCCCTAGTCGCAGGGCGGTGGTGGCCTCGGCCACGTGCCCACCCCAGCCTCCCTGTGGAGAAGAAGCCGATGCCCCGCCCGATCGATCCCCCCGCCGGCCCCGTCCATGATCTCGCCGAAGTCGCGGCGCGGCTCGACGAAAGCGGCGTCGATCTCGCCGACGAGGACAGCCTCGCGCGCTGCACCCATCTTCTCGCCGGCCTGTCGCGCAACCGCTTGTTTCTGGCCGATCGCGTCATCGCCGAACTCAAGGCAAGCTACGCCGACCAGCTCGCGGCGAGCCGCTATTCGGCGCAGGTCTTTCTCCTCCATCGCAGCCCGCGTGGTTTCTTCCTGCGCGCCAACCTCTGGCCCGCCGCGACCGACGCCGTTTACGCGGCCAGCGGCGCGGCGGCTTTCGCTTATGACGTGCCGCACGACCATAATTTCCACTTCCTGACCACCGGCTATTGGGGGCCCGGCTATGTCAGCGACTATTATGACTATGACGCCGAAGCGGTCGATGGCCGCCTAGGCGAGCCGCTGAACCTCAAATTTGTCGAACGCAGTCGTTTGAGCGAAGGCAAGATGATGCTCTACCGCGCCCACCGCGACGTCCACAGCCAACTCCCGCCCGAGCGGTTGTCGGTCAGCCTCAACATCATGGACGAGGGTGAGCATATCCCGTGGCGCGACCAATATATCGTCGATCTGGAGCATGGCACGATCGC
The DNA here is from genome assembly GCF_002993885.1 of Sphingopyxis lindanitolerans. Lineage (NCBI taxonomy): Bacteria > Pseudomonadati > Pseudomonadota > Alphaproteobacteria > Sphingomonadales > Sphingopyxidaceae > Sphingopyxis > Sphingopyxis lindanitolerans. The sequence continues at coordinate 3,255,562 of NZ_CM009578.1, forward strand.
CAGGCGTCCGACGCTGACCGGCGGCGAAATGCTGCTCCGCTGCGCCGTCCACCTGAGCGACAACGGCCAGGATATCGCCGAACAGTTCGCGCAGGCCCACCCGGTGCCAAGGGTGCGCGCGAACGCGATTGCCGCATTGGCGGCAGTCGCGGAGGGCGAGGGGAGGGCGGCGGTGCTGGAGCGCGGGCTGCGCGATGACGACGCGCGGGTCAGGGACGATTGCGCGCGGTGGCTGGCGCTCTAAGTCGGAAGCCAGCGCCTGATGACATCGACTTGATCCTTCTCGTCCTTGCGAGGAGCCCGGACTGGATCGGGGGCGAGGCTGCACCCGCGGTCGCCGCGCGCGCTCCGCATCTCCGCGCTAAACGCCTTTCCTTTTGCCTCCGCGCCTCCATGCGAAAAACCCCCTTTCCTACATTGTCTCCCTATGCCAGCCTCCGTTCCGGCTCTTTGATTTCGTCGATATCCGCTGTCCGTTCCCGCCGCCGGCGCGCGACCGTTCACAGCTTGCTCACGCGGAAAAACTGTTTCACAGGGCTGAACTTTCCTGAACTTTGGATCGAAATGGCACCGTCTGCTGCGGCCGGTTTTCACGACCTTCCTGGAGACGGGTTCGTCCTAAAGCCACAAAAGACACAAATCCGGTCCGCGCGTGCGGGGCTTTTGTGGCTTTAAGTGCCTGCTGACAGCGCCGCAAACCCCTGCTAGTGCGCCCCCCATGACCACGCCTCTCTCGCACATCCGCAATTTCAGCATTATCGCCCATATCGACCATGGCAAGTCGACGCTCGCCGACCGGCTGATCCAGTTCACCGGGGGGCTGACCGCGCGCGAGATGTCGGCGCAAGTCCTTGATAATATGGATATCGAGAAGGAGCGCGGGATCACCATCAAGGCGCAGACGGTGCGCCTCAAATATACCGCGAAGGACGGCGAGACCTACGAGCTCAACCTGATGGATACGCCCGGCCACGTCGACTTCGCCTATGAAGTGTCGCGGTCGCTCGCCGCGTGCGAGGGCGCTCTGCTCGTCGTCGACGCGGCGCAGGGCGTCGAGGCGCAGACGCTCGCCAACGTCTATCAGTCGATCGAGCATGATCATGAGATCGTGCCGGTGATCAACAAGATCGACCTGCCCGCCGCCGACGTCGACAAGGTGAAGGCCGAGATCGAGGATATCATCGGCCTGCCCGCCGACGATGCGGTGCTCGCCAGCGCCAAGGCGGGGATCGGCATCGAGGAAGCGCTCGAGGCGATCGTCACCCGCATCCCGCCGCCAAAGGGCGACGCGACCGCACCGCTCGTCGCGATGCTCGTCGACAGCTGGTACGACCCCTACCTGGGGGTCGTCATCCTCGTTCGCGTCGTCGACGGCGTGCTGAAAAAGGGCCAGCAGATCAAGTTCATGCAGGCGGGCACCACCCACCTGATCGACCGCGTCGGCTGTTTCACGCCAAAGCGCGAGGAACTGACCGAGATCGGCGCCGGCGAGATCGGCTTTATCACCGCGCAGATCAAGGACGTCGCGCAGGCGCGCGTCGGCGACACGGTGACCGATGCGAAAAAACCGGCGGCGCAGGCGCTGCCGGGGTTCAAGGAAGTCCAGCCGGTCGTCTTCTGCGGCATGTTCCCGACCGACGCGAACGACTTCGAGAAATTGCGCGAGAGCATCCAGAAGCTTCGCCTCAACGATGCGTCGTTCAGCTTCGAGATGGAGAGCAGCGCCGCATTGGGCTTCGGCTTTCGCTGCGGTTTCCTCGGCCTGCTCCACCTCGAGATCATCCAGGAGCGGCTGACCCGCGAATATGACCTCGACCTGATCACCACCGCGCCGTCGGTGGTCTACAAGCTGAAGCTCGGCCATACGAAGAACGAGGCGGCGAAGGAGATCGAACTCCACAACCCCGCCGACATGCCCGACCCCAACCGCATCGACGAAATCCAGGAGCCGTGGATCGAGGCGGTGATCTATGTGCCCGACGAATATCTCGGCCCGATCCTGAAGCTGTGCCAGGACCGGCGCGGGGTGCAGAAGAATCTGACCTATGTCGGCGGCCGCGCGCAGATCACCTATGAACTGCCGCTCAACGAAGTCGTGTTCGACTTCTATGACCGGCTGAAGAGCATCAGCCGTGGCTATGCGTCGTTCGACTATCACCAGATCGGCCACCGCCCCGGCGACCTCGTCAAGATGAGCATCCTCGTCAACAACGAGCCGGTCGACGCGCTGAGCATGATCGTCCACCGCGGCACCGCCGAAACCCGCGGCCGCGGCATGTGCGAACGGCTCAAGGACCTGATCCCCCGCCACATGTTCAAGATCCCGATCCAGGCGGCGATCGGCGGCAAGGTGATCGCCCGCGAAACCATCGCGGCGCTGCGCAAGGACGTGACCGCCAAATGCTATGGCGGCGACGCGACGCGCAAGAAAAAGCTCCTCGAAAAGCAGAAGGAGGGCAAGAAGCGGATGCGCGAATATGGCAATGTCAACATCCCGCAGGAGGCGTTCATCGCCGCGCTGCGGATGGGGGACGATGCCTGATCGCGGCGCGCGGGCCGCTACATTTCGATGACGATTTTCACCTTCGACGGGCTGGTGCCCGCGATCTGGGCGATTTCGGCGCGCATGCGCGCGACGATCTCGCCAAGGTTGGCACGGCCGGAGGGCGCATCGCCGAGAAGCTCGGCGATCGGGGTGTCGAGCAAGGCGGCGAGCGATTGCAGCCGCGCCGCCTTGGGCCGCGAACGGTCCTGCTCCCAATAGCAGACCGACGCCTCGGTCACGCCAAGCTGCTGCGCCAGATCGGACTGCGTCCAGCGCCGCGCCTTGCGAAGCCGCGAGAGTTTTTCGCCGAACGTCTCGGACGCCGGGCCGAAATCATGGCCGACGACACCGGCATAGCCTGCGTCGCCTGCCAGCACCGCGCCGAGCGGGGCGATGCCCGGCGTCGAAGGAGATAGAGAGAAATTGCGCACGACCCGTAACCCCGACTGATTTCGATTAATTTTTTTAACCAACCCCCGATTCGCGGCTTAAGTTCCATGACTCTTTCAACTTTTTCATCGTCGGCCGCGCCGCCGGGCATATTTGAATCGATCCGACCTGCCTCACGAGGAATCTGGTCTTTGGGTATCGGAGGAGGGGAGAGCGATGATCGAGGCACCGGCCGACCGATCGACCCATCGTCGTGCACGGCGCGGGGTCCCGCCGACGGGGGGGGTCCCTCCCGCCGCGAGGGGTCGCGCCCGCGGCGGAAGGGTGAAGGCCGTGGCGGCACGCTGCCGTCCCTTCCCTCGCCAACCGCTTTATAGGCGGCGACATGACGTCACTATGACGCCGGTCACAAGGAGCGATTTTGGCGCGGCGCGGCCAAAGGAAAAGGCGCCGGAGGCTGGCCCCGGCGCCTTTCGCTTGAGGCTGCCCTTTCGGGACAGGCTTATTTGGTTTGCGGCTCGGGAGCCGGGGTCGTGGTGTCGGCGGGGGGCGGAGTGACGCCCTTGTCGATCGCGTCGGCCTTTGCTTCGCCGGCGTTCTCGACCGCGTCGGCCTTTGCTTCGGTTGCATCCTTCGCCGGGCCTTCGGGCATGGCGTCGGCCTGCGCGTCGATCGCGTCCGACTGGGCTTCCGTCTGGTCCTCGACCTGATCGGCCTGCTTGCTCTGGCAGGCGCCGAGCGTGAGCGCCGAAGCGATGCTGAGGGCAATGATCATCTTGCGCATATCGAATAATCTCCAAGTTTGACTCCGACGCTTAACGCCGGGTGAACGCCAGAGTTGCACGGAAATTCACAAGCCTTTGTGATACCGTTATTTTATATTGTGGGGGGGGGTGGCATCGGTTCGACCGCCGACAATCCAAAAGGGCAATTATGTCGTTTGCGAACCCATCGGCTGTCGGCCGATCTCATTTATTCTCTCGTCACCCTGAACTTGTTTCAGGGTCCATGGCCTGCCCTCGAATTAGGCGCAGCGCTGCCTGAGAGAGTAGACCATGGATGCTGAAACACGTTCAGCATGACGATGGTGGCGAGGGTGTGTTTGCAAATGGCATAATCGCCAAAAAAAGAGGGCGCCAGAAGCGCCCTCTTCCTAACGTGTCGCACGAACCGCGATCAGAAGCGCTGCTGGCGCTCGTAAAGATCGCGATAGTGCTGGATGCGGGTGACGCGCAGGCCCGGCATGCCGCTGCGGTCGATCGACCGCTGCCAGCCGGCAAACTCTTCGAGCGTCAGGCCATAGCGTTCGCACACCTCATCGACGGTCAGGAGACCGCCATTGACCGCAGCCACGACCTCTGCCTTGCGGCGAACGACCCAGCGGGTGGTGTTCGCCGGCGGCAGCGAGTCGAGCGTCATCGGTTCGCCGAGCGGACCGATGACCTGTGCGGGCCGGATTTTCTGATTCTCGATCATGTTCATTCCATATTGTCTTCGTCGTGGGGGATCGGCGAGGCCGACAACCAGGGTGGTATATGCAAGGGGTTCAACATCGGCTGAAACCCTCTGGTAAACAGGCTGTTCACAGTTTCGGGCAAGGCGTTCGCTCCGTCGGACAGGTCGAGAAAACGAACGGGCCGCGCGGCACTTTGTTCCGTCGCGGCGGGTGCGGCGGCGAGAAAATGGCTGAGGGCGTTAACGCGCGCCGCGTGGCGGTCGCGAGTCGCCCGGGCGCGGAGCATGCGCACCGTCGGCGATGCCGCCTGCCGCGCCTCGGAAACCGCCAGCAAGATGTCGAATCCCGGCTCCGACAGGCGCGATGCGTCGGCAAGCTGTGGAAAATCTGACGGGTCGACGTTCATGCCACCCGTCTAGCCGGGAGGGGCTAAGGTCCAGTAAATGCCCATTTCATCGCTTGTTAGCGAAGCTTAACCCCCGTCAATATCTTGACGGCCGTGGCGGAAAAGCTGGCATTTCGGGTGGCGCATCCCTAGATGGCGCGAGCGATGATCGAGACGATTTCCCCCCCTGCCGGCGCTATCCGCGCCGACTTTCAGCTCGCCGAACCGTTGAAGGACCGGCGAGTCGTCGTCGCGATGTCGGGCGGCGTCGATTCGAGCGTCGTCGCCGCGCTCGCCGCGCGGTCGGGCGCCGAGGTGATAGGCGTGACCCTCCAGCTCTATGATCATGGCGCCAAGGCAAAGCGCGTCGGCGCCTGCTGCGCGGGGCAGGACATCCGCGATGCGCGCGCGGTCGCCGACCGGCTGGGCTTCGCACATCATGTCCACGACCATGAAAGCCGCTTTCGCGATACGGTGATCGACCAGTTCGCCGACGAATATCTGAACGGCCGCACGCCGATCCCGTGCGTGCGCTGCAACATGGGGGTGAAGTTCACCGACCTGTTCCAGCTCGCCAAGGATCTGGGTGCCGACTGCCTGGCGACCGGCCATTATGTCCGCCGCATGATGGGGCCCGCGGGCGCCGAGCTGCACCGCGCGGTCGATCCGGCGCGCGACCAGAGCTATTTCCTGTTCGCGACGACGCAGGAACAGCTCGATTTCCTGCGCTTCCCGCTCGGCGGGCTCGAAAAGAGCGTGGTGCGCGAGATCGCGCGCGACCTCGGCCTCGGCGTCGCGGGCAAGCCCGACAGCCAGGACATCTGTTTCGTCCCCGATGGCGATTATGCGACTCTGGTCAGGAAGCTGCGCCCCGAGGCCGACGACCAGGGCGAAATCGTCCATGTCGATGGCCGCCTGCTCGGCGCGCATCGCGGCCTGATTCATTATACCGTCGGCCAGCGCCGCGGGATCGAGATCGGCGGGCAGGCCGAACCGCTCTATGTCGTCCGTCTCGATGCCGCGGCGAAGCGGGTGATCGTCGGGCCGCGGCGCGCGCTCGCGGTGTCGGGCGCGCGGCTGGGCGAAGCGAACTGGCTCGGCGCGGTCGACGGACGGTCGGTGCTCGCCAAGGTGCGCAGCATGGCAAGGCCCGTGCCCGCACGGATCGAAGGCGACCGGTTGATTTTCGGCGCTCCCGAATATGGCGTCGCGCCGGGGCAGGCGGCGGTGCTCTATGATGCCGCCGACGCCAGCCGCGTTCTCGGCGGGGGCTGGATCGACGAAACCTTCCCCGCGGAATAGATTGCACTTTCTTTCCCGATGCCGCAGCCTGCGCGCAAAATGGGAGAAGAGGCATGGTTCACTGGGTCTTGCGCGGCGCGCTCCTGCTCTGGGCGCTGTTCTTCGCGATCGTCGGGCTACGCGGGATATTTGATCCGGCCAGCTTCACCGAATTGTTCGGCATCATCGCCGAGGGCGCGGCGGCCAATACGGTGCGCGCCGACCTGTCGGCCTTTTTCCTTGTCGCCGCAGCCGGTGCGGCGGTAGGCGCGCTGGTTCCCGGCTGGTCGCGCGCGCTGCTGGCGCCCGCGGCGCTCTATGGCACCGCGCTGATTGGTCGGCTGATCGGGATCGGCAGCGGCGATACCGTCAACGCCGGCATCATCCAGGCGATGATCATCGAGGCGCTGTCGACCGGGCTGATGGTGGCAAGCTGGTGGGTGCTGTCGCGGCCCGCGCCGACGGCATCGGGGGTGCCCGTCGATACGGTGCATTGATCGAGCGGCGGGTGGCGAGGGGGATGGCAACCCCCTATCCCAAAGCCGCCAAGGCACCATCCGCCGATGCCCGCCCTGCTTGTCTTTTTGGCCATTATATGAGTAACTGCCCCCGGGTCGCTTCTGTTTCCTTTTGTGGTGGAAGGGGGAGCGTATGGGAGCCGAAGACAAGCCAGCCGACGACAAGCGCGATGGCGACAGACGCGGGGAAGACCGGCGGATCGCCGACGACCCCGATTATAAAGGGCCGGAGCGTCGGAAGGGCGACCGGCGTTTGGGCAAGGAGCGCCGCGAATCGGATCGGTCGTAGCGCGGCGGCCCGCCCCGACTGGAGATGCTATCCGTGACCGATATGCCGCGCCTTTCGATCGACATCGTCTCCGACGTGATGTGTCCATGGTGCATCATCGGCTGGCTGAAGTTCGAGAAGGTGATCGCGCATTTCGCGGGGCGGCTGGATTTTCGTGTCCAATGGCATCCGTTCGAGCTCAACCCCGATATGCCGCCCGACGGCGAAGATGCCGCAAGCCATGTCATGCGCAAATATGGCGTCAGCGCCGAACAGAGCCGGGCGAACAGCGGCAGGATGGCGGGGATCGCGGCGGACCTCGGCTTCACCTTCAATCGCGGACCCGCATTCCGGATGCGCAACAGTTTCGACGCGCACCGCCTACTGAACTGGGCCGGCGCGCTCGAGGAGCCCGAGCAGGTCGCGGCGACGGGTGTGCAGACGGCGCTCAAGCTGGCGCTGTTCCGCGCCCATTTTACCGACAATCGCGATGTGAGCGACCATAGGGCACTCGCCGAGATCGCGGCGTCGGTCGGGCTCGACCGCGACCGCGCGGCGGCCATCCTCGCCGGCGATGATTATGGCGAGATGGTGCGCACCGAGGAAGCCTATTGGGCCGACCAGAATGTAACGGGGGTTCCCGCCTTCATTCTGGGCGGGCGGATGCTCATCCCCGGCGCCCAGGATCCCGAGGTTTTCATCCGCGTGATCGAGACCAAGGTGCTGGCGGCGGCCGCCTGAACAGGGAGCCTGACGGAACGGCGGCGCGGCTCCGCGCGTTTTCTGGCTGTCCCCCTGGAAGGAGCCGGTCATGATCGACGATCCCCGCGACAGCAGCGAAGCCCCCGAAGCGCGCAATCGCGAACAGGACGACGAGGAGGCGCAGGCGCAGACGGTCGCCGCAGCGGCGCGGCGGCAACGCCCGCGCGCGGACAGCGCCAAGGTCAAGGCGCGCGGCGAAACCGACGATGCCGCGGATCTCGTCGATCATATGCGCCAGATGGAGCGGTCGGGCCGGATCGACATGGACGCCTATCGCGGCGAACGCAGCGACGATGATGAAGAGGACGAACTCGGCCCCGGCGGGGTCGACGACGATGAACCGCGCGGAGCGCCGTAAGCGATCGTCAGCCACGCAGGTGGCCCGGGATTGCTCGATTATGACGCCCGAACGGGCGCGATTGCCCTCGATATCCACCATGGCGGAGGCGTTTCGTTGGCATTTCGCTAAGCCTTGGGTGGCAGAAGGAGGGCATGGCCCGATCGCTCTTTCCGCCTCGCCCATCGCATCGCAAGGCGCGTGTATCCCGGCCGCGATTTCGGTCCCAAGGCCGAAATCGGGGCGATCACTTCGCTCTGTGGCTGGCGCTTGTCGTCTGCGGCGGCTTTGCCGGGACGCTGGCGGCGTTGCAGGCCGGTTCCGTCCAACAGGTGGCCGCCGCAATGCCCTTGCTTGCCGGCGCCGGGCCGGCCCGCGACGGCCTGTCAGCCCGCTTTGGCTTCTGCCACACGGGCGGCGGCCGCAATTGCGTCGTCGATGGCGACACCTTCTGGTTCGAGGGTGAGAAATATCGCGTCGCCGACATCGACACCCCCGAAACCCATCCCGCGCGCTGCGCCAGGGAGGCGGCGCTCGGCAAGGCGGCGACCGAACGGCTGCGGCGCTGGTTGAACGCTGGCGCGTTCAGCCTCGAGAGCATCGATCGCGACACCGACCGCTATGGCCGCAGGCTGCGCATCGTGACGCGCGGCGGCACGAGCGTCGGCGACGCGCTGGTCGGCGACGGGCTCGCGCGGCGCTGGGAAGGCTATCGCCGCCCCTGGTGCTGATGGTCCATGGAAGGCCGGCGCGGCTTTCGGGCGGCTCGTCGGAGGCGCTGGAGCCGACTCGCTTTTCGGGCGTATGATCGGCAAGGCTCCCGCTTCGGGAGCGACAAGGAGATTTGCCATGGCCGAGCATGATCACAGCGCGATCAAGGAACATATGAACGTCATCGGCGCCGATGGCGTCCATGTCGGCACCGTCGATCATCTCGACGGCGAGCGGATCAAGCTGACCAAGGCCGACAGCGGCAACGGCAAGCATCATTATCTGCCCGCCGGGCTTGTCGCCGCGGTCGAGGGCGACACGGTGCGCCTGTCGGCGAATGCCGCCAACGCGGTCGACCTGTTCGAGGAAGCCGAATAGCCGGACATAGATGGCCGGGGCCGCAATCCGGCGCCCCGGCACTCGAAACTGGCCCGTCCCACCACAGCGGGGCGGGCCGTTTTCGTTTGGCCTTGGTGATTCTTCAAAGTTTTGCCGCTAGCCAGCGGGGATGGATTCGACGAACCGCAGCAAAGCGCCGCAACCATGGCGCGCCGGGTGGGGACGGATGGCGGCGGCCTTGCTGTTGTTCGCCGCCGGCTATGCGGCCGCGAACCGCTTCCAACTGACCCATGCCATCCTCTATCGCTGGGCCGCGGGCGACCGCGCGAGCGCGATCGCCGCCTTTTTGTTCATGGCGTTCCAGGGGGCCGTATTCCTCGCCGCGCTCCTGCTTTTCCCGCGCCGCTGGGCGACGGCGCTGCTCGCCCTCGCGGGCGCGTCGGTCCTGGTCAACATTGGTTACAGCCAGATCGTCGGCAGCCTCCTCGACGACGGCTCCTTTGCCTGGATGATCGGCGAAGCGCGGCAGGCGGGGCATGCGGCGGGCCAGTTCGGGGACCAATTTCTGTGGGTCGGCGCGCAGGTCGCGGCGGCGCTTGCGCTGTTCGTCGCGGCGCGCGCGATCGCGCGGGGCGGCGGCCGACTGCCGTGGGGGAAGGGGATCGCGGCGGGGCTGCTCGCGCTGCTCATCTTCCCGAGCATCCTCTATCGCACGTTCGAGGTTCGGCCCGAAAGCGCCGAACGCAGCGTCTATGGCCTCGGCTGGGATCTGCTGCGCGCGCCGCCGCCGCCGCCGCGTGACCCGATCGACATGGCGCCCGACCCCGATGCGAAAGCGCCGCGCCATATCGTGTGGCTGGTCGATGAAAGCGTTGCCGAGGCGCCCTTCGCGCGGCTGATCGCACCGGGACTGGCCGGGATGCCGCATGTCGATTTCGGCACCGCGGCGGCGCTCGGCAATTGCAGCGCGCCCGCGCAGGTCGCGCTGCGATCGGGGGTCGATGTGCGGCGCGTGACGGCGGCGAGCGACCTTCGGCGCACCCCCTCGATCTGGGCCTACGCCCGCGCCGCCGGCTATCGCACGATGCTGATCGACGGGCAGGCGACGGGGGCGCCGCAGAATCTGATGCTGCCGCCCGAGCGTGCGCTGATCGATGATTATCGCTCGATGGTCGGCGGGATCGATACCGATCTCCAGATCGCCGACACGCTCAATGCGCAGATGAAGCGCGCGGGCAAGAGCTTCACCTATGTCGTGCTGCAAGGGGTGCATTTTCAGTATCGCGACCATTATCCGGCGGGCGCGATCCCCGCGGACAGCCCGGTCGGCCTGCAATATGACACCGCGCTGCGTTGGTCGAAGGGCCGCTTTTTCGACCATCTGCTCGCCGGGGTCGATCGCGAAGCGGTCGCCATCGTCTACACCTCCGACCATGGGCAGAATCTGACGCCGGGCAGGCTGCCGCATTGCAGTCCCGAAGCGGTGACCGACGAATTTCGCGTGCCGCTAATCGCATTCCTGCCGACTGGCGAGGCCGCGCGCTATGCCGCGGCGCCGAAAACGGGCCATTCGGCGAGCCAGATCTTTCCGGCGATGCTCGGCTGGATGGGCTATGACCGGGCCAAGGCGGCGGCGCGATACGACCGCGACCTCGACCGGCCGACCGCGCGCTATGTCTGGTTCGGCCGCACCGTGGTGCCGGTGACCGCAGGCGGCGACATCGAACTCACCGCCGGTCCTGCCTTCCCCGGCGCCGCACGCCGATAGCTTCAGTGGGTCTCGGCGCCGCCGCTGCCGTGGACGCGCGCCCGAATCTCGGTCTTGGACAGCTTGGTCACCAGCGGGCCGGTGACGCTGTCGGCCTTGCTGTAGAGTGCGGCGAGCGGGATATTGTAGAGCTTGCCGCCATCGACGATCACCGCATTGTCGCCATCGACGCTCTGCACCGTGCCGACGCTGTTGCCCGCGGTGTCGGTCACCTGGGCGCCGGCGCGCACCTGCTCGCGCGTCGCGACGACGAGCTTTGCCGAATCGATCGTGCCATTCACCGCGCCATCGACCCGATCGACGGTGTTGCCGACCTGTCCGGTGACGTCGCCCACGGTCCCGGCGAGCGGTCCGGCGCCTGCGCCGACGGTCGCATCGACGCTTCCGCCGACCTGCGCGATCGCGGGGGTGGCGAGGATCGCGGCGCCCGCGGCGATGAGGGTGAGAGCCTTGCGCATCGAAAATCTCCTTGGCTGCGGGCAGCCGTCGCGGGCGTCCCTGTGCCGGGAAACCGGCGAGCGGGGGAGATGTTGCGAAGGGGGCGGCGAGTCGCCGCAGCTATGCGACGAACACCCGCGGCCCTAGTGCGTCTTCGCGGGGGCGGGCTTGCCCGTGATCAGCTTGTTCAGCGTCGCGATGCGGCGCCGCGCGCTGCTCCAGTCGCGTTCGGGATGCGCCTGAATCTGGCCCAGGAGGACATCGAGTTCCTTGCGGCGATCGCCTTTGGTTACGGCCTGCATGGCCTTTCTCCTTTCCTTGGGGACGGCGCATCATAGCATCGCGGGGGCATGATTGAAGCGCATTCGCCGCGTCGTCGGGGCGGCTTGCCCCTTCGCTTTGCTCCGTTCCGGCGCGGGCCGGACTCCCGGACGGCGGCGGTTTCGGTTATGATCCTGTGCGGGAAGGGAGAGGAATCATGCCGACACGCGAGGAGATGATCGCCACGATCGACCGTGCCTTCGCGGCGCGCGCGGCGGGCGATATCGAGGTGATGAACGCCATCTGGGCCGAAGGCGCGACCTATGCGATGGAAGGCGCCGAGGCGCTGATGACGCGCTATCCGACCGGGCCGGGCGACGCGCCGGCCGCGATCGAGCGGCTCGCCGACCTGCTCGACGCCGCCGATGTCGAGCGTGTCGACACGATCGTCGAGGGGAATCGCGCTGCCGTGCTCTGGCGCGCGCGCTTTTCCAACGGCCGCGACGCGCCGCGCACGTTGCAGCTTTTTTCGCGTTGGGAGTTCGACGATGCGGGCCGCGTCGCCCGGATGCACGAATATGCCGACACCGCGACGCTTGCCGCGATGATCGCCGAATAGCGGATCGGAGGCGCCAGCGCCCGGACGGGCGGTGCGGACCGACGGTGCGGGCTGGCGCGGCGCGGCCGCGATACCTATGTACGCGCGATGACTGGGTGGGATCGGAACATCATCGTGATCGCGCGGCTGAAGGCGAAGCCGCTGCTCGCGGGGCAATTGCTCTCCGCGCTGCTCCTCGCCGGGTTGGTGCTGCGGCAGGCCTGGCCGGTGCGGCGCGACGGGGTGGGGGAGATGATCCGCGCGCTGCTGTTCGGCGATGCGGTGGCGACGGCGCTGATGCTGGCCGCGGCCTATGCCTTTTGGACGTGTCGGCGGCTTTGGCGCCAGCGCGACTCTTATGTGTTCCACGACGGCAGGCGGCTGTACCGCGGCAGCACGCTGTCCTGGCCGCTTCCTTCGATCCGCGACGTGGTGACCGAGCGCGACGGGATCGGCATCCCGACGCTGCGGCTGGTCGTCGACGACGACAGCGAGGTGACGCGCGCGCTGGTGCCGCTGCCCTTGCTCGAAGACTCGCCCGAAGCGGTGCGCGGCGGGGTGCTGTTCGCGGCAACGGGGATGCGCGGCGTGCCGGGCGGGGTTTCGGTGAATTGAGGGGGCCGGGGGCCGTCCTGGCCGTGTCAAAGTTCAGTAAAGTTCAGCCTCATGGTCATTCCGCATTGGCATCGTCCGCGCGTGCCGGGACCGCTTCGCCTGCGGCGTCGCGATACCAGTGCGGCAGCGCCCCGTCGCACAGATCGGCAATTTCCAGCGCCGCCGCAAGAGCGTCGGGGGCCATCAGCGCGGCGGGCGCGGCGGGCGGTTCGGGGTGCAGATGGACCAGTGCCTCGGCCACCGGAGTGGCGGCGGGGGCGGGGTCGCTTCGGCGGCCGGCCATGGTGCGGAAACAGTCGGGGCCATAGGCGCGCAGCAGGAACATGAGCAACCGGTCGCTCTGGCGCAGGCGACGGCCGACGCGGTGGCCGTCGCGGTCGAACACCGGTTCGTCGGTGCCGATCAGCGCGCGCTCGAAAGCGGCATCGAGCAATTTCTTCGCCGCCGCATCGATCGCCGCCGACCAGGCGCGGTCGAACGCCGCCGCCCCCGGCGCGCGGCGCAGGCGGTAAGCGGAGGATTCGGACATGCCGACGATCTGTGCGGCGGCGACGACCGAGCCGGTGTCGGCCAGCGCCTCGATAAAGGCGCGCTGTTTGCCGGGCGACCAGCCGTCCTTGCGCCGCTTTTTCAGCACCGGCACCCAGTCGTAAGCGGCGGGGTCGTGGCCGTGCGCGTCGAGCGCGGGGGTGGGGGGCGATTCGTGCGAAGGGATGGGGGCGATGTGGCTCATCTGCCAGTTTGGAGCATAGCCGGATAATGTAGGAAAGGGGTTTTTGGGGTGGGGCGTGCGAAATAGGATTTGGGGGTGTGGGGGGCGGCGCGGGGATTGGGTTTTACGCGAAGGCGCGAAGACAAGAAGCGCCACCCCTAGTTCGTCACCCCGGACTTGATCCGGGGGCCAAGCAACGGCCGTAGTAATGGATCCCGGATCAAGTCCGGGATGACGAGGGTGGGGACAGCGACGCCAACCCCAGTTCCTCGGCCAAATCGCGCCAGTCCGGGTTCGTCGCCTCGATCAGCTCGATCTTCCACTTGCGCTGCCAGTTCTTGATCTGCTTCTCGCGCGTAATCGCGGCGTGCATCGTCCCGGCGAGTTCGAACCAGACGAGCGTCTTGACGCCATAACGTTTGGTGAAGCCGTCGAGGCTGCCGTCGCGATGCTGGCAGATGCGCTGGATCAGGTGCGAGGTGACGCCGGTGTAGAGCGTGCCGTGGCGCGCGCTGGCCATGATATAGGCGCAGGGCTGGAAGTCGGCGTGCATGGGGTGGAGGCTAGGGCGGCGATGGACCCCGGATCAAGTCCGGGGTGACGAGATTGGAGTCAGATTGGATGCTTCTCTTCGGATCGTCATGCCGGACTTGATCCGGCATCCATGCGGTGTCGAGCTAATTGGGGGTTATTGCACCTGTAACCGTAATTTCTGTCACCGTAATTTCCGTAATTTCCGCTACCTCAAACCGAAAACCCGCCCTTATTCCGTCGGTTCGAGCCCGCCGCCAGCACCTTCTTGCCTGTCGGGGTCAGTGCCCATTTGGCGCCCTGCTTGACCACCAGACCCAGCGTGACGAGCTCGTCGCGGATCGGGTCGGTGGGGAGTTGGGGGCGGCGGTTTGAGAGGCCTTCGAGCGTCGAACGCTGGGGCTGGCTTAGATGCACGAGTTTCTGTTTTTCGGTCATTTGGTTGGCCTTGTTGATTTGGGTCGCGGCGGGGGTTGGCGTGTGATGCCCTCCCCGCGGCGACTAGGGGAGCAAGCTCCCAAGTCTTGCTGCCCCTCCCGCAGGCGGGAGGGGTTTTCAGCTTATCATTCGGCGGCGATGCCTGCCTTTGCGAACATGTCCTCGCCGTCGGTTTCGGCGGTGATGACGGGGGTCGCGTCGTCGTTCGCCTTGGCCTTCTTGCGGCTGTCGAAGCTCGACCAGACATTGTTCCACTCGCCGCGGGTCGCGCCCTTGCTATATTCGGTCGCGCGGGTTTCGAAGAAATTGGCGTGCTCGACGCCGTTGAGCAGCGGGGCGAGCCAGGGGAGGGGGTGTTCGTCGATCATGTAGATCGGCTGGAAACCGAGCTGCCCCAGGCGCCAGTCGGCGATGTAGCGGATATAGCGCTTGATCTCTTTGGGCGTCATGCCGGGGACGGGCCCCTGTTCGAACGCGAGGTCGATGAACGCATCCTCGAGCCGCACCGTCTTCTGGCAGGTGTCGATGATGTCTTCCTTCACCGCCTTGGTCAGGCAGCCGCGTTCCTTGACGAAGGTATGGAACAGCTTGATGATGCCTTCGCAGTGGAGGCTTTCGTCGCGGATCGACCAACTGATGATCTGGCCCATGCCCTTCATCTTGTTGAAGCGCGGGAAGTTCATCAGCATCGCGAAGCTGGCGAAGAGCTGCAAGCCTTCGGTAAAGCCGCCGAACATCGCCAGCGTGCGCGCAATATCCTCGTCATTGTCGACGCCGAACTGTTGCATATAGTCGTGCTTGGCGCGCATCTCCTCATATTCGAGGAACATGCCATATTCGCTTTCGGGCATGCCGACGGTGTCGAGCAGGTGCGAGTAAGCGGCGATATGCACGGTTTCCATGTTGCTGAACGCGGTCAGCATCATCTTGATCTCGGTCGGCTTGAACACGCGGCCATATTTATCGTGGTAGCAATCCTGCACCTCGATATCGGCCTGGGTGAAGAAGCGGAAAATCTGGGTGAGCAGGTTGCGCTCATGGTCGCTGATCTTCTGCGCCCAGTCGCGGCAATCCTCGCCCAGCGGCACTTCCTCGGGAACCCAGTGGATCTGCTGCTGGCGCTTCCAGAAATCGAACGCCCAGGGATATTCGAAGGGCTTGTAGGTCTTGCGGGATTCTAGAAGGGACATGGTGGCTATCCTCGGGTCAGATTTTTTCGTCACTCCGGCGAAGGCCGGAATCCATCGATGGGTCCTGCTCCCCCGCGTGGACCCCGGATCAAGTCCGGGGTGACGAGGGAGGGGTAAACTTCACTGGCAGGCCAGGCACTCGTCATAATCGGTGCTCTCCAGCTGATACACCGGCGCTTCGGCGGTGTTGTCGGCCTCGACCCCGCCCGCGAAGCCGGCGCGCTGGACCGACTTGGACCGCAGGTAATAGAGCGATTTGATGCCGAGCTCCCACGCGCGATAGTGGAGCATGAGCAGGTCCCATTTCTCGACGTCCGCGGGGATGAACAGGTTCAGCGACGCCGCCTGATCGATGTAAGGCGTGCGGTCGGCGGCGAGTTCGAGCAGCCAGCGCTGGTCGATCTCGAAGCTGGTCTTGTAGCAATCCTTCTCGTCCTGGCTCAGGAAGTCGAGGTGCTGGACGCTGCCGCCGCGTTCGAGGATCGAGTTCCAGATCGCGTCGCTGTTCTTCGCCTTGTCGACGAGCAGGGCTTCCAGATGCGGGTTGCGGATCGAGAAGCTGCCCGACAGCGTCTTGTGCGTATAGATATTCGCCGGGATCGGCTCGATGCACGCGCTGGTGCCGCCGCAGATGATGCTGATCGACGCGGTCGGCGCGATCGCCATCTTGCAACTGAAGCGCTCCATCACGCCCTGATCGGCGGCGTCGGGGCAGGGGCCGCGTTCCTTGGCGAGCAGCATCGACGCCTGGTCGACCTGCGCGCGGATATGCTTGAAGACGCGCAGGTTCGACGATTTCGCCATCGCGCCCTCGAACGGCAGGCCGCGCGCCTGGAGGAAGCTGTGGAAGCCCATCACGCCGAGGCCGACCGAGCGTTCGCGGCTGGCCGAATATTTGGCGCGCGCCATTTCGGGCGGGGCGCGGTCGATATAGTCCTGAAGGACGTTATCGAGCATCCGCATCACGTCTTCGATGAAGCCCTTGTCGCCATTCCACTCGTCCCAGGTTTCGAGGTTGAGGCTCGAGAGGCAGCAGACCGCGGTGCGATCGTTGCCGAGATGGTCGCGGCCGGTGGGCAGGGTAATTTCGCTGCACAGGTTCGAGGTCGAAACCTTCAGCCCCAGGTCGCGGTGATGCTTGGGCATCATGCGGTTCACCTGGTCGATGAAGATGATATAGGGTTCGCCGGTCGCAAGTCGCGTTTCGACGAGCTTCTGGAACAGGCTGCGCGCATCGACGCTGCCGCGGACGCTCTGATCCTTGGGGCTGCGCAGGTTGAATTCAGTGCCGTCGCGGACGGCCTCCATGAACTCGTCGGTGATCAGCACGCCGTGATGGAGGTTGAGCGCCTTGCGGTTGAAGTCGCCCGACGGCTTGCGGATTTCGAGGAACTCCTCGATCTCCGGATGGCTGATGTCGAGATAGCAGGCGGCCGAACCGCGACGCAGCGAGCCCTGGCTGATCGCGAGGGTCAGGCTGTCCATCACCCGGACGAAGGGGATGATGCCGCTGGTCTTGCCGTTGAGGCCGACCGGCTCGCCGATGCCACGCACGCTGCCCCAATAGGTGCCGATGCCGCCGCCGCGCGAGGCGAGCCAGACATTCTCGTTCCACGTCTCGACAATGCCTTCGAGGCTGTCGGGGACCGAATTCAGATAGCAGCTGATCGGCAGGCCGCGGCCGGTGCCGCCGTTCGAGAGAACGGGGGTCGCGGGCATGAACCACAGCTTCGAGATATAATCATAGAGGCGCTGGGCGTGGTCCTGGTCGTCGGCATAGGCCGACGCGACGCGCGCGAAGAGATCCTGATAGGATTCGCCGGGGAGAAGGTAGCGATCCTGCAACGTTTCCTTGCCGAAATCGGTGAGCAGCGCGTCGCGGTCGCGCACGGTCACGACCTCGAATCGGCGCGCGTGGACCTTGGATTCGCTGCTGTCGTTCAGCTTCGCCGCCGGCTGCGCGTCGGGAGCCGATTCGCCCTTCGTTTCGAGGGGCGCCGGAGCGTCATTCTTTGCCAGTTCCACCGTCGCCACGTCGCTCGTCTCCACCCGTTCCGTCTCGCGAAAATCCATTTACTCGTCCCCGTTCTACCCATGCGCCGAGGCGCATATGTTCCTGTCTTGTTCGACCCAGGGCGAAGCCCCGATCCTAGCATCTAAACGCATCCCCGTGGGACTTATTTTCGGCGCAAAGAGGGTTTTCCCGAGCCCATGGTTCATGGGCAACGGAAATCCGCCACTTTCGGCCTGATACTATTTCTTGGGGTGCCCCCGTGGCTGACCCACCACCCATAGTGCCACGTCGGCGCTGCGATGCAAGACGGTAAATGACAGATTGAGGACTCAACTCGTCGATATTTTGATTCGGTTCACCGCGCGAAAAAGGCGCCCACGGCTCCAAAGCACGCTTTTCCTAGGTGCTTCGGCGCGTGCGGTGTGAAACGAAAAAAGGACACCTCGGCGGCGCCATCGACCTGCTCGCAAAGGGCAAAGAAAAAGGGCCCCGGACAAGTCCGAGGCCCTTATTCTAATTTTTATCCAGGTTACGCGTCCGAGCCGCCGTTGCCGGTGCCGCCGCCACCCAGGAACTTCCAAAACCAACCCATGTCAGATCTCCTGTCGGCACTGCCCACGAGGAACAGTTAACGGAGCATATACCTTAATAGATAAGGTAAATCGAGTCTTAACTATAATTGCACACGGGCGATTGCCGCCAATCTGGCAGTCAGGCGGTGCGGCTGTGGGGAGGGGCGGCGAGGCTATTTACCAGTTCGGAAAATAGCTGCGGTTTTCCAAGCAGATACCCCTGCCCGACGTCGCAGCCCAATTGTTCCAGAATTGCCAGCGTCGGCGCGTCTTCAATGCCTTCGGCGACCGCGACGGCGCCGAGGCGGTGCGCGAGATCGATCGTCGATTTGACGACTTCGAGGTTCCGCTGCGAATCGCGCATGGTCATGACGAATCGCTTGTCGATCTTGATTTCGTCGGCCTCGATTTCGGTCAGATATTCGAGGTTCGACTGGCCGGTGCCATAATCGTCGATCGACAGGCGGATGCCGGCGCGGCGGAGCTGCGCGAGCGTCTGCTTCGCCTGGCGGCTATTCTCGATCTGCGCGGTTTCGGTGATCTCGATCGTCAATTTCTCGGCGGACAGGTGATGCGCGGTCAGCATGACGCGGATTGTCCCGACGAGATCACTGTGGTCGAGCAGCGTCGCCGACAGGTTGACCGACATATGGATATCGAGCCCGCGCTGGTGGAGGTCGGCCGCCGACCGGATCGCCTGATCCATGACGAACAGGGTGAGGCGATAGATGTCCTGGCTTTTTTCGGCCTGGACGATGAACTCGTCGGGCGGGATCGGGCCGCGCGTCGGATGCGTCCAGCGCGCGAGCGCTTCGACCCCGACGAGCTGTTTCGTCGCAATCCCGTACTGCGGCTGGAAGGCGACCCAGATATCGCCGCCCGACAATGCGTCCTCGAGCTGCGAGTGAAAGGATAGTTGCCAACCGGCATCGTCCTTTTGCCGCGGCGTATATTTGGTCCACAGCGACCGGGTGCGAATCGACTTTTCGGCGGCGACCAGCGCGGCGGCGAGCCGCTGCGCGTTCGAACCCTCGAACTCGTCGTTGACGCCGAAGGCGATGGCGACGTCGACGCGAAGCTCGCCGATGGTGAGCGGCGCGTTGAACAGCGCGGCCAGGCCGGCGAGTTGCCCCTCGATCTGGCTGTGCTGATAATAAGGTACGAGCCACGCGAACGTGCCGTCGAGATCATGGTGCAGGACGGTGCCCTGCGACGCGAGCTGGAGGCGGCGCGTGACCTGTTCGACAAGCTGGCCGATGCCGTCGCCGGGGATGAAGGCGGCGAGATCTTCGAAATTGACGACCTTGGCCGCGATCACGGTTGCGCTGCCGAAGGGCAACTGACTGCGTAGAGCCTCGAAATTGGGAAGGCCCGAGATGGGGTTTTCGCGTTGCGCGGAGTCGCGGCGACGGGTGCGGGACACATTGGCGCTGAGCGCCGCGACGAGAAAGCACGCCGCGCCGATCTGGGTCGAGATCAACGACAGGCTGAGCACCACCTTGACGGCAATGAGAATGGTAGTGGTCGCAAAAGCGGCACGCGCGTACCAGCGACCCTGGCGCCAGAATAGCGACCCTATCAATATGGCGAAGGTGAACACGAGGCCGGGCAGAAAGCCGATATCCACGGGGGTTCCACGTTTCAGCGCTTCACCCGCGATCAGATGGATATACGCGCCCGGCAATTTGTCGTGGCCGGGCAGGAAATGCTGGTCGGACGAAGTCGCGTTGGTGGCGGCAAATATGACTTGCTTACCAGCCAGCTCCTTTCGTCCGATGCGACCCGTCATGACATCGATCGCGCTATATTCTGTTACGGTCGAGGTGTCGTAAGAATAGTCGAGCGAGAATAGCGACGGCTTGTCGAGCGGATGATCGGCGAGCAGCGAAGCGAAGGTCGGCAAGGCTCGGCCATTGGCGTAAACCGCCAACGGCACACGCCAAACCTGCCACAATTCATATTCCCAACAGATGCAGGCGCGCTTTGCGCGATCGCCCATCGCCGGAACCGGCCAATAATCGACTCGTACGTTGGTGCCGGACATCTTGGTCGCGGGCACGGCGAGAACGATCCGGTCGTCCATATGGCGAACGGCGGTGACGACCTTCGAAAAATCGGGATCGGTCAGGCGGCGCCGATAGGAAAAGTCGACGAACAGTCGCTTCACGCCCGCGGCGTCTATCGCGTTGATGACTTTTGCGTGGTTGGCGACCGACAGCTCCTGATCCTGGACCGTCTGGAGCGTCTTGTCGTCAACACCGACCACGACGATGTCGCCCGATACCGGGCGCCAGGCGAGGCGGCCGATTGCCGCTTCGATCACGCGATCGACTGGCTCGCCGATTGATGACAGCCCCACGACCACGCTGAGCAGCAGCGACAGGCCGATCGTCCGCCAACTGATAATCAGACCATGGAACGGATTGGGCACGCATATCTCCGGCAATTGCCGAATGCGTCTATCCTGACTTGGTTATCATCGCGTTAATCATGCGTCGAATCCTGCCGCCTCGCACCGGGCGGGAGGGCAGGGATTTCCAGCGGTTTCAGGCGATTGCGGGAAGCGGCGCGAGCGCGGCGTCGCCGGCGAGCGCCGGGGCCGCGAGGCCGGTCGCCGCGGGGACGATCTGATCGAGGTAGAAGCGGGTTGAGGTTATTTTGGCTTCGAGGAAGACGGTGTCGCCTTCGCCCGCGTCGAGCGCGGCGCGGGCGGCGCGGTTTTGCAGGGCCATCAGCCAGCCGCAGGTCGCGGTCGATACCATGGTGAGATAGGGGTAGCTGCCCGCGAGTCGGTCGGGAATCGCCGCCTGTTCGAGCCAGTCGGTCACCGCGCGGCAGGTTTCGGCAAGCTCGGCGAGCTGCGGGAAATCGCCGGCGCCCGCCGCGATATCGTCGATCAGCGCGCGCACCCCGTCACCGCCCGCAAGCCCGAGCTTGCGCCCGACGAGGTCGGCGGCCTGGATGCCGTTGGTGCCTTCATAGATCGGCGCGATGCGCGCGTCGCGATAATGCTGCGCGGCGCCGGTTTCCTCGATGAAGCCCATGCCGCCGTGGACCTGGACGCCGAGGCTCGCGACCTCGCAGCCGATGTCGGTCGCATGCGCCTTTGCCAGCGGGATGAGGACGTCGGCGCGCAGCGCCGCGGCCGCGTCGCCGAGCTTGGCGAAATCGGTCTGCGCCGAGGCGTAATAGATGAGCGCGCGCGCGGCTTCGGTCTGCGCGCGCATCCGCCACAGCATCCGCTTGACGTCGGGGTGATGCCCGATCGTCACCGGGGTGCGGTCGGGCGACCCCGCGAGCGACGACTGGACGCGCTCGGCGGCATAGCGCTGCGCCTGCTGCGTCGCGCGCTCGGCGATCTGGACGCCCTGGCAGCCGACCATCAGCCGCGCATTGTTCATCATCACGAACATCGCGCGCATCCCGCCCATCTCGGCGCCGACGATCTCGCCCAGGCAATCCTCGCCCTCGCCATAGACCATGACGGCGGTCGGCGAGCCGTGGATGCCGAGCTTATGCTCGATCGAGGCGCAATGGACGCCGTTGGAAACGGTCGGATTGCCGGCGTCGTCGAGGCGATATTTGGGGACGAGGAAGAGCGAGATGCCGCGCGTCCCCTCGCTTGCGCCGGGGGTTCGCGCGAGGACGAGGTGGATGATATTGTCGGTGAGGTCATGCTCGCCGAAGGTGATGAAGATCTTTTGCCCCTTGATCCGATAGAGCCCGGCGTTCGGGCCTTCGGTGACCTTCTCGGCGGTCGAACGCAGCGCGCCGACGTCGCTGCCCGCGCTCGGCTCGGTCAGGTTCATCGTCCCGTTCCATTCGCCGGTGATCAGCTTGGGGAGCCAGGTCTGGCGCTGGTCCTC
Source organism: Sphingopyxis lindanitolerans (assembly GCF_002993885.1). Classification (NCBI taxonomy): domain Bacteria; kingdom Pseudomonadati; phylum Pseudomonadota; class Alphaproteobacteria; order Sphingomonadales; family Sphingopyxidaceae; genus Sphingopyxis; species Sphingopyxis lindanitolerans. The sequence continues at coordinate 3,277,557 of NZ_CM009578.1, forward strand.
GGTGCCATAGGCCATCAGCGCGTGGATCGCGCCGGGGGTCAGGATGTTGCACAGGGTAAAGCCCATGTCCGCGGTGCCGAGCGCCTCGATCACCACGGTCGCCAGCGTGAAGGGCAGGTCCTGCCCGCCATAGGCGCCGGGACCGTCGAGGCTGCCCCAGCCCGCTTCGACGAACTGCTTGTAGGCGTCCTTGAATCCCGGCGGCATGGTGACCTTGCCGTCGTCCCATTTGGGATTGGTGACGTCGCCGACGCGGTTCAAGGGCGCATAGACCTCGGCCGCGAAGTCGCCGATGCCGGTGACGATCGCCTCGACCATGTCGGGGGTCGCGGCGGCGAATTTGTCGTGCGCCGCCATCGCGTCGATGCGCGCGATATGATCGAGGACGAAAAGCTGTTCGGTGGTGGGCGGCGTATAGGTCATGGACGGGACACTTTGCTGGTGAATATCGTTGCGCGCGCGCTATAGCGCGGCATGGCCGAAGGTCCAACCGAGAGCATGGATACCGAGATCCGCCCTTTCGGCGCCGACGCGATTTCGCGGGCGGCGGCCTGTATCGCGCGCGGGCTGCCGGTCGCGGTGCCGACCGAGACGGTCTATGGCCTCGCCGCCGATGCGCGCGACTCGGCGGCGGTCGCGCGCATCTATGCCGCGAAGGGGCGGCCCGATTTCAACCCGCTGATCGTCCATGTGCCGACGCTTGCCGCCGCCGAGAAACTGGGCGTGTTCGGCGAAGCGGAGCGTGCGCTGGCCGAGGCCTTCTGGCCCGGGCCGCTGACGCTCGTCGTGCCGCGCAGCCATGATTGCCCCGTCGCCAGCATCGCGACCGCAGGGTTGGACACGATCGCGCTCCGCGTGCCGGGCCACCGCGCGATGCAGGCGCTGCTCGCGGCGACCGGCGCGCCGCTCGCGGCGCCCAGCGCCAACGCCAGCGGACGGATCAGCCCGACCAAGGCCAGCCATGTGCTCGCCAGCCTCGATCGACGGATTGCGCTGGTGATCGACGATGGCGCGACGAGTGCCGGGGTCGAATCGACGATTGCGCGGGTGACCGATGGCGCAGTTCAGATACTGCGGCCGGGGCCGGTGACCGCGGCGATGCTGGCCGGGGCTTCGGGGCTGGCGGTGACGGCGCGGGCGGGCGCCGACATTGTCGCGCCGGGGATGCTCGCGAGCCATTATGCGCCGGGCAAGCCGGTTCGGCTGAACGCCGCCGCGTTCGAGGCCGACGAGTTCGGCATCGGTTTCGGCGGGCTTGCGGGCGACTATCAGCTCAGCGCTGAGGGCGATGCGGTCGAAGCGGCGGCGCGGCTGTTCGATGCGCTCCACGCCGGCGCAGCGAGCGCGAAGCCGAAGATCGCGGTGGCGGCGATTCCTGCCGAGGGGTTGGGCGCGGCGATCAACGACCGGCTCGCGCGGGCAGCGGTGTGATTTTTGATTCACGCGGAGACGCGGAGGCGCGGAGAATAGCCTTGGGCCGATAGGCCCTATCTCGTTTTGCGGGTGCGGTTTATGCGCCGTCAAAGGAAAAGGCCGCTTCGCGGCATGGGCGACCTCTCCGCGCCTCCGCGTCTCCGCGTGAACCTGTTTCAGGCCGCCGCCGGTTCCACCGGGTCGCCGTGCGGGGTCTTGCGGGCGACGATCAGGCAGGCGATGACGATCAGCACCGCGCCCGCGATCGTCGGCAGCGTCACCGGCTCGTTGTAGAAGATCCAGCCGAAGGTCATCGCCCACAGAAAGCCGGTATATTCGCTCGTCGCGAGTATCTGCGCCTCGGCGCGCGCATAGGCCCAGCTCAGCAGCAGCAGCGACAGTGTCGAGAGGATCGCGGCGCCGAGGATGTGCGGCGCGTGGGTGCCGCCGGGAACCGCGAGGAACCAGGGCGCGCCGACCGCCAGGAACAGCGTCACGAACAGATTCTGGAAGAAGGCGATCTCCATCGGCCCAGCCATCTTTGCCTGCCGCCGCGCGAGGATGAGGTTGTAGGCATAGAAGACCGCCGACAGGAACACCGCGCCGACCGCCCACAGCGCCTCGGGCGTATGGCCGCCGCCGCCAAGCTTGCCCGCGACGATGACGATCACGCCGGTGAGGCCGAGCATCGAGGCGGCGATCGAGCGCGGGCCGATTTTCTCGCCGAGAAAGAGCGCGGCCATGTAGAGCGTCAGCAGCGGCGCGACGAAAGCAAGCGCGATCGCCTCGGCCATCGGCAGCCGCGCGAGCGCCCAGAAAAAGGTGATCGCCATCCCGGCGACGAACAGCGCGCGCCACGCATGGATACGCATCGTCGGCGCGTCGGGCATCGCCGGACGCATCGCGAAATAGAGCGCGCCGCTGAGCAGCGCCCCCAGGCCGGTGCGCCACAGCACGGCATTATAGGCGCCGATGTCGATCGACAGCCCCTTCATCAGCACGTCCATCGACGAATAGGTCGCGATCCCCGCGCAGGCGACGAGGAAGGGGATCAGCGGAGAGGGCGAATCGGGGCGCATGGGGAGGGCTTTAGAGCCGGAAGGGATTCGTTGATATCGTCATTGCGAGGAGCGCAGCGACGAAGCAATCTCCAGCCTTCAACCTCGCGCAAGGCCGATGGCTGGAGATTGCCGCGTCGCCTTCGGCTCCTCGCAATGACGACTTTTGGGCGGCCGGTTCGATCCCGTCGGTCCACCTGATGAAATCGCCGTGCGTCGGCGGCCAGCCGCGTTCAGTAGACGATCACCTGGGCAGAATCGTCTGCGAGCCGGATATGGCCGCATTCATAGGGGCCTTCTTCCGAATGGAGGATCAATCGCTGGCCGTCATCGAAATGGAGAGTGAAGCGAAGCGGTTCGACTTCGACCGATGCGATGGTCCGGGCGATCAGGCGGTGGAGGAGGAGAGGCGGGCCGACGTGGGCTGTGCAATCCTAGCGATAGGATTCTCCGTCTTCCGATCCATGCTCGACATCATGCCGATGTGGATTCCGCCGCCATTCCAGAAATGGAGCTGGACCGAGTGCGGGTCCAGACACACCTGCCCCAATTGCTTTCCGATCAGGAAATGCAGGTCGGGGGCGGGCGGAAAACCGTGCATTACTCATCGACCCCGTCGCTCTGCCGGATGAAGTCGGCGACGTCGCCGTGCATCTGGCCGAGCAGCGCGGGGTTCACATAGACCATGTGGCCCGAGCTATAATATTTATAGGCGATGTTCGCCTGAAGCTCCTTCGGCACGGGAAGATGCCGCAACTCGTAGCGGCCCGCGAAATAGGGGGTCGAGACGTCGAAATAGCCGCCGGTGACGAGCAGTTTCAGCTTCGGGTTCTGCTTCATCGCGACGGCCAGGTCGGGCAGGACGTTGGGCAGCGCGATCAGCGCGCGGTCGGCGCCGGGCGGGCGGTGCTTGTAATCCCAGCTTTCATAGACATCGAGCCCGCCTTCATAATGCGTCCCCTCGCCATAGCCGAGGGCGGTGCGGACATAGTCGTTGAAGGCGGCGGTATAGGCCGCACCGATCGCGGCGCCCTGCGGATCGTTCGACGCGGTCTTGCTCAAGGGATCGAGCGTCGCGCCGGTGAAGCGCGTGTCGAGCGTGCCGGTGGTCAGCCCCTTGTCGGCGAGCAGCTCCTTTTGCAGCGCGCCATATTCGATGCGGAGGTTGGTCCTCAGCAGATAATCGACGGGGAGGCCGGTGAAAGCGTGGAGCTTCGCCGCGACCGACTGCCGCTCGGCGTCGGTGAGGTCGTTGCCCTTCATCAGCGCGAGCGTGTAGTCGCCGGTCGCGAAGGCCTCGGCCTCGGCGAGCCAGGCGGCGAGGTCGCGGCCCGCGCCCGCGCGCTTGTGATACCAGGCGGTTGCGGCATAGGTGGGGAGCGACACCACATAGGGCAGATCGACCCCCGGATTGAGCTGCGGGTCGTCGGGGATCAGATCCCAGTTCAAGATGTCGGAAAGCAGGATCACGCCATTGAGGTCGATGTCCTGTTTCTGCAGCGCGAGCGTCATCCCGGCGGCGCGCATCGTCCCATAGCTTTCGCCATAGAGATATTTGGGCGATTTCCAGCGGCCATATTTCGACAGGAAATCGCGGACGAAGATGGTGAAGGCGTGGATGTCCTGATCGACCCCGAACCACGCCTTTGCCTTGTCCTTGCCCGCGACGCGGCTGAAGCCGGTGCCGGGGGCGTCGACGAAGACGAGGTCGCTGACGTCGAGCAGGCTCTGGTCGTTGGCGACGGTGCGATAGGGCGCGCTGCCGTGCGCCAGATCGGGGGTCTCGACGCGCACCGGGCCATAGGCGCCGATATGGAGCCAGAGCGTCGGCGAGCCGGGGCCGCCGTTGAACAGGAAGGTGATGGGGCGGCTGTCGGCGGACGCGCCCTCCTTGAAATAGGCGGTGTAGAACATCGATGCTTCGGAGTTCGGGACGTCCTCGGCGGCGTCCTTATTGCGCTGGCGCTCGATCGGCACGGTGTCGTCCCAGCCCTTGGGATGGATGACGAGCGTGCCCGCGACCGCGCGATAGGGGATGGCGACGCCGCCGACCGTCACCGAGCCGTGGCTCTCGACCGCGGTGGGCGCGAACATCGGGGCGTCGGGGACCGGCTTTTCGGTCGCGGGGCGCGCTTCCTTCGACTGGGCGGTGGCGCAGCCGGCGAGGGTCAGGGCGAGGGCGGTCGCAAGGAGGATATGCTTCATCGGAAGCTCGCCTGTCCGGCGCCGTCGATATTGAGTTTCTGCCCCGAGCAATAGGGGTTCGCATCGCTGACGAACCACAGCACCGCCGCCGCGACATCGTCGGGGGTGGGGACGCGGCCGAAGGGGAATTTGGCGTCGAGGTGATGGATATCCCCCTGTCCGGTGATCGCGCGCGACAGTTTTTCGCCCATGTCGCTGACGGTCAGCGACGGCGCGACGATATTGACGCGGACGCCGTTTCGGACCTCTTCCTTGGCGAGGGTCAGCGCCAGCGCCTCGCCCGCCGCCTTCGCCATATTATAGGGTGCGCCGTTCGCGCCGTTGCCGAGCGTCGCGACGCTCGAGATGACGACGATGTCGCTGCGCGGGTGCTGGCGAAGCTGCGGCAGCGCGAGGCGCGAGAGGCGGTGCGCGCCGACCGCGTGGATGGCGAGCAATTTCTCGACCTCGGCCGCGTCGGTGTCGACGACGGTCTTGCCGCGGCTGGCGATGCCGGCATTGTTGACCAGGATCGACAGCGGGCCGAAATCGGCCGCGATCGCGGCGACCATCGCGGCGGACGCCTCTTCGTCGGCGACCGACGCCTGATAGGCCTTGGCCTTGCGGCCGAGCGCGGTGATCTGGGCGACGGTTTCCGCCGCCGCTTCGCCGTCGCGCGTGTAATTGACCGCGATGTCGGCGCCCGCCCTCGCCAGCGCGAGCGCAATGCCGCGGCCGATGCCGCGCGACGCGCCGGTGACGAGCGCGGTGCGGCCCGCGAGATTCAAATCGGTCATCACTGTCCCTCTTCCATCAGTTCGGTATAGATTTCATCGTCGCTGCGGCTCGCGGCGTTGCGCCATTTGGGCGCCGCCCTGCGGTTCAGGACATGGCCCTCGGCATCGAGGATGGCGACCGTCGGCGTGCCCTTGATCGTGAAGCCGAAGCGCGCCGGCACCTCGGGACTGCGGCCGCGGCCTTCGATGTGCGGCATGCCGATGTCGGCGAAGACGATTTCATAGCGGTCGCGCACCGGCGCAAAGCGGTCGGTCGCGATCAGATTGGCGAGCCAGGCGCTGTCGTGGCAGGCGTTGGTGCCCATGACGAGCAGGACGCGCTTGCCCGATTGCTTCGCGGCGGCCAGCGCGGCGTCGATCGCTTTCATGATGTCGGTGTCGGAGTCGAAGGCGTCGGTCTTATAGGGTTCGGCGACCCCGGCGATGGTGCGCGCTTCACCGGCCATGACCGAGGCGGGCAGAAGCAGGATGGCGGCGAGCGGGAACGCGATGGCACGGATCATGGGGGCGACGATAGCAGTGGTGAAGACGAGCGCCACCCCCCCTCCCGCAGGCGGGAGGGGCAATGAGGCTTGCCAGCTTGCTGGCTAGCCGCAATGGGGTGGGCAGGCAGCGGGCCAAAGGCCCACCCCGCTGCGAGTAGCGAGCAAGCTCGCAACGCTCGCTGCCCCTCCCGCTTGTGGGAGGGAGAAGAAACGGAATGACGTTTCCGTCAACGTCAGTTAGCTTCGCCGCCATGAGCTGGCAAAAGGAAGTCGATGAACTCGCCGCGCGCCGCGCGATGGCCGAGAAGATGGGCGGCGCGGAGAAGGTCGCGCGCCAGCATGGGCGCGGCAAGATGGACGCGCGGGCGCGGCTGGCGGCGATCGTCGATCCGGGCAGCTTTCGCGAGATCGGCAAGATCGCGGGGCGCGGGATATATGGCGCCGATGGCGAATTCGAAGACCTTGCCGCGAGCAATTTCATTTTTGGCCGCGCCAATATCGACGGGCGGCCGGTCGTCGCCTCGGCCGATGATTTCACCGTGCGCGGCGGCGCGGCCGATGCGGCGCTGCACCGCAAATTCATCCAGTGCGAGGCGATGGCGCATGAATATCGCCTGCCGCTGATCCGCATGATCGACGGCACCGGCGGCGGCGGCTCGGTCAAGACGCTCGAGGATATGGGCTATACCTATATCCCGCACGTGCCGGGGTGGCATGAGATCATCGCCAATCTCGACACGGTGCCGGTCGTCGCGCTCGCATTGGGGCCGACGGCGGGGCTGGGCGCGGCGCGCGTGGTCGCCAGCCATTACAGCATCATGGTGCGCGGGCTGTCGCAGCTGTTCGCGGCGGGGCCGGCGGTCGCCGCGGCGATCGGCGACACGCTCGACCGCGAGGAACTCGGCGGGACCGATGTCCATACCCGCAACGGCGTCGTCGATGACGAGGTCGCGAGCGAGGTCGAGGCGTTCGCGGCGGCGCGGCGTTTTCTGTCCTATCTGCCGTCGTCGATCCACGACCGGGCCGCGCGGACGGCGTGCAGCGATCCGGTCGATCGCCGCGAGGAGGCTTTGCTGTCGGCGGTGCCGCGCGAGGCGAAGCAGGTTTATTCGATGCGGCGCATTGCCGACGCGGTGTTCGACCGGGGCAGCGTCTTCGAGATGGGCGCGCGCTGGGGGCGGGCGGTGATCACCGCCTTTGCGCGGCTCGACGGCTGGCCGGTGGCGGTGCTGGCGAGCGATCCCTCCTATCTCGGCGGGTCGTGGGACGCCAAGACGAGCGAGAAGGCCGAGCGTTTCGTGAAGTTGGCCGACCAGTTTCGCCTGCCGATCGTCCACCTCGTCGACAATCCGGGCTTCATGATCGGCGGCGAGGCCGAGCGGACGGGGACGATCCGTTACGGGGTGCAGGCGATGAACGCGATCTACCGCGCGACCGTGCCGCTGGCGTCGGTCGTCGTGCGGCGCGCTTACGGGATCGCGGGGAGCGCGATGTCGAACGCCGAGCGCTTCCAATATCGCTTCGCCTGGCCGTCGGGCGACTGGGGCAGCCTGCCGATCGAGGGCGGGGTCGAGGTCGCCTACAAGAGCGAACTCGAAGCGGCGGAAGACCCGGCGACGCATCTCGAGGCGATCCGCGAGCGATTGAACCGCGTGCGTTCGCCGTTTCGGACGGCGGAGAAATATGGGGTCGAGGATATTATCGATCCGCGCGACACGCGGCCGTTGCTGTGCGAGTTTGCCGAGCTGGCGTGGCGGGCACTCAAATAGGGTTTTTGGGAAGGAGGTCGAATTGGCCCCCATCGTCATCCCGGACTTGATCCGGGATCCATTCCCGCGACGTCGCTTGGATCCCGGATCAAGTCCGGGATGACGAACCGGGTCAAATCCGGGATGACGAAGATGAGAGGGCGGGAGATCAGCTTTCCACATTCCCCCGATACCGCCGGCTGCCGCGCAGCACCGCGCCGCTTTCCGTCTCGACATCGAAGTCGCCGCTCTTCAGCGTGACGACCCGGCGCACCGCGTCCCGCCGCACCAGCCGGCTGCGGTGGATTCGCGCGAAGCCCGCGCCCGCCAGCTCGGCCTCAATGGCCGAAAGCGTCGCGCGGTGGAGGAGGCGCTGGCCGCGCCACGCGATCTCGACATAATTGCCCGCCGCCGCGACATGCTCGATCTCGTCGATGGGCAGATGGTGGGTGACCGATCCGTCGCCGACCGCGAGCGCCCTGCGCTTTGGCGTCGCGGCGGGCGGGGCGGCGTAGCGCGCGACGAGCCACTGGACGAGGAAGAGGATGAAGACGAGCTCGACATAGGCCGAGAGGTCCTTGCGCAATTCGTAGAGGATCGGGGTGCCGTCAGGCGCCGTGAAATGATAGCTCAGCCCCATCAGCCGCCAGAGCGCGGTGCGAAAACCGACCATCAACGCGATATGCCCGAGCGAGATGGGGATCGCGAGCAGCGCGTGGATCAGGGCCGTGGCGGGCAGGGGGACGCGCGGCGGGCGGATGCGCTGGACCGCGAACCAGCAGGGGATCATCATCACCGTCCAGGCGACGAGGCTGCTGCCCTCGAGCATCCAGGCGATCGTCGGCGAGGTGGCGAGGCCCGCGCCCTCGCGGTCGGCGATGTAGGAATAGACGTTAGCGGCGATGCGGACGAGCCCGAAGAGGAAGATCGCGGTCAGCAGCAGCGCGGTGAGCGCGCGGGCGCTTAATCCGCTCGTCCCGGCTGCGCCGCCGCTCGTCCCTCGCGCCTCTTCGTCCGTCACACCGGCTCCGCTTCTCGTCCCGCCGGGATCGCCCGCCGGCCGTCCTTCCGATTAGCGGCTGCGGCATCAACCGGCAAAGGAGATTCGCCGCGATGGACAAGATGCGACATTATGGAATGGACTGGCTGCGCATCGGCGCGTTCGCGCTGCTCATCCTCTATCATATCGGCATGTATTTCGTGCCGTGGGGCTGGCATGTGAAGATCGCGCAGCCGATGGACTGGGTGCAGATCCCGATGATGGCGACGAACAGCTGGCGGCTGCCGCTGCTGTTTCTCGTCTCGGGCTATGCGAGCGCGGCCTTGTTTGCGAAGCTCGGCGCGCCGGGGGCATTCCTGCGCTCGCGAGCCGCGCGGCTGCTGATCCCGCTCGCTTTCGGCATGGTCGTGGTGATCCCGGTGCAGCCGTGGATCGAGCTCGTCACCCAACATGGCTATGCTGGGAGCTTCCTCCACTTCTGGATGCACGACTATTTCCGCTTCGGCACGCTCGAAGGCATCGTGCTGCCGACGTGGCAGCATCTGTGGTTCGTCGTCTATCTGTTCGCCTACACCCTGCTCGCGGCGCTGCTGCTCGTGCTGGTGCCCGAAAGGGCGCGGGCATGGAACGCCGGTGCGGCGGCGCGGCTGCTCGGCGGCTGGGGGATGCTGCTCGTGCCGCTCGCGGCTTGGATGGCGATCCTGTTCGCCTTTCCCGGATATCGCGAGACGCATGCGCTGTTCGACGATGGGCCGAACCATCTTCATTATCTGGTGCCCTTCGTCACTGGCTGGCTGCTGCGCGTGCGGCCGGTGCTGTTCGCGGCGGTCGCGCGCTGCTGGCCCGCGGCGGCGGTGCTCGCGGTCGCGGCCTATGGCTATGTCGCCTGGGCGATAGGGGCGGCGCCCGGCGAAGGGCCGCCGCCGGTGGGGGTCGTCACCTGGTTCATGGCGATCCGGCTGGTGCAGGGCTGGGCGGCGATCGTCGCGCTGGTCGGGATTGCCGACCGTTTCTGGAACCGCGATCAGCGGTGGCGGGCGACGCTCGCCGAGGCGGTGTTTCCCTTTTACATCATCCATCAGACGATCATCGTTCTGGTCGGATATGGGCTGCTGCTGGCGGGCGCCCGGGCGTTGCCGTCCTTTGCGGTGCTGCTCGCGGCGACAGTCATCGGATGCTGGCTTTTCTACCTGATCGGGCGCAGGATCGGCTGGCTGCGACCGTTGATCGGGCTGCAGCGCCAATAGGGAGGGCAGCATGGGCGCACTCAAGGGTATTCTGGCGATCGTCGGTGTCGCGGCGGTTCTGGTCGGCGGATTCTGGGCTTTGCAGGGTCTCGATATCATCCACTGGCCGTCGAGCAGCTTCATGCTCGGCAACCCGACATGGACGCGCAACGGCACGGTGCTGGCGGTGGTCGGTATCGTGCTGATCTGGTTCGCGCGCAGGCGCTGACCGTCACGATCCTCCCGGCGCAGGCCGGGCGTTACGAGTCCGCGAGGCGGGCCAACGCCTCGCCATCGACGCGCATCACCGTCCATTCGTCCATCAGCGTCGCGCCGAGGCTCTGGTAAAAGCCGATCGCCGGGCTGTTCCAGTCGAGCACCGACCATTCGAGCCGCGCGCAGTCGCGTATCGCGCACAGCGTCGCGAGATGCGCGAGCAGCGCCTTGCCGAGCCCCGATCCGCGCGCTTCGGGGCGGACGAACAGATCTTCGAGATAAAGGCCCGGCCGCCCCTCGAAGGTCGAGAAATTGTGGAAGAAGAGCGCAAAGCCCTGCGGCGCTCCGTCGATCTCGCCGATCACCACCTCGGCATAGGGGCGCGGCCCGAACAGCTTTTCGCCGAGCGCCGCCTCATCGAAGCGGACTTCGTGCGCGAGCTTCTCATAATCGGCGAGATCGCGGATGAACTGCGCGATGAGCGGCAGGTCGGCGGCGGTGGCGGGGCGGATGGCGAGGGTCATGCCCGCGCTCTGTCCAGTCGCACGCGCGCTGTCAAATGCGCTTTCGCATCCGCAAGATCGCGATCGCGGCGATGACGAGCGCGGGCTGGCCGATCACCGCGGGGGCGTCGGCCCAGAAGGTCGCGGGGCCGCAGATGCCCGCCGCGACCTCATAGATGTGGAGCAGGCCGTGGAGGGCCAGCCACAGCCCGCCGACCACCGCCGCGCGCCAGTGGCGGACGGGGTCGAGCGCGGCATAGAGGAGGATCAGCCCCGACCCCAGATAGGCGAGCCCGATGTCGCGGATGAAATGCGCGTTCGGCGGGCCGGTGGTGACGACGGTTGGGACGAAGACATACCAGTCGAGCGGCTTTGCGAGCATGAAGACGCCGTTGGCGATTGTGGTGACCGCGGCGATGAGCAGGAGGAGCTGGACGAGGCGGTCGAGGGTGTCGGGTCTGGTGGGCATGTCGGGGGCCTCCATCGGAATGGAGCGAGGCTAGTCGCTGCCGACGGCGATGTAAAAGGCGATGGTGCGTTTGATGAGAGGGCCGCTTTCGACCGGAATCCGATCCATCCATCCTCGTCACCCTGAACTAGTTTCAGGGTCCATGGCCCGCCGCTTCCTTCGGCGGGGGGCCGGACGTGAGGTCCGGTCATGGATGCTGAAACAAGTTCAGCATGACGAATCTCAATGGCGGTTCTTCGCCCGGAGCCCCTCTCCCGGACGGCGAACCGTAACGTGCTTCACGCTGCCTTGCCGTGCGTCACGTCCATGCTGATCGAACTGCCGGCGTCGATTTCCGCGGCCTTGGCCTCGACCAGCCCCACGATATGCGCGATCATGTCGGCGTCGGCGACATGGTGGTCGGTGACGCCCGACAGATAGACCATATGCTTGCCGTTGCCGCCGCCGGTGATGCCGATGTCGGTCTCGCGCGCCTCGCCGGGGCCGTTGACGACGCAGCCGAGGACCGAAAGCGACATCGGGGTCTTGATGTGCTGGAGCGCGTCCTCGAGCGCCTGCACCGTGCGGATGACGTCGAAGCCCTGGCGCGCGCAACTGGGGCAACTGACGACGCGGACGCCGCGGGTGCGCAGGCCCAGCGTCTTCAATATCTCATAGCCGACGCGCACTTCCTCCTCGGGCTCGGCGGAGAGCGAGACGCGGATCGTGTCGCCGATCCCGGCCCAGAGCAGATTGCCGATGCCGAGCGCCGATTTGACCGTGCCGCCGATCAGCCCGCCCGCCTCGGTAATGCCGAGGTGCAGCGGGCAGTCGACCGCGTCGGCGAGCTGCATATAGGAGGCAACCGCGAGAAACGCATCGCTGGCCTTCACCGCGACCTTGTAATCGTGGAAATCATGGTCCTGGAGCAGCTTGATATGGTCGAGCGCGCTTTCGACGAGCGCCTCGGGGCAGGGCTCGCCATATTTTTCGAGCAGATCCTTCTCCAGGCTGCCCGCGTTGACCCCGATGCGGATCGCGCAGCCGTTCGCCTTGGCGGCGCGGACGACTTCGCCGACGCGCTCGGACGAGCCGATGTTGCCGGGATTGATGCGCAGGCACGCCGCGCCCGCGTCGGCGGCTTCGAGCGCGCGCTTATAGTGGAAATGGATGTCGGCGATGATCGGGATGTTCGCCGCCCGCACGATCTGGCCGAGCGCCGCGGTCGAGTCGGTGTCGGGGCAGGAGACGCGGATCAGGTCGGCGCCCGCCTCCTCGCAGCGGCGAATCTGGTCGATCGTCGCAACCGGATCGCTGGTCGGCGTGTTCGTCATCGTCTGCACCGTGATCGGCGCGCCGCCGCCGATGGGGACGGTGCCGACCATGATCTGGCGGCAGTCGCGCCGCGCAATGTCGCGCCAGGGGCGCAGGCCGGGGTTGTGATCGCTCATGCTTGGCTCGATAAAAAGGGAGGGATAGGGCGCTCCTTAGCCGTCCGGCGCCGACTTGGCAAAGCCAAGTGCGCGGGCGGCGGCTGTTGCGCGAAAGACACAGTTCGCCGGTCAATCGCCGTCTAAACGCAATTTTCATTTGTGCGATGCAGCATAATCGGCAACTTTCCGGTCGTGCATCGTCACGCGCCCGAACAGAGGCGTGGGCGCGCACAGCAGGCTGGGACGATCCGGTAATAACCATCCAAGGGGATCAACCCATGAAGTTTCTCACCCAGGCGTGCTTTGGCATGCTCTTTACGGCATCGCTCCTGTCGACCCCGGCCCTCGCCCAGACCGAGGCGAGCGGCCCGTTCACGCTGTCGGGCGGCGTCGATGTCGTTTCCGACTATCGCTATCGCGGCATTTCGCTGTCGAACGAAAAGGTCGAGGTCCAGCCCAGCCTGACGCTGACTCACGAAAGCGGCTTCTATGTCGGCACCTGGGGGTCGGGCCTTCCCGACAGCGCGCTCTACGGCAAGTTCGAGCTCGATCTGATCGCGGGCTTTTCGACCGAAGTCGCGCCGGGGACGACGCTCGACCTCAACACCACCTATTATGCCTATCCCGGCCATCATAACGGCGCGGGCCCCGCGAACTATGTCGAAGTGATCGGGTCGCTGTCGCACGACATCGGGCCGGTTTCGGCGACCGGGCTGGTCGCATATGCCCCCAGCCAGAAATCGCTGGGCAGCGAAGACAATCTCTATCTGAACCTCGGCCTCGGCCTGGGGGTTCCGAACACGCCGGTCACGCTGAACGCCGGGCTTGGCTACACCGACGGCTCGCTGGGCGCGGCGTCCGCCGACGGCCAATATCTCGACTGGTCGATCGGCGCCTCCTACGCCGCCGGACCGGCCACGCTGTCGGTCGCCTATATCGACACCGACATCAAGAAGACGGGCGTCAAGGCCGTCGACACGCTTTACGATCCGACCGTGGTCTTTACGCTGGGCGTTGCCTTCTAGGCACCCGGCTGGTCAGCGACCACGCGCTCGAAGGGGGCGGCTTTCGGGGGAAGGCCGCCCCCTTTTGCGTGATCGAGCGGCGCGGCCGAGTCGGGGCATCGTGCGTTCAAGATGTCGTGCCGTTTGCTCAGGGCGTCACTTCCTGGGCGCGGGCGGCTTGGCGAAGGCATCGCGCGCGCCGCGCAGGCCCATATATTGCTCGGCGAGCATCCAGTCCTGCCGCGCGAGTTGCGGATCGGACAATTGGGTCTGTTCCGCCTCGGCGAGCAGCCCCGCCGCCTTGGCCGCGAGATCGCCGTCGAGCAGCAGATAGCTGCGCGCGAGCGCATGAATCTCCCACCCCCGCGGGACGTGCCGGTAATTGTCGACGAAGGTTTCGCCATCGGCGCGCGTGACGTTGACGTCGTTGGAGAAATTCGCGGCCACCGGAGTCAGCTTGTCGAGCGCGGCGACATAGTCGCCGGCGATGGTCTTTGCCTCGGCCGACGGCACTTCGGGCAACAGCGCCAGCGTCGCGACCGCCGAGATGACGGGGGCGTCGCTGCGCAGGCTGTTGTCGGGATAATCGGGCCAGTTGTCGCCGCGTTTCGGCCGCCGCCGCTTCAGCCATTCGACCGCGCGCTCGCGCGCCGCCTTGACCTTGGCGCGGGTCGCCGGATCGCCCGCCAGCGCGGCATCGAGTTCGCGCAGCGCGATGACGCCGAACGCGGTGATATAGGTCGCGCCATTGTCGGGCCGGTCGGCGGCGTCCATCGTGCTCGACCACCAGCCCTCGCGATTCTGGGCGGCGAGCAACGCATCGAGGATCGGCGCGGGCGGCACCCGCCCGTCGGTGGCATAAGCCATCACGGTCCACAGCGAGACGACGGTGAAGGGCGCGCCCTCGATCTTCACGCACCAGCAGGCGGGGTCATAGAAGCGCTTGACCGCGGCTTCGTAGCGGCCGCGGCTGGAGGGCGAGAGGAAACGGGTCACCGCGACGAGCTGCGCTTCGGCCCAATAGATTTTGCCGTTGGTCGATGTCTCGCCATCGTTCAGCGCGCGGGTGACGGCATTGTCCATCACCGGCCGCGTCGCGTTCAGCGTCGTGTCGAGATCGGCGACGAAAGCCGCGCGGTCGAGCGTCGCCGGGCCGCCGAAGACATACCAGCCGCCGATATCCGTCCCGGCGGCGACCAGCGCCGCGGCGCCGAGCAGAACGGGCGAAAGGCGCTTGCAGCGGGCGAGCGGGGGAGGCGCGGCGGCGGCGGGGCGGACCTCGTCGGCGCGTGCGCCAGGGGTGCGGTTCAGCCGCCGGTCGATCGCGGCGAGCACGCGCTGCCACCCCGGATGCGCGGCGTCGCCGTCGAAATCGGACATGTCGAGGACGTTGACGTTGTAAAATTCGGCCGGCAGTTCCTCGGGATTCATCGGCTCTAGGCCGATCGCGATCAGCGTGCCGCGATCGAGCGCGATGCGGTTTTCGATGCGGACCCAGCGCCGCCGGATCGCTTCCTGCGTCCAGCAGCCGAGCACGACCTTGGCGCCCTTGACCGCGCGGTCGATGACGTCGGGAAATTCGGCGCCGATATCGATGCCTTCGGAATCGAAGAAGACATGATGGCCGTGCGCGACGAGCAGTTCGTGCAGCCGCGTCGCCTTCGCCGTATCGGCGCGGCTGTAGCTGATGAAAATATCATAGGGACGCTCGCTCGATGCGTCCGTCATGGCTGCTGCAACCCTTATCCCCCAGACATGTCGCGCGACCTATGCGTGTGCGATAGCAGCCCGAACGGGCTTGGCAAGCCTAGGGTCAGGCCCCTAACGCCAGCGCAGGTTGCCGCGCGACAGGTCGGACAGGCTTTTCGCGCCCATCAGTTTCATGCCGCGTTCGATTTCGGCACGCAGCAGGCCGACCGCGCGGTTCACGCCATCCTCGCCCGCGGCGGCAAGTGCGTAGAGATAGAGGCGCCCGCCCGAACAGGCCTTCGCGCCGACCGACAAGGCCTTGAGCACATGGGTGCCGCGCGTGATGCCGCCGTCGCAGATCACCTCGATGCGGTCGCCGACCGCATCGACGATGTCGGCGAGCGCGTCGAAGGGCGAGAGGCTGCCGTCCAACTGGCGGCCGCCGTGGTTCGACACCATGATCGCGGTGGCGCCGATATCGACCGCGCGCTTTGCATCCTCGACCGCGGCGATGCCTTTCAGGCAGAAGGGGCCGTCCCATTGCTTGCGGATCGCCTCGGCGCGCTTCCAGTCGAGGCTCTGGTCGAGCATCGAGGTGAAATATTCGGCGACCGATTTCGGCACGCTCGACCCTTCGGAGACATGGGTCGCAAGATTGGGCAGGCTGAACTTCTCGCGCAGCACATAGTTGAGCCCCCAGCCGGGCTTGATCGCATAGCTCAGCATGTTGCGCGCCGTGAAGCGCGGCGGCGAGGTGAAGCCCGAGCGCAGGCAGCGTTCGCGATTGCCGCCGACGATCGTGTCGACGGTCAGCGCGACCGCGTCGAATTTCGCATCGCGCGCGGTGTCCAGCATCGCCTTGTTGAGGCCTTCGTCGTGGTGGACGTAAAGCTGGAACAGCTTGGGACCGTCGGTCAGCGCCCCCGCTTCGGCGAGGCCGATCGTCGCGAGGCTGGAAATGCCCGCAACGGTGCCGGCCTTCGCCGCGGCGCGCAGCACCGCGCGCTCGCCCTGCCAGTGGAACAGCCGCTGGAGCGCGGTCGGCGACAGGAAAAGCGGCATCGCGATTTCGCGCCCGAACAGCGTCGTCTTCATATTGACGCTCTCGACCCCGGCGAGGACGCGCGGGATGAGGTCGCATTGGTCGAAGGCGGCGCGGTTGCGGCGGCGCGTGACTTCGTCGTCGGCGGCGCCGTCGATATAGTCGAACACGGGCCAGGGCAGGCGGCGTTTCGCCAGACCGCGGAAATCGTCGATATTGTGGCAGTCGGTGAGTTTCATGTCGGTCCGGTTACCTCGTCATTGCGAGCGCAGCGAAGCAATCTCCAGCCATCGGCCTTGCACAAGGCCGATGGCTGGAGATTGCCGCGTCGCTGCGCTCCTCGCAATGACGAAAGATGGCAGGAAGCGGAAGGATTTTATGCAGTCCCGCCGCCCGTCAACCGCGCCAGCGCCCAGCGCGGCTCGATCGCGCGCCCGGCATCACGGACGTGCGCGGCGACGCGGGCGCCGATCGCGGGGGCAAGCGCGAAGGCCCGCCCCGCGCCGCCGCCGACGATCCAGGCGCGATCCTGCCCCGGCAGGCGGTCGAGCAGCAGGTCGCCGGTCGATGTCCGGCAATCATGCGCGGCGACGCTGGCGACGACGGGCGCGTCGGCGAGGCGCGGCAGCCGCGCGGCGAGCCACTGACGCGCGTCGGCCAAGGCCCGCTCATCGGCGCGGCGGTCGAAGCTGTCGGGATCGACGCTCGCGTCGGGCGCGCTTTTCCACACGCGCACCCCGACGCCCTCGACATCGGGGAGCAGGTTGAAGCCATAGGCGCGGTCGATGAGCGCGGGCATCGCGGGCGGACGGAACTGGGTGTCGCCTTGGCCAGGGCCAAAGTGAAACACCTGCTGGCGCACGGCCGACAGGCGCGCGGGCGTCAATATCTGCGGGAACAGCTCGGTCAGCCAGGCGCCGGTCGCATAGACGAGGCTCTGCGCGGTGCCGCCGTCGGGAAGCACGTAAAGACCCTGCTTCTTGTCGCGCAGGGGGGCGGGCATCACGACATCTTCGGGCGCGACCTGCGCGTCGAGGATCGTTTCGAGAATGGCGCGGCGACCCGCGATCATCGCGGCCTTTTCGGCGTGCAGGGCCGCCTCGTCGGGGCGCCAGGCGATCTGGGTGAAGCGGTCGCGCAGCCGCGCGCCGGTGGTGCGGTCGGCGCCGCGCGGCTCGCCAAACGCCTCGGTCGCGGCGAGCGCGGTCACCGCCTCGCACGGCGTCAGGATCGGCAGGCTCGCGCTGTCGGACAGGCGCTCCCACGCATCGCGGCTGTCATCGACAAGGTCGGCATAAAGCGCGTCGCCGCCCTGCACCGGGTCGAGCAGCATCGACGGCAGGTTCGACGCGGCGCGCCCGTTGCCCGCGCCATAGGCGTCGAACAGCCGAACGCTCAGCCCGGCGCGGACGAGGTGCCACGCGGTCCAGGCGCCGATCGCGCCGGCGCCGACCACCGCGACATCGACGTGCTTCGCGGGCGGCTTTGCGCCCTTGCGGCGGCGCGAGGGGCGCGGTTCGGGCGGGTCCCTGCGCTTCGGTTCCTTCTTCGCAGCCCCCAGCGCGAGCGCGACCGGCACGGCGCCCAGCGCGGCGATCAGGCGGCGGCGGTCGAGCGTCATCCGCCCGCGCCGCCCTGCTTCTTGTAATAGCGATAGCCGCCGATCCAGGTTTCGAGCGGGGTCATCTTGCGAATCGCGTCGGGGCTGGCGAGCAGCGGATCGTCGGCGAGGATGACGAAATCGGCGCGCATTCCGGGCATCAGCGTGCCGAGCCGATCCTCGGCGAAAGCGGCATAGGCGGCGGTGCGGGTGAAGCCGTCGAGCGCGGTTTCGCGGCTCACCGTCTCCTCGGGGTGCCAGCCGCCGACCGGCTGTCCCGCGGCATCGGTGCGCGAGATGGCGGCGGCGATGCCGGGGAAGGGGTTCGCGCTTTCGACCGGCACATCGGAGCCGAAGGCAAGGCGGACGCCCGCTTTCTCCATGCTGCGCCACGCATAGGCGCCCTTCAGCCGGTCGGGGCCGAGCCGCGCCTCGGCCATCAGCCGGTCGGAGGGCTGGTGGATCGGCTGCATCGAGGCGACGACCTTCATCTCGGCGAAGCGCGCGATGTCGGCGGGATCGACGATCTGCGCATGTTCGATCCGCCAGCGGCGCTCGCCCGGCAGGTCGCGGGAGAGATCGGCGATCGCGTCGAGCGCCTCGGCATTGGCGGCGTCGCCGATCGCGTGGATTGCGACCTGGAATTTGTCCATCGAGGCGCGCACCATCTTGTTGCGAAGCTGCGCGGGGGTGAGCAGGGGCAGGCCCTTTTGCCCCGGCGCGTCGCTGTACGGCGCCTTCATCCACGCGCCGCGCGAACCGAGCGCGCCGTCGAGATAGAGCTTTACCCCGACCATGCGCAGCTTGTCGTCATACAGCCACGGCGTCGGCTCGCTGCCCGCGATCAGCGCCATATTGTCGATGTCGCGGCCATAGGAGAGGATGCGGATCGCGAGCTGTTTCTTGTCGCCGGCGCGGCGATAGGCCTGCCATTCCTGAATCGTCGTCCCCATGTCGGCGATGGTGGTGATGCCCTGCGAGATCAGCTTCTGCTGCGCGAGCAGGAAGGCGCGGTCGAGGTCGCGCGCCAGCGGCTTGGGCTTCGCGGCATCGACGAGCGCGACGGCGGCATCGACGAACACGCCGCTCGGCTTGCCGCCCGCCATCTCGATCCGGCCGCCCTCGGGCGCTTTGGTCGTCGGGCCGATCTTCGCGGCCGCCATCGCGGCGCTGTTCGCCCAGCCGGCATGGCCGTCGACACGCTCGAGCCACACCGGGCGGTCGGCGACGACCGCGTCGAGGTCGGCCGCTGTGGGAAAGCGGCCGAGGCCCCATTTCTCCTGGTTCCAGCCCGACCCGATGATCCACGGCATTTCGGGATTGTCGGCGGCATATTGGCGGATCGCCGCCTGCGCCTCGGCCAGCGAATGCGTGTCCGACAGGTCGAGCAGCATCAGCGAGAAGCCAAGCCCCATGACATGCCCATGCGCGTCGATCAGGCCGGGGATCAGCGTGCGGCCCTTGCCGTCCTCCTTGAAATCGGGGCGTTCGGGGCGCTTGTCCTTGCGGTCGAGAAGCTGCCTGACCTTGCCGTCGCTGCCGATGAGGAGGCCGGTGAAGCGGACGACCTTGCCATCCTGGTCGAGGGTGATGCCGTTGACATTGTCGACGAGCGTGTCGGCGTGGGCGGGGGGGGTGAGAGCCAAAGCCGCGAGAGCCATCAATCCACTCCGGCTTGCGGGAAAGGCAGCGAGACTTGCGAGCCGATTGGCTTTGCTGAAAAAGCTGCGTGCTCCCGCGAAGGCGGGAGCCCATCTCCTGACAGTGCCAGTTTTAACCGGCGGGAGATGGGTCCCCGCCTTCGCGGGGACACACCTGTTCTTTTCTGCCAGTGCAAGCGGGACTTCGATGGCGCTCATTTCGGCAGCCTCGTCACCAGCGAACTCGTATCCTTTCGTCCGCCCCCGGCCTTCTGCACCTCGGCGTAGAATTGATCGACGAGGCTCGCCACCGGCAGCGTCGCGCCGTTGACCCGCGCTTCGTCGAGCGCGAGGCCCAGATCCTTGCGCATCCAGTCGACCGCGAAGCCGAAGTCGAATTCGTCCTTCGCCATCGTTCCCCAGCGGTTGAGCATCTGCCAGCTTGCCGCGGCGCCACCCGACACCGCCTCGAACACCTTGTCGGTGTCGAGCTTCGACGCCTGCGCGAAACGCAAGGCCTCGGACAGGCCCTCGACCACCCCGGCGATCGCGATCTGGTTGACCATCTTGGTCGTCTGCCCGGCACCGGGGCCGCCGATATGGGTGATGCGCGCGGCATAGGCGCGCATGATCGGCTCGGCGGCGTCGAACGCCGCCTTCGTTCCGCCGCACATCGCCGACAGCGTCCCCGCCTGTGCCCCCGATTCGCCGCCCGAGACCGGAGCGTCGACGCTCAGCAGGCCGAGTCCCTCGGCCTCGACCGAAAGCTGGCGCGCGATCCGCGCCGACACGGTGGTGTGATCGATGAACAGCGCGCCCTTCGCCATCGCCTTGAAAGCACCGTCGCGGCCGAGCGTCACCTGCGCGAGATCGTCGTCATTGCCGACGCAGCTCAGCACGACATCGGCGTCCTTCGCCGCCTCCGCCGGGGTCGCCGCCACCGCGCCGCCATAGTCGCGCACCCAGGCGTCGGCCTTGGCGCGGGTGCGGTTATAGACGGTGAGGTCGTGCCCCGCCTTGACGAGATGCCCCGCCATCGGCCCGCCCATGACGCCGGTGCCGATGAAGCTGATGCGCAATTTCTGTTCGCTCATGCGGCAATCCATAACCATGGTTTGCACGGCGCGCCATAGCCGGGTCCGATAAAGTCCCTCCCTTTCAGGGGAGGGGTTGGGGTGGGGGTCATCGGCCTTAAACAAGGCCTCGAGCCCCCACCCGCTGCGACCAGCGAACAAGTTCGCAAGTCTCGCTGCCCTCCCCTGAAGGGGAGGGATAAGAGGGATAAGTAAGTCTTTCCCTTCGCCCTGCTTGCCGTTAGGGCCAGCCCGATATGACAGACCTTGCAACGCTCACCGCCGCCGATCTTCCGGCGATCACCTTGGACGATGTGCGCGCGGCGGCGGGGCGAATTAACGGTTCGGTCGTGCGGACGCCGACGCTGCATTCGCAGACCTTGTCCGAAATGGTCGGCGCCGAGGTGTGGCTGAAGTTCGAAAATCTGCAATTCACCGCGGCCTATAAGGAGCGCGGGGCGCTCAACGCGCTGTTGTTGATGGACCCCGAGCAGCGCGCGCGCGGCGTGATCGCGGCGTCGGCGGGCAATCATGCGCAGGGCCTTGCCTATCATGGCAAGCGCCTCGGCGTTCCGGTCACCATCGTGATGCCGAGCACGACGCCGCAGGTGAAGGTGTCGCAAACCGCGAGCCACGGCGCGACGATCGTGCTGTTCGGCGAGAAGTTCGACGACGCCTATGCCCATGCGCGCGAGTTGGAGGTCGAGCGCGGCCTCACCTTCGTCCACCCCTTCGACCATCCGCATGTCGCGGCGGGGCAGGGGACGGTGGCGCTCGAAATGCTCGAGGATGTGCCCGAACTCGACACGCTGATCGTGCCGATCGGTGGCGGCGGGCTGCTGTCGGGCATGGGCACCGCGGCGCGCGGGATCAAGAACGACATGCGCCTCGTCGGGGTGCAGGCCGAGCTTTACCCCTCAATGTATGCCGAATTGAACGGCGTCGACATGGCGTGCGAGGGCGACACGCTCGCCGAAGGGATCGCGGTCAAGGAGCCGGGGGCTTACACCCGCAAGCTGGTCGCCGAACTCAACGACGACATCGTGCTCGTCGCCGAACGCCATCTCGAACGCGCGGTCAGCCTGCTGCTCCAGATCGAGAAGACGGTGGTCGAGGGCGCGGGCGCCGCTGGCCTCGCGGCGATGCTCGCGCATCCCGACCAGTTTGCCGGGCGCAAGGTCGGGCTGGTGCTGACCGGCGGCAATATCGACACGCGGCTGCTCGCCAATGTGCTGCTGCGCGATCTGGCGCGTTCGGGCCGCATCGCGCGGCTGCGCATCCGCCTTCAGGATCGGCCCGGCGCGCTGTTCAAGGTGATGAAGCTGTTCGACGAGAAGCAGGTCAATATCATCGAAATCTATCACCAGCGCATCTTCACGACGCTGCCCGCCAAGGGGCTGATCACCGACATCGAGTGCGAAGCGCGCGACCGCGAGCATCTCGACAGTCTCGTCACCTCGCTGCGCGATGCGGGCTATATGGTGACGACGGTGGAACTGGCCTAGACTATGCCGATATTCAGCCCGTGGCGGGCTACGAACGGCCGTCTCCTGCGCTTCCGGTGCTCACGTACTGAAGTACGCTGCGCTCCGGTTCTCGGAGTCAGCCATTCTCGCTCCACCACGAACTGAATCTCGACATAGTCTGGGCGGCCGATGAAAGAATTTTCCCTCTCCCTCACCGCCACCCCCGACACGATCGACGAACTCGGCCATGTCAACAATGCCGTCTGGGTCCAGTGGATCCAGCAGGTCGCGACCGGCCATTGGGATGCCGCGGCGCCGCAATCGCATAAAGACGCTTTTGTCTGGGTCGTGGTGCGGCACGAGATCGACTATCTGCGTGCGCTCGGCCCCGGCGAGACGGTGACCGCGCGAACCTGGGTCGCCGACAAGCCGCAGGGCGCGAAATTCGACCGCTTCATGGAATTCACCGGCGCCGACGGCAAGGCGCACGTCCGCGCGCGGACGGTGTGGGCGCTGCTCGACAAGGCGAGCGGGCGGCCGCTGCGCGTCACCGATGCGGTTGTGGCGCCGTTTCTGGGCTAGCTATTCCTCGGTCCGGATCAGGATCATTTCGCCGATCAGCGCGAAGAGGATGAACGGGCCCCACGCGGCGAGGAAGGGCGAATAGGCGCCAAGATCGCCCATCGCGAGGGCGAAATTGTCGGCGACGAAATAGGCGAAGCCGAGCGCCATGCCGAGGATCGCGCGCACGAACAGCTTGCCCGATCGCGCCAGGCCAAAGGCGGCGACGGCGCCGAGCAGCGGCATCAGGATCGCCGACAGCGGTCCCGAAATCTTGTGCCACAGCACACCCTTCAGCGCATCGACCGGCCGCCCCGCGGCTTCGAGGTCCGCGATGGCGGAGGCAAGCTGCGGGAAGGGCAGCTCGTCGCCATCGACCTGCGCCAGCGTGAACTGGTCGGGGCGCACACCCTGCATCGCGGTGATCGTGCCGAGCGGTTCGAGCGTGCCCGACCGGCGCAGGAAACGGCGGGCGTCGGTCATTTCCCAGCCCCCCGCGACCGGGCGCGCGCTGTCGGCCTTCAGCATCGACGACAGCACGCCCTGCGTCCGTTCATAGATGGTGACGCCGCGAAGCACGATCACCGGCCCGCCGGTTTCGACCGTCGCGGCGTTGATCAGGTCATTGCCGTCGCGAACCCAGATATTCGTTCGGACGCCGCTGTCCCTCGGCACCTGCGCATATTCGACCTTTTGCCAGGCGCTGAGCGCGGCGGTCGAGCGGGTGACGATGCGTTCGTTGAAACCAAAGCTGATGCCCGCGACGAGCAGCGCGGCGAGGAACAGCGGCGCGAGTACCTGATGCGCCGACATGCCGGCCGCCTTCATCGCGATCACTTCGCTGTTCTGGTTGAGCGTCATCAGCGTCAGGATCGTGCCCAGCAGGACCGAAAAAGGCAGGAATGTCTCGATGATCTGCGGCATCCGCATGCCGACATAGCGCCAGACATCGCTGTCGCCATTGCCCGCGACGGCCAGGATCTTGCCGCTTTCGCCGAGCAGATCGAGCGTCTGCAGCACCAGCACCAGCGCGAACAGGATCGAAAAGGTGCGGATCAGGAACATCCGCCCGACATAAAGCGCCATCGTGCGCGACGGGAAAAAGTGAAGCTGGTGCATGTCAGATGGTCTGCGGCTTGCGCTGGAAGATGCGGATCAGGCCGCGGATGCGCGCGCCGACCTTGGCCGCGACCCGTTCGAGCGCGCCGATCGGCTGGCCGCCGGGGACGTGCGCGAGCGTGTAATACATCCAGACCGAAAGCCCCGCGAACAGCAGGAAGGGCACCCACAGGGCGATCAGCGGGTCGATGACGCCGCGCGCGCCCATGTCTTCGGCATATTGGTTGATCTTGTGCTGGGTCACCAGCATCACGATCGACAGGAAGACGCCGAGCGCCGAGGTCGAGCGCTTGGGCGGGATGGCGAGCGCGAGCGCGATCAGCGGAACGAGGAACATCGACGCGACCTCGACGATGCGGAAATGGAAATTCGCGCGCGATTCGAGCCGGGTCTTCAGCGGCTCGGTCTTGTCCTTGCCGACGACGAACAGCTCGGGGATCGTCAGCTCGCGGTCGGCGCCGCCGCGCAGGCGGAACGCCTCGATCTTGGGCAGCGGGATCGGCAGGTCGTGATTGTCGAAGGTCAGGACGCGCGGCACCGCGAATTTGGGCGATTCATGGATCAGCACCCCCTGCGACAGGCGCAGGATGATCGTGTTCGGATCGTCGGTCGCGAGGAACTGGCCGCGCGACGCGGTCGCCGACACCCGCTGCCCGTCCTTGTTGTCGCCGCGCACGAAAATGCCGCGCAAGCTGCGGCCATCGTCATAGCTCTGCTCGATTCGCAGCGTCATGCGGTCGCCGAGCTTGGTGAATTCACCGACCTTGATCGACGCCCCGAGCGCGCCCGAGCGCAGGTCGAACTGCAAGCCTTCATAGGCATAGCGGGCATAGGGCTGGATGAAGCCGACGATCGCGAGGTTGAGCAAAGCGAGCGCGAAGGCAAAGGCATAGGGGACGCGCAGCAGCCGCCCAAAGCTCATGCCGACGCCGCGCAGCACGTCGAGCTCGCTCGACGTCGCGAGGCGGCGAAAGGCGAGGAGGATGCCGAGCATCAGCCCGATCGGAATGCCGAGCGACAGATATTCGGGGATCAGATTGGCGAGCATCCGCCACACGACGCTCACCGGACCGCCCTCGGTCGCGACGAAATCGAAGAGGCGGAGCATCTTCTCCAGCACCAGCAACATCGCCGAGAGGACGAGGGTGCCGAGCATGGGAAAGAAGATCAGTCGCGCGATATACCGATCGATGGCGGGTAGCTTATTCAAGTTTCGGTCGCCCCATCACCATGATTTGGCCGCAAATGTTTCCGATATGCCGATTCAAGGGCGACAGGGGCCCATACCAGCCTGGCTGGCATGGCTATAACCACTGGGAGCTATTGCGTCATGTCGAAATTTGTATCGACGTTCCTCTGTCTTGCTTTGCTGACCGTCGCGGGAGCGGCGAACGCAGAAGGACAGGTCCTGTCGAACGATCTGTCGAAGTGCCGGAGCGGACCGTCCACTCTGGTTCAGATCAACGGCCTGAAAGGCGGCACGGGCAAGGTGCGCGTGCAAAGCTATCGTGCGACCGCGGCCGACTGGCTCGCCAAGGGCCGCTGGATCACCCGGATCGAAGCGCCCGTGCGCGCCGGATCGATGACCGTGTGCGTGCCGCTGCCCGAAGCCGGCAGCTATGGCATCGCGGTGCGTCACGACGTCAACGGCAACGGCAAGACCGACCTGACCTCCGACGGCGGCGGCATGTCGAACAATCCGAGCATCAACATCTTCAACCTCGGCAAGCCGAGTTACAAGAAGACGGCCTTTGCGGTCGGCAATGCGCCGCGGACGATCACCATCACCATGAAATATATGTAGGGACGAATGGCGAGCGTCGCGCTTCTTTCCAATCCACGCTCGACGGGTAACCGGGCCCTGTTGCCGCGGGTGCGCGAATATTGCGCGGCGCATCCCGACATTTTTCATTATGAGGTCGAGGACGTCGATCAGATCGGCGAAGCGATCCGCACCATCGCGTTGGTGTCCCCGCGCATCGTCGCGATCAACGGCGGCGACGGCACCGTCCAGGCGGCGCTGACCGAGCTTTATTCGGGCGGCCATTTCGGCGGTTCGCCGCCGCCGGTCGCGGTGCTGCCCAACGGCAAGACCAATTTGATCGCGCTCGACCTGGGCGCCGAGGGCGACCCGATCAAGGCGTTGCAGCGCGTCGTCGAACTGGTCCACGATGGCCGGCTCGAGGATCATGTGGTCCAGCGCCAGCTGATCTCGCTCGACCGCGACGGCGCGCGCCCGGTGCTCGGCATGTTCCTTGGCGGCGCCTATCTCGCCGACGTCATGCTCTATTGCCGCCACCGCATCTATCCGCTCGGACTGCCCAATGGCGTGTCGCACGTCCTGGCGGCGATCCTCGGCCTGTTCGCGATGATCTTTGGGATCGGCGGCGGACGCCTGCCGCCCAAGCCCGAACCGATGACGGTGTCGCTTGTCCGCCAGGGCGAGTTCAAGGGCAAATTCTCGCTGCTGATCGTGACGACGCTCGAAAAGCTGCTGCTCAGCATCCGCACCGGTGATGGCCCCGGACCGAACGGCCATATGAAGCTGCTCGCGACCGACAGCAATGTCGGTGCATTGTTCCGGATGCTCGGGGCGACGTGGCGCGGGACGCTGGGACAGAAACAGCTCGACGGCGTGCATTTCCAGCAGGGCGACGAAATCCGCATCGAGGGCGAACGCTCGAACGTCATTCTCGACGGCGAGATTTTCGAGGCGCGGAACGGCAAGCCGATCATCCTGACCTCGACCCAGCCGGTGCCCTTCCTGCGCCTCGCAGTCTGAGCGCCGCGTTATGCGCGATTCCATCCACTTATCCGATTCTCCGAGCGAAGCCGGGGGGACCGGCCGAGCGCAGTCGAGGCCCGCGAGCAATTCTCGCTTCGCTCGAACGAGCCCCTCGGCTTCGCTCGGGGAATCGGGAAGGCTGACGCAATTGATCCGCGAAGAACTGTCGCTCCCCGTCGATCCGCGCGTCGCCGCGATGGCGGCGGCGATCGCCGCCGAATATCCGGGCAGCGCGCGGTCGGTCCTCTTCTATGGAAGCTGCCTGCGCGAGACGCAGCTCGACGGGCTGATGCTCGATTTCTATCTGATCGTCTCGGACTATGGCGACGCTTATCCGCGGCGCTGGCTGGCGCTCGCGAACCGGCTGATCCCGCCCAATGTCTTTCCCTTTCAGCACGGCGGGCTGGTCGCCAAATATGCGGTGCTGAGCGAGGGTGATTTTCATCGCCTCAACGGCCCGGAAACGCGCAATATATCGGTTTGGGCGCGCTTTGCCCAGCCGTCGCGGCTCGTCTGGACGGTCGACGATACCGCGGCGGGCCGCGCGGTCGCGGCGGTGGCGCGCGCCGCGCCGACATTGCTCGCCGCCGCCGGTTCACGGGGTGGCGAGGAATCGCTCGACTGGTGGCGCCGCGCCTTCTCGCTGACCTATTCGGCCGAGTTGCGCGCCGAACGGACGACCCGCGCGCAATCGGTCGTCGATGCCGACCCCGACCGCTATCGCCGCTTCAGCGAGCCGGCTATCGCCGCGATTCCCGCCGGCGCGCCGAGCGGCGGCTGGGCGCGCCGCCGCATCGAGGGCAAGCTGCTCAGCATCGCGCGGTTGGCGAAGGCGAGCCTCACCTATGCCGGCGGGATCGATTATCTGGCGTGGAAGATCAATCGCCACGCGGGCACGAAGATCGAGATCAAGCCGTGGCAGCGCCGCTGGCCGCTGCTCGCCGCGGTGACGCTGGTGCCGCGCCTGATGAAGAGCGGCGCGATCCGCTGAGAGCGGCGTGCGTTAGATCTGACCCCGTTTCCGTTCGTGTTGAGCCCTTCGACTGCCTTGGCAGGCGCTCAGGATAAACTTCGGCCTTGGCCGAAGTCGAGACACCTGTCGGCTCGGCGTCACCTCGATGGGTGTCTCGACTTCGCTCGACACGAACGGACATATGGATCAGCGATACATAATTACGGTCCAACCTCTGGCATCAGCTCGCCAGCCTTTGCCCCTCCACCGGCGCGTTGGTGCGGCGGATCGCCTGGTCGAGCGCGGTCAGGGTAAAGGGCTTCCTCAGCACGTCATGGTCGCCGAACGCCTCGTCCTCGCTCGCGTCGCCGGCATAGCCGGTGACGAACAGCACCGGCAGGTCGGGCCAGCGCTGCTTCAACCCGGCGACCATTTCGGGGCCGGTGAGTTCGGGCATCAGCACGTCCGACAGGATGAGGTCGAACCCGCCATGGGTATCGACAAGCGCCTCGGCGTCGAGCGGATTGCTGCACGCGATCGCCCGGTGCCCCAATTCCTCGACCGCGCCCACCGTCGCCGCCAGGACGCGCTGGTCATCCTCGACGACGAGGATTGTCAGGGCGTCGGCGGCGCGCGCGACATCGGGCGTCTCGTCCGCGTCGGCGCCGGGCGCGGGGACGGCCTGGGTGCGCGCGACGGGCAGCAGCATCGCGACGCTCGTCCCTTCGCCTTCGGTCGATGCGACCCGCACCTCGCCGCCCGACTGGCGGCAAAAGGCGAAGACCTGGCTCATGCCGAGGCCGGTGCCCTGGCCGGCGGGCTTGGTGGTGTAAAAGGGGTCGAAAACGCGCTCGACCACCTCCGCCGACATGCCGCAGCCGGTGTCGATGACCTGCACCGCCAGCGCCGCCACCTCTTCCTGCTCGTCGCGCAGCGTGCGGATGGTCAGCGACCCGTGCCCCTCCATCGCGTCGCGCGCGTTGACCGCGAGGTTGAGGAGCGCATTTTCGAATTGCTGGCGATCGACCCAGCAGGCAAGGTCGGGGACGTGGAGGTCGAGCGTCAGCGCGATGCGGTCGCCGATCGTCCGCTCGATCAATTGGGCGAAGCTGGCGATGCAATCATCGACCGGCATCATTTCGGGGCGCGCGGGTTCGGCGCGCGCGAAGGTGAGCAGGCGGCGCGTCAGGTCGGCGGCGCGGTTGGCGCCGTCCATCGCGTTGCTCATGTGCCGCTGCGCCTTGTCGGGCGCGGTCGCGACGAGCCGCTGCGCGAGTTCGAGCCCGCCGACCACGACCGCGAGCATATTGTTGAAATCATGCGCGATGCCGCCGGTGAGCTGGCCGACCGCTTCCATCTTCTGGGCCTGGCGCAATTGCGCCTCGGCCGTCGCGCGCTCGTTCATCTCGCTGCGCAACGCGACGTTCGCCTGCTCGAGTTCGGCGGTGCGCGCCTCGACCGCGGCTTCGAGCTGCATCGCGCGGTCGCTTTCGAACAGCGTTTCGCGCCGCGCCGTGCGGCGTTCGCTTTCGGCGCGGACGAGCGAGACCGTGGCGGCGATCGCGATCACCGCCGCCGCGGCGCCGAGCAGCGAAAAGAGCAGGATCGCCTGGTTGAGGCTGGCGCGATCCGACGCCGCGACGCGGTTGCGTTCGAACAATATCCGGCGCTCGTTGCGGATGAGGTCGGACAACAGTCGGTCGATGCGGAGCAGCGCGCTATCGTGGCCGGCGGCATTATATTTGGAGATGGCGGCGATGGTCTGGCGATAATTGGCGCTGAGCGCCGCGTCGCCGAGTTGTATGCCGCGCGCGGTGAGTTCGGCGGTCAGCTTGCGGACCAGCCCGGCCTGCTCCGGATTGTCGCGAACGTTGCGTTGGAGCAGCGTCAGATATTGCTGCGACAGCCCCCATTGCTGCTGATAGACGCGGCCGTCCTCCTTCTGCAGCCCGACCGCGAAACGGCCGAGCGCGGCTTCGGCCCGCGCCAGCGCGGCATCGAGGCTGCGGGTCTGCGAGATGATCTCCAGGCTGTGCGCCTGCCAGCTCAGCGAGCGGTCGTAATCATCGTTGGCGCGGCTGAGCAACAGGACGAGCGCCCCGACCACGCCGGTCAGGATCGCGCCCAGCCCGATGGTCAGCCAAAAGCGAAACCGCTCCCGCTGATCCTCGGCTTCATTGTCCAGGTCCCGCTCGAACACGGTTTCTTTCTACCGGACAAGCGGCGCGGGGCAAAGCCGCGAAGGGCGCGGATACCGCACGCCGCCTCGACTCGCCGCGAAAAGAAATCCGCTGGTCGGTCCCGATAGCCGAAGCGCGGCGCGGCTCAGCCCAAAATCCCGGCGCGCTTGCCGGCGCGCGCGAAGCGGCCGAGAATCTCGCCGACCTGCTCGATCGAATGTTCGGCACACAGCGAGCAGCGCAGCAGGGTCATCCCCGCGGGGGTCGCGGGCGGGCGGGCGAGGTTGACGTAGAGCCCTTCCTCGAGCAGCGCTTCCCACATCATTGCGCCGCGTTCGAGGTCGGGCATGATCACCGCGATGATCGCCGACTGCGGCTCGTCGGTGCCGAGCTGAAACCCCAGGTCGCGAAGCCCCTTGTGGAGCGTCTTGGAATTTTCCCACAGATGCGCGCGCTTGTTCGACCCGTGCATCAGCTTGCGGATGCTCGTCGCGGCGGTCGCGACGACGCTCGGCGGCAGCGAGGCGGTGAACACATAAGGACGGCAGACGAGCCGCATGATCTCGAACTTCGGGTGGTTCGACACGCAGAAGCCGCCGACGGTGCCGACGCTCTTCGAGAAGGTGCCGATGATGAAATCGACGTCGTCGATGACCCCCTGCGCCTCGGCAACCCCGCGGCCATTCTCGCCGATGAAGCCCATCGAATGGGCTTCGTCGACCAGCACCATCGCGCCATTTTCCTTGGAAACGCGGATCATCTCTTTCAGCGGCGCGACGTCGCCGAGCATCGAATAGACGCCCTCGAGCACCACGAGCTTCCCCGCTTCGGCGGGCAGGCGCTTCAGCCTTTTTTCGAGTGCCTCGACGTCATTGTGGCGAAAGGCGACGATTTCGGCGTCGCCCATCTTGCACCCGTCATAGATCGACGCATGGCTGTCGATGTCGAGGATGACATAGTCGCCCTTGCCCGCGATCGTCGAGATGATGCCGAGGTTCGCCTGATAGCCGGTCGAAAACACCATGGCATGATCCATGGCGTAAAATTCTTTCAGTGCCTCTTCGCATTCCTTGTGGCCCTGATAGGTGCCGTTGAGGACGCGGCTGCCGGTCGTGCCGCTGCCGAAGGTGTCGAGCGCGGCCTTGCCCGCGGCGATGACATCCTCGTCGAAGGTCATGCCCATATAATTATAGGTGCCGAGCAGGATCGTCTCGCGCCCGTTGCAGATCGCGACGGTGGGCGAGAGCACTTTTTCCATCACCAGGCTGAACGGATCGGTGATCCCGGTCGCGAGCAAAGCCTCGCGCTGCTGGATCAGCGGGTCGAATTTGGAGAAAAGGTCGGTCATCGACGCATCAACCCCGCAGTTTTTCGACCGCGTCGATCAGCTGGCCGACATTTTCGATCTCGGCCTGCTGGTTCATGCTGATGATGATGTCGAAACTGTCTTCGACCTCGGCGACGAAATCCATCACCGTCAGGCTGTCCCATTCGAGATCACCGGCAAAGGTCGTCGCGTCGGTCAGTTCGGCGCCCTTTTTGTTGAAAGGCTCGATCAGGCCGTAAATCTGGTCCTTGAGGGCGGTGCTCATCGGGTGCGTCCCATATAGAGGAATGTTGGGTGCGGGAATGCCGCGATGCTTCCCGCATGGCAAGCGAATGCGGCGGGAATCGGGCAGCATCTTGCCGTTCGTGGCGCTTCGTGCCATCCCCTCGCCAGGACCGCCGACAGGGACGCGATGCGATGGACAGCGAAAAATCGGACGCGAAGCCGGAACGGCCGGCGATTTCCTTCCCGCCGAACGCGGTGCATCTCGTGCGCACCAATCAGCAGATCACGATGCAGCTGTCGCAGATGGCCGACCAGAAAGCATCGATCCTGATGGGCGCGACCTTCGTCGTCTTCACGCTCGCGGTCGGGCAGGCGCGCGGCGGGGGCGGGGCGTTCGCGATGCCGCTGACCGTGCTCGCGACCTTTTCCTTCCTCTCCGCGCTGCTCGCCATTTCGGCGGTGCTGCCGCGCGTCGGCAAGGCGCCGCCCGCCGTCTATCGCGACGGCGAGGACCACAGCAACATCCTGTTCTTCGGGCGTTTCGCGCAGATGGACGAGGATGAGTTCATCGACGCGGTCAAGGCGCGGATGCGCACCGAGGAGGATATTTACGAAACCATCCTGCGCGACACCTATCAGAACGGCCTCATCCTCGCGCGGCGCAAATATCGCTTTCTCGCTTATGCCTATCGATTGTTCGTCGTCGGGCTGACGCTGACCTTCCTCTCCTTCGCCTATGAGATGACGGTGCTGTGGCGCGGGTGAAGTGAATATCGTCGCCCCCGCCTTCGCGGGGCGACGGTCTGCTGTTGCCTATTTATCACCCCGGCTCGCGAAACCGCACGCGCCGTTCCTCCCCGCTATTGAACCGCTGAAATGCCCCGCCTATCCGGGCCGGCTATGCTCGAGCAGGCGCACCCCCTGACCGCGGCGCCGCCGCAGACTTTCCGCGCCGAATTTCGCGCGACGCTGGCGCTTGCCCTGCCGCTGGCCGCGGCGAACCTGCTCCAGATGCTCGTTCATGCCGTCGATGTCATCTTCGTCGCGCGGCTCGGCGACACCGCGCTCGCGGCCTCGTCGCTCGGCGTCGCGATCTTCGGCCTGTTGCTGTGGACCGGCACCGGGCTGGTCGGCGCCGCCGCGCCGCTGATCGCCGCCGAACTCGGGCGGCGCAACCATAGCGTGCGCGAGGTGCGGCGCACCGTCCGCATGGCGCTATGGCTCAGCCTGCTCGTTTCGCTCGCCTTCATGGGCGTCTGCGCGGCGGGCGGTCCGATCATGCACGCGACGGGGCAGGATCCGATCCTCTCCGAACGCGCCGCCGGGTTCCTGCTGATCCTGATGTGGGGCATGTTTCCGATGATCGCGGCGAGCGTGCTGCGCATCTTCGTCTCGGCGCTCGGCCGGCCGACGATCGCGACCGCGATCACCTTCTTCGCGCTGTTCGTCAATGCGTTTGGCAATTGGGTGCTGGTGTTCGGCCACCTCGGCCTGCCCGCGCTCGGCCTCCATGGTTCGGCGCTGTCGAGCGTGATGACCAGCACCGCGATGCTGGTCGCCTATGTCGTCGTGATCCAGACCGACCGGCGGCTGCGCCGCTATCATCTGTTCGGCAATTGGTGGCGCAGCGAATGGAGCCGGTTCGCGGAGATGCTGCGGATCGGCACCCCGATCGGCCTGACCATCCTCGCCGAAGCGGGGCTGTTCACCGGCGCCGCCTTCCTGATGGGCCGGATCGGCGAGGCGCAGCTTGCCGGGCATACGATCGCGCTCCAGATCGCCGCGCTTGCTTTCCAGATACCCTTCGGCGTCGCGCAGGCGGCGACGATCCGCGTCGGGCTCGCCTATGGCGCGCGCGACCGCCGCGGCATCGCGCTCGCGGGGCGGGCCTCGCTGGGACTCGGCGTCGGTTTCATGGGCTTTACCGCGCTTTTGATCTGGCTGTTTCCCGGTCTTGTCCTGTCGATCTATGTCGATGTGAACGAGGCGAAGAACGCCGCGCTCGTCGGTTTCGCGATGCAGTTCCTCGTCGTCGCGGCGGCGTTCCAGCTTTTCGACGGTGCGCAGACGGTCGCCGCGGGGGTGCTGCGCGGGTTGCAGGACACGCGCATCCCGATGCTGATCGCGGTCTGCGGCTATTGGATCGCGGGCTATGGCACCGCCATCTATCTGGGGTTCTGGACGCCGCTGTCGGGCGTCGGCGTCTGGATCGGCCTCGCCGTCGGACTGGTCGTCGTCGCGGCGATGCTGCTCACGCGCTGGCGGCTGCGGGCGCGGCTGGGGCTGCTTCCGGCCTAGGGCAAAAAACTTTGCTCGACACCGCTTGACGCCTCCAGCCCCTCCACCCATATGCCTGCCTGTTAGCACTCTCCCAGGGCGAGTGCCAAACATGCCATCATTTGCACCTTTGGAGAGAAATCCATGCAATTTCGTCCGCTGCACGACCGCGTGCTTGTTCGCCGTATCGAAGCCGAAGAAAAAACGGCCGGCGGCATCATCATTCCCGACACCGCCAAGGAAAAGCCGCAGGAAGGCGAAGTCGTCTCGGTCGGCTCGGGCACCCGCGCCGACGACGGCAAGGTGACCCCGCTCGACGTCAAGGCCGGCGACCGCATCCTGTTCGGCAAATGGTCGGGCACCGAGGTCAAGGTCGACGGCGAAGAGCTGCTGATCATGAAGGAATCGGACATCCTCGGCGTCATCGCCTGAGCGATTTCATCGAATCACGAGTAAAGTTGCGCAGTTTTCTGCGCCTTTGAAAGGAACAAGCCCATGGCTGCTAAAGACGTCAAATTCTCGCGCGACGCGCGCGAACGCATCCTGCGCGGTGTCGACACCCTCGCCGACGCGGTGAAGGTCACCCTCGGTCCCAAGGGCCGCAACGTCGTCATCGACAAGAGCTTCGGCGCCCCCCGCATCACCAAGGACGGCGTCACCGTCGCCAAGGAAATCGAGCTCAAGGACAAGTTCGAGAATATGGGCGCGCAGATGCTGCGCGAAGTCGCCTCGAAGGCGAACGACAAGGCCGGCGACGGCACCACCACCGCGACCGTTCTCGCCCAGGCGATCGTCCGCGAAGGCATGAAGTCGGTTGCCGCCGGCATGAACCCGATGGACCTGAAGCGCGGCATCGACCTTGCGGTCACCAAGGTCGTCGAAACGATCAAGGCGCAGTCGAAGCCGGTTTCGGGCACCGCTGAAATCGCCCAGGTCGGCATCATCTCGGCCAATGGCGACAAGGAAGTCGGCGAGAAGATCGCCGAAGCGATGGAAAAGGTCGGCAAGGAAGGCGTGATCACCGTCGAGGAAGCCAAGGGCCTCGATTTCGAACTCGACGTCGTCGAAGGCATGCAGTTCGACCGCGGTTACCTGTCGCCCTATTTCATCACCAACCCGGAAAAGATGCTCGTCGAGCTGGCCGATCCGTACATCCTGATCTTCGAAAAGAAGCTCTCGAACCTGCAGGCGATGCTGCCGATCCTCGAAGCCGTGGTCCAGTCGGGTCGCCCGCTGCTGATCATCGCCGAAGACATCGAAGGCGAAGCGCTCGCAACGCTGGTGGTCAACCGCCTGCGCGGCGGCCTGAAGGTCGCGGCCGTCAAGGCACCGGGCTTCGGCGATCGCCGCAAGGCGATGCTGCAGGACATCGCGATCCTCACCGCCGGTGAAATGATCAGCGAAGACCTGGGCATCAAGCTGGAGAGCGTCACGCTCGCCATGCTCGGCCAGGCCAAGCGCGTCACCATCGACAAGGACAACACGACGATCGTCGATGGCGCCGGTGACCATGACGCGATCAAGGGCCGGGTCGAACAGATCCGCGCGCAGATCGAAACCACGACCAGCGACTATGACAAGGAAAAGCTGCAGGAACGTCTGGCGAAGCTCGCTGGCGGTGTGGCGGTCATCAAGGTCGGCGGCGCGTCGGAAGTCGAAGTGAAGGAACGCAAGGATCGCGTCGATGACGCGCTGCATGCGACCCGCGCTGCGGTCGAGGAAGGCATCGTCCCCGGCGGCGGCACTGCGCTTCTTTATGCCACCAAGGCGCTCGAAGGCCTGTCGGGCATCAACGAAGACCAGACGCGCGGCATCGACATCATCCGTCGTGCGCTGCAGTCGCCGGTTCGCCAGATCGCCGAAAACGCGGGCTTCGACGGCGGTGTCGTCGCCGGCAAGCTGTTCGACCAGAAAGACAGCAACTTCGGCTTCAACGCCTCGACCGACGTCTATGAAGACCTGGTCAAGGCCGGTGTCATCGACCCGACCAAGGTCGTGCGCATCGCGCTGCAGGATGCGGCCTCGGTCGCCGGCCTGCTGATCACCACCGAAGCCGGCATTGCCGAATCGCCCGACGACAAGCCCGCCATGCCCATGGGCGGCGGCGGCATGGGCGGCATGGGCGGCATGGACTTCTAAAGTCCGCGACCGTTCGGCACCCAGCCGACAGATAAGAGGGCCGGGGGAGCAATCCTCCGGCCCTTTTTCATGTCCTTCGTTACCCCGGATCGAGTCCGGGGTAACGCAGGAGAGACATTGCCAGTTCACTTTCCGCGGCATAGCAAGGCATGGATGATGGTCTTTCTTGCCTTCGCTCTCGCCCTGCTTGCGGACCCCGCAACGCCCGCGCCGCCGCCGGTCGAGCGTTGCGGCTATCGCATCGTCCAGACCTATCCGCACGATGCGGCCAGCTTCACCCAGGGGCTGTTCTGGGACGATGGCCATCTCTACGAAGGCACCGGCCAATATGGCCGCTCGCGGATCGCGCGGC
Source organism: Sphingopyxis lindanitolerans (assembly GCF_002993885.1). Lineage (NCBI taxonomy): Bacteria > Pseudomonadati > Pseudomonadota > Alphaproteobacteria > Sphingomonadales > Sphingopyxidaceae > Sphingopyxis > Sphingopyxis lindanitolerans. Next base: position 3,313,499 of record NZ_CM009578.1, read on the forward strand.
TCGACCTCCGGACCGGCAAGGCGCTCGCCGAGGCAAAGCTCCCCGCCGACCAGTTCGGCGAGGGGATCACGCGCTGGGGCGAGCAGATCATCGGCGTGACCTGGCAGAATGGCGTCGGCCATCGCTGGTCGATCAAGGATCTGAAGCCGCTCGGCAATTTCACTTACGATGGCGAGGGGTGGGGCGTCACGATGGTCGACGGCAGCCTCGTGCTCAGCGACGGCTCGCCCGAGCTTCGTTTCCTCGACCCCGCGACGATGCGGGAGCAAAAGCGCGTCACCGTGCGACTGGGCGACCGGCCGGTCGGCATGATCAACGAGCTTGAGGCGATCGACGGTCAGGTCTGGGCGAATATCTGGATGACCGATGTCATCGTCCGCATCGATCCCGTGAGCGGCGCCGTGGTGTCGCTCGTCGACCTTTCGGGGCTGAAGACGGATGCGGGAGCCAGCGGAGCCGACAGCGTCCTCAACGGCATCGCCTGGGACGCGAAGAAGAAGCGGCTGTTCGTCACCGGCAAATATTGGCCGAAGCTTTACGAGATCGCGCTGGCGGACTGCGTTTAGGCCTTAAGCGCGGCCTCCATCCGCGCCGCCGCCGCGTCATAGACGCGCGCCTTCAGCCCTTCGGTGATCGTCCCCGGCGTCCGGTCGGGATGGCCGCCGGCAAAGGGCGGGGCGGGGTCATATTCGATGGCGAGCTGAATCGCCTGCGCTACCGCTTCGCCCTGAAGGCGCGCGATCAGCGTCAGCGCGAAATCGAGCCCCGAGGTCACGCCGCCGCTGGTGACCAGATGGCCGTCCTCGACGATGCGCGCTTTCACCGGCGCCGCCCCGACCAGCGGCAGCAGATGCGTATAGGCCCAGTGCGTCGTCGCGCGTTTGCCCCGCAGCAACCCGGCGCGGCCGAGCAGGAAAGCGCCGGTGCAGACGCTCGTCACCCATTGGGCCCCCGCAGCCTGGCGCGCGATGAAATCGATCGTCTCCGCATTTCCGAGCGCTTCGGTCACGCCGTGACCGCCGGGGACGCAGAGGATGTCGGCCTGCGGCGCGCTCGCGAAGTCGTGCGTCGGCAGGATCGCAAAGCCGCTGTCGGTGGCGATCGGGTCGCGATTCGCCGCCGCGCCGACCAGCCGTGCGCCGGGCATGCGGCTGAGCGCCTGCGCGGGCGCGGTAAAATCGAGCTGGGTGATTCCGGGAAACAGCAGGAAGACGACCGTGGTTGCGGGGGCGGCGGTGTCGGTCATCGCCTATTTCTCCGCCTTCGCTTGCTTGTCCGCGGTTCCGTCGCGGCTTTCGAGCATGTCGGCGGCATCGTCGAGCGCCTTGGCTTCGCTGACGGTGACGCCGCCGGGGCCGGGCTCATTGTCGGTGCGGCTGCATCCCGCCGCCGGCACCAGCGCCAGCGCGAGCAGGGCCGCGGGCCAAAGCGTTCGCATCGTTCCGCTCCCACGAAAAAGGGCTCCATCCATGGATGGAGCCCTTCGATATCAGCCCGAAGGCGAAGCTTCGACTTATTTCTTGTCGTTGGCTTCGGCCTTCTTGGTCTCGTCGGCGATCTTGTCGCCCGCCTTGGCGGCGGCGTCGCCGGCGGCGTTCACCGTGCCTTCGACGGCGTTGCCGGCGTCGTTGGCCGCACCCTCGACCGTGGCGCCCGCATCCTTGGCGGCATCGGCCGTCGCGTCGGCTGCGTCGGCAGCGCCCTGCGCAACCGTGTCGCCCGCGGCGGCGGCATCGTCAGCGGCCGACGAAGCGGCGTCGGCCGCGGCGTCCTGGGTCTTGTCCGAGCAGGCGGCGAGGCTGAAAGCCGTAGCGGCCATCGCGGTGATGATGATCTTGCGCATGGAATATCCTTTCAAATACCAATGGCCTGGCGGCCACCGGGGTAAAATATTAGTCGTCGATCAGCGGCTTGGCAACCGCCCAGCGCCGGACGCCCCAAAGGAAAGGGGTCGCCGGCGCGTGCCGACGACCCCCAAGTCCCTTCGGCCAAGGGCCGGAAAGACGCTTACTTCTTGGCAGCGTCGACGGCGGCCTTCGCCTGGTCGGTCGCTTCCTTGGCGGCGTCGGCTGCTTCGGCAGCCTTGTCGCCCGCCGCGGCGGTGTCGCCGGCAGCGGCAGCGGCGCCGGCGTCGGTCGCAGCGTCCTTGGCAGTCGCAGCCGCGTCGGCAGCGCCCTGGGCGGCCTGCATCGCGCCGTCAGCCGCGCCTTCGACCGTGTCGGTCGCCGGAGTTTCGGTGGTGGCAGCGTTGTCGGCAGCCTTTTCACCGCAAGCGGCGAGGCCCAGCGAGGTCGCGAGAACGAGCGACAGAGTGATCAACTTCTTCATTTGGGAATACCCCTCTCGATTGAACCGATCGACCGGCATGGAACCAGATCGATCCCGTGAACTTGCCAATCGGATGCCGAAATACCCCCTCGCCAAGGGGCGTGCAACGCTCTTTTTGCAAATTCGTCCGCCTTTTGTCGCAATTTGACCCGCGCCCGACAAAATCGGAACGGATGCGCCCGCTTCGGTTGACCAGATATAAAGAAAGCTTTATATCCATTTTCATGGCTGAGTTGCTCGACATTTTTCGCGCCCTTGCGGACCCGACGCGCCTGCGCGTCGTGGCGCTTTTGCGCGAAATGGAACTGGCGATCGGCGAACTCGCCGCGGTGCTCGACCAGAGCCAGCCGCGCGTTTCGCGCCACGTCCGCATCCTCGCGGAGGCCGGCATCGTCGAACGACGGCGCGAGGGGAGCTGGGTTTTCCTGCGCATTGCGGCCGAAGGCGCCGCGTCGGACATCATCGGGCAGGCCGGGGCGTGGCCCTTTTCGGAGGGCGAAGCACTGGTCAACGCCAATGATGCGCGCCGCCTTGCCGCGGTGCGCGCCGAGCGGGTCGCCGCCGCCGCGCGCTATTTCGCCGACCATGCCGTCGAATGGGACGCGATCCGATCGCGCCACATCGCCGAAAGCGAGGTCGAGGCCGCGATGCTCGCGATGATGGGCGCGCGGGGGCTGGGGCACCTGCTCGACATCGGCACGGGGACCGGGCGCATGGCGGAAATTTTCGCCCCCGCCGCGCGCCGCGTCACCGCGCTCGACCGCAGCCCGGAAATGCTGCGCCTCGCACGCGCCAAGCTGGCCGGGCACGCGGTGCCGATCGACCTGGTGCAGGGCGACTTCCTGAACCTGCCGGTCGAGGATGCGAGCATCGACAGCATCGTCATCCACCAGGCGCTGCACTTCGCGCACGAACCCGACCGGGTGATTGCCGAGGCGGGCCGGGTGCTGCGCAGCGGCGGACATCTGCTGATCGTCGATTTCGCGCCGCACGCGGACGAGGAACTGCGCACGCTCGCCGCGCACGCGCGCCTCGGTTTTTCCGACGCCCAGATCGGCGGCTGGTTCGCGGCGGCGGGGCTGGCGGTCGAAAACACGCAAACGCTCGAAGGCGGCGACCTCGCGGTCAAGCTGTGGCTTGGTCGCCGGGCCGACGGCGACAATCAATCTCCCCTCGTCAACACCGATAAAAGGCTCGCGGCATGACATCGAACCTCGACCAACTCGCCGAGGCGCGCCGCGCCGCCGCGTCGCCGCTCTTCGCCGACCTGGCGGGCGACATCGGCGTCAGCTTCGAATTCTTCCCGCCGAAGAGCGAAAAGATGGAAGCGCAGCTCTGGGACACGTTCCACACGCTCGAACCGCTGGCGCCCAGCTTCGTCTCGGTAACCTATGGCGCGGGCGGCTCGACGCGCGAGCGCACCCACGCCACCGTTGCGCGCATCGCCGCGACCAGTTCCGTCGCGCCCGCCGCGCACCTGACCTGCGTCGAGGCGTCGCGCGCCGAGATCGACGAAGTGGCACAGGCCTATTGGGATGCGGGGGTGCGCCATATCGTCGCCCTGCGCGGCGACATGCCCGGCGGTGCGCCCTATCGCGCCCATCCCGACGGCTATGCCAATGCGATCGAACTGGTCGCGGGGCTGAAGGCGGTGGCGCCGTTCGACATTTCGGTCGCCGCCTATCCCGAGGTCCATCCCGACGCCGATTGTCCGCAGACCGATCTCGACAATCTGAAGCGCAAGCTCGACGCGGGCGGAACCCGCGCGATCACGCAATTCTTCTTCTCGCCCGACGCCTTCCTGCGCTTTCGCGACGCGGCGGCGGCGGCGGGGATCGAGGCGCCGATCATCCCCGGCATCCTGCCGGTGTCGAACGTGTCGCAGACGCGGCGCATGGCCGGCATGTGCGGCACCCAAATCCCGGCGTGGATGGTGTCGCTGTTCGACGGCCTCGACGACCATCCCGCCGCGCGCCAGCTCGTCGCCGCGACGATCGCCGCCGAAATGTGCCGCCGCCTCTATGCCGGGGGAGTGCGCGATTTCCATTTCTACACGCTCAACCGGGCCGAACTCAGCTATGCCATCTGCCACCTTTTGGGCCTGCGCCCGAAGGTGGTCCCCGCGACGGAGGAAGCCGCATGAACGCCCGCGAAGCCCTGAAAGCCGCCGCCAAGGAGCGCATCCTGCTCACCGACGGCGGTTGGGGCACCCAGATCCAGCTTCGCAAGCTCGCCGAGGGTGATTATGCCGGCAGCCTTGGCCTTGGCCACGATCAAAAGGGCAATAATGACATTCTCGCCCTGACGCGGCCCGATGTCGTCGCCGCGATCGGCGAGGCCTATCTCGCCGCCGGCTCGGATATCGTGTCGACCAACACGTTCAGCGCCAACCGGATCAGCCAGGCCGACTATGGCGCCGAACATCTGGTCGCCGACATCAACCATGAAAGCGCCCGGCTGGGACGCGAGGCCGCGGCGAAGTTCGAAGCGCGGGATGGCCGCCGCCGCTTCGTCGCGGGGGCGGTCGGGCCGACGAACAAGACGCTGTCGCTGTCGCCCGACGTCAACAACCCCGGCTATCGCGAAATTGATTTCGACGAATTGAAGCACGTCTATCTCGATCAGGTCGTCGCACTCGCCGAGGGTGGGGCGGACTTCATCCTGATCGAGACGATCTTCGATACATTGAACGCCAAGGCGGGGATCGCCGCGGTGATCGAGGCCGAGGCACAGGTCGGGCGCGAGCTGCCGCTGATGATCTCGATGACGCTTACCGACCTCAGCGGCCGCAACCTGTCGGGGCATACGGTCGAGGCCTTCTGGTATGCGGTGCGCCACGCGCGGCCGCTGACGATCGGGCTCAACTGCTCGTTCGGTGCGGCGCAGCTTCGCCCGCATGTCCGCGTCCTTTCCGACCTCGCCGACACGCTGGTGATGGTCTATCCAAACGCGGGACTGCCCAACGAACTCGGCGAATATGACGAGATGCCCGATACGACCGCGGGGCTGGTGCGCGAATGGGCCGAGCATGGGCAGGTCAACATCCTCGGCGGCTGCTGCGGCTCGACCCCGGCGCATATCGCGGCGATGGCACAGGCGGTCGCGGGCCTCACCCCGCGCCATATCCCCGACGTGCCGGTGCGGACGCGGCTCGCGGGGCTGGAGCCCTTCACGATGGCGGCCTAGTCCCCCTCCGCTTGCGGGAAGGGTTAGGGGAGGGCCTGTCCTTTCCCGGCGCCGCCCGAATATGACCAGCCCTCCCCCGGCCCCTCCGGCAAGCGGGAGGGGAGAAGAAGAGTCCGATGACACAGAAAACCGCCTCCTCCGCTTCCTTCGTCAACATCGGCGAACGCACCAACGTCACCGGATCGGCGGCGTTCAAGAAGCTGATCCTCGCCGACGATTTTACCGCGGCGGTCGAGGTTGCGCGTCAGCAGGTCGAAAATGGCGCGCAGGTCATCGACGTCAACATGGACGAAGGGCTGCTCGACGCCGAGCGGGCGATGACGATCTTCCTGAAGCTGATCGCCGCCGAGCCCGACATCGCGCGCGTGCCGGTGATGATCGACTCGTCGAAATGGTCCGTCATCGAAGCGGGTCTCAAATGCGTCCCCGGCAAACCGATCGTCAATTCGATCAGCATGAAGGAAGGCGAGGAGCCTTTCCTTGCGCAGGCGCGCAAATGCCTGGCCTATGGCGCCGCGGTCGTCGTGATGGCGTTCGACGAGGTCGGCCAGGCCGACACGAAAGAGCGCAAGATCGCGATTTGCGAGCGCGCTTACAAATTGCTCACCGGCATCGGCTTCCCGCCCGAGGACATCATCTTCGACCCCAATGTCTTCGCCATCGCGACGGGGCTCGAGGAGCATGACAATTATGCCGTCGATTTCATCGAGGCGGTGCAGGAAATCCGCATCCGTTGCCCGCATGTCCATTTTTCGGGCGGCCTGTCCAACCTGTCGTTCGGCTTTCGCGGCAACGAGACGGTGCGCCGCGCGATGCACAGCGTCTTCCTTTATTATGCGATCCCGGCCGGGCTCGATATGGCGATCGTCAACGCGGGGCAGCTCGACGTCTATGACACGATCGATCCCGAACTCCGCAATGCGTGCGAGGATGTCGTCCTCAACCGCAAGGTCGAGGGCGAGGAACTCAGCCCGACCGAGCGACTGATAGCGCTCGCCGAACGGTATAAGGGCAGCAATCCGGCGCAGGAAAAGGCGGCCGAGGAGTGGCGCGGCTGGGCAGTCGAAAAGCGGCTCGAACATGCGCTGGTCAAGGGTATCGACGCCTATGTCGTCGACGATACCGAGGAAATGCGCCTCGCCATGCCGCGCCCGATCGAGGTGATCGAAGGGCCGCTGATGGACGGCATGAACGTCGTCGGCGACCTGTTCGGATCGGGCAAGATGTTCCTGCCGCAGGTGGTGAAATCGGCGCGCGTGATGAAAAAGGCGGTCGCGCACCTGCTCCCCTTCATCGAGGCCGCGAAGGAACCCGGCGCGAAGGGCAAGGGCAAGGTCGTGATGGCGACCGTCAAGGGCGACGTCCACGACATCGGCAAGAATATCGTCGGCGTCGTGCTCCAGTGCAACGGCTTCGAGATCGTCGACCTCGGCGTGATGGTGCCGTGGAGCCGGATTCTCGAGGCGGCGAACGAGAATGACGCCGACATGATCGGCCTCAGCGGCCTGATCACCCCCTCGCTCGACGAGATGGTGACGGTGGCCGAGGAGATGCAGCGCGCCGGGATGACGATGCCGCTGTTGATCGGCGGCGCGACGACGTCGAAGGTCCACACCGCGCTGCGCATCGACCCTGCCTATAAGGGGCCGGTGCTCCATGTCCTCGACGCGAGCCGCGCGGTCGGCGTCGCGACCTCGCTGGTCAGCGACACCGGTCGCGATGCCTTCGTGCAGGGCTATAAGTCCGATTATGAACATATCCGCGACGTGCGCGCGAACAAGGGGCAGAGCGCGCTGCTGCCGATCGCCGACGCGCGCGCCAACGGCTTTGCGATCGACGAGCATATTCGGCCCTTTCCGCCCGAAAAGCCCGGCATTCACGCCTTCGACAATTGGGATCTTGCCGAACTGGTCGAATGGATCGACTGGACGCCCTTTTTCCGCGCCTGGGAACTCGCGGGCGTCTATCCGGCGATCCTCGACGACGCGATCGTCGGCGAAAGCGCCCGGGGTCTGTTCGCCGACGCGCAAGCGATGCTGGCGCAGATCGTCGGCGAAGGCTGGCTCCATGCGCGCGGCGTCGCGGCGCTCTGGCCGTGCCGCCGCGAGGGCGACGATGTCATCATCCATCTTGAGGAAGAGGAGCGCCATGTCCGCATCCCTTTCCTTCGCCAGCAGATCGCGAAGCGCGAGGGACGCCCCAATATGTGCCTCGCGGATTTCATCAGCCCCGACGGCGATTGGATCGGCGGCTTTTCGGTCGCGATCCACGGCATCGAACCGCATCTCGCCCGTTTCAAGGCGGGTCACGACGATTATAGCGATATCCTGCTGAAGGCGCTCGCCGACCGTTTCGCCGAAGCCTTTGCCGAGCGGCTCCACGCGCATGTCCGCACCGATTTGTGGGGCTATTCGGCGGGCGAGCAATTGACGCCCGAGGCGATCATCAAGGAAGAATATCGCGGCATTCGCCCGGCGCCGGGCTATCCGGCCTGCCCCGAACATAGCCTGAAGCGCATCCTGTTCGACCTGATCGACGCCGGGAATACGTCGGGCGCGATCCTGACCGATCATTTCGCGATGCTGCCGACCGCGGCGGTGTCGGGCTTCTATTTCGGGCATCCCGAGGCGAGCTATTTCGGCGTCGCGCGGGTGGGCGAGGACCAGCTTGCCGATTATGCGACCCGGCGCGGGGTCGATATCGCGACGGCGACGCGCTGGCTGCGGCCGAACCTCGATTGAAGACCTAAATCATATAGTGTGTCCCCGCGAAGGCGGGGACCCATCCCCTGCCTCTTCCATCTTGCACCGACCGGAGATGGACCCCCGCCCCTTCGACTGCCTTGCAGGCGCTCAGGACAGGCTTCGCGGGGGAACATGATCGTAAGAACGGCCGGCATCACTGTCCGATAAAGGGACAGGCGCGCGGTTAACCAGCTTCGCGAACGACGGGCGCCGCCGACGCTGCTATAAAGCCGCCATGATCCAGATGCTTGCCCGCCGGCCGATGTTGCCGCTGCTCGCCCTTCCGCTGCTTTTCGCGCCGGCGCCGCTGCCCGCGCAGACCGGCGGCGCGCCCTATGCGGTCGATGGCCGGGGCTTCACCCGCCTTCAGGACGCGGTTGATGCGATCGGTGGCGGCGAGGGGACGATCCGTATCGCGTCCGGCTATCACCGCGACTGCGCGATCCAGACCGAAGGGCGCATCGCCTTCGTCGCCGCCGAGCCCGGCCGTGCGATCTTCGACGGCGTGGTCTGCGAGAGCAAGGCGGCGCTCGTGCTGCGCGGCGCCGGGGCCAAGGTCGACGGCATCGTCTTTCAGAACATGCGCGTTCCCGACGGCAATGGCGCGGGCATTCGCCTCGAAAAGAGCGATCTTGCGGTCGCGAACAGCCTGTTCCGGGGCAGCGAGGAGGGCATTTTGACCGCCGACGATCCGGCGGCGACGCTGACGATCGACCGCTCGACCTTCTCGCGTCTCGGCCGCTGCGATCGCGGGTTGAGCTGCGCGCACAGCGTCTATACCGGTGACTATGGCCGCGTCGTCGTCACTCACACGCGCTTCGAAAAGGGCAGCGGCGGCCATTATCTCAAGACGCGCGCCGCTGTTGTCGACGTCAGCGACAACAGCTTCGACGACACGCAGGGCAAAGCGACCAATTATATGATCGACCTGCCGGCGGGGTCGACCGGGCGGATCGTGAACAATCTGTTCGTGCAAGGGGCCGACAAGGAAAATCATTCGGCCTTCATCGCGGTCGCCGCCGAAGGCCGCGACAACCCCTCGCGCGGGCTTGCCATTGCGGGCAACCGGGCGAGCCTGTCGCCCGAAGCAAGCTGGCCGTCGGTCTTCGTCGCCGACTGGAGCGGTGAACCGCTGGCGATCGGTGCGAACGAACTGGGTCCGAGGATCACGAAGTTCGAGAAAAGGTAAGCCGCCCAAGGGGGAGGAAACCGGAGCATGATGGTTTTGGTTTAATCCACTCCGTCATTGCGAGGAGCGTAGCGACGAAGCAATCTCCAGCTATCGTCTGGAACGAACGATGGCTGGAGATTGCTTCGCTTCGCTCGCAATGACGATTCCGACCGACACCATCTCGCGTTCTAGGCCTCGCCGCGCGTTTCGATCAGCGAGGCGGCGAGCGCTTCGGCGGGGGTCTTGCCGCCCCACAACACGAACTGGAACACCGGATAGAAGCGCTCGCATTCGTCGATCGCGCTTTCGATCAGCGTCTCGGCAAGGTCGAGCGGCAGTTGCGCGTCGCTGCCGACGAGCATGCCGTGGCGATAGAGGATCGTGCCGCTGTTCGACCACAGCTCGAAATGGCCGAGCCACAATTGCTCGTTGATCATCGCCAGCGCTTCGTGCGCGACGGCGCGCTTGTCCTCGACGACGCGGATGTCGGGAAAGGCGAGGAGCTGGATCACCCCATCCTCGGGCCGCCACACCGCGCGCAGCTCATAGGCGGTCCAGCTACCCTGCGCGGTGGCGACGATCTCATCCTCGCCGACCATCTCGTGCGGCCAGTCGTGCGCGGCGAAATAGGAAGCGATCATGTCGATCGGCGCGGCTTCCTGACCATCGTCGTCGTAGATATCGTCACTCATGCCGGGGCCTGTAGCGGGTGTTGCGCCGCGAGGCGAGTCTGCATGATAACGTCGCCCCTCGCACAGGTGGGCGCCGCTATCGGGGTAGCGCAAGGTTGCCGGCGGCCCCCGCCTGCGCGGGGGCGACGTGTCACTTGGCCTTCGGTTTCGCCGCAGGCTTCGGTGCGGCCTTCGCAGCAGGCTTGGCGGCCGCCTTCGGCGTCGCCGCCGGCTTGGCTGCGCCTTCGAGCTTGTCGAGCCGCGCCTTCAGCGCGTCGGCTTCGGCGCGCGCCTTGGCGGCCATTTGCTTCACCGCCTCGAATTCCTCGCGGCTGACGAAGTCCATGCGGCCGATCCATTCCTTGGCGCGCTCGCGCATCGCGCTCTCGGCCTCGCGGCCGGCGCCTGCGACGGTTCCGGCGACGCCGTTCACCATCTTCGCCAGATCGTCGAAAAAGCGGTTTTCGCTCTGCATTTTCAAAATTCCTTCGTCGGGAGACTATCCCTTGCCTCACCCTATCTGGGTGCTGGCGGCGGCGGGGACAAGGGTTTCGGCGTCGGGATTGTGCTGGTCGATCTGGAAATTGAGGGTCGCGGCGAACAGGAGCCACGCGATATAAGGGACGAGCAGCCACGCCGCCGCCTTGCGGATCGGTGCAAAGGCCAGCGCGGTGGCGATGGTCACCATCAGGATGAAGATGATCAGATACAGCGCGGTCGTTACTTGATGCGCGCCAAAGAACAGCGGCGACCAGGCGAAATTGGCGATGAGCTGGACGAAGAAAAGCAGCAGCGCGAACCCGCGCCCTTTCGCGCCGCGCGCGTGCAGGACCATCGCGAGCGAGAGGCCGAGGCCGATATAGAGCAAAGGCCAGACCAGCGCGAACAGCCAGCCCGGCGGGGTGATCGCGGGCAGGGTCAGCGCTGCGAACCAGCGATTGCCATAGCCGCTGTTGGACAGCAGCCCCGACAGGCTGCCGATCAGCACGATCGCCGGCACGGTCACCATCGCCCAGCGCCAATAGGACATGCGGAGCTGGTCGGGCGTGGCAATCTCGCTCATGCTTGGCTGGTCCCCTTTCGCGATTCTGCGGATTACAGGTGTTGCGGCTGGAATTTGCGCCGTCAAGCGGCTCGCTTCGTCGCAGCGATCAGAAATTCGACATTGCCCTCGGGCCCGGTGATCGGGCTTTCGACCAGATCGAGCACCGTCCAGCCTTCGTTTTCCAGCCAATCGCCGACCTCGGCGCACACCCGCTGATGCACCGCGGCGTCGCGAACGACGCCTTTCTTGCCGACCTCGTGCCGCTCGGCCTCGAACTGCGGCTTGATCAGCGCGACCAGCCGCGCGCCGCCCTTCGCAAAGCCCATCGGCACCGGCAGCACTTTCGCCAGCGCGATGAAGCTCGCGTCGCAGACGATCAGGTCAACGGGCTCGGGGATATGCGCGGGCGTCAGGATGCGCGCGCTCGTCTGTTCGTGGACGATGACGCGCTCGTCCTGCCGCAGCTTCCACGCGAGCTGGTTGGTGCCCGAGTCCACCGCATAGACGCAGCGCACGCCGCGGCTCAGCAGCACATCGGTGAAGCCGCCGGTCGACGATCCGACGTCGATCGCGACCGCGCCGCTCACATCCCAGCCGAGATGGACCAGCGCATGGTCGAGCTTGATCCCGCCGCGCGACACCCACGGATGGTCGCGGCCCTTGACGCTGATGTCGGCATCGGCGGCGACCTGCTGCCCCGCCTTGTCGATCTTGCGGTCACCGACGAAGGCGAGCCCGGCCAGGATCAGCGCCTGCGCGCGCGTCCGGCTTTCGGCCAGCCCGCGATCGACGAGCAACTGGTCGGCGCGCTGCTTTGCCATCACCTTTCCCGCGTCATGGCGAGGAGCGCAGCGACGAAGCAATCTCCAGCCAGCGGCAAGGCGGAACGATGGCGGGAGATTGCTTCGCTGCGCTCGCAATGACGATAGGGAAGAATCATCTTGCCCCCGCCTTTCCGGCCAGCAATCCCGGTGTCAGGATCTGCGGCAGGATTTCGGCCTGCGCCGCGCCCGGCGCATACCAGAGGTAGAGCGGCACGCTGTTGCGGCCATGCTCCGCCAAAGTGCGGGTGATGACGGGATCGCCATTGGTCCAGTCTCCGACGAGCGTGATGATGCCCGCCTTGTCGAACGCCTCCTGCACCGCCGCGCGATTGATCGCGCCGGCTTCGTTCGCCTTGCACGACAGACACCAGTCGGCGGTGAAATAGACGAAAACCGGCTTGCCGGTAGCGCGCGCCTTGGCGAGCGCGGCGGGGGAGAAAATATCGCCCGACGCCGCCGTCGACTGGGCGCCCCGATCGGTCCAGCCGCCATCGACCTGTCGCCACAGCAGCACGGCAAGCGCGAGCGCGGTCAGCGCCATCGGCAGCGCCATCCACTTGCGAAATTTCGCCATCCACGGTCCCGGTTTCGGGAGGCGGTTGCGCAGCGCCGGGACGAAGCCGATGGCGAGGAAGGGCAGCGCCAGACCCAACCCCAGTCCGCCGAAGATCGGCAGCGCCGCCCACGCGGGCAGCACCAGCGTCGCGCCAAGTGCCGCACCGAGCAATGGCCCGCTGCACGGCGTCGCGACGAAGGCGGCGAGCGCGCCGGTCCAGAAACCGCCCGCCGCGCCGCCCCGGCTCGCCAGTTTTTGCCCACCGCCGAAGGAGGGGAGTTCATAGGTGCCGAGCAAGTTGAGGGTGATCGCGACTGCGAGGATGAGGAGCAGCAAGACGCTCACCGGATGCTGCAGTTGAAACGCCCACCCGACCTGCTCGCCCGCTGCGCGCAGCCCGAGCAGAAGCCCCCCGAGCGCGAGGCAGACGAGCACCGCTCCGGCGGTATAGGCGACCGCTTCGACCTTCGCCGCGCGCGCATCGCCACCCGATCGCGCGAGGCTCAGCGCCTTCAGGCTCAGGATCGGAAAGACGCACGGCATCAGGTTGAGGATCAGCCCGCCGAGAATGGCGCCGCCAAGCGCGGTCCAGAACAGCGCCGTGTCGGTCCCGTCCGACGCGGTGGCGATCGGCGTGCCCGGCGCGCGCACGGCGGCGGGCTCGAAGCGGACGGTCAGCCCGCGCCCGTCGGACAGCTTGAGCAGGCCATCGACCGGCCCAGCGGCCGCACCCTTCGCTTTCGTCTCGACGATGATCCAGTCGCCGTTGCGGCTGAATTTTTGCTTGGCGGGGTAATCGACGACATTGGGAGTTTCGAGGAACAGGTGCGGGGCGTCGAGCGCCGCCCCCTCGGGCAGCGGAACGCCAAAGCGCACCATGTCGCCGTTGCGCTCCCACGCCCCCGCGCGGTCGAGCGGCTGCGGCAGCCGGGCGCGCCAGGCGTCGAAGCGCGCCCTCTCGCTCGCCGCCGTCCCGCCGTTGCCTGCCTTCAGCGCGACCGAAATCACCGCCTTTTCGGGCACGCATACCTTGTCGGTGCAGGCGAGCCAGTTGGCGATGCCGGTCAGCGTCAGGTCGGCGCCCGGCGCGACGCTCTGATCGACGCGAACATCGGCGAGCAGCGCATAGGGATGCTCATAGACATGGTTCATCATGCCGAACAGGATCAGCGCCTCGGGCACCGGATAGCGAAAGGGGGAGACGGTGACGCCATCGGGCAGGTTCCAGTCGACCGACAGGCCGAATCCCGCGTCGCCGCCATTTTTCCAATAGCCGTGCCAGCCCTTTTCGGGGGCCATCGTCAGCGCGATCGCGGTGGTTCCGCCCGGCGCGGGCGCGGCAGATTCGGCGACCAGCCTTGCCGTGATATGCGGCGCCGCGGCCTGCGCGGGGGCGAGCGCCAGCATTGCGAGCGCCAGCAGCGCCAGCGCGGTGCGCCATATTGTCACAATCGCATGCCTACTCAAATCCACCGTCCGCCCGCCGCCGTTCGTCGCTGCCAAGGCTTGCCATATAGGCGGCTTTCGCCGAGAGGACAGCCCGCGCCGACGCCCCTTACCGGAGAAGCTGCCCCGTGACCCTCAAATATCTGACCACCGCCCTTGCCGCGGCCCTCTCGATCACCGCCACGGGTGCGGTGCTGGCGCAGGATATGGCGGCCCCCGCGGCGCCCGCGGTCAAGGTGACCGCGGCGACCCCCGCGCCGAAACTCGTCATCGCCATTTCGGTCGATCAATTCTCCGCCGATCTTTTCGCCGAATATCGCAGCCATTTCACCGGCGGCCTCGCGCGGCTCGCGCAGGGCGTCGTCTTTCCGTCGGGCTATCAGGCGCATGGTGCGACCGAAACCTGCCCCGGCCATTCGACGATCCTGACCGGCAATCATCCCGCGCACACCGGCATCATCGCGAATAATTATTTCGACCTGTCGGCTGCGCGCGCCGACAAGCGGCTCTATTGCGCCGAGGACGAGACCGTCGCCGGCACCAGTTCGAAAAGCGGCCAGTATGCGGCGTCGGTCAATCATCTGCTGGTCGCGACGCTCGGCGACTGGATGAAGGCGGCCGATCCGAAGGCGCAAATCGTCTCGGTCGCGGGCAAGGATCGCGCGGCGATCATGATGGGCGGGCGCAAGGCCGACGAGCTGATGTGGCTCTTTCCCGGCGGGTTAACCAGCTATCGCGGTGTACCGCTGTCGCCGATCGCCGAAAAGGCGAGCGCGGCCATCGCCGCCGCGATCGCGGCGCCGCGCCCGGCGCTGACGCTTCCCGCCGATTGCGCGTCGCACGACATCGCGATCCCCGTCGGCGACAAGGGCGCCACCGTCGGCACCTGGCGCTTTCAGCGCGACGGCGGCGATTTCCGTCGTTTCATGGCGTCGCCCGAAGCCGACGGCGCCGTCCTTGCCGCGGGCGCCGCGCTGCGCGCCGCGCGCCGGATGGGGGAGGGCGATACCACCGACTTGCTGATCCTCGGCCTGTCGGCGACCGACTATATCGGACACGGCACCGGCACCGAGGGCAGCGAAATGTGCATGCAGATGCTCGCGCTCGACCGCCAGCTCGGCGATTTCTTCGCGCGGCTCGATGCGACCGGCATCGACTATATGGTCATGCTGACTGCCGATCACGGCGGGCACGACCTGCCCGAACGCAACCGCCAGAACGCCTGGCCGGCCGCCGAGCGCGTCGACAAGACTCTCGACCCCGACGCGATGGGCAAGGCGGTCGCCGAAAAGCTCGGCCTGCCGCAGCCCTTGCTCTATAGCGACGGCCCCCTTGGCGACATGTATCTGTCGAAGGCGCTGACCCCGGCGCAGCACAAGGCGGCGATGACCGAATTGGTCGCGCGCTTCAAGGCGCATCGCCAGGTCGAGGCGGTGGTGACCGGCGAGGAACTCGCCGCGCGTCCGATCTCGAAGCAGTCGCCCGACACCTGGACCCTGCTCGACAAGCTGCGCGCCTCCTATAACCCGCAGCGTTCGGGTGATTTCATCGTCGTCCTGAAACCGCGCGTGACCCCGATCGCCGAATCGGGCATGGGCTATGTCGCGACGCACGGGTCGGTGTGGGATTACGACCGGCGGGTGCCGATTCTGTTCTGGCGCAAGGGGCTCAGGGGTTTCGAGCAACCGAACGCCGTGATGACGGTGGACATATTGCCGACGCTCGCGTCGGTGATCGGGGTGCGGCTCGATGCGAACAAGATCGACGGCCGCTGCCTCGACCTCCTGTCGGGGCCCGAGAGCAGTTGCCGCTAGAACGAAGAAGAAGAAAAGGGACCATGGGCAAGACTTTGCGGAATTTCGACGGCCGGCTGCTGCTGGTCGGGTGCGGGAACATGGCGGGCGCGATGCTGGACCGCTGGCTCGCGGCGGGGCTTGACCCGGCGCTGGTCGCGATCGTCGACCCCTTCGCGGCCCCGCGCGCGGGCCTGTCGCATTTCGCTTCGCTGGCCGAATGGAAGGACGCCGGCGGCGGCGCCGACTGGATCATGCTCGGCATGAAGCCGCAGCAGCTTGGCGAGGTCGCCGCCGACCTTGCGCCGGTGGCGACGGGCGCGGTCCATCTGCTGTCGATCCTTGCCGGGGTGTCGCTCGCCGATCTCGCGGCGCGCTTCCCCCAGGCAAAGGCACAGGTGCGCATCCTGCCGAACCTTGCTGCGCGGATCGGGGCCGGAGTGTCGGCGGTCGCCAGCGTCGGCGACGCCGATGACGCCGCCGTCATGGCGCTGCTCGCGCCGCTCGGCACGGTTGCCCCGCTTGCCGACGATCTGGCGATGGACCTGATCACCGCCTTTACCGGCAGCGGCCCCGCCTTCGTCTTTCGCCTGATCGAATCCTATGCGGCGGCGGGCGAGCGTCTCGGCCTTTCCGCCGACGACGCGCAAAAGCTCGCGATGGCGACCTTTGGCGGTGCGACGGCACTGCTCGAAAGCAGCGGCGAAAAGCCCGGAATCCTGATCGCGCAGGTCGCCAGCAAGGGCGGCACGACGCAGGCCGGGCTCGACGTGCTCGACGAGGACGGCCAGCTCGCGGCGCTGTTCACCAACGTGCTGCGCGCGGCGCGTGATCGCGGCCGCGAGCTCGCCGATATCGCGCGCGGCGAGGGGTAATCAAAGCACGTCGTCCCCGCGCTGGCGGGGCGGCGCTTAGCCTTCGCGTCCCAGCTTTCCCACCCGCTCGCGCTCGCGCGGGGGCATCAGCGCTTCGCTGACCTGCCAGAAACCGGTCACCGCCTGCTGTCCGGCGTGCGTATAGGCGCGGCTCATCGCGTCGCGTAGCTGCTGGAACACCGCGGCCTCGACCGCGCGGCCGCCGGGGGTGAGGCGCAGTTCCTTCTGCCGCCGGTCGCGGCCGCCGGGGCGCGTCGTCAGATAATCGCGCGCTTCCAGCTCCTTGATGACGCGCCCCAGCGATTGCTTGGTGATGCCGAGCAAGGCGAGCAGGTCCGAAATCGTGATCCCGGGCGCGCGGGCGATGAAGTAGAGCGCGCGATAATGCGCGCGTCCGAGCGCATGCTCCGCGAGCCGCGCGTCGATCGTCCGCCACAGCGCGCCATGGCCGAAAAACAGATATTCGATGCCGCGGCGCACTTCGGCCTCGCGCAAGAAAAGAGCAGAGGCAGCGGGGACTTGTGAAAGAAAATTTTCATCAGCCATAATCACTACCGTTGCGCGCGCGGTGATGCTTTGGCAAGAGGCGCGCATATTTCCCCCTCGAGTCACAAGGTTTTTTGCCATGCTTGCTTCCGCTTTCGTCCGCCTTCCGCACCCGAACCCGACGGCGGACGACGTGCGCGCGGCGGCGATCGCCGATCCGCAATTCGGGCGCGTCTTCACCGATCATATGGTGTCGATCCGCTACAAGGAGGGGATTGGCTGGCACGATGCCAAGGTGATGCCGCGCGGACCGCTGTCGCTCGATCCCGCGACGGCGGTGCTTCATTATGCGCAGGAAATCTTCGAGGGGCTGAAGGCCTATCGCCTCGACGACGGCTCGATGGCGCTGTTCCGCATCGAGGCCAATGCCGCGCGCTTCAACGCCAGCGCGCGCCGCATGGCGATGGCCGAACTGCCCGAGGAGTTGTTCATCGCGGCGGTGAAGGAAGCCGTCGCCGCCGACGCCGACTGGTTTCCGCCGGTCGCGGGCGGCGCGCTCTATCTTCGCCCCTTCATGTATGCGAGCGAAGTGTTTCTGGGTGTCAAGCCGGCGTCCGAATATCATTTCCTCGTCATCGTCTCGCCGGTCGGCAATTATTTCAAGTCGGGCGCGCCGGCGGTGTCGCTGTGGGTGTCGGAGGATTATACCCGCGCCGCGCCCGGCGGCACCGGCGCCGCCAAATGCGGCGGCAATTATGCCGCAAGCCTGATCGCGCAGAGCGAGGCGATCGCCAAGGGGCACGACCAGGTCGTCTTCCTCGACGCCGCCGAGCATCGCTGGATCGAGGAACTGGGCGGCATGAACATGTTCTTCGTCATGGACGACGGCAGCATCGTCACCCCGCCGCTGACCGGCACCATTCTACCCGGAATCACCCGCGATACGATCATCACGCTGGCGCGCGACGCCGGGCTGGCAGTGCGTGAGGAGCGCTATGCGATCGACCAGTGGCAGGCCAATGCGCAAAGCGGCAAGCTCACCGAAAGCTTCGCCTGCGGCACCGCCGCGGTGGTGACGCCGGTCGGCAAGGTGACGCGCGGCGACGCCAGCTTCACGATTGGCGCCGGCGGTCCGGGCCAGGTCACGACCATGCTCAAGGACCGGCTGGTGGGCATCCAGCGCGGCCTTGTTCCTGACCCCCATGGCTGGGTCACGCGGCTCTGACCCCGCCTGTCTTGCAATAGGCGGCGGCGCGCTATAGAGCGCGCGTCGCACCGGCCGTTGGGGCGTCGCCAAGCGGTAAGGCAGCGGCTTTTGATGCCGCCATTCGCAGGTTCGAATCCTGCCGCCCCAGCCAGCCGGTGTGGCCGAACCCTTTAGGACGGATCGACATTTGGTTCTGGCGGGCTGCAAATGGCGATCTTCCGCGCTTCCGGTGCTCACGTGCGTGAGCACGCTGCGCTCCGGGTCACGCAAGACCACCATTTTCGCTCCGCCATCTCCCAAATGTCGATCCGTCCTGGGATTCGGCCGAAAAGATAGGGTTTTCCGGTGCGGATGGGTTGGCAGGATCGCGACAGATCAAGCCGGTTCCGAACTGGTTCAGGCCGCGATTGTATCCGGGTTTTCTACCTCGGGAAGCTGGGGATGGAGTCGGTGATGCTCAGGAAAGGTGGAAGGACGCCTGCATCCGTCTTCGGTATTTCCGATGCAAGAAGGCCCGATTCGCTCAATTGCTTGAGGACGCATCGGGCCGTCCGTTTGGGAAGGCGTGTTATCCGCTCGGTCTCGCCGCGCTGGAATGCCCCGGCCATCGCGGTCACTCTGACGCGGTTCGTTGGCCAAGGCCATGTGCTCTTTATATTCGAGGCGCCCTTCTGACCGTCGCCCCCGCGCAGGCGGGGGTGACGATGGGGATCAGATCGACTGTCCGGTCTTGGCCCAATCGGCGAGGAAGCCTTCGATGCCCTTTTCGGTGAGGATATGCTTGAACAATCCCTTGATGACCGAGGGGGGCGCGGTCATCACGTCGGCGCCGATCTTGGCGGCTTCTAGAACATGGATGCCGTGGCGGACGCTCGCGACGAGGATTTGGGTGTCATAGGCATAATTGTCGTAGATCAGGCGGATGTCGGCGATCAGCTGCATGCCGTCGAAGCCATTGTCGTCGTGGCGCCCGACGAAGGGCGAGACGAAGGTCGCGCCCGCCTTCGCGGCGAGCAGCGCCTGCGCCGCCGAGAAGCAGAGCGTGACATTGACCATCGTGCCGTCGCTGGTGAGCGCCTTGCAGGTCTTGAGCCCGTCGATCGTCAGCGGCACCTTGATGCAGACATTGTCGGCGATCTTGCGGAGGATTTCGGCCTCCCTCATCATCGTTTCATGGTCGAGCGCGACGACCTCGGCCGACACCGGGCCGGTGGTGAGCGCGCAGATTTCGCGGGTCACCTCCTTGAAATCGCGCCCCGACCTGGCGATCAGCGACGGGTTGGTCGTCACCCCATCGAGCAGGCCCGTCGCGGCGAGGTCCCGGATGTCGGCGATGTCGGCGGTGTCGGCAAAGAATTTCATGGGGTGAGCTCCTGGAAACATGGATGCGCAAGGATCCGCTGGGCAATGGACGGCGCCGTTAAACCGAAGCCCTCGAACAGTTCGCGGGCCGATGCGGATTCACCGAAGCAATCGATCCCGCACAGAATCCCGTGCTCGCCCACGAGATGGCGCCAGGGCTGGACCGATCCGGCCTCGATCGCGACGCGAAGCCCGGCGTCCGGACCGATCAATGCGTCGATCCCGTGCGGATCATGCTGGTCGAGAAGCTCGAGGCAGGGGATCGAAACCACCTGGGCCTCGATGCCGTGGCGCGCAAGGATCGAGCGTGCCTCCACCGCAAGATGAACCTCCGATCCGGTCGCCAGGAAAGTGACGTCGGGCTTACCGGACGCGGCGATCACGACATAGCCGCCCCGGGCGCTGCGATTCATGTCCAGGTCGCGACGAAGCGGGGGGAGGTCTTGCCGAGAAAGGGCAAGGACCGACGGGCCTTCATGGTCCAGCGCCAACTCCCAGCATTCAGCCGTCTCGACCGCGTCGGCCGGACGAAAAAGCCGCAAGCCGGGAATCAACCGCAAGCTGGCGAGATGCTCGATCGGTTGATGCGTCGGTCCATCCTCGCCCAATCCGATCGAATCATGGGTGAAGACATAGATGACACGCAGGCGCATGAGTGCCGCGAGCCGGATAGCGGGGCGGCAATAGTCGCTGAACACCAGAAATGTTCCGCCATAGGGCGTGTAGGCGCCCGCCAGCGCGATGCCGTTCATCGCCGCGGCCATCGCATGTTCGCGGATGCCGTAGCGAAGATAATTGCCCGACGGGTCGTCGGCGCTGAAATCGCGATGCGCGTCGACGCGGGTGCCGTTGGAACCGCTGAGATCGGCCGATCCGCCCAGCAACCATGGACACGCCGGAACGAGGCGTTCGAGAACGTCCTTCGAACTGACGCGCGTTGCCTTTGGCACGGCGGCGTGCAGCGTCTGTTCGCGGATCGTGCGGAACATCGCCGCAGGTCGCGGCGGTGTTCGCCGTTCGATCTGATCGATTCGGTCCCGGGTCGATTGTGGCTGTTCGGCGATTCGCCCGAGCCAGGCCTGGCGTTCCGCGCGGCCGCGATGGCCGACCCCGCGCCATTGCGCGACGATCGCCGGAGGAAACGCGAAGGGCGGCAGGCGCCACCCGAGCGCCTCGCGCATCGCTGCAAGCTCGTCGCGGCCCAATGGGGAGCCGTGGATACCCGCGCTTCCCGCCTTGGTCGGCGCCCCGCGGCCGATCTGCGTCCTGCAGGCGATGAGCGTCGGGCGGGCGTTCTTCTTTGCCTGTTCGATGGCCCTGTCGATCGCCTCGACATCATGGCCGTCGATCGCCGTGCCGTCCCATCCATAAGCGGCAAAGCGCGCAAGCACATCTTCGGAGGAGGCGATCGAGACGGGACCGTCTATCGAGATGGCGTTGTCGTCGAAAAACACCACCAGATTGTCGAGCCGCAAATGCCCCGCGAGCGCGGCCGCTTCGTGATTGATGCCTTCCATCAGGCAACCGTCGCCTGCCATGACGAAGATGCGATGGCCCGCGGCTGCGTCCCCCAATTCCGCACGCAGCTTCTTTTCGGAAATGGCCATGCCGACTGCGGTTGCGAAGCCCTGACCCAATGGGCCGGTCGTGCATTCGATGCCGGGCGTATGGCCGAATTCGGGATGGCCCGGCGTCAGGCTGCCTTTGCGGCGCAGGCGTTTCAGTTCGTCGAGCGTCATCGCGGGCTGGCCGACCAGATGGAGCAGCGCATAGGCGAGCGCCGAACCATGGCCCGAGGAGAGGATGAAGCGGTCGCGTCCCACCCATTCGGGGTGGTCGGGATCGAACAGGAAATGCTTTGCGAACAGCGTCGTCGCGACATCCGCCATGCCCATCGGCATGCCGGGATGGCCCGATCCCGCATGTTCGACCATGTCGGCGCAGAGGATGCGCAGCAGCGTCGCCATTTGCCCTAAATCAGATCCGCGCATGGCTTCGCTTTCCCCGCAGCTTTGTGACATCAGACATTTCTCCATCGGCGCACATTTGCGCCGTACCCGCCGTCGTTCAGGCGGAAGCGTTCCGGATCATTTCGATCGCGGCGATGTGCTCCGCCTTCTCCGCCTCGGGCAGGAAGGAACCGGCGAAGGAGTTGACGGCCAGCGTCGCGATCTGATCTTCGGACAGGTCGAGCGCCTCGGCGACGGCGATGAAGTTCGCATTCACATAGCCGCCGAAATAGGCGGGATCGTCGGAGTTGATCGTCACCCGGATACCCAGATCGAGCATGTGTCGCACGGGGCTCTGCCCCATCGCGTCGATCACGCAGAGTTTCAGATTGGACAGCGGGCAGACCGTCAGCGTCCGCTTTTCCGCGACAATGCGCTCAACCAGCCTCCTGTCCTCCAATGCCCGATTGCCATGGTCGATCCGGTCGACCTTCAGAATGTCCAGCGCCTCCCACACATAGCCGGGCGGCCCTTCCTCCCCGGCATGGGCGACCAGCTTGAGTCCCAGTTCGCGCGCTCTTGCGAAAACCCTCGCGAACTTGCCCGGCGGATGGCCGCGTTCGGAGGAATCGAGCCCGACGCCATCGATCCGGTCGAGCCAGGGTTCCGCTTCCGCCAATGTGGCGAGCGCCGATTCCTCATCGAGATGGCGCAGGAAGCACATGATCAGACGATAGCTGATGCCAAAGCGGGCCTTGCCCTCCTCCAGCCCGCGCAGGATTCCCCCGATCGCCGTTCCGAACGCGATGCCGCGGCCGGTGTGACCCTGCGGATCGAAGAATATCTCCACATGGCGGACGGTGTCGGCGTTGGCTCGCTCGAGATAGGCCATGGTCAGATCGAAAAAGTCGCGCTCGACCCGCAGCACGCCCATGCCCTGATAATAAATGTCCAGAAAATCCTGGAGGTTGGAGAAGGCATAGGCCCGGCGCACCTCCTCGACGCTGGCGAAGGGGATATCGATCCCGTTCCGCGCGGCGAGTGCGACCATCAATTCCGGTTCGAGCGAGCCTTCGATATGCAGGTGCAGTTCTGCCTTGGGCAGGGCCTGGATCAGCCGCGAGCGACGGGCGTTTGAAGGCCGGGTCATTCGTTTTCGTCCGGGATGCGGCTGACGAGCAAGCTTCTGGCGGCCGCCATGCCATGCTCGATGGCGGCGTCGATCGACATCTGCCCGGTGATATGCTGCGCGATAACCTCACCAGCGAGCGTGTCGCCCGCGCCGGTTGTATCATATGTGCGGATGGGATCGGTCGGAATGACCCGCCTGCCTTGCTTGCAATCGATCAGGACGCCGGCGCTGCCCAATGTCTCGACGATGATCTGATCCTCGGGCCGCTTTCCTTCCCTGGCGGCTTCGATGAATTCGCGTTCGCTGGCGTTGCAGAAAATCAGCCCCGCGCGCTGCGCGAGGCGAGCCCGCAATTCGGGCGGATAGGAAGCGGGGTCGAGCTTGGCGATCCAACTGATCCCGGTCGCGGGCGGACACGCCTCCAGAAGGTCCGTCGTCGGAACCGGCGGACCTGCTGCGATGCAGACATGATCCGCGCTGCCGATGATGGTGGCTTGCGCGGCGGTCAGGCTTTCGCGGCCTTCGAAACCCGTGTCGAGCAGGCAGCCATAATCTCCGTCGGGGCGATAGATGAGAATACATCGCGGCGTTTTTGCCCCGCCGCGCTGATCGATCGCGTCGCCGCAGATCTGCGCGCGCTGGCAAGCGCGCAGATAATGGCCGCCATCCCCATCGTCGCCAATCCAGGTCAACGGGAAGGCGCGATGCCCCGCTGCCGCGATCCGGCGCGAGGCATAAAGAGCGGCACCACCCGCGCGAGGCCAGGCGCCCGAAAGTCCCAGTTCGCCGATAGCCGTGCCGGTGCCGTGGAACGGGTCCGACAATTGAACGACATAGTCGAGCGTCGCGTAGCCGGACACCACAACCCGCTTCGACCTCATTTGCCCGCTCCACGGCGGACAGGTCTATGCTGCGGACAGAAGGCCGTCTGCAGGGCCGGGCACAGCACCGCCCGCAACGCGCGCAGCCGCGCCTGCGCCTCGCGGTCTTCCGCCGCCGTTACCGCCGTATCGATCCGCCGATAGTGGAACAGGGACAGCGGGACCGGATTGCCGCTGGCCGCCAGCGCATCGATATTCCTTTGCCCATCGTCGGCGACGACGACCCCGGCATAGCCGCGTCCGCCGATGGCGGCCATCAACAGCTTGAGCATGACGCCCTTGTCCTGTCCGGCGACGAGCATCACCCCGTCGCGGATCAGAATATTGCGATAGGGAGAAGCCGGAGGGTTTTCGCCGATCGCCGCCAGCGCGGCGCGAATTTCGCGGTCTCCATAAACGCCGTTGCCCGTGCACAGGAAGAAGGCGCAAGCGTAGGGCGCGTCGAACCGAATCGCGTTGCGATCGAGTTCCCGCCGCGTCGCGTCGTAAAGGTCGGGACCGCGCGCACTGAGCAGAAAGAGGTCGACTCCCGCCGCCCTTGCCTCGGAAAGAAGCTCTGGGATGTCGGGTTGGGTCGGCTCCATCGAAGCCAGGCCGAACAGGGCCGTCTGAGCCGCGATCAGCGCACTCACATCTGCGAAATCGGGGTCTGTCCCAGCCGCGATCCGCGAGACATGATGGTTGAACCAGCGGTCGCCGCCCAGATATTGGGGCATCGTCAACAAGGTGTTGTCGATATCGAGGACAAGCAGAACGCGCCCTTGCGAGGTATCCAACCGGGCTGCCTTCGCCGCGTCGATGGCGCCGGCCAGATTGTCGATCTCCGCGCGCATCACAGCCGGCGGACCGGCTTCATGCGCCGCGACGGGCGGCGCGACGCCCAGCAAGGACGCGCCCAGCAGCCAGGGCAACGCCCGTCCTCTCCAGGCGCCTTTGAACAGAGCGTCATGCTTCGTGCGCGCAGCCATCGCCATATCTCCTATGGCACACGTTAATGAAACGTTTCACTTACGCTGTCAAATGCTCTTTCGACGGCAGTGGGTCAGGATCACCGCACCTTGCTATTATCGGGCGGGGGCGGTGGATTCGCGTTCGACGAGCGTGACGCCGAAGATCACCCGGCGGTTGCTTTCATTGTCTCCGTCGATCTTGCGGAGCAGCGCGTCGACCGCTTCGGCCGCCATTTCGTCGACCGGCATTTCAATCGTCGTCAGGGCCGGCGTGCAATATTCGGCCCACGGAATATCATCGAAGCCGACAATGGCCAATTGCTCGGGCGTTTCGATTCCCAGTTTGCGCGCGAGCTTGAGCACCCCGATCGCAATCAAATCCGACCCGCAGAAAACCGCGCTGGCTTCGCGGCTCTCGATGGCCTGTGCGACGGCGCCGCTCAGTTCGGTTGAAAAGGCGTTTTCGACCGAAAAGGCCAGCGCGCCCGCGCGCGCGATCGCTTCTTGTGCCGCGCCGCAACGGTCGCGCATGCTGCGCACGTCCATGGGCCCGGCCACCACGCCGATCCTCTGGTGCCCGAGGGACAGGAGATGGTCCGCCGCCAGTCGGCCGCCCTCGCCATAATCGGCCTGGATACATTCGAATCCCGGCACCGTCCGGTCGATCACGACAATCGGAAGATCGGCCGCGATCTTCTCGATACTGTTCTCATCCTTGACGGGAAACCATACGATACCGTCGACGCCGCGGTCGATGAGTTGGCGAACGACCTCCTCCTCCTGCGCTTGATCGCCCTCGGTATCGGTCACGAAGACGCTATAGCCATTTTGCCGGGCGCGCTGGACGATCGACTGGGCGAGGCTGGGGAAAAAGGGGTTCGTCATGTCGGGAACAACGAGGCCAAGCGCGCCGGTGCGCCCGGTACGGGTTGCCCGTGCGGACAGATTCTGCCGATAGCCAAGCTCCCCGGCGACCTTCAGGATATGCGCGCGCGTATCGTCGCCAAGCGACCCCGTCTTGTTGACCGCATAAGAGGTGCTGGCGAGCGATACACCGGCCGCTTTTGCCACATCCTTCAGCGTTACCCGTTTTCTCGCCAAGCCTCGTGCCTCCCGCCTTCACCAATTTTCACATTGTTATCCGAATGCTTCGACGATAACCAGTGAATCAAAATGAAACGTTTAGGTTAGGGGATTGCCGTGACTGTCGCCATATTGGGAAGCCTGAATCTCGACGTCGTTTTTTCCTGCGACTCGCTACCCGCACCGGGCGAAACGATCCTGTGTTCCGATGTCCGCAGCGGCCCTGGCGGCAAGGGGCTCAACCAGGCGGTCGCGGCGCGGCGCGCGGGTTGCGCCGTGATCCTGATCGGCGCCGTCGGCCGGGATGCGAACGGCGTCACACTCCTCGGAACTCTAGAGCAGGAGGGGATCGACCCCGACCGGATCGCGCGCCTCGACGACGCGCCGACGGGCCTCGCGCATATCATGGTCGATAGGGGCGGCGAGAATTCGATCGTCGTCGCAAGCGGCGCCAATAAAGCCGATTTTCCGCTGAGGTCCTTGATCGACGGAATCGAGGCGCCGGTGTTCCTGGCGCAGCTCGAGGTCGGGCTGGCCCCGATCAAAGCGTTCTTCGCGCAGGCGCGCAGGGCGGGATCGCGGACGATACTCAATGCCGCGCCGGCTATTCCGGCCGCCTCGGCGCTGTTCGAGGATAGCGATATCCTCATCCTCAACGAGCATGAGCTGGCGCAGTTCAGCGGGGCCTCCCGTCCCGCCAGCGACGAAGCGGCGATCGCCGAGGCCGCGCGGTCGCTCATGGTTCGCGACGATCAGGCCATCATCGTTACATTGGGCGCGCGGGGCACGCAGATCATCGACGCGACCGGGTCGCGCCGCATTCCCGCCCGTATGGTGACGGTTACCGACACCACCGGCGCGGGCGATTGCTTCTGCGGCGTGCTCGCCGCGAGTCTGGCGCGTGGCGCGGCGCTGGCCGATGCGGTCGGGCGAGCGAATCTGGCGGCATCGCTGGCCGTCCAGCGATCGGGCGCCGCCGCCGCGATGCCGACAGCAGCCGAAATTGACGCGGCCTGACCCTTATTTCGCGATCGGGGGCGGCGGCCTTGCAATTCTCCGGAATGAAGAATATGAAACGTTTCACTAATTCGAGCAGATGCGTTCGAGGCGGGGGTTAGGCCATTATGCCATATGCTGATTTCCTGAGAGGCCTGCTCGGCCTTGCCGTTTTTCTCGGCATCGCATGGGCTTTGTCCGAGAACAGGCGCGCCATTCACTATCGGGCGATGTTCTTGGGCCTGGTCGCGCAGATATTGATCGCGCTTCTCCTGACCAAAGTGCCTGCTGTGGTCAACGCCCTGGGCGGCCTGGCGCACGGCGTCGATAATCTGCAGCGCTCGGCGGAGAGCGGCTCGATGTTCGTCTTTGGCTATCTGGGCGGCGGCGACCAGCCGTTCATCAAGGCCAATCCCCAGGCTTCGACCTTCATCTTCGCGCTCCAGGTCATTCCCGCCGTGTTGCTGGTCAGCGCGCTGGCGGCGCTGCTTTGGCATTGGGGCGTGCTGCGCTGGATCGTGCGCGGCTCCGCGTGGCTGTTCGGCAAGCTGTTCGGGGTCAGCGGGCCGGTCGGCGTCTCGACCTCGGCCTGCATCTTCCTGGGGATGATCGAGGCGCCGCTGCTCGTTCGCCCGCTGCTGCCGCGCCTTTCGCGCGGCGAATTCTTCATCATCATGGTCGATGGGCTTTCGGTCATCGCGGGTTCGACGATGATCCTGCTGGGGGGCATGCTCGCCGGGAAAGTGCCCGGCGCCTTCACCCATTTGCTCACCGCATCGCTGATCAGCACGCCAATGGCGATCACCATGGCCCGGATCATCATTCCGAGCGACATCGTCCGCTCGTCCGAACGCGTCCCGCTTGAGAGCAGCTACAAGAGCAGTCTCGATGCGATGACGCACGGCACGATCAACGCCGTCCGTATCGCCGCCTATGTCATCGCCCTGCTGATCGTGTTCATCGGCTCGATCAGCGTGGTCAATGCGCTGCTGGCGCTGCTGCCGCATCAGGGAGAGCCCTGGACGCTGACCTCGATCTTCGGCAATCTCTTCGCGCCGGTCGCCTGGCTGATGGGCGTGCCGATGGGCGATCTGCAGGCCGTCGGGGGATTGCTCGGGACCAAGGTCACGCTCAACGAGGTCGTGGCCTATGGTCAGCTTGCCGACCTGCCGCCGGGCACCCTGACCGAACGCGGCGCGCTGATCGCCACCTATGCCCTGTGCAGCTTCGGCAATTTCGGCAGCGTGGCGATCCTGATCGGAACGCTCACGGCGATGGCGCCCGAAAAAAGCGACGAGATCGTCGAGCTTGGCATGAAAGCCCTGCTGGCCGCCTTCCTCACCACTTGCATGACCGGCACGATCGTCGGCCTGCTCAGCATCTTGTTCTAGGAGTTACCATGCGAGCCCTGCCCAGCTTCATCGCGTTCACGGGAGTCGATTGCGTCGATCTGCTTCCCGGCATGCAGCATCTGTCGCGCCACTTTGCGATCGAATGGGGCGTGCTGGTCGACGATGCGAGGGACGAGCTTCTGTTCGCCGACCCTGACGTCCGGGCGAAGCTGCTCGAGGCGCCGGGCCTTCGCTATGCCGCCCATGTCTGCGGCGAACAGGCCGGGCTGATCGCCAATGATCCGGCACGGGCCCGCATCGATCTCGCGCGGTTCCAGCGATTGCAAGTCAATCACGGCTTTTCGGGCAGTTCGCCCGAGCAGATCGAGAACAGCATTCGTTTTGGCCGCGCGCAGACGATCCGTACCATGCTCCAGACGCTGGACGCTTTCCCGGGCGATGCCCGGCTCGACTGGCTCTACGACACGTCGTTTGGCACCGGGAAGACGCCGGAGAGCTGGCCCCGCATTCCCGCCAAGGGGCCCTTTTGCGGCTTTTCGGGCGGCATCCGGGCCGAGAATGTCGCCGCCGTCCTCGATGCCATAGCCGCGCCGGAAGATGGGCAGTTCTGGATCGACATGGAATCGGGCGTTCGCACCGACGGCCGGTTCGATCTCGCAAAGTGCGAAGCCGTCTGCCGAGCGGTCTTCGGCTGACCTTTCCCATCATTTCCAAAACAAAGGCGCAAGATCCCATGGCCACCGACGGCCGCAAACTTGTCATTCTGGACACCGATCCCGGCATCGACGATGCGATGGCGCTGCTCTATCTGAGCGCCTCGCCCGGCGTGCGGCTGGACTCGATCACCACCGTCTTCGGCAATGGCGACATCGATACGACGAGCCGCAACGCCGCCTATCTGGTCGAGCGATTCGCCCTTGGCCTGCGGGTCTATCCCGGCGCTGCCGGACCGCTGGCGGGCGAACGCCATATCCCGGCGCTCAAGGTGCACGGCGAAGACGGTCTGGGCGGTCATGGCCTGGCGGACGGCTTTCCCCCGCCGCCGCCGACCGTTCCCGCGTGGGAGCATATCGCACGGACCATCCTCGCCAATCCCGGCAAGGTGTCGCTGCTCGCCATCGGACCGCTGACCAACCTCGCGCTGGCGTTGCGGCACCGGCCGGAGATCGCATCGCTGACGCGCGAAGTCGTGATCATGGGCGGGGCCTTCGGCACCCAGGGGCGCCGGGGCAATATCCGGCCGCACGCCGAGGCCAATTTCTATTATGACCCCTTGGCCGCGAAAGAAGTCCTTGCGGCAGGCTGGCCGGTAACGGTGGTCGGGCTCGACGTGTCCACCGACTGCATCCTTTCGTCGGCGCAGGCCAAGGCGCTCGCCGCGATCGGCGGCGATGCGGGCGCATTGTTGTGGCAGATTTCGCGCGGCTATGCCGAAATCTATCGCCAGTTCGACGGCATCGACGGTTTTTGCATCCATGACGTCGCTGCGGCAGCTTGCCTCGTTTCGCCGCACCTGTTCTCGCTATGCGGGGCGGCGCTCGACGTGGCCACGGGCGGTGACGATGCGGGCCGCTCCTTCGTCGCCGACGACGACCGGCGCCACCAGCAACATTATTGCGACGGCGTCGCGGCGGGGCAGCTCGTCACCGATTTCATCGCCGCGATCGAGCGACTGGCAGCACCGCAACCGAGCAGCGCCGGGTGAAGCCTGCGTGGCCCTGGCTGGCACCGGTCCTTCTCGCGATCGGGGCCTGTTCACAGGGGGGCGCCCCGTCGCGGTCGGCGGCGCCCATGGCGGACGCCTGCGGGGTGGGGCAGCCCGAACTGTGGGTGCGGGGCGAACTGCCCAGCCAGGCGCGATTTGCCGGTGTGAGGGTCGGGGGCCTGTCGGGCATCGATTACCGTCGGAGCCGGAACGACTATCTGCTCGTCAGCGACGATCGCGGCGCCCATGGTGGGGGACGGGCGTATCGCATGATCCTCGATTTCGGATCCGGCCAGCGGGTTAGCACCCGTCTCCTCGATGCGTTGACCCTGCGCCGGGACGATGGGCGTGCCTTCGCAAGCGACGGCGAGTCGGGGCCCGGGACCGACGCCGAGTCGATCCGTGCCGCCGCGAACGGGTGGATCTATTGGACCAACGAGGCCAGCGGCGAAAATGCTTCGGGACCGCAGCTTCTCCGGATGCGCTGGCGCGATGGCAAAAGCCGGCCGCTGGCGTTACCGGCGTACCTCGTCCCCGATCGCCACCGCGGAAGCGGACCGCGCGACAATCGATCGTTCGAGGGTTTGTGGATCGGGCGCGACGGGGCCATCTGGCTCGGCCTCGAAGCACCATTGCTCGAAGACGGGGCTCCGCCGACCCTCGCCGAGGGAAGCTGGACGCGGATCGTCCGGCTGGCGGCAGGCGACAAGGGCGGCCGCGACTATCTCTATCCGCTGGAACCGATCGCAAACCAGCTCCCCGGGCGCCTGGCGGACAATGGGCTCAGCGAAATGATCGTGCTTCCCGGTCCCCGCTTCCTGGTGCTCGAACGATCGGGGAGTCAGCAGCCCGACGGCGGGTTTCGCTACACCAGCCGGATTTTCTGTGCCTATCCCGCGAGCGGCGTGCAAGCCGGGGATCCCGTGCGGCTGGAAAAACAGCGGGTCACCGATCTCAATGCCTTGGGACCGTTCGACAACGCCAATTTCGAGGGCATGACCTTCGGCCCCCGCCTGGCGGATGGGCGGCGCAGTCTCGTCCTGGTGGCCGACAATGATTTTCGGGACGAGCGGCCGACGATCTTCGCGGTTCTGGCGGTCCGCTAGGCTCCATCGGCGCACAGCCAGTCGGCCGGCCCGATCGAACGCGCTCGCTTCGTCCCATAGAGTGCCGTCCGCATCGACGCCGACCAATTCGATCATCGCCAGCTCCCAACAAGCCGGGAGGCTGTTGCCAGCCTACCCGCTTGCGGACAGAAGTTCAGAAGCGGGCGCGCAGGGAAGCGGTTACAGTCCGCGGCGCGCCGATGAAATACCGGTCCAGGGTCGGCAGCGTGCCGCTCCCCGCCAATCCGAAATCGGGCAGCGTCGCCGTCGAGCTGCTGACCGCGCCGAGATATTTCTTGTCGAACAGATTATCGACATTGATCTGGAACTTCATTTCCCGGAACGGCCCGGTGTCGCCGAAGTCATAGCTCGCATTGAGGCCGAACACGGCGTGGCTCGGCAGATACTCGACCCCGCGCTCCGCATTGGTGGTCGGCTGGATCAGATGACCGCCGACGCGCGAGCCGACATAACGGCCGCTGAACTGCACGCTCGCGCCCTTGATCGGCTTCACTTCCACCTGTCCGAACAGGCTATGGCGCGGGATATCGCGAACGCGTGCGCCCCCGATCACACCCACGGCGGCGAGTTCCGCCCGCTCGGGCGAGCCGGCGGGCGGATCGTCGTGCTTCGCGTCCTGATAGGAATAGGCCAGATAGAAATTGACCCAGTCATAATCGACGATGGCCGTCGCCTCGATGCCCTTGCTCTTGGTTCCGGAGATGTTCGCGGCGCGGGTGCTGACGTTGCCGCGGATGATCTCTTCGGGATCGACGCCCGCGATCGAGATCGGCACCGTGCCGATATTATTCTTGAGGCGCGTGTAATAGCCCTGCAGCGACAGCGCGAGATGATCGGTGGTGAAACGGACGCCGGCGTCCATATTCTCGGTCTCGATCGGCCGAAGGTCGCCCGGATTGATGGCGGAGTTCGAGCCCAGGAATGCGTCCTCGGGAATGCCCGCGAAATTCTGGGCGTATCCGGCGAAGAGTTCGAGCCCCTGGACGGGTTTGAAGCCGATACCGATTTTGGGATTGATTCCCGAAGTCTGGTTGAACCGGACCAGTTTTTGATATTCGAGCGGCGACTGGGCGCGATAGGTAACGCTGAACCAGGTCAGACCGGCGTCCAGGCGCAGGACATCGGGAATGATGTCGAACTGATCCTGAATATAGAGCATGCCCGTTTCGATCGTCGATCGCCGGTCATATTCGACATAGGCGAGGTCGTCGCGGTCGATATCGATGCTCTGCGCCGAATTGAGGATAGGGAAAAAGTTGCGGGTTTCCGACGCTTTGGCATTTTCCCACCAACCGCCGACGCGCAGCGTGTTGCCGGGCACAAAGTCCTTGAACCGGAATTCGCCGGTCAGCCCCATGCGATCGGCATCGCGCGGCGTGATGCGCATATCGGCGGGGCCGCCCAGGGCGTTGCTGTTGCGCGTCGTGATCAGGGCCGGGCGGACCGCGCCGCCAAGCGCATTATATCCCGTCACCGCCATCGGGTCGCCGCCGGTCAGGCGGCGCTGGCGATCCTGATAGCGGAAGGATTCGCCGCGCAGTTGCTGATAATAGGGATTGACGCTGAAGGTCAGATTCTCGGTCAGGAAGAATTTGCTGTTCACATAGGCGAGGAAATCCTTCCGGCTCCCACCCAGCGCGCCGCCAAAGTCGAGATCGCGCGCCGGAATGCCCGTAAGCGCGTCCAGCGCCCGGTCGTTCCGCGGATCGGCGTCGAACTCGGCCAGCGTGATGATGTTGAAATCATTGTCGGTCTG
Source organism: Sphingopyxis lindanitolerans (assembly GCF_002993885.1). Taxonomy (NCBI): domain Bacteria; kingdom Pseudomonadati; phylum Pseudomonadota; class Alphaproteobacteria; order Sphingomonadales; family Sphingopyxidaceae; genus Sphingopyxis; species Sphingopyxis lindanitolerans. The sequence continues at coordinate 3,346,124 of NZ_CM009578.1, forward strand.
GTCGTTATAGGCCGCGCGAAACTTGATGAAGCCGCCGTCGGCGAGATCTTTCACCGCCTTGAACTCGACATGGTCCTTTCGTGACCGCCGGTTCTTCGGTCCCGCCCAGATATCATTCTGCTGGTGCGAATAGCTGATATAGCTGGTCAATCCGGGGAGGATTTCGCCCGTGTCGATGCGGGCATAGCCGCGGTAGAAATTATCCGAACCGACGCCCGCTTCGACTGTGGCGCCCAGTTCGCTGCGCGGATCGGCGGTGATGAAATCGACGAAGCCGCCGAGCGCGAAGCGCGAGGGCGCCCCGATGTCGCCGGCACTCTGCGATACGTTGATGCGCGCGACATTGCTCGATTCGATGAAGCGTTGCGGGGGCGAACCGCCATTGAACCGCGCGTCGCCGGTCGGGATGCCGTCGAGCGTCAGGCCGACCTGCTCCTTGTTCAGCCCGCGCAGATACAGCTCGAAGGAGAAACTCCCGCCGCGCGCATCGCCCGAGGAAACCTGGATGCCCGGCACCTTCGCGAGCGACTGGGTGATGTCCGAACCAAGGGGGCGCTCCTGGATGTCCTCGACGCGGAGGACCGCCGCGGCGCGGACGTTGCCAGCGCCGATCCGTTCGCCGGTGACAATGATCTCGGCATTGTCATCGGAAGCCCCCGCATCGCCAGCAGCTTGCTGGGCCGCGACCGGCGCACTGGCCGCTGCAAGAACAACCGCAACCGTCCAAGCGCTGATCGATCGTGTGAGCGGCACCTTGCTTACCCGTATGCGAGACATCCCCAATCTCCTTTTCAAGCCGTTCAACCGTGCAATAAATCTGCAATGAAACGTTTCATTATCTTCTTCATAAAGATTCACTTCACGAGTTGCAAGCCGAATCCTGCAGGGCATTGGCTATCCCGAACGGCTGAAGGCGATGGCGCCGGGATCGCCGCGCCGGGCTGTTGGTCATTCAGCGGATGAGGCGGCTGATGATCGTGCGCAGCACATCCGCGTCGAGCTTGCGCTTCGTCACCGAGGCGTTCCAGGCGAGCGACGACAGAATGACGAGCACTTCGTCGATGTCGAGCGGCTGGTCCTTCTGGCGGGGGAGCGTGCCCATTTTCTCGAGCGCGCTCCGGACGTGCGCCCGGCGTTCGCGAAGGCCGTTTTGAAGTCCCTGATAGACGTCGGGTTTGGCCTTATACTCGCCGATCATAAAGCCGATCGCGGGCGCGATGCGCGGATCGGAATAGGATCGTTCGATCGATTGGGCGAACTCGAGCAGATATTCGACCGGGTCTTGCGAATGCGGGAGCGCGTGAAACTCGAACGCCTCGTTGATTGCCTCGGCCAGCGCTTCGGCGGGACTTGGATAGCGGCGATAGAAGGTCGCGCGGCTGATCCCCGCCCGCTCGCAGATTTCATTGACCGTTACCCCGGAAAAACCCCGTTCGGACACGACGTCGAGGGTTTCCTTGAATATCCGGCGGTCGACGTCGGCCGAGCGCGGGCGTCCCATCTGCGGCTTGCTGGGGGGCGTCGCGTCCTCGACAGGGACTAGGGAGGATTTGGGCATGCGGCCTTTTGGCGCAAGCGCGCCGGTAAGGAAAGGGTCAGTCGATCGCAGAATATATCTGCCGTTTGAGCCAGTCCTGAAAGCCATAGGCCGTTGCTGGCAGCAATTGGGTCAGGAAGGTCACCGTCAGGTCGCGCGCGGGATCGACCCACCAGATCGTCGTTGCAGCGCCGCTCCAGTAATAATCGCCATTGGCCGGAACGCCCGCACGCGCCTCGTCGAGCGTCGTCGCGAGACCGAACCCGAAGCCCATCCCATCGGGCAGCAGCCGCGGGTCGCTGATCAGCGCGATGGCCTTGAGTTCGCCTCCGCCGGGCAATTGATTCGATGTCATCGCCGCGACCGATGCGGGCGCCAGCAGGCCGTCGCCGCCGCGGCGCAGCATTTCCGCGAAGCGCGCATAATCGTCGAGCGTCGATAGCAGCCCACCGCCGCCCGATTCGATCCGTGGTGGCGCCAGAAAAGGGCTGGATTCCGGGTCGTCGACGAGTCGCAGGGGATCGTCGGCGGTCGCCATATAGCATGCGCCCAACCGCGCCTTGTGTGCGGGCGGGACGAAAAACCCCGTGTCGCGCATCCCGAGCGGGGCGAAAATCTCCCGGCTCAGGACATCGCCCAGCGTCGCCCCCGCCGCCGCTTCGACGATCGCGCCGACGACATCGGTCGCGACCGAATACATCCATCGCGTTCCGGGCTGATAACGAAGCGGGAGCCCGCCGAGGGCGTCGGCATAGGCAAGCAGGCCATGCGCCGCAGCCGCGTCCGCTCGAGCATAGAGGAGCGCCACCGGATCTTCGACCGTCTGGCCGCCGATCTGCGCGAGCCGCGTGCCATAGGTCAGGCCCGCGCTGTGCGTCAGCAGATGGCGCAGCGTGACGGGCGTCGCCGCCGCGACGGTCTCCATGGACTCACCGGACCCGCCGACCCACACGCGCTGGCTCCGCCAGCCGGGGAGGAAGTCGGCGACGGGCTGATCGAGGCGAACGGTGCCGCGTTCGACCAACTGCATCAGCGCGGCCGACACGATCGGCTTGGTCATCGAATAGATGCGAACGATGGCGTCTTTGGACCAGGGCGTTTGACGCGCGAGGTCCATATGGCCGAGCCGGGCGTCGAAGATCGTCTTGCCTTTGACGAGGACGCGCAAATGCCCGCCCGGGAAGCGCCCCGTCTCCAGAAAATCGGCCTCGATCGCGCGCGCGACCGAGGCCAGTTTTGGGAGAGAAGGAGAGATCAAAAACCGGCTCTCAGCGTCACGCCAAAGGTGCGGGGGGCGCCGAGGAAGGCGTTGATGCTGCCGGCCTGAAAGGGCGCGTCGAAGGCGTTCTGCATATAGAGCTTGTCGGTCAAATTATTCGCCCAGAGTTCGACGCCCCAACTCTTGTCCTCGTCGCCGACCCCGACGCGAGCGTTGATGACCGCATAGTTTTTCTGGATCTTGAGCGGGTTGAGGTCGGTGCCGGCGTTGTAGGACGAGCTGTAGCGCATATTGGCGTTCGAGCGCAGAATCAGCCCGCCGCCGAGCGGCAGCTCATGCGTCGCCGACAGCGAGGCCGACCAGAGCGGCGCAAGGTTGAGCCGTTCGCCGGGCAGGCGCGCGGTCGATGGCGTCAGCGAGAGCAGCGCGCGGTTCTTTTCCGAATAGCGCGTGTCGGCATAGGTCACGCCGCCTTGCAGCGTGAAGCTGCGGCTCGGGCGCCAGAGAATATCGGCATCGACACCCTTTGAGGTGACTTCGGGGACCGGGAAGACCGAAAAGAAGAAGCCGTTGAAGGCGTTGAGCTGATAGTCGGTGAAATCCTGGTAGAAGGCCGCAGCGTTGAGGAATATCCGCCGATCGGCGAGGGTCGATTTGAAGCCGATCTCGAACGAATCGACGAATTCTCCGGGGAAGCTGGTGTCGAGAACAGGCTGCAGCGAATTTGGACTTCCGGCCGCATAGGCCAGCGCGACGCGGTCGAGATTGAACCCGCCCGCCTTGTAGCCACGCGAATAGCTCGCATAGGTCATCAGCTCGGGCGAGAAGCGATAGGCGAGCTTCGCGGTGCCGCTGAGCGCCTTTTCGGTCCGCTTCTGGCTGTTGGTCAGGCCGATGAAATTCGAGTTGAAGAAGGGGTTGCACAGCGCGCCGATGATCGCCGCCGATCCCGTCGCCTGCCCGGCATCGCACAAGGCACCGCCATCGGTCGCGTTGAAGTCCGCCACCGCCTTCTTGCGGTCGATCGTGTAGCGGAGGCCCACCGTCAGTTCGAGCGCGTCGGTGATCTTCAGGCTGTTGTTGGTGAAGAGCGCGAAGCTGTCGCCGGTCTGTTTGTAGACGTCGCGCGACCCCGTGCCCGGCACCGCCAGATCGAGAATCGGCTTGAGGAAGGCGGGGTTGGCGCCGCCCGAGAACAGCAGGCTGAGGAAAGGCTGGAAGTCGGTCCCATAGAGCTGCGCGACGCGGCTATCGAGCAGTTCGTGCGCGTAGAAGGCGCCGACGGTGTAGTCGAGCGCGCCGGTGCTGCCGGTCGCGCGCAGTTCCTGACTGAACTGGCGGAAGCGATTCATCGTCCCGCCATCGGCTTCGCGATAGAGGACGTCGGCGCCGCTGTAATCCGAATCCGATCCCGTCACCCAGCGCCAGTCGCGCCAGGCCGTGATCGAGGTGAGGGTGGTATCGCCCAGATCATAATTCATCTCGAGGCTGAGCCCGCCGTCGCGGATCTTCTGGGTCGTATCGCGGTTCGAGAAAGCGAGGCGCTGGCCGGGGTCGGCGGGCGAGAGGACGCCGTTGCCCGCACCGGCAAGGGCATCGACGATCGCCGTCGTCGGGCCGTTGACGAGTTGGACGCCGACGCAGCAATTTTCGTCGCGGCGGGTGATATCCCCGATCAGCCGCGCGTCGAAGCCCGCTTCATTGGTGAAATAAAGCTGACCGCGCAGCGACCAGAAATGGCGGTCGGCGTCGTTGTCGAGCGTGCGCGGGCCTTTGCCGGTGACGACGTCGTAAAAGCCGTCGCGCTTGCGATGCACCGCGAACAGGCTGGCGGCGAGGCGGTTGGCGACCACCGGGCCGCCGACCGAGATCGAGCCGCCGAATTCGTCATAATTGCCGATCGTGAACTCGCCGCGCGCATAAGGCGTGAAGCTCGGCTTGGCGGTGACGATGTTGATCACGCCAGCCGAGGTGTTCTTGCCGAACAGCGTCCCCTGCGGGCCCTTGAGCACTTCGATCCGCTCGGTCTCGCCAAGGTCGCCGAGTGCGACGCCGGTGCGCGGGCGGTAGACGCCGTCGATTACGACGCCGACCGAGCTTTCAAGGCCGACGTTGCCGCCCGCAGTGCCGACGCCGCGGATGAGCGCGGTCGACTGGGTCTCGTTCGCGGTCGAGACGACGGTGAGGCCGGGGGTGAGGACGGTCAGATCCTTGATGTCGCGGACGCCGGCATCCTGAAGCAGCTGGGCGTTGACGACGGTCACGACGATCGGGACGTCCTGGAGCGACTGTTCGCGCTTTTGTGCGGTGACGATGATTTCGTCGGCAAAGTCGTGGGCGGCCGCATCTTGCGGTGCGGCCTCCTGCGCCAAAGCCATGCCGGGCAGCATCGAGCCGCCGAGCATCAAGCCAATCATCCGAATCGTGTGACGCGCCATCATTGGATCCTCTTCCCTCGTTTTTCGGCATTTTTGCAGCCGGGGAAAACTCTCCCCTTGACCGCTGCTGCCGATCCATGCCTATATACGATACAAGATGTGCCGTAATGTCAAGACGGTTTCGCGGGAGAGATCAGCATGGGTTCAGCAAGCGCGGCGCCAGCGCAAAACAGAGGCCGCGCCGCCGACGGCGGGTGGGCGCAGGGTGAGAATGCCGTCGGCAAATCGATATTCGCGAATCATGTCGGTGCCGATCCAGTCGGGAAGAAAGGCCGTCTCGACATGGTGGATGACGCGGCCGCCGACGGCGTCGACGGTGTAGCGGCCCGCATAGCCGATATAGCCGGCCGCCGTCGCAACCAGAAGATCGGGCGCGATCCGGTCCAGCGCCGGGCGCGCGCTGCCGAGCGAAAGCCGGTCGCGGCGCATCAGGTGCGCCGACATCCAGCCGTCGCCCGTATAAGTGCCGAGGCCATAGGGCGCGGCGCCCAGCGGTTCGACGGCGGTGCCGTCCGCGAGCTGCGTGACATAGTCGATGAGATGCCAGCTCCCGATAAAATCTTCCTGCAACATACGATACTCCTTGTTTCGTATGTTGCTAGCATGAGAGATTGATAGATGGCGAGTCCCTTTGACGCATGGCGGCTCGATGGCCGCGCCGCCTTTGTTACCGGCGCCGGGGGCGCGATCGGCGAAGCGGTTGCGATCGCCCTGGCCGATGCCGGCGCGCATGTGCATTGCGCCGATATTCGCGAGGAAGCGGCACGAGCGGTCGCGGAAAGAGTGAACGGAACCCCCGTAACGCTCGACGTTTCGGATGCGTCGGCGGTTCGGGCCGCGATCGATGCTGCGGCCGCGCCGGGAAGTTTGCGGATCGTCTGCAATCTCGCCGGGATCGCCGGGCGCTCGCAACGCATCGTCGACCTGGACGAAGAGGCGTTCGACGCGATGTTCGCCGCGCATTTCGGCGGGGTGCTCAACGGCTGCCAGGCAGCGATTCCCCACCTCCGCCGCGCCGGTGGCGGCGCGATCGTCAATATGAGTTCGGAGGCGATCGACATCGCACCCGCGACGATCGCGAGCTATGCCGTCGCCAAGGCGTCGATTTCGGCGCTGACCAAGATCCTCGCCGCCGAGGTGGCGGGCGAGGGCATCCGCGTCAACGCGGTGGCGCCGAGCTTCATTCCCAGCGACCTCAGCCTGGTGCGCTATGCCGACGATCCCGAGGGTCGCGAACGCTATCTCGACTGGTGGCGCGCCAAGTCGCCGCTTGGCGGTCTCTGTTCGGTCGAGGATGTGGCGGCGCAGATCCTCTATCTCGCGAGCGATGCGGCGAGCTATGTCACCGGCCAGACGCTGCGCACCAATGGCGGGATTTCGATGCCATGGTGAGCGTGAACGCCCCGATCCCCGCGCGCGAAAATCCAGCCGCCGCGCTGGCGGGCCATTTCAATCCGGAGCTTATATGATCGACCGTCTTTCTCTTTCGGGCCGCCGCGCCATCGTCACGGGTGCCGGCGCCGGGATCGGGCGCGCGGTCGCGACGCTGTTCGCGTCGGCGGGCGCCGAGGTGCTTTGCGTCGATCGCGATGGCGGGGCGGCGGCCGAAGTGGCGGCGGGCATCGGCGGTTCGTCGGTCGCGGTCGATGTCGCCGATCGCGCGGGCGTGCGCCATGCGCTTGGGCCCTTTGCCGGACAAGGCGTCGATATATTGGCGAATGTCGCGGGCGTCGCGAGTTCGGGCGAGCGCGTCGAGGCCATGGATGCCGCGGTGTTCGAGCGCATCTTCGCGGTCAATTTCAAGGGCACGCTCAACTGCATCCAGGCGGTGCTGCCCGCGATGATCGGGGCCCGCCGCGGCGCGATCGTGAACATGGTGTCGTCGGCGATCGATCTCGCGATCCCGACCAACGCCAGCTACTCGATTTCGAAAGCGGCGGTCGCGATGCTGACCAAGGTCCTCGCCAACGAGGTCGGCCCCGACGGGATTCGCGTCAATGCGGTTGCACCGGGTTTTGTCCCCACCGCGCTGTCGATGGAAGCGGCAGGGCCCGCCGCCGCCGATCGCGCGGCCTATCTCGATCGCTGGAGCAAGAGCGCGCCGCTCGGCCGCGTCGGCGCCGCCGAGGATATTGCGCAGCAATGCCTCTACCTCGTCTCCGACGCCGCGGGATTCGTCACCGGCCAGATTCTGCGCGCCAATGGCGGGACGACGATGCCCTGGTGAGGCTGGTGACCTGGCGAGTTGACGGGCGAGCGTATATACGATACAAAATGTTTCATAAATAGGAGAGGATATTATGCGCATCGGTTGTATCGGCGGCCGCGCCTGGCTTGTGACGGCCGAAGGGCAGGGCGTCGACATAGCGGCGGCGTCTGGCGGGACACTGCCCGGCGATCCGCAGGCGCTCTATGAGAAATGGGACGATGTGTGCGCATGGGCGCGCGACGTCCCGGCCGACAGCTATGCCCCGGTCGATCCCGCGACTTTCGAATTGCCGGTCCCGCGCCCGCGCCAGGTCTTCGCGATCGGCGCCAATTATCGCGCCCATGCCGCCGAAGCCGGCGTCGAGCCGCCCGAACAACCCGTGATCTTCACCAAATTCCCGAGCTGCCTGACCGGCCCGAACGATGCCGTCGCGATCCGCCACGCGCGGGTCGACTGGGAGGTCGAACTGGTCGTCGTGATGGGCCGCGAGGCGCGCGACATTCGCGCCGCCGACGCATGGGACCATGTCGCCGGGCTCTCGGTGGGGCAGGATATTTCGGAACGGTCGATCCAGCGGCTCGGTCCGATGCCGCAATTTTCGATGGCGAAATCGCTGCCGGGCTTCGGCCCCGTCGGTCCCGTGGTCGTCACGCCCGATGAGTTCGACGATCCCGACGATCTCGGGCTCGGCTGCGCGGTGAATGGCGTGACGATGCAGCAGTCGCGGACGGGCGACTTCATCTTCTCGGTCGGCGCGCTGGTCGAATATATCTCGCACCTGATGCCGATGTACCCCGGCGACCTGATCTTTACCGGCACGCCCGAAGGCGTTGGCGCGACGCGCAAGCCGCCGATCTTCCTGAAGCCTGGCGATGTCCTGACCACCTGGGTCGACGGCATCGGCACGCTCACCAACCCGATCACCGAGGAACAAAGCCAATGAAGGTCGCCCGCATATCTCCCGAACGCGCGATCGAAGTCGCGCAGATTCCCGAGCCGGTCACCGTCCCCGGCACGGTCAAGGTGCGCGTCGAGCGCTGCGGCATCTGCGGCACCGATCTGGTCGCGCGGACGAGCCCCAATCCCCGCTGGGCGGTGGGCAGCGTGCTGGGGCATGAAATCGTCGGCACCGTCGCCGAGGTGGGCGAGGGCGTCGCCGGCTGGGCCGCGGGCGACCGCGTCGCGCTCTATCATGGCAGCCCGTGCGGCCGGTGCGAGATGTGCACCAGCGGGCGCGACTATCTCTGCCTCGACCATCTCGATTCGGCGCTTGGCCATGGCGTCGCGCAAGGCGGTTATGCCGAACATATCGTCGTCAGCCCGGCGCTGCTGCATCATATCCCCGATGCTTTGAGTTTCGACCAGGCCGGGATCACCGAACCGCTCGCCATCGCCTTTCACGGGGTCAACAAGTCGAGCGCGAAGCCCGGCGATGCGGTGTGCATATTGGGCGCGGGGCCGATCGGCGCGATGACCGCGGCGGCGCTCAAGGCGCGGGATATCACCGATGTCATTTTTATCGATCCCAACCCCGCCCGGCGCGCGCTGATGGCAAAATCGGGCTATCGCGCCGTCGATCTTGCGGCGGTCCAGGCCGATGGCGCAGCGGCGCTCGGTGAACGGCGCCCCACCGCGATCTTCGAATGTACCGGCCATGTCGAGGCTGCCGGGCTGGCGGTCGAACTCATTGCGTACAACGGCCGAATCGTCTTGCAGGGCGTGCCCAAGGCCCCCGTCCAGATCTCGCAATATTCGGTGGTGCAGAAGGAGGTCGAGATCGTCGGCTCGGCAAGCTGCACGCAGGAGGAAATGGAGGAAGCGATCGGCCATCTTGCCGCTGGGCGCGTGCGCGCCGAGGATATCGTCACCGCCGTCGTCCCGCTCGAGCGGGCCGACGCGATGTTCGATGCCCTGCTCGACCCCGCCGGCGATCAGCTCAAGGTGCTGATCGCCCCGAACATGCCGGCAAATTGAGGAGACGAGCGATGGGTATTGCCGAACTGGGTCACACCGGCCTGCACGTCGAAGACCTTGACGTGATGCGCGATTTCTATGCCCGCGTGCTGGGGCTGACGGTGACCGACGAGGCGCCCGAACTCGGCGCGAGCTTCCTGTCGTCGCGCCCCGATGTCGAGCATCACGAGATCGTGCTCGCCAAGGGGCGCACCGCGCCGCGCGACGTGAAGCTGATCAACCAGATTTCGTGGCGCGTCGACGACCTGCCGTCGCTCCAGTCGCTCTATCGGGCGATTTTGGACTATGGGTCGCCGATCCGCATGGTGATCACCCACGGCAATGCGATCGGCGTCTATTTCTCCGACCCCGAAGGCAATCCGAACGAAATCTACTGGCAGACCGGCATCGATGTGCCGCAACCCTTCGGCAAGCCGATCGATCTGACTCTGACCCCCGAGGAGGTCGTCGCCGAAAATGAGCGGCTGATCGCCGCCGACGGCCCGGCGCATTAAGGGCAAAGCCATGGCTGCCGTCGCCCCGACCGGAACCTTCGATGCGCCCGCGGGAAAGCTGCCCGCCTCGGCGCGTGCCTGGGCGCTCTATGAGGGCGGGCGCATGCCCTATGTGCTGCTGATCAAAGTCTATATCTTCATCCCCTATCTCGCGACCGTTCTCGTGGGCGATCCGGTGGCGGGGCAGAGCCTCGTCGCCAAATTGGGGATGGGCTATGGGCTGCTCGCGGCGCTGACCGCGCCGTTGCTTGGCGCGGCGATGGATCGCATCGGGCCCAGAAAGCCGTTGCTCGGCGCGATGACCGCGGTGCTGATCGCCTGCTGCGCCAGCCTTTGGTGGGCGACGCCCGATGGCCTTGGCCTGGCCGCCACCTGCGCGATCATCTTCGTCGCCGGCCTGATGTTCGCCTATACCGAGGTGCTGCACAACTCGCTCCTGCCCTTCGCCGCACCGCGCGCGCAGACATCGGCGACATCGGGGTTGGGGCTGGCGCTGGGCAGCGCGATTTCGGTCCTTCTCCTCGCCTTCATCCTGTGGGGTTTCGCTTTGCCCGCCAAGATGACGGCGGCGTGGCTGCCCGCGGCGCCCTTGTTCGGCCTGTCCGCCGCTGCGCACGAGCCCGAACGGATCGTCGGCCCGATCACGGGCTTCATCTTCGCCTGCGGGGCGCTGCCGCTCTTCCTTGTCGGACGCGATGCGCCGCGTGGGATCGGCGGCGGCGTCGGCGACAGCTTCCGGCAGCTCAAGGCGACGATCAGGACGCTGCCTTCCCATCAGCCGATGGCGGTGTTCCTGCTGTCGCGCATGACCTACACCGACGGGCTGACGGCGATCCTCCTCTACACCGGCATCTATGCCGCCGGGGTGATGGGGTGGGGGGCGCTCGAACTCACGATGCTGGCCATTCTCGTCAGCTGTTTTCTCGCGGTCGGCGGCCTGGTGGGCGCCCGCCTCGATCGCGCCTTCGGTCCGCGCCGCGCGATCCAGGTCGAACTGGCGATCGTCATTGCCGGGCAGATGCTGCTGATCGGTCTCGCCCCCGACCGCCTCTTCTACTTGCCTTATGCGGCGGAGCCGCTTTGGAACGGCCCGATGTTCACAACCCTGCCCGAGATCGCGTTCGTCGCGGTCGCCTGCTTCAACGCGATCGGCACCTGCGGCTGTTATGCGTCGAGCCGCTCGATGCTGACCTCGCTCGCCACCCCCGAAACGGTTGGGAGCTGGTTCGGCCTCTATGCCCTCTCGGGCAGCGTGACGATTTGGCTTGGGTCGGCCTTGGTCGGTGCGGTCACCGCCATCTGGTCAAGCCAGCAAGCGGGCTTTGCGGCCCTGATCGCGCTCTTGATCGCCGGGGCCATCGGCATGGCATTTGTGAAAGAACCCGCTCGGTGACGGGTGTCGGGGTTTTGTCGCCGAAACAACGCATCCGGCACGACCGGCCAAAGATGACCGTCTTGTAATGCGGCGGTCATCCGCCGGGCAGGGTGGGGGGCCTATCCCGGTCTCGTCGGGTCGAGCCGGTCCGCACCATCCCCCCTGACCCTGGCATGGGCCGGCTCCCCTGGCTTCGCCCGCACTGGAAGGGGCGGATCAACTGTCAAGGAGAGCTATTTCATGCGTAACGTTGCCAAACTTGCCGCCGCCGGTGCCCTGTCGCTGGCGATCGTCAGCGGAACCGCTTTCGCGGCGACCGCTCCCGCCAGCCAGCCGGCGAAGGCCGCGGTGACCAAGAAGGCCCCGGCCAAGACGGCCACCCATGCCGCGAAGAAGGTCCAAAAGAAGGCGCACTGATCGGTCGCATCCTCTCCGTCCGAAGGGCCGGTCCGCACCCGCGGGCCGGCCTTTTCTTTGCGTAATATTTTGATATTCATATTACGTGAATGATATTCAACGGAGATATTTTGTGCGATTCGCGAATAAGTCTGCGCTGGTGACCGGCGCGGCGTCGGGAATCGGGCGCGCGACCGCGCTGCGCCTCGCGGCCGAGGGCGCGCGCGTTGCCGCCGCCGATGTCGACACCGACGGGCTTCGCGAGACGCTGGCGCTGGCGGCGGGGGACATGCGAACGATCCGCTATGACGCGGCCGATCTGGCAAGCGTCCGCGCCCTGGTCGCCGACGCGGCGGCGGACGGGCTCGATATTCTGTGCAACATTGCGGGGCTGCTCGACTGGGGGCCGACGCTCGATTTCGACGAGGCGCGTTTCGAACGGCTGATCGCGGTCAATCTGACCAGCGTCTATGCGCTGTGCCGCGCCGCGCTGCCGCATCTGGTCGCCAGCCGGGGAACGATCGTCAACATGGCCTCGACCGCCGGGGTGCAGGGGACGCCCTATGCGATCGGCTATGCCGCGTCGAAACATGGCGTCGTCGGCCTGACCAAAAGCCTGGCGGTCGAATTCGCCGGGCGCGGGGTGCGGATCAACGCGGTCTGTCCGGGGCAGGTCGATACGCCGATGACCCGTCGCCCGCCGCCCGAGGGCGATATCGATTGGGCGCTGATGATGCGCAACGCGCCCAAGCTGGCGGACGGCGTCTGCGCGCCCGAGGACGTGGCCGAGATGGTGGCCTTTCTCGCAAGCGATCAGGCGCGCAAGATCACCGGCGCCCTGTTCACGGTCGATGGAGGGCAATTGGCCGGTTGACGCCGCGGGCGATGCAGCGACGCCTGTGTCACCCGCGCGCCTTCACCATGTCGAGCGCGACATCGACGATCATGTCCTCCTGGCCGCCGACCATCTTGCGGCGGCCGAGTTCGACGAGGATCGTCCGCGTATCGAGGCCATAGGTTTCGGCGGCCTTTTCGGCGTGGCGCAGGAAGGAGGAATAGACGCCGGCATAGCCGAGCGCGAGTGTTTCGCGATCGACGCGCACCGGGCGGTCCTGAAGCGGACGCACCAGATCCTCGGCGGCGTCCATCAGCGCGTTGACGTCGCAGCCATGGTTCCAGCCCTTGCGGTCGGCGGCGGCGATGAACACTTCGAGCGGGGCGTTGCCCGCGCCCGCGCCCATGCCGGTCAGCGAAGCGTCGATGCGCACCGCGCCTTCCTGCGCCGCGACGATGCTGTTCGCGACGCCGAGCGACAGATTATGATGCGCGTGGATGCCGCGCTGCGTCCCGGGCTTCAGCACCCGGTCGTAAGCGCGCAGCCGGTCGCGGACCCCGTCCATGTCGAGCGCGCCGCCGCTGTCGGTGACATAGACGCATTGGGCGCCATAGCTTTCCATGAGGAGAGCTTGGCTCGCGAGCGCCTCGGCGTCGATCATGTGGCTCATCATCAAAAAGCCCGCGACGTCCATGCCGAGGTCGCGCGCGATGCCGATATGCTGCTTCGAGACGTCGGCCTCGGTGCAGTGCGTCGCGACGCGCACCGAACGGACGCCAAGGTCATAGGCGCGGCGCAGTTCGTCGGCGGTGCCGACGCCCGGCAGGATCAGCGTCGTCAGTACCGATCGGGTCAGCACCGCGGCGACCGCCTCCAGCCACTCCCAGTCGGTGTGCGCGCCGAAGCCATAGTTGAAGCTCCCGCCATTGAGGCCGTCGCCGTGCGCGACCTCGATCGCATCGACGCCGGCTTCGTCGAGCGCCCTGGCGATCGCCTGCACATGGTCGATGCCATATTGGTGGCGGATCGCGTGCATCCCGTCGCGCAGCGTGACGTCCTGAATATAGAGCTTTTCGCCGGCCTCGACGCTGAACTTCCCGCTCATGCGCTCACCTTCTTTCCGTCGCGGATCCGCTCGGCGAGCAGCTCGCCGGTCGCCTTGGCCGCCGCCGTCATGATGTCGAGATTGCCCGCATAGGGCGGCAGGTAATCGCCCGCGCCCTCGACCTCGAGCAGGATCATCGTCTTGATGCCCGTAAATTCGCCGCGGCCGGGAATCCTGATCCTGTTGTTGTCGCCAAAGCGTTCGAACTGCACGTCCTGTTTCAACCGATAGCCGGGGACATAGGTCTGCACCTTCTTGACCATCGCCTCGACCGAGGCCCGGATCGTCGCCTCGTCGGCGCCTTCGGACAAGGTGAAGACGGTGTCGCGCATGATCATCGGCGGCTCGGCGGGGTTGAGGATGATGATCGCCTTGCCCTGCGCCGCGCCGCCGACCTTTTCGATCGCGCCGGCGGTGGTGCGGGTGAATTCGTCGATATTGGCGCGGGTGCCGGGGCCGGCGGAGCGCGACGACACCGACGCGACGATCTCGGCATAGTGGACGGTCGCGACCTGGCTTACCGCGGCGACCATCGGGATCGTCGCCTGGCCGCCGCAGGTCACCATATTGACGTTGCCGGCGTCCAGATGATCCTCGCCGTTGACGGTCGGGACCGTATAGGGGCCGATCGCGGCGGGGGTCAGGTCGACGACCTGTTTGCCGTCGGCGCGCAGCGCGGCGTCGTGCACCTTGTGCGCATAGGCCGAGGTCGCGTCGAAGACGATGCCGATCTCGGGATAGACGGCCATCGCCCGGAGCCCGTCCAGCCCTTCGTGCGTCGTCGCGATGCCGCGCTCGCGCGCCATGGCAAGGCCCTCGGACTGCGCATCGATGCCGACGACCGCCACCAGTTCCATATTTTGCGGATATTTGATCATCTTGATCATCAGGTCGGTGCCGATATTGCCCGATCCGATGATCGCTGCCTTCACGCGGGTCATTGTCGTTCCTTAAACGAAGCGCGCGGCGCACCGGCCGAGCGTGCGGCGGCCGTCGCCGAGGATCATTTCGAAGCTGTCGCCCTTCACCGCGGGCGCCAGCGGGACGAGGCTGCCCGACAGGATGATGTCGCCCGCATCGAGCGTGACCCCGTGCGCGCCGAGCGTGTTGGCGAGCCAGGCGACCGCCTGCGCGGGGTCGCCCTGCACCGCATGACCGTGGCCTTCGGACAGCGGCGCGCCATTCTTCGTCACCGCGACATGCAAATTGGGCAGGTCGAGCCCGCGCGGATCGAGCCGCGCCGCACCGAGTACGAAGACCCCGCACGAGGCATTGTCGGCGATCGTATCGACGATGCCGATCTTCCAGTCGTCGATGCGGCTGTCGACGATCTCGAAACAGGGGGCGACCGCGTCGGTCGCCTCGACGACGTCGGCGGCGGTGACGCCGGGGCCTTTGAGCGGCGCCTTCAGGATGAAGGCGATCTCGGCCTCGGCGCGCGGCGCGATCAGCGCCTTGGCATCGATGTCGATGTCGCCCTCGACCTGCATCCAGTCGGTCAGAAAGCCAAAGTCGGGCTGATGCACGCCCAGCATCTCCTGCACCGCTTTCGATGTGACGCCGATCTTCTTGCCGACGACGCGCTCGCCCTCCGCCGTGCGCCGCGCGAGGAAATCGAGGCTGATCGCATAGGCGTCGTCGACCGTCAGCGCCGGATCGCGCGTGCTGAGCGGCGCCAGTGTGCGGCGTTCGCGCAGCGCCGCGAACAGTTCGGCGCCATGGGCTTCAACCGCGGGCATCGAGGAAGGCGATCGAATAGAGGTTGAACTCGGCGGCGCGTTCGACCTGCACCCAATGGCCGGTGCGGGCAAAGGTCATGCAGCGCGCATCGGCGCAGCGGTCGAGGAAATGGCGCGCGCCGCTTTCGGGGCAGAATTCGTCGTCGAGCCCCCACAGGACGAAGACCGGCTGAGCGATCCGCCCGACCTCGGGGCCAAGATTGGGGGTCTTCATCCGCGCCAGCACATCCTTGGGCTGGGTGCGCGCGACCGCGAACCGTTCGGCGACGAGCGCTTCGGGAATATGCGGCGCGAAATCGGGATGGACGAGGTTAGCAATCAGCCGCCGCTGCTCGTCGAGGTTGAAATCGGGGCCGCCGAAACCCGACACCATCTTGGCGATGCCCGGCATGGTGAAATAGCTGGCCTGCTCCTCGACGCAGCCGGGCGCCATCAGGACGAGCGCGGCGGTGAATTCGGGATGGTCGAGCGTCATCTGGATCGCGACGCCGCCGCCCAGCGAATTGCCGACCAGCGCGGCGCGCTCGATGCCATGCTCGCGCAGCGCGCCATATAGCGTGTCGGTGAACAATTGCAGCGTATAGTCGATCCCTTCGGGCTTCGACGATGCGCCATAACCGATCAGGTCGGGCAGGATGACGCGATAGCCCGCGGCGACGAAGGCGTCGATATTGTCGCGGAAATTCGACGCGCCCGACGCGCCGGGGCCGCTGCCGTGGATAAAGACCACGGGCTTGCCCGCGCCCTTTTCCTTGATGTGGATGTCATGGCCGCCGACCCGATAGCTGTTTTCGGTGAAACCCGTCATGGCGCTGCTCCGTCAAAGGAAGGTGAAGGCCGGGGGCTGGCCGATCATGGTGCCGACGACATCGGCGGTGCGGTTGTTCGGATCGTTCGCGACATGCGCCCGCGCGGCGTTGAGGTCGAGCCACGGCTGGATGATGTCGCTGGACATATAGATGGCGCGCCCGCCGAGCAGTTGCACCATGTCGTCGACCAGCCGCGCGAGGCGGCGCACGACGGTCGACGATTGATAGGCGAACAGCGCCCGCGTTTCCATCGGGACCGGCTCGCCGCGCTCGGCCAGGCGCATCAGTTCGTCGAAGCTCGCCTCCAGCGTCCGCTCCATTTCCAGCGTCTGCGCGTGGGCGGCGGCGATCGCGGCGTGGAGGATCGGGTCGCCCTTCGACGCCTTGCCGGTGTTGGTCGACACGCGGCTCTTCATGATCTCCATCGCGGCGTTGATCGCCGCGCGCGCGCCGCCGAATGCCGCGGTCGAGACCGAGCGGACGAACACTTGCGCCCAGGGGAGGGTGTAAAGCGGGCCGTCATTGACCCGCTGGCCGGGATTGTCGCACAAAAAGCCCTCGACCGCGCGATGGGTGCGATATTCGGGGACGAAAACCCGGTCGACGATGATGTCGTGGCTGCCCGTGCCCTGAAGGCCGAACACCTGCCAGCTATCGGGGTCGATGCGGTAGTCGCTGCGCGGCAAAAGGAAGGTCCGCATGTCGGGGGCTTCGCCTTCGGCCTTCGGCGGCACCACCGCGCCGAGCAGCACCCAGCCGCAATGGAGCGATCCCGACGAAAATCCCCAATGGCCGCTGAGGTAGAAGCCGCCGTCGGCATGTTCGACCTTGCCCACCGGCTGATAGGTGGAGGAGACGAGCATCGTCTGGTCGTCGGTCCACACCTCGGCCTGCGCCTGGTCGTCGAACAGCGCGAGTTCATAGGGATGGCAGCCGAGCACGCCGTAAACCCAGCCCGTCGACATGCAGCCTTCGGCGAGCGCCCTTTGCACCGCGAAAAAGACATTGGGGTGCATTTCATAGCCGCCCCAGCGCCGGGGCTGAAGGATGCGGAAAAATCCGGCGTCCCGCATCTCGGCGATCGTTTCGGCGGGTATGTTGCGGTCGGCCACGCAGCGGCGCGCCCGGTCCTTGAGCACCGGAATCATCGCCTTCGCTCGCGCCACCAAATCGTCTACCGATGGGGCCGGGCCGTTCTGCTGCGCTGCGGGCGCCAATGTAGCCATAATCCGTCTCCAGTCGCTCTTCCGCCCAATGACGGATTAAATTCGTAGAAAATTCTTCCATAAAATACGCAAATCGTCAATGATATTTGATGATCATCTGCAAATTGGCATCCGATCGCGCTTTTCCGCGGCGGCGGTGGGGACGCCGCCCGGCGTTCCCGACGGCTCGCAAAGCGCGAAGCCGCGCCCAACCGATCCGGGATTAGAAAATCAAAAATCATCGAAATTCGTAAAGAAATATCATAAATAATACGCATATTGGCGTAAAAAATGCAATTTATCTTGCAAATATGATTCGCCTTTGGCTTAATGACCGGCGATTCATGTGTTGAACGTAAAGGGAATGGCTTTGGGCGTGACGGATTCTCTGGATCTGGTGAAGGGGGGCTGAGGCGGTGGCTATCAGGGCACTCGGTTATGTCGTGATCGCGACGACGAAGATGGACGAATGGGATCGCTATCTGACCGAAACGGTCGGGGTGATGCGCGCCGACGATCCGGGCGACGGCGCGGCGCATTATCGCATCGACGACCGTCCGTTCCGCTTTCGCATCGAGCCGGGGCCGCGCGACGAGCTGCTCGCCGCGGCCTATGAACTGTCCGATGCCGCGGCGTTCGAGCGGCTGAAACAGGCGATCGCGGCGGCGGGGCGCGCGGTCGAGGACGGCAGCGCCGCCGATGCCGCGACGCGCGGGGTGCGCGCCTTTTTCCGGACCAGCGATCCCGCCGGCAACGGGCTGGAATTTTATCACGGCGACAGCCGCGATGCGGTCGCGTTCGTCTCGCCCGCCGGGGTCAAGGCTTTCGTGACGGGCGACATGGGGATGGGGCATGCGGTTTTCGCCGCGCCCGGTTTCGACGAGGTTCATGCCTTTTACACCGATGTCGTCGGCTTTCACGACACCGACATCCCGCGCTTCCATTTCTCGCCCGACCCCGCCGATCCGGGCATGGGCTTCGCCTTCATGCACGCCGACAACGGCCGCCACCATTCGATCGCCATCGGCCAGGGCGAGGTGCCGCCGTCGCGCTGCATCCACCTGATGCTCGAGATGCAGGATCTCGCCGACGTCGGCCGCTGCCACGACCGGATGCGCCGCGCCGGGATCGAGGAATCGGCGACGCTGGGCATGCACGTCAACGACCAGATGACCAGCTTCTACATGCGGACGCCGGCGGGCTTCGACCTCGAGATCGGGTGCGACCCGCTGGTGATCGATCCCGCGACCTGGGTGCCGACGGCGCACCAGCAGATCAGCGAATGGGGGCATGTCTGGACCTGGCAGAAGGCGATGACGGAGGATGCGGCATGAAACTGGGCTTCACCGCGGCCGAAGAGGAATTTCGCGCGGAATGCGCCGACTGGCTGGCCGACCAGATGGCGGGCGAGTTCAAGGACATAAAGGGCATATCGACGCTGACCGCCCAGGCGGAGCGGCGCAAGGAATGGGAACAGCAGCTCGCGGCGCACAGATGGTCGTGCATCGGCTGGCCGACCCGCTGGGGCGGACGCGATGCGAGCCTGGCCGAGCAGGTGATCTTCGCCGAGGAATATGCCCGCGCCGGGGCGCCGGGCCGCGTCAATCACATCGGCATCGAACTTGCCGGGCCGACGATCCTGACCTTTGGCTCGGAGGAGCAAAAGACGCGCTTTCTGCCCGACATCGCGGCGGGCAAGACGATCTTCTGCCAGGGTTTTTCCGAACCCAATGCGGGGTCGGACCTTGCCAGCGTGCGCACCAAGGCGCGGCTCGATGGCGACGAATGGGTGGTCAACGGGCAGAAGATCTGGACCAGCCTGGCCCATATTTCGGACTGGATCTTCGTCCTCTCGCGCAGTGAAGAGGGATCGCGGGGGCCGAAGGGGCTGACCTTCCTGATGGTGGAGATCGACCAGCCGGGAATCGAGATTCGACCGATCCGCCAGATCAACGGCGATGCCGAATTCAACGAAACCTTTTTCACCGACGCGCGCTGCCCCGCCGACAGCCTGATCGGCGCGCCGGGCGACGGGTGGAAGATCGCGATGGGGTTGCTGTCGTTCGAGCGCGGCGTGTCGACGCTGGGGCAGCAGATGGGTTTCCGCAACGAACTCGACGCGATCGTTGCGGCGGCGAAGGCCAATGGGGCGGCGGCCGACCCGCTGATCCGCCAGCGCCTCGCCAAGGCCGAGATCGGTCTGCGGCTGATGCGTTATGGCGCGCTCCGGATGCTGTCGAACAGCGACCATGGCAAGGTCGACGGCGCCGCGCTGACCTACAAGATCCAGTGGGCGAGTTGGCGGCGCGCGCTCGGCGAACTCGCGATGGACGTGCTCGGTCAGGCGGGCGAGGTCACCGAAAACCCCGGTTATGAATGGGACATGCTGCCCAATCTGTTCCTCTACAGCCGCGCCGACACCATCTATGGCGGCACCAACCAGATTCAGCGCAACCTGATCGCCGAACGCGGCCTCGGGATGCCGCGCGAACCGCGAGGGTCGGCATGAGCAAGTGGCCCGGCTCTTATATGTCGGGCGGTCAGCTGACCGTCGCGCCGCCGTCGATGACCAGCGGATGGCCGGTCACGAAGCTGGCCTGAACGCTGCACAGCCACAGCACCGCGCCCGCCACCTCGTCGGGCTGGCCCATGCGGCCCATCGGGGTCAGCGCCTCCATCGCCCGGCGCAGGTCGGGATTGCGGGCGACCGCGTCGGTCATCGGCGTTTCGATCACGCCGGGGCAGACGGCGTTGACGCGGATATTGTCCCGCGCCCATTTGAGTGCGCCGTGGCGGGTCAGCCCGATGACGCCATGCTTCGTCGCGACATAGGCGGGCTGGCGGGCATTGCCGGTAAAGCCGTTGATCGACGCGGTGTTGACGATCGCGCCGCCGCCATGGTCCAGCATCGCCGCGGCTTCTTCGCGCATGCAGTGCATCACGCCGTCGAGGTTGATCGCCAGCGAGCGCCGCCAGACCTCGTCATCCCATTCGTCGGCGGTCAAATTGGTGATGCCGGCATTATTGTGACCAAAGTCGAGGCGCCCGAAATGGCCGACGGCGCGCGCGACCAGCGCCTTGACCGCGGCGGGGTCGGCGACATCGCAGGGGTGGAAGATCGCGGTGCCCCCCGCGGCGGCGGCGAGCGCGACCGTCTCCTCGCCGCCGGCCGCGTTGACGTCGCTGACGACGACCGAGGCCCCCGCGCGGGCAAAGGCGAGCGCGGTGGCGCGGCCGATGCCGCCGCTGGCGCCGGTGACCAGCGCCACTTTTCCGGAAAAATCATAGGAGACGGTCAAATTTACCTCCATTTGCGTAGATATTATGTGTATATATAACGCAAATCGAAAAACTTATAGCGCAAAGATGGATTATCGCATGACCGCATCGCTTTTTGAACCCCGCACGCTGGGCGCGATTTCGCTGTCCAACGCTATCGTCATGGCGCCGATGACGCGCGACCGCGCCGGTCCGGGGGACGTGCCGGGCGATCTGATGGTCGAATATTACCGCCAGCGCGCGTCGGCGGGGCTGATCGTCACCGAAGGCGTTCAGCCGAGCGCCGATGGCAAGGGATATTGGCGCACGCCGGGGATATGGTCGGCCGGTCAGATCGCCGGCTGGCGGCGCGTCGCCGCTGCCGTCCACCGCGAAAGCGGCCGCATCGTCATGCAGTTGATGCATTGCGGCCGCGTCTGCGTCCGCGCGAACAAGCAGGACGACAGCCGGACCGTCGCGCCATCGGCGATTCCCTGCATCGATCCGGTGCCCGGTCCCGACGGCGTCCCGGTCGCGACCGAAATGCCCGAGGCGTTGACGCGCGGCGAGGTCCGGCAGGTGATCGGCGACTATGCGGTGGCCGCCGCCAATGCGCGCGATGCCGGGTTCGACGGAGTCGAGCTGCATTGCGCGAGCGGCTATCTTCCCAACCAGTTCCTCAATCCGAACAGCAACCGGCGCGACGACGATTATGGCGGTTCCCCCGAAAATCGCATCCGGTTCGCCATCGAAGCGCTCGGCGCGATGGCCGACGCGATCGGCGCCGGCCGGGTGGGCTTTCGTATCTCGCCCGGCAATCCCTATAACGACATGGCCGACGACGATCCCGCCGCGACCTTCATCCCCTTGCTTGGCGCGGCCGACCGGTTGGGGCTTGCCTATGTCCATCTCGTCGATGTCGCGGGCAGCCTCGACTGGGTGCGCGCGCATTGGTCGGGCAATCTGATCGCCAACAACGGGCTGAAGCCCGCCAGTGCGGCGGCGCTGCTCGATGATGGGCGGGCGCAGGCGGTTTCCTTTGGCCGTCCGTTCATCAGCAATCCCGATCTTGTCGAAAGGCTGCGCCGCGGCGCCGATCTCGCGCGGGTCGATCGCGACCATATCTATACCGGCGAGGCGAAGGGCTATATCGATTATCCGGCGCTGACCGCGCGCTGACCCGCGCGTCAGCCGCGCCAGCCGATCGGCACGTCGGCGCCGGTCAACTCGATGATCCGCCGCAGCACCGCCTTGGTTTCGGCCAGTTCGGCGGCGGTGAAATGATCGGCAAGGTCGGCCTCGAACGCCTGACCGATCGCCAGCGTTTCGACCAGCCGCTCGCGCCCGGCCTCGGTCAGTTCCCACCCTTCGCCGCCCTCGACCAGCAGGCCTTTCGCGACCATGGCCGCCAGCGCCGCCGCGTCGGGGGCGTGGCCGGTATGCGCAAGGCGGGCGGCGATCGCGTCCGCGGCGAGCGGCCTGTCCATGCTGAGCAGCGCGAGGGTCAGATATTGGCCCATGTCCATGCCGAATCGCGCCAGCTTGTCGCGCGTCGGCCGCGAGGTCTGGAAATGCGCGCGCGAGATCAGATAGAAGAGAAAATCGTCGGTGAAGCGGCCATGTTCGATATCCACCGATGGTTCGGATGCGCCGGGGCGGGGGCGTCGCTCGGCGTATCGACCGCCGTGGAACAGCAGCGGCGCGACATCGCGCGCGTCGTGCGCGATGACTTCGCCGACCAGAATGACGTGATCGCCGCCTTCATATTGGTGGCGCGTGCGGCATTCGAACAGCGCCGCATAATCGCCGAGGACCGGCGAACCGAGCGCGCCGCCGCGCCAGTCGACCCCGGCGAATTTATCGCCGCCGCGCCGGGCGAAATCGTTCGACAGCCCTTCTTGCGTAGCGGCGAGGACGTGGATCGCGAAATGACCGCTTTCGGCAAACGCGCTGCGTGAATAAGAGCTTTTGGCGAGCGACCAGAGGACGAGCGGCGGGTCGATGCTGACTGAATTGAAGCTGTTTGCGGTGACGCCGACGGGCTCGCCGGACTCTCCGATGGTGGTCGCGATCGTCACGCCGGTCGCAAAGGTGCCAAGGGCATCCCGGAACGCCCGCTGCGCATCATTGCCTGCCATTCGTGTCCCTCTCTGAATAATAGATATGATAGGCTATTTCATGCCATGAATGCGTAGAATTTCAAAATGAAATTTACGCAAATTACCATATCTACGGCGAGTGGGAAAGGCGGTTGGAATCGGAATCTGGAATGGCTGGGGTGGCGGGAAAACGGCCCGCCACCCGGCCACCCTAGAAGCGCATGGTCGCCGAAACCCCGTAGGTGCGCGGTTCGTTCGCCAGGACGCGATTGGCGGTGCTGCCGGGGAAGGCCCCATTGTTGAGGCCAAGCGCGGCGCCGAGCGGCTGATAGACCGCGAGCGGGCGATAATGGGTGTTGGTGAGGTTGCTGCCGAAGATCGCCAGCGACCAGCGATCGTCGGGCCCCTTGAGCGTCAACCGTGCCCCGAGCAGCGCATAGCCGTCGGCGATCGATTGCGGATTGGCGTCGTTGACCGTGCCGACATATTGGTCGGACACGAACGAGACATTGGCGTTCGCTGCCCACGTCAGCCCGCTCGATCCGATATCGCCGTTCCAGTCGACCGCGACATTGCCCGACCAGGCGGGCGAGAAGCTGTTCGGCTTGCCGGTCAGATCCTGCGTCCCGCCGATACCCGGCAAGCCCGAGGCGTTGGCGAAATCGGTGAATTCGGAATCGAGATAGGCGAGCGAGCCCGAAAGCGCGAAGCGATTGGTCGGTGCGAGTCTCAGGTCGAGCTCCATGCCTTGCTGGCGAAGGTTGCCGGCGTTGCGGACGACGAAGCTGACCCCGTCGAACGCGCGATCCTGAAAGCCCGCGATGTCCATGCGAAAGAAGGTGATGTTCGCGGTCAGCGCGCGATCGAGCCAGCTCGATTTCGCGCCGAACTCGTAATTCTTGACCGTCTCGCGGTTGAACACGCGCCGGGTCGAGATCAGATTGCCCTGGGGGTCGAAGGTCGAAAGCGCCGGCACCCCGCCGCCCGAATTATAGCCGCCCGACTTGTAACCCGTCGAATGGTTGACGAAGAGCATCACATCGTCCGTCGGCTTGTAGTTGAGGCTGATGCGATAGGTGAAGCGGCTTTCGGAGAGGCCGGGATAGTCGAGCACCTCGGGCGCGCGGATCGTCTGGGTGAAGGGGCTCGATATCTGCGAGTAGCTGCCCCTCTTGCGATCGTTGGTCCAGCGCCCGCCGAGCGTCAGCGTCAGCGCGTCGCCGATATAGATATTGCCCTGCGCATAGGCGGCGATGCTGCGGACTTTCTGGAACACGTCCTGATCGGTTGCCGCGACGCCGCCGGTGCTGGCGTAATAGGCGGCGCAGGCGGCGCGCCCCGGCCCCGCGGGGACGAGGACGTTGCAAAACTGCGAGTCCATGTTGAGCTGTTCGCCGAGCGCGAACTTCTCCTGGAAATAATAGACGCCCGCCACCATGTCGAAATGGCCGCCCAGCCATTCGCGCTCGGGTGAGATGAATTGCAGCTCGTGGTTCCAGCTTCCCGAATCGAACAGGCTGCGCCGTGTCGCGAGCGGGACGGGGAGGAAGATGATGTCGCCGTCGAGCTGGTCGTTGGTCCATTTGCGATAGCTGTTGACCAGGCGCAGCGTCGATCCGCCGCCGATCTCGAGCGAGGCGGTGCTCGATACCCCCCAATTCTTGTCGAGCAGGCCCGAGGCGACCGATTGGTTCATCACCCGGTCGTTCAAATTGATGTCGGGGCCGCCGCTGAACGCCGCTTGCAGGAAGGCAAGGCGGGCGGGGGCGATCGAGGCGGGGTCGAAATCGAAATTGACGACGCCGTCGCCATCGAGGCGGGTGTAATCGCCGCGCACGATCCATTCGAGATTGCCGAACTCGGCTTTCACCGTGCCGCGCACCGCGACGTCGTCGGACCCGCCATAGGTCTTGCCATCGTAGCGGTTCTTCCACGGGCCGTCATACCATTGCCCCATCGCGGCGACGCGCGCCGCGACGTTCTGCCCCAGCGGGATATTGACATGGCCCGACAGCTTGTAGCGGTCGAACGACCCCGCTTCGGCCGACACTTCGCCCGAAAATTCATCCTTGGGCAGCGCGCTGCGGATCGACAGCGCGCCGACGCTGGCGTTGCGGCCGAACAAGGTTCCCTGCGGCCCGCGCAGCACCTCGACCCCGTCGATATCAAGAAATGCGCCGAGGATCGAGCCCGAGCGCGGGACATAAACACCGTCGACGAACACCGCGACGCTCGGCTCGATCAGCGTGTTGGCGAGGCTGCCGACGCCGCGGATGCCGATGCGCGTCGAGCCGGTGTTCGACGAACGCACGGTCTGGAAATTGGTCGCGACGCGGCCGAGGTCCATCACGGTGAGGATGTTCGCGCTCTCCATCGTCTCGCCGCTGACCGCCGCGATCGAGATCGGCACGTCCTGGATATTCTCGGCCCGCTTTTGCGCGGTGACGACGATTGCGTCGCCCATGTCGCTGCTGGCGGCGTCGGCGGGCGTCGCCTCCTGCGCCGCGGCGGGCGCGGCCGCGAGCGCGACGGCGAAAGCGGCAAGGCTGGTGTAGGTAATGCTCTTCATAGGTCCCTCCCAAGGGTGATGGAATGTTGGTCTTTTGATCGAAGGCTATCGGCGTGCCGGGGGCGATATTTCACATTTCACGACAGGTTTTTTGCAATGCACGCCATGGCGAGCGACGGCGCAGCGATGGTTCCGATCTGTGGGTGGTCGCATCAGACCGTTTTGAGATCGGCGAGATAGCTGCGCCGCGCGGCGAGGAAGAGGAGAGCGGAGATAATGGCGGCGGCGGGCAGGATGCGCAGCGCGTCGAGCAGGCCGACCGCATCGGCGACGCGGCCGGTGACGATCGGTCCCGGCGCGAGCCCGAGCAGATTATGCGCGAGCGTCAGCGTCGCGAAGGCCGAGCCGTGGAGCGCCGCCGGCGTCAGGTTGGCGACCATCGCGCCCGCCGGTCCGGTCGTTCCGGCGACGAGGAACATCGCGATGCCGAGCAGGACAAGCTGGGGCAATCCCGGCGGCAGCAGCAGCGCCAGGCTCAGCGCGATCGCGCTGCCAAAGCCGTAGCCCGAGGCGAGCAATATCTTGCGGTCGGGTCGGCCCCGCGCCGCACGGTCGCTTGCCATGCCGCACATGATCATCCCGCAACCGCAGATCAGCAGGAACAGCGCCGCCATCCGTCCCGCCGCATCGACCGGCATCGCATAGTAGCGATTGAAATAGCTCGGCAGCCAGGCGGGCAGGGCGCCTGCGGCGAAAAGCTGGATGCCGCTCGCGAGGTAGGCGAGCCGCACGCTGCGGTTCGCGAACAGCGCCCGCAGCGGCGCGCGTTCGGGGGTGTTCGGCGCGGCCGCATCGGGTCCGGCGATCGCCGCGATCCGCTTTTCGCGAACGATGAGCGGATAGGCGACCGCGAGGGCAAGGCCGCCGAGCCCGATCACCGCGAAAGCGGTGCGCCAGCCATGGCTGGCGGCAATCTCGCCGCCGATCGCGACGCCCAGAACCTGGCCGAACAGCCCGCCCGCCATGAAGGCGGCCGAGAGCGTTGCGCGCAGCCGCTGGGGAAAGACGCTGATCACGACCGCGATGCCGACGCTGCCATAAGCGGCCTCGCCGACCCCGACCATGACGCGGCCGAGCAGCATCTGCGGATAGGTGGCGGCAACGGCGCAAAAGAGGGTCGCGAAACTCCACAGCGCGGCCATGAGCGCGAGGCTGCGCACCCGGCCCCAGCGGTCGGCGGCGAGCGAGAGCGGAAAGGTCAGGCAACCGACCATCAGCGCGACCACGCCCGATAGCAGCCCCAATTGGGCGTCGCTGAGCGCCCATTCGACCTTGAGCAACGGGAAGACCGCGTTGAGCACCTGCCGCGCCATATAGTCGGAGATCAGCAGCCCAAAGCTCAAGGCGAAGACGACCCAGCCATAAAGGCTCGTGTCGCGTGGGCCGCCGCGCGCGATGCCGGGGCTTGCCGCCGGTGCCATTACCGCCATGACCGCCTCCCTTGTTTCAGGACCGGGCCAGCGGGCGGTCGCATGTCAGGCCGCCCCGCCGCTGGTCATCGTCAGGCTGCGTGCGTTCATTTCCTCGACCAGCATCGGCGCGCCGAGCGCGACCGAATGGAGGCCGAGCACCGCGACCGCTTCGAGCACCGCCATCACTTCCTCGGGCGTCGCGCCCTTGTCGAGCGCGGCGGCGATGTGACGCCGCGTCCCCGGCGCATAAAGATGGGTGCAGGACGCATCGACCGCGATCGCCAGAAACTCATAGATTTTGGGATCGAGCACGCCGCGCCGCAGCGGCAACGTCCCCGCCGCCAGAAAGGCTTCGAGCCAGAGCGGATCGAGCGCCGCCATCGCGTCCCACGCGCTGTTCCATTGCCCATTCGCGCGCATGGCGTCGCTGACCGGGGTATCGCTCAACGCGCCATGCTCCGCGCGGGGATCGTGAGCCGGTCCAACGGCTCGGCGATCCCCACGCCGGAGATGGACCGCGCGGCATGGGCTTGCCAGGGACCCGCGACCTGGCCGCGAGGACCGGGAGCGAGGCAGGTCGTCGGATCGTCGCCGAAAGCCATGGCCGCGCTCCCGCCTCAGGCCGCGTAGCGGATCGGCAGCGCGCGCTGGCCGGGCTGGCGATTGGGCGCCATGCCGAGCTTGGCGAGCGTTTCCTC
This sequence comes from Sphingopyxis lindanitolerans, assembly GCF_002993885.1. NCBI lineage: Bacteria > Pseudomonadati > Pseudomonadota > Alphaproteobacteria > Sphingomonadales > Sphingopyxidaceae > Sphingopyxis > Sphingopyxis lindanitolerans. Next base: position 3,373,495 of record NZ_CM009578.1, read on the forward strand.
GACCGAATTATATTGCACGCCGATCTGGTAGATTTCGCGCGCTTCCTTGGCGGTCGCAACCTCGCGGCCGAGTTCCTTGGCGACCCGGACGATCTGCTCGATCCCCTGGACCGACGTCATCTTGTTGCCATGCTGGTCATAGAGCGTGTCCTCGATCCCGCAGCGGACATGCTGGCCCAGGCACATCGCCATGACGTTGACCGGCAGCACATGGCGCATCAGCGTTTCGAGGGTGACGGTCGATCCGTCGGGGGCGCGGCGGATGAACTCCATGAAATTATTCGGGTTCGGCCCGTCGAAGCCGCCGCCGATGCCGACCCAGGTCAGGTTGAGCGGTCCCTTGTAGAGCCCGCGGCGCACCAGCCGCTCGACGGTTTCGAGGTCGGGCATGCAGGTAAGCTGGAAATGCGGCTGGATGCCCGCGCCGGTCAGGCGGCGCAGATGTTCCTCCACCCATTGCGGCCCCGCCGGCACCACCATCTCGCGATAGGCCTGGTAGAGCGCAGGCGCGGCGAGCGAGGTTTCGCCATAATCGGCGTCGGACATCAGATCCATGATGTTCATCTGGGTTGTGTTGACCGCGATCGTCACCTGGTCGGGCGCGGGCGTTAGCTCGGCGAGCATGTGGCGCACCTCGTCCGACAGCCATTTCGCCTCGGCGCCATCCTCCTCGCTTTCGGGCGAGAAGGAGATCGAGCCGCCGACCTGGATGATCATGTCGGGGACGCGGGCGCGCACCCCGGCGATCAGCTCGTTGAATTTCGACAGGCGCTTCGATCCCGTTCCGTCTTCCTCGCGAACGTGCATGTGGAGGACGGTCGCGCCGGCATTGTAGCAATCGACCGCCTTCTGGATATGCTCTTCCATCGACAGCGGGATGTCTTCGGGAAAGTCGTCCGGATGCCATTCGGGGCCGTAAGGCGCGACCGTGATGACCAGCTTGTCCTGCGTCTCGGGGAGCAGGCTATCGTCCAGAAATTGCATGCGGCTTCTCCTACTTTGCTGTTCAGAAAGGGCGGTCGCCGACGATGCCGGCGCGCTCCATGCGGCGGATCGTGGGCGGGTAATCCATCACGGCATAATGCTGGGTCGATCGGTTATCCCAGATCGCCACGCTGTCCGGCCGCCAGCGCCAGCGCACCTGATATTCGGGGATCGCGGCGCGGCCGATCAGAAAGCTCAGGAGCTGGCTCGCTCCCGGCGCATAATCCTGGCCGTAGCGGACATTCTCGGCGGTGTGGAAATTGGTGAAATGCGTGGTGAAGCCGTTGACGAACAGGATTTTCTCGCCCGTTTCGGGATGGGTGCGGACGACCGGATGTTCGGCGTCGGGAAAGCGCGCCTTCAGCGCGTGGCGCTGATCTTCGGACATCCGCGCGCCAAAGCTCGCCTCGATCGAGTGGCGCGCCTTCAGCGGCGCGATGATCGCCTTCACGGAATCGGGCAGGTCGGCATAGGCTTTCGCCATATTCGCCCACATCGTGTCGCCGCCGACCGGCGGGCAGGCAACGCAGCGCAGCACCGCGCCCAGCGGCGGCGCATCGCGCCACGTCGCGTCGCAATGCCAGCTATTCTCATAATAGTCGGGCGGAGATGCCTCGTCCTTATAGATCTGGACGAGCCCAGGATGCGCGGGGTCGCTGCCGATCACCGGATGATCCTCGAGCGCGCCAAAGCGGCTCGCGAAGGCGACATGGTCGGCGCGGGCGATGGCCTGGTCGCGCAGGAACAGCACTTTGTGCGCGAGCAGCGCGGCGCGGATTTCGCCGAACAGATCGTCGTTGCGCGCCGCTTCGGCCAGGTCGATGCCGCTGATTTCGGCGCCGATATGACAAGTGAGTGTCTCGATCCTCATCGTCCCTCTCCCTCAGAGCATGAAGATGGATGATCCGATGGTCTGGCCCGCTTCGAGCGCGCGGTGCGCCGCGACGCAGTCCTCGAGCGCGTAGCGCTGGCCGATCTCGACCTTGACCCGCCCGGCGGCGAGATGGCCGAACCATAGCGCCGACAGCTCGGCGCGTTCGGCGGGGTCGGCATAATAGTCGGCGAAGGCGGGGCGGGTGAAATGGACCGAACCCTGCATCATCAGCTGAAAGGCGTCGATCGGCGGGAAGGGGCCAGAGGCGGTGCCGCAGCCGACGAGGACGCCGCGCCGCTTGAGCGATTTCAGCGACCCCTCGAACGTGTCCTTGCCGACGCTGTCGAATACCGTCGTCACGCCTTCGCCGTCGGTCAGTTCCTTCACGCGCGCCGCGACATCCTCGCGGCGATAGAAGATGATTTCGTCGCAGCCGAGCGATCGCGCCTTTTCGGCCTTCGCCTCGCTCGACACGGTGCCGATCACGCGCAGCCCCATCAGCTTGGCAAGCTGCACCGCGAGCAGCCCGACACCGCCTGCCGCGGCGTGAAGCAGGATGGTGTCGCCGGCCTGCATCCGCGGGTTGGTCTTGGCGAGCCAATAGGTTGCGGACAGGCCGCGCATCGTCGACGCGGCGGCATCCTCGAACGCGATCGCGTCGGGCAGTTTGAACAGCGGCGCGGCGGGCATGACGCGCGCTTCGCTATAGGCGCCGAGCGGGCTGCCATTATAGGCGACGCGGTCGCCCGGCGCGAAGCCGGTCACACCCTCGCCGACCGCTTCGACCGTCCCGGCGCCCTCGACGCCGATGCCGGCGGGAAGCTGGGCGGGATAATAGCCCGAGCGGAAATAAGTGTCGGCGAAGTTGCAGCCGACCGCGGCGTGCCGGATACGGACCTCGCCCGGGCCGGGGTCGCCGACCGGGGTCTCTTCGACACGCAACACTTCGGGTCCACCCGTTTCGTGGAAACGAACAACCTTCGCCATGATCCTCTCCTCTTTCGTCCGGGCTAGCGGAGCGCAGGCTTGCGCTTTTCACAATTCATGACATTATTTTCGCAATCGACGCCAAAAGCGCGAAGGGAGCGAAAGATGGCCGAACTCGTCCGCGTGGCCGCGCTGACCGGCTATTTCCCGATCATGCGATCGCTGGGCACCGACCCGCGTCCCCTGCTGCGTGAAAATGGCCTGTCGCCGGAACTGCTCGCGAATCCCGAACAACTCATCTCGGCGCGCGCGGCGTTCCGCCTGCTCGAACGGAGCGCGACGGCAAGCGGGTGCGTCACGCTCGGGCTGCGGATGGCCGAGGAGCGCGCGGTCGCCAATCTTGGCGTCACCAGCCTGGTGATTGCGCACCAGCCGACGCTAGGGCGCGTCCTCCAGGCGCTGGGCGAATTTCGCAACCGGATCAATTCGACCCTCGTGCTGCAATTCGAACGGTTCGGCGACGAGATCATCCTGCGCGAGGATTTCTCGCTGAGCACGCCCGAGCCGACGCGGCAGTCGTCGGACCTTGCGCTCGGCGTGCTGGCGCGGCTCTGCGCGAGCGTCCTCGGCGAGGCGTGGGCGCCGCTGTCGGTCTGCTTCGCGCACGAAGCGCCGCCCGCCGCCGACATGCCGATCTTTCGCCGCCTGTTTCGGTGCCAGCCCGAATTCAACTGCGAGTTCCACGGCCTGGTCATCGCCGCAAGCGATCTCGACCGCCCCAATCTGCGCGCCGATTCGGACCTCGCGCATCATGCGCGCGACCTGATCGAATCGATCATGACCCCCGCGCTGCGCACGACGGCGCAGGAAGTCGAACAGGCGATCATGATATTTCTGCCGTCGGGCCGCGCGACGATCCAGCATGTGGCGGCGTCGATGGGGCTGACGGTGCGGACGCTCCAGCGGATGCTGATCGCCGACGGAACGGGCTTCAGCGAGCTTCTCAATCGCGCGCGGATGCAATTGTCGGCCCAATATCTCGCCAATCCGCGGATGCGGGTCACCGATGTCGCGGAGTTGCTCGGCTATGCGTCGATCGGCGCCTTCACGCGCTGGCACAGCCTGACCTTCGGCCAGTCGCCGCGCCAGTGGCAGGCAGCGCGAAAGGCGGCGCGGTCGGACATCGCCTGACCTTCTGAAACGCCGTCACTCAGCTCTGGTCGCAGTTCGCCATGTCCATCGTCCGTTTGATTTCGCCGGGGCGCAAGGTCCGCGCCAGATGGACGAACGATCGGCGCGCGATCACTTCGAGCATCGGCATCTGCTGGCTCCACGGCTTTTCATAGCCCGCGAACATCGTCAGCCCTTCCATCGATCCCGAAATGAACAGCGCCAATATCTCGCGCTCGTCGTCCGGAAGCGCCGGGTTGATCTCGGCAATCAGCTCATTGAGCGAAACGCGCGCGCGCTCGTAAAGTTCGTTCATACGGTCGTGGACGAAAGGGTCATGATTAGCCATCGCCCATAGTTCGGGGAAGAAGCGCGTGGTCTTCTTCGTATTGATATCCTCGAGGATCAGCGTCACCAGATTCTCGAGCCGCGCCTCGGCGCTGGCGCCCGGTTCGTGGATGATCTCGTCGAACGATTCTTCATAGCTGCTGATCACGGCGTTGAGCAGTTCGCGGATCAGTTCGTCTTTCGACCGGAAATAATAGTTGAGGTTGCCGACGTTCATTCCCGATTCGGCAGCGATCCGGCGCAGCGTCAGGGCCGCCGAGCCATGGTTCACCAACAGCGACAGCGCCGAGCGGAGAATATGCTCAAAGCCATCCTGGCCGCGGGCATAGCCCCCGGCGCGCGGTGTGATTTTCAGATCGGGAACAATGAAATTCGCCAAGATTCAGCCGCCTCCACGCCCTAGGTAGCCGCCTTGCTGTCCTTGGACAAGTGACCTAATTTTGGCACTTGACTAAATTTGGGCGTCCGATCAATATCTACTCGAATCGGCCGTCAGAGCCATCGTTCAAACAGGAGAGGGAGTGCCGGGATGCAGCGCATCGCGAGAGGAGCGGTTTTTGCCGCATTGATGGTATCGGCGAGCGCATTGAGCGCCGCGGACTATCCGCAGCCGCTGCCCGAAGAGCCGGTCCCGACCGTTGCCGAGCTTCCCGAACATTATCCCGACAGCTGGGTCTTCGTGCAGGATCTGCACTTCAACAGCCTGCCCGACGGGCGCGCGGCGATCGTCGACGTCGGCGCCGAAAACAATCATCTTCGCGGGCAGATCCCCGTCGCGCAGTTCGGCAACCTGCTGCCGTCGACGACGCGCGGGGAAATTTATGTCGGCGAAACCTATTATTCGCGGCTGACGCGCGGCGAACGGACCGACGTCATCACCATCTGGGACACGAAGACGCTGACGCCGAAGGGCGAGATCGTCCTGCCCGGCGGCAAGCGCGGCCTGTTCGTGACGCTTCGCAACAGCCTGCAACTCACCAATGACGAGAAATGGGCGCTGGTGTTCAATTTCACGCCGGGCGCGTCGGTGACCGTCGTCGATCTCGATGGCCGCAAGGTCCTGTCGGACATCGAACTGCCGGGCTGCTCGCTTGCCTATCCGACCGGACCACGCGGCTTCGCCACGCTGTGCGCCGACGGGACGATGTCGAGCATCGCGCTCGACGCCGCCGGCAAGGCGGCCGGGCCCGCCGTCACCAGCGCAGCGTTCAACGATATCGACGATGACCCGCTGTTTCGATGGTCGGGCGCACCGGCTGGTTCGTCAGTTTCAAGGGCCGTCTGCGTGCGATCGATTTTTCGGGCGCCGCCGCCAGGGATCTCGGCGGCTTCGCGCTTCCCAAGCAGGACGGCGGTGAACCCGAATGGCGTCCGGGTGGCTGGCAGGTCATTTCGGCCGACCGCGCGGGGCTGCTCTATATCCTGATGAACCCGAAGAGCGGCGAAGGCACGCACAAGGACGGCGGGACCGAAGCGTGGGTGGTCGATCCGAAAACCAAGACGCTGGTCCGCCGCATCGCGCTCAAGAATCACAGCCTGTCGATCGAGGCGACGCAGCAGGAAAAGCCGCTGCTCGTCGCGTCGCGCCCCGACGGGTCGCTCGACGTTTATGACGCAGCGAGCGGCGCCTTCGTCCGCACTATCGTCAGCGTCGTCCACGACCCGATGACGATGACGGCGGCGCGCTGATGGCTGCCGTCATGCCTATATTGGCGCTGTTCCTCGCCATAATCCTGGTGGTTGCGGCGGCGCACAAGCTCGCCGAGCGCGCCCGGCTGACGCGGGCGACGGCAGGCCTGTTGCGCCTTGCTCCCGCGCTCGCGATGCCGGTCACGATGGCTGCCGCCGCAGTCGAGTTCGCGGCGGCGCTGGCGCTGCTCTTTCCCGCTTCGCGGCCCACCGGCGCGCTGCTCGCGGCGCTGCTGTGGGCCGGATATGGCCTCGCCTTGCTCGCGGCGCGGCGGCGCGGCGACGGCGCGATCGACTGCGGCTGTGATTTCGGTGCGCGCAAGAGCGGAATCGGCCGTTTCGCCATCGCCCGCGCCTTCGCGCTCGCCGCCGCGGCGCTGCCGCTTTGTCTCTCTCCCGCAGGGGGGGGCGGCATCGACATTCCGTCGATCTTCGCCGCCCTCGCCTTTGTCGCGCTGCTCTTCGCAGCCGGTGAACTCGCCAATCTTCCCGCACCCCGCAGGAGCGCATCCCGATGACCGGATTTTTCTTCGCCTCGCAAATATTGCTGTGGATCGCCGTCGCGGTGCTCGGCGTCCTCGTCGCGGCGCTCGCGCGGCAGGTCGGGGTGCTCCACGAACGGATCGCGCCGGCGGGCGCGCTGACGCTGCATCAGAAGGTCAATGTCGGCGATCAGGCGCCCGCGATGACGCTCGACACGCTGAACGGCGGCCAGGTTGTGATCGGCGGCAAGCGGCATCGCCGCGGGCAACTGATCTTCTTTCTCTCGCCCGATTGCCCGGTCTGCAAGACACTGCTGCCCGTCGTCCGTTCGGCGAGCGCCGCCGAACGCGACTGGCTCGACGTCGTGCTGGCGAGCGACGGCGACCCCGCCGCACATCGCCGGCTGGCGATCGCCGAGGGGCTCACCGGCTTCGACTATGTCCTGTCGGAAGATCTGGGCCGGTCGCTCGGCGTCTCGAAGCTCCCCTATGCGGTGCTGATCGACGAGGAAGGCCGCATCGCGTCGCTCGGCCTCGTCAACAATCGCGAGCATCTGGAAAGCCTGTTCGAGGCCAAGGAACGCCGCGTTGCTTCCATCCAGGACTATCTCGCGCGCGACTGAGCCGTGCGAAACGACAAGAAGGGGACGAATATGTCGGGTCTCGACAAATTTTCGGAGAAGGTGACGCGAAACGTCGCGCGCGCGACCTCACGGCGCAGCCTGCTGACGCTGATCGGCGGCGCGCTGACCGGCGCGGCAGTCATTCCGGTGCTGCCGGTGTCGCGGGCGCAGGCGCAGACCCACGGTGGTGGCGGTGAGCCCGTTGCCCCGCAGTCGACCGGCAATCCACAGGATCCCGGCGACCAGACCCAATGCGATTATTGGCGTTACTGCGCGATCGACGGCTTTTTGTGCAGTTGCTGCGGCGGCTCACCGAGTTCGTGTCCGCCGGGGACCGAAATGTCGCCGATCACCTGGATCGGCACCTGCCAGAACCCCGCCGACAACCGCGCCTATATCATCAGCTATAACGACTGCTGCGGTAAATCCTCGTGCGGGCGCTGCCTGTGCAACCGCAACGAGAACGACCGGCCGATGGTCCGTCCGCAAGCGAACAACGATATCAACTGGTGCCTCGGCACGTCGAGTTCGGTCTATAATTGCTCGACCGCGGTGATCCTCGGCGTCGCGTTGGAGCAGCGGTGATGCGGCGGCTGACGATCGCCCTCGCGCTGGCGGGGCTGGGGGTGGCCGCACCAGCCGTCGCGGCCGACGACGGCGCGACCGTCTTCAAGCGCTGCGCGGCGTGCCACCTCGGCGACGGCGCGGGTGTCCCCGGTGCCTTTCCGCCGTTGAAGGCCAATGCCCAGTCGCTCGCGGCGACGGCTGCTGGACGCCGCTATATGGCGCTCGCGGTGATCCGCGGCCTGTCGGGGCCGATCACCGTCGGCGGCAAGGCCTTTCGCAGCACGATGCCGGCGCAGGCGGGACTGAACGACGCCCAGGTGGCGGCGGTGCTCAACCATGTGGTCCGCGGCACGGCGGCAAGGGCGTTCACGCCAAAGGAGATTGCCGGATACCGCGCGGGCGGTGCGGCGCTCAACTCCGCCGCCGTCGCGCGCCTTCGGCCCGGCAAATGAAAGGACTGGCTGCTCCCGCGCTGATCCTGGCGGCCGGGGCAGCCTTTGCAACGCCCGCGGCGAGCGGCCCGACGTCGAGCCACCCGGAAAAGGCGATGCCCGGGGTCGCCGATCCGGTGCGCGCACGGCAGCACTGGATATTGCAATGCCAGGGATGCCACCGCGCCGATGCGACGGGAACGCCGCAGACCGCGCCGACGATGGCGGGCTTCGTCGCGCGTTTCCTGCAGGTGCCGGGCGGGCGCGACTATCTGGCGCGAGTGCCCGGCGTCGCCACGGCGGCGCTGTCCGATGCCGATCTGGCGGAGGTGGTGAACTGGTCGCTGATGCGGTTCGACCCGGCGCATGTGCCCGCAGATTTCAAACCCTACACAGCCGCCGAAATCGGCCGGCTGCGGCACAAACCGTTGCGCGCCGAAGCGAGCGCCGTGCGCGCGCGGCTGGTGGCGGACTTTGACGAGACGAAAATACCTTAAAAAAGACAGGGGAGGTTGTTCGATGATCAAGATGAATGCGAGCGGGGCGGTACGCCCCATGCTGCTGCTGATGCTGACCGGCGCGTCGGTGTCGGCGCTGGCTCAGGAAGCCCCCGCGACCCCGGCTCCCGCCGAGACCGTGGCCGACAATGGGACCGACATCGTCGTCACCGCGCAGAAGCGGGCGGAGCGTCTTCAGGACGTGCCGATCGCGGTGAGTGCGCTCGGCGGCGATTCGCTCGAACGCCAGCGGGTGACCCAGGCCGACGAACTCGCGGGCAAGATCGTCAATCTTCAACTCACCTCGACCGTTGGCGACAACACGCCGATCTTCGCGCTGCGCGGCGTCTCGATGTCCGATTACAGCCTCAACCAGGCGAGCCCCGTCGCGACATATTATGACGAGGTCTACAAGGGCAATTTCGCTTTCCTCGGTGTCGCGATGTACGACCTTGAGCGCGTCGAGGTGCTGCGCGGGCCGCAAGGCACGCTTTATGGCAAGAACACCACCGGCGGCGCGGTCAATCTGATCAGCCGCACGCCGGTGCTCGGCGAAACCGAAGGTTATCTGAACCTCGGTTACGGCAACTATGATCGCTACGAGGCGAATGGCGCCTTGAGCGTGCCGCTCGGCGAGACGCTGGCGGCGCGCGTTGCCTTCACCTTCGCGCGCGCCGACGGCTGGTTCAAGAACCAGCTTCCCGGCAAGCCCGACCTGGCGAGCGTCCGCGAATATGGCGTGCGCGGCAGCCTGCTGTTCGAGCCGAGCGACAGCGCGCGCTTTGTGCTGCGCGCCTCGACCAGTTACCAGAACCCCCGCAACTATGGCGTCTATGCCCAGCCCGAGGCGGTGAACCGCCCCGGCCTTAGCCGCCGCCAGATCGAGGCGAACGTCACCGACCGCCGCCACGCCCGCACCTCGTCGGTGTCGCTCACCGGCACGGTCGATTTGAGCGACGCGCTCGCGATCACCAGCGTCACCTCGTGGGATAAGGGCCGGCTCAATTTCTATGAGGACACCGACGGGACCGCGACCGAATTGCTCGAAATCCCCTACGCCGACCGCGCGACGCAATTCGCGCAGGATCTGCGGCTGACGAGCGATTTCGATGGTCCGTTCAACTTCATTCTCGGCGCCTATTTCAACCGCGAGAAAGTCTATAACCAGACGACCTTTGAAATCGGCAAGGACATCGATTCCGACGGCCTGCCGGGCGTCACCGACGCCGATTGCGCGGTCGGTTTTCCGCTGGGCTGTTTGTTCCGCAACAGCTTCGACCAGGTCAAGAAGAGCTATGCGCTCTATTCGGACATGAGCTTCGAGGTCAGCGACCAGTTCACGCTGCGCGGCGGCCTCCGCTTCACGCGCGACAAGGGCGTGCAGAGCAATTTCGAGGCCAATGCCTTCGGTCCCAACGAAGTGCTGGTGATGAACCTGATCCCGCCGTCGCGGCTCGACTACAGCACCGAGAACCTGTCGGGCAAGATCGGCGCCGATTACAAGATCAACCCCGACGTGATGGTCTATGGCAATTACAGCCGCGGCTATCGCGCCCCCAGCTTCAACGCGCAGGCCTTTTTCGACCCGTCCGAGCTGTCGGTCGCGAAGGCCGAAAAGATCGACGCGTTCGAGCTGGGGCTGAAGAGCCAGTTCGCCGACCGCCGCGTCACGCTCAACATGGCGGCGTTCCATTACACCTACAGCAACCAGCAGTTCATCAACGTCGATCCGGCGACCGCGGCGCAGACCTTGCTCAACATCCCGCGTTCGCGCATCCAGGGCGGCGAGGCCGAACTGACCGTCCGCGCGGGCGACATGGTGACATTGCGCGGCGGGCTCGGCCTGCTCGACACCAAGATCAAGCGCGGCACGGTGAGCGGCGTCGATGTCAGCGGCAATCGGCTATCGAACGCACCCAAGCTGACCTTTACCGGCGGCTTCGACGCGACGGTGATCGACGGTGGCAGCGGGAAGGTGAGCCTGCACGGCGACATCAATTATTCGTCGAACCAATATTTCGAGGTGCTCAACATCCCCCGGCTGCGGCAGAAATCTTATGTCCTGCTGTCGGGGCACATCGATTGGGAATCGGCGGACGGACGCTGGACGGCGTCGGTGTGGGGCAAGAACCTCGCCAATAAATTCTACTTCACCTCGCGTGTCGACCTGCTCTCGGGCTTCGGTTTCGATTATAACCATGTCGGGACTCCGCGAACCTATGGCGTCACCGTCGGCGCGAAATTCTGATCGGAGAGACATATGTCCGACTATAAGATGCTGATCGGCGGGCGGCTGGTCGATGGCGATCATGACATGGACGTCATCAACCCCGCGACCGAAGAAGTTTTCGCCACCGTCGCGCGCGCGTCGGAGCGGCAGGCCGACGCGGCGATCGAGGCGGCGGCCACCGCCTTTCCCGCCTGGGCCGAAACCCCGCTGGCCGAGCGGCAGGCGAAGGTCAGCCAGCTTGCCGATGCGATCGTCGCCAATGCCGACCGGCTGGCGCGCGCGCTGACACAGGAACAGGGCAAGCCGCTGGCCGAGGCGCAGGGCGAGATCGCGTGGGCCGAAGGCTATCTGCGCCACTATGCGACGCTCGACATTGCCGAGCGGACGATCCAGGACGATGCGAGCGGGCTGATTCAGGTTCGCCGCAAGCCGCTCGGCGTCGTCGCTGGGATCATCGCGTGGAATTTCCCGCTGCTCGTCGCCTGCTGGAAGATCGGCCCGGCGGTGATCGCGGGCAACACGATCGTCCTGAAGCCCGCACCGACCACCCCGGTCACCGCGCTGATGCTCGGCGAGTTGTGCCAGAAGATCTTCCCGGCAGGCGTCGTCAACATCATTACCGATGCCAACGATCTCGGCGGCTATCTGACCGCCGATCCGCGCATCGCCAAGGTCGGGTTCACCGGATCGACCGCGACGGGCAAGAAGATCATGGCGAGCGCAGCCGACGGCCTCAAGCGGCTGACGCTCGAACTTGGCGGCAACGACCCCGGTATTGTTCTCGACGACGTCGATGTTCGCGCGACCGCGCAGGGTATCTTCAACGCCGCCTTCCTCAATTGCGGGCAGGTGTGCCTTGCGATCAAGCGCGCCTATGTCCACGACAGCATTTATGATGCGATGTGCGACGAGCTGGCGCGACTCGCCGAAGCGGCGGTGGTCGACGACGGGCTGGCGCAGGGCGCACAGATCGGGCCGATCCAGAACAAGGCGCAATATGAGAAAGTGAAGGCCTTCCTCGAAAGCGCGCGCCGGGACGGCACCATCGTCGCGGGCGGCGAGGTGATCGACCGTGCCGGCTATTTCCTGCGGCCGACGATCGTCCGCGACGTGACCGACGGCGACCAGATCGTCGATGAGGAACAATTCGGCCCGATCCTGCCGGTGATCCGCTTTTCGGACATCGACGATGTCGTCGCGCGCGCCAATGCCTCGCCTTACGGGCTCGGCGCCTCGGTCTGGTCGGGCGACGTCGACCACGCGCTGGCGGTCGCGGAGCGGATCGAAAGCGGATCGGTGTGGGTGAACCAGCATGTCGCGATCGGCCCGCATATTCCGATGGCGGGGGTCAAATCCTCCGGCCTCGGGGTTGAGCAGGCAGAGGAAGGCCTCGCCGAATATACGCAATTGTCGGTGATCAACGTGGCGCGCGGCGGATGAGCGAAGCGTTCGCCTGGAATCCGCCGACGCATTATAATTTCGCGCGCGACGCGATCGATCGACTGGCGAAGGACAGTCCGGGCGATCGCGCGATGCTGTGGACCGACGGCGCGGGGGCGATCGTCGATCGCAGCTTCGCCGAACTGTCGGATCATGCCGCGCGCGCCGCCGCCGTGCTGCGCGCTGCGGGCGTGGAGCGCGGCGACACGGTGCTGATCCTGATGTCGCGCGAGATCGAATGGTGGGAGTTGATGCTCGCCTGCCTGCGGCTCGGCGCCATCGTCTCGCCCGGTACCGTGCAGCTTAGTCCCAAGGACATCGCCTATCGCTGCAAGGCGGCTGATGCGCGCTGCATCATCGCCGGGGCCGATGTCGCGCCGCGGGTCGAGGAAGCCGAGATCGACGCCGACGTCGCGCTGATTCACATCGGCGGCCCCCGCGCCGGATGGATCGATTACAGCGAGGCCAAGGCCGCCGCCGCGCCGCTCGTCGACATCGCCGACACCGCGTTCGACGATCCCGCGCTCTGCTATTTCACCAGCGGCACGACCGGCCAGCCGAAGATGACGATCCACGGCGCGGGCTATCCGCTGGCGCACGAGATCACCGGGCGTTTCTGGCTCGACCTCGGCCCCGGCGACCTCCATTGGAACATGTCCGATACCGGCTGGGCGAAGGCGGCGTGGAGCAGCCTGTTCGCGCCGTGGCTGATGGGCGCGGCGATCTTTGTCCACCATGCGCCGGGGTTCGATCCGGTGGCTGCGATGGACCTGCTCGAAACGCATCCGGTGACGACGCTCTGCGCGCCGCCGACCGCCTATCGCATGTTCGTCCGCGCCGATCTTGCTGGCCGCGCATTCGCGCATCTGCGCCATTGCGTCAGTGCGGGTGAGCCTCTCAATCCCGAAGTCATCGACCTGTGGAAGCGTGCGACGGGCCTCGACATCCACGACGGCTATGGGCAGACCGAGACCGTGCTGCTTTGCTGCAACCGCCCTGGCACCGCGCGGCAAGGCGCGATGGGCCGCCCCGTTCCGGGATTCGACCTCGCGGTGATCGGGCAGGATGGCGAGATACTGCCCGCGGGCGAGGAGGGCGACATTGCGCTGCGCGTCGGCGAAGGGCGCCCGCCGGGCCTGTTCCTCGGCTATCGCGGCGATCCCGATCGCACCGCAAGCGTGTTCCGCCACGGCTGGTATCTGACCGGCGACCGCGCGACGGTCGATGCCGACGGCTATTTCTGGTTCGTCGGCCGCGCCGACGACGTCATCCTCTCGTCAGGATACCGCATCGGGCCGTTCGAGGTCGAAAGCGTCCTGTTCGAGCATGAGGCGGTCGCCGAAAGCGCGGTCGTCGCCAGCCCCGATCCGACCCGCGGCGAAGTGGTAAAGGCCTTCGTCGTCCTCGCCGCGGGGCATAGCCCCTCCGACGAACTGGCGAAGGCGTTGCAGGACCATGTGAAGGCGATCACCGCGCCCTATAAATATCCGCGCCGCATCGAATTCGTCGACAGCCTGCCCAAGACGGTCAGCGGCAAGATCCGGCGCAAGGAATTGCGCGACGCCGAATTCAGCGACTGGGATTTCGGGAAAGCCGACGCATGACCGACAGCTTCGTTCGCGGCGACGATAGCCCGCCGCTCCTCGATATGACGATCGGCGACTGTTTCGACCGGGCCGTGCTTCGCGATCCCGAGGGCGAGGCGCTGGTCGTCCGGCACCAAGCTGTGCGCTGGACGTGGCGCGTGCTGAAGGCGCGGGTCGATGCGGTCGCGGCGGGGCTGCTCGAACGCGGGCTGAAGCCGGGGGACCGGGTTGGCATCTGGGCCCCCAATTGCGCCGAATGGGCGGTCGTCCAGTTCGCGACCGCGAAGGCGGGGCTGATCCTCGTCAACATCAACCCCGCCTATCGCGTCGCCGAGCTCGACTATGCGCTGAACAAGGTCGGCTGCGCCGCGCTGATCTTCGCGCCGTCGCACAAGGGCAGCGACTATGTCGCGATGCTCGGCGAATTGGCGCCCGAACTGGCGACGGCGGCGCCGGGCATGCTGAGCGCTGCGCGCCTTCCCGCGCTTCGCCTCGTCGCCGTGCTCGGCGACGAGGAGCATGCCGGGTGCCTGCCGTTCGCGGCGCTTGCCAGTGACGACACAAGCGCGCTCGCCGATATCGCGATCGACCCCGACAGGCCGGTCAACATTCAGTTCACCAGCGGCACCACCGGCTTTCCCAAGGGCGCGACCCTGTCGCACCGCAATATCCTCAACAACGGGGCCTTCGTCGGCGCGCGGATCGGGCTTGCCGCCGCCGACCGGCTGTGCATCCCGGTGCCGCTCTATCATTGTTTCGGCATGGTGATGGGCAATCTCGCCTGCGTCGTCCATGGCGCGACGATGATCTATCCCGCCGAAGCCTTCGATCCGCAGGCGGTGCTCGAAACCGTCGAGGCCGAGCGCTGCACCGCGCTCTACGGCGTGCCGACGATGTTCATCGCGGCGTTGAACCATCCCGATTTCGATCGTTTCGACCTGTCGTCGCTGCGCACCGGGATCATGGCGGGGTCGCCATGCCCGATGGCGGTAATGCGCGAGGTGATCGACCGGATGCATATGGATCAGGTCACGATTGCTTATGGGATGACCGAAACCAGCCCGGTCAGTTTTCAGAGCGATGTCGACGATCCGCTCGACCTGCGCGTATCGACGGTCGGGCGCGTCCAGCCGCACCTCGAGGTCAAGCTGATCGACCTGGCGGGCGAGGTTGTGCCGCGCGGACAGACGGGTGAGCTTTGCACGCGCGGTTATTCGGTGATGCTCGGCTATTGGGACGATATGGAGCGCACCGCCGAGGCGATCGATGCTGAAGGCTGGATGCACACCGGCGACCTCGCGACGATCGACCAGGCGGGCTATTGCCGGATCGTGGGTCGCATCAAGGACATGGTGATCCGCGGCGGCGAGAATATCTATCCGCGCGAGATCGAGGAATTTCTGCTTACCCACCCCGACATCGTCGATGTGCAGGGCGTCGGCATCCCCGACGAAAAATATGGCGAGGAGATGTGTGTCTGGATCGTCGCGCGCGCCGGCGCCACGCTCAGCGAAGCTGAGGTTCGTACTTATTGTCGCGGCCGGATCGCCCATTTCAAGATTCCGCGCCACATCCTGTTCGTCGACGACTTTCCGATGACGGTGACCGGCAAGGTCCAGAAATTCGCGATGCGCGAGCACACGCTGGGATTGCTGAAGGGGTAAGGGGCGCAACAGCGCGCCGATTGAGCCGGAGCGCTTGCCGTAGCGTAAACTGTTGCTTTTAAGTCACGAATGCCTCGCAAAATCGGCCGATTCCGGTTCCGCGCGTTGACGCGGCGGTCCGGCGCATTACAGCCACCAGTCAACGCCGGAATATCTCCCCCCTCAGACCCTATGGGTCGCGTTCCGGTGGTCTGGAGAGAAAACCATGACTTTGCGCAACATCTTGTTGGGCGCCACCATGCTGTGCGCCACCACCCCCGCTTTTGCCTTTGCCCAGGAAACCGCCCCCGCCGATGATGCGGCCGCGACGGCAGCGGACACCATCGATTATGGCAACGACATCATCGTCACCGCCTCGAAGCGTTCGCAGACGCTGCAGGACACGCCGATCGCGGTTTCGGTGACCTCGGCCGCCGACCTTCAGAACGCGCAGATCCGCGACCTCATCGACCTGCAGTCGGCGGTGCCCAGCCTGCGCGTCTCGCAGCTCCAGTCGAGCGCGAACACCAACTTCATCATCCGCGGCTTCGGCAACGGCGCGAACAACCCCGGTATCGAACCGTCGGTCGGCGTGTTCATCGACGGCGTCTATCGTTCGCGCTCGGCGGCCCAGATCGGCGATCTTCCGAATGTCGAGCGTATCGAAGTGCTGCGCGGCCCGCAGTCGACCCTGTTCGGCAAGAACGCGTCGGCGGGCGTCATCAGCATCGTCACCCAAAAGCCGCAGTATGTGTTCGGCGGCTCGGTCGAGGCGAGCTATGGCAATTATGACGCCATCGTCCTCAAGGGCAACATCACCGGCCCGATCAGTGATACGATCGCTTTCTCGCTTGGCGCCAATTTCAACCGCCGCGACGGTTACGCCAAGGATGTGAATCTCGACACCGACGTCAACGACCGCAACCGCTGGGGCGTGCGCGGTCAGTTGCTGATTGAACCGAGCGACGCACTGTCGATCCGCCTGATCGGCGATTATGACAAGATCGACGAGAATTGCTGCATCGCCGGCAACGTCCTCGCCGGCCCGACCGTGCCGATCACCAATTTCCTGGCGGGCGGCACCAGCGTCGATGCGAATAATCCCTTCTCCTATCGCGTCTACAATAATTTCCTGTCGTCGAACCTGATCAAGAATTACGGCGGTTCGGGCCAGATCGACTATGATCTCGGCAATATGGCGCTGACCTCGATCAGCGCCTATCGCGAGGTTCGCGCCGACACCAACCAGGATTCGGACTTCACCAGCGCTGACCTGATCGGCCGCAAGTCCGACGATACCGCGATCAACACCTTCACGCAGGAACTGCGCCTGACGTCGGACTTCGACGGCCCGATCAACTTCCTCGTCGGCGGCTATTATTTCAACGAGAAGATCAAGCAGCATAGCCAGATCAACTTCGGCGACGATTTCCGTCCCTATGGCAACGCTCTGATCCAGGCAGCGAGCGGTGGCGCGTTGAACGTGCCGACGCTCGAGGCCGCGCTCGGCGCGCCCAGCGGCTCCTTCTTCCGCGCCGGCGACGGCATGGACGAACATTATCGGATGAAGAACACCGCGTGGTCGATCTTCGGCACACTCGATTTCGAGATCAGCGATCGGCTGACGCTGACGCTCGGCGGCAACTATACGAAGGACAAGAAGCGCTTCTCGGCTGATGTCGACAGCAACGACGTCTTTTCTGGGATTGACCTCGACGCGGCCGCCTATGCGCCGTTCCGCAACCAGCTTCTGCTTGGCGGTGCGTTGCAGCAGGCGGGCGTGAACCCGAACGATCCGGCCGCAGTGCTCGCCTTCGCGACGAACCCCGCGACGGCGCCCTTCTTTCAGCAGTTCGTGACCTTCGCCAATGACAACCAGAACAATCCGGCGGCGAACCCGCTCAATGGCCTGAAGGCGTTCCAGTTCCTGCCGCCGTTCCTCGACGTTCCGAACAGCGTCGAACCCGGCAAGACCAACGACGGCGATTTCAGCTACAGCGCGCGCCTCGCGTATAAGATGACCGACACGGTCAACGTCTATGCGACCTATGCGACCGGCTTCAAGGCGAGCTCGGTCAACCTGTCGCGCGACAGCCGTCCGCTGGCCGCCGATCTGCCCGCGATCATCGCGGGCGGGCTGGGGACGCCGAACCTGGTGTCCGGAACGCGCTTTGCGGCGCCGGAAGAATCGACCGTCTATGAAGCGGGCCTCAAGGGTCAGTGGTCGGTCGCGGCGCTGAACCTCGCGGTGTTCAAGCAGTCGATCAAGGGCTTCCAGTCGAACGTGTTCACCGGCACCGGCTTCGCGCTCGCCAATGCCGGCAAGCAATCGACCTGGGGCGTCGAGTTCGACGGGTCGGTGCGTCCGGTCCGTGGGCTGAACCTGACGCTGGCGGTGACCTATCTCGATCCGAAATACGACAGCTTCGTCGCGTCGGCGTTCGGCGACCTGTCGGGTCGCAAGCCCGCCGGCATCCCCGACCTGTCGGTGTCGATGGGCGGCACCTATACCCACGAATTCGCGGGCGGGACCAAGGCGATCATGCACGTCGATTACCAGTATGAAAGCCCGACCCAGATCGTCGACGGCCTGCTCGGCCTTCCCGACACGGTGGCGCAGAATCTGAAGCGCGAAGTGAACCAGCTCAACGCCTCGTTCACCGTCGCGTTGACCAACGGGTTCGAACTGGGCGTGTGGGGCCGCAACCTCACCAACGCGCAATATCTGACGACCGTCTTCAACGCGGTCGCCCAGTCGGGCAGCGTGTCGGGCTATCCCAGCCAGCCGCGCACCTATGGCGTGACCGGCCGCTTCAAATTCTGATGCAACGGGGCGGGGCGCTTCGGCGTCCCGCATCCACGCATTGCGGACAAGAAAATGCCCCGGCCTCTCGATGGAGAGACCGGGGCATTTCTTTTGGCGTTTCGGCGTCGCCGCCGATTGGATTTAGAACTTCATCCCGGCCGCGATGCCATAGCGGCGCGGTTCGAGCGTGAAGATATTGGTATAGTTACCCGACGATTGGTCGGTGATGTAGAGGCCGGTGACGCTGTTGGCGTCGAACAGGTTCTGGATGAAGCCGCGGACATACCATTTGTCGTCGGCCCCATTGAGCTGCAGCTGGGCGTTGACCTGGGTATAGCCCTTGATCCGGTTGACGTTGCCATTGAATATGCTGTCATAGCTCTCACCGGTATAGGCAAGGTCAAAGCGCGGGACGAGAGTCATGTCGCCCATATGCGCCGTATACTGGACGCCGGCGCTGAACTTGTAGTTCGGCGCCTGCGGCAGCTGGTTGCCCTTGATGTTGACCGGGATACCGGCGGACAGGACCTGGATTCCGTTGGGGTCGAAGAACAGGGCAGTCGGGGTGGGGTCGCCGTTCGCATCGACCGCGGCATCGGCCAGAACCGAACAGATGCCGAAGGCTCCAGTGGAAGCAATGCCGCCATCGGCGGGGAAGGCGGTGGTCGGCTGTAACCCCGCGCCGGTCGCCGCATTGAGGCCGCCGTTGACTGCGTTCACGAATCCGTTGCTGCCTGCTGCATTACCGGCCGTGCCTGGGGCGACGGCGCAGTTCGCGCCGTTGGACAGATCCTTGATGATCACCGCATCGGCCCGGCCGCCGCCGAAGTCGCGCGGATTGCTGGTGAATTTGTCCGACGACACCTTCGTGTGCAGATAGCTGAACCCCAGATTGATCACCCAGTCCGGATCGGGTCGGACCATGCCTTCGATTTCGAGGCCATAGATGTCGGCATCGACATTGTCGTTGACCGCGGTGCGGGCGACGATCTTGCTGAGCTGAAGATCCTTATATTTATAGTAGAAGGCCGTCAGATTGAGCTGAAGCGCGCCGTTGCCGAACGTGTTCTTCGACCCGATTTCGAACGCATCGACCTGTTCGGGCTTGAACGATTCGGGCACCGCGAAGATCGGCTGTAGCGGCGGATTGATGCCGCCTGATTTATAGCCCCGCGAATAGGAGGCATAGAGCAGATTGTCGTCGGTCACCTTGAAGTCGAGCACCGCACGGCCGGTCAGCTTGTTGAATTTGACGCTGCGCGACTGGATGATCTGATTGCCCGGCGTGCCGGGGTCGGCATCGAACGATCCGACGAAGGGCGAATCGAACGCGCTGCCGGTGCCGCCGTGCGGCGCGAGGAAGCTGGCCAGCGTCGACCGTGCCAGCACGCTCTTCTTGTCATTATTGTAGCGCAGGCCGGCGGTCAGTTTCAGCCGGTCGTTGAACTCGAAATAGGCCTCGCCGAACAGGCCATAGGATTTGATCTTCAAATCGTCGGTGTTGTTGCGGAAGAAGGGCGTGGCGAGGAACGACGGCGGCAGCGGCGCCGGGATCGTCTGTCCGGGGTTGGCGGGATCGGGCACCTTGTTGCCCGCAGCCGTGAAAGCGCCGAGAACGCCGGTCAGATAGTCGATCGGAAAGGCGTTCACATAATAGCTGTTCTCGGTCAGGTGATAATCCGCGTAAATCCCGCCGACCAAGAAGTTGAACGGTCCGTCGAAGTCGCTGGTCAGGATCGTTTCTGCGGACCAGCTGCTGTTATACTGATTCGATCGGTCGAACTGGAGCGACTGGTCGCTACAGATTTTCTTGCCGCCGAAGCTGCCGTATCCGGTTTCTTCCGCCAGCGAGGTGCAGAGTTGGCCGGCTGGCCCGTTGGGAATGATCGCTGCGGCGACCGGCGCAAAATATTGCTGGAGAAACGCGCCGTACCCCCCGGTGGCGGCCGCCTGCAAATTGGCGAGTCCGGTCGCATAGAGCGAACGGTCGCCGACATTGCTGTTATAGTCCTGTGAGGCGTCGAGTTTCACCTTCTGATACTGACCGGACACCTGGAGTGACACCGGGCCGAAATTATGCTCGATCCGGCCCTGCAGGATCATTTCGCTGGTGAAATAGCTGGGCGTATAGGCGGTGTTGACGGTCCGCGAATCTTGGGGGATGGTCGTGTTCGCGTAGACGTCGGGACCATAGACGCTGCCGAGCGCGAAGCCTGCCGGAATGCCGCGGATCGCCAGGAATTCCTTCGACGTCAGCGCAGCGGTAAAGGTCGCATTGCCGTTGAACGGCGCATTGTCGAGGCGACTGTTGAGACAGCCGAGGATGCCGGTGGGGTCGCGCTGGCAAAGCTGTTTCTGGATGCGGGTGCGCTGGTCCCGTTCGTGGAAATAGGAACCGAGCAGGTCGATCGTCGTGCCCGACGTCGGCTCCCAGCGGAACGATCCGCGCACCGAATAAAGGTCGCGGTCGTCGATGCGGGTGTTGAGGAAGGTGTTTTTCGTATAGCCGTCGCGGTTCAGATAGATGCCCGCGATGCGAAAGGCCGCCGTGTCGCCAAGGGGGATGTTGATCATCGCCTTGCCCTTGATCGAATTATAATTGCCATATTCGGCCTCGGCAGCGCCTTCGAACCTCCCGAGCTTTGGCTTGGCGGTGATCACGTTGACGACGCCCGAGGTCGCGTTGCGGCCGAACAGCGTGCCCTGCGGACCGCGCAGCACTTCGACGCGCTCCAGATCGAAGAATTCGGTTTCGAACAGGCGGGTCGAAAACAGCGGATCGCCGTTCAGATGGATCGCGGTCGCGCTGTCGCAGGTCGTGCCGACGCACAGATCGCCGATGCCGCGGATGGTAAAGCTGGCGCTGGTGAAATTGGTCTTGGTGAAGGTGACGTTCGGCAGCGTGAGCTGAAGGTCCGAGGGCGTCTTGATCTGCTGCGCTTCGAGCGCTTCGCTCGAGAAGGCGCTGACTGCGATCGGCACGTCCTGCAGACGTTCGGATTGACGCTGTGCGGTGACGACGATTTCGCCGCCAAAGGCGTCGGTGGTCGAGCTGCTGCCGCTATCCTGGGCATAGGCTGGTGTCGCCACCACCATCGCCAGAATCGACGAGCCCATCAGTCCCTTGAACTTCATTTACATCCTCCCTTTTTCGAACCCGCGTCGCGGGCCGCCCAAACTCGAATTTGTGCTTAAAGGGGAGGGATAGTGACCAGACGTGGCAAAGAGCGCCGGGCCGGGTTGGCCAAGTGTCTGCGCATATGCCGCTTGCCAGCTGTGCTGGTCATCGTCCTCTCCCACCGGCGTCGGGGACTACGCCGGACTCTCCGGATCACGGCCCGCTTGAGCGAGCTTCTGTAATGCCAATGAAGGTGCGCCGAGTTGACGAAAGCGTCAAGTCACTTGTTAGCGGCAAAAATGCGCGGAAATTCAAGCGAGTCCCAAAGCCGGAAAAGCCCAGATTCCGCAACGTAAACTTGTCGAAGGGCAGGAATTTCTTGCCCGCGCGGGGTTGCGCAACATGCTTTTCGCGTCGAAATGTGCGACATGGATGCAACAGTGAAGGCGAAGAAATGACAAAGGTCGAACTGGGCGCGGACGGGAAGCCGGTGGTGCCCGGTCCGGTGCTCGATGCGGTCCGGACGCTGATCGAATGGGCGGGGGACGACCCGGCGCGCGAGGGGCTGGTCGACACGCCGCGGCGGGTGGCGCGCGCGTGGCTTGAATATTGCCAGGGCTATGAAGACGATCCTGCGGTCCATCTGTCGCGCACCTTCGAGGAGGTCGGCGGCTATGACGAAATCGTGCTGCTGCGCGACATTCCGTTCCAGTCGCATTGCGAACATCATATGGCGCCGATCACCGGCAAGGCATCGATCGCCTATCTGCCGCGCGACCGTGTCGTCGGCATCTCGAAGCTCGCGCGCGTTCTGAACGGCTTTGCGCGGCGGCTGCAGGTGCAGGAGCGGCTGACCGCCGAGGTCGCCAAATGCATCTGGGACAATCTGCACCCGCAGGGGGTCGCGGTGGTGATCGACGCGCAGCATGGCTGCATGACCGGCCGCGGCGTCCGCACCCCCGGCGTCGGCATGGTCACCAGCCGGCTGCTCGGCTGCTTCCTCGACGACGAACGCAGCCGCAAGGAAGTGCTCAGCCTGATGGGGTATTGATCGCCCGTCGCCTTTTGTGTTTGACTGAGCCTACCGCCGCCACATCCTGAGCAGTTGATATTGTACCGCCTGCAGCCGGGTATAATTCGCCGGGTCCATCTTGCCGCCTTCGAGCGCCGCGACCTCGTTGAGTTCGTATATCAGGTCGCGATGCTGGAGGTCGGGGATCAGGCTCTGGATGAAGGTGATCGCGACGAGCCGTTCGCCGCGCGTCACCGGCTCGACCTCGTGCAGCGTGTGCGAGGGATAGACGATCGCGGTCCCCGGCGCCTCCTTGAAGCGCAGGTCGGCATTGCCGAGCATGATATGCAACGCGCCACCGTCATAATCGGCGGGATCGTTGATGAAGACGGTGCAGCTGACGTCGGTGCGGAGCTGGCCATCGGACAGCGGGATATAGGCGGCGTCGGGGTGCAGCCCATAATGCATGCCCGGCGTGTAGCGCGTCAGCAGCGGCGGCGCGATGCGCGCGGGAAAGGTGAATTCCATGAAGTCGGGATTGCGGACCATCGCGTCGAGCAGGATTTTCGACGATCGCTCATAGGCCGCGGCATCGTGGAGCTGGAGATTGTTCTTGATCGTCGAATGCGGGTTGCTGATCTTGCCGTCGACGAACTGGCCCGATGCGGCGATCTCGCGCAGGGTGCGGACCTCCTGTTCGTCGAGCAGGGGAACGAGCTTGAACATTGTCTCTTCCTATCGGGCGTGGATCGGCAGGGTGCCGAGGACAGTATAGCGCTGGGCGATCGCTTCAACCCATGCGATCGCCTCGGCGATCTCCGGCGCGTGCCCGGCGGCGGCCTGCGCCTGCAACTGGCGGCGCAGGTCGGGGCTGTAGCCATGTTCGGGCGCCTTCGAATATTGGCGCAGGATCGGACCGGACAGGATCGCCGCGATCCGGTCGGCACCGGGCGTCAGTCCGAAATGCTGCGCCTGCGCGGCCAGCCCGGCGGCGGGATCGGCGAGCATCGCCTCGAAATCGACCCACAGGTGACGCGGGTCGGCGGGGGGCAGCCGATGCTGCGCGCTCGCCATTTCGGTGAGCCAACTCATCGCGACGCGGGTCACCGGGGGCAGTTGCCACAGCCGGTGCGGAAAGTCGGGGAGCAGCGCCGCGAGCCGTGCCATGCGCGCGGGGGCCTGCGCGAGCGTTTCGGCGAGCGAGGCCTCGCCCGCGAGAATGGTTTCGAGGTAGCGTGCGAGCGGGACATGGAGGAACAGCGTATGCCCGTCGGCACCGGTCAGGTCGTCGGCGATCGCGGTGATCACGCTCGACGCCTTGACCATCGCGGTCTGTCCGGGACGGAAGACGCGGCCGAGCCAGCCAAGCGCCTGCGCGAGCCGTCGGCGGTAAAGATCGGGGGACCAGACCGACTCCGGCCGGTCGATGCGCTCCGCGACCTGCGTCAGCGTGCGCAGCAGCATCGGCTCGCGCAGCGGCAATATGTCGGCCGTCTCGGCGAGCAGGCGCGAGGCGAGCGTCGAGCCGACATGGCCGATGTGAAAGATGAAATGCGGGCGCGGCGCGGCGGAGCCGAGGTCGGGAAGCCCGTCCCAGGGCATCCATTCGCGACCGATGCGGTCGGTCAGCAGCCGCTGGTCGAGAAAGCTCGCGGCGCGATAATCGGCTTCGGTCAGCAGCGCGACGAGCAGCCGGTCGTTCGCGATGTCGACCATATGCGGCAGCAGGCTCGCGTCGGCGGCGAAGCGGTTGGGGAAGGGGGCGACGGCCATAGTCGCTGCCATAGAAAAGGGGAGGGGCGTTGGCCAGTCGCGATCAAGGAGCGGTCGCGTCGGTTTTGGGGGTGGAAATCCGCCCTGCCTTCATTCGTCATCGCGGCCTGGATCGGGGGGCTGGTCGGGGCAAGGAGCGCGTGGTCATGTCCAAAGTTCAGGAAAGTTCAGCCTCTTGCGTCCCCGATCCGGGCCTCGATGCGTGCTGAACGCGCCCGGCACGCCTTGCCGTGGCCGCACGCGCAAGCTGGACCGCCATCGCGTTTGAAAGAGCCGGATCAAAGCTGGCACAGCCGGATAATGTAGGAAAGGTCTATTTGAAGCCGATGGCTGTTTTGGGGTGGGAAGCGGACGTGGGTCTCCTAGGGGAAACCCAATAGACCGCATCCCCGAGCGAAGACGAGGGGCTCGTTCGAGCGGAGCGAGAACCGCGTGCCTCCGCTGCCTCGACTTCGCTCGGCAGAGCCCCTCGTCTTCGCTCGGGGATGCGGCTTCTATGACGGCTCGCCACGCTGATTGCGGCAACAACTGGTCGTTAGTCGTCATTTTATCTTCGACATCGCCGCAGCAAACAGAAAGGGCCGCGTTCCCGATTGGAAACGCGGCCCTTTCCAAGGTCGATTCCGGAGAGGCTCAGGCCTCTTCGGCGTCGTCCGCAGGCGCTTCCTCGGCGGCGATTTCCGACGGGGGGGTCGCGTCGTCGAACTCGTCCTCGCTGTCGGGTTCCAGCGCCGTCGCAACCGCTTCGGCATGTTCTTCCTCGAACATGGCCTGGATCACGTCGATGCCCTGCTTCTGCATTTCGGCTTCGTCGGGCGAACGCGCGACGTTGACGCCGACGGTCACCGCGACTTCGGGGTGCAGCTTGACCTTGACATCGACGAGGCCGAGCGACTTGATCGGGCGCTCGAGCTCGACCATCGCCTTGGTCACGCCGGCGACGCCGTCTTCGATCAGTGCATCGACGATGTCGCGGACCGAAACCGAACCATAAAGCTGGCCGGTGTTCGACGCCTGGCGGATCAGGACGATCTGCTTGCCGTCGATGTCCTTGGCACGCCCTTCGGCGTCGGTGCGGCGTTCGGCGTTGTCGGCTTCGATCTTGCCGCGGTTCGCCTCGAACAGCTTGCGGTTGGTGTCGTTCGCGCGCAGCGCCTTGTTGTTGGGCAACAGGAAGTTGCGGGCAAAGCCGGTCTTGACGGTGACGACGTCGCCGATGCCGCCCAGTTTCTCGATACGTTCGAGCAGGATGATTTCCATGACGCTGCCCTCCTTACTTCACGATGTAGGGGAGCAGGCCGATGTGGCGCGAGCGCTTGATCGCTTTCGCCAGCTCACGCTGCTTCTTGGTGGACACCGCGGTGATCCGCGACGGGACGATCTTGCCACGCTCCGACAGGTAACCCTGGAGCAGACGGACGTCCTTATAATCGATGACCGGTGCGTCCTTCTGGCTGAAGGGGCAGGTCTTGCGGCGGCGGAAAAAGGGTCGTGCCATGGTTCAGTCGCTCCTTATTCTTCGCCGTCGCGGTCACGGCCGCGGCCGCCACGACGTTCCTGCTTGCGCATCATCACCGACGGACCCTTTTCGAGTTCGTCGACCTTGATGGTGATCCAGCGGATGATATCTTCGTTGATCGCGGCCTGACGCTCGATCTCCGCGATCGCTTCGCCCGCAACTTCGGCCGACAGCATCACATAATGACCCTTGCGGTTCTTCTGGATCTTGTAGGCGAGCTGCTTCAGGCCCCAGGTTTCGGTCTTGTGAACCTGGCCTTTATATTCGCCGATGACATTGGTGACGGTTTCCGCCAGCGCGTCGACCTGAGCCTGGCTCAGGTCCTGACGCGCGATAAAGACATGCTCGTAAAACGGCATGGTTCGCGTCCTTCGATTTGGCCGATCGCTGATTTCGCGCCGATCGCGAAACCCCTCCGGCTGTCGTCTCGCTTTGCGAAACTGGTGCAAAGCAAATGGGGCGACGGCACAGAGCCTCGCCCCAATGGAGCGCGCCTATACAGATTCGGTAGCGGAAAGCAAGGGTTGGAGGGGTGAAAAGGTTCACGCGGAGACGCGGAGAGAATATATTCGCGCAGAGGCGCAGAGGAAGAGAGAATGAAGGCGGCGAAACCGCCAATCTCTATCTTCTCCGCATCTCCGCGTCTCCGCGTGAACCAAAATCTCCGCGGCCTCTGCGCCTCTGCGCGCAATATTCTCAGCGCAGCTTGCCCAGCAGATCCCGACCGAATTCGGTGAGCGTATCGTCGCGCGCGCCGAGGATCAGGATGCGGTCGCCCGCCCTTGCCGCGTCGAGCATCGCCGCGCCGCATTCGGCGCGGGTCGTCAGGTGGACCGCGTCGGCGCCCGCGCCGACGATATCGGCGACCAGCGCCTCGCTGCCGGTGCTGCGATCGACGGTGCCGCCGAAATAGACGGGGTCGCTGACGAACAGCCGGTCGCCGTCGCGCAGGCCCTTGGCGAAGCTGGCGGCGAGTTCGCGGCCCATCTGCCTGAGCGGGCCATAGCCGTGCGGCTGGAAGAAGAGCAACGCGCGGCCCGGCAGTTCGGCGACCGCGGCGAGCGTCGCGGCGACCTTGTCGGGATTATGGGCGAAATCGTCGATCACGGTGACGCCATTTGCTTGTCCCAATACCTCGTAGCGGCGGGCAAGGCCTGCGAAGTCCGCCAACGCTTCGACAGACTGCGCGACTGGCGTGCCTGTCGCCTGCGCTGCGGCGATGGCGGCGAGCGCGTTGGTGGCATTGTGGCGGCCGGGCATGCGCAGCTTCATCCGATAGGCGGTGCCTTCGGCGTGAACGGTGAAGCGGCAACCGTCGGCCAGCGCCTCGAAATCGCTCGCGCGGATGTCGGCATCCTCGCGAAAGCCGAAAGAAACGGCATTGTCCAATGACAGGAAGGGCGTGCTTTCCTCGTCGTCTGCGTTGATCACCGCGACGCGCGCCTTCAGGAGAAAATCGGAAAACAGGATATGGAGCTCTTCAAGGCTCTTGTGGTCGAGGCTGATGTTAGTGACCACCGCGACGTCGGGGCGATAGAGCGCGATCGAGCCGTCGCTTTCATCGACTTCGCTCACATAGGAGGCGGCGTCGCCGACCAGCGCGCTCGCGAAGGGTGTTTCCTCGCTGGCGAAATTGCGCATCACCGCACCGTTCATCACCGTCGGCTTGCGGCCTGCGCTCTCGAGGATCCAGCCGATCATTCCGGTGACGGTCGATTTGCCGCTCGTCCCGGCGACGCCGACCGCCTGGGCCGCGTCGTTGAACAGCGCGGCGTTGAGGTCGGCGCGGGTCAGGCGCGGCAGGCCAAGGGCGTTCGCTGCGGCGATGTCGGGCACGCTGTCCTCGATCGCGGCCGAGGCGACGAGCGTCTGGCCCGCCGCAATCCCGCTGCCGTCCTGCGGGAACAGGGCGATGCCGCGGCTTTCGATCCAGTCGAACTTGCCCGGGGTGCGGCCCTGGTCGCGGCTGCGATCCGACCCCGAAACCGCCGCGCCGCGCGCCGCGACGATCATCGCGAGCGGCAACATCCCCGACCCGCCGATACCACAGAAGAAATAGGATTTGTTTTCCGACATGGCGCGGCGTTATGGCCTTGGCGAAGGGTTTGCAACCGGCACCCGCCGCATATTCCGTTCGTGTCGAGCGAAGTCGAGACACCCATCGGGATGGCGTTAAGGCCGAGGGGCATCTCGACTTCGCTCGATGCGAACGGATCAGGGGTAGTTTTACATCATGCGCATCGGAATCGTGGCCCCTTCGACCCCCATATTGCCCGACGATGCCGAGGCGGTGCGGGCGATCGTCAGCCTTGGCTATCCGGGCGTCGAGCTGGTTTTCGACGAGCAATGTTTCGCGGTCCACGGCCATTTCGCGGGCGAGGACGGGCATCGCTTTGCCGCCTTGGTCGCAATGGCGAACCGTCCCGATATCGATGCGGTCTGGTTCGCGCGCGGCGGCTATGGCGCGTGCCGGATCGCCGAAGACGCGGTCGCCGCGATGACCGACGTCGCACGCGGCAAGGCGTTCCTCGGCTATTCGGATCAGGGCAATCTGCTCGGCGCGCTCTATCGCGACGGCTTCGACCATGTCGCGCACGGCCCGATGGTCGCCGATATCCGCCGCGAGGACGGCGATGCCGCGGTGATGCGGGCGCTCGACTGGCTGGTCGCGCGCGATCCCGCCGCCTGCGAGCCGGGCCTGGCCCATGGCGCGCGCCATGCGGCGTTCAACCTGATGACGCTCTCCATGCTGCTCGGCACGCCGCTCGAGCCCGACCTTGCGGGCCATGTGCTGCTGGTCGAGGAGGTGAGCGAATATCTTTACGCCTTCGACCGCGCCTTTTTTCATGTCGCGACCTATTTCGGCCCGCGCGGTCTTGCGGGCCTGCGGTTGGGGCGCGTCAGCGACATTCCCGAAAACGACCGCCCGTTCGGCATGGAGGCCGAGGAGATCGCGCAGGGCTGGTGCGCGCGCACCGGCATCGCGTGGCTCGGCCGCGCCGACATCGGCCATGACGCGGCGAACAAGGTCGTGCCCTTCGGCTTGCATCGCGCCGGGTGAGGGAATAGGCGCGCTTTCGTCGCTCCCCCGAAGGCGGGAGCCGCCAGAGTTACAACGCCAACGGCCTCCGCCTGCGCGGGGGCGACGATAAGGGGCACGATCATGCGCGCATTCATCTTTCCGGGTCAGGGCAGCCAGGCGGTCGGCATGGGCAAGGCGCTCGCCGATGCGTCGCCAACCGCGCGCGAGGTGTTTCAGGAGGTCGACGACGCGCTCGGGCAGAAGCTGTTCCAGCTGATGAGCGAAGGCCCCGAGGATCAGCTCACCCTCACCGAAAATGCCCAGCCCGCGATCATGGCGAACGCCATCGCAACGTTGCGCGTGCTCGAAAAGGAGGGCGGCGTGACGCTCGCTGCCAAGGCCGATTATGTCGCGGGCCACAGCCTGGGCGAATATAGCGCGCTCTGCGCTGCGGGCGCCTTCGACCTTGCGGCCACCGCGCGCCTCCTCAAGACGCGCGGGCAGGCAATGCAGGCGGCGGTGCCGGTCGGCGTCGGCGCGATGGCGGCGCTGCTCGGCGCCGATATCGACACCGCGCAAAAGCTCGCCGATGCCGCGGCCGAGGGCGAGGTCTGCACCGTCGCCAACGACAACGACCCGTCGCAGGTCGTGATCTCGGGCCACAGGGGTGCGGTCGAGCGCGCGGTCGCGCTGGTCAAGGATTATGGGATCAAGCGCGGCGTCCTGTTGCCGGTGTCCGCGCCCTTCCACTGCCCGCTGATGCAGCCCGCCGCCGACGCGATGGCCGAGGCGCTCGGCGCCAACCCGCCCGTCGCGCCGCTGGTGCCGGTGGTCGCGAACGTCACCGCGAGCCCGGTCAGCGACCCCGACATGATCCGCGACCTCCTCGTCAGCCAGGTCACCGGCCGCGTCCGCTGGCGCGAAAGCGTCGGCGCGATGGAGGACATCGGCGTCGGGCAGTATGTCGAGTTCGGCGGCAAAGTGCTCGGCCCGATGGTCAAGCGCAGCGCGCGCGGCGAGGTCGAAACGGTCAGCGTGATTTCGATGGACGATATCGAGGCGCTGCTGACGACGCTTTGAGAAACTCGCACAGAAACAGAAGATGCAGAGATCGCAGAGAATAGGTTCGCGCGGAGACGCGGAGACGCGGAGGGATTGTGCGGGACATAGATGTCGTGAGTGGCGATGTGCTCGATTTGGCTCTCCGGTTGCATCGGGATTTGGGGCCGGGTCTGCTCGAAAGCGTTTACGAGACAGTCCTTGCCGGTAAGCTGATCGATCTTGGATACCGGGTCGATCGGCAAATGCCGATCGACATCCATTTCGAAGGGGCACGGTTCGATGCCGCATTCCGCATCGATTTGTTGGTCGATAACCGGCTGCTGGTCGAGATAAAATCAGTCGAACGATTGAACGCCGCCCATGCCAAACAATTGTTGACCTATCTGCGCCTCACCGGCTTATCAGTTGGCCTTCTCATCAATTTCGGCGGTGCGGCCCTCAAAGAAGGCGTTCGTCGCATCGTCAACGATCATAAACCCTCCGCGTCTCCGCGTCTCCGCGTGAACCGGCAAAATATGGAGACATGAAATGTTCGATCTCACCGGCATGACTGCCCTCGTTACCGGCGCTTCGGGCGGTATCGGTTCGGCCATTGCGCAGGCGCTCGCGGCGCAGGGCGCGCGGCTTGCGGTGTCGGGGTCCAATGCCGATAAGCTCAATGGTTTTCGCGATACGCTCGGCGGCGATCATGTTGCGCTGCCGTGCAACCTCGGCGATGGCGCTGCCGTTGATGCGCTGGTGCCCTCGGCGGTCGAGGCGCTCGGCAGGCTCGATATTCTCGTCAACAATGCCGGGGTCACGCGCGACAATCTCATCATGCGGATGAAGGACGACGAATGGTCGGACGTCATCCGTATCAATCTCGAGGCGAATTTCCGCCTCGCGCGCGCCGCCGCCAAGCCGATGATGAAGGCGCGTTTCGGGCGCATCATCTCGATCACCAGCGTCGTCGGCGCGACGGGCAATCCGGGGCAGGCCAATTATGCCGCGTCGAAGGCGGGGGTCACCGGCATGACCAAGGCGCTGGCGCAGGAACTCGCCAGCCGCGGCGTGACCGCCAACTGCGTCGCGCCGGGCTTCATCGCCACCGCGATGACCGACGACCTTCCCGACGCGCAGAAGGAAGCGCTCAATCAGCGCATCCCGGCGGGGCGGATGGGCGAGGGCAGTGATATCGCCGCGGCGGTCGTCTATCTCGCGTCGAAGGAGGCGGGTTATGTCACCGGGCAGACGCTGCATGTGAACGGCGGGATGGCGATGCTGTCGTAAGACGGCGGCGTGTAAATAATGCTGTGCGCTCCCGCGAAGGTGGGAGCCCATCTTCGGTCGGCGCCATTTCGCTCCGGCAGGAGATGGGTCCCCGCCTTCGCGGGGACACACGGGTTTTTGGGGTCGTTTTTAGAAACTCGCCCGCGCCGTCAGGCGGATATCGCGCCCCGCGAGCGGCACATAATCCTTGGTGAAGCTCGCGTGGCGGCGCGCGTCGACGTCGAAGATATTGTCGGCGGCGAGCGTCAGCGACAGATGCCGCGTTTCGGGCAGCGGGCGCCAGGTCAGCGAGGCGTTGACCAGCGTGAAGCCCTTGGTCGTCGTCTCGAACGGCGCAATGCGGGTCTGGTCGTCGGTCCATTCGACCTCGGCGCGCGCGTCGATCCGCTCGCCCGACGCTTCGAGCCCGCCGCGGATGCGCAGTGGCGGGATACGCGGCACATAGGGGCCATCGACGATCTTCGCACGCGTCATGTCGGCGACCGCATCCGCCGCGATGTGAAAGCCGCCGACCTGCGCCAGCGGCACCGCGCCCTCGAACTCGAAGCCCCAGACGCGTGCCTTGTTCTGCCGGAATTCGAACACGGGCAAATCATCCGCGATCAGGCCGGTGTCGGTTTCATAGATGAAATTGTCAAACCGGCTCGCATAGCCGGTCAGCCCCGCCGACCAGCCGTCGCGTTTGAATTTGAGCGACGCCTCGCCGCCCCAGCTCGTTTCCTTGTTGAAGGTGGGGTCGCCGCGCTCATAGGTCAGCGTCGCGGCGTGCGGACCGTCGGAGAGCAGTTCCTCGGACGACGGCGCGCGCTCGCTGCGCGAGATCGAGACGCTGGCCTTCAACCCATCGGCGAGCTGGTAGCTGATCCCCGCGGCGCCCGACAGACTGCTGAACGAACGGTCGAAGCCGATGCTTTCGGCGCGAACCTGCGACTTTTCGAGCCGCAGCGCGCCTTCGAGGGTCACCGGGCCGCGTTCGAGTTCCTGCAAGGTGAAGGCGGCGATGCGCGTCGTCTCGTTCGCGGGCAGGAAGGCCTCGTCGCCGATCGCCGCGAAATCGCGGAAGCTATATTGAACGCCGCTCGCGCCGCGCCAGCCGCCGCGATCGTTCTGTGCCAGCTCGGCGCGCGCCTCGATGCCGCGGTTGGTGAAGCGCGTGCCCGGCTCGCCATCGTCGAATTCGGTGTGGGCATAGTCGGCATAGGCGCCGCGTACGCGCAATTTCTCGAACAGACCGTCGCCCAGCTCGACCTCGCCGCGCAGGTCGACGCGATATTGTCGGGCCTTGATCGTCGGCACCTCGTCGATGTCGGCGCGCGGCGGGATGCCATAGGCATCCTCGAGATAGCCGAAGCTGATGCCCAGCGAACCGCCATCGTCGATGAAGGCGGCACCGACCCCGGCGCTCTTGCTCCGGCTCTGGCTGTTCGGCACCCTGCCGCGGCTATTCGCGGCATCGGTCAGCCTTGCCGCTTCGTCGGCGTTGCCATCGGCAGTCGCATCGGCGGCGAGGTCGAGCAGGTGCCCGCGCAGTTCGGGCGCATAGATCAGCCCGCCGACCCGGACATTGTTCGAATCGCGGTAATTGCCGTCGGCGTGGACCACGAAGCGCTCGCCGACCGGAACGTCGATCGAGGCGCCCGCGCTCTTGTCTTTGGCGGCGGTGCCATAGCTGGCGAGCGCGTCGAGGTGGAATGGGCTCTCCGGAATGCTGCGCGGGATGCGCCGGTCGAACACGTTGACCGCGCCGCCGACCGCCTGGCTCGAGAAGAGCAGCACCGACGGGCCGCGCAATATCTCGATACGCTCGGCGGTCAGCGGGTCGATCGTCACCGCATGGTCGGCCGAGGTCGAGGAGGCGTCGATCGCGCCGAGCCCGTCGATCAGCACCGCGGCGCGCTCGCCCGAAAAGCCGCGCAGGATCGGGCGCGAGGCGCCGGGGGAGAAACTGCTCGATGAAACGCCGGGTTGCGAAGCGAGCGTGTCGCCGATCTGGCCGCGGATATCCTGCGCCAGCTTTTCGCCCTCCATCACCGACACATTGCCGAGGATGTCGAGGCTGCGGACATAGGGCGCGGTAACGACGATCGGCTGGTCGGTGTGATAATCATCATCGCCGGTGGGCGGCGCGAGCGGAGCCGCGTCCTGCGCGAAAGCGGGGGCGGCAAGGATCAGGGCGAGGGTGAAACCGGCAGAGGAGAGGAGGCGCATGAAGGGAATTCCTGTTGTTCGAGACGATATTCCCGGCTGCCAGTAATGATATACTGTTACAATGACAAGGGCGGTGCGGATGCAGGGGATGCCGTTCGTCGGCTCCCGCGTCCCGTTGGTCGACAAAGCGGCGCGAGGGGGGAGGCAAGCGAAGCTGTCTTGCGGCGCTGGGGTCGCGGTTCTAGATCAGGGGCATGACCATTGCCAAAACCAGCCTGGACCTGATCGGAAACACGCCGCTCGTCCTGCTCAAGGGGCCCAGTAAAGCGACCGGATGCGAAATCTGGGGTAAATGCGAATATGCGAACCCCGGCGGATCGGTGAAGGACCGCGCTGCGCTCTATATCGTCCGCGATGCCGAAGCGAACGGCAGCCTGCGCCCCGGCGGAACGATCGTCGAGGGGACGGCGGGCAACACCGGCATCGGCCTTGCGCTCGTCGGCAACGCGCTCGGTTACAAGACGATCATCGTCATGCCCGACAATCAGAGCGCCGAGAAGATGGCGACGATCCGCGCGCTGGGCGCCGAGCTGGTGCTCGTGCCGCCCGCGCCCTTCGCCAACCCCGGCCATTTCGTCCACACCTCGCGCCGCATCGCCGAGGAAACCGACAATGCGATCTGGGCAAACCAGTTCGACAATATTGCCAACCGCAAGGCGCATATCTTTGGCACCGCCGAAGAAATCTGGGATCAGATGGACGGCCGTATCGACGGCTTCACCTGTGCCGCGGGGACCGGCGGAACGATCGCGGGAACCGGGCTGGGCCTCAAGGCGAAGGACGCCGACATCACGGTTGCGCTCACCGATCCGCATGGCGCCGGGCTCTATAATTATTATCAATGCGGCGAACTCAAGCCCGAAGGGTCGAGCGTTGCGGAAGGCATCGGGCAGAACCGCATCACCGCCAATCTGGAAGGGGCGCCGATCGACACCCAGTTCCGCATCTCCGACGCCGAAGGGCTCGCGGTCGTCCGCCAGTTGCTCGACGAGGAGGGGTTGTGCCTCGGCCTGTCGTCGGGGATCAACGTCGCGGGCGCGATGGCGCTGGCGCGTCAGCTCGGGCCGGGCAAGCGGATCGCGACTATTCTGTGTGACAGCGGCTTTCGCTATCTATCGACGCTCTACAATCCCGAATGGCTCGCCAGCAAGGGGCTGGCGGCATGACGACCGGCGATCCTTCCGCGCCGGTTCCGCCCGCCCCGGTGAATGATTCGATGCGGCGGCTTCAAATCGGGATTGCCGGTTTGCTGACCGTCCTGCTGCTGGTCGGCATGGCGGGGCTCATTGGCGATCGTGCGCGCCAGAATGCGGCGCAAGAGGCGCCCGCCACGACGCAGATGGCGCCGCTCGACGGCATGGCGAAGGCCGGCAGCGCCCCGCTCGAGGAACTGGGCGTGCAGCCGGTGTCGAAGGATCAGAACGAGATTGGCGGCGTCAAGACGCTGCAGCCGACTCCGGCGGTTCCCGATCTCGAACCCGATCCAGCGCTTGCGCGGGCCCGCCAATCGAAACAGTGATCGCGCGTCGGCGCCCGGCCGCGCTGGACGCCGCCATCGCGGCGTCGGTGCTGCTCGCGCTCGCCTGGTTCGCGGGCGGTCAGGCGCGGCTCGGGCGGATCGATCCGGCGCTGGTCCTGCCATGGCTGGCGCTGGTGCTGGTGCCGCTGGCGCTGGTCCCAACAAAACACCGTGTCCCCGCGAAGGCGGGGGTCCATCATCCGCTGGTTCAAAATGGCACCGGCCGGAGATGGACCCCCGCCTTCGCGGGGGAGCAGTTTTCGTTTGTTGTGGTTGCGCTGCTCTTTGCGCAGGCAGCCCTCGCGTCGCTGCTCGCGGCCCAAATACCCTGGGCGCAACTGGGGCTGGTTGGCGTCGGCGTGGCGCTGGCGGCATGGCTTGCCGCCGGCTTGGCGCGCTGGCGCGCGGGCAGGGCGATGCGGGGCGCCGCAGCGCTGCTGCTCGTCGGGGCGTGGTCCGTAGGGGCGCATCTGTTGCTCGCCGCCCTCTATCGCGCCCCGCCCGCCGAGGGCGCGCCCGTCACCATGCTTACCGGCCTGCCGCTGCGCTGGTCGGCGGGAGAGGATATGGCGGCGATGATCGCGCGCGGCGCGAGCGACGACGCCGCTTTGCAGCGGATCGAGGCGGCGGGACCGGTGCGGCTCGTCGATAGCCTGATCGACCATCCGCCCGCGCCGGGCGGCGCGCTATTCCTCGCGCACCCGCGCGCCCTCGCGCCGCGCGAGCTTGTCGCGATCGACGCTTTCGTGCGCGAGGGCGGGCGCGCCGTCATCCTCGCCGACGCGCTGTCGGGGTGGCCGGCGCGTCACCCGTTCGGCGATCCGCGCAATCCGCCTGTGACGAGCCTGCTGACCCCGCTTCTCGATCATTGGGGCGTGACGCTGGGCACGGCCCCGATCTCGGACCGACGCACGATTCCGGTCGAGGTCGATGGCGCGCGGTTGCGACTGTTCACGGCCGGGCGGTTCGACACGCTGCCGCCGGGCTGCAAACCCTATGCAGATCGCCGCATCGCATCGTGCCGCATCGGCCGCGGTGCGGTGTGGCTTGTCGGCGATGCCGATCTGCTGTTCGCGCCGCTGTGGCAACCCGCGCCGCACTGGGCGGCGCATTTGCGGCGGGCCGACACGATGGAATGGCTCGCCGCGCATCTGTGGCCGGACACGCCGCGCGCTTGGCTCCAGCCGCTCTGGATTCGTGCCGCCGCCCAATAGGCGAGCCAAAGCAGACGCTTCCCGCGATTGCGCCGAGGATTCGATTCCCTTCACCTCCATCCCTCGCGAGCGCCGTCCGGCGCCTTCGAACCCGTTTGTCCCCTCGTTTCACCCCAAAATCAGCATTTTGGGGCGTGATATCCCTATCATGCCCTAAAATACCCCTTTCCACCCTGATCGAGTCTTGATAGGCAGGAATCGGAGAGGGGCAATCTCCGCCTGAGTCTTTCGGCCCGAATCTGTGGATTCCGGGCGCAGGAAAATATTGCCCGGTGGCGCGAGACGGGGGCTTCAGCGATGGCAGTTGTGACGCCTGGCCGTTACTCGGGCACCAACTTTGCCGCGATCGATGGCAAGGGACGCATCGCTGTCCCCTCGCAGTTCCGCAACAATGTGCCCCTCAATGCGGACGGCCAGCGCGTGCTCTGGGTCAGCTTCCACGAGAAGCTGCCGTGCCTCGTCGCTTATGGGCAGGATCAATATGATCGCCTGTCCGACGAGATCGAACGCGACCGCGACACAGCGCTGACCCGCAACCTCGATTTCGACGAGGACGAGGCGTTCAAGCGGCGCTTCAGCTATACCGAAGCCTATACGCTCGACGACAGCGGGCGCTTTCTTCCCAATTTCACCGCGCGCGACCGTGTGGGCGAGGCGGGCGCGACCGCTTTCGTGGGATCGGGGCGCCGTTTCGAGATTTGGTGGCTGCAGACGCTCGCCGAATGCGGCGAGGCCGATCCGGTGTTGCGGCGATTGGCCGCGGCCTGGGAAGAGTCCAAGGGGAAGGCGCGAAAGTGACCGAGCTTCCCCGTGACCTGCCCCGAGATTCTCGGCACGATCCGGTCCTCCGCGAAGAAGTCATCGTCGCTCTCGCCATCGCCTCCGGCGAGCGCCATGTCGATGCGACTTTCGGTGCCGGTGGCTACACGCGCGCGATGCTGTCGGCGGGCGCCGAGGTGATCGCATGCGACCGCGATCCTGATGCGATCGCCGAAGGGCAGGCGCTGGTCGCCGAAGCCGGCGGCCGCCTGACGCTGATCCACGGCCGGTTCGGCGAGATCGACCGGCTGCTCGCCGAGCGCGGGATCGACGCGGTCGATGGCATCACCTTCGACATCGGCGTGTCGTCGATGCAAATCGACCAGGGCGCGCGCGGCTTCTCGTTCCAGAAGGACGGGCCGCTCGACATGCGCATGGCGCAGGAGGGTGAAAGCGCCGCCGACTGGCTCAATCGCGCCGACGAGGCGGACATCGCCGATGTTCTCTATCATTATGGCGACGAGCGCCAATCGCGCCGTGTCGCGCGCGCGATCGTCGCCGCGCGGCCGCTGTCGCGCACCGGCGAACTGGCGACGGTGATCCGCAAGGCGCTGCGCCACCCCCCGGGGGCGCCCAAGGACCCCTCGACCAAGAGCTTTCAGGCGATCCGCATCCACATCAACGGCGAACTCGACGAACTGACGCAGGGCCTCGCCGCCGCCGAGCGCGTGCTGCGTCCCGGCGGCCGCCTCGCGGTGGTCAGCTTTCACAGCACCGAGGATCGCATCGTGAAGAATTTCCTGCGCGAACGCAGCGGCGGCGACGCCGGTGGTTCGCGTCACCGGCCCGTGTCCAACGCTCCGGCGCGCGCCGCTACTTTCGGTCCGCCCGCGCGCAAGGTGCGTCCGTCCAAGGCGGAGGAGGCGCGCAATCCGCGCGCGCGTTCGGCGACGCTGCGCAGCGCGGTGCGCACCGCGGCCCCGGCTTGGCCGGGTCATTCGATCATCAAGGAGTCCATGTCATGCTGATGGCGGCCCGCAAGCTTCAGGGAATCGGTCTCGTCCTGCTCGTGCTCCTCTTTGCCATGGCGCTTTATCCCGTATCGCTCAAGGTGGCGGCGACGCGCAGCGAACTGACGCGGATCGAGCGGAAGATCGACCGGACGCAGGCGAATATCCGCTATCTCGAGTCCGAACTCGCGGTGCGCGCCTCGATGCGGCAGCTCGAACAGTGGAACGCTGACAGTTTCGGCTATTCGGCGCCGTCGGCTTCGCAATATCTGGCGAGCGAGCGCCAGCTCGCCTCGCTCGACGGCCTGCCGCGCGCCCGCGGCGCCAACGAGGTGGCGCCGGTGCTGATGGCGATGGTGAGCCCGGTCGGCACGCCCGAACCCGCCGCCGCGGCTGCGAAACCGGCCCCTCCGCCGTCGGCGGAAAAGCCCGTCGTCCTCGCGCAGGCGGAAACCTCGGTGCAGAGCGATTCGCCGCCGCGCATGGCGCCGACCCGGCGCCGCGAGCAATTGAAGATGATCGAGGACCAGTTGCTCGCCGAATCGACGCTGGCCGACCTCAAGCGCGCCGCGGCGCGTGAAGCGGCGGGAGGCAAGACCACTCCATGAACACGCTGGTCGTCCGTCCGGCCCGGGTGCGCACCGCTGGGGTGCGGCAGCAGATATTGCTGACCGCGCAGCAGCGGCTGATGATGCTCATGCTGTTGTTCATGGCGGCCTTTCTCCTGATTTCGATGCGCCTCGTCTTTTTCGCACTGTTCGACACCGCGTCGGGCAGCGGTGATGCCGCGGCGGCGTTCATTCCCGCGCGCGCCGATATCGTCGATCGCAACGGCGTGCCGCTCGCGCGGACGATCGACGGCTATTCGATCCGGGTCGTGCCCTCGAAGCTGCTCAACAACCGCCAATATCTGGCCGACGAGCTGGTCAAGATATTCCCCGACACACCGCGCGAGGAATTTCTCGCCAGGTTGAACGGCCCACGGCCTACCTATATCCGCCGCCGCGCGCTGCCCGATCAGGTTGCGGCGGTGAACGCGATCGGCGATGTCGGCTTTGACTTCCCGCGCGAGAAGGAGCGGCTTTATCCGCAGCTCAGCCTCGCGGCGCAACTCCTCGGTTTCACCGATGCCGAAGGGCATGGCGTCACCGGGGTCGAGGGTTCTTTCGACAAGCAGCTCACCGACAAGGCGACGCGCGGAGAGCCGCTTGTGCTGTCGATCGACGCGCGCGTCCAGGGCGTGCTCGAAAGCGAGCTCGGCAATGCGGTGACCAATTTGGAAGCGATCGGCGGGGCGGGTATCATTCTCGACGTCCATACCGGCGAAGTGCTGGCGATGACGTCGCTGCCGACCTATAATCCCAACAAGCTGATCGCAGGCGACGCGGCCGCGCGCCGCAATGCCGTGACGTATAATCTCTACGAACTTGGGTCGACCTTCAAACCGCTGTCGATCGGCGCGGCGATCGACAATGGCGTCGTGACCAGCATGGCGAAGCGCTACGACGCGACCAAGCCGCTCGCCATCGCCGGTTTCAAGATCCGCGATTCGCACAATATGGGGCGCTGGCTCAATGTCCCCGAAACATTGATCCACAGCTCGAACATCGTGACCGCGCAGATTGCCGACCAGCTCGGCAAGGAAAAGATGGAGGCGCTGTTCCGCAGCCTCGAATTCAACAAGCGCCCCGAAATCGAACTCAAGGAGCGGGCCTTTCCGCTGTGGCCCAAGGAATGGGGCCGCCTGTCGACGATGACCACCGCTTATGGTCACGGCATCGCGGTGACCCCGCTGCATCTCGCCAACGCCTATGCCGCGCTGGTCAACGGCGGCATCTGGCGTCCCGCGACGGTGCTCAAACTCGGCGACAAGGCGCCGCCGCAGGGGCACCGCGTCTTCAAGGCATCGACCAGCGCGCGGATGCGCCAGCTCCTCCGCCTGATCGTCTCGGACGGCACGGGGCGCCAGGCCGATGCGCCGGGATTCCGCGTCGGCGGCAAGACGGGAAGCGCCGAAAAGCCGGGTGCGGGGGGCTATCGCCGCCACTCGCTCGTTTCGACCTTCGCCGCGGCCTTCCCGATGGACAATCCCCGCTATGTGATCCTGGCGATGATCGACGAGCCAAAGGGCAATGCCTTCAGCTCGGGCCAGCGCACCGCAGGCTATACGGTCGCGCCGGTGGTCAAGAAGGTCGTGATGCGTGCCGGCCCGATGCTCGGCGTGTTCCCCGACGAAAGCCGCGACGTCGATGTGTCCGAACTGACCCCGCTGCTGTGGAAAAACGGGGAAGGCGAATAATGCGCCTTTCCGCGCTGCTCGGCGGTCATGGTCTGGCAGGGGCGGACCCGGTGGTGACCGGGCTCGCGATTGACCATCGCAAGGTCGCGCCCGGCACGATCTTCGGCGCTTTCGTCGGCGAGAAATTCAATGGCGAGGATTATATCGCCGCTGCGATCGAAGCGGGCGCGATCGCCATCGTTGCGCGGCCCGAGGCGAAGGTCGCGGGCGCGGTCCATATCGCCGACGCCAATCCGCGCCGTGCCTTCGCGCATATCGCGGCGCGTTTCTTCCATCGCTTTCCCGCGACCTGCGTCGCCGTGACCGGAACCAACGGCAAGACCTCGACGGTCGAGATGACGCGCCAGCTCTGGCGCATGGCGGGCTTTCACGCCGCGTCGATCGGCACGCTCGGTATCACGACATCGAACGACAGCGCCTCGACCGGGCTCACCACCCCCGATATCGTCACCTTCCTGTCGAACATGTCGGGCCTCGCCGCCGAAGGGGTGACCCATGCGGCGTTCGAGGCGTCGAGCCACGGCCTCGACCAATATCGCACCGAAGGATTGAAGGTGAAGGCGGCGGCCTTCACCAACCTCAGCCACGATCATCTCGATTATCATGGCACGATGGACGCCTATCTCGCGGCCAAGATGCGCCTGTTCCGCGAAGTGCTGGAGCCCGGCGGCACCGCGGTGATCTGGAATGACGACATGTGGTCGCCCGCTGCCGAATATGAAGCGAAGCAGCGCGGCGTGCGGATCATGACGGTCGGCACCTCGGGCGAGGATCTGCGCCTGATCGC
The DNA here is from genome assembly GCF_002993885.1 of Sphingopyxis lindanitolerans. NCBI lineage: Bacteria > Pseudomonadati > Pseudomonadota > Alphaproteobacteria > Sphingomonadales > Sphingopyxidaceae > Sphingopyxis > Sphingopyxis lindanitolerans. The sequence continues at coordinate 3,414,363 of NZ_CM009578.1, forward strand.
GCGCGAGCCGACCCAACTCGGCCAGTCGCTCACCATCGCCGCGGGGCCGCTCGCGCAAAAGGTGACGCTGCCGCTGATCGGCGCCTATCAAGCGGCCAACGCGCTCGTCGCTGCGGGGCTCGTCATCGCGACCGGCGGCGACACCGGGCAGACGCTCGCCAATCTGGCGCGGCTCCAGCCGGTGCGCGGTCGGCTCGAACGCGCCGCGATCACCCGTGTCGGCGCGCCGGTCTATATCGACTATGCCCACACCCCCGACGCCATAGAGGCGGCGCTGGACGCGCTGCGCCCGCACGCGAGCGGACGGCTGATCCTGGTGTTCGGCGCCGGCGGCGACCGCGACAAGGACAAGCGCCCCGAAATGGGCCGCGTCGCCGCCGCCAGGGCCGACGTTCTGATCATCACCGACGACAATCCGCGCGGTGAGAATCCCGCCGCCATCCGCGCCGCCATCGCCGCGGGCGCGCCCAGTGCTCGGATTATCGGCGACCGCCGCGCCGCGATCGCCGCCGCGATTGCCGAAGCGCGGGGCGACGACATCGTCTGCATCGCCGGAAAAGGTCATGAGCAAGGCCAGATTGTCGGTCGCGGCGACGCGACGCGCGTCATTCCCTTCGACGATGTCGCGGTTGCGCGCGAGGAGGCGGCATGAATCCGCTCTGGACCGCGCGCGCCATCGCGTTGGCCACGGGTGGAGAAGCGAACACCGATTTCACCGCGCAAGGCGTCGCCTTCGATTCGCGCGAGGTGACGAAGGGCGACCTGTTCATCGCGATGAAGGGCGAGGTGGCCGACGGGCACCAATTCATCGACAAGGCGATCGTTGCGGGCGCGTCCGGTATTGTCTGCGAAACCACGATCGATTTTCCGCATGTCCGCGTCGCCGACAGCGCCCAGGCCCTGAATGCGCTCGGCATCGCATCGCGCGCGCGCAGCCACGGCCGCATCATCGGGGTCACCGGATCGGCGGGCAAGACGGGGACGAAAGAGGCGTTGTTCGCGGCGCTCGACCGTTTCCGTCCCGGCAAGGCGCATCGCTCGGTCAAAAGCTACAACAATCATGTCGGCGTGCCGCTCAGCCTTGCACGCATGCCATCGACCGCCGATTATGGCGTGTTCGAGATGGGGATGAACCATGCCGGCGAGCTTGCCGCGCTGACCCGTCTGGTGCGCCCGCATGTTGCGATCGTCACCACCATCGCCCCGGCGCATATGGAATATTTCGGCAGCGAGGAAGCGATCGCCGACGCGAAGGGCGAGATTTTCGAGGGGCTGGAGCCCGGCGGGATCGCGATCCTGCCTTTCGACAGCCCGCATTATGCGCGGTTGCGCGCCAAGGCCGAGCGCCACGCCGCACAGATCATCAGCTTTGGTCTCGGCGAAGGCGCCGACGCCCGCGCGGTCGACTGGCTGCCCGACGGGCAGGGCGGCTCGCTCGTCACCGCGCAGGTGCAGGATGCGCTGCTCTGTTTCACCATCGCGCAGGCGGGCGCGCATTGGGTGGCGAACGCGATGGCGGTGCTGGCGGCGGTGAAGGCGGTCGGCGGCGATCTGCCCGCAGCGGGGCTCGCCTTTGCCGAGATGGGCGGGCTCGCGGGTCGCGGCGCGCGCCACCGGGTTCAGGTGCCGGGCGGGCATATCCTCGTCATCGACGAAAGCTATAATGCCAACCCCGCTTCGATGGCCGCGACAATCGAGCAGCTTGCCGCCGAATCCGGCGATCGCAAGGTCGCGATTCTGGGTGCGATGAAGGAGCTTGGCCCCGACGGCGAAGCCTATCATGCCGCGCTCGCGGCTCCGCTCGTCGCGGCAGATGTGCAATTCGCCCTGCTTGTCGGCGAAGAGATGGCGCCGCTCGCCAAAGCGCTTGAGGGCCGCATCGAATTCGCGCATGTGGCCGCCCATTCGGGCGCGACCGCGCGGCTGAAGGACTTGATCCGCCCCGGCGACGTGGTGCTGGTCAAGGGGTCGAACAGCGTCGGCCTGTCGCATGTCGTGACCGCGCTGACCAACGGGGATTATTGATGCTATATTGGCTGGCGGAATGGCTGGGCTTTCCGGGGGCTTTGAACCTCATCCGCTATTTGAGCTTTCGCTCGGGCGCCGCGGTTGCGACCGCGCTCATCATCGGCTTGTGGATCGGGCCGCGCTTCATCCTGATGCTGCGCATGCGACAGGGGAAGGGGCAGCCGATCCGCGACGACGGCCCGCAGAGCCATCTGGCGAAAAAAGGCACGCCGACGATGGGCGGGCTGATGATCCTCATCGCGCTGATGGTTTCGGCCTTGCTGTGGATGGACCTGTCGAACCGCTTCGTCTGGGCGTGCCTGTTCGTGACTGCTGGCTTTGCCGCCGTCGGCTTCCTCGACGATCTCGACAAGGTGACCAAGGCAAGCCACCGCGGAATTCCGGGGCGCGTGCGTTTGCTGATCGAGTTCGCGGTCGCCGCGGTCGCGGTGCTGCTGATCGTCTCGCGCACCGGCACCGACCTCTATCTGCCCTTTTTCAGCGGCGTCGTGATCCCGCTGGGCCCCTTTTATTATATCTTCGCGATGGTCCTGATCGTCGGCTTCGGCAATGCGGTGAACCTGACCGACGGGCTTGACGGGCTCGCGACCTTTCCGGTGATGATCGCCAGCCTGACCTTCCTCGTCATCGTCTATCTGACGGGCAATGTGAAATTCGCGGGCTATCTGGGCATTCCGCATGTTCCGGGGGCGGGCGAGCTGGCGATTTTCGCCGCCGCGATCATCGGCGCCTGCTTGGCCTTTCTGTGGTTCAACGCGCCGCCCGCCGCGGTGTTCATGGGCGATACCGGCAGCCTCGCGCTCGGCGGCGCGCTCGCGACGGTGGCGGTGACCGCGCAGCACGAACTGGTGCTCGTCCTCGTCGGCGGGCTGTTCGTGGTCGAGGCGCTGTCGGTCATCATCCAAGTCTTCTGGTACAAGCGCACGGGCAAGCGCGTCTTTCGCATGGCGCCGATCCACCATCATTTCGAGCAATTGGGCTGGCCCGAATCCACCGTCGTCATCCGCTTCTGGATCGTCTCGATCGTCCTCGCGCTCGCGGGGCTCGCGACCCTCAAACTGCGGTGATTACCTCGCGCGCCTTTGCCGGTCGCCGCTATGCGGTGCTGGGACTGGCGCGCTCGGGCCTTGCGACGGTCGAGGCGCTCGTCGCCAGCGGCGCCGGCGTTACCGCGTGGGATGACCGCGAAGAAGCGCGCGACGAGGCGATGATGCTCAATGCCGACATCGGCGATCCGCTCGCGATCGATCTCGCCGGTTTTGCGGGGGTCGTCGTGTCGCCCGGCGTCCCGCTCAACCGCCACCCGATCGCCGCGCACGCGCGCGAGGCGCATGTGCCGGTGATCGGCGATATCGAACTGTTTGCCGAAGCGCGCGGCGAACTGCCGCCGCACAAGGTGGTCGGCATCACCGGCACCAACGGCAAATCGACCGTTACCGCACTCGTAACCCATATGCTCGAAAGCGCGGGGGTGCCGACGCTGATGGGCGGCAATATCGGCCTGCCGATCCTGTCGCGCGATCCCTTGCCCGAAGGGGGCGTCTATGTGCTCGAACTGTCGAGCTATCAGATCGATCTTTCACACAGCCTCGCCTGCGATGTGGCGGTGCTGACCAACCTCACTCCCGATCATCTCGACCGTTACGACGGGTTCGCGGGCTATGCGGCATCGAAAGCGCGGCTCTTTTCGTTGCAGCACCGCGATCAGGTCGCGATCGTCGCGGTCGATGACGATCCGTCGCGAATGATCGCGGGGCGTATCAATCATCGCCTCCACCGCGTCTCGGCAAAGGATATCGACCCCGCCGACCAGGCGCGCTGGCCCGCGCTGCAAGGCCCGCATAACGCGCAGAACGCCGTTTGCGCGATCGCCGTCTGCCGCACGCTGGGGCTGAACGACGAACAGATCGAGCGCGGGCTCGCGACATACAAGGCGCTCCCGCACCGTATGGAATGGGTCGGCGAAGCCGCTGGCGCCCGCTGGTTCAACGACAGCAAGGCGACCAACGCGGCTTCCGCTGCACCGGCGCTGGCGGCCTTTCCGCCGGCGCCGGACCAGCGTCTGCACTGGATTGCCGGGGGACAGGCGAAGGGCGACGGCCTGTCCGCGTGCCGCCCCTGGTTCGGTCATGTGAGATGCGCCTATCTGATCGGCGAAGCGATGGAGTCGTTTGCGGACGAGATCGGCGATGCCATTCCGATCGACCGGGCGGGCGATCTCGCGACCGCGGTGGCGCATGCGGCGGCGGCGGCGCGGCCCGGCGATATTGTCCTGCTCTCGCCCGCCTGCGCGTCGTTCGACCAGTTCAGGGACTATGAGCAACGCGGTGACGCGTTCCGCGATCTCGTCCGGGCATTGGGAGATGGATGACGATATGAGCGGGGGGACCGACATGAATGCGACCGAACGCCCGGTGATCGCCGCGACGACGCGGACGGCGAAGCGGCGCGGCCCGCGCCTCAGCCGCGCCGACCGCACCCCGCTGGGCCTTTGGTTCTGGGAAATCGACCGGGTGCTGCTCCTGCTCGTCTCGATGCTGATCGCGACGGGGCTCGTCGCGGTCGCCGCCGCGTCGCCGGTCGCGGCGCAAAAGCTGTCGACGACCACCGCCAGCCTCGACCCGCTCTATTATTTCTATCGCCAGCTCATGTGGGTGATCGTCGGCGTGCCCGTCATGCTCGGCGTGTCGATGCTGCCCAAGGCGCAGGCGCGGCGCTTTGCCATTTATGGCACCATCACGTTCCTTTTCCTGCTGTTCCTCGTGCCGCTCATCGGCGCCTCGGTGAACGGTGCGCAGCGCTGGATCGGCAGCGGTGCCTTGCGCCTTCAGCCGTCGGAGTTTCTGAAGCCCTTCTTCGCGGTGTCGCTGGCGTGGATCTTGTCGCTGCGGCTCCACGACCAGAGCCTGCCCGTCGTGCCTTTGTCCTTCGTCCTCACCGGCGTCATCGGCATCTTGCTGATGGGGCAGCCCGACCTGGGGCAGACGATCATCTTCCTCGGCACCTGGCTGGTGCTGGTGATGGTCGCCGGGCTTTCGATGCGGATCATCGGCATCCTTGCGGCGAGCGGCATCGCGGGGCTGATCGTCGCTTACTTTACCTATTCGGTCGCCAATCAGCGGATCAATAGCTGGCTGTTCGGCGAAGGCGACAGGTTTCAGGAGGATCGCGCGCATGCGACGATCACCGCGGGCGGCCTGATCGGCACCGGCCCCGGCGCGGGCCTCGCCAAGTTCAAGCTGCCCGAGGCGCACACCGACTATATCTTCTCGGTCATCGGCGAGGAGTTCGGAATCATCGCCTGCATCGCGATCGCGATCCTGTTCCTCGCGATCATCGTTCGCGTCCTCGTCCGCCTGCTCGACGAGGAGGATAGTTTCCAGATTCTGGCGGTCGCGGGGTTGATTGCGCAGTTCGGGGGGCAGGCGACGATCAACATGGCGGTGAACACCCAGCTCTTTCCGTCGAAGGGCATGACCTTGCCCTTCATCAGCTATGGCGGCTCGTCGTTCATCGCGCTGTCAATCGGCATGGGTTTGCTCTTGTCGCTGACCCGGCGAAACCCCTATGCCGCGCGGGTGTCGATGACCCGCAACTGGAACAAGAAATGAGCGCCCAAAGATGACGGCAACGCGCCACTTCCTGCTCGCCGCCGGGGGCACCGGCGGCCATATGCTGCCCGCCTATGCCCTGGCGGGCGAGTTGATTGCGCGCGGACACCGCGTCGCGCTGGTCAGCGACGATCGCGGCCTGAAGATTCCGGGCGCGCCCGCCGAGATGGACACGCATGTGCTTCCCGCCGGCCGCGTGTCGGGCGGGCCGCTTGGCTGGATCAAGGCCGCGCTCGCCATCCGCAAGGGCCGCAGGCAAGCGATCGACCTGATCCGCATCTTCGACCCCGCCGTCGTCGTCGGCTTCGGCGGCTATCCCTCGCTGCCCAGCCTGCTCGCGGCGGGATCGACGAAGCGGCCGCGTGTGATCCACGAACAGAATGCCGTGCTCGGCCGCGTCAACCGGCTGATGACGCCGCGCGTCGATGCGGTCGCGGTCGCCTATCGCCATATCCAGCGCTTTCCGGCCGGGCACGAGATGAAGCTGCATATCACCGGCAATCCGGTGCGCGATGCGATCGTCGATATCCGCGAGGATGGCTTTCCGCCACTGCCCGAGGACGGGATCTTCCGCCTGCTCGTCGTCGGCGGCAGCCTCGGCGCCACGGTGCTCAGCGACGTCGTTCCCGCCGCGATCGCGATGCTGCCGCGCGCGCTGCTCGACCGGCTTCAGGTCGTCCAGCAGGCGCGCGAGGATGACATGGAGGCGGTGCGCGCCAAATATGCCGAGCTTGGCGTCGCCGCCGAATGCGCGCCTTATATCGCCGATTTTCCCGAGCGGCTGCGCTGGGCGCATCTGGTGATCGCGCGCGCGGGCGCCTCGACCGTCGCCGAACTTGCCTGCGCCGGGCGGCCCGCGATCTTCGTTCCCTATCCGCACGCGATGGACGATCACCAGACCTATAATGTCGTCGACCTGGTCGAAGCGGGCGGGGCGATCGCGTTCCAGCAGCCCGATTTCACCGCCGCCGAAGTCGCCAAGCATATCCAACGCATGGCGCTCGAACCCGGCGCGCTCGAAGAAGCCGCCGAACGCGCCGCGGGCTGCGGACTGCCCGATGCGACGCGCGATCTTGCCGACCTGGTCGAATCTTTCGCCGCGCCGCCGATGATGGACGTGATCCGCGTCGGCTCGCCCGCGCGGTCCGCGACCGCCGGCAGCGTCGCCGCCACCCGGGCAGGAGGCGCCTGATGCGCGGCGTCGCGACCGATATCGGCATCATCCATTTCATCGGCATCGGCGGCATCGGCATGTCGGGCATCGCCGAGGTGATGCACAATCTCGGCTATCAGGTGCAGGGCAGCGACATCGCCGATAGCTATGTCGTCGAGGGCTTGCGCGGGCGCGGGATCAAGGTAGCGATCGGGCACGAGGCGGCGAATGTCGATGGCGTCGCGGTCGTCGTGACCTCGACCGCGGTCAAGCGCGGCAATCCCGAGGTCGAGGCCGCGCTCGCCAGCCGCGTTCCCGTCGTCCGCCGCGCCGAGATGCTCGCCGAACTGATGCGGCTCAAATCGACCGTCGCGGTCGCCGGGACCCACGGCAAGACGACGACGACCAGCCTCGTTGCGGCGCTGCTCGATGCCGGCGGGGTCGATCCGACCGTGATCAACGGCGGCATCATCAACAATTACGGCTCGAACGCGCGGCTCGGCGCGTCGGACTGGATGGTGGTCGAGGCCGATGAGAGCGACGGCAGCTTCCTTCGCCTCGACGGCACGATCGCGGTCGTCACCAACATCGATCCCGAACATCTCGACCATTATGGCAGCTTCGACGCGATCAAGGCCGCCTTCGTAGAGTTTATCGAGAATGTGCCCTTTTATGGCGCGGCGATGCTCTGCCTCGATCATCCCGAGGTGCAGGCGATCATCCCGCGCATCCGCGACCGCCGCATCGTCACCTATGGCTTTTCGGCGCAGGCCGACGTGCGCGGCACCAATGTGACCCCGGGCCCCGGCGGCAACCGCTTCGACGTCGTGGTGCGCTCGCCCGACGGCAGCAGCCGGACGATCGAGGGCATCCATTTGCCGATGTCGGGGCGCCACAATGTCCAGAATGCGCTCGCCGCGATCGCAGTGGCGCTGCACATGGGGGTTCCCGACGACAAGATCGCGTCGGGCTTCAACGGTTTCGCCGGGGTCAAGCGCCGCTTCACCAAGGTTGGAGAGATTGCGGCGGGGGAGGGCGTCGTCACCGTCATCGACGATTACGGCCATCATCCGGTCGAAATCCGCGCGGTGCTCGCCGCTGCGCGCGAGGGCGCGGGGACGGGGCGGGTCGTTGCGGTCGTCCAGCCGCACCGCTTCACGCGGCTGCGCGATCATATGGATGACTTCCAGCAGGCGTTCAACGATGCCGACATGGTGCTGGCGCTGCCCGTCTATGCGGCGGGCGAGAGCCCGATCGACGGCGTGTCGTCGGATGCGCTGGTCGAGGGGTTGCGCGATCGCGGGCATCGCCATGCGACGACCGTCGCCGATGCGAGCGCGCTCGCCGCGACCGTCGCCGAAGCGATCGCGGCGGGGACGATCGGCGCGGGCGACAAGATCATCTGCCTTGGCGCGGGTGACATCACCAAGATGGCGGCGGGGCTGGCGAATGCGGTGGAGGGGGGTAAATGAACCTCTCCCTCATTCGTCATGCTGAACTTGTTTCAGCATCCATGACCTGCTCTCTCGTTAAACGCGGCGGGCGTTTTGCCGTCCGACCATGGACCCTGAAACAAGTTCAGGGTGACGAGTTAAAGACGGGTGGGTCGCAATGACCACCGAAACCCTCCCGCTGGCCCGCGGCAAGCTGACCGCCAAAGCCCCGCTCGCCCCGCTCGTCTGGTTCAAGTCGGGCGGCCCCGCCGACTGGCTGTTTGAACCCAAGGACGCCGACGATCTCGCTGTTTTTCTGGGCGATCTCGACCCCGCCGTTGCGGTGATGGCGCTTGGCCTCGGCTCGAACCTGATCGTGCGCGACGGGGGCTTTCCGGGCGTCGTCGTCAGGCTCGGCAAGGCGTTCGCCAAGGTCGAAGCGATCGACGCCACGACATTGCGCTGTGGGGGCGGCGCGTCGGGCATTCTCGTTTCCTCGACCGCGCGCGATACCGGGATCGCGGGGCTGGAATTTCTCCGTTCGATCCCCGGCACCGTCGGCGGTTTCGTGCGCATGAACGGCGGGGCTTATGGCAGCGAGGTCAAGGATATCTTGCTCGAAGCCGAGATCGTCTTGCGCTCGGGCGAGCGCCGCACATTGCCGCTCGCCGACCTCGGCTACACCTATCGCCATAGCGAATTGCCCGCAGGGGCGGTCGTGATCGGCGCGACTTTCCGCGGTCGCCCCGGCGAGGCGCAGGCGATCCAGGCCGAAATGGACCGCATCTCGGCGAACCGCGAAGCGTCGCAGCCGCTGCGTTCGAAAACCGGTGGTTCGACCTTCAAGAACCCCGACGGACACAAGGCGTGGGCTCTTGTCGACGAGGCCGGGTGCCGTGGGCTGACCGTTGGCGGCGCGCAGGTCAGCGAGAAGCACACCAATTTCCTGATCAACACCGGCGCTGCGACGAGCGCCGATATCGAAGCATTGGGCGAGGAAGTCCGCCGCCGCGTCAAAGCGAAGAGCGGTGTGGAACTGCAATGGGAAATTCAGCGCGTGGGAGTGATGAAGTGAGTGTGGCGGAGCAGATCCTCCCCCAACGGGGGAGGGATGGGCGTATGACCCGCGGGCCATGGCATGTCGCCGTCCTGATGGGCGGCTGGTCGGCCGAACGCGAGGTGTCGCTGTCGAGCGGCGCGGGCATCGCCGACGCGCTGGAGTCGCGCGGGCATAAGGTTACGCGGATCGACATGGACCGCGACGTCGCCCAGCGGCTCGCCGAGGCGAAGCCCGACATCGTGTTCAACGCGCTCCACGGCGTTCCGGGCGAGGACGGCACGGTGCAGGGGATGCTCGACCTGATGGGCCTCAAATATACGCACAGCGGGCTCGTTACGTCGGTGATCGCGATCGACAAGGAATTGACGAAACAGGCGCTCGTGCCGCATGGTGTGCCGATGCCGACGGGGACGATGGTCGACAGCGAAAGCCTGTTTTCAGCCGACCCGCTGCCGCGCCCCTATGTCCTGAAACCCGTCAACGAAGGCTCGTCGGTCGGCGTCGCGATCGTCAAGGACGACAGCAATTACGGCAACCCGATCGCACGCGAAGCGGTCGGCCCTTGGCAGGAGTTCGGCCGGCTGCTCGCCGAACCCTTCATCAAGGGGCGTGAGTTGACCGTCGCGGTGCTCGGCAACCAGGCGCTCGGCGTCACCGAACTCCGCGTCAAGTCGGGCTTCTATGACTATGACGCCAAATATACCGAGGGGCTGACCGAGCATGTCTGCCCCGCCGAAATCCCTGCCGACATTGCGCAGCGGATGAAGGATCTCGCGGTCCAGACGCACCGGCTGCTCGGCTGCAAAGGCGCGTCGCGCTCCGATTTTCGCTGGGACGACGAACATGGGCTTGCGGGCATCTATTTGCTCGAGGTCAACACCCAGCCCGGCATGACGCCGCTCAGCCTGGTGCCCGAGCAGGCGCGCGCGATCGGTATCGACTATGCCGAACTCGTCGAACGCATCGTGGAGGAGGCGCTATGAGCAGCACGCGGATCAAGCGCGGCAAGGCGCCCCCGCGCCGCGCCGCGCGCGCGCCGAAGAAAAGGCGGAAAGTCCAGACGTCGCGCCTCAACGCGCTGATCAACGCGCTGCCGGTCAGCCCGGCGACGTTGCAGCGCGCCGCCAATTGGACGATCGGCCTTGGCCTTGCCGCCGCGGTCGCGCTCGCCGCGCATGCGACCGGCGTCACCGCGAAGATTCACGAGGAATATGCCCAAGCGGTCGGCCGCGCGGGTTTTCAGGTCAAGAAGGTCGAAGTCGTCGGCGCCGACCGCATCGACCGGCTCAAAGTCTATGATATCGCGCTCGCGCAGAAGGACCGCTCGATGGCGGCGGTCGACCTCGAGGATGTCCGCCACGACCTGATGCAATATGGCTGGATCAAGGATGCGCGCGTCTCGCGCCGCCTGCCCGACACGCTGGTCGTCGACATCGTCGAGCGCACCCCGGCGGCGATCTGGCAGCATAATAATCGCCTGTCGTTGATCGACGAAAAGGGTGTCGTGCTCGAACCCGTCAGCATTTCGACGATGCCCGATCTGCCGCTCGTCATCGGTCCGCACGCGAACCGCCGCGCGCAGGATTTGGAGCGCTTGCTCGCGGAGGCGAGCAGCCTCAAGGAATTGCTCGCGGGCGCGACCTGGGTCGGCAACCGCCGCTGGGATCTGCGCTTTCGCAGCGGCGAGACGCTGTCGCTTCCCGAAGGCGAGGTCGAGGCGAAGGCGGCGCTCGCCAAATTCGCGCACATGGACGGCGCCAACCGCTTGCTCGGACGCGGCATCTTACGCTTCGATATGCGCGACCCCACCCGTTTCGTGCTACGCCTGCCGCACGAAGGGCAGGTGGCGCCCGCGAAGCTCGACGCCGCGCGCGACGCGGTCGATGCCGCGGCCGCCGCCAGCTCGGCGGAGAAGGGATAAACCATGGCGCCGCCGCGCATCGAAAAGATCATCACCGCGCTCGATGTCGGGTCGTGGAAGGTCTGCGCGCTGATCGCGGGGCAGACCGCCGATGGCCAGCTCCATGTGCTCGGCACCGGCCAGCGCGAGAGCCGCGGCGTCCAGCGCGGCTATGTCGCCGACATGGAGCAGACCGAACATATCGTGCGCGAGGCGATCGAGCAGGCCGAACGCATCGCCGGGCTCAACATCGACGATGTGTGGGTCAGCTTTTCGGCGGGCAGCCTGTTCAGCGACGTCGCGCCGATCGAGAGCGAGCTTGGCGGCCACCGTATCGAGCAGGAAGATATCGACGACCTGCTCGCCGCCGGGCGCGCCGGGATCGACCCCGAAGGGCGGATGATCCTGCACGCGCAGCCCGCGCTCTACACGCTCGACGGGCTGACCGGGGTCAAGAACCCGATCGGACTCCACGCCGACCGGCTCGGCGTCGACATCCACATCATCATGGCCGACGGCGCGCCGGTACGGAACCTCGAGGCCGCGGTGCGCCAGGCGCATCTCGACGTCAACGCGGTCGTCGCTTCGCCAATCGCCGCGGGGCTCGCATGCCTCTCCGACGAGGAGCGCGACCTGGGGGTCGCGCTGGTCGAACTCGGCGCGGCGGTCACCACCGTCTCGCTCTATGCCGGTGGCATGCTTGTCGAGATGGCGTCGCTGCCCTTCGGCGCCAGCGACATCACCGACGACATCGCCTCGGCCTTTGGCATTCGGCGCAGCCAGGCGCAGCGCTTGCAAAGCTTCTATGGCTCGGCCTCGGCAAGCCCGCGCGACAATAATGAGATTATCGAGCTCGACCCCGGCGCGCCGGCGGGCAGCGATTCGCCGCGCATCACGCGCGCGCAACTGGTCGCGGTGATCCGTCAGCGCCTCGACGCGATGATGGGGGAGATCGGGAAGACGCTGAAGGACCTGCATTTCGTCGGACCGGTCGGGCGTCAGGTCGTACTCGTCGGCGGCGGCGCCGACCTGAAAGGTCTGGCCGACTATACGCAGAGCGCGCTTGGGCGCGCGGCGCGCGTCGGGCGACCGCGCGGTCTGCACGGCCTGCCCGATGCCCATGGCGGACCGGCTTTCGCGACGCTCGCGGGTCTGGTTCTCTATGCGGCATCAGACCCGGTGGACCTTCGCGATCTGCCGATGATGGCGCAGGATATCTACCGGCCGAAGAGCGCGGGTATCCTCAATCGATTGATGGCTGCTCTCAAAAGCAGTTTCTGAGTGACGGGCGACGGAAAGGTTAATTTTTTGGGTGATTCCGGCGTCACAATAGTGCAATGCGATAAGGAAATGCCGGACGGTGGGACTAACGTCCGGCAGGGTCGCAAGATGAGGGACACGGCGATGGTCCGCCGCCGCAGGGAGATTAGTGGATGAGCATCAATATTGGCCCGCCGCAGGTCGATGAACTGAAGCCGCGCATCGCGGTGATCGGGGTCGGCGGTGCCGGGGGCAATGCCATCGCCAACATGATCGCCGCCCGCGTCGAGGGTGTCGATTTCATCGTCGCGAACACCGACGCGCAGGCGCTGAACGCCTCGCCGGCCGAGCGGCGCATCCAGTTGGGGACGCAGATCACCCAGGGGCTGGGCGCGGGCTCGCGCCCCGAAGTCGGGCGCGCGGCGGCCGAGGAAAGCATCGCGCAGGTCGAGGAAGCGCTGAACGGCGCGCATATGTGCTTCGTCGCGGCCGGCATGGGCGGCGGCACCGGCACCGGCGCCGCGCCGGTAATCGCCAAGGCCGCGCGCGACCGCGGCATCCTGACCGTCGGCGTCGTGACCAAGCCCTTCACCTTCGAGGGGCAGCGCCGTATGCGGTCGGCGGACTCGGGCATCGCCGAGCTTCAGGACCATGTCGATACGCTGATCGTCATTCCCAACCAGAATCTCTTCCTCGTCGCCAATCCGAACACGACGTTCAAAGAAGCTTTCACCATGGCGGATGAAGTGCTCCAGCAGGGCGTTCGCGGCATCACCGATCTGATGGTCATGCCGGGCCTCATCAACCTCGACTTCGCCGACGTGCGCAGCGTGATGCGCGAAATGGGCAAGGCGATGATGGGCACCGGCGAAGCCGAAGGCGACGGCCGCGCGCTCGAGGCGGCGCAAAAGGCGATTGCCAACCCGCTGCTCGACGGCGTGTCGATGGCGGGCGCGAAGGGCGTCATCATCTCGATCACCGGCGGTGAGGACATGCGCCTGATGGAAGTGGATGAAGCGGCCAACCATATCCGCGAACTGGTCGATCCCGACGCGAACATCATCTGGGGCAGCGCTTTCAACGACAGCCTCGACGGCAAGATTCGCGTGTCGGTCGTCGCGACCGGCATCGACAGTGCTGGCGACCCGTCGGCGCAGGCCGCGCCAGCGTCGCGCAGCTTCTCGTTCCAGCCCGCCCGCACCGCCGCGCCCCTGCCGGTCGTCGAAGAGCCGGTCGAGGCGGCCGCGCCCGAGGTGCCGGTCGAGGCTCCTGCCGAAATCGGCAACGATCCGGCGCCGGGCTTTTCGCTCGGCGACGCGCCGCAGGCCGAAGCGCCCGCCGAGGCGGTCGCCGAAGAAGAGCCGATGGAGCTTTCGCAGGTCGCGGCGCACTATGACGACACCGCCGACGAACTGGTGCTCAGCGAGCCCGAAGCCCCGGCCGCCGGCGGTTATCAGCCTGCGGCTCCCGCCGGCGACGCCGCGCCGCATGCCGCGCCCGCCGAAGATGCGCCGACGCGCGCGCTTGGCGGCGGAACCCTGTTCGAGCGCATGTCGCGTCTGTCGCGCGGTTCGACCGCCGAGCGCGAAGACGACAAGGAAGACGGGGTCGACATCCCGCGTTTCCTGGGGCGGCAAAACAACCAGTAACAGGGTAGCGAACGGCCGTTGCTCCGGGCAAGGCGGGCCTGAAATCGGGATGATCTGACTTGCCCCTGCGGCCACGAAAAGCGAAGCGGCGACATGGCTGGACCGGCGGGTCCGGCCGGTTGCGGCGTTTGTCCGCGGCGGCGGGCCTGTTGCTGCTGACGAGCGTCGTCGCCGTCCCGGCGTTTGCGATCCAGGCGGCGACGCCCGACGCGGCGACCAAGGCGGCGATGGACAAGCGCACCGCCGCGCGGACGCTCCTGTCGTCCGCGCTCGGGCGCCTCGCGGCGAACAGCAATGATGCGGCGGCGCTGCTCGATGCCGGGCGTGCCTCGATCGACCTTGAGGATTATCGCGCGGCGACGGGCTTTCTGACCCGCGCCGAGCAGGCGAGCCCGCGCGACGGCGCGGTCAAGGCAGCGCTCGGATCGGCGATGGTCCATATGGAAAGCCCGACGCGCGCGCTTGACTATTTTGGTGAAGCGCAGCTTCTGGGGGCGCCCGAACGGCTGTTCCTTGCCGACCGCGGCCTCGCACGCGACCTTCTGGGTCAGCAGGATGCGGCGCAGCGCGACTATCAGCTTGCGCTGTCGATCGCCCCCAATGAGGAGGTGACGCGCCGCTATGCTCTCTCGCTCGGGATCAGCGGCGAAGCCGACCGGGCGGTCGGGCTGCTGACTCCGCAGCTTCGCGCGCAGGAGCGTGCGGCATGGCGGTTGCGCGCGATGATCCTGGCGATGAACGGCCGCGACGCCGAGGCGACCGAGATCGTCAACGCGACGATGCCACCAGCGCTGGCGCAGAATATCCTGCCCTACCTCACGCAGATGGACCGGCTCAATCCGGCGCAGCAAGCCGCCGCGGCGCATTTCGGCCGGTTCCCGACCGGGCAGCTCGGCCCTCGGCGAAAGCCGGTGCAGGTCGCTGCCGCAACGCCGCCGCCTTCGCCACCTCTCCCTGCGACCGAAGCGGGAAAAAGGTCGCAGCGTAGCAGGCCGCCGATATCGGCTTCTCCTAAGCCCGAGCCGAAGCCTGCACCGAAGCCCGCGCCCGCCGCTTCGTCGACGCCGCGTCCGTCCGCCGCGGTCGAACCCCGCCCGCTTGCGGTTCCGCCTGCGCCGATCCCATCCAACGCACCGTCTGTTGCCCCGATCGGCACCAACCCCGCGCAATCGTCGACGCCGGTCGGCCCCGGCTTTTCGATCGCCGATGTCGGGCGCCCCGCGTCGGCGGCGAGTGCCGAACCGATGACGCCGCCGCCTTCGATCGCCCCGGCGGGCAGTAAGGTCGCCCCTGACGCGCCGCTGGCATCGCTCGCCGCCATCGCCAGTTCGATCGAGATTCCGCCGGAAGAGCTCGCGCAGGCCGACAATGCGATCGGTGCCGACATGCTCGCCAAGCTGCGCGAAGATAAGAAGCGCGCCGACGCCGCCGAGGAGGCGAAGCGCGAAAAGGAAGAGGCCGCCGCCAAGGCGAAAGCCGAAGCCGATGCGAAGGCCAAGGCCGAAGCGGCCGAAAAGAAGGCGAATCCCGCCCGGGTCTGGGTGCAGGTCGCGACCGGCGCCAATGCGAAGGCGCTGGCGTTCGACTATGGCCGGTTCGCGAAGAAGAATCCTGCGCTTTTCAAGGGCAAATCGGCCGCGACCACCGAATGGGGTCAGACGCGGCGCTTGCTCGTCGGGCCATTCAAGGACCATAAGGCGGCGCAGGACTGGCTGGCGGACTATAAGAAGGCGGGCGGTGACGCCTTCCTGTTCAACAGCGAGGCCGGCCAGGACGTCGATCCGGTTCAATGACCGTCGCCGCCTGCGCCAGCAACCCGGCGCAGAGCCGCGGGCGTCGTCACGAAGAGCCCGGCCGTGTCGTGCGCGGGCCGCGCGATGCGTTCCAGCGCGACCGCGATCGCATCATCCATTCGATCGCCTTTCGCCGCCTGCGCCACAAGACGCAGGTTTTCGTCGCGCCCGACGGTGATCATTACCGCGTCCGCCTGACCCACAGTATCGAGGTGGCGCAGATCGGCCGCGGCATCGCGCGTGCGCTCGGGCTCAACGAGGATCTGACCGAAGCACTGTGCCTTGCCCACGACATAGGCCATCCGCCCTTTGGCCATGCCGGGGAGGATGCGCTGAAGGCGGCGATGGCGGGTCATGGCGGCTTCGACCATAATGGCCATACGCTGCGCACCCTCGCGCAGCTCGAATGTCCCTATCCGCGTTTCGACGGGCTCAACCTCAGTTGGGAGACGCTGGAAGGGCTCGCCAAGCATAATGGCCCGGTGCGCCGTCCCGGCTGGGCGCTCGCCGAAATCGATGCGGAATTTCCACTCGACCTGACGAGCCACGCCAGCCTCGAGGCGCAGGTCGCGGCGGTTGCCGACGATATCGCCTATGATAATCACGACATCGACGACGGGCTGCGCGCGGGACTGTTGACGCTCGACCAGCTGATGGGACAGCCTTTTGTCGCCGCCAATTACCGCGCGGTAGAGGGTCGCTTTCCCGGCGCGCCGCGCGACCGCTTGCTGCGCGAACTGGTGCGCGACCAGATCGGCGTGATGGTCAACGACGTGATCGCGGCGACCGAAGCGAATGTCGCCGCCGCCGGGGTCGTGAGCGTCGGCGAGGTCCGCACCGCGGGCCGGACGCTCGGCGATTTTTCGGACGAACTCGCGCGGCAGGAACGCGACCTCAAGCGTTTCATGTATGCGAACCTCTATCATCATCCCGTGCAGATGGCGGCGGCGGCGGGCGCCGATCAGATCGTGTCGCGGCTGTTCGAGGCCTATGCGAACGCCCCCCGGCTGATGGGCGAGGACTGGGCGTCGCGCCTGCCCGACGACGAAAGCGCGATGGTGCGCCATATCGGAGACTATATCGCCGGCATGACCGACCGCTTCGCCATCGACCGCTTTGCCGAGATTTTCGGCCGGGATGCGGTGCCGGAGGCGCTGGCGCACGCGTGACGGGTGGTGCCGGGACGGGCTCGCCCGGAGAGTGGCTGAAAAAGGGTCACGCGGAGGCGCGGAGAGATTTTACGGCTCCCCCTCGCTCGTCATTCCCGCGAAAGCGGGAACCCAGTTGCAACGCCGGTGATACAGCGCTGCCGCGCTGTTTTCTTCCTTGCGCTGGGTTCCCGCTTTCGCGGGAATGACGAAGATAGGGGAGCGCAGAATCTCCACTCTTTCTCCGCGCCTCCGCGTGAACAAAGTCTCTACCTTCTCTGTACGAAAATAACCCCAAGCCCGCGTTGCCATCCCGCCCCGCCGCGTCCTAAGATCGTCCGATGACGTCACCCGACATCTTGCTGCTCGGCGCGACCGGCCTCGTCGGCGGCATCGTGGCGCGGCTGGTGGGGCCGGCGATCCTCGTCCGCCGCGCGCCCGACGATCCACCCCCGCAACAGAAAATGCTCGTCGCGCCCGGCGGGGAATGGCCCGCGCTCATCGCCGATAACCGCCCCTCGACCCTGATCTCCTGCCTCGGCACGACGATCCGGCAGGCGGGGTCGCAGGCGGCGTTTCGCGCGGTGGATCATGATCTGGTCCTCGCCGCCGCCCGCGCCGCGAGAGGCGGCGGCGCGCGGCACATGATCACTGTCAGCAGTGTGGGCGCGTCGGCAAAGAGCCGCAATTTCTATCTGCGGACGAAAGGCGAGGTCGAGGAAGGGTTGCGCACGCTGCGATTCGATCGGCTCGATATCATCCGCCCCGGCCTGTTGACCGGCGATCGCCCGGGAACGCCGCGGCTGGGTGAGGGGATCGCGATGGTCGCGGCGCCGTTGACCGACGCGCTGCTCCACGGATCGCTGCGTCGCTATCGTTCGATTCCGGCCGAAACGGTCGCCAAGGCGATCGCCCGCTTGACCCGATGCGAGGCGCCTGGCGCGTATATCCACGAAAACGACGCGATCCGCACGCTCGCCGATTGACTCCGCAAAAAGGCAACGCCAAGGCTCAGGCGTCTGTCGGGCCTCTGCAGGGAGATTCGGCCGGCCGCGCGGGAGAGCGCGGGCAGGGCAACCTGATCCCGCCACCGAAGGAGCAACCGCCCCGGAAACTCTCAGGTAAACGGACCGCGCAGGCTGGAACGGACACTCTGGAAAGCGTTCCGGCCGTCTGAAGGAAGGCCGGAACCACCGAAGGGGTAACCCCGGCTCGCCCCTATCCGGGACGTCCGGGGGAAAACTCTCAGGTTCCCGTGACAGAGGGGGCATGGCGACAGGACGGCACCGGGCCGCGCCTTGCCATGTCAACCGCGGGAGACTGACATGACCGAAAATGAATCGACGGGCGAAGAGGCGGTCCCCACCGCGACGTTGCCGCTCGACGCCTGGCACCGTGCGAAGGGCGGCCGGATGGTCGAATTCGCCGGTTATTGGATGCCGATCCAATATGAAGGTATCATGGCCGAGCATCTGTGGGTGCGCGAGAATGCGGGCCTGTTCGACGTCAGCCATATGGGGCAGCTCAGCCTTTCGGGCGAGGATGTCGCGGCAGCGCTCGAAGCGCTCGTTCCGGGTGACATTGCGGGGCTGAAGCCCTGGCGCATGCGCTATTCGTTGCTGCTCGGCGACGACGGCGGCATACTCGACGACCTGATGATCACCAACGAGGGTGACCAGTTCGCCGTCGTCGTCAACGGCGCGGTGAAGTGGGAAGACATCGGGCATCTGCGCGAAAACCTGCCCGACGATGTCACGCTCAATCACAATGAGGATTATGGCCTGCTCGCGCTTCAGGGGCCAAAGGCGGCGGAGGCGCTGGCGCGGCTGGTGCCCGAATGCGCGGATATGGTGTTCATGCAAGCGGCGCGCGCGACGTGGAACGGCCATGCGATCGGGCTCAGCCGCTCGGGCTATACCGGTGAAGACGGCTTTGAAATCTCGCTCCCCAACGAAGTACTCGCCGCCTTCGCCGATGCGCTCTGCGCGATGGACGCGGTGAAGCCGATCGGACTCGGCGCGCGCGACAGCCTGCGGCTCGAAGCTGGCTTGCCGCTTTATGGCCACGACCTCAACGAAGAGATCGACCCGATCGAAGGCGATCTTGGCTTTGCGATCAGCAAGCGCCGCCGTGAGGAAGGCGGTTTTCCCGGCGCCGCGCGCATCCTCGGCCATCTCGCCGACGGCTCGGCGCGCAAGCGCGTCGGCCTGCTCGTCGACGGCAAACTGCCAGTGCGCGAGGGCGCGAAGCTGTTCGACGGCGAGGAGGAAATCGGCGTCGTGACCTCGGGCGGCTTTGCCCCCAGCGTTGGCGCGCCGATCGCGATGGGCTATGTTCCGCGCGATCACGCCGTGCCCGGCACCGCGATCGCCGCCGAGGTCCGCGGCAAGCGGGTGCCCTGCACCGTCGCCGCCATGCCCTTCATTCCCCATCATTATGTCCGCAAACAGGGAGGCTGACCGATGCCGCGTTACTATACTGAAGAGCATGAATGGGTCGATGTCGACGGCGACGTCGCGACGGTCGGGATCACCGATTTCGCGCAGAGCCAGCTTGGCGACATCGTGTTCGTCGAGGTTCCCGACACCGGGGCCGAACTGGCCGCGGGCGGCGACGCCGCGGTCGTCGAATCGGTCAAGGCCGCGAGCGACGTCTATGCGCCGGTCGATGGCGTGGTGACCGAGGGCAACGGCCAGCTCGAAGAGGATCCGGCGCTCGTCAACAGCGATCCGGAGGGCGAAGGCTGGTTCTTTCGCATGACGCTGACCGACAAGAGCCAGCTCGACGGCCTGATGAATGCCGTAGCCTATAAGGCCTTCATTGCCGATCTTTGACCATCCTCGCTCTTCCCTCCAGGGGGAAGGGCTTCGGAGTCTCCGATGAGCGCTGCCGACGCCGCCCTTGCCGATTGCCGCCTGATGGTGGCGACGCCCATCTATGACGGGGCGCAGGGCAGCTATGTCCGCGCTGCGCTCGACCTTGCGCTCAAGGCGCAGGCGGCGGGGGTGGCGGTGCGGTTCGAGTTCATCCTCTATCAGGCCTCGATCACCCGCGCGCGCGACCTGCTGTCGGCGATCTTTCGCGCCAGCGACTGCACCCACCTGCTGTTCGTCGATGCCGACATCGACTTTGCCGCCGATGATGTGTTTTCGATGCTAGGCGCGATGCGGGACCATGATGATTGCGCGATCCTCGGCGCCGCCTGCCCGCGGCGGATCATGAATTGGGCCAATGTCGCGCGCGCGGTCGAGCGCGGGATGGCGAAGGACGAGCCCGCTGCGCTGGCACGTTTCGGCGGCGAGTTCGCGCTTCATTTCCTGCATCAGGGGCAGCGCTTCGCCCTGACCGATCTCGTCGAGCTGACGCGCGCCGGGACGGGGATGATGCTGATCCGCCGCGACCTGTTCGAAGGCCTCGCCGCGCGGCACCCCGACCTTGCCTTCCGCACCGATCCCGGCGAGCGCGCCGCGCATGGCATCGCCGACAGCGAGCAGAGTTTTTTCCTGCCGATGATCGATCCCGACAGCCGTGAATTGCTGTCCGACGACTATGCCTTTTGCCGCCGCGCGCGCGATGCGGGCTTTCGCATCTGGCTCGCGCCATGGGTGCGCACGACGCACAGCGGCCCCGCGATATTTCAGGGGTCGCTTCCCGATCTTGCCCAGCTTTTTTCCAATCATTCCGCTTCTTCTTCGGAGTAGTTCATGCGTTATCTTCCCCTTACCAGCGACGACCGCGCGGCGATGCTCGCCGCCGTCGGCGCCGCGTCGATCGACGATCTGTTCGTCGATGTGCCCGCCGCAGCGCGGCTCGACGGCGCGATCGCCGGGCTTCCCGATCATGCCAGCGAGCTGGCGGTCGAGCGCCATATGGCGGCACTCGCGCGGCGGAACATGGCGGCGGGCGACGGGCCTTTCTTCCTCGGCGCCGGCGCCTATCGCCACCATGTCCCAGCGAGCGTCGATCATCTGATCCAGCGCGGCGAGTTCCTGACCGCCTACACCCCCTATCAGCCCGAAATCGCGCAGGGCACGCTGCAGATGCTGTTCGAATTCCAAAGCCAGGTCGCGCGCCTGTTCGGCACCGACGTCGCCAATGCGTCGATGTACGACGGCTCGACCGCCTGTTGGGAAGCGATCGTGATGGCGCGGCGCATCACGCGGCGCGGCAAGGCGCTGCTGTCGACGGGGCTTCACCCACATTACCGCAGCGTCGCGCGCACGATGGCGAAATATACCGGCGATGTCCTCGTCGATGGCGACCCGGCGCTCGAGCCCGGCACCGATTGGGCCGCGCTCGCCGCGGCGATCGACAAGGAGGTGAGTTGCGTCGTCGTTCAATATCCCGATATCCTCGGCCGCATCGACGACATGAGCGTGCTGGCGACGGCGTGCCAGGCCGCGGGCGCGCTGTTGATCGCGGTGGTGACCGAACCCGTCGCGCTGGGCCTGATCAAGGCGCCCGGCGAAATGGGCGCCGACATCGTGGTGGGCGAGGGACAGGCGATCGGGGTCGGACTGCAATTCGGCGGGCCTTATCTGGGCCTGTTCGGCTGCAAGGCCAAATATGTCCGCCAGATGCCGGGGCGGCTGTGCGGCGAGACCGTCGACGCCAATGGCAAGCGCGGCTTCGTGCTGACGCTGTCGACCCGCGAGCAGCATATCCGCCGCGAGAAGGCGACGAGCAATATCTGCACCAATAGCGGGCTTTGCGCGCTGGCGTTCAGCATCCACATGACCCTGCTGGGCGAAGCGGGGCTGCGCGGACTGGCCGGTATCAACCATGGTCGCGCCAGGGCCGCCGCCGCCGCGCTGGCGAAGGTGCCCGGCGTGTCGTTGATGAACGAGAGTTTCTTCAACGAATTCACCCTGCGGCTGCCGGTCGCGGCGCGGCCCATCATCCACGAGCTGGCGGAGAAGGGCGTCCTTGGCGGCGTCTCGCTCGGGCGGCTGTACCCGGACAATGACGCGCTCGCGAACGGGCTCGTCGTCGCGGTGACCGAGACCGTCACCGAAGAGGATATCGCCGCCTTTGCCGCGGCGCTGAAGGAGGTGCTGGCATGACCGCGCTCAACCGCGCCGGCTGGCGCCCCGAAATGAACGCCGGCGGCGCCGACGACAGCACGACCTTCACCGGCAACCGCGCCCTGATGCTCGAGGAGCCGCTGATCTTCGAGATCGGGGGCAGCGAAACGACCGGCGTCGATTTCGACGAGGTAGCGCCCGCCGCCGATCTCGTCGGTCCTCTCGCCCGTTCGGCCCCGATCGGCCTGCCGGGGCTCAGCGAGTCCGAGACGGTGCGCCACTATACGCGGCTGTCGCGTCAGAATTATGCGATCGACCTCGGCCTCTTTCCGCTCGGAAGCTGCACGATGAAGCATAACCCGCGGCTCAACGAAAAGGTCGCGCGGATGCCGGGTTTTGCCGACGTCCATCCGCTTCAGCCGCAGGAAACCGCGCAAGGCGCCTATGCGGTGATCCATGAACTCGCCAAATGGCTGGTCACGCTCACCGGCATGCACAGCGTCGCGATGTCGCCCAAGGCGGGCGCGCATGGCGAGCTTTGCGGCATCTTGTGCATCAAGGCGGCGCTCGAAGCACGCGGCGAGGATCGCCGAGTGATCCTCGTCCCCGAAAGCGCCCACGGCACCAACCCCGCCACCGCCGCCTTCGCGGGCTTCAGCGTCGAGGATATTCCGGCGACCGGCGAAGGCCGCGTCGATCTGGCGGCGCTGAAGGCGCGGCTCGGCCCCGACGTCGCGGGGGTGATGATCACCAACCCCAACACCTGCGGCCTGTTCGAGCGCGACATGAAGGCGATCTCCGACGCGGTCCATGCGGCGGGCGGCTATGTCTATTGCGACGGCGCCAATTTCAACGCGATCGTCGGGCGCGTCCGGCCCGGCGACCTGGGCGTCGATGCGATGCACATCAACCTGCACAAGACCTTTTCGACCCCGCACGGCGGCGGCGGCCCCGGCTCGGGCCCGGTGGTGCTGTCCGAAGCGCTCGCGCCCTTTGCGCCTTTGCCCTTCGTCACCCAGGACGCGGGCGGCTTCCACCTGATCGAGGAGGAAAATGCCGGCGAGGATCATCCGCAGACCTTTGGCCGGATGACCGCCTTTCACGGCCAGATGGGGATGTTCACCCGGGCGCTCGCCTATATTCTCAGCCACGGCGCCGACGGATTGAAGCAGGTCGCCGAGGATGCGGTGCTCAACGCCAATTATATACTGCGCAGCCTCGACGACGTGCTCGACGCGCCGTTCGCGGCGTCGGGGCCGTGCATGCACGAGGCGCTGTTCAGCGATCGCGGGCTGGCCGAGGGTTTCTCGACCCTCGACGTCGCCAAGGGGCTGATCGACGAAGGCTATCATCCGATGACGGTCTTTTTCCCGCTCGTCGTTCATGGTGCGATGCTGATCGAGCCGACCGAGACCGAGAGCAAGGCGGTGCTCGACCAGTTCATCGGGGCGCTGCGCAGCATCGCGCTGCGGGCGAAGAACGGCGATCCGGCTCTGAAATCGGCGCCGCATTTCGCGCCGCGCGCACGGCTCGACGAGACGCTCGCGGCGCGCAGGCCGGTGCTCGCCTGGAGCGAGCCCGAGGTCGCGCCGGGGACGCCGTCGCTGAGCGAGATCGGCGGTAGTTGAACGACGCGGACAAGGGGAGGGAATGGGCATGAGCTGGAACAGCATCTTCCTGATGGCCAATTACTGGGCGATCCTCGGCTGGCTGCTGCTCGCCTTTGCGCCGCGCAGTCCGCGGATTTTGTCCGCCATCCTTTATGCCGGGGTGCTGCTGCTCTGCCTCCTCTATCTTGTCCTCATCACCGGTTTTCTGACCGGCGGGATCGATCCGGGCGGGTCCGGCGGCAATTTCACCTCGCTCGCCGGGGTGATGAAGCTGTTCGCCGCTCCGGGCGGGGCAACGCTGGGCTGGGTCCATTATCTCGCCTTCGACCTGTTCACCGGCCTGTGGATCGCGCGCGATGCCGACAACAAGGGGTTCGGCCGCATCGTCCAGTTGCCGTTCCTTTTCCTGACCCTGATGGCGGGGCCGGTCGGCCTGTTCCTGTGGTTGGTCGTGCGTGAGCGCCGGGCACGGGCGCAGGCGCGGGCGCGCGCCGGGTGACGCAGCCCTGGATGGCCGATGATGGCGGCGCGGGTGCGAAGCGCCATGCCCCCGCGACGGCTCGCAACCGCGACGCGATCGCCGCGGTGCTCGCCGACTGGCTGCCGCGATCGGGCACGGTCCTTGAAGTCGCGAGCGGATCGGGCGAGCATATCGTCCATTTCGCGACCGTTTTTCCAGGGCTCGACTGGCAGCCAAGCGACCCCGACGCGCAGGCGCTGACCTCGATCGCCGCGTGGCGCGCCGAGGTGGGTCTGGCGAATATCGCGCCGCCGGTCAGGCTCGACGCCGCAGCGTCCGAATGGCCGGTGACCCATGCCGACGCCGCGCTGTGCATCAACATGGTCCATATCAGTCCGTGGGCGGCGACGCTCGGGCTGTTGGCGGGGGCGGCGCGCGTCTTGGCCGACGGCGCGCCGCTGATCCTCTATGGTCCCTATGTCGAAGCCGAGGTGCCGACGGCGCCGAGCAATCTGGCGTTCGACGCCAGTCTGCGCGCTCGCAATCCCGATTGGGGGCTGCGCGATCTGGACGCGGTCCAGGCGGCCGCCGCCGATGCCGGGCTCGCCTTTGCCCGGCGCTGCGCGATGCCCGCGAACAATCTGATGCTGCTGTTTCATCACCGCTGATCGCCCTCCCTCCCATCTGCGTGCTTTTCCCCTACGAGCAGAGCCGCTAGCGTCGCCATCGATTGCGAAAAGCAACGCGATTCGAGGAGAGAGAGCCGATGGCTGCCGAAGTTTCGGACCTGATGACGTTCGACGAATTCATCACCCATTGGGCGGCCGACCGGCCCGAACGCATTGCAATGCGCGAAGAGGAGCGGGTCTTCACCTATGCCGAGTTGGAGGACCGCACTGCACGTGTCGCGAGCCTGCTGCTCGCCGCGGGGCTGCAAAAGGGCGACCGCATTGCGTGGATCGGCAAAAACAGCGACCTGTATTTCACGCTCTTTTTCGGCGCGGCGCGGGCGGGGATCGTCATGGCGCCGGTCGGCTGGCGGCTGTCGCCGGCCGAATGGGCCTATATCGCCAACGACACGCAGGCGAAGATCCTCTTTACCGGCCCCGGTTTCGAGGGCGCGGCGGCGCAGCTTGCCGGCAAGCTCGACCATGATCCGCGGATCATCGGCGCCGACGAAGCGCGTGCGCTGATCGGCAGCACGCCGCGCGGCGCCTTCGCCCCTTCGCGGGCCGACGACGCGGTGCTGCAACTCTATACTTCGGGCACCACCGGCAATCCCAAGGGGGCGGTGCTGTCGAACCGCAACCTGTTCGCGCTGCGCAAGAATTCGGCCGACGCCGACCTGGCCTATACCCGCTGGGAGGATGACGAGGCGGTGCTGGTCGCGATGCCCTGCGCGCATATCGGCGGCACCGGCCTTGGCATCATGGCGCTGGTGGCGGGACTGCCGGGCATCGTCCTGGCCGAGTTCAACCCCGACGGCGTGTTCGACGCGGTCGAGCAGCATGGCGTGACGCGCTTTTTCATCGTTCCCGCCGCGCTCCAGATGCTGTTGATGCACCCGCGCTGCGCCAGCGTCGATTACAGCCGGCTCAAATATATCCTCTATGGCGCCGCACCGATCCCGCTCGACCTGTTGCGCCAGTGCATCAAGATGTTCGGGGCGCAATTCATCCAGGCCTATGGGATGACCGAGACGACCGGCACCATCTGCATGCTGCCGCCCGAGGACCATGATCCCGAAGGCAACAAGCGGATGCGTTCGGCGGGCAAGGCGCTGCCCGGCGTCGAGATCCGCATCCTCGGCCCCGACGGCGAAGCGGTGCCGGTGGGCGAGGTGGGCGAAGTCGTCACCCGGTCGTCGAACAATATGCTCGGTTACTGGAACCTGCCCGACGCGACCGCCAGGACGATGACCGAGAGCGGCTGGATCCACACCGGCGACGCCGGCTATCTCGACGAGGACGGCTATTTGTTCATCCACGACCGGATGAAGGACCTGATCATCACCGGCGGCGAAAATGTCTATCCCGCCGAGGTCGAAAGCGCGATCTTTGGCCACCCCGCGGTGCAGGAGGTCGCGGTGATCGGCATCCCCGACGCCAAATGGGGCGAAACGGTGAAGGCGGTCGTGGTCGCGAAACCCGGGATGACCGTCGATGAAGCCGATATCATCGCCTGGGCGCGCGACCGCATCGCCGCCTTCAAGGCCCCGCGCAGTATCGACGTGATCGCGGCGCTGCCCAGGAATGCGTCGGGCAAGATCCTGCGGAAAGACCTGCGCGCGCCCTATTGGGAGGGGTATGAGCGGATGGTGAATTGAGCGGGCGGTAGGGGCCTTTTTCGGGGATCAAGAGGCCGCGCTCCTGGCGATTTTGGTGTGTTTTTCCGGCGCCGGGTCGTTGGCGGGGGTGGGCAGGCCGAAGAAGGCGCGCCGTGCGGCTTCGCCCGCGCGCTTGAGCGGGGCGAAGGCGGCTTCGCAGGCGGCGTCGAAGGCCTCTTCCTCGTCGGGGTCGAGGGTGCGTTCATAATCCTCGTCGCCGAAACGACCTTCCTCGATGCCGAGATAGTCCGCGGGGGGCGGGAAGTTGGTGCGCAGCTCGCCGGTGTCCGCATCGGGCCAGACGGACATCGCCGCGGCCGCCTCCTCGGGGGTCGGCTCGGCGTCGGGCTCGCCGTCGATCGTGGCGGAAAACTGCGCAACTTCATTCGCGATCGGGGTGTCGCGCCACAGGCTGGCGAGCGGGTTGGCGCGATTGTCGCGGCCGGCAAGCCAGAGCGCGAGCGCGGCATTATGCCCCTCTCCCTCGACATCGAACAGCGACAGGAAGCCGGTCCAGTCGCCGGCGATGAGCTGCGCGAACATTTCCTCGCCCGCCCGCGCGCGGGTCTCGACCATCTTGTCGAGCCGCGCGAGCATCGCGAGGCCGAGGCGCGAATCGATGCGGCGGCGCTTGGCGAAGCTGCGGCCTTCCTCGCGCAGCAGTTCGGCGGTCTCGTCATGCCCCCAGATCGCGCGGTCGAGCAGCTCGTCGACGAGCCGCCCGCGCGCGATCAGCACCGCGGCGGCGCAGCCGAGCTTGAACGCCGCGCCTTCGGGCCGCTGCTTGAGCTGATAGACGGAGGACGGCGACATGCCGACCTTGGCCGCCGAAATCTTCACCGACCCGTTGGCGGCGAGGCTTTCGAGAAAGTCGCGCTGGAGCGCCAGGGTCCAGTGGTAGCTGGCGGGGGCGGGAATATGCGCGGGGTTGTAAGCGTCGTCGTCCATCGATTCATCCTTTAGGTTATATGAAACCTATGAAGTGAACCATATGGGTGAAATGTAGGAAAGCGGAAAATGCGGGGGGCGATCCTATTTCGTCAGGGGCGGTGAAGAGGCCAAGGCGGTTTGGAATGAGAATCGCGCAGAGGCGCAGAGACGCAGAGGTGAAGAGCTTCTCCCTTTGCGATCTCTGCGTCTCTGCGCGATTCTCATGGAAGGCCGGGTTGCGACCGGAAGCCCGGACCTGTCCATTATCGTCACCCCGGAGCCTTCGACTGCCTTGCAGGCGGTCGGGAGAGCCTTGATCCGGGGCCCGCCTGCCTTGAAGAAATAGGCGGATCCCGGGTCAAGCCCGGGATGACGAAGGGGGGGTACGCACGACGCAGCACTTGCCGCGCTGGTTGTTCGTTCCGCCGGGTTCCCGCTTGCGCGGGGTTGACGAAGAGCGAGGCGTTGCGGCCTCGCGCTTACGCGCCGTTCGCCGCCGACAAAATTGCCCGCACGCTGGCCGTCGCGACGTCGGTGTCGAGGCCGCAGCCGAACAGGCTTTTGCCGCCCGCCGTGCGGCATTCGACATAGGCGGCGGCCTGGACATTGCTGCCCTGGCCGATCGCATGTTCGCTATAGTCGACGATGTCCATCAGCGGGCCGCCCGATTCGGCGAGCGCGGCGATGACGCTGCTCATCAGGCCGTTGCCGCGGCCGCTGACGCTGCGCATGGCGCCGTCGATGGTGAGCTTGCCGGCAAAGATGCGGTCGGGGCCGCTGTGCGTTTCGGACCAGTCGACGAGCTGGAAGCGCTGGCCCTCGGTGCCGAGATAGGTGCGCTCGAACGCCTGCCAGATGTCGTCGGCGCCAAGCTCGCGGCTCGTCTCGTCGGCGACTGCCTGGACGACATGGCTGAAGCTTGCCTGCATTTTCTTGGGCAGTTTCAGGCCCTTGTCTTGTTCGAGCACCCAGGCGACGCCGCCCTTGCCCGACTGGCTGTTGACGCGGATCACCGCTTCATAGCTGCGCCCCAGATCGGCGGGGTCGATCGGCAGGTAGGGCACCTCCCACTTTTCGTCATTCTGGCGTTCGCGCGCGGCGAAGCCTTTCTTGATCGCGTCCTGGTGGCTGCCCGAAAAGGCGGTGTAGACCAGTTCGCCACCATAGGGGTGGCGCGGATGGACGGGGAGCTGGTTGCAATATTCGACCGTCGCGATGACCTCGTCGATGTTCGAGAAGTCGAGCTGCGGATCGACCCCTTGCGTATACATGTTGAGCGCGATGGTGACGAGGCAGGTGTTGCCGGTGCGCTCGCCATTGCCGAACAGGCAGCCCTCGACGCGGTCGGCGCCCGCGAGCAGACCGAGTTCGGCCGCCGCGACGCCGGTGCCGCGGTCGTTGTGGGTGTGCAGGCTGATGATCGCCGCGTCGCGGTTCGGCAGATTCTTGCCGAAATATTCGATCTGGTCGGCATAGATGTTCGCGGTCGCCGCCTCGACCGTCGCGGGGAGGTTGAGGATGATCGGGTTTTCGGCGGTCGGTGCAAGGATGTCCATCACCGCTTCGCAGCATTCGAGGCTGAAATCCAGCTCGGCGGTCGAGAAGGTTTCGGGGCTGTATTCGAAACGCCAGTTGGTTTGCGGCAGGCGCGCGGCATTGTCGCGCAGTTGCCTGGCGCCCTCGATCGCGATCGCCTTGATCTCGGCCATTTCCATGCCGAAGACGATGCGGCGCCACGCCGGGCTGACCGCGTTATAGACGTGGACGATCGCGGTTTTCGCGCCCGCGAGGCTGTCGAAGCTGGTGCGGATCAGGTCGGCGCGGCTTTGCGTCAGCACCTGCGGCGTCACGTCGTCGGCGATGCGGCCGGTGCGGACGAGGTTCTGGATATAGTCGAAGTCGGTCGCGCCGCTGGCGGGGAAGCCGACCTCGATCTCCTTGAACCCGCTCTTGACGAGCAGGTCGAAGAAGCGGGTCTTCTTTTCGGCGTCCATCGGATCGATGAGCGACTGGTTGCCGTCGCGCAGATCGGTCGAAAGCCAGATCGGCGCCTTGGTGATGGTGCGGCCGGGCCATTCGCGGTTCGTCAAGGGAACCTGCGGGAAAGCCGAATATTTCGCGGACGGATCGCGGAGCATGGTCATGGGAATGTCTTCTTCTGCGGTTGCGCTATTGTGTCGGTCGGACCCTTGGGCGGGTGGCCGCGACTAGCGCGCAGCCAGTGTCACGCCCAAGGGCGTGTAAGTCGCAGAAGAAGGAGAGCGTTACCGCGCATGGCCGCTTCCATGATGCAAAATGCCGCGTGAAGCAAGGGGCGGCTGCGAAAATTTCATCGGCCTTCGCCGGGATGATGGAGCGGGGCTATTGTTTTTCGAACGCGGCGTGGATCTTGAGGTCGACCTGGTCGCTGACCATCGGGATGCCGAATCCGATGCCGAAATCGCTGCGGCGGATCGTCGCTTCGGCCCGGAAGCCGACGGTCTGCTTGCCGCCCATCGCGCCGGCGCCGTGGAAATCGACGTCGAGCGTCACCGGCCGGGTGACGCCGTTGAGGGTGAGATTGCCGATGACTTTCGCCTCGTCGCCGTCGTCATCGAGGACGACGCGGGTCGAGACGAAGCGGGCGTCGGCGGGCGCGGGGCCGAAGAAATCGGGCTTGCCGCCGTCCTTGCCGGGGCGCAGCAGATGGCTGGTCAGGCCCGCGCTCGCGGTGGTGATCTTTGCCACCGGGATCGTCACCTCGACCTTCGCCGCGGCGAGGTTGGCGGGATCGAGGACCAGCGTCCCGGTCACGTCGCCGAAGATGCCGGTGTAGGGACTGAAGCCGAGGTGATCGACCTGCCAGACGACCATCGTGTGATGGGGATCGGCGGCATAGGTGCCCGCGGTGACGCGGCTCCGATCGGGGGCGCCGGGTGCGCTCGCGGGCGGCTGGGCGATGACGGCGGGCACCGCGATGACGGCGAGCATCAGGGCGGCGAGCATCAGGGCGGCGAGAGCGGCGGGGGGAGCGAAGCGGCGCATATCATCTCCTTTGGGGGAGGCGCGACGCTAGGCCATGGCGGGCGCGAACGTCAACCAGCGCCTTGGAAACATGGCGTTTCCGTTTCCGGGTATCGCTAGCGGACGGCGTCGCCGATCAGCGAGAAGGGAGCCCAGGCGCTGGGGTGCGCCCAGCTTTGCAGGGCGTCGTCCTTGACCGGATTGTCGCGGATTTCGCGTTCGGCGCGTTGCAGCGCCTCGGCGCGCGAAAGCCGGGGGTCGGCGCGCATCAGCTCGAACAATCGCACGGTGAGCACCGCGGCGACATCGTCGCGCACCGGCCAGTGCGAGGCGAGCAGGCTTTCGGCGCCCGCGAAGAAAAAGGCGCGCGCGAGGCCCGAGAGGCCGGGCGCCCCGGCGCGGCCGTCGCCGGCGGCGGTGTTGCACGCCGACAGGATCACCCAGCGCGCGCCGAGGCGCAGGCCGGCGACTTCCGACGCGGTGAGCAGGCCGTCGTCGGCAAGACTGGCCCGGCGCGGCGGGGTGAAGACGAGGCCGGGCTCCTCGACATCCTGAAGCTCGCCCGCGATCAGGCCGTGCGTCGCGAGGAACAGCACCGACAGATGCGACAGGTCGCCGGTCTTGACCGCGGTTTCGGTCGCCGCATCGGCGAGGAACAGCCGGGTCCGCGCGGGACCGAACAGGGCTTGCAGCGCCTTGAGTTCGGCCTGGGTGCCCGGAAGGCGGGCGAGGCGGCGCAGCGTCGCGGGGTCGGCGAGCGCCGGCCCCGTATCGTCGGCGGCGCGCAGCAGGCCCTGCGCCAGCGAAGGGCCGCTGCCGCGCGTGCCGCGGATGCGGCCCGACACGCCGCGCGTCTCGGCGACGCCGTCGAGCAGCGGGTCGCCGAAGCCGACCATCGTGTCGCCGCCGCCATCGCCGCCGGGCCGGCGGGCCTCGACCGCGCGCAGCAGTTCGAGCGACTGGAGCGACGGAAGCTGGAGGATCGCGGCCTTGTCGGCGAGCCACGGCGTCGCGCGCAGCACCGCGGGATCGCCGTCGGCGCCGCTGGGCTTTTCGGTGACGAAGATGCCGAGCGGCAGCGACGAGATCGCGCCGCTGGCGGCGGTGAACAGGTGGCGCTTTCCGGCGAGCGCGGGCGCCAGCGGCGCGACGAGCCGGTCGTAGAGCAGGAAGGCGGTGCCGCGATCGAAGGGGAAATCGCCTTCGCCCTCGGCCGACCAGCGGTCATTCTCTTCGGGCGTGACGTCGATATTCGCGCCGACGTCCCATAACAGGCGGCGGACGCGCCCCGCCAGATCGGCCTCGGTCAGGTCGCTGCGGTGCCAGACAAGCCCCTCGCGCGTGACGACGAGGCTGTGGGTGCCGCGCTCGGTCGGCACGATCAACAGAAAGGCCTCGTCGGGGGCGAGCAGCGCCTGCGCCTTTGCGGCATCGAGCATTTCGGGGCGCACCAGTTCGAAATAGCCGGGGGTGGCGGCGGCCAGCCGGGCGTCGATCACCGCGAGCGCCTCGTTCGCGCCATGGATCTGGTCCCATAGGTCGCGGTCGGCGGCGCTGCCGGTCCTGACGCTTTCGGTGCGGGCAAAGAGCGCGGTCAGTTCGGCGGCTTTCGCATCGCGTTCGCCCAGGAGGGTCGCGGCGCCCGCGGCGGTGGCGGCGCGCGCGGCGGCGGCGCGGGCGAGGGCGCGCGACGTCCGCCCCGCCATCACGTCCTGCAGCACGAGCAAGGCGTCGGACCGGGCCTTGGGGTCGTCCGGCGCGGCTTCCCACAGGGCATTGGCATAGAGGCGCGACCAGTCGCCGAACGCCGTCTCGCCGGTGTGGAGTTCGGGGTTGCGCTCGGCACCCTCGATCATCTGTTCGTCGAGGACACCGAAGCCGAAACCGCGGCGATAGGCGAGCGAAGCGGCGGCGGCGAGGCGCGCCGAGGAGACCGCGGCGGCGGGATCGCCGACGTCGAGCGCGAGCCGGGCGTGGTCGGCCGCGGCCATGCCGAGCGCCTTGCCCTCGACCGTGCGGCCGCGCGGGACGCTGCGCTCGGCGGCTTCGGCGAGCGTCGCCTCGTCATGTTTCCACGCGGCGAGCACGGCGCCGAGGATCGCGGCGCCTTCGCCCGGACGGCCATCCTCGGCGAGCGAGCGGCCGAGCGCGCGCACGGCGTAGAGCGTATCGCTCGATCGGTCGCCCTGAAGCTTGCGCCGGATCGCGAGCGCGCGTGAGCGCAGCGCGGCATCCTCGGCCCAGCGCCTGGCCGAATAATATTCGAAAGCGAGCAGTTGCAGCGCGTCGGCGTGTTCGATGCTTTCGTCGCCAAAGAAATCGGCGGTCAGCTTGGCGCGGTCGGCGAGCAGCGCGATGCGGCCTTCCTTGTCGGCATAGGGTGTATCGCGAAGCTGCTGCTTGTTCTCGGCGAGCCGCTGGTCGAATGCGGCCTTGCGGGCATCGTCCTGCGCCGCCGGGGTCTGCGCGTGGAGCGGCGCGAGGGGGAGGGCCAGCCCGGCGAGCAGCATCCCGGCAAGCAGCATCGGCCCGATCGCTTGCATCATACGCATCGCCCATCCCCCGTCGGCAAGCCCGTGAAAGGGGTTAGGGATATTCCGCCAGCGACGCAAATGGTCGCGAGGACCGCGATGACGCAGGCGTCGCCGTCAATGCGCCGCGGCGCGCCGTTCCTCGAACCATTGGCGCAGCATGGCGGAGGTGCAGCCGGTATAGCCATAGCTGCCGACCGGCGAGCAACTGTTCGGCCGGCTCGCCGCGGCGGCGCCGTAGTGATTGTCCTCGACCGCCGAGGCCCAGGAGCCGCCGCCGACGGCGACCTCCTCATCCTGATGGCGCAGCGCCTTCGGGACGCGGTAGCGATCGGTTTCGGGTTGGCGCGCGCAGACGACGATCTCGTCGCCCTCGGCCTCGGGGCACGGCTCGTCGCCATAGGTATAGAGAATCGACACGCGCTCGGGCGGGGTGGAGGTCTGCGCGAGATCCCCGTCCTGCGCATGCGCGGCGGCGGCGGGAAAGAGCGCCGCCAGGGACAGGAGAAGGGAAGCCGGTTTCATCTTTGCGCGCATGTCCCGAAAATTCGTCCCCTGATACCAGCATAAGGGACGAAGATGAACCTGAGCAGAATTGGCGGAGTGGGAAGCCAGTGCGCGCGGACATCAATCCGGTCCGTCGCCCGCGCGAGGGCGACGAGCTTGTTCCTTAAAGCTCGTCCAGCGAACCCGCGATTGCGGCCCACACCTGCGCCAGATCGTCGGGGGTGATGCAATAGGGGGGCATGACGTAGACGGTATTGCCGAGTGGGCGGAGGAGGACGCCGCGGTCGCGGTAATAAGCGATCAGGCGCGGGGCGAGGGTGGAGAGATAGCCCGAGTCCGGCACGGCGATGTCGAGCGCGGCGATCGTGCCGAGGCGGCGGGGGTTCCGAACGCGCGGGTCGTGGGCGAGCAGCGACAGATGCGCGGCCTGCGCGTCGGCGAGCGCGTCGATGCGGTGCTGGACGGGCTCGTCGCGCCAGATGGCGAGATTGGCGCCCGCGGCGGCGCAGGCGATCGGGTTCGCGGTGTAGCTCGACGAATGATAGAAGGTCTTGCTGCGGTCCGCCGAAAAATGGGCGGCGAAGATCGGTTCGATACAGAGGGTGACGGCAAGCGGGATCGCGCCGCCGGTCAGCCCCTTCGACAGGCAGACGATGTCGGGGGTCACCCCCGCCTGATCGCAGGCGAAGCGGGTGCCGGTGCGGCCCCAGCCGGTCATCACTTCGTCGGCGATGAACAGCACGCCGTGGCGGGCGCAGATCGCGCGCATCTCGGCCAGCACCCAGGCGGGATAGACCAGCATCCCGCCGGCGCCGAGGATCAGCGGCTCGACGATGAAGGCGGCGGGCTTTTGTGCGCAGGCGGCTTCGAGCGCGTCGAGGCTTGCCTGTTCCTGTCCATCGCGCGGGAAGGGGATGGTGCCGACGTCGAACAGCAGGGGCTGCCAGGCGCGGTTATAGACGCCGCGTTCGCCGACCGACATCGCGCCGATTGTGTCGCCGTGATAGCTGTGCTCCATCACCAGGATGCGGCTGCGCGCCTCGCCGATGTTGAACCAATAGCCGAGCGCCATTTTCAGCGCGACCTCGACGCTGGTCGAACCCGAGTCCGAGAAGAAGACGCGAGTCAGCGGGTCGGGGGTGATGCGGATCAGCTCGGCGGCGAGGGTCTCGGCGGGCTCGTGGGTCCAGCCGGCGAAGATGAGCTGGTCGAGCTTTTCGCTCTGTTCGCGGATCGCGGCCATGATGCGCGGGTGGCCGTGGCCGTGGGTGGTGACCCACCAGCTCGAGATCGCGTCGATCCAGCGCTGGCCGTCGGCGTCGTAGAGGCACGCGCCGTCGGCGCGGGCGATCAGCGGAATCGGATCGCCGAGGCCGTGCTGGGTGAAGGGGTGCCAGATGGGGCTATTCGTCATTTCAGCCACCAACATTCCCAGTTGCACCCTCGCGGTTCGAATTGCCACCCTGCGGGTGGTGTCATGCGTTCGCTGGGTTCCCGCTTTCGCGGGAATGACGAATAGGGAGAGGTCATCGGAAATCTGCGAGGTTGAAGTTCGTGTGAAACGCGGCGGACAGCGTTTCCGGCGTCAGCGGCTCGACGATCGGCAAACGGCCCAATCGGCGCACGCCGCCGATTTCCGCGATAATCGCCTCGCTGTCTTCCACCGCGTCGCCGATGAAGGCGATGCCGTGTACGGGCACGCGGCGCGATTTCAGCGCCTCGATCGTCAGCAGACTGTGGTTGATCGTGCCGAGGGCGGTGCGCGCGCAGACGATGACGGGGATTT
Source organism: Sphingopyxis lindanitolerans (assembly GCF_002993885.1). NCBI lineage: Bacteria > Pseudomonadati > Pseudomonadota > Alphaproteobacteria > Sphingomonadales > Sphingopyxidaceae > Sphingopyxis > Sphingopyxis lindanitolerans. The sequence goes on from NZ_CM009578.1 coordinate 3,449,575, forward strand.
GCCAGCGCGCAAACAGGTCGGCGTAGAGCCATGTGCGGGTGACGGGAACGAGCGCGCCGCCGGCGCCCTCGATGAGCAGGTCGCCCGCGGGTGGGGTGAGGGCGTCGGGGTCGAGAATGATGCCGTCGATCTCGGCGGCGCGGTGCGGCGAAGCGGGGGTGACGAGGCGGTAACCCTCGGGATGGATGGGAACGCCCGCGAGCCGCGCGACGGCTTCGCTGTCGGTCTCGTCTTCGAGGCCCGACTGGATCGGCTTCCAATAGGGAATGCCGAGCGCGCCCGCGAGCGCGGCGGAAAAGACGGTCTTGCCGATGCCGGTGTCGGTGCCGGTGACGACGAAGCGCGGCATCAGGCGTCGGCCATCGCGGCGGCGAGCGCGCCCGTCATCGCGTCGACCTCACGCTCGCCGACGTTGAGGGTGATCGCGATGCGAAGGCGCGCGGTGCCGTGCGGGACGGTCGGCGGGCGGATGCCGCGGACGTCGAAGCCCGCCGCCTGCAGCGCAGCGGCGATCCGCATCGTGCGGGCGTTGTCGCCGATGACGACCGGGATGATCTGGCTGCCGCTGGCGGGAAGGCCGAGCGCGGCGAGGCGCATTTCGGCATGGCGGACGAGACCGTGAAGGCGCGCCGACCGCTCGGGCTCGTTCGCGACGATTTCGAGCGCCTGGCGGACGAGCGACGCCATCAGCGGCGACGGCGCGGTCGAGAAGATGAAGGGGCGGCCGCGGTTGACGATGAAGTCGCGGACGATCGCGGGCCCGCAGAGCAGGGCGCCCTCGCAGCCGAGCGCCTTGCCGCAGGTGTGGAGCGTGATCAGATTGTCGCACGGGGCGAGGTCGTGCGCGAGGCCCTGGCCCGCGGGGCCATAGACGCCGGTGGCATGGGCTTCGTCGACGACGAGCACCGCGTCGTGACGGCCCGCGACCGCGGCGAGATCGGCGAGCGGGGCGCGGTCGCCCTCCATCGAATAGAGGCTTTCGACCGCGATCCACGGCGTGCCGCTGCCGCCGCCGCGCCGCCAGCGCGCGATGATGTCGTCGAACGCCTGCGCGTCATTGTGGCGGGCATCGACGCGGCCGGCGCGGCCAAGCTTCATGCCGTCGTGCGCGCTGGCGTGGATCAGCTCGTCATGGACCACCAGGTCGCCGCGCTGCGGCAGCGTCGCGAACAGCGCGGCGTTGGCGGCGAAGCCGGTGGGGAAGAACAGCGCCGCCTCGCTGCCATAATGGCGCGCGGCGTGGGCTTCGAGCGCCTCATGCTCTTCATGATTGCCGCGCAGCAGCCGCGAACCGCCCGACCCCGCGGGAAGTCCGCGCGCGACGCCCGCCGCGAGCGCTTCGTTCAGCGCATAGGAGCCGGCGAGCGCGAGATAGTCGTTCGAGGCGAAGTCGGTCCCGGCGCGCGGGGCGAGCGCGCGGCGGCGGTCGTCGGCGGCGAGCGCGGCGAGGTTCTTGTGGTGGGCGTGGAAGGGAGAAGCGGTCATCAAACTCTCTTACCCGTCATTGCGAGCGGAGCGAAGCAATCTCCAGCCCTCTGCTTGCGCAAGGCCGATAGCTGGAGATTGCTTCGTCGCTACGCTCCTCGCCATGACGACGAAGAACAGGGCGTCAGTTGACCGCCTTGTCGACCAGCTTGTTCTTGGCGATCCACGGCATCATCGCGCGGAGCTGCGCGCCGGTCTGTTCGATCGGATGCGCGGCGGCGGCCTTGCGGCTCGCCTTCAGCTCGGGCTGGCCGGCCTGGTTGTCGAGGACGAAATCCTTGACGAAGCGGCCCGACGTGATGTCGGCGAGGACACGCTTCATTTCGGCCTTGGTCTCGTCGGTGATGATGCGCGGGCCGGTCTTGATGTCGCCATATTCGGCGGTGTTCGAGATCGAATAGCGCATGTTGGCGATGCCGCCTTCATAGAGGAGATCGACGATCAGCTTGGTTTCGTGGAGGCATTCGAAATAGGCCATTTCGGGGGCGTAGCCCGCCTCGACCAGCGTTTCGAAACCCGCCTGGATCAGGTGGGTGACGCCGCCGCAGAGCACCGCCTGCTCGCCGAACAGGTCGGTCTCGCACTCTTCCTTGAAGGTGGTTTCGATGATGCCGCTGCGGCCGCCGCCGACGGCGCTGGCATAGCTCAAGGCGAGCGCCTTGGCGTGGCCGTTGCCGCTGTTGCCGCTGGCTTCCTGCGCGACCGCGATCAGACAGGGGACGCCGCCGCCGCGCTGATATTCGCTGCGCACCGTGTGGCCGGGGCCCTTGGGCGCGACCATGAACACGTCGATGTCGTCGCGCGCCTCGATCAGCCCGAAATGGATGTTGAGGCCATGCGCGAACGCGAGCGCGGCGCCGGGCTTCAGATGGTCGGCGAGGTCGTCATAATAGATTTTCGCCTGCAATTCGTCGGGAGCGGCGATCATGATGACATCGGCCCAGGCGGCGGCTTCCTTGTTCGACAGCACCTTGAAACCCGCGCCTTCGGCCTTCTTCGCGGTCGCCGAACCCGGACGAAGCGCGATCGCGACCTCGCGCACGCCGCTGTCGCGGAGATTCTGCGCATGGGCGTGGCCCTGGCTGCCATAGCCGAGGATGGCGACCTTCTTGTTCTTGATCAGATCCTGGTCGGCGTCGCGATCGTAGTAAACCTGCATAGGAAAAACCCCTTCATGTGCTCAATTATTTGTCATCCCGGCGAAAGCCGGGATCTTGACGGTGCGGCAAGCCGCGAGGGTGCGATCCCGGCCTTCGCCGGGATGACGGTGTGTAGAAACTCTAAAGCGCCTCCGCGCCGCGGGCGATGGCGACGACGCCGGTGCGGCCGACCTCGACCAGCCCGCATTCGCGCATCAGGGCGATGAAGCGGTCGACCTTGTCGCTGTTGCCGGTGATTTCAAAGATGAAGCTGGTCAGCGTCGTGTCGACCACCTTGGCGCGAAAGACGTCGGCCATGCGCAGCGCCTCGATGCGCTTGTCGCCGGTGCCCGCGACCTTGACCAGCGCGATCTCGCGCTCGACATGCGCCTCGTGGTCGGCAAGGTCGACGACCTTGTGGACGGGGACGAGCCGGTCGAGCTGCGCGATGATCTGGTCGATCACCGGCGGCGGGCCCGAGGTCACGATGGTGATGCGCGACAGCGCGTGGTCGGCGGTGATGTCCGCCACGGTCAGGCTTTCGATATTATAGCCGCGCGCGGTGAACAGGCCGGTGATCTTGGCGAGCACCCCGGCTTCGTTGTCGACGGTGATGGCGAGCACATGGCGCTCGCCGGCTTCGGTGGTGATTTTCATTATTCCTCCCCGGAACGGGGAGGGGGACCACCGAAGGTGGTGGAGGGGCGCCCTCGCCCAAATGCTGCGCTATGGGGCACGTGCCCCTCCACCATGCTTTGCATGGTCCCCCTCCCCCGATGGGGGAGGATCGTGTCGGCTGTCATCATCACACCAGTGCTTTCGCTTCGTCGTCCATCGTGCCGACGATGTCGTTCGGCTGGAGGATCATGTCGGTGTGCGCCGCGCCCGACGGGATCATCGGGAAACAGTTGGCGAGTTTGGCGACGCGGCAGTCGACGATCACCGGGCCGGGGGTGTCGATCATCGTCCGGATGCCGTTCTCGAGCTGACCCAGCGTGTCGATGCGCAGGCCCGTCCAGCCATAGGCGTCGGCGAGCTTGACGAAATCGGGCAGGCTGTCCGAATAGCTGTTCGAATAGCGGCTTTCGTAGGTCAGTTCCTGCCACTGGCGGACCATCCCCATCCATTCATTGTTGAGGATGAAGATCTTCACCGGCAGGCGATATTGCGCGACCGTGCCCATTTCCTGGATGTTCATCTGCAAGCTGGCTTCGCCCGCGATGCAGACGACGAGGCGGTTCGGGTGCGCGATCTGCGCGCCGACCGCGGCGGGAAAGCCATAGCCCATCGTGCCGAGCCCGCCGCTGGTCAGCCAGCGGTTGGGGGCCGAGAAGCCGAAATGCTGCGCCGCCCACATCTGATGCTGGCCGACCTCGGTCGTGATGATCGGGTCGCGGCCGCGGGTCGCGTCGAACAGCGCCTTGACCGCGCGCTGCGGCATGATGTCGGCGTCCGGCTCCTTCTTTTCGGGGAAGTCGAGGCAGCGCGTCGCGCGCCAGCCGTCGACGCGGCGCCACCATTCGCCCAGGTCGCGCGCCTTGTGGCCCCGGTCGGCCCACGCCGCGACCAGCGCGTCGAGCGCGCGGCCGGCGTCGCCGACGATCGCGAGGTCGATGGGGACGATCTTGTTGATCGAGCTGCGGTCGATGTCGATGTGAATCTTCTTCGCCTCGGGCGCGAAGGCATCGAGGCGGCCGGTGACGCGGTCGTCGAAGCGCGCGCCGACCGCGATGATCAGGTCGGCGCGGTTCATCGCCATGTTCGATTCATAGGTGCCGTGCATGCCGAGCATGCCGAGCCATTTCGGATCGTCGGCGGGAAAGGCGCCGAGGCCCATCAAGGTCGAGGTGATCGGCGCGCCGGTCAGCGACACGAGCTGGCGCAGCGCCGCGCTGGCGCCGGGACCGGCGTTGATCACGCCGCCGCCGGTGTAGAAGACCGGGCGTTCGGACGCGGCGATCATGTCGATCGCGGCGGCGATCGCGCTCGCGTCGGGGTTGACCTGCGGGCGGTAGCTCGCGTGCTGGATGATCTCGGGCACCGAATAGGTGCCGGTCGCGACCTGCACATTCTTCGGAATGTCGATCACCACCGGGCCGGGGCGGCCGTGGGTCGCGATATGGAAGGCCTCGTGCATGATCGGGCCGAGCCGGTCGGGGTCCATCACCAGATAATTATGCTTGGTGCAGTGGCGCGTGATGCCGACGGTGTCGCATTCCTGGAAGGCGTCGGTGCCGATCAGGGTCGTCGGCACCTGGCCGGTCAGCACGACCATCGGGATCGAATCGAGCAGCGCGTCGGTGATGCCGGTGACGGCGTTGGTCGCGCCGGGGCCCGAGGTGACGAGCACGACGCCGGGCTTGCCGGTCGAGCGCGCATAGCCCTCCGCCGCGTGGGTCGCCGCCTGTTCGTGGCGGACGAGAATATGCTGGATCGTCGGATGCTTGTAGAGCGCGTCATAGATGGGAAGGACCGCGCCGCCCGGATAGCCGAACACTGTGTCGACCCCAAGGTCGACCAGCGCCTGAACCACCATGTCGGCACCGCTCATTTCCGTCACGACGAAACTCCTTTTCAACAGCTAAAGCCTGCGCTTGTGCGCTGCAACAAGGCTGCGGGCAATAGGTATATGATTCTATCTTGTCAACAGTCTATTACGCAATATTATTGCTAATTCATAGATGGAATCGATGTTTAATGACATTGCGTGGCGCAGCCAATCGGCGGGCGGCTGGTGGCGTAACCAGGTGAATTGGCGCTTGGCATATTGGCGGGTGGCGGCCTGCGCCTGCGTCAGCGCGTCGTCGCGGCCGATCGCGCCGGCGAGGTAAGCCGCGATCTGCGGCACGCCGATCGCGCGCATCGCGGGAAGATCGGGGTCGAGATCGCGGGCCAGCAACGCCTCGACCTCGGCGATCGCGCCCTGCTCGAACATCTGGACGAGGCGCCGGTCGCACCGTTCGCGCAGTTCATCGCGCGGGGGGAGGAGGACCAGCGGGGCGAGGGTGATCGCATCGATGATGCCGCCCTCACGCGCCTGCTGCCAGTCGCCGAGCGTGCGGCCGGTCGCGCGGACGACCTCGAGCGCGCGGGCGACGCGGGTGGTGTCGGCGGGGTTCAGCCGCGCGGCGGCTTCGGGATCGGCCTGGACCAGCGCGGCATGGGCTTCGGGGACCGGCAGCGCGCGGACGGCGGCGCGGATGTCGGGGTCGATCGCGGGCACCGGGGCGATGCCGAACAGCAAGGTGCGCAGATAGAGGCCGGTGCCGCCGACGAGGATGGGAATATTCCCCGCCGCGTGGGCGCGGCCGATCGCATCGCGTGCTTCGGCCGCCCAGCGCGCGACATTATGCGCCTCGGCTGCGTCGATATGGCCGAAGAGATGGTGAGGAACGCCGCCCATCTCCGCCGTCGTCGGGCGCGCCGACAGGATGGCGAGGTCGGCATAGACCTGGCTCGCGTCGGCGTTGACGACGATCGCGTCGCCACAGGCTTTCGCGACCGCGACCGCCAAAGCGCTCTTGCCGCTGGCCGTGGGTCCGGCGATAAGCACGACGGGCGGTCGCCCGCGAATGGAAGAGACAGAAGGAGAAGCCATGTTCGTTGCCACGCTGATAGCAGCCGGGAAGCTCACCGACGAGGTGGTTCGCGAAGCGATCGACCGGCTCGACACGACGGGGCACGATGTCGGCGCTCCGCACTGGATCGACGAGCATGACGCGGCCGATATCTTCTTTCAGGGCAGCCTGGTCAGCGCGCGCGCCGAACTGGCGAAAATGGATCATGGCACGCTCGACGTCGTCGTCCAGCCGTTCGGCGACCGCACCAAGAAATTGATCATCGCCGACATGGATTCGACGATGATCACGGTCGAATGTATCGACGAACTGGCCGATTATGCCGGGATCAAGGACCAGGTCGCGGCGATCACGGCGAAGGCGATGCGCGGCGAGGTCGATTTTCGCGGCGCGCTGACCGAACGGGTCGCGCTGCTGCGCGGGCTGGACGAGAGCGTGCTGGCCGAATGCCGGGTCGAGCGCGTGCGGCTGACCCGCGGCGCGCGCACGCTGGTCCAGACGATGAAGGCGCATGGCGCGCATTCGGTGCTGGTGACGGGGGGCTTCACCGCCTTCGCGGGGCCGGTGGGCGAAGCGATCGGGTTCGACACGGTCGTCGCGAACAGGCTGCTGATCGAGGACGGCAAGCTGACCGGCACGGTGAGTGAGCCGATCGTCGACAAGGACGCCAAGCTCGAGACGCTGAAGCGCGAAGCGGCGAAGCACGGCCTGCCGCTGGGCGACACGCTGGCGGTCGGCGATGGCGCGAACGATATTCCGATGCTGACCGCGGCGGGGCTGGGCGTCGGCTATTACCCGCACCCCGCCGCCGCCGAAGCCGCCGCCGCGGTGATCCGGCATCACGATCTGACCGCGCTGCTCTGGGCGCAGGGCTATTCGCGGCGGAGCTGGGTGCTGGGGTAGGGGCGAGGCGGGGGACTGCGGTCCCGGAATGGGGACAGCCGGTTTCGAGCAGTTGTTGCCGCAATCAGCGTGGCGAGCCGTCATAGAAGCCGCATCCCCGAGCGAAGACGAGGGGCTCTGCCGAGCGAAGTCGAGGCAGCGGAGGCGCGCGGTTCTCGCTCCGCTCGAACGAGCCCCTCGTCTTCGCTCGGGGATGCGGTCTATTGGGTTTCCCCTAGGAGACCCACGGCCGCTTCCCACCCCTAAGCCGACGGAACGGAAGGCCCTATTGGCTGACCACCAGGCATGCCTGGCCGCGCTTGCGGACCGTGGCGCAGAGGGTCTCGGCGTCGGCCTTGCTGGCGAAACCGGCGGTCTGGAGGCGGGTGACGGCGCCCGCCTTGGCATAGACGGGCGAGCGCCCGGCGACCGCGGGATAGGATTTCTGGAGCGTCTTCCACAGATTGCGCGCGTTCGCTTCGACCCCGAAGGCGCCGAACTGCGCGCGCCACGAGCTGGTGCCGGTGTGGACGGCGACGGCCTTCGCGGGTTGCGGCGCGGGTTGCGGCGCGGGTTTTGGGGCCGGTTGGGCCTTCGGCGGCAGTTTGCCGCTTTCGGGCGGCGCGGCGTAGCTGGTGCCGGGCGTGCCGCCCCTCGCCGCAGCGGCGGCGGCGGTGGCTTCGCTGGCGGCGGTCGCGGCGGCGACGGCGGCCGGGGTCGAGAGCGTCGGCGCGGGTTTCGCCGGGGCCGGTGCGGGCGCGATCACCGGCGGCGGCGTGTAGGTGGCGCCGGGCGCCGAGACCGGCAGGCTCGCGATCCTGATCGGCGACGGTACGGGCTTGGCGGGGGCGGGCGGCGCGGCGGCGTTCACCGCGGCGAGGCGCGCGCGCGCTTCGTCCTTTTCGATCTGCGGCAGCATCGCGAGCCCGGCCTGGCGCTGGTCGAGCGAGATCAGATTGTCGAGCTGGACGAGCCGCGCCGAGGCGATGCCGAGCCCGGCGTCGCTCGCGCGCTTGGTCAGCGCATAGGCGCGCGGCCAGTCCTTCGCGGCATAGTCGCCGTTGAACATCGCGGTGCCGAGGACATATTGCGCCCGCGGTTCGCCGCGCGCGGCCGAATCCTTGATATAGGGCATCGCCTCGTCGCGCTTGTTCGCGGTGAAGAGGATGAGGCCGAGATTATCCTCGGCCTGGAGGTGGCCCTGCTTCGCGGCACGGCGATACCAGCTTTCGGCCTGGACGAGGTCGGCGGGAACCCCGCGGCCAAGCTTGTAGGCCTGGCCGAGGTTGAATTCGGCATCGGCGTCGCCCGCCACCGCGAGCGGGCGCCATTCGGCGACCGCTTTTTGATAATCGCCCGCCTGCCAGGCGTCGACGCCCGCCTTGACATCGGCGTGCGCGGGCGCGGCGAGCGCGAGGAGCGGCAGGGCCAGAAAGGCGGCGGCGCGGAAAGATCGCATCTTCTTTCTCCAGTGACTTGCGACGGCGGCCCTATCCCTAAATGGCTAACAGCCTGTTAGCATCCCCTGGGGGTGAACCGACTCCGTGCCGGATCGGGACAGGATGAGATCAACGATCCCTTTACCATAGCTGTGCGCAACCCGTTTACCGTCTTTTTATCATCGTTAACTCAATTTTAGCGCCCTGCATGGCATCCCGTCGCCGATTTCAGATTGTCGAGGGGGACAATAGTGCGCGTTTTGGCATTGGCTTCACAGAAAGGCGGGTCGGGAAAGACCACCCTGTCGGGGCACCTTGCGGTGCAGGCGCAGCTCGCCGGCGCCGGGCCGGTGGTGCTCATCGACATCGACCCGCAAGGCTCGCTCGCCGATTGGTGGAACGAGCGCGAAACCGACCTTCCGGCCTTTGCGCAGACCACCGTCGCGCGGCTGGCCTCCGACCTCGAGATCTTGCGCCAGCAGGGCTTCAAGCTGGCGGTCATCGATACGCCGCCGGCGATCACCATGGCGATCCAGAGCGTGATTTCGGTCGCCGAGCTGATCGTCGTCCCGACCCGCCCCAGCCCGCACGACCTGCGCGCCGTCGGCGCCACCGTCGACCTGTGCGAACGCGCGGGCAAGCCGTTGGTGTTCGTCGTCAACGGTGCGACCCCCAAGGCGAAGATCACCAGCGAGGCCGCGGTCGCGCTGTCGCAGCACGGCACCGTCGCGCCGATCACGCTGCACCATCGCACCGATTATGCCGCGTCGATGATCGACGGCCGCACGGTGATGGAAGTCGATCCCAACGGCCGATCGGCCGAGGAAATCCGCCAGCTGTGGACCTATATCAACGATCGGCTGGAAAAGAATTTCCGCCGCACCATCTTCTCCTCGCCGATGCCCGCGCAGCCGGGCTATGGCACCGTCCGCCCGATGGGCGGTGGCTTCGGCCGCCGCATCGCTGGCCAGTAAGGGAGCGGGAAGATGGGCGAACCCAAACCTCTCGCTTCGCTGTCCGCCGGACTGCTTGCCCGCAAGGGCGGCGCGCGTCCCGCGATGCGCCGCGCCCCGCTGGGCAGCGGTCCCACCGCGCCGATGGCCGGTGAAGGCTATGACGATCTGGGCTGGAACGACATGGGTTATGATGTCGACCCCGACCAGAATGCGGCGACCGAACCCGCGCGCATGGTCGACCTGAAACCGCTGCTCGCCGGATCGGTGCTGATGCACAATGCCGAGGCCGAACAGGCCGTTGCCGACGCGCCGGGTCATGCCCTGATGCCCGAATTCGCGCCCGAGTTCTCCGACGCGCTGGCGCCGGACTTCGTCCCCGAAACGGTCGAGGTTCCCGAGATCGTGCGTCAGCAGGAATCGCTGATCGACCGCGTCGCCGCCGTGGCGCGCAAGGTCGAGGCGCGTCCGGCGCCGAAGCCGAAAACGGAGCGCGCGCCGCGGGCGCTGCGGGCACGCGAGAAAGCGGCGTTCACGCTGCGCCTCGATGCCGAGCGCCACCTGCGCCTGCGCCTTGCGAGCGCGGTGACGAACCGCTCGTCGCAGGTCATCCTGATCGACCTGCTCGACGAATATCTGGCGTCGCTGCCCGAAATCGACGCGATGGCGAGCCGCCTGCCGGCGGCACGGCCGGCGCGCCGGACACTGGCGTCCTGAACGACATGGGGGGATATTCGATGAACCGCAAATTGCTGAGGAACCTCGCGGTTTCGGGCTTCGCGCTGAGCGTCGTCACCGGATGCAGCGGGATGGCGAAGATGGCGAACGCCGCGCCCGAATCGAACCGTGCGCCCGCGACCGCCGCGAAGGCCGCCGACAAGGCGCGCGACGCGCTGGAAGCCGGCAAGCCGACCAAGGCGGTCGCGCTCGCCGAAGCCGCGGTCGCCGCAAGCCCGCGCGACGCGGGCTATCGCGCCTTGCTGGGCCAGGCTTATCTTAACGACGGGCGCTTTTCGTCGGCGACTTCGGCGCTGAGCGATGCGATGGAACTGGGCGCGAAGGACAGCAATACCGTTATCGCGCTGACTCTCGCCTATATCGCGCAGGGCAAGAATGATCAGGCGGGCGATCTGTTGAAGCGCAATTTCAACGTCGTTCCGGCATCGGACATGGGCCTTGCGCTGGCGCTGACCGGCGACACCAATTCGGCGATCTATATGCTGACCGAAGCCGCGCGGGCGCCCGACGCCACCGCGCGGACGCGGCAGAATCTGGCGCTGGCGTTCGCGCTGTCGGGCCGCTGGGCGCAGGCGCGCATCCTGGCCGCGCAGGATTTGTCGCTCGACAAGGTCGAGGCGCGGATGCTCGAATGGTCGAAGCTCGCCGAACAGCCCGATGCGCGCCTGCGCGTCGCCAGCCTGCTCGGCACCGCCGCGCAGGCCGACGCCGGCATGCCGGTGCGCCTGGCGCTGAACAATGCCGACGGCGCCGCCATGGCGGCCGCCGACGCGCCGATCGAACTGGCGAGCGCCGACCCGGCGCCGGTCGCCGACCCGGCGCCCGTCGCGACTTTTGCACCGCCGCCGCCTGTCGAGGCCGCGCCGGTGCTCGCTTCGGCCGATCCGAGCCCGATCCGCACGGTCGAACTGCCGATGCCGACGCGCGACGAAAATGGCGTCGTGCCGGTCACCGAACTGCCGCAGCCGAAACCGGCCGAGATCATTCTGGCCGACGCCAAACCCTATCGCGCCGCGCCACGTGTCGCGGGCGGGCGCGTCGAGGCGATTCGCCCGGCGCAGCAGCAGGCGCTGGAACTGGCGACGAAGATCCTGCCCAAGGCGATGGCCTTCAACGCCAGCAAGCCTTCGGGCTGGGCGGTGCAACTCGGCGCCTATGACAGCCTGGGCATCGCCAAGGAAAAATGGGGCGTGCTGAAACGGCGGAGCGCGATGCTCGGCCAATATCCGGCATCGAGCCACGCCGCGGTGGTGAACGGCCGCACCTTCTATCGCCTGACCGTCAACGGCCTTGCGACCCGCAGCGATGCGTCGATGCTGTGCGGCGAACTCAAGGCCAAGGGTCAGGCCTGCTTCATCCGCCAGATGGGCGGCAGCGAGAGCATCCAGTGGGCGTCGGTGGCAAAGCCGGTGCGCATGGCGGCGCGCTGAACGATTTGGGGGCCTCGCGCAAGCGAGGGCGAAGTTTGGGGGCCTCCCGCAAGCGGGAGGACAGGGGAGGGGCGCGGCTGCGGGGCCGCGCCTCTTTTCTGTTTTGGGGCTAACGACCGATAGCGGCCAAAAGCGATCCTCCCCCACGGGGGGAGGGGGACCACCCGAAGGGTGGTGGAGGGGCACAGGAGGTTTGCGCCGCGTTCGGCCGAAAGAGCCGCACATTTCCAACGCTGGGTCGCGCATATTATTTCAACGGCAAGGCAGGCCGACTGTGCCCCTCCACCATGCTTCGCATGGTCCCCCTCCCCGTGCCGGGGAGGATCGGAAACGTCCGCTCTCCACCCCAAAGCCGCCTTCAGCCCTGCGAGCTTCCCGGCAGCCGCGCCAGCGTCGCGACGAGTTGGGCCTGGCTGGTTGCGCCGGTCTTGCGGAAAATGCCTTTGAGCAGGAAGCGCACGGCGTTGAGGCTGACGGCGCGGAGGGCGGCATAGTCCTGGAGCGTCTGCCCGGCCGCGAGGGCGACCGCGAGGCGCGCTTCGGCGGGGGTCAGGCCGAACCATTGCGCGACGCGGTCGATCTCGATCACCGGGGTTTCGCCCGGCGCGCTGCCGAGGGTGACGACCAGCGCGGCGCCGAACTGCACGCCGCCGATCTGCTCCGCCGACTGGCGCGTGATGCGCGCGGCGAGCACCGGGCATTCGGCGCCCGCCTCGCTCACCGCCTGAAAGGCGAGGCCCGCGGGCGCGGGACCGCGGGCGAGGTCGAGCAGCTTTTTCTGGCTGGCGCCGTGGGTGAAAGCGAAACGGTCGCCGGCGAGACGGATGAAGCCCGCCTCGGCATAGCGCGCGGCGCGGCTGTTCGCGGCGAGGATAGCCAGTTGCTCGTCGAGGCTGAAGATCGCGAAGGGCGCGGCGTCGGCGGCGGCGCGCGCGGCGCCGGCCGCGAGTTCGAGCGAGGCGATGCGGTCGCTGATCCGCATCGCGCGCTGGATATGCGGCGCGAGGATGCGCAGGCCGCGCTTCAGCTTTTCGGTGTCGCGGTCGCCGGGGCCGGGGATCATCAGCCCCAGTCGCTCGCCCTCGCGCCGGTCGAGCAGCACGCCGACGAGCCGGTCGATCCCATAGGGCATCAGGAAGTTGCGGAAAAACTCGGTCTCGTAAAATTCCTCGCGGGTGACGATGTCGTAGCTGTCGACGACGCTGCCGTTCGGGTAGCGCGAGAATCGCTGCGACCAACTGTTCGTCCCGGCGTAGACCGCGGTGTAGATTTCCTGAAGCCCCGCGGCGAGGCCCGAGGCGGCGACGAAGTGCGCGCGCGGCGGATGGTTGCTTTCCCACAGGATGAAGGCCGATTCCCAGCGCAGTGGGCAGAGCGCGCCGGTGATGCGCGCGAGCGTGTCGTTCCAGCGTTCGGGATGGAGCACCGAATCATAGATGCGGCCGATCAGCGCGTTCAGCACCTCCCACTCGGCGGCGGTGTCGTCCTCGGTCGATGTCGTAACGGGTTCGATCGGCACGCTTGTCCCCGGCTGAAAAGAGCGGCGGCGGGATTCGTCGCGGACGTCCCCTGACGTAGAAACAATGCGGCGGAAAAAATTGCAATGCTACCCGATCGGGTAGCGAAATCGTCACCGCGATCGGCCATTCACGCCGGGCGACCCAGGCACGGGATGATCCACCATGGTCGTTCCGTTTTTTCTCGAAGCCCGCCGGTTCGCCGACGGGCTTCCTTTTTTGCCTGTCGCGGCGGCTGTCACGGCCTCGGCGGAGCTTGTTCCCCCGCGAAGGCGGGGGTCCATCTCCCGGCATATTGTTCTGAACATGCTCTGCCCGATAACGAGATGGCAGGTGATGGGCCTCCGCCTTCGCGAGGGAACATGGTAGGGGGCTACCCTGATGCCACCCATCGGCGCTATCCAATGTCAGCGGATGCGCTGGCCGCCCTTCCATAGCATCGTTGCGCGGCCCTGCACCGGCATGCCGTCGAAGGGGGTGTTGCCGGCCCAGGCCGCCATCTTCTTTGCATCGACCTGCCACGGTGTGCCGTCGTTGATCAGGATCAGGTCGGCCTCGCACCCCGGCGCGAGGCGGCCGACGTCGAGGCCGAGCAGCTTGGCCGGGTTCGCGGCGAGCAGGTCGAACAGGCGCGCGGGGGTGACATGGCCGTCGCGGACGAGTTGCAGCCCCATCGCGAGCAGGGTCTCGGCGCCCGCCATGCCGGGAAGCGCCTCGGCAAAGGGGAGGCGCTTGTCCTCCGGCCCGCGCGGATCGTGACCCGAGGCGAGGATGTCGATCGTGCCGTCGGCGACGGCGGCGAGGCAGGCGTGGCGATCGTCTTCCGAGCGGAGCGGCGGCGACAGCCGCGCGAAGGTGCGAAAATCGCCGATCGCGGTGTCCGAAAGGAAGAGATGCGCGGGGGTGATGCCGCAGGTGACGGGGAGGCCGCGTGCCTTGGCCTCGCGGACGAGGCCCAACCCGCGCGCGGTGGTGACCTGGCGGAAATGGATCGGCGCGCCGGTTTCCTCGACCAGGCAAAGGTCGCGCGCGATCGCCATCGCTTCGGCGATCGCGGGGGCCGAGGCGAGGCCGAGCCGCGTCGCCATCTCGCCATCGGTCGCGACCGCGCCGTGGGTCAGGCCTTCATCCTCGGCATGCGCGATGACGGTGAGGCCGAGCGCGGCGGCGTAGGCGAGGACGCGGCGCATCACCCCGGCGTCGGCGATGCGCGCGCGGCCGGTGGCGACGGCGCGCGCGCCCGCCTGTTTCATCAGGCCGATCTCGGCGAGTTCCTTGCCCGCGAGGCCCTTGGTGGCGGCGGCGAGCGGGTGGACCCAGAGGTCGGGCTTGCCGCCCTTGGCGGCGCGCTCGACCAGCCCTGAATTGTCGAGCGGGCCGCTGTCGGGCATCAGCGCGGCGCGGGTGATGCCGCCGAAGTGGAAAGCCGGCTTGTCGGTCGCGAAAACGCCGAGGTCGATGATGCCGGGGGCGAGCCACTGGCCCTTGGCGTCGATACGCTCGCAGCCGTCGGGGATTTCGGCCGGGTTGAGCGCGGCGATGCGGCCGTGGGCGACGAGCAGGCTGACGGTCTCACCGCCGAGCAGGCGCGCGTTCGTGATCAGGAGCGGGTTCAGTTCCATCCCGCTACTCCCCGCTTGCGGCGTGTCAAAATGTCGAGGCAGGCCATGCGGACGGCGACCCCCATTTCGACCTGTTCGGTGATCGTCGAGCGGGTGGGGTGGTCGGCGATGCTGCTGTCGATCTCGACCCCGCGGTTCATCGGGCCGGGGTGCATGACGATCGCATCGGGCCTCGCGCGTTCGAGCCGCTTGGGCGTCAGGCCATAAAGCGCGTGATATTCGCGCGGGCTGGGCAGATAGGCGCCGTCCATCCGCTCGTTCTGAAGGCGGAGCATCATCACGACGTCGGCGTCCTTCAGTCCCTCGTCCATGTCCGTGAAGGTCTGGACGTGCATCCGCTCGATCGCGGGCGGGATCAAAGTCGGCGGCGCGACGACGCGCACCTCGTTGCCGAGCAGCGTGAGCGCGAGGATGTTCGAGCGCGCGACGCGGCTGTGCAGCACGTCGCCGCAGATCGCGACGGTCAGCCCCTCGACCTTGCCCAGGCGGCGGCGGATCGTCAGCGCGTCGAGCAGCGCCTGCGTCGGATGCTCGTGGCGGCCGTCGCCAGCGTTGAGCACCGGGCAGTCGACCTTGTCGGCGATAAGCTGCACCGCGCCCGACGAGGCATGGCGGATGACGATCGCGTCGGCGCGCATCGCGTTGAGCGTCATCGCCGTGTCGATCAGCGTCTCGCCCTTCTTCACGCTCGACTGTGCGGCGTGCATGTTGACGACGTCGGCGCCGAGCCGCTTTCCCGCGATCTCGAACGACAGCAGGGTGCGCGTCGAATTTTCGAAAAAGGCGTTGATGATGGTCAGCCCGGCGAGCCGGTCGTCATGCTTGGCGGCGCCGCTGCGGTTCATTTCGACCCATTGTTCGGCCGCGTCGAGGACGTAGCTGATCTCCCAAGGGGTGAGCTGGGCGATGCCGGTCAGGTGGCGATGGCGAAAGGCATCGCCGCCGGGCGGATAGTCGCTGGCGGGTCGGGTGGTGGAGGGTGTCATTAAAGGGCAGCGTCTAGGATAGGCTTGCGATTTTCGCAAGCAAAGATCCTCCCCGGAACGGGGAGGGGGACCATGCGAAGCATGGTGGAGGGGCAGGTGCTGGCGGACGCTTCGGCCGAGGCGCGGGCGCGGCGTAAACCGCCTGTGCCCCTCCACCACCCTGCGGGTGGTCCCCCTCCCCCGCCGGGGGAGGATTAGCGCGTCATCGCGTCGATCGCGCCTTGCAGGATGAAGGCGGCGGCGGCGCTGTCGATGCGGGTCGCGCGCTTGGCGCGGCTGACGTCGGCGGCGATCATCGCGCGTTCGACCGCGGCGGTCGACCAGCGCTCGTCCCACAGGAGCAGGGGAAGCCCGAGCGGGGCGAGGTTGCGCGCAAAGGCGCGGGTGCTTTGGGTGCGCGGGCTGTCGCTGCCGTCCATGTTGAGCGGCAGGCCGACGATAAGGCCGACGATGGATTGCGCCGCGAACAGGCTTTTCAATGTTGCGAGGTCGGCGGCGAATTTCGTGCGGATGATGGTCTTGTCGGGGGTCGCGAAGCTCCAGTTCACATCGCAGAACGCGACGCCGATCGTCTTGGTCCCGACATCGAGCCCCGCGAGGCGGCCGCCATTCGGCAGCGCGGCGGCGAAATCGGGGGCGAGGGTGGTGATCATCAAACCTCTCTAACCGTTCGACACGAACGGAATCAGGATTTGGGCGTTGCCGGAATAGCCGCGATGGGGACCGCGACCGGCGGCGCCGGAGCCGGGACTGGCGAGGGCTTGCCTTCATAGGTCGCCAGCCGCCGCAGCACGTCGGCGCGGACGTTCGCCCAGAACAGGGTGATGTCATAGACATGGTAATTATTGCCCGGCAGCACATAGCCCGCGACGACGTAATTTTTCGCGGCATCGGCATCGCCGATCAGCAGGAAGCCGCGGTCGTCGTCGCAGCGGGCGCCGACCTTGCCCGCGATCAGTGTGCCCGCCTTGAAACCGGCGCTGGGTTTCAGCGTGCCGATATTGGCGTCGGGGCCGGCGGCGGTGTCGGGAATGCCGGTGAGCGGGTTGGTGCACAGCATCCGCGTGTCCGCGCGCGGGCGGCCGTCGAAGCCGATCGTGCCGTCATAGGCGCCGGTGACCATCGCGGTGTCGGCGGGCTCGGCGAAGCTCGCCCACGACAGGATGCAGCCCTTCTGTTCCGGCGTCTGACAGGCGGGAAGGCCGAGGCCGGCGATGTCGGTGTCGATGCTGATCGGCCAGCCGATGACATAGGCGGCGACGATCCGTTTCGCGAGCGGGGTGCCGGCGATCCGGTTCTTGATCAGCATTTCGATGTGCAGCGCGCCCTGGCTGTGGCCCGCGAGGATGATCGGCTTGTTCTTGGGGATCGAGGCGAGGAAGGCGTCGAATGCCTGTTCGACGTCGCGATAGGCAGCGTCGATCGCCTTGCCCGCGGTGACGCGATCCTCGGCCAGGAAGGCGCCGAGCGTCGCCTGGCGGTAGCGCGGCGCCCACACCTCGCCCGCGTCGCCGAACGCGCTCGCCATGCCCTGCATGAAAAGCTTGGCGCGATAATTGGCGTCGGCGTCGTCGAGCGGGGCGTTCCAGCTCGCCTTGCTGTAATAGCTCGTCGGGTGGACGAAGAAGATCGCGGCGTCGCCTTTGGGAAAGGGTGTTTCGGCCGCATCGGCGGAGGGCGCGGCCTTGGCGGGCGGGATCAGCTTGCCCGCGGCGTCCTTTGCCTGCCCCGCTTCGTCGGTCGCGGGCGGGCGCCAGTCCGACGGGTCGGCGTCGAGACCGGGGCGCGAGAACCACATTTTGGGGTCATCATAGGCGTTCGGCGGGGCGACCGTCTGCTCGACGAATTCGGTGCTCGGCACGAAGGCGACGCGCCCGAACCAGCCGGGATTGAGCTGATAGGCGATGCCGACTCCGAGGATGAGGAGAATGATCGCGGCGACGGCATAGAGGAATTTGCGGGCCAAAGGGGGCTCCATGGGGGAGGGAGAGGATGGGCGAGTCTCTAGCCGCCCTTCCCAGAGGCGTCACCTTGAACTTGTTTCAGGGTCCATGGACTGTCCTCGAATGGAGCGCTGCGCGGGCCGGGAGGGTGGGTCATGGATGCTGAAACAGGTTCAGCATGACGAATATAGAAGGTAGACGTTGCGCATGACCGATGCGCCCGCCAGCCCGCCCGCCTCCGAGTCGCCCCGCCTTTCGGCGCGCCTCGACGAGAATGACCTGCCGTGGCCGCTGCGGCCGTGGCTGCTCGCGGCGGTCGGCACGCTTGCGGGGCTGATCTTTTACGGGTTGGTCGATCGCGACTATGGCGTCGGGCCCGCGCCCTTGCGCGATGCGCTCGCGGCGTTCGTCGCGGTCGCGACAGTGGTATTCCTGCTGGGGGTCGAGCGGCGGCGCTGGCACTGGGCGGCGGGGTTCGCGCTGGCGTGGGGCGCCGTCATCGGGCTGATCGCCTGGCATGCGGCGGGCTATAATGTCGGCGGATCGCCCTTCGAATGGCCGTTCTGGTCGGGGATTCTCGCGGTGCTCGTCGCGACGCCCTTGTTCCAGACGCGGCGCGACGTCGCGCCCGACTGGCGTTTCTGGCGGCTGTGGCAGATGCCCTATGCGCGGCTGCACAGCCATGCCTGGGCCGATGCGGTGATCGGCGCGGCGGGGCTGGCGTTCGTCGGCATCACCTTCCTGCTGATCGTCCTGATCGGGCAGATGTTCAAGCTGATCGGGATCGACCTGATCGAGCGGTTGCTCAATGGCGAATGGTTCGGCTGGATGCTCGCGGGGGCGGCGTTCGGCGGCAGCGTCGGCCTGCTGCGCGAGCGCGACCGGCTCGTCGCGACCTTGCAGCGGCTGGTGATGATCGTGCTTGCGGTGCTGGCCCCGGTGCTCGCGGCCGCGCTGGTGTTGTTCCTGCTGTCGTTGATCGGCACCGGGCTGACCCCGCTGTGGGAATCGGGTTTTTCGACCGCGGCGCTGATGATGGCGGCCGCCGCCTTCGCGGTGCTGCTCGCCAATGCCGCGGTCGGCAACGGGCGCGACGAGCGGGCGGGCAATCGCCTGCTGCATGTCGCGGCGGCGGCGCTGGTCGCCGCGGTGCTGCCGCTGGCCGCGATCGCCTTTTATTCGATGTATTTGCGGGTGGTGCAATATGGCTGGACCCCCGAGCGCATCTGGGGGGTGATCGCGGCGGCGATCGCGCTCGCCTATGGCGCGGCGGGGCTGTGGTCGGTCGTCCGGGGGCGTCATGATTTCGACGAGCTGCTGCGCCCGTTGCAGCAGAAGCTGGCGATCGGCCTGATGCTGCTGGCGACGATCCTGGCGCTGCCGGTCCTCGATTTCGGCGCCATCTCGACCCGCGATCAGCTTGCGCGGCTGACGTCGGGGGCGGTGAAGGCCGATAAATTCGACTGGGCGGCGATGGCGTTCGATTTCGGACCCGCCGGGCGCCGCGCGCTTGAGGCGCTGGAAAAATCGCCGCAAAAGGAGCGCGCCGGTCTCGCGAAAATCGCCCTGAAGGCGAAATATCGGGGCGAAGCGCCGCAGTCCGACCCGCGTCGCGGCGACGATGCGGTGGTCGCGGCGAAGCCGATCGAGGACAAGCTGCGCGTTCTGCCCGCAGGCGCGGCGCTGGCGCCCGACGCCTATGCCGCGATCGACGAGAGCGGATATTGCCTGAGCCAGCCGTGCATCGCCTATCGGATCGACGACGACCATATCGTGGTGGCGCGGCTTGGCGATCATGTCACCCTTTTCGAGCGCGTGGCCGTCACCCGCCAGTGGCGCCAATATGACGAACATCCGCCCAGCCTGGCGCCGGCGACGCTGGGGACAGCCGTCGATCTGGCGAAGGCGACGGTCGAGGTCCGGCCGGTGGCGCGGCGCCAATTGTTCGTGAACGGCAAGCCGCTCGGCGACAATTTCCCATAATCATCGGCGTCGGCGCCGCTTGAAGCGCGGCGGGCGGGATGCTAGCGGCGCAGCTTCTCCCGATAAGGCGATATGAATGACGATCGATCAGGCAACAGTCAGGAAAATAGCGTCGCTGGCGCGCATCGCGATCAGCGATGCCGAAGCCGCCGCGATGGAAGGCGAATTGAACGCCATCCTCGGATGGGTCGAGCAACTCGGCGAGGTCGATGTGACCGGGGTCGAGCCGATGACCGCGGTCATCCCGAACACGCTCCGCCTGCGCGACGATGTCGTCGATGCCGATCCGCTGACCGGCGGCGGGCGGCGTGATGACGTGCTGGCGAACGCGCCGGCGGCGATGCACGGCTTTTTCGGTGTTCCCAAGGTGATCGAATAATGACCGAGCTGACCAACCTGACCGTCGCGCAGATTCGCGACGGGCACCGCGCGGGCGATTTCAGCGCCGTTGAAGTGGCCGAGGCGTTCAGCGCGAATGTCGCAGGGGCGAAGGCGCTCAATGCGTTCATCGTCGAGACGCCCGAGCTTGCGCTCGCCGCCGCGAAGGCGGCCGACGCCGATCGCGCGGCGGGGACGCTCAAAGCCCTGTCGGGCGTGCCGATCGGGATGAAGGATCTGTTCGCGACCAACGGCGTCCAGACGACCGCGGCGAGCCATATGCTCGAAGGGTTCGTGCCGCGCTATGAATCGACCGTGTCGCAGAAATTGTGGGACGCGGGCGCGGGGATGCTCGGCAAGCTGAACCTCGACCAGTTCGCGATGGGGTCGTCGAACGAGACGAGCTATTTCGGCAATGTCCTTAGCCCATGGAAGCGCAACGATGGCGGCAACGCGGCGCTGGCACCGGGCGGGTCGTCGGGCGGGTCGTCGTCGGCGATCGCGGCGCGGCTCTGTCCCGCGGCGACCGGGACCGACACCGGCGGCTCGATCCGCCAGCCCGCGGCCTTTACCGGCATTTCGGGGATCAAGCCGACGTACGGCCGCTGCTCGCGCTGGGGCATCGTGGCGTTCGCCAGCTCGCTCGACCAGGCGGGGCCGATGGCGCGGACGGTGCAGGACTGCGCGATCATGCTCGAAAATATGGCGGGCTTCGATCCGAAGGACGCGACGAGCCTGAACCTGCCGGTGCCCGATTGGGAAGCGGCTTTGTCGAGCGATCTCAAGGGAAAGACGGTTGGTATTCCCAAGGAATATCGATTGGAGGGCATCGACCCCGACATCGACGCGATGTGGGATGCGGGCATCGCGATGCTCAAGGATGCGGGGGCCGCGGTCGTCGAAATCAGCCTGCCGCACACCAAATATGCGCTGCCGGCCTATTATATCATCGCGCCCGCCGAGGCGTCGTCGAACCTCGCGCGCTATGACGGCGTGCGTTATGGTCTGCGCGATCTGCCCGATGGGGCGGGGTTGCAGGATATGTATGCCGCGACGCGCGCCGATGGCTTCGGACCCGAGGTCAAGCGCCGGATCATGATCGGCACCTATGTGCTGTCGGCGGGCTTCTACGATGCCTATTACACGCAGGCACAGAAGGTCAGGACGCTGATCGCGCGCGATTTCGAGGCGGCGTTCGGGGCGTGCGACGTGATCCTCGCGCCGACCGCGCCGTCGGCGGCGTTCGGGCTGGGCGAGAAGATGGCCGATCCGCTGGCGATGTATCTGAACGACGTGTTCGCGGTGCCCGCCAGCCTTGCGGGTCTGCCCGCGATGTCGGTGCCCGCGGCGCTGAACCGCGAAGGGCTGCCGCTGGGGTTGCAGATCATCGGCAAGGCTTTTGACGAGCAGGGCGTGCTGAACGCCGGGCTGGCGATCGAGGAACGCGCTGGGTTTACGGCGCGCGCGGAGAAGTGGTGGTAGTTAATGGGACTGTTCCCCCGCGAAGGCGGGGGTCCATCTCCGGATGGTTCCAGGTCGAGGCGGCGGGAGATGGATCCCCGCCTTCGCGGGGACACACTGAGGATTTGAAATGACGGATTACCGCATCAAGGGCGAAACTGGCGAGTGGGAGGTCGTGATCGGCCTCGAGGTTCACGCCCAGATCACCACCAACGCCAAGCTGTTCTCGGGCGCCGCGACGGCGTTCGGGGCGGAGCCGAACACGCAGGTGTCGCTGGTCGACGCCGCGATGCCGGGGATGCTGCCGGTGCCGAACCGCGAGTGCATCCGCCAGGCGGTGCGCACGGGGATGGCGATCGAGGCGCAGATCAACAAATATTCGCGGTTCGACCGCAAGAATTATTTCTATGCCGATCTGCCGCAGGGTTACCAGATTTCGCAGCTTTATCATCCGATTGTCGGCGAAGGTTCGCTGACGATCGAGGCCGATGAAAAGGCTGGCCTGCCCAAAGCCAAGGTGATCGGGGTCGAGCGCATCCATGTCGAGCAGGACGCCGGCAAGCTGATGCACGACCAGCATCCGACGATGTCCTATGTCGACCTCAACCGCTCGGGCGTCGCGCTGATGGAGATCGTCTCGCGCCCCGACATGCGCTCGCCCGCAGAAGCTGGAGCGTATGTGCGCAAGCTGCGCTCGATCCTGCGCTATGTCGGGTCGTGCGACGGCAATATGGAAGAAGGCTCGATGCGCGCCGACGTCAATGTCAGCGTCCGCAAGCCGGGCGATGAGTTCGGGACGCGCACCGAGACCAAGAACGTCAATTCGGTGCGCTTCGTGATGGCGGTGATCGAGGGCGAGGCGAAGCGGCAGGTCGAACTGATCGAAAGCGGCGGCACGGTGGTGCAGGAAACGCGGCTTTACGATCCCGACCGCAATGAAACGCGCTCGATGCGGTCGAAGGAAGATGCGCACGACTATCGCTATTTCCCCGATCCCGACCTGTTGCCGCTCGAGTTGGACGATGCGTTTCTGGCCGAATGCCGCGCGAGCCTGCCCGAGCTGCCCGACGCCAAGCGCGCGCGCTATCTGGCGGCGGGAATCAGCGCCTATAACGCCGATGTGCTGACCGCCGAGGTCGAGGCGGCGCGCTGGTTCGACACCTTGCTCGATGCAGGCGCGAAGCCGGTCGCCGCCGCGAACTGGGTGACGAGCGAGCTGTTCGGCGCCTTGAACCGCATGGGCCGCGACATTGCCGATTCGCCGGTTTCGCCCACGCACGCCGCCGAACTGCTCGGCCTCGTCGCCGATGGCACGATTTCGGGGACGATCGCCAAGGCTGTGTTCGAGAAGATGCTCGAGAGCGGCGATGCCGCGGGGGTGATCGTCGAGCGCGACGGGTTGAAGCAGACGAGCGACACCGGCGCGATCGAGGCCGAGATCGCCAAGATCCTGGCCGCCAATGCCGACAAGGTCGCGCAGTATAAGGGCGGCAAGGAAGCACTGTTCGGCTTCTTCGTCGGCCAGACGATGAAGGCGATGCAGGGCAAGGCGAATCCGCAGGTGGTCAACGAACTGCTGAAGAAGGCGCTCGGCTGATCGGGCGCGGTGCGGGATGGTGTCGGCGTGACGGCGCTCAGCGCGCCGCGTGCCAGACGCTTTCGCCTTCCTTCACCGTCTCCAGCACCTTGATGTCGCGGATGCCATCGACCGGCGTCGTCAGCGGGTTCTTGTCGAGGATGACGAAGTCGGCGAGCAGGCCGACCTTGATCCGGCCTTTGCGATTCTCCTCGAACGCCTGCCATGCGGGGCCGGTGGTGAGCGCCTGTAACCCCTCATAGGCGTTCAGCCTTTCGTCGGGCCCGCTGACCACTCCGGTCGGCGAGACGCGCGCCATCGAGGTCCAGAGCATGAAGCGCGTGTCGAGCGGGGTGACGCTGTAGTCGCTGTGGTTCGACGGGATCAGCCCGGCCGCCCGCGCCGAGCGCAGGGGGCTGATGAAATCGACGACTTCCTTGGGGAAATTGGTGCGGTGGACGTCGGCCCAATACCAGGCGTGGTTCGAGAAATAGGAGGGGCCGACGCCGATGCGCTTGTAATCGGCAAGCTGGTCGCGGCGCTGGAACTGCGAGTGGATGACGATCGGGCGGCGGTCGTCGGCGGCCGTGATCCCGGCGGCGTCGAACCCCTTGATCGCCATATCGATCGCCGCGTCGCCATTGGCGTGGACGAAAATCTGCCAGCCGCGCTGCGTGACCTTTTTGGCAAGCTGGTTGAAAGCGTCCTGATCCATCGCCGGGGCGCCGTGCCAGGGATGGCTGCCGTCGGGCGCGCCGCGGGCATAGTCGCGGGTGAAATAGCCGGTGCGCGCCTGCACCGACCCATCGAGGATGACCTTGATTCCCTGCAATTTCACATGATGGTCATATTGCCCGAAACGGATGTCGGGCCGCGCGAGCAGCGCGTCGAGCCCGGTATAGAGCGGCAGCAGCGCGAGATCGATCTTCAGATGCTTGTGCGCGGCGGGGCTGGTGAAGAAGGCGAGGTCGGCGGGCATCGTCGCGCCATCCTGGGCATGGGTATAGCCTTCGGCGAAATAGCGTTGCTGTGCGGCGTCGAGCCGCGCGAGCTTTTGCTCGGGGGTGAGCTGCGGCATCGCGGCGAGCATCAGGAAGGTCGATTTTTCGAGCAAGACCCCATTGAGGCGGCCGTCGGCGTCGCGCAGCATCATCCCGCCCGGCGGCGGCTGGCTGGCGTCGGTCAGCTTTGCGGCGGCGAGCGCGGCGCTGTTGGCGACGAGCGCGTGGAGCGACTGGTGGAGCACGACGATCTTGCGATCCGCCGCCACCGCGTCGAGCTCGGCGCGCGTGATATGGTGTTTTTCGGCCAGTTTCTCATTGTCATATTGCCAGACGATTACCCAGCCGTCCCTGGGGATCGCGTTCCGCGCGATATAGTCGCGGATGACACCTTGCAGCGATGCGATGTCGGTCACCGGCGGCAGCGTCTTGTCCCACAGGTCGAGCCCGCCGGCCATCTGCATCGCGATCGCGAAATGCGAATGGGCATCGACGAAACCGGGGAGCATCGTCGCGCCCTTGAGGTCGTGGATCGCGGCGTCCCGGCCCGCCGCCAGCCGCGCGCCCTTTTCATCGCCCGCGAAGGCGATCCGGCCATCCTTGGCGACCACCGCCTCGACCATGTGCGGCGAGTCGCCGTCCATCGTGATGATGGTGCCGCCGCGATAAAGGGTCGCTTCCTGTGCGGCGACCGGCGTCGCGATCAGCAGCAGCGCGGCGAGCGTGGCGATGGATTTCATGGATGTCTCTCCCTCCGCAACGCCGTGGCGGGGAAGAGGGGAGGAGGTCAAGTCTTCCTTTGCAACTCTTTGGCGACCCCCATGCTCGCTGCGTCATCCCGGACTTGATCCGGGATAACGCTCAGCGGTGCCGGAAAAGCGGGCCGCCGGATCAAGTCCGGGGGGACGAGAGGGGGGCAAAGAGGGCGCGCGCCTCAAATCTCCTGCGGCGGCACTTCGCTTGGGCCGCGGCCGGGGTGATCGGCGTCGCCGCCGCCGGGGTTGCCGGGGATTTCCTGCGGCTGGCCGGGCGGGTCTTCGAGCGGGGTCGGCTGAACCGGCGTTTCGGGAGGCGATTGCGGTTCGATCGTGTCGGGTTTCGGTTTCGGAAGCGGGTCGGCGCCGGGGGGCATGATGATTCTCCTAAAGCGAACCAACGAACCGGCGCGGCGCATGTTCCGCCCCGCGGAAATAGGCGGAAGGTCCGCCCTTGCCCTCGGCCACGCGTCTGCTATAGCCCCGCGCGGCCCGCACGGGCGTGCGCGGCAGCGCGCGATTTCGTGCACCCGGCTGAAAGCTTCTCAAGCGGGCGTGGCGGAATTGGTAGACGCGCTGGTTTTAGGTACCAGTATCGCAAGATGTGGGGGTTCGAGTCCCTTCGCCCGCACCACTTCCGCGAGCTTTGGCCGGGACATAGGGAACGCTGCCTTTCGGGCGGGGTTCATCGATACGAGATTTTGAGCAAGGATAAGATCAAGGCAATGAAGACCGTCGAAACGCTGAACGAAGGCCTGAAGCGCGAATATCGCCTGACCATCACCGCGAAGGATATCGATGCGCGCGTCGATGACGAAGTAAAGGCGATCGCGCCGACCGTGCGCATGCCCGGCTTTCGTCCCGGCAAGGTGCCGCCGAACCTGATCCGCAAGATGCACGGCGAGGCGCTGAACGCCGACGCGCTCAACAAGGCGATCGACCAGGGCGTCAAGGATTTGATGGCGAAGGAAAAGCTGCGCCCCGCGCTCCAGCCCGCGGTCGCTCTCGAGGATGGTTATGAGCGCGGCAAGGATGCCGAGCTGACCGTCGCGCTCGAAGTGCTTCCCGTGATCGAAGCGCCGTCGATCGACGGGCTGAAGCTCGAGCGGCTGACCGTTCCCGCCGACGACAAGGCGGTGATGGCGAAGATCGAGGAATTCGCCGCGCAGATGAAGCGGTTCGAGGACGCGCCGAAGACGAAGAAGGCGGCCCAGGGCGACCAGGTCATCATCGATTTCGCCGGCAGCGTCGACGGCGTCGCTTTCGACGGCGGCACGGGCGAGGACATGGCGGTCGAAATCGGTTCGGGCCAGCTCATCCCCGGTTTCGAGGATCAACTCGTCGGCGTGAAGGTCGGCGACGAAAAAACGCTCAAAGTGACTTTCCCCGACGAATATCCGGTCGAGACTCTGAAGGGCAAGCCCGCCGAATTTGCGGTGACGGTGAAGGAAGTGAAGGTTCCGGCCGCGTCGAAGATCGACGACGAGTTCGCGAAATCGCTCGGCCTTGAAAGCCTCGACAAGCTCAAGGAGCTGATGAAGGACCAGGTCGAACAGGAATTGAACGGCCTCACCCGCACCTATATGAAGCGCAAGCTGCTCGACCAGCTCGCCGCGTCGCATGATTTTGAAGTGCCGCCGACGATGGTCGAGGCCGAGTTCGGCCAGATCTGGCAGCAGCTCGAGCATGAGGCGAGCCACGAGGAAGATCCCGAGGCGGCGAAGGCCGAGCTGGAAAAGGATCGCGACGAATATCATGCGATCGCGGTGCGCCGCGTCCGCCTGGGCCTGCTCCTTTCGGAAATCGGCCAGGCGCACGGCGTGCAGGTGACGAACCAGGAAATGCAGCGGCTGGTCATGCAGGCGGCGCAGCAATATCGCCCCGAAGAGCGCGGCCGCTTCATGGAATATGTCCAGCAGGATGCGCTCGCCGCCGCGCAGCTCCGCGCCCCGCTCTATGAGGACAAGGTCGTCGACTATCTGTTCGAAAAGGCCGAGGTCAGCGACCGCGAAACCACCCGCGAGGAACTGGAAGCCGCGATCGAGGCCGACGACGATAACGGCCACGTCCATGGCCCGGGCTGCGGTCATGACCATGATCACGACCACAAGCCCGCCAAGAAGGCCGCCGCCAAAAAGCCGGCCGCCAAGAAGGACGCGGTGAAGGAAGACGCCAAGGCCGAGAAGGCCGAAGCCCCGGCGAAGAAGCCGGCGGCGAAGAAGGCCGAGGCCGCGAAGGCCGAGGACAAGCCCGCCGCGAAGAAGGCGGCTCCCAAGGCTGCCGAAGAGAAGCCGGCCGCCAAGAAGGCTCCGGCCAAGAAGGCGGCGGCGAAGAAATAAGCCTCTTCGCTTCGCAAGAGACAAGAAAGGCCGGGTGGAGGATGCTCCGCCCGGCCTTTTTTGTCTCGCTGCCCTCCCCTGAAGGGGAGGGCGTAGCTGTGATCAGATCACATCCATATTGTAGCAATGCCAGCTGAAGATCGCCGCGGCGCCGCGGTGGGGGCGCCAGGGTTCGGCGAGGGCGCGCACGGTCTTTTCGCTCGGGCGGGCGCCGAGGCCGAGGATGCGGCCGACCGCTTCCTGCACCGCGAGGTCGCCCGCGGGCCAGATGTCTGGGCGCCCCTCGGCAAACAGCAGGTAGATTTCGGCCGACCAGCGGCCGATGCCCTTGACCTGGGTGAGCAGCGCGATCGCCTCCTCGTCGTCGGCGGGAAGCGCGTCGAAATCGAGGGCGCCGTCGAGCACGAGCTGCGCGAGGCTTTTGCCATAGCTTTGTTTCTGTCCCGACAGGCCGCAGGCGCGCAGCGCGTCGAATTCGGCCGCCGCGATCACTTCGGCGGGGCAACCCTCCCCGAACGCGGCCTCCAGCTTGTTCCAGATCGAGTTCGCCGCGGCGACGCTGACCTGCTGGCCGACGATAGTGCGCAGCAAGGTCGTATAGCCGCGCTCGCGGATGCGCGGCGGCGGGTAACCGGCGTTGCCGAGCGCGCGCGCGAAATTACCGTCGATCGCGGCGACCGCGTCGATTCCCGCATGAAGCTGCTCTTCGCCGAAGCTCATCGCCATATTCTCCTTTTGTTCGCATCACTTCCGTAGCAGCGCTTGATTTGACGCGCAACGCGCGACATAGGCCAAGCCGAACCAACGATATGAGGACGAGCATGGCCAAGCTGATTGTGGTGACACGCGACGGGAACGAGCATGAGATCGAAGGCGACACCAGCCTGACCGTGATGGAGAATATCCGCGACGCGGGCTTTGACGAGCTGCTCGCGCTGTGCGGCGGCTGCTGTTCGTGCGCGACCTGCCACGTCCATGTCGAGGCGGGCGACACCGACGCGATGCCCGCGATGAGCGAGGACGAGAACGACCTGCTCGATTCGACATCCGACCGCGACGAGGCGTCGCGCCTGTCGTGCCAAATCCCGTTCAGCGACGCGCTCGACGGCCTGCGCGTGCGGATCGCGGCGGAGGATTAAACGCAGCATATCGTCATCGCGAGGAGCGTGGCGACGAAGCAATCTCCAGCTATCGGCCGCCAATCAAGGTCGATAGCTGGAGATTGCTTCGCTGCGCTCGCAATGACGCGGTTTAGTTGCCAGATGTCGCCACCGCGTAGAGCGCGATCGCCGCGGCGTTCGAGATGTTGAGGCTTTCCATCCGCGGCGAGATCGGCAGCTTTGCCAGCACGTCGCAATGCTCCATCACATTGTGACGCATCCCGTCGCCTTCCGAGCCGAGGACGAGCGCGACCTTGCTGCCGTCGAGGGTCGAGGCGAGCGTCGTCTCGGTATCGCCCATCAGCCCGATGCGCCAATATTGCGCCTCGGCGATCTCCTCGAGCGCGCGCGACAGGTTGACGACGCGCACCCACGGCACGCTTTCGAGCGCGCCCGAGGCCGAGCGCGCGATGACGCCGCTTTCGGGCGGACTGTGGCGGTCCTGCGTGATGATCGCGGCGGCGTCGAACGCGGCGGCGGAACGCAGCACCGCACCGATATTGTGCGGGTCGGTGACCTGGTCGAGGATCAGCAAGGGGCGCTTGCTGTCGGCGTCGCTTTCTTCCTGAAGCAAATCGCCGAGATAGACCTCTTCGAGCGGATCGACTTCGATCACGAGGCCCTGGTGCGGCGCGTCGCGCGCGACGAGGCGCGCGAGGTCGGCGACGTCGGCGTAGCTGATCGGGAGCACCGGCGGCAGGTCGAGTTGCCCCAGCGCTTCTCTGGTCCCCCAGATGCGCTTGACGCGGCGTTCGGGGTTGGCGAGCGCGGCGAGAACGGCGTGGCGGCCCCAGAAGCGGGTGGCTTGTCCACGCTGGTTTTGGCCGGCGGGTCGGCGATGGCGAGAAATTTGACGCATGATGCCGCGCCTTTCCCATGACTGGCATTGACAGGCAAGTCTCGTTTCGCCATTGGACCGCTTCCCAAAGCGGGCCCCATGGACAGGTGGCCGAGTGGTTAAAGGCAGCAGACTGTAAATCTGCCCGGGTTTCCGTACGCTGGTTCGAATCCAGCCCTGTCCACCATTTTTCGTTCCGGGGACTTCCGTAGAAGTCCCTAGAAATCCCAGAAAACCTAGCTTATTATGCCTGCGGTCTTCCGCTCGCGTCCACTGTCGTCCGTGTGCAGCCGACGCGAAATGTGGGGGGAAGTGTGGGGAGAGATTTGCTTACCTCACATTTTGACGCCTCAAAGTGTGGGGAGAGAATCCGATGGGTAAACTCACGGCGATAGCGGTCAAGGCGGCCCTGACGAATCCCGGCACTTATCAGGATGGAGACGGGCTTTTCCTGAAGGTGGACAAGCACGGCGGGGCCTACTGGCTCCTGCGTTTGCAGCGCGACGGAAAGCGGCAGGACATCGGGCTGGGCAGCGCCAAGCTGCTGACGCTGGCGGAAGCCCGCGAGAAGGCGAGGGAACTGCGCAAGGCGGTCAAGGTGGAACGGCGCGACGTTCTGGCCGAAAGGAAGGACGAAGCCGCCGCGAAGGTGACATTCCGCGAGGCCGCTCGTCAATATCATGCCGAGAATAAGGCGGGCTGGAAAAGCGCCGTCTATGCCCGTCAGTGGCTTGCCAGTCTGGAAAACCACGCTTTCCCAAAACTGGGTGATATTCCGACCGTCGGAATTGGTTCGCCCGACATTATCGCGGTGCTGACGCCGATCTGGCAGGAGATTCCCGAAACAGCGCGCCAAGTCCGCAACCGGATTTGCGCCGTGCTCGATTATGCTCACGCGAAGGGCTGGCGATCGTCGGAAGCCCCCTCGGGCCACGGGAGCCTGAAAGCCGGGCGCGGCCTGCCCCGGCAAGTGAAGGAACGGGCAAACCGCAAGGCCATGCCCTATGTCGCGGTGCCTGCCTTCATGGTGGCGTTGCAGCACAAGCCGTCATTCGGGCGGCTGGCATTGGAACTGCTTATCCTGACTGGGGTGCGCTCGCAGGAAGTGCGGCTTGCCACCTGGGCCGAATTTGATCGGGAAGCCCGCCTATGGACGATCCCCGCCGATCATATGAAGCGGAGCAAGACGCACATGACGCCACTCTCTGACGCCGCTCTGGCGGTGCTGGCGAGGGCGGCGGCGTTCAGGCGGGCGGGGAGCGATGTCGTGTTCCCCGGCGTGGCCGGCAAGCCGATGTCGGACATGACGCTGCTGAAAGTGCTGCGCGACATGAGCGAGCCTTATCACGTCCACGGCTTCCGTTCCGCCTTCACCGACTGGGCGGCGAACGAGGGTTTTGCCGATGCCGTGGTGGAAGCCGCGTTGGCTCACAAGACGCCGGACGCGGTGCAGGCGGCCTATCGCCGCACCACTTATCTTGGCACCCCCGATAAGCCAGGCGCGCGTGTGATGCTGATGACCGCTTGGGGGCGTTATTGCGCGAGCGGGGCGGCTGGCACAGGCAATATTGTGCCGCTTCCCGGTAAGAAAGCGGGATAACACCCGGCTTCCTACGGTGGTCGCCGCGATTTTCTGGCTCCCAGCGAAAATTCTGCCTAGACCCACGGGCGCGTCATACGTTTTTCTAATCAGAACAGCGGAGGGACGAGAATTTGCCGCCCGAAGAGGGTAAATCCGGCAATCAACTGGATCAGCGCTGGAGGCCGGCTCTGATGGCGTTTTTCCTGCGCCGCGTACAAAGCTATGCCGAGGCGGAGGATTTGACGCAGGAGGTGTTCGCCAGACTGCTGGTCGGGAAAGGAACGACGGATCAACCCGATGTCTATGTTTTTCGCACCGCGCAGAATTTGCTGGTAGATCGCGTCCGCAAGCTCGTTGTTCGTCAACGCCATCACGAAGCCGTTTTTACTGAGCCGGAGCGGGAACTCGATGTCCTCGATCCGCATAGCATCGCCGCCAGCCGCGAGGAGATGGCGGCATTTCTCTCTGCACTCGCCACTCTGCCGGAGCGTACACGCACCATGTTCATCCTCTATCGGCTCGAACATCTGAGTCAGGACGACATTGCCGCGACCTTCGGCATTTCGACCAGCGCGGTGAAGCAGCAGATCGCCAAGGCGACCTCGCTGTTGACCAAGCAGATGCAGGACGCGGAATGAAGGCCGTGCAAGACGATATCCAGCCCGATCGTCACGAAGAGGCGGCGCTGTGGTGCATGAACCTCGCCGAAGGGCAATTGCCGCCGGGCGAGCGCGAAGCCTTCGACCACTGGCTGGAGGACGACCGGAATGCCGCCGCATTTCAGGCCGTCGTTCGCACCTGGAAAACGGCCGACAGCGCGGCTCGCCTTCCCGAGGCGATCGCGATGCGGAGCGCCGCCCTCGAAAGCTACCGGACCGTCAATCGCCGGCGTTGGACCCGGCGCCTTGGTGCCCGATCCTATTGGGCCGGCGGGATCGCCGCTGCGCTACTGCTGGCGGTGACGAGCTTGTTCATGCTGGGCGATTCCACCCGTCCCTACCAGACCGAAGTGGGCGAACGCCGCGTCGCGCTTCTGGACGATCAATCCAGATTGTCGCTCGACGCCGACAGCCTGGTCGAGGTCGACATGAGCGACAAGCAGCGCGAGTTGACCCTGGTTCGCGGCCGCGCGAAATTCGACGTCGCGAAGGACCCCTTGCGCCCCTTTACCGTCGTTGCGGGCGACAAGATGGTGGTGGCGACCGGAACCTCGTTCAGCGTCGAGATGATTGGCGGCGAGGTGCGCGTCCTGCTCTATCATGGGCGGGTATCGGTGCTCGACCGTACCGCGCCGGCGCCAGCCGGAAAGGAACTGCAACTGAAGCCGGGGCAGGAGATGGTCGCTCCGGTCGGCGCGGGCGCACCGCCGACGCTGGTTTCCTTCGATCCCGAACGATCCTCGTCATGGGAATCGGGGCAGTTGAGTTTCGGCGACGAACCGCTGGCGCTCGCGGCGGCACGGATGAACCGCTATTCCAATCGCAAGCTGGCGCTTGGCGATGCGAAGGTGGGGCGTGTTCGGGTCAACGGCGTCTTCACGGCAGGCGACACGGCGGCCTTTGTCGAGGGCGTGACGCGGATGAACGCGGTGCGCGCCGAATATACGCCCGGTAAAATTACTTTGAAAAGTCTGCCCGAAAAAAAGTGAGGCCGCGCGCTATCCCTGCGGCTTGGTGACACGTTTTACCCTGAGACGGCGCAAAGCCGAACATGGGGGAGGACAGTAATGGCACGACAGGGTTTCTATACGCATTCGCTGGCGCTGCGCGCGCTCGCGGTTTCGCTGGCGACGGTCGCGGTGGTTCAGCCGGCCTACGCGCAGGAGCAGGTCTACAGCTTTGACATTCCGGCACAGGATCTCGACTCCGCGCTAAAAACATTTGCCCGCGTGTCGGGCCAGCAAGTGGTGTTCAATTCGCGCGACGCGCGCGGTAAGACTTCGCCCGCCCTGAAGGGCAGCTATTCGGCGCAGGCGGCGCTCGACGCCCTGCTCCGGGGGTCGGGGCTGGTGGTGGAACGGGGACAGTCCGGCCTGCTCCTGATCCACCCGCCACGCGCCAGCGAAGCGTCGGGGGCCGCCTACGTCCCTGACGAAATCATCGTCACCGCGCAGAAGCGGGTGGAATCGGTGCAGGATGTGCCGATCGCGATCACCGCTCTTTCCCAAAAGAGTCTGGAAGAGCAAAAGATCGAGGGCGGCCCCGACATCATGCGCGCGGTGCCGAACATGACGTTCAGCAAATCCAATTTCACTGGCTATAATGTCTCGATCCGCGGCATTGGGACCAAGTCGATCTCCGCGACCAGCGACCCCGGCGTTGCCGTCGCCTTCAATAACAGCAGCATGATCCACAACCGCTTCTTCGAACAGGAATTCTTCGACATGGAGCGTGTCGAGGTGCTGCGCGGGCCGCAGGGGACGCTCTATGGCCGCAATGCGACCGGAGGCGTCGTCAACCTGATCACCGCCAAGCCCAAACTCAGCACGTTTGAGGGCAATCTCAAGGGCGAAGTCGGCAACTACAACAGCCGCCGCTTGCTCGCTATGCTCAACGTGCCGCTGATCGATGACGTGCTGGCGGTTCGCGTCGCGGGTTCGATGACCCAGCGCAGCGGCTATGACTATAATGCGACCACCAAGAACGACATTAACGGTCGCGACCTCTGGTCGCTGCGCACGTCCGTCGCGTTCGAGCCGGCGCCATGGTTCCGCGCCAATCTGATCTGGGAACGCTTCAATGAGAATGACAACCGCTCGCGCACCGGCAAGCAGCTTTGCCATCGTGATGACGGACCGACAAGTGTGGGCGGCGTGGATTTGGCTGACAACTTGAATGAATACACCAATCTGGAAGTGCGCAGGGCTTTGTTCTCCCAGGGATGCAAGCCGGGCAGCCTTTATGATGATGCTGCATTCGGCAAACCCAACGGGCTGGGCTTCAGCTTCATTCTGGGCGCCATTGCGCTGTCGGCCAGCGGAACGGGGATCGGACAGGATTCCAACGGGGGTTATACCGTTATCCAACCAGTCGATCCATATGGCGGTTCCATGCAGTCTCGCAATCTGCGAGAAATCAACTCGATCCGCGATCCCAAATATCGGGCAAAGTCTGACCTCTTTCAATTTAACCTGGATATTGATTTAGGTTCTGAACTGACATTTACATCTCAGACAGCTTACAATTCTGACAAGGTCTATTCATTTCAAGATTATAACCGATTCACAAGCCTTCCGGTGTTCACTGACACGACGAACCTGATGAATTTTATCGGTAGCCCAAGTGAATTCAGAAATCTTATTCCTGGAGGGGTATTCTGCGATCCCCAGATAGGTTGTACTAACACCATTGCCGGATTTGATATTAGCCAAGCTAAATCAAAGCAGCTCAATCAGGAGTTCCGCTTGCAATCATCATTTGATGGGAAATTTAACTTCAGTGTTGGGGTTAACTATACTAAATTTAAGACGATAAATGATTATTATGTCATGAACAATGTCCTCACTGCTCTAGCTTGGAGCGGTGGATTTTATCCAGCTTATGGATCAGGTGTTCCATGGAATCCAGCCACATGCCCGGGCGATACCTTATTTTCTACGCCGGGGGGGACGATAATAGAGGCCAGTGACCCGTATGCGGTATGCCCATATGTCGATCCCAATCCTGTCGAGAGTATTGACGGAAATGGTCATAACTACTTCCGGTCAAAGAATCCTTATAAGCTGAATTCAAAAGCTATATTTGGAGAGACATATTACAATGTTCTAGACAACCTGAAACTGACGGCTGGATTCCGATACACCTCGGACCGCAAGACGTTCACGCCTGTTCCGTCGCAAACGCTACTGTCGCGTTCCTTGTTCGCCGGCGGGAATATCTCAATCGGATACCCTGAGGAACCCGACATCAAGCAGAAATGGGGCGAGTGGACGGGGCGGATCGGTTTGGACTGGAAGCCCGAACTGGGCTTCACTGACGACACCATGCTCTATGCGTTCTTCTCGCGTGGCTATAAGGGTGGCGGCGCCAACCCACCGAGTCCGGACTTCGCAACTGAAGAAGAGTTTATTGCTAACGGGTTGGCCGACGGCATGCCGCAGTCTGAAATTGATTTCTACCAGACGCTTGGCTGGCTGCCGACTCTGGCCCTGACCGGCGCTGAGTATGACGCGACATTCAAACCGGAATTCGTCAACGCCTTTGAAATTGGCGCAAAGAACAGCCTGTTGAACGGAGCGCTGACTTTGAATTTCACCGGCTTTTATTATGACTACAAGGACTATCAGGTCTCCCAGATTAGGGACCGCACGGCCGTGAACGAGAATTTTGACGCCAAGGTCTGGGGGCTGGAATTCGAGACCGTGTTCGCGCCGACGCGCAACCTTCGGCTCAACGCCAATGTAGGTTACCTCCGCACCAAGATCGGTAAGGGCGAAACGTCCATCGATATCATGAACCGCACACAGGGCAATGCCGACTATACCCTCGTCAAGCCGTGGATGGCGTTGCCGTCTAACTGCGTCATTCCAACCCATGTCGCGGCGGAATGGGCCAGAACCACGCCCGGCCTGCAAGGCTTTTGGGGCATGTGCGGAGGCGCGAGAGGTCCCCTTGCCTTCTTCCCCCCGTTCATCGCCGATCCGACTTTTGGCGGCGCGCGCTACGATCCCGCTAACTATCCCGAACTGAACGGTGGGGCCGGTCTGAAGGCCGATCTAGGCGGCAACGAGCTGCCCAATTCACCGCGCTGGACCGCCAATCTGGGTGCCCAATATACGATCGACTTCGATCCGGACTGGAGCGCGACGATCCGTGGCGATGGATATTGGCAGGCCAAGAGCTGGGCGCGTGTCTACAACAGCAATCCTTACGACCGCCTGCGCAGCTGGACCAACTTCAACCTCTCGCTTCGCGTCGAAGGGCCCGATGATCTGACGTTTGAGGCCTATGTGAAGAATGTCTTCAACAAGTCGCCGATCACCGATTCTTTCCTGAATTCGGACGATACGGGGCTGACGACCAACGTCTTCACGCTCGACCCGCGCATCATCGGGTTCAGCATCGCGAAGAAGTTCTAACCTCGTCCACTCCGACTTGGGTCGGTGCTTCGCCCACTCCCGGCGCATGCATCGGCCCAGTTTTTCTGAGGCTTTTGTCTTCACGACGGAGCCCGGTAGCAGCGGAGACGACCCATGACGCTCCAGATAAAAACGCCCGCCGGGCATGTCATCGAAAAGCGCAACTGGAAATTCGGCCGCGACATGATGCCGCACCGCTGGTGGCACGGCGGCGATCCCGGCCGGACGGCCTTCTACAATGCACTGTCCTCGACCTTCCCGGTCGGCGAGAAATTCTTCATGTCGGCGGTACGTCATTACCGCGACGGCGCGCCCGATCCGCTGCGCGAGCAGATCGACGATTTCATCTTCCAGGAATCGACCCACTCGCGCGAGCATGTCTTCTTCAACCGGCAGGCGCGCGATGCCGGTTGCGACATGGCCTCGTCCGAGGATCGCGCCGCCCGCACCATCGCCTGGGCGAAGCGCCGCCCGCCGATCATGCAACTCGCGGCGACCTGCGCGCCCGAACATTTCACGGCGATACTGGCAAACGCAGTGTTGGCTGACCCGGCTCATCTCGCCGGCGCCGACGTTGAGGCGCAGCGCATGTGGCGCTGGCACGCGATCGAGGAGATCGAGCATAAGGCCGTCGCCTACGACACCTTGCTGCTCGCGATGCGGGACAGGCCCCGCTTCCGGCGCTGGACCCTGCGCTCCTTCACCATGCTCGCGGCGGGCGTGCGCTTTCACCATGTCGTGTTTCGCAACACCGCCGATCTGCTGCGGCAGGACAGGCAGAACAATTTTCGGACGTGGCGGCAGCTTCTCGCCTATCTCTATGGCAAGCCGGGCCTGATGCGGCTCTTGCTGCGCGACGTATTCACCTATTTCCGCCCGGGCTTTCACCCGTGGCAGCACGATGATCGCGCTCTCGCGGCCCGCGCCCTCGCGACCCTCTCGCCACCGCTCGTCGCGCCGATGTCGAAGTGAGGGCGTGATCGTGATGAAGAAGGTAATGATCGCACTGAGTTTGATTGCGGCCACGGGGGGAGGGGCCGGGGCCGTCGCATCGCAGGGGAGTAGTGCCATCACCGGCCTATGGTCGACGGGCAGCCAAGGTGGGCGCGTCGAGCTTTATCGCTGCGGCGCGGCCGTCTGCGGCAAGGTGGACGACGCCGCTCCCCTGCGTGCCAATTCCGACCAGCGCGACGTGAAGAACCCTGACGCCAGCCTTCGCAATCGGCGGCTTATGGGGTTGGTCGTGCTGCAAGGCTTCAAGGGTGGCCCGCGCGAATGGAAAGGCGGCCCGCTCTATGATCCCGAAACCGGCGACGGCGCAGCGACCGGCACCCTGACGCTCCGCCCCGACGGCAAGCTGGAGGTGAAAGGATGCAAGGCCAAGATTTTTTGCCGAACCAAGGTCTGGACCCGCGCGCGCTGAGCTTCGCGTCGGCGTTCCTCGCCGAAATCCAGCAGGCGGCCAACCTCGCCGACGTCGAACGGCTGCTCGAAGCCGCGGCGCGGGAATTGGGCTTCCGCCACTATGCGATGATCCATCACGACGATCACCGCGCCGCGTCGCCCGGCCTCATCAACATGAACAACTATCCGTCCGACTATGCCGCGGAATATTTCGGCGGCCTTTATCATCGCGACGATCCGGTCGTTCATGCCTGCATCGCGGCCAACGCCTGCTTCACCTGGTGCGAGCTGGCCGACCTGATCGAGCTGGGGCAGCGGCACCGCGAATTTCTCGAACGCGGAGAATATCATGGCGTCACCAACGGCATCACCGTCCCGGCGTTCGTGCTCGGCGAGCGCAGCGGATCGTGCAATTTCTGTAGCCCGCGTATTCCCGACCTCGCGCAGCGCCACATCGGCACCGTCCAGATCGTTGGCAGCTTCGCCTTCCAGACGGCGCGCCGCATCGCCGGCGGTCGTCGCCTGCGTCAAGTCCGCGTCGGCCGGCTGCGGTCGCGCTGGCTCGATTGCATTATTCTCGCGGGACAGGGCAAGAGCAACACCGACATCGCCACGATCCTCGACCTGAGCCCAGCGACAGTGAAAACGTACATCGAGGCGGCTTGCGCCCGATACGAGGTCCACAACCGCACCCAACTCGTCATCGCCGCCGTGTTGGATGGAGAGATCGGCATCCACGAAATCTCTCCGCGTCAATACCGCCACCTGGCGACCTAGCAATCCCCTCCACAAGCTGAAACGCCCGTTCGCGAGTCAGCGGCCGGCAACGGCTTGCCGCCGCCCCTGCCTTTTGGGGGCGGACGGCGGCATCTTGCGTTTGCGTTGGTGAAGCAGCGGGAGCGGCTCTAGCGGCGATCCGCGAAAATGGACGACAGCAAGGAACTGGCATCCAGCTTCAGCGCATCGGCAATCTCGCAGAACTCGACGACATCGATGCGTCGTTCGCCGACCTCATATTTGGCGACAAAGGATTGCGGACGACCTAATTTCCCTGCCAATTGCACCTGCGTCAGTCCCGCCGCCTTGCGCGCATCGGCGAGGCCTGACTGGAGCTGGCGATGTTTGGGAGTGCGAAGCGACCGAGCCATGAAAAAACCGACAAGAGGAGGTCTTTCCTTGCGTCGGTTTTGGGATTATCCCATATTGGGATTAGAATTATTGTTGGGAGCGATGGAAATGAGCGTGACTCCGCCGGCGCGTCCCGAAGACCTAGATTTCCCGAACGCCATCACGCCCTATGATCGCGCCAATATCCTGACCTACGCGCGCGTTCTCGATGTTGCCGAGGGGCGGGACATCATCGACGGCCACGACTGGCGCGAGGCGAGCATCATCATTCTGGGATGCGACCCCGACAAGGACGAACCGGCCGCACGCCGCTGCTGGGACGCTCATGTCGCACGCGCGCGCTGGATCACCACGGAAGGGTTGCCGTTGTTCATCGCGGGCGACGGGGGACGGTGACGGCGCGGGCGTTGAATTGAAAAGGTACGACGAACTTTGTCAGGTTCGCGCCTGATGTCGGTCCTCGGAGGCTCCAGCGCGATCGCCTGAAAGCCGACGTTTGTCAGCCAAATCTCTGTTAGTTTGGTTTCTTGCTTGAGATTTTCGGTATCAAGCCACTCACATGCTACTTTGCACTAGGCTACAGACGAAACCAGTGAGGCCTTCTTGATCAGCGCGTCGAGGAGCTTGAGAAGCTTCGAAACGTCATAGCTCGCCGACAGCAACGCCTCAGGAGACTGATCATAGAAGTGGCGCTGATAGGACTCCTTGAACTCAAGAGCACCGTGCCACGCCTCAATGTCCTTTTTGAAATTGCTCCATAGAACTTGCGCGGGACCGTAGGAGGGGAGGTTGAGATCGAGATAGCACTCGATCGCGGCCGCCCGGCCGTTAATATCTGAAATGCCGACGCCTTCCGGTCCGCGTGTCGGAAAGCTTCGAAAGTCGTCTAGGTCTGGCAGAAGCATGGAGCGCATGTTGCCCGGCAGCTTGAGCGCGTTCAGCTTCCGGTAGGCGTCCACCCCTTCAGCATCGTTGTCAAAAAGGAATAGCACTTTGTTCTGTACGTCGATGCGAAGCAGACCCTCGGCGAATTTCACGAGATTGCCTGTGCCCCAGAAGTGATGCCGTTCATCTACATCGACGAAATTAAAGAAGTCCGAAACATCAGGGCGAAGGATTTCGAGCGCACGCTTGATGATACGCGCATCCGATGCGCCTTCCGTCGCGATCAGGATTTTCTGCATCCTGCGTGCGCCCGGTTCGAAATTCTCTCGGCTCGCCCAGCCTGCTACGACCAGCGGGCCAAACTCCCATTTCACCTCTGCGTCGAGATTGTCTGGATTCAGCGCAAAGACATGGAGCATGGACTCAGGACTTAGAATCGCGAGCTTAGCAGCGATAAAGCTCGATTCCGACCAGAAGCTGTCAGAGTTGTCAGTCCAAGGGAGGCGGTCGAAATCCTTATCCGCCGCGAGCCTGCCTTTCGCTTTTTCTTTATCGTGAAACTCTGTTCCGCCGCCAAGGCTTGAAAGCGGATAACGCCGAATCAGAGCGCAGTATTCTTCGAAGCTTAGGAAATCAGTTTCATCGGGCGGCTCGCCATAGGACGCAAACTCTCGTGCTTCTGCGATGATTGCCTCGTATTCAAAGCGCGCGCTTTCGATACTGGACCCGAAGAGAAAAAGGCGGGGGAGCATACGCGATAAGGGCCTGACGAAGGCGGCCTCATGCACAACCAGCTCGTCTTTTTCTTCCGGGTGCTCCTCGTAATAGTCGTAGTTGATCGCGTCCGATTTACGGCGCGTCTCATCTCCTCGCTGGAACAGATATCCGAAGTCCATGCCCATGTGGTTTTTGGCGTAGGAGATAGATACATCGCCGACCTCCAGTTCGATCGCAGTTCCCATCAGGCGGCTGGCTCCTTGCGAGGCGGGACGGCCCACTTCATCTCGCCGGTGTCAGGATCGCGCCAAGAATTGAATCCGGAGGGGTAATCATTCCCGACTATTTCGAAAATACGGGCGATCTCGCTTGTCGTGATGAAGCTGAGACGGGTTTTCTTGTCACGGTCGCTGGTGAAGAAAGCGCCGTGCCCATCATCATGTCCAGATAATACGAAGATGAAGCTGTGAACCATCTGATGCGCAACGTAGAGAAGATCACGCTGCTCGGAGCGACCAACCTCCAGATCATACAGCTCCCAGAACTCGCTGCGATTATACCAGTCAACCAGTGGCTGCCCTGTCCGCTTGGGGTAACACTTTAAGGAAACCTGCAAATCGCGGGTTTCCGGGCTGACCTTCCCNGTGGCTTCGAGCAATTTGCGAACGGTATAGAAGCCGATGAAAATCTCCCGCTCAATCCGGGCGAACTGCGCGTCCGTGATGTTCTCTTTATCCATGTACTTTCGGATGAAATTGGCACCAGTCAGGAGTGGCCTTTTCCAGTAGTAGCTTTCTGTTATCATGCCCGAACAATAGCAAGGGACTGCGCGGGTGTCAGTGGCCGCTAGCGGAACGCGATGCAGCGCCAACGAGGCGTACCAGGCGTGGCAGAAATTGAGGCGCGCGCTGCGAGTCATCGGTACTCGGGCGCAGTATGGCTAGGTCGAATGCGAGAGGAAGATAATTGCGCGGTAATCGCGGTACGAAGCAGCTTTTCCGTGCC
The DNA here is from genome assembly GCF_002993885.1 of Sphingopyxis lindanitolerans. Lineage (NCBI taxonomy): Bacteria > Pseudomonadati > Pseudomonadota > Alphaproteobacteria > Sphingomonadales > Sphingopyxidaceae > Sphingopyxis > Sphingopyxis lindanitolerans. The sequence continues at coordinate 3,490,576 of NZ_CM009578.1, forward strand.
GCGGCGCTTTTACGATGCTGTGTGCGGGCGGCGGTCGTCGGTCCGGTCGCGCATGTCGGCGAGCATTGCGCGGATACCGGGCGCGAGGTTGACCGACACTGCCGGCAGCACCGCGAGTAGCACGTTCGCAGCGTAGGATCCGGGCCGGTGATTNGGCGGTGAGCGCGGTTTCGATTTCGGGAATTGTCGCGGCGGGGAGCCGAAGCAGCGCTCGGCGCTCGTCCAAGACATGGCGCCAGTCCGACCGCACACGCGACGCGAGCGCCGCGAGAGCGACCGCCCGGTGGTGCGAGCCGTTCGCCCACTCGAGTACCCGCAAATGGGCTGTGGATCGGCGTGCAAAAAGGACCCCGTTAGCGGGGTGATCGGCGTCTAAAAGGGACCCCTCATTTCGATGGTTTAAGCAGCCGGCTGGATAATCAGGCGGCGAGATCGGGATGTTGGTTTTGGAGACAGTGGTTCGGATTCGGCGCGAGTATGCCGGTGGTAAGGCGATCAAGGCGATCGCGCGGGATTTGCATGTATCGCGGAAGGTGATCCGCAAGGCGATCCGGGCGCCGGAAGGCGCATTCGATTATCAGCGCAAGGTTCAGCCGCTGCCGCGGATCGGGCCGTTTCAGGATCGCCTGAACACACTGCTGGAAGAGAATGAGGTGCGCGGCAAGCGCGAGCGGCTGCGGATGACGCGGATCCATGATCTGTTGGAGCGCGAGGGTTTTGAGGGTTCCTACGATGCCGTGCGGCGCTACGCGGCGCGCTGGAAGGCCGATCGGCGCAAGGATGCCGGCGATGGTGTCACCGCCTTCATCCCGCTGATGTTCAAGCCCGGCGAGGCCTACCAGTTCGACTGGAGCCATGAGGATGTGGAGATCGCGGGCAAGCCGATGCGGGTGAAGGTCGCGCATATGCGACTGTGTGCATCGCGGGCAGTCTATGTCCGGGCGTATCCGCGCGAGAGCCAGGAGATGCTGTTCGACGCGCATGCGCGCGGCNTTGCTTTCTTCGGCGGGGTGCCAGGCCGCGGCATCTACGATAATATGAAGACGGCGGTGACGAGCGTGTTCACCGGCAAGGAACGGGTCTTCAACCGGCGGTTCCTGATCATGACCGCCCATTATATGATCGAGCCGACCGCCTGCTCACCTGCGGCGGGATGGGAGAAGGGGCAGGTCGAGAACCAGGTGCAGACGATCCGGGGTCGCTTCTTCCAGCCCCGGTTGCGGTTCGCCAGCCTCGAGGAGCTCAATGGCTGGCTGGAGGCCGAGTGTCGGCGCTGGGCGGAACGGCAGGCGCATCCTGAACAGGGCGAGCTGACCGTAGCGCAGGCGCTGGAGATCGAACGATCGGCACTGCAACCGATGTTGGGGCCGTTCGACGGCTTCAACGAGAGCGAGCATGCGGTGACGGGCACCTGCCTGATCAGCTTCGACCGCAACCGCTACTCGGTTCTCTCGACGATGGCGCGGCGCACGGTGCAGGTCCGTGCCTATGCCGACCGCATCATCGTGCGCTGCGGCGAAGAGGTTGTCGCCGAGCATCCTCGCACCTTCGGGCGTAACCGCACGATTTACGACCCCTGGCATTATCTGCCGGTGCTGGCCCGCAAGCCCGGCGCGCTGCGGAACGGTGCGCCCTTCCAGGACTGGGATCTGCCGCCGGCGCTGGCGCGCCTGCGCCGCAAGCTTGGTAATGGCGACGATGCCGACCGCCGGTTCGTCCGTGTGCTGTCGGCCGTGCTGATCGATGGCCTGGATCCGGTCGAAGCGGCCGTGCGCGAAGCGTTGGCGACCGGCACGGCGAGCGACGATCTGATCCTCAACATCCTGGCGCGGCACCGCGAGCCGCCGCGCCCACTTACGATCATCACCTCCGAGGATAGCGCGCTGCGCCATCCGCCGATCGCCGACTGCGCCCGTTACGACCAGCTGAGGACCTTCGATGCAGCGGCATGACATGATCGAGGCGATGCGCGGGCTTGGGCTCAAGGGCATGGCGGGCGCGTTCGATGATGCGGTCACCACCGGCCTTCAGCGTCAGCGCACCACGATGGAGATACTGACCGACCTTCTCCGAGCGGAAGCGACGCATCGCCATGCCGCGTCGATCCGATACCGGATGGCGGCCGCAAAGCTGCCGGTCGTGAAGGACATCGACGCGTTCCGGTTCGAGGGCACACCGATCAACGAGGGGCTGGTGCGTTCATTGCACAGCGGCGCGTTCCTGCCCGCTCGGCGCAATATCGTCCTGGTCGGCGGCACGGGCACCGGCAAGACCCACCTGGCCATCGCTATCGCCGCCAATGTCGTTCGCTCCGGTGCGCGCGGCCGCTACTTCAACACCGTAGATCTGGTGACCCGCCTCGAAGAGGAGGCCAGGATCGGCAAGGGCGGCACACTCACCGCCCAGCTATCCCGCCTCGATCTGATCGTGCTCGATGAGCTGGGCTATCTGCCGTTCGCCCGCTCAGGCGGCCAGTTACTGTTCCATCTGATCAGCAAGCTCTACGAGCGAACCAGCGTCATCATCACCACCAACCTCGCGTTCGGCGAATGGCCCACCGTGTTCGGCGATCCCAAGATGACCACCGCGCTCCTCGATCGCGTCACCCATCATTGCGACATCGTCGAGACCGGAAATGACAGCTGGCGCTTCAAAAACCGCAGCTGATCGCCCACGCCTACCCCCGATTAAAAGATGCTTTGCGCTGCGCGCGCCTCCGGTCGGGCTCCGCCCTCCCTACGCCGCGCGCAGCGCAAAGGCGCGTGTCCGATCAACCTTGCGCCATCTTGAAAAGGGGGTCCCTTTTGGGCTCTGACTCACTTTTGGTGCAATACAGAGGGATGATCGCGAGGTGGCATCAGCCTCGCCCGCAGCAAATCGAGCTTGGCGCGTCCATACATCTGGCGTTTGACGAGCTTCAACTTCGTGATCTGTCCTTCCGTTTGCCCGTTGGACCAGGGCTCCACGATAGCGGCCTTCACGGCATTCCAGTCGTCGCTCAAGCCATTCGCAAACGAACGAAGCGGAGTTTTCCGGGCTTCGTCGATCCATGTGGCGAGCTCGAAGTCTTTCTGTTGCCTGATGATCCGGTGGAATCGGTCGGCAAGATTTCGAACGACGACGAGCGCCGGCACGGCGGCTTCAATCGTCGCGATAAGCGTGGCTTCTGATTTCGAGAGTTGATCGCGGGCCATCGTCATAAGCCGGGCAATCACACGGGCTGATGGAATGACGCGCGACACGTTGTTCGGAGCTGCCTCGTTGCGCCTCCGCCGCGTCGCCCATTCTGCAACGACACGCAGGCTTCCGTTAAAGCCGATGATTTTGAGCCGCCGCCAGAGTTCGGCACCATTCCGGCAACCGGAACGCCATTCGGCATCGAGCGTCCCGAGCCACGGGTCGAGAGAGCTAAGCCGGGTGCGGAACATATCGGATCGTCCGCCACGAGCGACCTGGCGTACGGTCTTGCGGGCATAGCCGGTCGCGCGAACAACCGCCTTGATGGACGCCCCTTTCCCAAGCAGCGAGCGGATCGTATCATCGGCATCCTGACGCCGCTTGAAGCCTTCGTATTGAAGCCGCTCAGCGCAGGTGAGGAGTTCTGGATCGGGTTCGGCGGATTGAAGTGCCTGGCGAATGGCGCGCATAGATTTACGGACAGCGTCGAGGAACGCCTGGCTGGCATTCTCCATCAAATGCCAGCGATCGGCAATCTGCAGGGCGCCAGGCAAGGCCCGCGCGGCCGCATGGCGGTACCCGCCACCGCGATCACGCGAGATAATGCAGATCTCCGGCCGGGCCTTGAGCCACGCTTCCACGGTGGCGACGCCACGATCGGGGAGGAGGTCGATAATCTGTCGGCGCTCCAGATCACAGACGATCGTGCCATATCGCTGTCCGCGCTTCCACGCCCAGTCGTCGATGCCGATGATCGTCGGCTTCACCTGAGCGCCCTTGAAGCGCCGACGCACAGTTCGAAGCAATGTGTCCTTGCTGACCGGCATCAGAAGGCGGCGCGCCAAGCTGGCCGCCGGACGCCCACCCAGCGCCAGCCCAAGGTGATGTACGATAGAATCCAGGCGGGCCGTACGCCGGGCAAATGTTGCAGCCACATCCGGAGGAAAGCGTTCAACGAAGATACGCGTGGCGCACCGAGATGTGGCGCAACGAAAACGCCGGGCGACAAGAGTAATCCGAACCGGCCGGCCATGAGATGGTAGATCGGCGAGTGTACGGTGATATCGACTGTGGACACGCGCAGATGGGCGGCAGCAGTTCGGGCAGATCGAAACTCGAAATCGGGATCGCCCGGTGATCAGTATCTGATTGGCGGCATACTCGACCTTGTCGATCACCAATCCTATTGGCGCAATGGCTTCGCGAAAACCTCTCCCATGCATGGCGATGTCCTCCTTCGGGGAAACTCGCCACTATCAACGCACTTGCACCAAAAGTGAGTCAGAGCCCCTTTTGCGCGCCGATAGGGGGTCCCGTTTGCACGCCGATTGACAAATGGGCGACGAACAACTGCTCAAGCGTCAGCGTCTTGTGCGCCGCGAGGCGGGCGATGCTCTCGGCCGCCGCCGAACCGAGGTCGGTTGCCTCGGCGGGCGGCGTGTCGGACCATTCGGGCAGGAGATCCGCCTTGGCCACCTCGTGGACGACGCCGCGAACCATACCGAGGGAATGGGGTTGCGCGAGCCCGCCTTTCAGTGAAACCGCGCCATAGGCGAGCGCGGAATCGCGGAGCGAACTGCGAACGAGATCGTCGGCCAGCTTGTCCGCCGTCAACGTGGGCAGGGTGCCGGGAACAGCGTTCACCGGATCGGGTGGGTTCTGCTGCCAATCGCTTTCCGCGATATGCTGGATCCCCTCTACATGCGGGACGAGGAAGCGCGAAAAATCGTCGATCGACTGGCGTTCGATCCCGTAATTGAGAAGGTCGGTCCGGATCATGACGTCGTGCGCGGGATAGCGCCTGCTGTCGGCGACCCCCACCCAGTCCAGCACTTCGGCAGGCGGCACGCCTGCGCGTAGCGCAACGCGCGCTAGCATCATCCACGCGGGCGCGAGCGGGCTGAGGGGCTGCGCCGCGAGCCCCGGGTTGGGCGAGGGGTTGCTGATCGCGCCAGGAACGAAGAGCACCGGCCCGTCGTCGATGCGGATATTCTCATCCTGAGCCCGCATCCACAGGATGAGGTGGCGTGAAAGGAGGTGCAGCGCGCGCGCCGTCTCGTTCAAGGCCGGGTCGATTGCTTCGAGGCGCCCGAGCACGCTCGCCATCGCACGCACCGCGCCCGCCCGGTCGCCCGCGGCAAAGGCCGCCCAGACCGCGTCGGCTGCCAGCGCCGTCGCGAACACGTCGCTGGCCGACCGCGCCTCGCGCACCCGGCGCTCCGCCGCCTCGAACCAGCGCCGCGACTGGTCATAGAGTTCCATTTCGCCCGCGCTCATCGCGCCCTCGCGCCACACGAAGGCGGCCTCGAGCGCATCGACGTCGTCGACACGACCCGCGAGCTCTCCGGTGATCGCGACCACCTTTTGATGATCGTCGGCGCGCCACGCGATCTTCGCGCGCGAGCGCATGATCTCGAAGCTTCCCGGGAGTTTCGCCTCGGCAGCGTCGAGCGCCGCTTCGGCACCCGCCCGGTCGTTCGCATATTCGTCGAGCATCACCGACTGCGCCCGGTAGAGCCTACCCGCGAGTGCCGGTTCGTCCCATCCGGTCGCTATTTCGGCGAGGCGGGCGAACTCGGCGGCTTCGCCGATGGCATCCACGTCGTCCTTTTCGACGTCCTTCATCCACGCATTGTCGACGAACATTGAGGTTGCGGCGGCCTGCCCGCCGAGCGCCGCAAGCCAATATCGCCGCTCGCCGGAATCCAATGCGTCAAGATTGCCGAAGAGATCCGAGAGCGCGGCGCGGCCCGGCAGGTGGACGGCATGCGCCAGAAACAGGAACTGAATCGGGTCTCGGTCGAGCTCGGTCTCGAACAGATGCGCATAAGAGGCTTTTTCTTCGGCGATGGTCCGGAAACGCCGGAGGAGGGGGAACCAGTCGCGGATCTTGCCGAAGGCATAGCCGTCCATCAGCATCTTCATGAAGACGATGCCCGCGGTCGCCTCTTCGGCCTCGGGCCTGGCATCGGGCGACTTGGTCGCGGCGTCGAGGCGCTCGACCAACCGCTCCGCCGACCGGTTGACGTCGTCGGCCGATCCGATCGAGCTCAGCAGCAGGTGCTGTGCGAGCAGGAGCAGCAGCCGCTGCAACGGATATTCGTCGAGGAAGCCGAGACCCGCATCGGCGCGGCGGAACAAGGTCATCGCGCTCGCAAGCTTCGGCCGGTTTTCGTCCGTCGACGTGATCACCATCTGCACGATCATGTTCACGACGCCGCCGTTTTGCGCGAAGATCGCGTGCGCGAAGGCGAGGTCGATCAGGTCGGGCGACATTGCTGTGCGCTTCAGGAGATGCACGCAGATCGCCTCGTCGATCGCCTTCAGCTCGTCCGCAGAAAATGTCTCGCGGTCGAGCCCCGACACCAGCGGCGACGTGCGCAGGCCGCGGCTTCCGACCCGTTCGATCCAGTGGCCGGTCAGCTGGTCGAGCGAAAGGCCGATGCGTTCGAGCGCCGGCATCGCTTCGCCGACCGCGACCGCGAGCGGGCGGTCGAAGGTGCCGATGATCCGGGCGGTGCGGGCGAGAAGCGGAAGCGTGTCGCCCGTGAGTTCCGCGAGCAGGCGCCGCCGCGCCGCTTCGCGTTCGGCCTCGACGTCGCTGTTCCGCATTCCGGCCTCGGCCCATTCCTCCATCGCGGAATCGGGCCAGCCGCGCCGCTTGAGCCCCGCGATCGCCGCATCGACGAGCTGGGGATGCGTGCCGCCGACGAGCAGCGCGAACCACGCCCATTCGGCGGGATCGCCGCGATAGGCCGCGACGAGGTCGGCGGCGTCGCTCTCGTCGAACGGGGGTGCGGCGAAGACCGCCGCGTCGACCGCGCCGGTCGCGCGCGCGATGCGGTGCGACGGCGGATGGTTGCTCGTGACGAGGAGCGGCGTGTCCCGGCGCGCCAGCGTCGCCGCCAGCGCCGAGAGCTCGGATAGGATCTCGGCCTCGAGATCGGGCGACAAGTCGTCGACCACCAGCCCGACGATGTCGGGCGCGGCAAGGATATGCGCGCGCGCGGCGGCCAGCCGCTCGCGGGCCACCGGGCCCGACGCGCCGCGCAGATCGAGAACCCGCCACGCGCTGCCACGCCGCGCGGCGGCGAGTTCGGCGAGGATCGATTTGCCGAGCCCGGTCGAGCCGTGAATCCATGCGACGCCATGTTCGGCCGCAATCGCGCCGATCGCATCGACCGCCACGCTACGCGGCGCGAAGGGACCCTGCGGCGGCGCGGCCGCCCGCCAGACCCCGGTCGCGTCGAGATCGATGCCGCGCGCCGTGAGGCCGCCCGCACCGATTGCCGTGCGCGAGGGCACGCGTATGGTGATGAGGTCGAAGAGCTGCTGGATAAGGTCGCCGCGCGTGAGCCGGCGGTCCGCGCTTTCGATGACCGTGTCGAGAACGCGGACGAGAAGATGGTCTGCGGCGCGGGCCGCAAGCTCGGGCGTACCGCCGAGCTCATAGCCGAGCTCGACCAGCGCGGCGCGGTTGTCCGCCTCGACGCCCGCGATGTCGGGGGCGCCGCACACGAAACGGATCGGCGCGATCAGCGTTTCGCACAGTTCGTCGTCGCTGGCGTCGGCCAGCAGTGCGGTGATCCCTGCATGGTCCGCAAGCCGCTCCTTCAGCGCGGCGCGAAGCTCGTCCACCGGGCCGCCGCGCGCCGCGGTCGCCCAGACTTCGAGTCCTGGGGTCCCCGAAGGCAGCGGCGCACGCCGCTCCTTGCCGATCGGCGAGGTAGTCAGAAAGGCGAACCGGACCTTGCGGCCTTCATTGGCCTCGCGCAGCGACCAGAAGTTCGCGATCGCCTCGAGGACATCGGCGGAGTTTAGTGTGACGCTGCCGGACTCGCGTTTGTCTTTCACCTGCGTCGCGGCCAGCACCTCCTCGAGCGTCGCGGGATCGCGCGCGATCGCCGCATAATCCTCCGCGACCTCCAGATGCAAAGTCGCGCCGTTGGGCAGCGCGATCCATGCGGCCAGGCTCTGGTGCAGCTGATAGGCATAGCCGCGCAGCGACGCGATGGCCTGCCTCTTGCCCTCTTCGGCCGCGAGCGCCCATTCCGAGCCCCCGGCACTGATCAGCGACGAAATATTCTGCCCCATGGCGCCGCCCTAGCCGATGATCCGGGCGGCGCAAAGGCGGGGCTCCCAAGTGTTCGCCGGTCTTGCTCGGAAACAGACCCGATGGCCCACAATCGGGGCGCCTCGCCGACTCCTCCTTGTTAGGGTACTGCGATGAGGAGCGATAACGACCATCTTCAGCCCCACAAGCAGCGAGAGATCGAGTACGTCATGCGCGTCGCCGAAACCCTTACACCGAACATCTTGCAAAGCGGGAAGATATCGGGGCTGCGGGTACTGCCTGCCGCTTCAGGATGCGGGCTTGGCGGCCTCCTTCTCCGCATAATAATCTTCAACCGCCTTGGCGAAGTCCGGAAGCGCTTGGCCCAGCATGTCGTGATAGCCCAGAAACAGGCCGATCGAGCCCACAAGTCGGCCGATGATCGTTCCGCGCTGCGTTTCGCGGGACCGGCCGCCTCTCGCGAAGCTTATGATCATCTTCTCCTTGTCGATGATCCCGAACGCGCCGAACGCGCCCGACCAGTTCGGATGCGCGATCTCGCTGAGCGCGGCATAATGCTCTTCGAAATATCCCGGGATCACCTTGCTGACTTCGCGAAGCATGTCGTTGACATGTATAGCCCCGCTCAGTTCCTCCCAGAGTTTTGAGCCGGTCAGAAAACCGGTAAGTTTCTCTTCAAGGGCGGGAGAGCATCCTTGGCTGACCGCCTGGGTCACCAGCTTGTGCAGAAAGACGAGCGCTGCAGTCGTTTCCATCACCGCGCGCGTCAACAGCGCGGCCGTGACTAAATTGCCCGCCTCGAGCGCAGCCAAGGCATTCCTTCCCAGTTCTTCCGCGCGCCAGATCAGGCTTCCGCGGAGCATCTCGACCTTGCCGGGCGCCTTGTACCGCTTGTGCAGGGCAAGAAGGTCGATCGCCGTTGGCAGCTTATCCGCCAGTCGCGCGAGGTCGGCCCGCAGTTCGGTATGTTTTTTGTCTGACATTCTGCTACTCCCTGCGAACGGTTCATGGCCAAATGGAGTGGCGCTCAAGGCGTAGCACAGTCATCGGAACCAAGGCAGCCGCCGTTGCGGCAGTAGCGGGCTCAGCGAGGCGTAGACGGCTCGACAATAGGTCGCTCCTTTCAAAGGTTCTGCGCTTTCACCTTTAGCCAATCTGCCTTTTCTCGGATGGCACCAAAATCTCTTTGCAGTGGGGAGGGTGCTGAAACGATCGCGCAGGACATTTGGCTGATTGTTCCAGATTTGTCGTAAAAGAGTGTAAGCACCCGGATCTGAGATGCGTCTAGGGAGAGACAGGCGGCCTGAGCGCCGAATCTGAACTCTATTGGGTCCGGCGGGTGTCCAATCCTGCACAGCCACACTTGTAGCGGTTCCTCCGTATCCATCATGAACCGGCGTTGGGTTTTCTCGCGCAGGGTCGGTTCAAGGTCCGAAATCAAACTGGAGATTCTATCCCGGGCATCTCCGCCGAGGTCCCGAAGCGCGTTGTCCATCGCGAGCCATCCGGTCGGTTTCAGAGCATCAAGCGCGGCCAGAACCCGTGCGAGAGTGGTAGGAATTGACTGGGACGGAACCGGCTTCGCATCCCAGTCGGGACCTTCGAAGTATCGATCGACGACCTCGCAAAACGCGTCCAACGTCATCAGGTCAGCCTCGATCATCGCTTCCCGAATATCAATATCGATGCGATTGCGGGAGATATATGCGCCGAGGTGATCTACTTCGTCGAACAGCATGGCGCTCGGTATCCCGGCGACGGCTTGGCGCACCTTGAGATAGTGTAACAAATGGCCCGCCGTGGGGAGGAAACGGTTCAGGACGAAGAGATCATCGACCGACATAGAGACAAAGGGAAAGTTGCCTAGAATGGGTACCACCTCAGGCAGCTCTTTGGCCGCAGCGGAGAAGGGCGTGAAAGCCTCGATCGTTAGGCCGATCGGGAGGATGGAACGATAGTCGGCCCGCTTGAGTCTGCCGATCTCGGTGTAGACGCCATCAGCGAGCCGATAAATCGGCACCTCTGCTGCGCTGTATAGATATTCGATGAACCGTTGGCACTGACGATAAGCCTTGACCACCAAATCCTGAATTGCGCGCTCATGGGCTTTGAAGTTCGTAGCCGGTGAATGCATTGGCATCGTTCCCGCCTTTGCCTCGACTACGAGCAAGCAATCTTCCACCGCTATAAGCAGGTCGGTCTCAGCCCAGTTTCCGCTCTCGACGTCGCGATAGTATACGGATGAATGGAGGACCGCGCCGGTAAGCTGCTTCGAGAAGATGACCGGAAACGCTTCTTCCGCGATCGCCCCTTGGCGCTTGAGCCACTCGTCACGGTATGGAAGCCGCGCGCAAACTCCCCTTTGGATCGCCCTGTAGGCGGCGTCGCGAACAAACTGCGGCTCAGGCGCGTAGTACTCATCTCCAAGCTTGACTCCCGGCTTGATACGCGCGGGAAGTGTGCGCATTGGTGTCCCGCGAAACGACCCCTCTCCGAAGAATTCGGTGTTTTCACCGGGCAGGAAGCAAAGGTCTTCGAGCAACGGCTGCGTCATTTCGGTGTGCCGGCTGAGATTGCTCGTTCCGCCAAAGAGCATGTCTTTCATCAAATCGGCAGTGCTGGACATGAAAGTATCGTCGGCAACGGCCAACGCTTTCATGACTGTCTCAAGGTCGTCGCCTGTCACATCGACAAGTGCGTTGACTTGCTCGAAGCGCTGCATCATCCCCTCGGCGGCATTGCTGAATCCGGCCCGCATACTATCGGCGATGCCCTGAATCGAGGCTGCTACCTGGCCGGAATTCATCCCATAAGCCGAGCGGAGTGCAGCGTCGTGTGGACGGAGCGCATACCGAAAAAACTCTTCTTCGAGCACTTGGTAGCGATGACCTCGGATCAAGCTCCAGCTCGACTTGGCGTGAAACTGCATCTCCGCCAAGTTGGGACGCTCCGGATCACGTGATGCAGCCGAACTCGCCATGCAATACAGCATCGTGGTTTTGCTGAGCCGCTCAAAGGCTTCTAGCAATTTCGCTGCCTCCTCCTCGTTGAGCCGAGTATTCTCGGCCGGCAAGTCGGGTTCGCTGCTCCAGACGGCATGGGCGTATTCGAGCGCTAGCTGATGCTGCTGAAGGGTTTGGGAGTTGAGACGAGGGAGTTCTTCAGATTCGGAAGCCTCGTACATCAGTGCGATATGAGTTTGCCCCAACAAGTAGCCGAGTAAAGCCACCGGCGGCTGTGAAGCGATCAGCTCGCGGATTTCTTCAGCGATCTCTTCCATTTGCGATTGAAGCACAGTTGCGTGAGCTGCGAGCTTCTCGCTAGGGTCGGCTGCGTCCATAGCCAGCATATCGGCGAGGTTGGCATTTCCCGTGTCATCGTCGCCCATGATTTTCTTCCATCCCCCAATTGGTGAGACAATAACTAGTAACTACGCATCCACCAAGCACACCCGCCTCCAACTTTCCCTCAACTCGAAGGCTTTGCGGCGTGCTTGGCTGTGGGCTAGAAGTGACCGATGCGCTTTTCACGACATTTGGAAATTGGGCAGTTCTTAGACGAGCTCAAAGAACTCAAAGTTCTGGCAATTCCGCCAAATGACAGTGTACTCGAAAGGTTGGAGCAGCAACGAATTTTAATTCCACTGCTGCGATTACGCTATCCCGATCCCATCGAACGGCGGTGGTATGCGATGGAGCGGCCGGGCTACCCCCGACCGAAGCCGATGGGGCTGAAGGAGCCAAACGGTCCGCGCTGGAAGGCGGCCTGCGCCTTGGAACGGGCTCGCCAGAAGCATGACCAAAAGTGGGGATGCGATCCGTTGACCGAGCGCAATCCGCTGGACTGCCCTAACAAGGAATGGCGGCAGTTTATTCAGTATCCTGCCAGACGAAAGTTCGTGCCTTGGACGAATTTTCGTGTTCGTGTAGATGCAAAGCGCGGCGGCCCGCTTTGGCACAACCGTACGGCGGTCACTTATTACAGCACGTGGCAATTGCTACTTTTCCTCGAATGCCATGACATGGGTACGCGATTCTTCGGCAATACGGAGAATTGGGATTGGCGTTCAGGGCAAATTCCAGAATCTTGGACCGGAGGCGGGATCCTTTTTGAGCCGATTCGTTCGCTGCAGTCATTTAAAAGATTCGAAAAAGTGCTGGATGCGATCGTTTGTTTTGCGGAAGAGGACGCGAAGAACGATCATTATGTTCTGATGCGATCGGGATGGCAGGGCAGACGCCAGATCGATGAGGCGGAACACGCAGAAATGGAGGCGAGATCGATCGAACTGGCAAAGCGGTGTCGGGTGCGCTTTAGGGTCAGCTATCCACAGGTCCTTGAGGTTATTCGGTTCCTCTGTGGACGCTGGGGCGACTGGGAGCGCATAGGGTATCAAAATCACAAGAAGGCCTATCAGACCTTCATCGGTAAGTCCGTCAGTTTTGCGCGCTATCTGAAGGACGTTCCGCCTCAACAGTTGTTTGAGGACGTTGGCCGCGTAACTGGGCATTTCAAGCCGACTTTGCGGGTGATCTTCCAAGACTGGGCGACCGAATGGCGGGAAGATGCGGAACGGTTGATCGTCAGCTTTTCGCGGCCCGACGCGATTCTGAAGGCTGGCTTCAACAGGGAGCAAGCGAACACATTTCTGGACTTTGTTGAGGGCCACGATCTTTACGAATTCTATTGGCGTTGGCGATCACTAAACGAACGGGCGTTTTCGGGTGACTCTCGGCACTTGGCAGGCCTTAAAAGTGATATCCAAGGCATGGCATTGAGCGTCGAACACCTCGTCCACGCAATGCTGGTCGGCAATGTTCAATTCCCAAAAACCCAGTTGTACGAAAAATTCAAACAGATCTGGCCAGTCGCCACTCCAGTTGGAAAGCTCCTGAAAGCCGACGAGTACCGAAAGATTTCGCAGCTGCACTCCGCGATCGATTTTGACTGGTTCAACACGAAGCAAGGAGGTCCCCTGTCGGCGCAAATTGCCAGCGATCTCGCTATTTGCCAGGCGATCCGCGGAAACGCACATCATCAAATCTCGGAACAGAACCAGCTCAAGTTGGAGCGGATGAGCCTGATACTGCTACGCGGAGTGATGTATACATTTCTGGAAGCAAAATCCCGCTGGCCGATCGTGGGGCTTACACCAACCCATTAACCGGCTCGAGTGGAAGTTTTTTGACCTGCCCGATATTGGATTGACTGGCACGGCATCGCGCGGCGGAATTTTCTTCGATGGACGAGGCGGTAAAATTGAGTTGCTCAGCTATGCTGAGGCGACGGCAAAGAGAGGCGGCGTTGCAAAAAGCGCGAGACATTATTGAGCAGATCTTAAAGGAGTTGCTGTCGATCCAAGTCGTGCCCGTTCCCAAAAGCGGCAGCGGCGAGGTACCTGAGATACCGTGGTGGATCAGCGCGGGCAACGGCGATTCGCTCATCATCAACCGGGCTATCAGCGAGCTGATTTTAGAGCTTGCAGGACTTTTGCTCACAGCGCGGCCACAGCTCGCAAACGCCATATCGGGCAAGGATTGGGGCACGATCGTTCAGCGCGTGATTGGGCCTATCTTGGCCGAGATCGATCTCGATCTGCCGCTGGCAGTGAGCGCGCGGGATGCTCTCATCGCGCTAAACGGCGAACTCGACCAATCGAAGTGGAACTTTGACAAGCGGACCTTCCTTTTTGGCTGTTCGCTCATCGAGCACCATGAGATCTCGCCCTTCACCGTCGGCCCGGTCACGATTAGCCGCCGGAATATATGGCTCGACGCCGCGTTGGCCGAGGGCCGCATAACGCCCGTCACTCATCGCCGCTTGACTGCGCGTTGGTCAGGCAAAAAAGTTCGGCGCCGCAAAGGATCGGTCGATAGCGTCAACGAATCCGACATCTTTGAGACAGTGGGCGAAGCGCCCTTCATCTGTTCGGTCCAAACCGATGGTCTGTTTGGCAGTTTTGCGAAGGAAAAGGCGCTTCTCGCCGCACGCATCGCCGTCGTGGGTGTGGCGCTCATGTGGGTGAGCCCAAGAAGCGCGCTTCGGGATATCAATTTCACTTATGACGGGCCGTCCTACATCGAGACCTATGTTTTCTATCAAGATCGACCTGAATCGCTCGGTGGCAGGCGCCGGGCGCGCTCTTTCCATGGCCTCACCATCTTCAAGGACATCTGGGAGCCGCTCGTCGCCAAACGCGCTGATTGGTGGGCGACCTTGGCGGAGACCATCGAATTTTTACTCGGCGATCCGGCTACAGCACGTCGCCCCAAGCTCATGAACAGCTTCGCTCATGCGCTTATCTGGTTTCACGAAGCGTGCCGCGAACCCATGCCCATGATTGCGATTACCAAATTTATGTCGTGCCTGGATGCACTCGCCTGCGGCAAAGGCGGCGGCGGGATCATGAATTTGATATCCGCGCGCACAGGCGTCGAGCCCACCACACCGATCCGAAAGGACGGCCAACCCTATAAGGTCGTCGTGAACGAGCTTTATTCGCAAGGACGGAGCCGTCTCCTTCATGGCAACAGCGATCGGCTCGGACACGATTGGGAAGATCTGCGCGGCCTTGCCGAAACACTCGCGCGCCGATGCCTCATCCACTGTTTCCACTGGGCTGCTCGCCATAGCGAGAGTGATGATCCGCAGCAGATGTCCGTGCCAGACTGAGACCGACCCATGGCGGCTGGCGCTGCTAGTTTTCGTCCGCCAAGGCCTTGGCAGCGATATGTTCGACCGTTTCAATGAGCGGGCTGAGCTCAGTCCCCTGAAAGTCAGACCAAGCGAGCGAGGCAGTCAGGCTTTGCAGTTCAAAATCGAGCGTTGGTGCAAGACTGGCGGTTAGCAGCTCGCGGTTGAAGAGGGTTGAATGGTGTCGGCCCATCGGTTTGACCAGTCCTTTGAAAAGGTCTGGTCGGCTCATAGCCCCGGTGTAGATTTTATCGCGCAGCGGCTGATCTAGCGGCCCCATAACAAGGACAAGATGGACGCGCCCAGTCGATGGATGGAGCTTGATTTCGAATAGGAGGCCTCTGCCTGAACGCGTCCAGCTGCTGGTGCTGCAGCGAGCGCCCGCTAGTGTTTCATTCCAGCGCGCCGGATAGAAACGGAAAATATTAGCGACTGAGCGATCTTCCTCGAGGCCCTCGACACTTAAGACCCGTGCTTTCAGATCATCCAAAATGCCGTTGGGTTCGGGGCGTGCCTTAAAGACAAAATCAAAGGCTTCGCGGTGGCGCTCATAAAGTCGCAACGCCAAGTCTCTCAATTCCTCGTGGGGCACGACATGTCTCCGGAGCATTTCGACATAATGGGCGAGAAGTAGCTTGGGTTCGGACGCAATCATCTCGTGTCGCGACAGCTCGTCGAACACCTCAGCTAATCGGCGATAGCTGAAGGCGACATAGCCTTCGCAGTCGGGCGTGATGCCGTGCGGCGTTAGAAAGACCAGGAGGCGGCGATAGTCCGGATATCGGCGCTCGACGACCGCGCGGTAGCGCTGAAGTTGACCATCGCTGGCGGCGGCGCCCACCTTGTTCTCGATAAGCACGACAAGCTTCAGTGAGGGGATTTCGATCAGCAAATCGATATTGTCGCGCTCGCGCTGGACGAACGCATCGTCCAAATCGGCAACGGCGAGCTCAAGCGGCCGGATCGGGCGGCTTTCCGGTGTGATATCATCGAGGATCGCGCGCAGGACTTTCTGAAGGGCAAACCCGGCCAAACCGTGCGCGCGGTTTGGCGAAAAGAGGAAGGCGAGGAAGTTGGAATGGCGAAGTTCCGAACGCACGCCGCCCATCGCTTCAAAGAGATTAAAGCGGCCAAGCTGTCCGTCGAGATGATGAAATTCGCCATCGTCGACTAGTTGGTTGAGCGCCTGTTCGAGATCTGGCGAATGAACCGTTTGCAGCGTGCGTCTCCGAGCTGAAGCCCTGCCATCTAACCAGATTTGTTCCAAGTTTGCTCCCTGTCTCGTCAAACCGATAATTCCTCTGATGGTTGGAAGCTGGGGTCCAGGACAAAGAGCGTCAAGCGGCTTGATTCGGTGCACCGAATTTCTGCTTTTTAAGGCATGCGGTCCGAAAGCAGGCAGCCTCCAAACGGCCATCTCTATCGGGTCAATGTGGCAATCCTTTGCGCCATGTCGCAATCACGGGCGTGCTGGGTCTCCAGCTTGCAGGTCCCGTATTTTCTGGACTCTTTTTTGAAGCCTTTCCGATGCATCGGCGCTCGTGAGGCGACGATCAAGTTCCTCAAGTCGGTCGATTGCGATCTCATACTGCCCAGCTTGCTCGGCGGCGTTCGCCAGCATCAGAACTTCATCGGTAGAATAGCTATAATGAGGATCGGCTGAACCTGCTGCGACGAACAACCCGGTCGCCAGAAATGCCCCACCGAAACAGAATGCAACTGCCCCGGCAGCAATGCGGCGCTCCTCTTCCGTTACGACGACAGCGATCAGTCCAAATAATGCGCCCAGTCCAGCCAGAGCAAACAAGAGCGCAAAGCGTCGGTCGATATTCCCGGTTACGTTGTATTTGGCGCCCAAGGCGGCGCTCGCCAGAATTCCTAGAAACAGGCCGATCGACATGAAGACAATCACCTTTCGAGTTTCGCGATGTTCTGGAAATGCGTCCGATAGCTGTAGGGTGATACCCACAACCGCGATGATGAAGCCAATTGCAGTCAGGTCCATGGCAATTTGTTGCACTATCCCCTGCGGTGATGCAACCTAAATTGGGAACGAACGAGGAACACGCAAGGTGCAGCTATTTGCTGGACACCAATAATGCCCATCGGAGGCGCGATATGAATGATGTCGAAAAGGCACGGAACAGGCTGTTGATAGCCCTATTCGTCGATAGCCACCGCCCTGAGCGGCGCCACTTGTCACGCGAAGAGCTGCAAACCGAATATTTCCTCACGCTGGATACGCCCTTGTTTAACAGTCTGGCGAAGGAGCTGCGGGAAGCTGGTTTGATAAAGACCTACTGTCGAGGGAATTATTGAAGGCAATCCCCGATGGCTGGTTGCTGTTGACGTGGGCCAAGGATAGTCCCGCACCGCCGCCGCCCGGGCCTCCGCCTCAGACCTCTCAAAATATATCGGCTGCTCGAGACGTAATCATGGTGGGTAGAGACGTCCATCACTCTGCTATCGTGGGAAGTAAGGACACCGGCTCCTTGGTATGGACGAAATGGGGGACAATATTTGCGGGCCTTAGTTTGATCGTCGCAATCGTGGCGATAATCGCGAGCGCAATTCTTTGACGTGCCAGCCCAAAAACCTCTGTTGTAGTTTGGCATATCGATATCCAATGTAGCGAGGATGATAACGGTGGGCGGGGGAAAGCATCGATTGTGAGAATGGCATTTTTTCAGCCCGAATTTGATTAGGCTGAGCCCGAGGCTGAACGTCCGCTTGTCATAACTTCTCGCGGTAAGCTGCCTGACCGCGAACGGCCAGTTTGGTCCGATAGCGGCCGACCGTCTGCGTAGGCGATTCGTCAGACCAAGGGAGATTTTTTAGTGAATGAGCGTAGATTCAGGGGGTGATCGGTAAGGCAAGATATAAAGCTACGGCACCCCCGGTTGCCGTAAGCCATTGTCTGCACATCGTTTTTAGTGGGATTAAAGCAGTGCCAATCCGCTAGGAATAGTGCCAAAGCCCCCGAAAACAGCGGTTTTCTGCCATCTTTGGCGGCACCAGTTTCCACATGGTTCGACTGCGCTCATGGGTAGCACGAAGCAGGCTATCCGTTGACGATCATCCCACCTGAATCGGCGATGGCGTCCCGAAAGTGTGGGGAGAAATGTGGGGGAGGGCTTTAGGCTATCTCATAAAAAGTATGTATTTCAATTCGCTAGATTAATAGTTCGATACAAGCCCTGGCACCCTCCATTCCGAGGGTATCCGCAGAAGTCCTGCCATCATCCTTCCGACATTGCGATCGCGAGGCGGCGTTTTTTCGTCGAGGGGCGCCCATGCCCTCTTATTGGTCGATGATGATCGTGCCGGGATGGTGCTTGTCGAGGTGCTTGCGGATGATCCTGAGGTTGCGGCTGTTCGACCGGAACAGGAAGTCGAAGGCGTCGCCCGCGATCGGAATCGCGCCCAGCGCGGTGTCGACGCCGAGATTGCCGATCATGCGCCAGATCTGCCATTTCGACATGCCGAGATTGCGCGCTTCCCAGATGATATAGGCGCCCATCGTCGCGGTGATCACGTCGCCGACGACGGGGACGAGGCCGACGATCGCGTCGAGCCCGACCGGGCGGTTGATGCCGGGGATGACGAAGCTGCGTTCGAGCAGATATTCGAGCGTCTCGACCCGCTTGCGGAGCGCGGCAGGGCCGCGCCGGTTCGACACCAGCGCGTCGAAGATCGCGTCGGGATTGGGAGTCGAAGGGGCCATCGGGATCCTTTCAGGCAGCGCCGGGAGCGAGCGCCACTGTATTACTTAGGTAAGGCAATCAGGTGATTCAATGGGTGCGCCGCGCGGGCGTTGGCGCGCAGCCCGGTCAGTCGCGGCGACGCGATCGACCAGCGCAACGGCGTCGCGAGCGGAATGAAGGGGACGTAACGCGCGAGCGCTGCTTCGGCCTCGCCGACCTGCGCCGCGCGCTGGCCCGCGTCGATATTGATCATCGCCGCGTCGATGAGCTGCTGCGCATCGCGATTGCAGAGCGTGTCGGGCTGGCACGACAGGTGGCGCAGCGCCCACAGCGCATCGTCGTTCGGCGCGACCTCGTCGATCAGGCGCAGGTCCGACGCGGCGGTCATGCCGACGCGTTTGCTGTCCAGCCCGATCGCGGCGAAATCGGCGGCGACATAGGCGAACAGGATACGCCCGCCCGGCGTGTCGGGCACCGCGATGCGCAGCGGGTCTATCGTATGTCCGGCGTGGCGCCAGGCATCGACGGCGCGCTTTGCCTGGATCTGGCGCGAGGCGTCGTCATCGGCGGTCCAGGCGGGCAGGAGCGGCTCGGGGCCATCGTCGCGGCGATAGACGGCGGGGCGCAGCGCCTCCTGCGGTTGCCATTCGGTGAGCCCGAAGGCATCGACGAGCCGCTGGCGCCGGATCGCGCGCGACAGCGCGTCGCGGTTGGCGTCGGTCGCCAGAAAGCCTTCGGCGCGGGTGAAGGCCAGGCCGAAGAGACCAGGCGCGGGATCGACGATCAGCCGCGAGCGGCCGATGTTCGTCGCGGCGAAATAGGGCAGGGTCGAAAAGCGACCGCCGATGACGCCGTCGGCATAGCCGTTCTTGAAACGCGCGACCGCGCCTTCGGGCGAGGTGCCGATCAGTTCGATCGACGCGGCGGGATCCTCGGCCGCCGCCGCGGCGGCTTCGGGATCTTCGGCCAGCGGGTCGGGGGCGGGTGAAAGCAGGACCACGCGGCCGACTTTGTGCACCCGCATCGGGCCCCAGCCCATGCCCTTGTAGACGATCGCCATCGATGGCTGCGCGAGCAGGTCGAGCATGTTCGGCTGCGGCACCGACAGGCGGATTTCGATGACGCTGTCGGTCATCGCCTTGATCGTCTCGATCTCTGGAAAGTCGGCCTTGAGCAGGTGGCGGCTCGCGGGGGCGAGATAGGCGCGCAGCACCGCGGTGACATCATTGGCCGTCACCTTGCGCCCGTTCGTCCACTTGGCCTCGTGGATACGGAAGATATAGCTGCGCCCGTCGGCGGTGACGGTCCAGCGTTCGGCGAGGCCGGTGTCGATCTGTCCTTCGCCATCGAAGCTGACCAGGCCCTGCGCCGACGCGCCGAGCAGCGCCGCATTGGCCGCCGATAATTCGCCGTTCAGCGGATTGGCGGCGGTGTTCAGCGGCCCGATCGCGGCGATTCTCACCGGGCCGCCGGTGTCGAACAGGCCGCAGCCGACGAGCGCGAGTGTCGCGGAGGCAGCGAGCAGGGCGGTGGCGGCGGGGCGAAGGAAGCGCATGGCGGCGCATCCTAGAGCGGGATGACGGGAATTGGAATCGGCATTGCGAGGGCCGAAGGCGGCGCGGCCATCCAGGCCCAACGCGTCGGCCGGATTGGCTCAGTCGCCGGTCGGGCGCGTCATGACCGCGTCGCCATAATGGCCCGCCAGCGCGCCGCCCTTCGCGAAGTCGATGAGCAGGCGGAAATAGCCCGGGGTGTAGCGGGTCGACAGGCGCGTGCCGTCGGGCGCTTCCTCGAATTCCGTCATCCCATGCTCGGCCTTGGGAAAGAGGGCGAGGGTGATGGGCTGCCCGGCGGCGATCAGCGTCTTCAGCCGCCGCGCGGTCTCGGCCGACGGGGCGTCGATGTCCATCCCGCCGAGCGCCCAGAGCTGCGGCGCCGTCACCGCGCGGAGCGTCGGCATCGGGTCGTAGCGAAAGGGGGTGTGGAAACGGAACTGCGCGCCCTTGGTCCGGATATCCTCGGCGCTCATGCCCAGGATGATGTGCGTGTAATTGCCGTAGACATCCTTGTACCAGGGCTCGCCGCGATAGCGGGCGCGCACCGCGTCGAGTTCGGCGATCCCGTCGGTCATGCCGCTTTCGAACACGCGGGTCGCGGCGTCGCCGATTTCCTGCGCCTTCGCGATGACCTGGGGGCCATAGCCCTTGAGTCCCATCTGGAAAGCGATCGCCTCGCGGTCCTCGTCGACCACCGACACCGCGAGCCCGAAGCTGATGATGACGAAGTCGATGTCGGTGCGTGTCGCCGCGAGCGGCGCGACCCAGCCGCCCTGGCTCGGCCCCTGGAAACCGAAGCGTCCGCCGCGCGTCCCCGCGAGGCGCCGTGCCTCGGCGAGCGCCGCGGCGGCATCGTCGGCAAGCAGCGAATAATCCTGGGTATAGGCGTCGCCCGACGCGCCGGTGCCGCGCTTGTCATAGACGAAGGCGCCGATCCCGGCGGCGGGCAGCAGGCGTTGCAGGCTGTTGGTGTCGCGCGCCGAATCGAATTCGGCGCCGTGGAGCAGGATGACGACCGGCACCGGCCCCTTGCCGGGCGGCAGGACGAGTCGGCCGACGAGCCGCGTATCGTGGCTGGTGAAGGCGGTGTCCTGAACGTCGAGCGCGATGCGCCGCGCGATCTTGCCGTCGAAGGTGATCCGGCCCGCCGCGCAGTCGTCGAGGCGCACGTGGATGCCGTCGGGGCGGCCGGTCCAGCCGAACTGGCTGATCCAGTCGCCGCCCGCCGCGACGAGTTTGCCGGTCGCGCCGTCGAGCCCCCGCCAGCGCAGCGTGCCGGGGTCCGACGGTGCGAGATCGATCACGCCGCCGTCGGGCAGGCGGTAGGCGGCGGGGGCGCAGTCCTTCGCGTCCGTGGCGGCGGCGGGCGACGTCATGGCGCCGAAAGCGAAGGCGGCAGCGAGGAGGCGGAGCGCGCGGATGGGGAGGTTAGGCATGGCGCTGTCCCGGGGAGAAGCTGGTGCGGACGATGGGACTCGAACCCATACACCCGATTGGATAGCAGATTTTAAGTCTGCTGCGTCTACCATTCCGCCACGTCCGCACGAGCGCCGCCCGTCAAGCGGATGAGCCCGCACAGGTCAAGCGCTGTTTGGTGCTTCATGTTGGTGCTTCACCGCGGCGGGCTGCTCGGCTATTCGCGGTGGAATGACTCCAGTCCTTCAAATTTCCGGCCTCGGCAAGACATATAAGAGCGGCCACCAGGCGCTCGTCGCCGTCGACCTCAGCATCAACAAGGGCGAGATTTTCGCGCTGCTCGGGCCGAACGGCGCGGGCAAGACGACGCTGATCAGCATCGTCTGCGGCATCGTGACGGCCAGCAGCGGCACAGTAACCGTCGGCGGGCACGACCATGCCCGCGATTATCGCGCCGCGCGGTCGATGATCGGACTGGTGCCGCAGGAGCTTCACACCGATTCGTTCGAGAAGGTGATCACGACGGTCAACTTCTCGCGCGGGCTGTTCGGCAAGCCGCGCGATCCCGCCTTCATCGAGCAATTGCTGAAGGATCTGTCGCTGTGGGATAAAAGGAACAGCAAGATCATGGAATTGTCGGGCGGCATGAAGCGCCGCGTGATGATCGCCAAGGCGCTGAGCCATGAGCCCGAAGTCCTGTTCCTCGACGAACCGACCGCGGGCGTCGATGTCGAACTGCGCCGCGACATGTGGAACATGGTGCGATCCTTGCGTGAGCGCGGCGTGACGATCATCCTGACCACCCATTATATCGAGGAGGCCGAGGAGATGGCCGACCGCGTCGGGGTGATCAGCAAGGGCAAGCTGATCCTGGTCGAGGAGAAAGAAGCGCTGATCAAGAAGCTGGGGCGCAAGACGCTGACGCTCAATCTTGCCGAGCCGCTGGAGGCGGTGCCCGAGGCGCTGGGCGAATGGGCGCTCGAACTGGCGGACGCGGGACATGAGCTGGTCTATGAATTCGACAGCCATGCCGAGGCGACGGGCGTGCCCTCGCTGCTGCGGCGGATGAGCGACCTTGGTATCGCGTTCAAGGATCTTCGTACCCGGCAAAGCTCGCTCGAGGATATTTTCGTCGGGCTCGTTCATGAACCCAAGGCGGGCCAGCCAGCATCGGAGCAGCGCGCATGATCCAGAATGTCCGCGGTATCCGTTCGATCTACCTGTTCGAGATGGCGCGCTTCGGGCGCACGTTCTGGACCAGCCTGATGCTGCCGGTGATCACGACGACGCTCTACTTCGTCGTCTTCGGCTCGGCGATCGGCAGCCGGATGAGCGATGTCAGCACCGTCCCCTATGGCGCGTTCATCGTGCCGGGGCTGATGATGCTGACGATGTTCACCGAAAGCATCAGCAACGCGAGTTTCGGCATCTATATGCCCAAATGGACGGGGACGATCTATGAGATGCTATCGTCGCCGATGTCGCCCTTGGAGCTGCTGATCGCGTACGTCGGCGCCGCGGCGACCAAATCGGTGATCATCGGGGCGATCATCTTTGCCACCGCGCATTTGTTCGTCGATGTCGAGATCGCGCATCCGCTGCTGATGGCCCTGTTCATGGTCCTGATGGCGGTGACCTTTTGCCTGTTCGGCTTCATCATCGGTATCTGGGCGCAGAGCTTTGAACAATTGCAGGTGATCCCGCTGCTCGTCGTCTATCCGCTGACCTTTTTGGGCGGCGCCTTCTATTCGCTCGACATGCTGCCCGCGGCGTGGCGCACGGTGACGCTGTTCAACCCCGTCGTCTATCTGATCAGCGGGTTCCGCTGGACCTTTTTCGGGCAGGGCGACGTCGGCATCGGCGTCAGCATGGGCGCGGTCACGCTGTTCCTGACCTTGTGCCTGGCGGTGATCTTCTGGATATTCCGCACGGGGTATCGGCTGAAGAATTGATTTTGGTTTAGCCCCTATCGTCATTGCGAGCACAGCGAAGCAATCTCCAGCTATCGGGCTGGAGATTGCTTCGCTGTGCTCGCAATGACGGCTCGTGACGTTGCGGCGTTTCGCGACCTCAGTCGTTCAGCCGTTCGCGCATTTCCTTGCCGGGCTTGAAATAGGGCACGCTTTTGGCGTTCACCGCGACCGGAGCGCCGGTGCGCGGATTGCGGCCGGTGCGCGATTCGCGGGATCGCGTCGAGAAGGCGCCGAAGCCGCGCAGCTCGACCCGGCCGCCGGTGGCGAGCTGGTCCACGATGGAATCAAAAAAGGCATCGACGATGCGTTCCACCTCTTCAAGGCGCAGATCGCTGTTTTCACTCGCGATTTTTTGCACCAGTTCCGACCGGATCATGTGCTTCCCCTAATATTGTCACGCGCGCCCGACGGGCGCAGGCCATCCGGTCGTTGCCGGCTCCATTTGCGTGAGGACCCCTCCCAACGCGGCGCGGAGAGTAACATGAATCATTGTTCGGTCAAAATATATCACCGAAAGAAAAAGGCCCGCAGAGGGACACTCTGCGGGCCTTTTCTTTTGCCTGACGGCGAAGGCGTGAAATTATCAGTCCTTCTTGCCGGCCTTCAGCGCTTCGCCGAGGATGTCGCCGAGCGACGCACCCGAATCCGACGAGCCATATTGCGCGACAGCCTGCTTCTCTTCGGCGATCTGCAGCGCCTTGACCGAGAAGCTGGGCTTCTTCGAGCGGTCGAAGCCGGTGACCATCGCATCGAACTTCTGACCGACCTGATAGCGCTCGGCGCGCTGTTCGTCGCGGTCGCGGCCAAGGTCCGCGCGCTTGATGAAGCCGGTGGCGCCATCGTCGCCGGCCTGGACTTCGAGGCCGTTGTCGCGGACTTCGAGGACGGTGACGGTGACGATCTCGCTCTTCTTCAGCGAACCTGCGGCAGCGGTGGCACCGCCGACCGCCGGAGCGCCCTTTTCAAGCTGCTTGATGCCGAGGCTGATGCGTTCCTTTTCGACATCGACGTCGAGAACGATGACCTGCACATTCTCGCCCTTGCGGTGGAGATGCAGCGCTTCCTCGCCCGAGATGCCCCAGGCGATGTCCGACATGTGGACCATGCCGTCGACGTCGCCGGGCAGACCGACGAACAGGCCGAACTCAGTCGCATTCTTGACTTCGCCTTCGACGACCGAACCGATCGGATGGGTTTCGGCGAAAGCACCCCAGGGGTTCGACTGGGCCTGCTTGAGGCCAAGCGAGATGCGGCGCTTGTCGCTGTCGACCTCGAGGACGATGACGTCGACTTCCTGGCTGGTCGAAACGATCTTGCCGGGGTGGACGTTCTTCTTGACCCACGACATTTCGCTGACGTGGACCAGGCCTTCGATGCCGGGCTCGAGTTCGACGAACGCACCATAATCGGTGATGTTCGTGACGGTGCCCTTGAGCTTCGCCCCGACCGGATATTTGGCGGCGACGCCTTCCCACGGATCGCTTTCGAGCTGCTTCATGCCGAGGCTGATGCGCTGCGTGTCGCGGTTGATGCGGATGATCTGCACCTTGACCGTGTCACCGATGTTGATGACTTCGCTCGGGTGGTTGACGCGCTTGTAGCTCATGTCGGTGACATGGAGCAGACCGTCGATGCCGCCGAGGTCGACGAACGCACCATAGTCGGTGATGTTCTTGACGGCGCCTTCGATGATCTGACCTTCTTCGAGGTTCTGGATCAGGCCCGAGCGCTGTTCGGCGCGCGTTTCTTCGAGGATGGCGCGGCGCGACACGACGATGTTGCCGCGGCGGCGATCCATCTTGAGGATCTGGAACGGCTGCGGCAGGTCCATCAGCGGGCCGACGTCGCGCACGGGGCGGATATCGACCTGCGAACCCGGAAGGAACGCCACGGCGCCGCCGAGGTCGACGGTGAAGCCGCCCTTGACGCGGCCGAAGATGACGCCTTCGACGCGGGCTTCCTTGTTGAATTCTTCTTCGAGGCGGTCCCAGGCGGCTTCGCGGCGAGCACGGTCGCGCGACAGCATGGTTTCGCCATTGGCGTTTTCGACGCGATCGACATAGACTTCGACTTCGTCACCGACCTTGAGGTCGGATTTTTGCCCCGGCATGGCGAATTCGCGAAGCGGCACGCGGCCTTCGCTCTTCAAACCAATGTCGATGACGGCAAGATCATTTTCAATCGCGGTAACGGTGCCCTTGACGACGCGGCCTTCAAAGCCGCCGTCGGCACCACCAAGCGATTCGTCGAGCATCGCGGCGAAATCGTCGCGCGTCGGGAAAGCCGTAGTGGCCATGGATAGTGTCCTTACTTCATTGTTCCGGCCAAGCGGTTGGGTCCGCTGGTCTTGTGGCCGATCCGCCGCGCGCGCCGAATGCGATGCGCAGCATCCTCAAAGCCATCGCGGAGCGAAACACGGGCAAAGCAAAAAGGGCGCGACGAGGGTGTCTCGTCACGCCCGACGCCTGGGTTCAAGCGACGGTTCATCCATGTCTCGACCGGCGAAACGCCCGTCGGATGGCGCGCCTATAGTCGCGAAGGGGGTTTTCGGCAAGAAAAAAGCCCGTGCCGGCCGGGCCGGCTATGCCTGCGAATGGCGGCAGGTTGGATTCGCGCAGAGGCGCAGAGATCGCAGAGGATTTTGGTTCACGCGGAGACGCGGAGACGCGGAGAGATTGCGCCAGCCGCGAAGCGGCTTTGTCCTGCAACCTATCTGGAACCCGATGAGGTGGAGCAGGAAGGGGCCTATCGGCCCAAGTCATAGTCTCCGCGTCTCCGCGTCTCCGCGTGAATCCTTTTCCCTTTACCCTCTGCGATCTCTGCGCCTCTGCGCCTCTGCGCGAATATTTCGCTCAGCCGCGCTTCCCGACCTTGCCCTCGACGAAAGCGATCGCGGCGGCAATGGCGGCATCGCGGTCGAGCGCGCTGTTATCGAGCAACAGCGCATCGTCGGCGCGGGCCAGTGGGGCGTCGGCGCGGCCGGTGTCGCGGGCGTCGCGGGCGTGGATGTCGGCGAGCACCGCGTCACGGGTGACCTCGACACCGCGCGCGCGCATTTCGGCATGGCGCCGCCGCGCGCGCTCCTCGGCCGATGCCGTGACGAACAGCTTGGCGTCGGCGTGCGGCGCGATCACGGTTCCGATATCGCGCCCGTCGAGCACCGCGCCGCCCGGCTGGTTCGCGAAATCGACCTGGCGCTGGAACAGCGCGGCGCGAACCGCGGGGTGGATCGACACGCGGCTCGCAAGGCCGCCGGTGCTTTCGTAGCGGAGCGCTGGGTCGGCGAGCAGGCTGGCCGCAAAATCGCACGCGGCGAGCGCGTCGGCGGCGTTGTCGGGGTCGCCATGGTTGAGCTGCGTCTGATAGCCGACCGCGCGATAGAGCAGCCCGGTATCGAGCACGGGCAGACCGAAATGATCGGCGAGCGCGCGCGCGATCGTGCCCTTGCCCGACGCGGTGGGGCCGTCGACCGCGATGATCATCGTTGCAGGTCCGCCAGCAGCGTTTCGAAATTGGGAAAGCTCGTCGCGACCGGCGCCATGTCGTCGATCGTCACCGCCGCCTTGCTGACGAGGCCGGCGATCGCGAAGCTCATGCAGATGCGGTGATCGAGGTGGCCGGCGACGGTGGCCCCGCCCGCGAGAGCGTCGCCGCCGGTGCCGTCGATGATCAGCCCGTCTTCGCTCTCCTCGACCCGCGCGCCAATTGCGGCGAGGCCCGTCGCCATGACCGCCAGCCGGTCGCTTTCCTTGACGCGCAGCTCGTCGAGGCCGGTGGTGACGGTGCGCCCTTCGGCGAGCGCGGCGGCAACGAAGAGGATCGGATATTCGTCGATCATGCTTGGCGCGACCGCGGGGTCGACGGCGATGCCCTTGAGATGGCTGTGACGGACACGAAGGTCGGCGACGGGCTCGCCGCCCACGTCGCGGGCATCGATCAGTTCGATATCGCCGCCCATCGCCTTCAGCACGTCGACGAGCCCGGCGCGCGTCGGGTTGAGGCCGACATTGGCGATGAGGACGTCCGATCCGGGAACGAGCAGCGCGGCGACGATGAAGAAGGCAGCCGACGAGGGGTCGCCGGGGACGACGATCGTCTGGGGCACGAGCTCGGCCTCGCCGCGCAGGCGGATGTGGCGCGTGCCGTCGGTATCGGTCTCGACGGTCAGATCCGCACCGAAGCCGCGCAGCATCCGCTCGCTGTGGTCGCGGGTCGGCACGGGTTCGATCACTTCGGTGATGCCCGGCGTGTTGAGCCCGGCGAGCAATACCGCGCTTTTCACCTGCGCCGAGGCCATCGGCAGGCGATAGGCGAGGGGGATGGCGGGGGCGAGACCGCGCACCATCAGCGGCAGGCGGCCCCCGGGCGAAGCCGATATGTCGGCGCCCATCTGCGACAGCGGATCGATCACGCGCCCCATCGGGCGGCCCGAGAGACTGGCGTCGCCGGTGAAGGTGACGGTGATCGGGTGGCTCGCGACAAGGCCCATCAGCAGGCGCGTCGAGGTGCCGCTGTTCCCCATCTCGATCGCTTCGCGCGGCTGGAGCAGCCCGCCGACGCCGACGCCGTCGATGACCCATTCGCCCTTGTCGCCGCGTGCGATCGTCGCGCCCATCGCGCGCATCGCGGCGGCGGTGGCGAGCACGTCATGCCCTTCGAGCAGGCCGGTAACGCGGCTCGTCCCGACCGCGAGCGCCGACAGCATCAGCGCCCGATGCGAAATGCTCTTGTCGCCGGGAATCGCGATCTTACCTCTAAGAGGAACGGAAGCCGAAAAG
Organism: Sphingopyxis lindanitolerans; assembly: GCF_002993885.1. NCBI lineage: Bacteria > Pseudomonadati > Pseudomonadota > Alphaproteobacteria > Sphingomonadales > Sphingopyxidaceae > Sphingopyxis > Sphingopyxis lindanitolerans. The sequence continues at coordinate 3,518,947 of NZ_CM009578.1, forward strand.
GCGCGCGGGCTGGGGCTGTGGTCTGTCATCGCGTGCGGCTTTTGACAGCGGCCAAACAATCTGGCAAGGCGCACGCCGATTTGGCGGATAGCTGTACAGGTCCCGCCGTTTTCCCGATATTTCTATCCTGTTTCCAGAAGGTTCCGAGGCATATATGGTAAAGGCTGAATGGGGCGCGAAGCGTAGCTGCCCGAAATGCGCCACCCGATTCTATGATCTGACCAAGGATGATCCGATCAGCTGCATCAATTGCGGCTATGCGTGGATCCCGGAATCGGTGCTGAAATCGAAGCAGCCAATGCCGTTCGAGCAGGTCGAAAAGCCCGGCAAGGCGCCCAAGGAAGAAAGCGTCGGCGAAGACCTGGATTTGGATGTCGATGTCGACGAAGATAATGATTCGCCCGATAACGACGTTGATCTCGGCGGCGACGACGATCTGGGCGTCGACACCGGCGACGACGGCAAAGACGAAAGCTGACACGCCGCGGGCATGGGGCGGCATGAGATCGTGAAGGGGTCAAAAAAGCATCACCTGATGCATTTGGCCCCTTGCATAACAGGCGCGCGCTGGTAAAGGCGGCGTCCCGGTCGCACCACCCAGGGCGACCTAGAAAATGGCATGGGGCCTTAGCTCAGCTGGGAGAGCGCTACAATGGCATTGTAGAGGTCAGCGGTTCGATCCCGCTAGGCTCCACCATTTCTTGATATAAAACATTGGAATCGCTTGGAAAATTTGGACGCCGACAAGGCGACCCCACATTTTTACGCTGCTTTGGGCTCAAGACAGCGCCCTGATGCGACGTGCCGCAGCGACAGAAATATTGGCCCGACTCCCCGGCTGGACGGGGCTGTTCGGTTTCCTCGCGATACATGTCTGGCGCGGGCCGACAGCGCCGGATGCTGCGATCCCGACCTCGCGCATATCGCCCGCGAGCCACAGGCCATATTCGTGCGGCGCGATGAGCGTGGGCATTGCGCTGTTGGGCGATATGATGGACCACATGCCAGTGCTCGCATTTGCCGGTGCTCCAATCATGCTCGTTCGACGGCCGACGCGGCGCCGTTTAACTAAATCGCTCCGCGGACTCGCGCGACTCTCAGCTCCTTTGTTACCTATCGTCTTGAGCATATTCGCTGAGCCTGGCTGTTGCCCGATACCAGGAAGTCGCTTGTGGGCCCCGAAAAGAAAGACGCTTCGGCAGCCTTTATGAAATCGACCGATGAGACCTTGGAAGCGCTCGGCTGGAAGGCCTATTTCAGCGAGCAGATCATGGGCGAGGAGGCCGAGCAATGTCGTCCCGTCCGGGTGATGGCCGTCCATCGCGGCAAGATCGCCGTCGCGGGTGCGGGGCTGCAATGTTTCATCTCACCCTATATTCCCGGTGCCCAACCGTCGGACGATCATCCGACGGTCGGCGACTGGCTGCTGATCGACCGCGATACACTGGAGCCGATACGCGTCCTTGGTCGGAAGAACTTGTTCAAGCGGCGCGCGCCGGGCGATCCACGCAAGGAGCAGATGATCGCCGCCAACGTCGATACGCTGTTCATCGTCGCGTCGTGCAACCAGGATTTTAGCGTCGCGCGGCTGGAGCGCTACCTGGTGCTGGCGCGCGAGGTGGGTGTGGATCCGGTCGTGGTTCTCACCAAGACCGATCTGACGGACACCCCGGAAACTTTCGCGGCGGCGGCACGCGCGATCGAGCCGGGATTGCACGTCGAAACCGTCAACGGCCGCGATCCCGCCAGTGTCGCGCGGCTCGCGGCATGGTGCGGCAAGGGCGAAACCGTTGCGCTTCTCGGATCCTCGGGCGTCGGCAAGTCGACGCTTGTCAACACGTTGCGGGGTTCGGACAATATCGCCACCCAAGCGATCCGCGCCGGCGATGGCACGGGGCGCCACACGACCACCGTGCGCGAAATGCATCGGCTCGATCGGGGCGGTTGGCTGCTCGACACACCGGGTATGCGCGAGCTGCAGCTGGCGGACGCGACCGCCGGAATATCAGAGGTTTTCGACGACTTCATCCTGATGGCGCAGGGCTGCCGCTTCTCGGATTGCGCGCATGGCCGCGAGCCCGGCTGCGCCGTCCGGGCCGCGATTGCCGAGGGCACGCTGACATCTGCGCGGTTCGATCGCTGGTGCAAACTGGCAGGCGAGGACAGCGTCGGCGCTGCACGCCATGTGAAACGGCGCCGATAGCGATGTTCAGATAATGTGCAGGAACATTTGAAGCCGTCCGTCTCGAGCCTCTTGGGCATCAGGCACAGGTCGGGGCCGTCCCATCTGATGAGCATGATCCGGTCGCTGCGCGTCGCTCCAAAGACATAGATCACGCTCGAATAGGGGGGCGCCGCTATAATCTGTCAATCGATTCGACACCCCTTTTGACGAAGTGACGCTATTCCGCCGCTTCGTCCTTCTCGAACACGGGTTCCAGCATGATCGGGTCGGCGAGGGTGATGCGATCGAGGATCGACGCGGTGTCGTCGCGCACCTTCAGCATCAGGCTGCGCAGCCGACACTCGGATTCGGGCAGGCAATTCTTGCAATGCTCGTGCGCGTTGCGCGCGGCGCAGGGGACGAGCGCGAGCGACCCGCGCGTCAACCGGACGAGGTCGCCATAGCTGATGTCGATCGGCGACAAAGCGAGCTGATAGCCGCCGTCGCGGCCGCGCTGCGAGATAAGCAGGCCCTCGCGCGCCATTTCCGACAGGATGACGGTCAGGAATTTGGGCGGAATATTCTGCGCGTCGGCAATATCCGCGAGTTGCACCTGCCCCTTGCCCCAATGATCGGCAAGATGTTGGAAGGCGCGGATCGTATAGCGGGTCTTTTGCGACAGCATGGCAGGTTAGTGTGCCATATTCAGCCTTAATTCAACCTGTCTGGATGAGATTATCTTGCACTGTTGATGAAAATCACAGCGGATGGCATGAACCGGTGTCAAGGGGGTCGCGCACTGGCCCGGAAACGGGTGCGATGAGGGTATGGCGATGATGCGTAAAATTTGGGGTGTTCCGGCGGTCCTGGCGGCCTGCATGCTGGCGGTGACGCCCGCCGAGGCGCAGTTCGGCAGTATCCTGCGCAAGGTGGCGACGCCCAGTCCGGCGCCGAGTCCGAGCAGCGACGACAATGGCGGCTGCCCGCAGGGCAAGAAGGGCAGCAGCATCGGGCGCGGCATATTGGGCGGCGTGATCCGCGACGCGGTCGGCGACGCGGCCAGCAAGGCCGGCGTCTATTCCTATGTGCCGATCTCCGAAGTGAGCGGGACGCTGACCGATGCGATCGCGTGCAGGCTGGACCCTGCCGAACAGGTGCAGGCCGCCGCTGCGACCGAGGAGATCACGCGCGGCGAGGCCGTCGGCGCGACGTCGAACTGGACCAGCGAGACGCGCGAGAATGTCAGCGGATCGTCGACGGTGGCGTCGAAGAACCGGCTCGCCGATGGCACGAGCTGCATGAACGTCACCGACATCGTCATCGTCGAGGGCGAGGAAACGCGCGTCAGCAAGAAAATGTGCAAGCGGCCGGGCGAAGCGCGCTATGCTCTTGCCGCATAAGGCCGGGCGCGTCCTGCTGGCGGCGGCGCTGCTCGCCGGTCTGACCGGTGCCGCCAAGGTCCGGATGGACCCCGCGAACCCGACCTGTCCGCTGAACCCCGACTGGTCGGCGAACCCGACGATGCAATTGACTCCTGTCGTCAAGAACGGGTCCAAGGTGCTGCTGGCCGAGGGCCGGATCGATGCCGGACTGCCCGACCGGTTGAAAGCCGCGCTCGCCGCCAATCCCGACGTCGAGGAAATATGGCTGCGCTCGCCGGGAGGTGACGCGCGCGCCGGCAATGCGGCGGGGCGGGTAATCCGTGCGAACTTCGGCCTCGTCACGCGCATCCCGTCGGGCTGGGCGTGCTTCAGCGCGTGCAATTTCGTCTTCATGGGCGGCCAGCCGCGCGTGATCGACCCGGGCGGGCTGTTCATCGTCCACATGTTCACCCGCACCGGCGACCGCGGGGCGATCGACTATAGCGTGGCGATGGGAACCGATGCGACCAAGGAACTGATCGGCGATATCGAACAGGATGCCGCACTGCTTGCGAGCGAGGATAATGATTTCCTGATCCGCATGGGCGTGTCGCGCAAGCTGTTGACCGAAGTGATGTATCAGCAAAAGGCGCTTGCCAATGCCGAGGACAAGTCGACGCGCCGCTGCCTGACACAGGCCGAGGTCAAGACCTATAATGTTGCCAACAACAACGGAAACCAATGACGGCGCGCCCGCCCGGTATCGGCGCCATAACCGGGATGCTGTTGTCGGCGGCGATGTCGGGCGCTTCTATGCGAGTGAGGGGAGCGAGCCGTCGGCCAGCAGCGCGGCGCGGCAGAGCTTCGACGTCGTCGATTATCTGATCCGCATGGGTGTATCGCGGCGCTTGCTGGCGAACGCATTCGACCGCGAAGCGGCGGGCGCGAGCGCCGACATGCCGCCGCGCCTTTGCCTCACGCCCGCGAACTGCGCCGCTATAACGTTGCAAATTGGAACGGATGACATAAGTTGCTTCCGACAAGGGCCCTGACCCTGGGAGAGGCTGCCATGAACGACATGACACACGAACATGCGAGCTTCCGGTCGATGATCGACGGGACGCAGGAAGACTGGAACATCATTGCGCGCGAGCAGAAGGAATTCGCGCCGAACAACGGTGCGCGCATCCTCGACCATCTGAAATTGCTCGGCGGTGATTATGGGGGGTTCCCGGTCGACCGGCTCGAACATTGCCTGCAGACCGCGACGCGCGCGCATCGCGACGGGCGCGACGAGGAATATGTCGTGATGGCGTTGCTCCACGACATCGGCGACACGCTCGGCGCCTTCAACCATCCCGACGTCGCGGCGGCGATCCTGAAACCCTTTCTATCCGAAGAAAATCTCTGGATCGTGCAGCACCACGGCATCTTCCAGGGCCATTATTTCTTCCACTATATCGGGCTCGACCGCGATATGCGGGACCAGTTCGCGGATCACCCCTACGCCGCGGCCTGCGCCGAATTCTGCGAGAAATATGACGCGCCGGCGTTCGACCCCGATTATGAGTCGTTGCCGCTCGAATTTTTCGAGCCGATGGTGAAACGGCTCTGCGCCTATCCGCGCACCAGCATCTACAAGAAGGTGATGGTCGAGGAAGCGGCGGAATAGACCATCGTCGCCCCCGCGAAGGCGGGGGCGCGACGCCTGTTGCTTACGCCCCCTTGAACGCGGTCTTGCGCTTCTCCTGAAAGGCAAGGATGCCCTCCATCGCGTCGGCGCTGTTGCCGGCGATGAACTGGCCCTTCGCTTCGGCGTCGAGCGTCTGGGCATAGCTTTGCGACAGGCCTTCGCGCAGTATCTTGCGCATCGTGCCGAGCGCGACGGTCGGGCCGTTCGCCAGCCGCAGCGCCAACGCCTTCGCCTCGGCCAGCAGGTCCGCATCCTCGACGCATTTATAGACCATGCCCCAATCGGCGGCCTGCTCGCCCGAAATCTTCTCGCCCAGCATCATCATCTGCGTCGCGCGCGGCAGGCCGATCAGGCGCGGCAATATCCACGACGATCCGCCGTCGGGAACCAGGCCGATGTTGACGAAGGCCTGGAGGAAATAGGCGCTCTTGCCCGCGATGGTGAGGTCGCCCGACAGCGCGAAACTGCACCCGACGCCGGCCGCCGGACCATTGACCGCGGTGACGACGGGCATGTCGAGATTGGCGATCGCGAGCAGCATCGGGTTATAATGATTGCGCAGCGCCTTGCGGCTGTTCGCGCCGCCGCCGACCGCCGATCCGCTACGGTCGCCCGCAAGGTCGGCGCCCGAGCAGAAACCGCGCCCCTCGCCGGTGATCAGCAGCGCGCGCGCGCCCAGTACCGGCAGATAATCGAGCGCGGCGCGAATATCGTCGGCCATCGCGGGCGGCATCGAATTGAGCCGCTCGGGGCGGTTGAGCGTGATCGTCGCGACATGGTCGGCGATCTCGAACTTGATCGTGTCAAAGCTGGGGACGTCGGTCATGGGGAATATCCTCTTGCGGGTGCTTTACCTTTACGTTCACGTAAAGATTTGGCCGATTTGCGGCGAGAGTGCAAGGGGGAAGGGTGGGGCGTGCGGTTTGTCAGCTAGTGACCAGTTGTTGCCGCAATCAGCGTGGCGAGCCGTCATAGAAGCCGCATCCCCGAGCGAAGACGAGGGGCTCTGCCGAGCGAAGTCGAGGCAGCGGAGGCGCGCGGTTCTCGCTCCGCTCGAACGAGCCCCTCGTCTTCGCTCGGGGATGCGGTCTATTGGGTTTCCCCTAGGAGACCCACCGCCGCTTTCCACACCAAAGGGGTCGTGGCCCTTTCTAATCCCCGCCCAGCCGCCTGAACCTGATATCACCTTCGACCCGGTGCAGCACCACTCCGCGCTCGGTCGTTTCGAGACAAGCATCTTCCATATCGACCACGCCGATGTCGTTGGGTTCGATGATGACGCGCAGCTTGCCGCCATCGGCTTCGTTCAATTCGAAGCGCGGTGCGGTGATGCTGTAGATCGGCTCGCGGACCTCGATCCAGCGCGGGATGCGCTTGTCGTTGTCGGGCATCGTCCAGCCATAGACCTGGGTGTAATCCGCGATCGCCTCGCCGCTGTCGAAGCCGATGGTGAAATCGACGCCGGGCACGCCCTGGCCGTTCGGCCAGGTCACGAGCAGCGTCGGGATCGCGCCGTCGACCTCGGCCAGCGCGCCCTTCTTCAGCGCGGGCGGCACGGGTTTCGGCTCGGTGGTCAGGCAGATACCGTCGCCGCGGGCTTCCCAGCGACCCTCGGCACGCTCGTCGAGCGCGCCTGCAGCGAGCCTATATTCGAAGCGGCCGTCGTTGCGGATGAGCAGCCCGCCGCCGACATCGGGGCCTTCGGCGAGGCTGTATTCGCCGACGAAGGGCGAATCCTGCGCGGCGGCGGGGGCGGCGATCAGCAGGGCGACGAGAAGAAGGGAGCGCATTGATCAGTCATGCGCGCACCGCGCCGTGGGCGCCAGCCTCTTTCCACATTTGCCGCCACCTGCTAACCGCCCGCGCCATGTCCCAGAACACGCCCCAGACGCACCCCGACCGCCGCACCTTCGCCATCATCTCGCACCCCGACGCGGGTAAGACGACGCTGACCGAGAAATTGCTCGTCGCGGGCGGCGCGATCCATATGGCGGGCGAGGTCAAGGCGCGCGGCGCGGCGCGGCGCGCGCGCTCGGACTGGATGAAGATCGAACAGCAGCGTGGGATTTCGGTCACCTCGTCGGTGATGACCTTCGAACATGCCGGGCTCGTCTTCAACCTGCTCGACACGCCGGGGCACGAGGATTTCAGCGAGGATACCTATCGCACGCTGACCGCGGTCGACAGCGCGGTGATGGTGATCGACGCCGCGAAGGGCATCGAGCCGCAGACGCTGAAGCTGTTCGAGGTGTGCCGGCTGCGCTCGGTGCCGATCATCACCTTCATCAACAAGGTCGATCGCGAGGGCCTGCCGCCGTTCGAACTGCTCGACGAGGTCGCCGACCGGCTCGCGCTCGACGTCTGCCCGATGAACTGGCCCGCGGGCATGGGCGGGCAGTTCGAGGGCATCTACGACCTCGTCGACCCGGCGATCATGAAGCCCGGCGGCGACGCCTCGCGCATGTATGAAGGACGGCGCGTCGGCGTGTCGGGGCTGGGCGATGCGGCGCTTGGCGCCGAACTCAGCAGCGATGGGCTGGCGCGCCTTACCGAAGAGACCGAGCTTGCTTCGGCCTGCTACGCGCCCTTCGATGCCGCCGCCTATCGGAACGGCGATTTGACCCCGGTCTATTTCGGATCGGCGCTCAAGGAATTCGGCGTCATCGACCTGCTCGCGGCGCTCGCCATGCACGCGCCGGGACCGCAGCCGCAGCCCGCCGAGCCCGCGCCGGTGCAGCCTGGCGACGAGACGGTGACCGGCTTCGTCTTCAAGGTGCAGGCGAACATGAACCCCGCGCACCGTGACCGCATCGCCTTCATGCGGCTCTGTTCGGGCAGGTTCGAGCGCGGGATGCGGCTGATCCAGGGCGGCACCGGCAAGGCGATCGCGATCAGCCGCCCGATGCTGTTCCTCGCGCAGGACCGCGAAATGGCCGAGGAGGCCTTTCCCGGCGACATCATCGGCATCCCCAACCACGGCACCTTGCGCGTCGGCGACACCTTGTCCGAACGTACCGACATCACGATCACCGGCCTGCCGAATTTCGCCCCCGAGCTGTTGCGCCGCGTCGCGCTCGTCGATCCCACCAAGACCAAACAGCTCCGAAAAGCGCTCGACGACATGGCCGAGGAGGGGATCATCCAGGTCTTTTATCCCGAGATCGGCGCGAACATGATCGTCGGGGTCGTCGGCCAGTTGCAATTGGAAGTGCTGATCAGTCGGCTCGAGGCCGAATATAAGGTCGACGCGAAGCTCGAGGCCAGTCCGTGGGACACCGCGCGCTGGGTCGCGAGCGACGATCCCGCGGCGCTGAAGGCGTTTCAGGCCGACCACCGCGGCGCCTCCGCGACCGACCGCGACAGCGCGCCGGTGTTCATGGCGAAGGACGCGTGGGAAGTCAGCTATGTCATCCAGCGCCACCCGGCGATCCGCTTTACCGCGACCAAGGAGCGGCGGTTCGCCAACGCGGGGTAACACACCGTCGCCCGCGCCTGCGCGGGGGCGACGGTTAGATCAGGCTCAGCAGGTCGTCCGGCCCCGCCGCTTCTTCCTCATCCTCCTCGCCCTCGAACTTGCTCAGCGTGACGCCGAGCAACCGTATCCCCTGTTCGGTGGGAAGCAGCGGAGCGAGGATCGCTTCGCCCACCGCCAGCAGGCCCGCGCCGTCGGCGATCGCGAAGGGCACCGATTTGGCGCGCGTGATAGTGCGGAAATCGGCGTAGCGCAGCTTGAGCGTCACGGTCCGCCCGCGCGCCCCGCGCTTCGCCGCGCGGTCCCACACCACGGTGCAGACATGCGCGAGCGCTTCGCGGATTTCGGTGTCGGCGATCAGGTCGTTGAAGAAGGTGCGCTCGCCGCCGAGCGATTTCAGCGGCCGGTTCGACTTGACGCGGCGATGGTCGATCCCGCGCGCCAGATTGTGGAGCCATAAGGCGCTGTTGCCGAAATGCGCGGCGAGCCATTCCATCTCCTTTACGGCAAGGTCGGCGCCCGAAAAAATGCCGAACCCCTCCATCTTCGCCGCGGTCACCGGGCCGATGCCGTGGAAGCGCCGGATCGACAGCGTCTGGACGAAGGCCGCGCCCTTGCCCGGCGGGATGATGGTCAACCCGTCGGGCTTGTTCTGGTCCGAAGCCAGTTTGGCGATGAACTTGTTGTAGGAGACCCCGGCGGAGGCGGTGAGGCCGGTTTCGCGGCGAATGCGCTCGCGGATCAGCTTCGCGGTCGCGGTTGCGCTGCCGAGCCCGGCCTTGTCGCGGCTGACGTCGAGATAGGCTTCGTCGAGCGACAAAGGTTCGACCTCGTCGGCATAGTCGCGAAAGACGGCACGGATCTGGTGCGAAACGTCGCGATAGGCGTCGAAGCGCGGCGGCACGAAGATGAGGTCGGGGCATTGGCGCTTTGCGGTGATGCTCGGCATCGCCGAGCGGACGCCGAATTTGCGCGCTTCATAGGAGGCGGCGGCGACCACGCCGCGCCGCGACGAGCCGCCGACCGCGACGGGCTTTCCGCGCAGGGCCGGATTGTCGCGCTGTTCGACCGACGCATAAAAGGCGTCCATGTCGACATGGATGATCTTGCGGACCGGGGCGTCCGCGCCATCTTCGGGTGCTGGGTCTGCGGCGTCTTCCACGCCTACACGCTAGCATGTTGCCGTAATGTTCTCAACGTTCGCGCGCGCGGTTGTTGCGGACCCTAATGCCGTCCCATGCCGTAATCGATCCTGATTCTGACCCAGCTGCCTACCAATTGCCGTCCGCCAACGCGCGGAGGCCGCACCTTGAACTGCCACGCCGCGGCGAGCACCGCGCGATTGATCTGCGATCCGTTCGGATATTCGTCGAGCCCGACGCAATCCTCGACCCGATAATCGGGCGCCGTGCGGCAGGCAATCAGGCCCCAGCCGGGCCCGCTGGCGGTGGACAAATAGCCGCGCAGCTCGTCATCGCTCGGCTCGCGATACCAGGCCGCCGCATAGAGCGGCTCGCCATTCGGCGCCGTCCCCACCTGCTGCGAATCGCGCGAGGAGGAGGGGCTTCCCGTGTCGGGCGGCCCATAAACCCGCCCGCTGGGCGGGCGAAGGACGCTTTGGGGATTCACCGGCGATGGCGGCCGCTCGGCGGGCGGGGATGGTGTCGGCGCGGTCTTGGGTTCGGTGACTTGTGGGGGTAGCGGTGTCGGCGGCAGCGGTTGCTCCGCCGCCGGCTGCGGCGGCACGGGCCGCTCCTTGCTTCGCTCGCGCTCCGGGTTGCTGGGTTTGGGCGCTTCTTCCGCAATCTCGGTGGCCTCGAGGCTCACCATGCTGACGCGCTCTTTGCTGTTGTCGGGTGGCCTTTTCGAACCAAAGGTCAGCAGCAGGAGCAGCAGGAGCGCCGGGATCAGGACGGCCAGGCCTATGGCGAGCGCGCGTCGCCCCGCCCCGATGCTGAGCTGTTCGACGTAGGGAGTGGCTGGAACAGGGCTCAGCTGATGCAATCTTTGGTGGCGGCGTCCGCTGGTGAAGATGCCCGGGGCTATATCCGCGAGAGGGTTGGGCGCGAGATAGTTGGGTGGCAGGCCTTTGACAAGTGGGCGCGCCGGTCACGCTGTTGCTTCCGCGGGGGAAGCGCGGCGCGGCGGCCAGCCCCACCAGAGGGCGGCGGCGAGTAGCGCGCCCGCGACGGTCAGCACTACGCGTTGCTCGAACGACGCGGATGTGCTTACCAGCACGACCGCCGTCGCGAGCAACAGCAGGCTGGCGCCCCTTGGCCCGAACAGGGCGCCCGCGACATCGGCGAGCGACACGGTTGAACTGGCGAGCGCTGCGCCGAGCACGCCTTGCCTGAGCGTTTCAACGACGCCGTAGCAGGCACCGCTATGACCGTAAGAATGTCGGCGCTCATTCCATGGCGATGTGCGCCGTGAAGGTATAGCCGACGCCATAGACGACCTTGATGGCGGACGGGATATTTGTGGTTCGTTCGAGCTTGCGGCGCAACCGGCTGACGATGGCGTCGAGATGGCGATTGTCGAAATGCCCTCCGGGCCGGGCGAGCGCGGTCACGAGCTCGTCGCGCGGACAAACCTCTCCCTGGCGTTTGCACAATATATGGAGGAACGCGAACTCGGTCGCCGTCAGCTTCAGCGCTTGTCCGTCTGGCGTGATCATGGCCCAATTGGCGGTATCGAGGATCCACCGCCCCTTGTCGCGATCCGTAGCGCTCGCCAGACTCCCGGTTCGCCGCAGCAGGCTGCGGATGGCGGCCTCGACCTCTCGCAATGAGCTGTGTTTGACGAGATAGATGTCGGCGCCGCTGTCGAAACCCCGAACGCGATCGGCGCTGTCACCAAAGGCGGTCAACATGATGATGCCGCAATCGTGACTTTGGCGGATTTCCTTCGTCAAATCGAAACCGTTTCCGTCGGGGAGCCCCACGTCGAGGATGATGACCGCGGGCAGAGGGCCATCCGTGAGCGCTGCGCGCATGTCCCGCGCCGTGCCAGCCCCTGTGACTTCAAAACCGCGCAATTCCAGGAAGTCGCTGAGATCCTGGCGCAGGCGGAGTTCATCCTCGACGATCAGGATATGGGTCACGCCGTCACGCTTTCGCAAAGGGGTTGGCGCCCCCGGTCGTCGGCTAGCGGGATGCGCACGACTGCCGTGGTGCCGCTTTCGCCGTGAGGTTCGAAATCCACGGTTGCGCCGTGATAGGCCAGGAGTCGGCGAGCGGAATAGATTCCCAGACCGGTTCCCGCGATAGACTTGGCGTTCGAGGCCCGAAAGAAACGGCGTCCCACTTTGGCCCGTTGCCTTTCGGGAATACCCATGCCTCGATCGCGCACCTCGATCACGAGGCGAGCGCGCTCCTCCCGGACCACAATATTCACCCGGCAGTGGTCAGGCGAATATTTGAGAGCATTATCAACAAGGTTGATGAGGATTGTTACCATCATCTCGGCGTCGGCGAAGAACAGGATGCCCCGATCGGCCACGGTCTCCAGCCGATCGCTGCAGCCCATCATCGCGAAATGCTTGTCCACGTCCGCGATGACGGAGCCGATCCGGATCGGTTCGGGCTGGTAGGTGCGGACGCGATCGTCCGCCATGAATCGATCGATCAGGGAGAACAGGCGATCGAGCGCTTCGCCTATCCCCGAGAGCCGCTCTCGCGTCGCTGTCGGCGATCGGTCGCCGACCAGGCCGATCATGTCGGCGGCATTGCGAATGATGGCGAGCGGCGTGCGGAATTCGTGACTGACGATCCGCATGAGGTCGGCCTGCTCCTCGCGCAGGGCGCGCTCGGTCTCCAGGCTCGCGCTCAAATGACTTTCGAGCCGCCGTCGTTCCTGCACTTCGCGTGAAAGACTCTCGTTCTTCTCCCGCAAGTCCACGGACAGCCGCGAACTCACCATGAAGAGCAGACAAGTGAAGAGTGCGATCAGGAACAGCGTGCCCTGCAGCAGATACCAGGCATTGCGGTCGGCGAGGACCGGCGCGCTTTGAAAGCCGGCGGGCAAGCCGAACTCCAAGGCGCTCTGAACGAGGCTCGCCGGCATAAGGGGTGGCGCTGGTGGGTCCGCCTATAGCGCCTCCAAAGCGGCGATGGTTGGTCTTTCTTGCGGCTACGCGAAAAAATTCGCCGCGCAGGGGCAGGGCGTTCGCGTCAATAGCCTCTCACCGGGCCTGATCTGGAGCGACAGCGTGGCCGACAGTCTCGGGGAAGAGGGCGCAGAAGCCTTCCGCGCTATGATCCTGCCGAAAACACCGCTTGGACGGGTCGGAAAACCAGAGGAAGTGGCGTCGGTCATTGCTTTCCTTTTGTCCGACGCAGCCGCATCGGTGACGGGCCAGACGATTACGGTTTCGGGCGGACTCGAACTCGGCTTTCCCTAAGAAGCGGCCTCGCGTCGTCGCCGTGTCTGTCGAGGGAACGACATCGCAGCCACGGCGGCCGCGACCGAGCCTTCCTCAAGACATGAAAAAGGACGCCGCAGATAATCCACGGCGTCCTTTTTGCTGGTCGCCCGGCCGGCCTTCCGGGAGGGAGGGGAGCGCCGGCCGGAGGACTTAGAAATCCTTGCTGACGCGAAGGCCGAAGGAGCGTTTCGCCGGTGCGCCGATATACTCGCCGTTCGGCTGGCTCGGGTTGAAGTTTCCCCAATAACGGGAGAAATCGGGGGTCAAGTCGTTGAAGATATTGTCCACGAACAGCAGCGCCGTCCAGTCGTCACCCTTGAGACCGATCTGGGCGTCCGCCACGATCTTGTTACCAAGGAGTACGCGGTTGTCGAACCGAGCGTAGCGCGAAGAGCGATAGCGACCCGAGACATCGATGAAGGCGGACGCCGAATCCGAAACCGGCTGTTCATAGCGAACCGAACCCGACAAGGAATGTTTGGGAACCAGCGGCATGCGGTTCCCGCCAAACTGACGGTCGGTGCCAGCCGGGGCGGGATAGACATCGCGTGCTTCGAAGTTGACGAAGGCCGAGTCCGCATAGGCGTAATTGACCGTCAGGGTCAGGGCATCGGCGGGACGGATGACAAGGCCGAGTTCAGCGCCCTTAACCTCCGCCTTTTTGGCGTTGACGATGTAGTTCAGCGTTACCGCTGTCGCATTGGGACATTCGGCTTCGGGGCCGAAGGGGCTGGCTGTGCCGTAACAGATCGTCGTGACCTGTACGTCGCGCCAATCCGAATAATAGAGCGAAGCATCAAAAGAGATAAGGTTGCCCGCGATCCGCCCCTTCGTGCCGAGCTCGTACGTCCACACGGTTTCCTGGCCGAAGGGGCGCAGATCCGCACGCACCTGTCCGACGTTGAACCCACCCGGCTTTGCCCCCTTGGCAATGCTGCCATAGATGTTGATATCGTCGGTCACTTGATATTTGGCGTTGAAGCGCGGCAGCCAGTTATTGAAGGTTTCCTTGCCGCGGAAGGTGATATCGGGATTGCCTGTCTGGAACAGGATGTTGAATTCCGTTGCCGACGCGGCACGAATGATTTCGTGGTTGAAACGCAGTTCGCCGGTAAGGGTCAGTCGATCGGTCACGTCGGCGTCGATCGAGCCGAACACCGAATAGGTGTTGGTATTAAGCGTCGAGGGACGCGGCGTGATGCCGGTGCGGTTGCCGGTGACAAAATCCTGCGAGCCGACGAAGCGCGTATAGTCGAGTTCACGATAGTTTTCGTCGAAGGCGTAGCCGCCAACGAGCAGGCGCAGGTTGTCGCTGTCATAGGTAAGACGCAGCTCCTGGCTAAGCTGTTGGAGACTGTTGTCAAACTCGAAGATGCCGACGCAGACGCCGGGAAGGCAGTTGAGGAGACCGCCGGGAAGCGCGGTGCCGGACGGCACGTCGTCGCGCTTCGTGTCGAAGTCGAACTGGAGGGTGGAATCGATCTTGTTAAGACCGGTCACCGATGCCAGCTCAAATCCGCCACCAAGATCAAATTTCATATTGGCAATGGCGCGCCAAGTCTCAGAGATATTGCCTTTATATTTGATGTTCGAGGAGATCGCGACCCTGCTGGGGTCAAAGAAATCTTCGTTGATCAGATTGACGCCGGTGAGGCTGATATCCGGGCGTTCGATGACATAGCCGGCGCCAGGCGTGCTATGTTCTTTCATGTAATTGAGCGAGAATTTGCCTTCAAAGGCACCTTTTTCGACGAGGGCTGAGCCGCCCACACCCCAGAGTTCGCTGGCGCCGAGACCCTGCTGGTTGCCCGGATTCTTGTAGAAGCCGCCGAAATTGTCAATCGGCGTGCAAACGGGACCCCCTATCGGCGCGCAAAAGGGACCCCCTTTTCAAGATGGCGCAAGGTTGATCGGACACGCGCCTTTGCGCTGCGCGCGGCGTAGGGAGGGCGGAGCCCGACCGGAGGCGCGCGCAGCGCAAAGCATCTTTTAATCGGGGGTAGGCGTGGGCGATCAGCTGCGGTTTTTGAAGCGCCAGCTGTCATTTCCGGTCTCGACGATGTCGCAATGATGGGTGACGCGATCGAGGAGCGCGGTGGTCATCTTGGGATCGCCGAACACGGTGGGCCATTCGCCGAACGCGAGGTTGGTGGTGATGATGACGCTGGTTCGCTCGTAGAGCTTGCTGATCAGATGGAACAGTAACTGGCCGCCTGAGCGGGCGAACGGCAGATAGCCCAGCTCATCGAGCACGATCAGATCGAGGCGGGATAGCTGGGCGGTGAGTGTGCCGCCCTTGCCGATCCTGGCCTCCTCTTCGAGGCGGGTCACCAGATCTACGGTGTTGAAGTAGCGGCCGCGCGCACCGGAGCGAACGACATTGGCGGCGATAGCGATGGCCAGGTGGGTCTTGCCGGTGCCCGTGCCGCCGACCAGGACGATATTGCGCCGAGCGGGCAGGAACGCGCCGCTGTGCAATGAACGCACCAGCCCCTCGTTGATCGGTGTGCCCTCGAACCGGAACGCGTCGATGTCCTTCACGACCGGCAGCTTTGCGGCCGCCATCCGGTATCGGATCGACGCGGCATGGCGATGCGTCGCTTCCGCTCGGAGAAGGTCGGTCAGTATCTCCATCGTGGTGCGCTGACGCTGAAGGCCGGTGGTGACCGCATCATCGAACGCGCCCGCCATGCCCTTGAGCCCAAGCCCGCGCATCGCCTCGATCATGTCATGCCGCTGCATCGAAGGTCCTCAGCTGGTCGTAACGGGCGCAGTCGGCGATCGGCGGATGGCGCAGCGCGCTATCCTCGGAGGTGATGATCGTAAGTGGGCGCGGCGGCTCGCGGTGCCGCGCCAGGATGTTGAGGATCAGATCGTCGCTCGCCGTGCCGGTCGCCAACGCTTCGCGCACGGCCGCTTCGACCGGATCCAGGCCATCGATCAGCACGGCCGACAGCACACGGACGAACCGGCGGTCGGCATCGTCGCCATTACCAAGCTTGCGGCGCAGGCGCGCCAGCGCCGGCGGCAGATCCCAGTCCTGGAAGGGCGCACCGTTCCGCAGCGCGCCGGGCTTGCGGGCCAGCACCGGCAGATAATGCCAGGGGTCGTAAATCGTGCGGTTACGCCCGAAGGTGCGAGGATGCTCGGCGACAACCTCTTCGCCGCAGCGCACGATGATGCGGTCGGCATAGGCACGGACCTGCACCGTGCGCCGCGCCATCGTCGAGAGAACCGAGTAGCGGTTGCGGTCGAAGCTGATCAGGCAGGTGCCCGTCACCGCATGCTCGCTCTCGTTGAAGCCGTCGAACGGCCCCAACATCGGTTGCAGTGCCGATCGTTCGATCTCCAGCGCCTGCGCTACGGTCAGCTCGCCCTGTTCAGGATGCGCCTGCCGTTCCGCCCAGCGCCGACACTCGGCCTCCAGCCAGCCATTGAGCTCCTCGAGGCTGGCGAACCGCAACCGGGGCTGGAAGAAGCGACCCCGGATCGTCTGCACCTGGTTCTCGACCTGCCCCTTCTCCCATCCCGCCGCAGGTGAGCAGGCGGTCGGCTCGATCATATAATGGGCGGTCATGATCAGGAACCGCCGGTTGAAGACCCGTTCCTTGCCGGTGAACACGCTCGTCACCGCCGTCTTCATATTATCGTAGATGCCGCGGCCTGGCACCCCGCCGAAGAAAGCAAAGCCGCGCGCATGCGCGTCGAACAGCATCTCCTGGCTCTCGCGCGGATACGCCCGGACATAGACTGCCCGCGATGCACACAGTCGCATATGCGCGACCTTCACCCGCATCGGCTTGCCCGCGATCTCCACATCCTCATGGCTCCAGTCGAACTGGTAGGCCTCGCCGGGCTTGAACATCAGCGGGATGAAGGCGGTGACACCATCGCCGGCATCCTTGCGCCGATCGGCCTTCCAGCGCGCCGCGTAGCGCCGCACGGCATCGTAGGAACCCTCAAAACCCTCGCGCTCCAACAGATCATGGATCCGCGTCATCCGCAGCCGCTCGCGCTTGCCGCGCACCTCATTCTCTTCCAGCAGTGTGTTCAGGCGATCCTGAAACGGCCCGATCCGCGGCAGCGGCTGAACCTTGCGCTGATAATCGAATGCGCCTTCCGGCGCCCGGATCGCCTTGCGGATCACCTTCCGCGATACATGCAAATCCCGCGCGATCGCCTTGATCGCCTTACCACCGGCATACTCGCGCCGAATCCGAACCACTGTCTCCAAAACCAACATCCCGATCTCGCCGCCTGATTATCCAGCCGGCTGCTTAAACCATCGAAATGAGGGGTCCCTTTTAGACGCCGATCACCCCGCTAACGGGGTCCTTTTTGGGCTCTGACTCACTTTTGGTGCAATACAGAGGGATGATCGCGAGGTGGCATCAGCCTCGCCCGCAGCAAATCGAGCTTGGCGCGTCCATACATCTGGCGTTTGACGAGCTTCAACTTCGTGATCTGTCCTTCCGTTTGCCCGTTGGACCAGGGCTCCACGATAGCGGCCTTCACGGCATTCCAGTCGTCGCTCAAGCCATTCGCAAACGAACGAAGCGGAGTTTTCCGGGCTTCGTCGATCCATGTGGCGAGCTCGAAGTCTTTCTGTTGCCTGATGATCCGGTGGAATCGGTCGGCAAGATTTCGAACGACGACGAGCGCCGGCACGGCGGCTTCAATCGTCGCGATAAGCGTGGCTTCTGATTTCGAGAGTTGATCGCGGGCCATCGTCATAAGCCGGGCAATCACACGGGCTGATGGAATGACGCGCGACACGTTGTTCGGAGCTGCCTCGTTGCGCCTCCGCCGCGTCGCCCATTCTGCAACGACACGCAGGCTTCCGTTAAAGCCGATGATTTTGAGCCGCCGCCAGAGTTCGGCACCATTCCGGCAACCGGAACGCCATTCGGCATCGAGCGTCCCGAGCCACGGGTCGAGAGAGCTAAGCCGGGTGCGGAACATATCGGATCGTCCGCCACGAGCGACCTGGCGTACGGTCTTGCGGGCATAGCCGGTCGCGCGAACAACCGCCTTGATGGACGCCCCTTTCCCAAGCAGCGAGCGGATCGTATCATCGGCATCCTGACGCCGCTTGAAGCCTTCGTATTGAAGCCGCTCAGCGCAGGTGAGGAGTTCTGGATCGGGTTCGGCGGATTGAAGTGCCTGGCGAATGGCGCGCATAGATTTACGGACAGCGTCGAGGAACGCCTGGCTGGCATTCTCCATCAAATGCCAGCGATCGGCAATCTGCAGGGCGCCAGGCAAGGCCCGCGCGGCCGCATGGCGGTACCCGCCACCGCGATCACGCGAGATAATGCAGATCTCCGGCCGGGCCTTGAGCCACGCTTCCACGGTGGCGACGCCACGATCGGGGAGGAGGTCGATAATCTGTCGGCGCTCCAGATCACAGACGATCGTGCCATATCGCTGTCCGCGCTTCCACGCCCAGTCGTCGATGCCGATGATCGTCGGCTTCACCTGAGCGCCCTTGAAGCGCCGACGCACAGTTCGAAGCAATGTGTCCTTGCTGACCGGCATCAGAAGGCGGCGCGCCAAGCTGGCCGCCGGACGCCCACCCAGCGCCAGCCCAAGGTGATGTACGATAGAATCCAGGCGGGCCGTACGCCGGGCAAATGTTGCAGCCACATCCGGAGGAAAGCGTTCAACGAAGATACGCGTGGCGCACCGAGATGTGGCGCAACGAAAACGCCGGGCGACAAGAGTAATCCGAACCGGCCGGCCATGAGATGGTAGATCGGCGAGTGTACGGTGATATCGACTGTGGACACGCGCAGATGGGCGGCAGCAGTTCGGGCAGATCGAAACTCGAAATCGGGATCGCCCGGTGATCAGTATCTGATTGGCGGCATACTCGACCTTGTCGATCACCAATCCTATTGGCGCAATGGCTTCGCGAAAACCTCTCCCATGCATGGCGATGTCCTCCTTCGGGGAAACTCGCCACTATCAACGCACTTGCACCAAAAGTGAGTCAGAGCCCTTTTTGCACGCCGATCCACAGCCGAAATTCCGGTAAGTTGCCGAGAGCTTGCCGGCAACGGTGTCGCCGATGATGGGGCCGGTGATGTGAGCGGTCAGTTCGCGGCGGCCATAATCGCCGATCGCGCCGCTAACGGAGCCGCCCGT
Source organism: Sphingopyxis lindanitolerans (assembly GCF_002993885.1). NCBI lineage: Bacteria > Pseudomonadati > Pseudomonadota > Alphaproteobacteria > Sphingomonadales > Sphingopyxidaceae > Sphingopyxis > Sphingopyxis lindanitolerans. The sequence continues at coordinate 3,538,210 of NZ_CM009578.1, forward strand.
CGTGAATTCGGGAGCCTTGCTGATGAATTGGATCGCGCCGGCGAATGCGCTGCGGCCGAAATAAACGGTCTGCGGACCCTTGACGACTTCGATGCGTTCAAGATCCATCAAGGCTGCGGCCGTCTGCGACCCGCCGCCGCCAACCAGCGTATTCAGCGAAACGCCCGTGACGTCGATGCCGTCAACGATAATAGCGATATTCGAGCGGCCTTCGATCAGTGCAATACCGCGCAGGCTGGGCCGAACATCGGCTGGCGACGCGCCCTTGTCGAACTGCAAGCCCGGGGTCATTTGCGCAACGGACGTGACGTCGGTGATACCGCGGCTCCGAATCGTGTCGGCCGAAATGGCGGAAATGGCGATCGGCACATCCACAAGCGATTCGTTGCGGCGCCGTGCTGTCACAATGATGGAGTCACCCGCATCCGCTGCTGGCTGCGGGGTGGTTTCCGCCTCTTGTGCATTGGCGCTGGAGGGGAAAAAGCCGCACATCGCAACAACGGCTGCAGTGCTGCATAAAAATGCCATCTTAAGCATCGAATAGTGGCTCCCTTTGACCTGTCTGTGCCGCGACGGGTATGAGCGGGAGGCGATATTGACCTATCGATAGCATCACTTTTGTTCGCGCTGTGAACATTGGGCGTCGGCGCATGTCCCGAGTGCCTTGCCCGAGGGCCGTGACGAACTTTGCGATATTCGCCAGCTGAACATTCGCAGCGAAGCACCGGGCCTATCGTCTGATAGGCAATAGGACGCACCCATCGAATATCCGCTGGATTCTTTCGCCCAACGGGACGCGCAACAGGAGACGTCGTCGTGATGCTGCCAACCACCCCAAGCTTTCGTCTTGATGGCCGCAGAGCGCTGGTAACGGGCGCGGGGCGAGGAATCGGCCTCGCTTTGGCGGCGGCGCTTGCCGAAGGCGGGGCCGAAGTCGTCCTTGCAGCGCGCAGCGCGCAGGAAATAGAGGGTGGCGCCAAGGCCATCCGTGCGAAAGGTGGGCACGCACGCGCAGTACAACTCGATGTTTCGAACTTGCAGGCGGTTTCCGATTTTTTTGATGCCCAGCCGGCGTTCCATATCCTTGTGAACAATGCGGGAACCAACCGGCCTATGCCGATGCATGACGTTACACCCGAGGATTATGACGCCGTTCTGTCGCTTAATCTGAAGGCTGTATTTTTCGTCACGCAGCATTGTTCGCGACGGATGATCGAAGCTGGCATTGCCGGTGGCATCATTCATATCGGGTCACAGATGGGCCATGTCGGCGCTTCGAACCGGACGCTCTATTGCGCATCGAAATGGGGCCTGGAAGGTTTCAACAAGGCGATGGCAATCGAACTCGCCCCGCATAATATTCGCTCCAATATCATTGCGCCCACCTTCATCGAAACACCGCTCACCAAACCTTTTTTCGAGAATGCGGATTTCCGCGCCGAGGTGCTCGGAAAAATCAAGCTCGGGCGTCTTGGGATGGTCAATGATCTCATGGGTGCCGTGCTCTACCTTGCGTCCGATGCGTCCGCTTTGGCAACAGGCACATCGATGCTGATCGATGGCGGGTGGACCGCTGACTAAAGGCGCTAGAGCCAGACCTTTCAAACCTTACAACCAGCAGGAGATGAAATCTCGTGAACAGCGCCGTGCTTCCCTATAAGGTCGCCATCGTTGGGTGCGGATTTGTCGGACTGAGTTGGGCCATCGTTTTTGCCCGGGCCGGACATGAGGTCAGGCTTCATGATCCGGTCCCGGCGGTACTGGATGATGCACTTGCCCGGCTTGCCGACACTCTGGATCGTCTCGCGATGGATGGCATGGCCGAGCGGCCAACAAACGACGTCCTGGCGAACGTCACCGTTGCCGCCTCCCTCCAAGATGCAGTTTCCGGAGCCGGATATGTACAGGAAAGTTCACCCGAACGGCTCGATGTGAAGCAGGCGTTGTTTCGGGAACTTGATAATCTTGCGCCCGAAACCGCCATTCTGGCGAGTTCGTCGTCGGGCCTCACCACCAACTCGGTTTGCGGCGATCTGCCTGGCCGAAGCCGATGCCTTGTCGCTCATCCCGCCAATCCGCCCCATTTGCTGCCGGCCGTCGAGATAGTGCCGGCCCCCTTTACGGAACTCGGGAGTATCGACCGTGCATCGGAGATTATGCGCGGAGTGGGACAGGTGCCCGTTGTCATCAAGGAGATCGATGGTTTCGTCATGAACCGTCTTCAAGCGGCGCTTGCCCGCGAGGCCCTCGATCTTGTCGAAAGCGGGATTGCCGGGCCGGAGGCCGTGGATGCAATCATGCGCGGTAGCCTCGGGCTGCGCTGGTCCTTTATGGGGCCTTTCGAGACGATGGATTTGAACGCACCGGGCGGCTTTGCCGATTATGCCGAACGCTATGGGCCTGGTTTTGCCAGATTGGCGGGTGCCGTCGCATGGCCGGAAGCCGCGGTCGGCCGCGTCGACGATGCCATGAGGCGGCAGATGCCCATCGATCGGCTGGAGGAAAAGCGTGTGTGGCGAGATCGGCAACTCGCTTCGCTCAGCAAGCTTCGGTCTTATCAGAAACAATAATGTGCTTCGCCTGGCGGCGTGCCCATACCAATTTGCGACACCGCTAGCCCAAAGCCATGCCTGCCGAGGTCCGACGACAGTTTGCCGGTTGCGCATGTAAATTTGGAAAGCGGCCGGGCTGCGGGCGGCCGGATGCAGACGAAGCTGCCAATCGCGCGGCGGGTTTGGTTGGGGTCTCGATGGATGACGCGGTTCAAGGATTATTGTCCCCGACATGCAATTCGCAACGCTGTAAGAAGCTAGCTTAGCGCGGCCGCGCGTTAAGCGGCATGTGCCAAATTCATCCGTCAAGGCCAGAAAATCTATAGTTTGATGCGCAGTTCAGCGACTCCAACTTGCTTACGGTTCGTCTGCTGGCGAGAAATCGGCAATGTTTTTCGGACGGTCGCACGAGTCAAATGGTCCATCGCCAGATCGTTTAGTGGAATTACGCCAAATTGCCTTATTCAGGGCTGAAAACCGGGAGTTTGGTGCGGGAGTTGGTGAAGCCAACTCCAGATTGTGCCAAATGCCCAAGAACTGAATGAAATCAGTGTTCATGGTGCGGTCGAGATCGCGCCGGGGCCTTACCGAAAGAGCCAAATATCTGTTTTCAATACATTTATTTTTACATACTTTGATTTGATCTGACCCTTTCTGACCGCCCATTGCGCCATTCGTGCCAAGCTGTTTAGGCCGTGTTTATCGGAAACGCACCGTCATAACAGAGCAGCAGGAATTTGGTACAATGGCTAGTTTTCAGAAGCGAAAAAACGCGTGGCGAGTGACCATCCGCCGCAAAGGGAAATATATTTCCGCAACCTTCGATACGAAGACCGAGGCCAACGCCTGGGCGATCCAGGCCGAGGCCAAAATCCTGAAAGGCTTTGAAGCCGATGCGGTCAGCAAGGAGCCGGAGGTTCCGGTTGAAGGCATACCGGCCACCGAGGCATTGCAACGCTACGCCAACGAGGTTTCATCGAAAAAGCGGGGCGCGCGCTGGGAACAAATCCGGATCGAGGCGATGATCCGAAATGACCGGGTTTTCAAACGTCCCATCGTGACGATCACCGGTGCTGATATCTCGGAGTGGCGGGACAAGCGGTTGCGCAAGGTATCGCCTTCGACGGTGAACCGCGAGATGTGCCTGCTGTCGAGCATTTTCAATTTCGCGCTTCGTGAATGCCGCATGGGCTTGACGTTCAACCCTTGCGCGCTCGTCAGCAAGCCACGCAAACCTCGTCCCCGATCGCAGCGCATATCGCTTGAAGAGCGGCAGGCCATTATTGCCAAGCTCGGCTGGAATGGCCGCAGTGAACCCCGGACACCGAGCCAGTGGGTCGGACTTGCTTTCTATTTCGCACTGGAAACCGCGATGCGCAAAGGCGAGATCCTTTCGCTGCGATGGTCCGACGTTCATTTCGAGGAACGCTACGCGCATCTCGACATCACCAAGAACGGCGACGAGCGCGATGTTCCCTTGTCGAAGGCCGCCATCAAATTGTTGAAGATCGTGCGCGACCGCGACCTCGGCAGTCCGGTCATTCCGGTCCAATCGGGCCATTTCGGGCAGATCTTTACACAGGCCAAGCGGGATGCGGGCCTGGATCAAATCCATTTTCACGACAGCCGCCGCGAAGCCGCCACGACGATGGCGCCGAAGCTGTCCAACGTATTGGAACTGGCAGCGATCACTGGGCACAAATCGCTGCAAATGCTACAAATCTACTATAAGCCGAGGCCGCAGGATTTGGCTGCACGGCTCGACCTCTAGCGTGGTCGCTCACTCAGAAGCGGCTTTCGGTTTCCTCTGGCTTCCGGCTTCATCCGGGTGCGGTTAAAGCGATTTCGCCGATAAGTTCATATGCCAAGTCATCGAAACCACGGCCCTTGGAAAGGGTCATCGAGATATTTCCTCGCCAGGCGGACAAGGCGTCGTATGCGCAGACGATATGAGGCGTTCTCGACCCGCCAGTTTTTGCCAACGACCATGGTGCCGAAAAAGGACCGCGCCATCTGTTGTTGCGACGCGCCGACCGCGAGCGCGTCTGCGGTGCGCAGTTCGAGAACCCAGCGCGGCGCCCGGATTTCGCGCGGACGAAGCGACGGAGGCAAGTCGCCGCGATGCGCCAAGGCTGAAAGTTGGCGCAAGGCCGATATTTTTGCCTCCGCGCTGTCGAACCCGACCAGACGATGCTCGAGGAGTGTGGGACCGCCGAGCAAGGTTCCGTCGAGAAGATCGAGCCGTACCATCCAGAGTCCGTCGCTGATGAGCCAATGTTCGACATTGTCTTCGATGGCGATCGAAACCTTGCTTGCGACGAGGCGCACATCGAACAGATCGGTGTCCTGGCCGCGCTTGGCTAACGGGTTGCTGCCAAGGACGCGAGGATCCGTGTCGGCGGACCAGATCGGGCGCGCATCGGGCGTTGCGCGATGCGGGTCTTCATAGGCAAGGAGTCCGAATGCGGTGGGCGGTCGATGGCGCTCGCGCCACGCCGCTCGATAGGGCGGATGGCGCCTGATCCACTCCCAGGCAAAAGCGCGGCGGTCGGCCCGAAGGAGGGCGCGATAGTCGTGAGCGGATCGCCAGTTCGCCCCGGATGACCAGACTTCGCGAGAGCCGCGTTTTGACATGATGTAATATTTCCATAATATAGTTGAAATATTTCCATCGCTTGCGAATAGATAGATGACCTCCCAGTCGTCTGCGTGGGGCGCGGCGCGACCTTTCATCCTGTCACGGCGGCTCATCGAGATAGCCACGCCGGGCCGGCCGAAGAGAAAGGGTGATCGAACGGCGGCGGCTTGAAACGCACCGTTCGGTCGCAGCCTAATAATGCCGAGTCTCGATGCCGCGCAGCAACTGGCGCGCGAATTTACCCGGATTGCAGACACATCCGATCTCGACAATGTCCTCGCCGAAGTGTGCAGGTTATTGGGTTGCCGCTTTTTTGCGCTCAGCCACCACGTCGATTTTCTGGGCGCGCCCGATCTGGGCTTGCGAGTCCACAACTATCCCGAGGAGTGGGCGCACTGGTTCGATAGCCAGCGCTTGGGCCTCGACGACCCGGTGCATCGCGCCAGCCAGCGCACGGCGGTGGGGTTCCTCTGGCGCGATATGGCCCGTCTTGCGCCGCTGGCTGCTGGCGACCGGCACATCCTGGCGCGGGCCAGGCACCACGGGATCGGTGACGGGCTCACCATTCCCGCGCATGTACCGGGCGACGCCCATGGCTCCTGCTCCTTTGCTTGGCGACGGGGCGCGGCACCCGATGGGAATGCGCTTATTTTCTCGCAATCGATCGCCAACTTCGCCTTCGAGGCGGCGCGGCGAATTCACGGTCCGCCGGCGACGCCGCGCCTTCGCCTGACACACCGCCAGCGTGAGTGCCTGCTCTGGGCCGCCCGCGGAAAGACCGACTGGGAGATCTCACGCATAATCGGTATCGGACATATGACCGTCGTCGAGCATATTCGCAATGCACGCGGGCGTTATGGTTCCGCAACGCGTGCGATGCTCATCGTTCACGCGCTCTTTGATGGAACCCTTCATTTCAGCGAGATCGCCAAGCACTGACCACCCCCCATTTCTTGGTATAGCGAGCCGCGTTTTTTCGCTTCAATTGGACTGTCTCTTTCACTGCAAGGGAGACATCCATGCTACGCACCATCGATCAATCCAACCGCATTCTCGAGTCCAGGGCGCTTCGCGGCATGTTCGAGGCTCGCAAGGAGGTCTTCGTCGATCTTCTCAAATGGGATCTGCCCGTCCTCGCCGATCGCTACGAAGTCGATCATTTCGATGATGGCGAGGCGGTATATCTGATCGTCACCGATCTCGAGGCCCGGCATCTGGCTTCGGCGCGGTTGCTGAGGACGACGCGGCCGGCGCTCCTCGACAGCCTCTACCCCGATCTCGCCGATGGCGCGGTTCCTCGCGGCGAGGATATTCTTGAAATTACCCGTTTCTGCCTGTCGCGTGGTGTCGGCGCGCGGCTCCGGCGCGAGGCGCGCGACAGGCTGCTGGTGGGGCTCGTCGAATATGCACTGGCCAACGAGGTTCGCCGCTACACCGGCGTGGCGGAGCTTTCCTGGTTCGAGCAGATTTGCACCTTCGGCTGGGAATGCCGGTCGCTTGGCAAGCCTTGCCTCCATGACGGCAGGTGGCTGGTGGGGCTCTGCATCGACATTGATGATGGAACCATCGACCGGCTCGCCGCCGGCGGGATCACGGCGGCGAGCCGTGAAGCGACCGCGGCTCGAGCGGCGTGAAGGGAAAGGCCATGAACAATTTCTCACCATGTCCGTCCGATGCCGACGCTGCCGCGCTTGCCCGCACCGGCTACGTCGTCCTGCGCGGTGTCGCTCAGCCTACAGCCGTCGCTGAAATCGAAGCGGATTTGTCCGATCGCTTCGAGGCCACTCCCTTTTGCGAAGGAGGCTTTTATGGCGCGCGGACCAAGAGGTTCGGGCGACTCCTGATCCGTTCGCCGCGCATGGCTGAGCTGGTCATGAACCCGGCAGTTTTGGCGCTGGCCCAAGATGCGCTTGGCCCTTGGTGCGATCGGATCCAGCTCAACCTCACTCAGGCGATCGAAATCCATCCCGGCGCGCTCGCGCAGTTTCCGCATCGCGATCAGGATATGTGGCGCGGCGCGGTGGGCGAGATCGAATATCTCGTGAATGTCATGTGGCCGCTGACCCGGTTCACATGCGACAATGGCGCGACGAAGATTTGGCCGGACAGCCACGGGGCCGACGCGCTTTCCGCCGAAACAGGGGCCGAACCGGTCGTTGCCGAGGCTGATCCCGGCGATGCGATCGTGTTTCTCGGCTCAACGCTCCACGGCGCCGGAGCCAATGCGAGCGCTGGCGTGCGGCGCGGTATCATCGTCAGCTACTGTCTCGGCTGGCTCAAACCCTATGAAAATCAGTGGCTCGCCTATCCGCCCGAGATCGCGCGTGATTTTGCGCCCGAACTGGCCGCGATGGTGGGCTACGCGCAGCATCGGCCCAATCTCGGCAACTTCGAGGGCCAATGCCCGTCGGTGCTGTTCGGCGGCTATCCCGACGAACCGCTTGCTGCGATCGACACGCTGCGGCCCGACCAGTCCGCAATGCTGGCCGAGTTTGTTGCGACGCAGACTGCACGAGCCGACGGGGAGCGCGGGCAATGAGTCCCGGCACGACGATGGAGCGGGTCTATCTCGAACTGAAGGCGCGCATCATGTCGGGACAGTTTGCTGCCGGGGTTCGTATCGATCCTGTGGTCATCGCGCGCGAGCTGGCCGCAAGTGCGACGCCGGTCCGCGATGCGCTCCACCGGCTCAGCGGCGAGCGGCTCGTCGACAGCTGGCATCAGGATGGATTTCGCCAGCCGGTGCAGAATGAGAGCGACTTGCGCGACAGCTACAGCTGGTCGCAGGTGTTGCTCGTCCTTGCCCTTCGATCGCCTGCGGCGGCGTCCCCGCCGGAGGCATTGGTCAGCGGTGTGGCAGGCGAAGACTATCCGGCGCGGCTCGGGCGGCTGTTCCGGGCGATCGGGCTACAATCTGACAATCGCGAACTCCGCCTTGCGATCGGCAATCTGGTCGATCGCACTCATTTTGTGCGCGGCGCCGAGGCCGAGGCGGACCCCGGTTGCATCGACGCACTTGCGGCGATGGAGGGCGATTTTCAGTGTGGCCGCTGGCGCGAATTGCGAGCCGGAGTCGTGCGATTTCACCGCCGCCGCATTGCCACCGCCGGCACCGTTGCGCTGCGGCTGCGACCGGACAATCGGCAGCTCGGATAACATTCGCAAAACAGAAACCGTATAAACTGGCTATATTGCTTCGGGACCATAGCCTTTGACGAGCCGCAATATCGCGGCATCAGCAAAGGAGGGTCCCATGGACCGCAATGACATTGCCGAGGACGGCATCGAAGAACTGGGTATCGCCAGCGTTGTGACGCTCGGGCCGGCGCCGCCCTATCCCGAGGATCAGTTCCTCAGCCCGATTCCCGTCGGCGGCGGCATCAGCGCCGATTGACGGAATGGCGGACGCGGCGTCCGGCGTCGCGTCCGCTTCCTTGCCATGACCTTTCATCTCGCGCCCCATATGAGCTATGGTGTCTTCGGCACCCGGGCCGTCCTGCTTGATCTGGTGACAGATCGATATTTGCTGCTCGGCGAAGCCGAAGCCGCCGCGCTCGCTGCCCTGGCGAAGCCGGATCCATCTGCTTCCCCTGCACTCGTTAATGCGCTGCTCGCGCGCCGCATCATCGTCGAGGGGGCGGGCAGCGTAATCGCGCCCGTCGATCAGCCGCGACCGCTGGCCAGCGCGCTGGAGACCCTTGACGGCGGCGGCGGCGTTTCGACGTTGGAAGCAAGCCTCTCGTGCATACGGGCGATCCTGTCGATCAGAACGATGGGCCTCGCGCGGACTATCATGCGCGCACGCGCATTCCGGCGGCGATGCGAGCGCCGCCGCGATGGCAGGCTGGTCACCGACAGCGGTCGCGCCGCCTTTTTTGCGCGTGGCTTTGCCGAGGCACGTATCGGCGTCCCATTGCCGCGCCGCTGCGTACCCGACAGCTTGGCGCTCGCGCGTTGCTTGTGGAATCGCGGAATCGCGGCCGATGTCTTCTTCGGCGTCCAGCTCGATCCGCTTCTTGCGCACGCCTGGGTCCAGATCGACGATGTCGTCCTGTCGGATCCGCTCAATATCGCGGCGGACTATTGTCCGGTATTCAGGCTGTGAGCCTGCGCATTGCGCTTGTCGAAGGCTCGGTGCTGCGCCCACCCTTGCCGCGCGGCTTGACGCCGCTTGCCACGATCGGGCCGGCCCGGATTGTCGGCCTCGCCGAGACGCCGGTCGTTGCCGCAGCCGATGCCGTGCTCATCGGCTGGGCGTTTTACCGCGAAGGCTTCACGGCCTGCACGGCCTTGTCGGAGGGCGAGATCGAGCAGCTTATCACGTCGCGCGGCGCTTGGGCGCTGCGCGCACTTTGGGGCCACTTTCTGTTGGCCTGGGTCGATCGCGACGATCGTGTCTTCCTGCTGCGCTCGCCTGTCGCAGGGCCCCCCGTTTTTCATACTCGCCGTCAGCGCGGTCAATCGGCCGCCCTGACCGGCGCCCAAACCGGAAGCTGTGTCTTTACCGACCTCGGTCTCGCGCGTTCGCTTGGCTTCGCGCTTGACCGGCCCGATCCCGGGAGGATCGACGCCGCGCTTCGCTATCCGTTTCTTCGTGGGCCCGATACCGAGCTGGCCGGGGTTCGCGAGATCCTGCCGGGCGAGATTGTGGATCTTGTGGAGGGCGACCGCCAGCCCGCCAGCTGGTCGCCATGGGACCATGCCGCGCGACCGCCGCATCACGCAACGCCTGAGGAACTGCGCGCGCTGGTCCACGCCGTCGTATCGGCTTGGAGCACGCGCTTCACACGTATCCAGCTTGAGCTCTCGGGTGGGCTCGACAGCTCGATCATCGCGGCGTGTCTTGCCGGCCGCACCGACGACTGGCGGGGGCTGACGCTCGCGACAAGCGACCCTGACGGCGATGAGCGACCTTATGCGCGCGCGGTCAGCGAGCAATTTGGCGTGCCGCTCGCCGAACGATGGCGCCCGCCGCCGGGCGATCCGCTCGCACCCCCGCGTACATTGCGTGCGCGACCCGGCGGGTTCGGGCTGCTTGCGCCGAGCGACGCCGTCTTCCTGGATGCGGCGCGCACATATCGCGCCGACGCCATTTTCACCGGCGCGGGCGGCGATAATGTGTTCGGCTATATCACGTCGGCCGCCCCGGTTATCGATGCGCTGCGTTTTGCCGGTCCGCGTGCGGCCTGGCGTGCGTCCGGCGACCTGGCGCGATTAGCCCGCGACAATCGGTGGAAAGCCATCGGCTTCGCGATCAGGCGCAGCCTGCGTCCGCCGCCGCTTTGGCCGATCGATCATTCGCTACTGTCGTGGCGTCACGCCGATATCATGCCTGCGCACCCATGGGCGGCTGACGCGGGGCGTGCAGCCCCGGGTCAACGGGTTTACGGCATGAGCCTGTTGCTCGTGCAATCCTTCGTCGATGCCTATGACAGGGCGCTGGCCATGCCGATGATCGCGCCGCTGCTTTCGCAGCCGCTGGTCGAGTTCGGGCTCGGCCATGCCAGCTGGAAGTGGGGCGAGGGTGGGCAGGACCGGGCTTTTGCACGACGCGCCTTTCAGGAAGATTTGCCGCCGGCAGTGTTGTCCCGGCGCAGCAAGGGACGGATCCTGTCGGTCTTCCTTCCGGCGTTTGCGGAAAATCGCGAACGATTGCGACCGTTTCTGCTCGATGGCTGGCTCGCGGGCGCGGGATTGCTCGATCTCGATGCCGTGCGTGCAATGCTGGAAACGGGGGCGGGCGATCCGGTGAGCATCTTGCGGTTGCTCGAAGTCGCCGACATGGAGAGCTGGGCGCGCTCGATTGAGGCGACCCCGTCGGGCGGATGACGATTGTCCAGCACCAGACCATAGACCGTGCAGAGCGCCTGCCGGGGTGCCGGCGCCCCGCACGGACCTACGGCGCGGGAGCGGGCAAGGACTGTCCCGCGCGAAGCTTTCGCCAGCGGCGATATTGATCGCCCTTTTCAGGCGCCGCATCCTCTTCGCGCTTGAGCCAGAAGCGATACCAATCGAGGGTGCGTTCGTAAGATGCGCGCTTGTGCGCGGGCTGGTATTTGATGTGGAGTTCGTCGGCGAAGACGAACATCTCGACCGGCTTGCCCGCGCGCTTGAGACGCGCATGAAATTCGACGTTCGACTGGACCTCGGACTCGGGCAGTTGCATCAGCAGCGGCGTATCGAGCGCTTCGATGTCCCAGACGGGCGAAACGAACTTCCAGCGCGCGAGGTCGCTTTCGGGGTCGCCGAGGTTCCAATAGTCCTTGAGCATCGCGGTGAAGCCGCGGTCGGGGAGCGCATTGATCCAATAATAATGCGGTGAGACCTGCCCGGAAGCAACCGTCGCGGCGGCGAAGCGCTTTGATTTGCGGATCGACCAGAGCGCTACCGACGATCCGAAGCTCAGGCCGCCGATGCCGACGCGCCCCGGATCGATCTTGCCTTGCGCCGCGAGCCCGTCGATCGCCGCACCGATCGTCTTCAGCGCGAGGTCGTAGGACCCCTCCATCCCCGCCGCCCGCGGTGCCCGGATCGCGTTGATGCACAGCACTGCAATGCCATGCTCGACGAGCGGCAGCATCGGAATTTCGTCGCCGGTTCCTCCCTTGAGAAAACCGTCGCACATATAATAATGCACGACAACCGGCAGCGGGCTGGTTGCTTGCGGCGGGGTCAGGAAATATCCCGTGAAACCGCCATCCCAGACCATCGGCTCGACTTTCGCCGCAACCCGCGTGGCCAATTGGTGGTTGGGCTCGGCGAGAATATGCGTTCGGCCGTTAGCAAAATCGACGCGAACGAGGCGGGGTGGTTCAAGCGGCTGCGCGTCGGCGCAGTAGAGGGCGTCGGCTCCGACCGCGCAGCGCGGCGGTCGGCCGGGCACACGGAGCGCACCGTTCGTCGTCGCGAGCCGCTTCGCCTCGCTGGCGCCGACCGTCCAAAGCCAGGCAATTTCGCGCGCGCTCCCAAACTTCTCGAAGAGGACGAGCCTGTCGCTTCCCGCCCAGGCGAGTGCAAGCAGCTGGCCCGACCGGCATGGCACGGCAGTGCATTCGATCGATCTTCCGTCAGGGCGGGTCACGCGGATGCGCTGCACGGCCTTGTCGCTGCTGATCTCGGCACGGCTGCCATCTGCGGCGCGGCTCGACAAGTCCTGAACCGGCGCGGGCGGCGCAGGGAGTTGCACGGGACTTCGCGGTACGATCGACTTCTCGGTTCGCGGCGCGTCCCACAAGATTCGCTGGTTGTCGAACCATGGCGACGAAATGCGCCGCATGATGCGCCGCCCGTCTTCGATGACGCCGCCTGCCACCGGCTGGTTGAGGTTTAGGGTCCCGTCCACTAGCACCCCGTCGCGATAGGCCGATCGTTCGGCTGCGGCGATTGCGCCGCGTGTTGGACCGACACTGTACCGGAGCGCTGTGCCATCGACGGATAGCCCGAAGTCGACGATGTCGGCGTCATCGACAATCTCGCGCGCCAGCGGTTCGTTCTCGCGCCAATGCCAGATTGCGATGATCCCGTCCTTTAAGGCGAGGAAGCGCAGTCCGCGACTATCGGCGTCCCAAAGCGGGGCTGCCTCGATGGGCGTTCCCCCCGCATCGGGGCGCTCGACGCCCCCGTCGAGGATGATCGGTTCGCCGCGTTTCGTGACGTCGACAATATACCAGCCCAGCTGCGCGACATTCGCATCGACCGACGGATGACTGACGCGATAGGCGATGCGGCGGCCATCCGGGGAAAGCGTCGGCGCGGTGATCTCGCGGACTTCGACCAGGTCGCGCGTCGTGATCGGCGCGCGGTCGTCCGGCAAAGACGTTGGCGCGTCAGTCGGCGCCGCCGCCAGCGCCGCGAGCACATATGCGACCGTCACCATGCGATCACCGCCTGCAATGCAATCGTCCGCCCCACCGCGCTGGCCTGTTCGGCGTCGTAGGCGATCGCCGAACCGATTGCGCGGACCTGTGCATAGGGCGGGGCGCGATCGAAGAGATTGTTGACGCTAAGGGCGAGGCGAAGCGAGCCCGCACCGGAATCGCTCGGCGGTCCGGCGATCGTGGTTCCGAGCTGGAGATCGACGGTTGTCCAGCTCTTGACCTGCTCCGTCGGCGTTACGGTGAGATTGCGGTAGCCGTCGACATGGTGGACCCCGATCCCGGCGTCAAAAGCGCCGAGCGTGAACTCGGCGCGGCCGCGTAGCCGCAGCTTGACCGGATTGCCGAGGGTGCCGACGACATTGTTCCGCGCGGCAGTCGCCACCAGGCGATTGTCGATCTCGAACAATCGGCTTCCTCCGAGCGAGAGATTGATAGTGCCGCCGCCAACCGGGCGGTTGTAGGTGAGGTCGAAATCGATCCCGCGGACGCGCGACGAGGCGAGGTTGCGTGTTCGGACGTCGAGTATGGCGCGGACGTCGCCCGGTGCCGCGCCGATCGCGTTCGAGAAATTGGGGCCGGCAAAATAGGCAGCTATCGTTGCGGAATCCGGGTTTTCCTCGATGAGCGGCGCAAAGACATCGCGCCGCACCAGAAAATTCCGGAACTCTGCCGATCCCGATGTTATGCGGCCGCGATAGTCGACATCGAAATAGGTCAGGGCAAGTTTGGCGCCCGGAAGAAAGCCGGGCTCGAAGTCGACGCCCGCAGTCCAGCTCTCGGCTTTCTCCGGGCCGAGATCGGGCCGAAAACCGAAGAGCGCAAGAACGACCGACTGGCCTGAGGGCGCTTGGGGGTCGGCGACGCGCAGTGTCTGGTATCGCGCATTGGCGGTCCCCACCAGCTCGTCGAAGAAAGGCGCGCGAAACGACCGACCGTAGGACGCGCGAAGCGCGAGACCGGGGAGGGGAGTCCAGCGCACGCCCGCCTTGGGATTGGCAGTGTCGCCGACGTCCGAATAATCTTCATAGCGCCCCGCGGCCGAGAGCGTCAGGCTGCCGGGAAAATTCTCTCCGGCATCGAAAACCGGCAGCGCCAGTTCGGCATACACCGCGCGCACGATGCGCTTGTCGGGGAGTCCGGGGATACCGTCGGTTCGCGGGCTCTCGCTGGCGAGGTCGCTGACCTGGACATAGGTCAGGCGATCGCGCCGATATTCAGCGCCGAGCGCGAGCTTCGCCTCGCCGGCCGGGAGGCGAAACAGGGGACCGTCGGCACGGACCGCGCCGCTCCACACCCGGAACCGCGTATCGACGGCAAGGCTGCCGCGGAGCCGGTCTATCAGCGCCGGGTCGTTGACTGCCCCATCGCCGAAGGGGTTGAGGGCCTGGTCGATGTCGGGGGCCGACGCGGCGCGCGGCAGGCGCAAGAAATGGATCAGATTGACCCCGTCGTAGTGCTCGCGCTGCTCACCAAAGCCTCCGGACAGCTCGACGTCCCACGGACCCAGCGCGATGCGACCCCCGAAGGAAGCGTTGAGCGCCTTGACGCGACCGCGCGTCCCTTCGGGTCCAAAATCGGCGGCAGGATCATAATAGACGGTGATCGGTTGGCCGGTCCCGATCGGATCGACATAATAGGGGTTTGCGCTGGTCACCGTCAGCGGGATGGTGCCGTTGAGGCGCCGGCGAATGTCGAAACGGCGATTGGCGTAGAGCAGGCGCACGAAGAAGCCGAGATTTTCTCCGACGTCCTGCTCGGCGCTGGCATAAAGGCTTTCGCTTTTCTGTTTCGGCAGGAGATCGGTGATGCGCCGCCCATCGCCGCGGTTGAAATCGGCGCTCGGAATGAGGTCGGTGGCGGTGAGATTGCGGCCGTCTTGCCCAGACGGGATCTGGAACCTCTGGCCGTTCGCTGCCACGATCGTACCCGGGCTGTTGTAGTTCGAGCGAAGATCGGGGCCACCGAAACGCCGCAAATCCTCGGTCGCGAAAGCGCGCTGGTTCGAGGGCAAATTGCCCCGTCGGTAGAATTCGCCGGCGACGACGAGATGTCCGCCATTCCAGTGCGTGCCAAAAACCTGCCCGATCTGGACTTCGCCATAATCGCCGTCGGCGGTCGCAACGCGAAGCCGGGTTTCCGCGCCTTCGAACCGGTTGCGAAGACGGATGTTGACGACGCCGGCGACGGCATCTGAACCGTAGATCGCCGAGGCCCCATCGGTGAGAATTTCGATCCGCTCGACCGCTGCGGTCGGGATGAGCGACAGGTCGGCGAAAGCGGCCGAGGCGCCGCCTAGTGCCGGGCGCACACCGTCGAACAGCGTCAAAGTCGCACCCGGGCCGAGGCCGCGCAGGTTGATCGCCGAGCCGAACCCGATGTTGCTGAGGCTGTTGCCGCGCGCGCTCATCCCGAAATTGGCTTCGGTTGGGCCGCCAGAGAAATTCTGCGGGATTGTCTGGACGAAATCGGCGATCGTTCCGCGGCCGCTTTGGTCGAGCGCGTCCCGGTCGATCGTGGTGAGCGGGGAACCGATCGGACCGGTGCCGCGGATGCGCGTACCGGTAACGATGATCGCTTCGCCCGCTGGCTCAGCCAGGTTGGCCGCTTGACCTCCAGCGGGACGGATGACTCTTGCGCCATCTACGATGGAAAAACTGAGTCCGGTTTCCGCAATCAGTCTGGCGAGCGCGGCGTCTGCCGACAGCCGGCCGCGAACGGGCGTGCTGCGGTGTCCATCGACGATCTCGGCATCGGCAATGACCTCCTGGCCAGACACGTCGGAATACTGGCGTAGCGCTGCGGCGAGAGGCTGTGCGGCAATAGCATAGTCGCGCACGCTCTCCTGCGCGCAGGCGGCAGGCGCATGAAGCGCGGTGGCCGCACATCCCGTTGTCAGAAGCGCTGCAAAAACCCGTTTGTGCATGTGTCCCTCCCACGCGGCCGTCATGGCCGTCTGAAGAGGAAAATGCCGGGCTGCGGATTACTCCCCCCGTTTTTGCGCGCGGGGGCTGAGTACGATGCCTTCGCCGTTGGTGCTGACGTCGAGATCGAGCGCGGCGGCGAGCTTGCGTGCCAGCGCAGCGCTGTCCGCAATGTCGAAACGACCCGTGACCCGGCGCGCGGCGAGGGCCGGATCAGCCAGACGGATGGCGGTATCGCCGTTACGGTTCGCCCGCTCGATCACCGTTCCGAGCGGCAGGTCCTGTGCATCGAGCATCGTCCCCGTTACCGGCGCCGGCACCGCCGGGAGGCGGCGTACTTCGCCTTCTGCAACCTCGGCGCTTTCGCCGGGCGCGAGACGGACGGTGGATACGCCGCGCAAGGCGCGCACCTCGACCGATCCCTCGATCAGCGTGACGCGCGGCTGTGCTGCGCGCAGGTCAACCTCGAAAACGGTCCCGAGCGCGATCGTCTCGGAGCCGTTCGCGACCACCGAGAAAGGCCGCCGCGCGTCATGCGTCACAAGGAAGCGCGCGCGGCCCGACAGCAGCACGACTTTTCGCGCGGTATCGTCGAAGTGTGTCTCGATCCGCGCTCCGTCCATCAGCATGACCCGGCTGCCGTCGGCCAGCCTGCGCTCCCGTCCTGCGGGATCATTGTCGGCAAGCTGCACGTCGGCTGGGCCAGGCCGAAGATACCAGCCTGCGCCCAGCGCCAATGCGAGCAGGAGCGCGCCTGCCATCGCCCAAGCGGGAGCGTGCGAACGCGGCGTCGGCGCGGTTTCGCGGATCACGCGATCTTCGGGTGCAAGCCCGCCGACGGCGAGCCAGTCGATTTCCGCTTGGGCATAGGCTTCGGCGTTGGCGGGATCCTGGCGCCAGGCGTCGAACGCCGCGCGATGCGTCCCGGCGTCGGGACCGCGCATGCGCGCGAACCAGTCGGCGGCCTCATTGTCGCGGGATTTCACGGACGCGCCGACCGTGCGCGCCGGACTGCGACCATCGCCTTGGCAATTTGCTTCTCGACACCCTTCACGCCGATCCCTCTCGCTGCAGCGATCTCCTCATAGCTCAGACCCTCGAAACGATGCATCAGGAATATGTCGCGCGTCTGCGGTTTGAGCCGATCGAGCGCGGCGGCGACGCGCCGCATCTGGTCGCGCGCCTCGAGCGCGGCGTGGGGGTCGGGACCGCTGATCTCGGGCTCCTCATAGCTTTGATGGTCTGCGGCCATGCGGCGTTCGTCGGTGCGGTGGCGCTCGGCGAGCAGGTTGCGCGCGGTACGGAAGAGATAGGCCGCCGGCTGTTCGGCGAGGACGCGCGGATAGGCGCCGCTCGAAATCAAGCGGCGAAAACATTCCTGGACAAGGTCGCCGACATCCTGTGCCCCGGCACGGCGCCCGAAAAAGCGGGCAAGGCGCGGGCGCTGTTCATCGAGAACAGTTGCGGCGCAGATCGCGGCGTTCTGCGGCATCCAACCGTCGGGTGGCAGAGGGTCGCTTGCGGAGACGCTGCCCGCCGCGGTCGCTGTGCTATCGTCATAGTCCATGCCTTTGCCTTTCCGCGCGGGGCGGAAAGGCAAACCGGAAGCCGGGTGTCGAGAACATACTTGAATATGCGCCGCCGCCTTTGGCCACGGGGGCTTGGACATGCGCAGCGGCCACCCGGCAGGATGGCAATGAAACTCGTATCTCAAGCGGGTTCTCAAGCCCGGCACCGCACGCCTTGTCGCCCGATGCACCCCCAGCATAACCAGGCGGCGAGATGGCGCAACAAGGTTTCATTTGAAACTTATCCAATCCGGAGGGGGCCGGTCCCCGGATGGAGCGCGCGCCTGCGGCGTGATCCGCACCCGCTCCGATCGACAATCGACCACGGACGTTCATTCGGTGCGGCGCGTCCCGTGGCAAATGCCGCCTCCCGCTGGCGACGAACCCCGCTTCGCGCGGCTTGTCGCAGACGGAACGCTGCCTCTGCCTGTCTATTGCGCAGGCAAATCTCTCGCCAACAGCTCGGCGAGCGGCCGAATGCCGAACCCGAGTTCCTGGCATCGATCGATAAGGCTGGCGAGCTCGCCCAGCGCGAGCGAACCCCAGCCTTCGCCATCGACGCCGTGAAGGACCAGCACGAGCCAGTCGCCGTCGGCGTTTCGAAAATCCTCGATCCGGGTGACTGCCTGCGCTGCGACATTGTCGGGACCAAAGGTGATGCAATCGATCTGCCGTGATCGTTGCGCGATCGCTTGCCGGGTGATGCCAGCGCCTCTCTGGGCAATCCGCACCGCGGCGCATCGGTCCAGCAGCCAATCCACCAGGCGGGGGGGCATCGAAAGATAGGGGGTGTGGAAAATTGCCCGCTCGGCGGCGAAACCCTGCAGCTCGGCCGCGAAGCGCGCGAACATTCGCTCGATCGATGCACAGGCCGCGTCGTGCGTCAGGGCGCCCAGCCGCTCATGCGCCCAGCCATGCGGCGCGACATCGTGCCCGCGTTCGCGCAGGTCTCGCCAGAGCGGCCAGTCGGCGAAACGCGCATCGACATGAGCCGTGTCGGCAGACTGATCGGGCGCCGCCATTATGCAGAAGCTGGCGCGAAGTCCGCGCGCCTCGAAGAGGTGGGCGGTCTTTTCCGTGGACGTAAGGAAACCGTCGTCGAAGCAGAAACTGACGGTTTTCTTTGTCACACCAGCGCCTCATAGAAATTCTTCGTCCAGACATGATCGCGGCGGATCGCGGTCACCGCATCGACGGGCAGCGGGCCGGCCTCGATCGCGGCAATCGCAGCATCGACTTCGCGCGGGCTACCCAGACCGAGCGTGATGCTCGATACCGCAGGATCCGACAATATGAACCGAATGGCGAGATCGGCCAGGCTTTCAGCCGCCGCAGGAACGAACTGGCGCGCCAGGGCCGCGACGCGGCGGCGATAGTCGGCGGCAGGCGCATGCTTGAGGAACGGACGCCCTTCGAACGCGGCATCGGTCAATTCGCCGGTCAGGCCGCCGCTGTCGAGCACGCAGCGCGCGATCACCCCGACCCCGCATTCGGCGGCGCGCGGCAGGAGCGAATTCATCGGCCGCGATTCGAACAGATTCACGATGATCTGGACGCCGTCGACCAGGCCGCGGCTGACGAGTTCGAGTAGCGCGTCATGTTCGTGATCCTGGCCGCTGACCGCAATCAGCCCGACCTTGCCTTCCGATTTCAACCCCGCCAGCGCTTCGAGCCACTCGAGTTCGTGGGTCCAGCGATAGTGCCATTGGTGGAGATGGACGATGTCGAGGCGCTCGGTGCCGAGGGCTGCCAGACTGTGATCGACCGAGCGGATGATGTCTTGCTTGCGGTAGAAGTCGCCGATTGGCCCGCCGAAGCGAAAGCCGTCGCGGTTCGCCGGCGCCAGTTTCGTCGAGATCAGCGGCCGTTCGCCGCGCCACGCGCGCAGGGTGCGGGCGACGATGTCCTCGGAATCACGGTAAACGCGCGCAGTATCGATCAGCGACACACCTTGATCGAGTGCATGCAGGAGCGACCCCGACACGCCGCCGCGAAGCGCCGAATCGAAGGCAATGCCCATTGCACCGAAAGCGAGTGCACTGACCGGCGGTCCGCCCGCGCCATATTGTCGAAGCAACATCCCAGATCCCTGTCTCTGTATCGCACGGGCTGCCGATTGGCCGACAGCGCGTTGTCATGATATCGCGGTAAATTCCAAAATCTATAAATTTAACATTGCTTGGCTGAATGGAACGTAAGCCAGTCGATGTGCTGTCAAAATTATTCTCATAAACAACTGATAATAAATCATAAAATAGCTCAGTACCGTCATCATCGAAATTGCGCTGAGGCCAGCTCCGCGGTCCAATCAACCCTTTGCGCTTCGGAGGTATTGCGCGATTGCCCAGAAAAAAATATCATGTAATCCTCCCTAGACCAATTTATTGACTTTCCGACTGGACAGCAAAATGCTAGATCGCTGCGACCCGGCAACGAACGGGCGTGGAAATAGTGGGGGAGGATCGATTATGTCGCGTCGGACGAGCTTGCGCCTGGTTGCGCTTACAACGGTGGCCGTTTCGCAGTTTGCCGTCATCGCGGCAGCTGCCGCGCAGCAGGCCGACGAGGCCGCACAGGCAACGGGCGCGGATCGCGACAGCCTCGAAATCGTGGTGACCGCGCAGAAGCGCGTCGAGCGGCTCCAGGATGTGCCGATCGCGGTCAGCGCCGTGTCGGGCGATCAGCTCGAAACGCTCAACATCAACGATCCCAGAGATTTGCGCTATGTTGCGCCCAGTCTCAACTTCAGCAATTCGGCCAATGTGCGCGGCGAGGGCTTCTCGATCCGCGGGGTCGGGACGGCGGTCTTCGCGGACACGGTGGAACAGAGCGTCGGTACGGTGATCGACGGCGTTCCCCTGGCGCGCGCGGGTCAAGCCGTGGCCGACCTGGTGGATATCGAGCGCGTCGAAGTGCTGCGCGGGCCGCAAGGCATGCTGTTCGGCAAAAATGCGTCGGCGGGCGTCATCTCGATCACCACAAAGGCGCCGCAGTTCGACAACAGCTTCGAGGGCCGGATATCCTACGGAACCTATGACGAGATCAAGGCCAATGCGATCGCCAACGTCGCGCTCGCCGACAATGCCGCGATCCGCGTCGCCTATTCGCAGACGAAGCGCGATGGGATCGTCCGCAACATCTTTCGCAACGAAATGGTCAATGACCGCGACTCGAAATCGGTCCGCGCCAAGCTGCGCTGGGAGCCGACCTCGAACCTCAGCATAAACCTGATCGGCGACTGGGGCGACAGCGATCAGCTTTGCTGCGCCTGGACCGCACGCACGGCGCCGGTGACCACCCAGTTCGGGCAGCTCAATGCGGCTGCCGGGATCACACCCGGTCCGCGAAACCTCGAAATGGCCGCCGACCAGCCTTTCTTCCAGGAGGCAAAAACCTGGGGCGCCTCGGCCCAGATCGATTTCGACGCCGATTGGGCGACATTTACGTCGATCACTGCCTACCGTCATTGGGACGAGTTCGACGGCAATGATCCCGATATCCTGCCGATCAACTATCTCAGAGTGAACAACGGCTTCAATCTGCTCGACCAATATTCGCAGGAACTGCGCATGACGTCGCCGTCGGGCGGAAAATTCGAATGGGTCGGCGGGGCGTTTCTGAGCTGGTCGAAAAACCAGAATCGCAGCGAGCAGACGGGCGCCCTTGCGCTGCTTCCTGCACCGCTCGAACTCGGCAGCGTGTTCACGTCCGTAGTCAAGAACGAAAGCGCAGCGATTTTTGGCCAGCTATCCTATTCGCCGATCGAGCGACTAAAACTGATCCTCGGCGCGCGCTATACCGCCGAAAAGGTCGAAATGGACGCGGTGGCCGGTCCGGCGCCTGGCGCGCTTGCCGGCATTCCCGGTCGCTTTGTCGGGCTGGTCCACGGGCAGCAGTCCAATACCAACCTGTCCGGGCGCGCGACCATCCAGTATAATTTTACCCGCGATGTCATGCTCTATGCGACCGCGGCGCGCGGCTACAAGGGGCCCGGTATCGACACGCTGGGTATCGTGCGCGCGACGCCCGATATCGTCCAGCCCGAGATTCCGACCAGCTACGAGCTCGGCCTGCGCTCGGCGCTGTTCAACCGCACGACGATTTTCAACGTCACGGCTTTCGCTACCGACTTCAAAGACTATCAGGCTTCGAGTTTCGACACGACGGTGACGCCTTCGCGCTTTCTGGTCACCAACGCCGGCAAGCTGCGGACCCGCGGGATTGAGGCCGAGTTGCAGACCCGGCCCCTGGCCGGGCTCGCGCTGGGCGCTTCGGTGGCGTACATCAAGAGCAAGTTCGCCGACTTCAAGAATATTTCCTGCTATTCCGGACAAACGGTTCTGCCGCTCGGTACGCCGCGCACATCGCCGCGGCAGTGCATCCTGATTTCACCGGCGCAGGCGGTCACCTTTGCCGATGGGAACCGTCTGCCGAACTCGCCGCGGCTCACCTACAATCTCAACGCCGGCTACGAACATCATATCGGCGATTTCCGCATCGATACCGCACTCAACTGGTTCTACCGCAGCAAAGTGAGTTTCGATGCCGCAGGAAATCCTGCTACGGTGCAAGGCGGCTATGGCGTGCTCAACGGAAACATCGGCTTCGGCCCCGATAACGACAGCTGGCGCCTTTCCTTTTTCGCTCGCAACATTCTCGACCGTCACTTCGTCAACGTCGTGTTCGTCCAGCCTGTCATCAATTCCCCGGGCGTGACCGTCCAGATTCCCAGCCCCGATGCCCGCCGCCTTCTCGGCGTCGCGCTCGATGTCAAATTCGGGGGCAATCGTTGAGCCAGGCACAAACCGCCGCGCCCCTGTCGTGGCCGCGGCGCATCGGCTGGGCGTCGGGTGACGCCGGTATCAACTTCTACTGGCAGGGCGTCGGGATTTTCGCCTATTTCTTCTATACCGACGTCATGGGCATATCGCCCATGTGGGCCGGGATAGCCTTTGCTGCGGCATCCTTCTGGGATGCGATCACCGATCCGATCATGGGCGCAATCGCTGACCGGACGCGGACCCGGTTCGGCCGATTTCGGCCGTGGATATTGTTCGCGAGCGTGCCGTGCGCGGTATCCTTTGCGCTGATGTTCTGGACGCCGCCACTCACCGGCGGCTGGCTGGTCGCTTATGCGATCGCGACCCACATCCTGCTGCGCACGATGCTGACGGCGGTCGGCATACCGTTCAGCGCCCTTACGGCACGAATGACGCAGGATTCGAACGAACGCGGTACAATCGCGATGCTCCGGCTGATGTTCGCGGCCACCGGCGCGCTTGCGGTCTCGTTCACCATTCCCCAGCTCGTCGAAAAGCTCGGCGACGAGCAGCAGGCCTATTTTTACGCGGCGTGTATCCTTGGCGTTGGCGCGACGATCATCCTCCTCATCAGCTTTTTGTCGACCAGCGAGCCGCCGGCTGACGATGATGATCTTTCGGTCCCGACGGAGCGGCGCGGAATCTGGCGAACCTTTGCCGCCGACCTGATCGGCTTCTGGTCCACCTTGCGGCACAATGGTCCGCTCGCTCGGCTGTTCGCCGCAGTGATCCTGAGCGGCATCACCACCGCGATGAACGGCAAGGTGCTGCTCTACTGGATCAAATATGACCTCAAGGATCCGTCGGTCATGAGCTGGTTGCTTGCGCTTCCCGCCGTTTGGCTGGTGCTGATCGCGCCGGGCTGGACATGGGTCGCCCGCCGTTGGTCGAAGCGCACCGCCTGGCTATCCGGGACCGCGCTCAGCATCGTCAGCCTGCTTTCTTTCTACATCATCAACCCCCACGACCATGCGACGCTCATCGTCATCACGCTGATCGGCGCGACGGGCGGGAGCGCCGGGCTCATCATGTTCTGGTCGATGCTACCCGATACCGTCGAATATAATCAGTGGGTCCGCGGCGACCGGAGCGAAGCGAAGATCTTTGGCTTCGCGACCTTCGGCCAGAAGACGGCCTATGCGATCAACGCCTTGCTGCTCGGACAATTGCTCACTGCGATCGGCTTTGTTGCCGACCAGCCCCAATCGCCCGAGATATTGCTCGATCTGCGCGGGATCATGTGCCTGATCCCGCTGGCGGGAGTCGTCGGCACGATCGCCATCATGTGGCGCTACCCGATCACCGCCGAATTCCACGCGCAGCTCCGCGCCGATCTTGCCGAACGCGCTACAGTCCGTGCCCCCGCTGCTACTGCCTGAACAGCAGCCGCACCACCGCGTCGGCGTGATGCGCGACGAAATCGTCGCCGAGAACATCGACGCCGTAAATGCGGCGGGCTTCGTGCGCGAGCGCGAAGACCGACTGGCTGGCGGCGGCGAGAATGTAAGTCATATGCGCTGGCGGCACGTCGAGCGGAAACCCGTCGGCCACGGCAGCCTTGAGCATGCGTTCGAGAAACTGGTGCGCGGGGCGAATATGCTCGTCGACCGCATAGCGCAGCTGCTCGCTGTCGTGCATCGATTCCATCAGCATCAGCCGCGCATGCTCGGGGTGCCGCGCGCAATAGGCGACATAACGCCGGACGAACAATTCGAGCCCGGCGGCGCCTTCGGCATAATCCGGATCGCCGGGCATTGGCCGCATCTCGCTTTGCATGCGGCGGAACAGAAAATCGACCGCCTGTTGCCAAAGCTGCGCCTTGTTGCCGAAATGCAGACGGATCACCGCGTGCGAGACGCCGGCCTTCGTGGCGATATCGCGCAGCGATGCCGCCTCGAAACCGCGCTCGGCGAACAGTTCGAGCGCCGCCTCGAGAACGCGCCCGTGCGTCAGCCGCTTCTGTTCTTCGCGCCTTTCGCCGCGGTAGGCTCGTTTTGCAGCCTTTTCGGGCACCCCGCTCACCGCCTTGAGCGCGGCGGGTCGCCGAAGGGAAGCAGGTGGGGACATGGATTGCCTTTTATCTGGGGCACCGCGGCGCGGGCGGCCTTCGTGTCTGCGACCGACTGTAGAGGACTCGTCTGAAAATGTCGAAATCCTTGTCGCTTGGCGCCGCAATTTATCGTGAATTACACGCCGACCGCCCCGGTGGCGGGTTGGCCCAGATCCAGCGACGCGAGGATGGCCGTGATGCGCGGGCCGCACTCCGCAGAGGCCCGAAGGAGAAGCATATGTCGAAGGCAAGACGGATCCTCCGCCGGGTGGCGATCGGGCTGCTCGCGCTGCTGATCGTCGCCGCGGCAGCGATCGCGGGACTGTGGTGGTCGTTGACCCCGTCCGACGTGGCAGCCGCCGATCCCGTGACGCCGCTCGGCCCGGTGTCGCCGGTCGAGCGATCGGTCGAGAGCGGACGGCTCGCCGGACTGCGCGACCGCGACATCCTGATCTTCAAGAATATTCCCTATGCGGCGCCGCCGGTTGGCCCGCTGCGCTGGCGTCCGCCGCAGCCGGTGGCGGCCTGGACGCAGGTCCGCGACGCAAGCCGTTTCGGCAATGATTGCTGGCAGGTGCGGAGCGCCGCCGATCCCGCTCGGTCGACCGAGCCGATGAGCGAGGATTGCCTTTCGATCAACGTCTGGGCGCCCGAGAAGGTGCCGGCCGGTGGCGCTTCCGTCCTGTTCTGGATCCACGGCGGCGGGTTCGTGCAAGGTTCGGCGAGCCAGCCAGCACTCGATGGCTCCGCACTCGCGCGCCGCGGGGTGATCCTGGTCAGCTTCAACTATCGGCTCGGCCGTTTTGGTTTCTTCGCGCATCCTGCCCTGATGGCGGAAGCGGCAGGCGGGCCGACGGGCAATTGGGGCATGATGGACCAGGTCGCGGCGCTGCGCTGGGTGAAGCGCAATATCGCGTCCTTCGGCGGCAATCCCGATCGCATCACCTTGTTTGGGCAATCGGCCGGCGGCGCCTCGGTGGCGCAGCTCATGCTCGATCCGGCTGTGCGCGACCTGTTCGCCGGCGCGATCATCCAGTCGAGCGGCGGGCGCAATCGCTGGGTTCCGCTTGCCGATGCGGGCAAGGACAAGCCGTCGGGCCTGCGCGCCGCCATCGCTTTTGCGGCGAAGCAGAAGCTCGATGCACCCGATGCTGCGGCGCTGCGCGCGATCCCGGCCGCCGATGTGCTCGGAAATATCGGTTTCGCCAATCTCGATACCAAGACGTTTTCGGGGCCGATGATCGACGGGAAGCTGGTCAAAAGCGATTTCGTCGACGGATTCCTTGCCGGCCGGGAAGCGCCCGTGCCCCTCATCGTCGGATCGACCGACCGCGAACTCAGCCATCTGAACTTCCTCGCCCGCTACGGCCTGCGCCAATGGGCGAAGAGCGAGTTGGGAGCGTCGCTCGACACGGTGCGGGATACCTATCCGTCGTCGGGCGCGTTCGACGACAATATCGTCAACGACTGGGGCTTCGCCGAGCCTGCACGGACGCTGGCAGCAAGCCATCGGCAGCATGGCTTTCCGTCGTGGCTTTACAGGTTCGATTATGTCAGCGAGGCCAAACGATCCGAGGTCGATGGCGCCGCGCACGCATCGGACGTCACCTTCGTTTTTGGCACGCTCGGGCGCGAAGGGGTCGTGCCGACAGCAGCCGACAAGGCTGCATCGAGAGCGATCCAGGATTATTGGCTGGCTTTCGCGCGCGATGGAATCCCCGCTCCGGCAGATCGTCCCGCCTGGCCAGCATTCGACCTCGCGGCGGACCGCTTGCTGCGGTTCTCGGCGGCAGGACCTAGCGTGGGCGCCGTCCAGCGCCCAAGCGAACTCGGCGCGATTACCGCCGCTATGGCAGCGCGGTCGCACCGGCGTTGACCGCCGCACCCCAGTCGGGGTGCGCCCGCAGGCGCTCGATGGCCCGCATCGAGGCGAGCGGATCGTCCGCGGGAAGCGGATAGGGGGCGCCGCCGCGCAGCGTCGCGACGATCGCGGCAAGTTGGGCGGTCCAGCTCGTCGGACCGTCGATTTCGCGATCTTCGCAGGATGTGCGGGTCCGCAGGACAAGGCGGTTACCGAGGCTTGGGACCACCGGGTTGCGGACGCACAAGGTGCCGTCCTCGCCGCCGATTTCGAGGCCGGCGTCGAATGGATCGATCATCGAGCAACCGATACGGACCGCGATGTCGCCGAAGCGCAGGTCGGCGAGCAGCCGGGCATCGACGCCGCCCCTGAACTCCGCCGCGATGGCGTCCACCGTGAAATCTTCGCCGAGCAGCCGCCGGCACAGAGCGAGCGGATAGACGCCGAGATCCATCAGGCCGCCGCCGCCAAGCGCGGCATGCCACCGAAATTCTCCGGGGTCGTCGGCGATGATCGTCGAAAATCGGGCCTCGATCCGGCGTATGCGTCCGAGTACCCCGCTCGCGACGATCGCGCGCACGTCGCCAAACAGGGCATGGTGGGGGGCGTGCATTGCTTCGAACGCATGAACCCCGCGCGCGCGGGCATGATCGAGGATCGCTGCCGCTTCGGCGGCATCGATCGCGAACGGCTTTTCGACGAGGATATGCTTGCCCGCACCGATGGCGCGATGCGCCAGATCGGCATGGGCTGACGGCGGCGTCGCCAGATAAATGAGGTCGATGGCAGGGTCGGCCATCAGCGCCTCATAATCGCGGTGAACGGTTGCGATGCCGTGCCGCGCGGCGAATGCCGATGCGCGGTCCAGGTCGCGCGCTGCGATGGCCGTCAGACGGGCGCCGGGCACGCTGCGCGCCGGATCGACGATGGCATAGGGCGCGACGCGCGCCGCGCCGATCAAGCCGATCCGCACCGCCTCCATGCCGGCAGCTCGGCTAGATGAGCGCGGCGAGGTCGCCGCAGCTCAGCAGGTTCGACCGCAGCGACCCGTTGATGCGGATGCCATGGAATATCCGTGGTTCGGGGAGAATGAGCCAGTAGGTTCGGTCCGCATCGCCGGCGTCTGCCGGGTCCGGATAATCGGCGAGCGTGCCGACCTCTTCCCAGCGGGTCTCGATGCGTGGATCGATGGTCGGGATCATCACCGGCCCCGTCGCCAACGCCAGCTGCGGCGCGGCGGCAAACCAGCGCGACGCGTCGGTCGTGCCGTGGCGAAACCGGATGCGGCGAAGCGTCAACGGCCGGTCGAATGCGATCGCAATCCATCCCTGCTGCGTCGCTGTGGCCGCGCCGCCGCGCAGCGTCCGGTGGTCGAAGCCATCGATGTCGAGCAGGGCTGCGGTGTCGGTGCGGCCGTCGGTGGCAAACTCGCCGTTGAAGGGCGTCCCGAGCGCGCCTTCGCCCACGATGCCCGGCGGCACATGGATATGCGACGCGAAGGCGCGCGACCATTGGGTCGGCGCTCGCTCGTTCGCTTCGCTGCGGGTGCGAAGCAGCATATTGTGACGGCGCGCCTCGGCAAAGGGAATGAACCTGGCGGTGTAAGCTGCGCCTGCCTGCTCGGCTGCGTCATCGAAACGCGCGGGCATCTCGAAGACCTGCGGCGCCTTTTCGCCATGGACCGGGCGCAGCTGCGATACGGCCGCCGGGTCGATATGCACCGCGTCGAGATGGGCAAGCGCCGGATTTTCGGCTTCGGAGAGCGTAAGCAGCTGGGGACCGTAACGCAGCAGGACGCGTCCGGGGTAGGCTGCGGTTGCCGACAGCAGCTCGGGCCGACAGCTGATGCGCACTTGCAGCTTGCTGCCGGGTTGCCACTGCCGACGGAGCTCGAACATCGTCCCGGCGGCGCCATCGAGCTGCTCTTCGCCGGTATCGACGACGAACGCGGTCGCCCAGTCGGGGACGCGCAATCGCAGCGTGAAGACGGTCGGCGAGGCCAAGTCGATCACGATCTCGGCGCCGTGCCGAACTGGAAAATCGGTCCGAATGGCAAGTTTGACCGGTTTGTCGCCGACCGCCCAGTCGATGCTGCTGGCGGCCAGGATATTGACGGTGACCGTATCGTCCGAGGCGCTCCACACCATGTCCGGGATCGCCGCGACTGCTCGCGGACCGCTCGACACGCAGCACAAGGGAAAGTCACTATATTCCTTCGAACCACACAGCGCGGTATAATAGCAAAAATCGCCGTTGCGCGGATCCTGCGCGGCGAGCAGATGGTTGAAGATGGCCCGTTCGCATTCGGCCCCGAACCGTGGTTCGCCGGTCAGATGGAACAATCGCTGGCTCAGCTGAAGCCACGTCACCGTCACGCAGGTTTCGGCGATGTTGGACGACGGCAAGCCATGATGGCAGTCGTGCGGCTGGAAATGCTCCATCGCGCTGAGGCTGCCGGTGGCGTAGAGTTGCGACTGGCGGGCCTCGTTCCATGCGGCCAGAGCGGCGTCGAGATACGCGGCCGTCCCGGTCAGGCGATAGAGGTCGACGAGCCCGACGATGTTCGAGAGAAATTCATAGGCCTTGCCGCTCGGCAGCGCGTCCAGCCCGCCGCTGCGCAGCGCCGAGAGAATATGGGCTCCGCCGCGCTGCTCCCAGCCCTCGACGATCCGCTCGGCGAAGGCGAGGTAACGTGGATCACCCGACATGCGGTAGAGGTCGCAGACCGGCTCGAGGATCGACGTGGCCGCCATCCCGAAGAACCAGCCAGCCGCATTGACGTCCCGCCCGGCAGGGGGGGCGGCAAAGTCCGCGACCAGCCGGTCGCCGACGGCGCTGCACGATTCCAGCGCAGCTGGATCGGCTTCCATGCGGTAATAGGCGAGCAGCCCGATGAGCACATATTTGTGCACCCAGACGTCCCAGCCGGTCCATCGATCGGCATCGACATAAGTGCCAAGATAGCCATCGGCGTCCTGGGCCCCGATCAAGCCGTGCGCGATCCGCCGGACCTTGTCGGCGAGCCGGTCGTTCGTCTCGGTCGCAAGGCTGCGACACGCGGCGGCTAGAAATTTTCCGGCATGCTCGCCGGCCCAGGCGTTGGCGAAATCGCTCGACGGGGTGCGCTCGCGAAATCGGTGCAGCAGTGCGTCCGCATCGACTGCAAGCAGGCGGTGCTCCACATTGGTCCGCATCCGGTCCCCGAGCAATCCACCGACTTGCACCTGCGATGGCGGCAACGGGTTCTGCGCGCTCGCGACCCGCCACGGCACCTTGGGCCCGACGGGTGGAAATCCTGCCTGTGTCGCTGTGTCGCTCATCTTATCGATCCGGGTGGGTGGAAGCGTTGCGAAACATGGTATCGGCTTCTGCGCGGGTGGGTGTCGCGGCCTGGGCGCCGCGGCGCGTCACCGATATGGCGGCCGCCGCGATCGCGAAGCGACAAGCCTCGGCTATTTCGCGGCCTTCCGAGAGCGCGACGGCGAGGGCGCCGTTAAAGATGTCGCCGGCGCCGGTCGTATCGACCGCGTCGACCACCGGCGCGGCCAGATGCCGTTCGCCATCGCTATCGACGAGCAGGCACCCCTCCGCGCCCAGTTTGACGATCACGGTGTCCGTCCCGCGCGCCCGCAGCGCGCGCGCCGCTTCGGCAATCGCCGGTCGATCGCCGGGTTGGCGACCGGACATCGCTGCCAGCTCGGTCTGGTTTGGGGTCACGATATCGACCGATTGCAGCAGGCGCTCCGGTAGGACCGCAGCCGGCGCCGGGTCGAGAATGAGATGCGAACCCGCGCGGCGGGCGAGGGCTGCGGCTTCGACGACGGTTTCGAACGGTATTTCGAGCTGGAGCAAGACGATGGCGGCTCGGCTAAGCCGGTCCGCTTCGCCGAGCAGTTCACGACGATCGAAAAGTCCGTTCGCGCCCTCGATCACGACGATGCTGTTCGTGCCATCGTCCTGGACCAGCACGATCGCCTGGCCCGATGTCGCGCCGATCGTGCGCACGCCGCCGACATCGCAACCGGCATTCGCGAGCGCGGCGCGCGCCTCGCTCCCATAGGCATCGCCGCCGACCGCCCCGATCATCGCGACATCGCCGCCAAGCTGTGCGGCAGCGAATGCCTGGTTCGCTCCCTTGCCGCCGCCGCCCCAGGTGATCGATTGCCCATGCACCGTCTGTCCGGGGAGCGGGAGCTGGTGGCAGCGGATCATATGATCGCGATTGATGCTGCCGACGACAATGATCGGCGTCGATGGCGTCACCGTTCAGCGCCTCGCGTCCGCGCGCTCGGCAATGTCGAGGACGATCTGACGGTGCGCCGCGTAGGACAGGCGGTAGAAATAGATGAGGATGAGCGAGAGGATCACACCGCCGAGCGGGATAGCGAGCATCATCGTCCGCAGCCCATCGACCGTCGCGGGGGCCATTGTTTCATTCGCCTGATAGCCGACAAGGTTGAGGGCGACGCCGAGCGCGCCTGCGGCGGCGCCGAGAGCCGCCTTCTGACCGAGAACCACCAGGCCGAAAATCAGCGATTCGGTTCGGACGCCGGTCTTCCATTCGCCATATTCGACCGTGTCGGGCAGCACGGCCCAGAAGCAGATGTAATTGGCGCTCATCCCCGCCGCGATGATCGCGATCGCGCCAAGAAGGGCGGTCAGGCCTTGGCCGTTGGCAAACCACCAGGCGATGAGTCCGACCCCGACGATCGCCATGCCGCTCGCCCACGCCAGCCGCTTGCCATGGGTGCGCGCGACCCATGTCCAGGCTGGGACCGACGCTGCGGTCACGCCGGCACTCAAGGTCAGCGCGATCGTCGCGGCGTCGGTGTCGCCATATACATATTTGAAATAATAGATGATGTTCTTGTGAAAGAAGGTCGAGGCAATCGAGCTCAGCACGACGACGCCGAGCGCGAGATGCAGCGGCCGGTTCGAGGCGAGCGACGCCGCGACGGTGCGCCATGCGACGCGCTCGGCGACCAGCGGTTCCGGCGCATCGAGACCGCGCGCGGCATGGGCAACCTGCCACAGGATCAGTACGGCAAAACCGCCATAGACCAGCGCCAGTATCTGCCAGCCGCGCCGCGCATCGTCGCCGCCGAGCAAGCCTGCAAGGGGGAGCGTCGTGGACGAGACCAGCATGCCCGCAATCATCGCGAACATGATCCGGGCACCCGCCATGTCGGCGCGCTGTGCGCTGTCGCGCGTGACGCGCGCGAAGAGCGATGCATATGGAATATTGACCACCGCATAGAGGGTTCGGAACAGCAGGTGGGTGACCGTGACCAGCACTAATGTCCCGGCGCTGGGCATCGCGGGAACGAAAAACATCGCGGCATAGGCGAGCGCAAGCAGCGGCGCCCCGAACAGCAGATAGGGGCGGTAGCGGCCCATGCGCGTTCGCGTCCGGTCCGCGGCCCAGCCGACCACCGGATCGATCGCGGCATCCCAGATCAGGGCGGCCATGTAGATGGTGCCAGCGATGGTCGCCGGAACACCGAGGACATCGGTATAGAAATAGAGCAGGAACAGCGAGCTGCTTTGCCAATAGAGGTTGAAGGCAAGATCGCCCGAACCAAGCGAAATCTTGCGCCAGAAACCGATGCGCGCGAGCGGCTCAGGCCTTGGGGGCAAGGGCGTCATATTTTGCCTGCGCGTCGGTCATGCGTTTCATCAGCGCGGCGAAGACTTCGGGGTGACGGCTCGCGACGCTGTAAAGCTCGGCCGGATCCTGGTCGAGGTCGAACAGCAGCGCGCCCTGGCGGCTGATCATATATTTGCCGAGATCGAGCTTGTAGCCGCGATAGTAGGAATATTTCACCAGCTTCCAGCGTTTGGTCCGAATGCCGGTGACCTGCGTGTCGTCGAACAGCAGGAGGTCGTCGTGCGGCGACGGAATGCGATCGGTGATGACGCGGCTGATGTCGCGGCCATCGAGTTCGCGATCGGGCAGCGCGGCGCCGGTCCAGGTCGCGAGCGTCGGCAGGAAATCGATGTTCATTGCCAGCGCGTCGCTGACCTGGCCCGCCGGGATGCGCCCCGGCTGCGACGCGATGAAGGGAACGCGGTAGCCGCCATCCCAACCGGCACCGCCCTTGCGGTCGCGCGAGTCCCCCGACGAGCCTTCGAACCAGGGACCGTTGTCGGACGTTACGAGCACCAGCGTGTCGCGTTCCAGGCCGAGCGCCTTGAGCTTGGCCATCACCCGGCCGAGGCCGGTGTCCACTTCCTCGACAATATCGCCATAATCGCCCGCCGGTGAGTGATGATGCTCGTCGGGATTGGGATCGAGCGGCGTGTGCGGCGCGGTAAGCGCCAAAGTGAGGAAGAAGGGACGCGCCCGATTGTCGTCGATGAACTGGATGCCGCGATCGATGAATTTGGCGGTCAGCCGGTGAAAATCGAGATCTTCGGTGATGAGGTCGACGCCTTCCCCGCTGCTGTAGAGCGAGAGCGGGACCATGTTGTGGCTGTAGGGAAGGCCGTAGAAATAGTCGAAGCCCTGGACGCGCGGCGGCCAGTAGGGCGCGACATGGCCGAGATGCCATTTGCCGATCAACGCCGTCGCATAGTCGGGCTTCAGCATTTCGGCGATCGTGACCTCTTCGGGCGGCAGCCCCGTCTTGTCGTTCGCCTGGATGACGCCATTCGCCATGCCGCTCCGCACCGCGAAGCGACCGGTAAACAAGCCGGCGCGCGACTGGCTGCAGATATTGGCGCTGGCAAAAAAATTGGTGAAGCGGACCCCGCTGCGGGCAAGCGCGTCGAGATGGGGGGTCCGGATCAGTTTCGCGCCATTGGCGCCGAGGTCTCCATAGCCCAAATCATCGCACAGCAGCAGCACGATATTCGGCCGCCGGGTCGGTGCCTTCGCCCAGCCGGGCGTGGCTGTCGCGGCGGCAACCGAAAGGCCGATACTGCTGGTCAGAAAATGCCGGCGTTCCATTATCCACTCTCCCAAATTTTGCGCAGTTTATGGGAGAGGTCTTATCAGTCAATATGTTTATAGGAATTTCGGCATTAATTTATAAAATAAGTCCGGCGTCGGGGCGACCGGCGGTCGCTTGCGTCAATTGGCCCGGCATCCGGTCGAGCGAATGTGCCTTCACGCACCTTGAAGAATACCCATTAAGACGCCGATGAGCATGTTGGCTGACGCCGTTCGCATGCGCAAGGACAGTCGTCAAACCGGCCGGAATTCCAGCCATCCAGTACGAAATCCCGCAGCTTCCGGAGGGAATAGGCTTTTGGGCTATCCGTTCTGAGCCCCAAAGATACGCCTACGTATTTTTAAACTTGACGAAAAAAATATCACATAAGATACTGGGCAAACAAATTTGTCAGATTCGGGAAATCGGGCAAACATGGGGGGCGGCGGAATGGCGACATCCTGGCAACCAGCGACTTGGCGCGACCTGCCTGTCGGCCGACGCTACGCCGGTCCCCCTTTGGATCGCGCGAGCACGGGTCGCCATCGATCCAGGCGAAATCGCTCGCCGTTCAGCCCGAAATTTGCAGTTTTCGCGTGGTCACAATCCGGCGGCGCCTTTGCCGTAGCAGAGCGGCGCGACCTGAGCATAAGCACCGCCGCCCTTTTCATCTGCGATCACCTTGGCAGGTTCGCCCAGCCAGACGAAGCGCACATGTTCGGTCGTGTTCGATCGCATGATTTCGCCGCAAGCGATCCGCTGCTCCTTGTCGGCAAATCTCACATCGCGCAGACGCGCGCCTGGGTCCCCTGCGTCGCGCAGAATCTGCATCTCGACGCCGGGCGCGATCCCCGATGCGGTGGCATCGGCGCCGACAGCGGGGCGGGGCAAGGTCGATGCCGCCACGGGCGGCTGTTCGGCGAGCAGGACGGTGGCATCACTCTGCGGGGTGTCGGGCGCCGCCGGACGATCGAGAAGCAGGGCGATCAGCGCCAGGGCCGCGATCCCGGTCACCCCCGCTGCAATCCAGACTTGGTTCCGCATTCCGCTCTCCCAATTTTATAAACAGTGTAGAAATTCACGGATAGATCAAGCGTTGATTATAGGTCAAGAATAAAGTCAAGATAACTTTCATGTAATCATCAGTAACAAATGACAACAAACCTAAATTACTATGTAAATGATAATATGGAGAGGAATATACTATGTCAAAGTGGAGAAATATGGCTGCGATATCGGCGTCAATTTCTGTGCCGTGGACGACCGCGATAGCGGGTGTGGCGGGATTCGGCGCAGCAATGGCGCCGATGCCGGCGCAGGCTGCCCGGTGTGGCTTGCAGGCGGATGGTACCTATTCCTGCTCGATGGTCGCGACGACCCAATCGTACAAATATAATCTGGCGGGATCGTGCACGGGCGGCAACACGACGAGGCCCGTCATGTATCAGGTTCCGGAAGGCACGCCGCCCGAAGGAGGCTGGCCGGTCGTTTTCTTCTATCACGGCCTCAACCCCGCGGCGCCGCCGCCACCCGACGGCCCGACGACCTTCGCGCCGCCCGACGCGTCGAGCGACCTGCGCCACCTCACCGCCTCCATCCACGAACTGCTCGACGATCCGAACAATACGGGCAAGAAATATGCGGTCGTTTTGCCGAAAGCGGCACTCCAGCTGCTCGTCCTGCGGTTCTGGGATACCAATTTGCCGACGGGCTACAATGTGAGCAGCGACAAATGCTTCTTTCCGGCGCTCTGGTCGTCGATCGAAGGCGGCGGCTATGGCGCGGGCAGCCAGTATAATATGGACCGCCGCTACGCCTATGGCATGTCGAGCGGTGGCTATAATACCAGCCGCATGGCGGTGTCGTGGAATGGCGACAAGGTCTGGAAAGCCCTCGCCATTCACTCGGCATCCTATGCGCACTGCTCGGGGCCACTGTGCAGCGTTCCGGCGACGATGCCCGCCGATCATCCGCCGACGAAATTCTATCACGCGTCTGGCGACCCGGTGAACCCGATTTCCGCCATGTACGCTTATTACGACAAGCTCGTCGCGCAGGGCTATGTCGCTGAGGTCAAGGTCAACAATGAGGGGCATAATCTGACCGCCGACATCGTCGGACCGGGCGGCGTCAAAGCATGGTTCGACCAATATTGATGCGTCGGCTTTGATATGCCGGTCGGGTGACAGGGGGAGGGCGTCGCGGCAGCGCCTCAAGGCATCGCCGCGGCGCCCCGCCCGTTCGGCAGGGTTCCGGCTTGCCCCTCCACCCCGCCTCTCGGGTAAGGGGCGGGCCGGAACTCGCGATTCAAGTCTTCGCGTTGGAAGTGCGGGAGCATCTGTCGCCCGCGCTGCGGGGCGGCTTGCTATCGGCCAACAGCTCTATAATAATTTGTAGATTTTGTAGAAAAATTGCCATCATTGCATTTATGAAAGGTATGATGGACTATAAGCCAATGATATATTGCTAAAAAAACCATAAATCAATTTTGATATGATTTCTTGACCCTCCAAAGGCTTCCCCTTAGCGTGGGGCATCGAAGCACGGCGGACTGGTACCCGCCCGCGCCGCGCAAGCGGATCAGGGGAGAGATCGAAAATGGCAAATGAAGATGGTCGGGTCGGACGCCTGGCGGTAGATGGCCCGGTGTTCCGCGACCAAGCGGGGCGGCATGTGATCCTGCGCGGCGTCAATCTTGGCGGCGATTGCAAGGTTCCCTGGCCCGATGGCGGGACCGACCGGCCATCGGACTTCTCCGATCACCGCACGATCAGCTTTATCGGCCGGCCGTTTCCGCTGGCCGAAGCCGACACGCATCTCGCTCGGCTCGCCCATTGGGGCTTCAATTGCTTGCGCTTGCTGACGACTTGGGAGGCGATCGAGCACGCCGGGCCGGGCCAGTATGACGCCGACTATCTCGACTATTATGCCGAGATTTGCGCGCGCGCGGGGCGCTTTGGCCTTCATGTCTTCGTCGATTTCCATCAGGACGTCTGGAGCCGCATGTCGGGCGGCGACGGCGCTCCCGGGTGGGCGTTCGAGGCCGTCGGGCTCGATTTCAGGCAGTTTCATCGCGCCGATGTCGCGCATATCATGCAGGCACAATATGATTATGCCAGTCCCGAGCGGCGGCAGGATGCCTATCCGCAAATGAGCTGGGGCGGTAATCATCGCCTGCCTGCCAACGCCGTGATGTGGAGCCTGTTCTGGGCGGGGAAGCGGCTGACCCCCGATTTTCGTATCGAGGGCGTCAACGTCCAGGACTATCTCCAGCAAGCCTATATCGGCTGCCTCGAGCAGGTGGCGCTGCGGGTTCGCGACATGCCGCATGTGATCGGCTTCGACACGCTTAACGAGCCGGGCCTCGGGTGGCTCGGCTATCCGATGAACTACCGCCATGTCGCACCCGATGCGGTCAACCCGGTGGCGCCGCGCGTCGGACCCGCGCTGACCCCGCTCGAGGGGCTTTTGCTCCTGCGCGGCATGACTGTCGAGGCGCCTCGGCTTTTGCGCAATATCGAGACGGGCCGCACCGAGATCACCGGCAACGTCACCTTGAACAGCGATCGCCAGCCGGTCTGGCTTCCCGGCCGTGAATGCCCGTTCGAGGCTGCGGGCGCCTACCGTCTCGAAGGCGATGGCGGCATTGCGCTTCGCGAAGACTATTTCCAGGCCGATGCGGGCGGCTCGATCGATGTTTACCGCGATGGCATGGGCCCCTTCTTTCACGGCGTCGCCGATGCCGTGCGGGCGCATCGGAAGGACTGGCTGCTATTCGTCGAAATCGATCCCTTTGCAGGGATGTCGGGACGCCCCTTGCCGACGCCGTTGCCTGAGGCCTCGGTGAACGCGGGTCATTGGTACGATGTGCGGACGCTCTTCTTCAAGACGTTCGATACCCCGGTCGGCGAAGCGCAGGCCGCTGTGCGCGACCGTTATGTGCGCGAACTCGGCGTCGTCGAAGGACTGGCCGACGCGCAGCCGGGGGGGATGCCGACGCTGATCGGCGAGTTTGGAATTCCGTTCGATCTCGACGAGGGCGCCGCTTATGAAGCCTGGGCAGCGGGCGAGCGCGGCCGCGACGTCTGGGGACCGCACAGCACCGCGCTTGGCCTCATGTACGATGCCATGGACCGGCGGCTGCTCAATTCCACGCTCTGGAACTATACGGCATCGAACCGCAACGACCTGCTGATCGGCGATGGCTGGAACCAGGAGGATCTGTCGATCTTCTCGCTCGACCAGCTTGAAGACCCGGCAGACCCCAATTCCGGCGGTCGCGCCGTCGAGGGCTTTTGCCGCCCTTATGCCCAGCACGCCGGCGGCACGATACGCAGCTTTGCTTTCGACCGCGATACGGGTCGCTTCGAACTCGATATCGATGCGCTGGAGGGCGCGCAAACCATCGTGTATGTGCCGGCGATCCACTATCCGGACGGGGTGGAGGTTTCGACAGGCGGCGGCGCTGCCGAGTGGGATTTCGATCGCGCGGCGCAGCGGTTGACGATCGTCCATGGCGAGGCCGGGCCGACGACGATCCGGGGCGCGCGGCCGGATGCGCCTTAGGCGGGGCGCTCCTCGATTGCCCGAAGCGCGTCGATGGTGGAATTGCGCATGCTTTTAGAGCGCTCGTTGCTCTCGTCGAGCAGCTTGTTGAGGCGCACGGCGTCACGGCCGATTACGGCATCGACGATCGCGCTATGCTCGGCGGCATGGTCGCGCACATGGTCGCTTGACTGGTCGGCGAACAGGTTAATGTAACGCTCCGCGCGCGCGACGAGATCGCTATAATAGTCGATCAGCAAAGGCGATTTGCAGCCGCCGATCAGCGTGTCGTAGAAATCCATATAGGCGCGCTGCCAGCGCTCGCGGCCCTCATGGTCGTCGCCTGGCAGGACATGCGGCACTTTCTTCGAACGATGCAGCTGGATGAGGACCTGCTCTTCCCACGCATCGTCGCCGCGCTCAATCGCGGTGACCAGCGCGAGGCGGCGGATCCGATCATAGACATGGAGGGTATCGAGATAGTCGCCGAGCGACACGGGCGCGACGCGGTGTCCTTTCTGATGCTCGTGGGCGACGAGGCCGCCGGCGGCGAGAAACAGCACCGCTTCGCGCACCGGGCTGAGCCCGGCGCCATAGAAGCGGGTGAGCAGGTCGAGCTTCAGGCGTTCGGCAGGATCGAATACGCCGCGCACGATGTCGCGCTTCAGCCAATAGGCGATCCCGTGGCTGGGGCTGGATAGCGCCGTGCGCGGCAGGCGCAGGCGCTCGTCTTCGAAGCTACTGATCGACGGAATATTGGTCGGCAAGCGGCGAGCCCCTCAGCTGGTTTGCAGCAGCGAATATCGAGCCTTTTCGCATAGCGTTTGCACCGATCTTGTCAATTAGGCCCCAGCGGCCATCGATCGGCGCCCCGCAGCGCCTAATCGATAAGAAACTGTCTTTCAGGGTCGTTCTGCGGAATTCGCGTGCCATCGACGACCGTATGCGCGCCGTCGGGCGCATATTGCAGAATATAGGCCTTGCGGATGGTGCCGTCGCGCAGATTGGGTCCGGTCCGATGCGGAGCAAGCGACGAGAACAGGATGATGTCGCCGCGCTTGGCGGGCACGCAGACCGCCGCGTCGCTCTCTTCGAGGCATTTGAGCCCGATCGGCGTTTCCCAATGGGCGAGTGTGCCATTGCGGTGGAGGCCCGGCACGATCCACGGACAGCCATTGGATTCATCGACATCGACGAGCGGAATCCAGAAGGTGAGATATTGTTGCGGCTCGATGAAGGTGTAGCCATTGTCCTGGTGCCAGGGAAATTCCTGCTTCTTGCCGGTCTTCTTGTACACCGACTGGTCCCAGTACAGGCGTGCGGGCGCGCCCATCAGATCCTGGCAGATGGCGTGGATTTTCGCGTTGCGGGCAAATTCCCGCGCGGTGTCGGAGCGCGTCACGATGTGGGTAGTGAAGGTGATCGTGCCGGCATCGGTGAGGCGCGACTTGCCGCCCGCAACCTCGGCAACGAGGCGTTCGAGCTCGGCTTCGATCGGGTCGATCGCCTGCTCGACCTCGTCGAGTTCGCTGTCGCTGAATGCCGCAGGGATATGGAGGTAGCCGAGACGATCAAAGGTGTTGACCTGATCGCGGTCGAGAAAGCGCAGGGCGCGATCCTGCGGCACGTCGGTCCATTTGAAATCGCCATTCAAGGCGTGCGGCGAAGGTTGGCGCATATCGATAATCCTCATAACAGGAGTCTTTGTATAAATTATAGTCACAAGAAGCAAGAATACATAATTTTTATAAGAGCGGACGCAATCCAGCTAGCGAGCCGACAAACAGTGCCGCGCCTATTTCGTGGATTTGTAGCTGGAGGCCTGGGTCGGATCGCCGCGACCGTCGTAACGGTAGCGCTGCGGATAGGGGTAGATCGGCCTGGTGAATTCGATCGCGTCGGCGGGAACCGGAAACCGTCCTATCCGCGCGAAGGCCTGAACCGGATCCGCGGGCAGCTTCGGGCGCGTCGCGACCAGCCGGTCGGGCGCGTCGCCCTTTTCGACCCAGTTTTCGAGATATGTCAGATAGTCGACCGCCCACGCGCCGCCGCCCAGCGCACAATGATCCATGCCCGGCACCATGAAGAGGCGGAAGAACGGATCGGTCGCCGCTTGCCCGCCCATGGTCGCACGCGCGGTCTCGTAATAATCGACCGTGATCCCCGGCGCGATGAGATGGTCGTCCCAGCCATGATAGAGGATCAGCTTGCCGCCGGCGTCGCGAAATCGGCGCAAATCGGGATTGGTCGCCGACAGCAGGGCATCGGCAACGCCGCTTCGCCGGTAGTCGGCTTCGAAATCGAACGCCGCAGCTTTCCAGCTGCCACCCGGCGCTGGCGAAAAGCCGAGATAGCGGAAGAATTCCTCGCCATAGCTTGCCGGCACCGATCGGCCCGCCGTCCCCGGCGCCATCAGCCGGCCCCATGCGACGGCGGGGCTCAGACCGGGAGCGATCGGCGTCCCGGCGCGCGTGCGCGGACCGCCGATCAAGGCGCCGAGCGCCTGGATCTGCGGCTGGGTAAGGCAGGCGTCGCTGCTACCCGGCTTGCAGCTGAGCGCGCCCGGGTCGAAGCGGCACTGGCGGGGATCGCCGATCACGCCGTCCATGACCCCGTCATTGCCGTCGCAGGCTTTGAGCACTGCGTCGCGGGCGAAGGCGAGGCTGGCGGGGGTGAATAGCGGCTGCCCGTCCGGGCCATGCATCGCGCGGTCGTTCCATATCTGGCTGAGGAAGCTACGCCCGACGTCCATGAGGGGTGCGCCGGCAATGATCCCGTCGAAATCCCACGGAAAACGCTGGGCCGCGATCATCGCTTCGCGCCCGCCTTCGGAACAGCCATTGAAATAGGACCGGTCCGCGTCCTTGCCGTAGAAGCCCGCAACGATCGCCTTGCCGATCACGGTCGTCGCGTGCGAGGCGCGAAAACCATGATCGATCTGCGCGCTGTCGTTGCCGTCGGCCCAAATCGCGCTGAGACTCGGGGCGCCGGGGCTTGCCATTGCCGAGCGATGTCCAAGATCGCTGACGATGCAGGCGTAGCCGCGCGCCGTCGCGTCGCGGCAATACCAGCCCATCGTGCGACCGCAGAAGCCCGCGCAACCGGCCTGGAGAAACTTGCCGTTCCAGCGCTCGACCGGCAACTGGATTTCGAAGCTGGTGGCGGACGCTACGATCCCGGTGACGCGGCACAGGCCGGGCTGGTCGCCATTCGCCGCGACATAGGCCGCCTCGAGGATTTGCGCGGGAGCGTCGGGCGTTCGCGCGAAGTCGGCCTGGCCGAGCGCGGTGCATTTTGCCGCCGGCTCGGCAGCGAGCGCCGGTGCCGCGAACAGGCTCGCGGCACCGGCTGACAGCCAGCAAGCGATGAGGCTTTTGCGCATCGTCGTTCCGCCGCCGGTCAGTAGTTGTATGACAGCTTGACGCCGACCTGACGGCGATAGTCGAGCGGGATGAAGCCGACGATCGCCGTTCCCGGCCTCAGGCCGTTGGTATAGAATTTGTTGGTCAGGTTTTTCGCGAACAGCGACAAGGAATATCTCCGATCCTTCGCGCGGATACCGACCGCGCCCGACAGCAGTCCGACCGAATCTTCGATCGCTTCCGGATCCTGGAAAATATCCCACTGGATCTTGCCGCGCCAATTATAGTTGAGATTGACGAAACCGTCGAAGGGCGCCCCGGCGAACTTCACCACCTGTTCGCCGCCGATGTTGAACGACCACTTCGGGTTTGCCGGCAGCGGCGCACCCTTCAGGTCCTGAACGCCGCCGACGCAGCCCTGCGCCGCAGTCTGGCCCGAATAGCATTGCCCCCCCGGGAAGTCGCGGAACTTGCCGTCGATATAGCTGACGCTGGCATCGATAGACGTCGTGTCGGTGGGATAGAGATTGAGACTCCCTTCGAAGCCGCGGGTACGGATCGACCCGGCATTGACCAGGATGAAAGTCCGCAGTCCGGTGATCGGGTCGGTATCGACTGCCTGGGTCTGGAAATCCTTGAAGGTGGTCGAAAAAAGCGCGAGGCTCGTTCGCACGTGATTGTCGAAGAGACTGCCCTTGAAGCCGATTTCATAGTTGGTCGCGACTTCGGGTCGCACCCGCTGCGGCCCGGTTGCGTTGGTCGCGAGCGTGTTGAAGGCGGGCCCCTTGATCCCGCGCGAAACGGTTGCATAGAACATGTCGTTCGATGTCATTTGCCAGCGCGCGCCAAGCTTCCACGACCATTTTTCCGCTGACACGCTGTCCTGGATCGTTTCGCCTGGCGCCAGGTTCGCCACGAAATAGCCGGGGTCGCGCGGCAGGCCGATGTTGCGGAAGCTCACCTGAAATTTGGTCCAGCGAGCACCGGCGATCAGGGTAAGGTTCGAGGTCGGATGGATATTTCCTTCGCCGAACAGCGCATAATTGGCATTGTCGGCGTCGGCGAAGTTCAGGTGGTTGTGTTGCTGGAATCCGTTGGCGCGCAGCCGGACCTTCTGGTCGATGCTGCCCGATTTCAATTGCTTGAAATAGAAGGCGCCGACCACATAGTCGAACGTGCCGCCGGTTGGTGATGCGAGGCGAACTTCTTGCGACAACTGGCTTTGCTTGGCGGTCGCGAAGTTGCTCGGCAGGATCAGGCTCGGCTGCACGACAGTCGTTTCCGCCTCGATATAATAATCGCGATAGGCGGTGATCGAGGTGAGCAGATAATCGCCAAGATACCGATCCCATTGCGCACTGAAACCGAAGCCGTTCGATTTGGAGAAGGTGCTGCCGGGCAGGTTGATCTGATTGCTCTCGGGGGTCAGCGGGCCGTAGAACTGGGTATCGAAGGCATTGGAACGCCCCGGCACCAGCTTGATGAAGACCGGCGAACAACAGTCGCTGCGATCCCAGGCCGCGTCGGCGTTGATCGTCATCTTGGTCAGGTCGTCTGGCTCGAAGATCAGCTTTGCGCGCAGCCCATATTGTTCGTCGCCATTGAGCGATTCACCGGTGTTGAGATTGTCGACGAAATCATCGTAGCGTTTGTAGAAGCCCGATACGCGAAGGCGCAGTTTTTCACCCGCGATCGGCCCCCCGACCGCGCCATAGAGATCGACCTGATCGCGCTGCGCATAGCTGGCGCCAACCTTGACCGACAGGTCGTTGCCCGGATCTTCGGTCACGATGTTGAGGATACCGGCCGACGAGTTGATTCCGAACAGCGTTCCCTGCGGTCCGCGTAGCACCTCCACCCGCGACACGTCGTTGAAGTTGAAAAGATTGGGCCCCTGAAGTCCGATCACGACGCCGTCGATCACGGTGCCGACCGAGGGTTCGATCGAACGGCTGTAGGACAATGTGCTGATGCCGCGGATGCTGAGCGAGGTGTTGGTCGGGTTGAAACCGCCGCGATAGACGAAGCCGGGCACCGCGTTGCCGAGTTGCTCAACGCCGGCGATATTCTTGCGCTCGAGTTCGGCCGCCCCGACGACGGCGATCGAGGAGGGCACCTTCTGGACGTTTTCGCTGCGTTTGTTGGCGGTCACGATGATTTCACGGCTGGCCTCGTCCGACGTCGCGTCGGCCGCCGCACTGTCCTGTGCCATGGCGCCATGCGGCACAGCGCAGGCCGCGGTGGCGAGCAAGGCGAATCGAAATCCCTTGAAAGTCATAGAAAACC
Source organism: Sphingopyxis lindanitolerans (assembly GCF_002993885.1). NCBI lineage: Bacteria > Pseudomonadati > Pseudomonadota > Alphaproteobacteria > Sphingomonadales > Sphingopyxidaceae > Sphingopyxis > Sphingopyxis lindanitolerans. Next base: position 3,581,622 of record NZ_CM009578.1, read on the forward strand.
CTCCCCAGACATTTATAATTATATAATCAATGCCTCTTCATGGCATAATTTATAAATATGAGCGTCAGCAGAGGGAGTCAATGCAGAATCTTGGCGATCTCATTCGGCGCAGCGAGCGAAAGATTGAACTCTTGATCCGGACGCTAAAACAGATGCCTCGTCGCCATCGCCGGCTCGGGTAGCACAAGGCCGCTATTGCCGGGTTTCGGGTGGCGTGCCGTGAGGATGACCTGATGCAAAGCTTCGTCTCGGCACCAGCCAGCGCTCTGCGGTCGCGCGAATCAGGCTGCGGCGACGCGTAAGCGGCGCCCGGGTTTCGACGCGGATGAGTGTTGGCCGACCAAGATCGAGTATGGCCGAGATGGTCGCCGTATCGCCAGACGGGCGGGAAGGGCGCCGACCCTATCATAATGGCAATTGCCTAGCGCTTCGGACTTGGCTGTCCATATGCATTGCCAATATGGCTTTTTGCCGATGACGACCCCACCTGGTTAATGGCCTTTGCCCATTCCGGTCGCCGCGGCGCGGAACCTTTATGTGCGCAATACGGCCCTGATCATCAGCCCCACGGCGCCGATCGCCGCGACGCTTGCCGCCCAGATGGCAATGAACCAGACGATCTGTTTCATGCGCGCAGCCATCAATGATACCCATCCTCGCCAACCTTTCCGCGGAACACCCAATAGGACCATGCGGTGTAAGTGAGGATGATCGGCACCATGATCGATGCGCCGACGAGCATGAATAGCTGACTGCGGTAGGGGGCCGCGGCTTCCCAGATTGTGACCCGCGCCGGAACAATGTCGGGCCAGATCGAGACGCCAAGACCCAACAAACATAGACCGAAGAGCGACAGCGCCCAGAAAAAGGGCTGTGCGTCCTTTCGCAGCCGCAAGCTGCGATAGAAAAGGAAGGTTACGATGATCGTCGCCAGCGGAACTTGCGCGGTCGCAAGGATTCCGGGGAAACTGAGCCAGCGCTGGTGATATTGCGCCTCCAGCGAAAGGGTTGCCAGGCTGATTGCACCGATCATCAGCAACAGCGCGATGCCGAGGCGTCCGGCATAGGTCACAGCCTGGCGCTGCAAGCCGGATTCGGTCTTCCAGTTGAGCCAGCAGGCTCCAAGAAGCGCGTAGCCGATCAGCAAACCAAAACCGGTCAACACGCTGAACGGTGTAAGCCATTCCCACCAGCCGCCGGCATAAGCGCGGCCTTCGACCGTAATTCCCTGAAGCAGCGCGCCCAACGCAATGCCTTGCGCAAAGGTGGCGATAACCGAGCCGGTTGTGAACGCCCGATCCCAGAATTCCCGGTGCGCCGGATCGCGCCAGCGAAACTCGAAAGCCACGCCGCGAAACACGAGCCCGAGCAGCATCGCGATCATCGGCGCATAGAGAGCCGGAAGGATGACGGCGTAGGCGAGGGGAAAGGCGGCGAGCAAACCGCCGACGCCCATCACCAGCCAAGTCTCATTGCCATCCCACACCGGTGCAATGCTGTTCATCGCGGTGTCGCGGTCCTTGCCCACCTTGAAGAACGGAAACAGGATACCGATGCCAAGATCGAATCCGTCCATGACGACATAAGCGACGATGGCAAAGCCGATGATAGCAGCCCAGATGACCGTCAGATCCATTACACGATTTCCCCGCTATGCGCGTTGCCCGGCACGCCATCGCCAGCGAGAACCTGCGGCGCGGGCGTGATGCCCGCGCTGCGGATGGGGGCATCGCTCGGCGGAGCCTCATGCGCTTCGGGCGGCTTCTGCATCAGGCGAAGCAGATACCAGACGCCCATCCCGAACACGGCGAAATAGACCAGCACGAAGGCAAGCAGCGAGGCTGCTACCGCCGGTGCATCGAGCGGTGAGGCGCTATCGACGGTTCGCAGTACGCCGTAGATTGTGAACGGTTGCCTCCCGACTTCGGTGGTGACCCAGCCGGCGAGGACGGCAATGAACCCGCTTGGTCCCATCGCAACCGCCGAACGATGCAACCAGGGCCATTCATAGAGCTTCTTGCGCGACCGCGCCGTCAAGCTCCACAAGCCGATACCCAGCATGGCGAACCCAATACCGACCATGATGCGGAACGACCAGAAGACGATGCCCACTGGAGGTTCGTCGGCATCGGGGATCGTATCCAGCCCCTTCATCGGTGCATTCAAATCATGCTTCAGAATCAGCGAGGAGGCCTTCGGAATCTCAACGGCATAATCGACCCGTTTTTCCTTCGAATTGGGGATGCCGAACAGGATCAGGGGGGCGCCGTCGGGATGGCTTTGGTAATGGCCTTCCATCGCCATCACCTTGGCGGGCTGATGCTCCAATGTGTTCAGTCCGTGCATGTCTCCGGCAAAAATCTGGATCGGCGCCACAATCGCCGCCATCCACATGGCCATCGAGAACATTTTGCGCGCGCCGGGATTGGTGCGGTCTTTGAGCAGATGCCAGGCCCCGACTGCGCCAACGGCGAAGGCCGTTGTCAAATAGGCCGCCAACACGGTGTGGACGAGCCGATACGGAAAACTGGGGTTGAATACGATGACCCACCAACTCGGGCCCGGCACAAACTGGCCGTTGGCGGCGATTTCATATCCCACCGGGGTCTGCATCCAGCTGTTGACCGACAAGATCCAGAAAGCCGAAATAAACGTGCCTAGCGCCACCGCCAATGTCGCGACGAAGTGCAGCTTGCGGCCGACCTTGTTGATCCCGAACAGCATCACGCCAAGAAAGCCAGCCTCAAGGAAAAAGGCGGTCAGCACTTCATAGGCCATCAGCGGTCCGATCACCGGCCCGGCCTTGTCCGAAAACACCGACCAGTTGATGCCGAATTGATAGGACATGACAATGCCCGAGACGACACCCATCGCGAAGACGACAGCAAAAATCTTCAGCCAGTAGCGATAGAGGTTCGCGTAAACGCCTTTGCCGGTCTTGAGCCACAGCCCTTCGAGAACCGCGAGGAAACTCGCAAGCCCGATCGAGAAAGCCGGAAACAGGAAGTGGAAGCTCACGGTGAACGCGAATTGCGCCCGCGCGAGTATAATTGCCCAGTCCTGGTCGATCCTCATGGCTTGGCGATCCTGACCGGCACGCGCGCCACGCCCGCATTCCCTGTGCGGATGTTTCGCGCGACGATCCAAAGTTCGCCTTTCCCCGAAAATCCCGGGGTTATGGCGCTGCTGAACAGTCCGGGAGCGGCCGAAAAGGCGAGCGACGTGCGCTCGCTTTTTTCACCCTTGCGGTGCAATTCAGCGGTTACTTCATAATCCGCCGCATCCCAAAGTCCGCCGGGGGTGATTGGGCATCCACACATCAGCCCCACTTTGGCGGTTACGGTGGCGGCGCGGCCAGCGATCATCGCAGAAACCCCGTCCACTTCGATGGCAAGGCCGGGTAACTCCACCACCCAGCCATCTCCCGCGGATATCCCGGGGACCAACCAGCGTTCGGATGTGGCACGTTGCATTGTCAACGGGCGGCCAAGCGGTCCGCGTAGCTCGACCTTCACCAGCGTTGGAACCGAAATATCGAGCGTGGTCGAATAATGTGCAGCGTCGGGTGTCGTGAGCATCGGTGACCGGCCCACCGCCTCCATGATCTTCTTGGTATCGCCCGTCCCACCGACGGTCAGGCCTTTAGCGAGCATTTTGCCGGTCTGTGCGTCGCGCAAGACAACTTCCACTCCGCCCATGGAATCGCCGATGAATTTTGCATCCTGGCTGATGGCATGGACCTTGACCGGCGTTGGTTCAGCCCAAGCCGGGCCAGCCACCAACAGCATGGGGATGAGTGCCATTAGCCGTTTCATCGTTCGATTTTTCCATCGAGCGCAAATGCGCCGGGTCCACGCGCCCAAATAAGCAGGAGTGCGCCGAGTATTGCGATATTCTTGAAGAGCGGGCCGACATGCGACGGATCAGGCACGAGATGGGTGGTGATCGTAACCGGAACGAGCGTCACGAACAAAATCAGTGCCGAGGCCCGCGTCATCCAACCCAGAGCCAAGGCGGTTCCGGCCACTGCGAAAGCGAAGCCCGAGAGCCAGAGCAGGACAGACGGATCGCCGATCATATTGACGGTGCCTGCCCATGGTGATTCCTCCATTCGGTCCAGCATCATCTGATGCTGGCCAAAATGACCCAGCCCGCCGATGATGAAGATCAGGCTAGTGAGAACCCGGAACAGGAGATCGATCAGCGCCTTCGACTTTGCGCCCGGTTCAAGCCAGCGTTCAATATTTGCGAACATATCGATCCCCCTATTCCGATTCAGACTTGCTCAGGCGACGTTGGTGGTCCGCAAATAGGGGCGCAACGTCGTCCATCCTTGCGGGAAAAGCGTTGCAGCCTCGTCGTCCTTGATCGACGGCGGGATGATGACATCCTTGCCGACTTCCCAATCAGCAGGTGTCGCGATCCGGAACTTGTCGCTGGTTTGCAGCGCGTCGATCACCCGCAATATCTCCGCAAAGTTGCGGCCGACGCTCATCGGATAGGTCATGGTCAGGCGGATTTTCTTGTCGGGATCGATGATGAAGACCGAACGCACGGCAGCCGTCTCGCTCTGCTGCGGGTGGATCATGTCATATAGCCGCGCAATCGACAGATCGGCATCGGCGAGGATGGGGAATTGCAAGTCGGTATGCTGGGTGTCGTTGACGTCTTCGATCCATTTGCGATGCTCGTCTGCGGTGTCGGTCGACAGGCCCAGAGGCTTCACATTGCGTGCCGCAAAGTCGCCTGCGAGCTGGGCCGTGCGGCCCATTTCCGTGGTGCAGACCGGCGTGAAATCGGCCGGATGGCTGAAAAAGAACACCCAGCTATCGCCCGCCCACTTGTGAAAGCTGATCGGGCCGTGCTGGGTCTCGGTCTGGAAGTCTGGTGCGATGTCGCCGATGTGGAGAGTCATGATTTTTCCTTTGGTTTTCTGGTTTGGCGGCAATGCGATGGATCGCAGGCCATATCCAACAAAATTACACGATTATTGTAATCGAGTATCTGATCGCTCAATCATAGGCCGATCTCAGCCCAGCTTTTCCAGAGCATGTAGAAGGCCACAATCATGACGAAGGCGGCAAACACCGTGTTGAGCCTGCCCTTGTCGGCGGAGAGCGCTGTTGAGGCGCGTGTACCGAGCGCGCTGCCGGCGACGCCGCCCAAAATGAAAACGCCAGCGAGCGGCCAATTGACCAATCCCGACAGGGCATAATTGAACGAGGTGGTTAGGCCGAACGCTGTCACCGCGACAAGCGACGTGCCGATTGCCCGCAGGATCGGCATCGATGTCGAAGCGACCAGGCCTGGAACGATCAGGAATCCGCCGCCAATACCGAAAAAGCCCGAGAACACCCCAGTTCCAAGGCCATAGCCACCTACTTTTACGACATTTTCGCGGCTGCATTGGGCACCTTCTACGCCGACATCGCCGCGTTGCCGGAACATGAGAATGGCAACCGCGATCATCAGCAGTGCAAACAGCAACAAGAGCTTGTGACCATCTATGCTTTTGCCCAGCGTTGACCCGCCAAACGCTCCGACAACACCCGCTGCCGCATAGATGAATCCGCAGCGCCAGTTGACCGTTCCGGCGCGGCCATGGTTCCAGAGGCCGATCGCGGCATTGGCCGCGACGGCAAAGGCGCTGGTGCCGATGGCAACATGCGGATCCTTCACGCCCACGAGATAGAGGAGCAGCGGCACCGCGAGGATCGACCCGCCGCCGCCGACGAGCCCGAGGACGAAGCCGACGAGAACGCCCGAGACGCCGCCGAGCGCATAATGAAGCGTGTCGATCACATGCTTATCCGTTCGCCGCTATCATGTGCGGCTTCACCATCCACTCACGCCCTTTGAGCATGCCGTGCCAGTAGATCGGCGGAAGGATTGTGTCCTTGAGCAGCCATGAGAGGCGCGACGGGCGCGTGCCGTCGATCAGCCAGTTGGGGAAACTGGGGAGCAGCTTTCCGCCATATCCGAACTCGGCAAGCACGATCTTGCCGCGCTCCACCGTGAGAGGACAGCTGCCATAGCCGTCATAGTCGGCGACGGGCGGCTTGCCCTCCAAGGCGGCCAGCACATTCACCGCAACGACCGGTGCCTGCTTGCGCGCCGCAGCCATCGTCTTGGCGTTCGAGGCCGAACAGGCATCGCCCAAGGCGAAGACATTGGCGTAGCGCACATGCTGCAAGGTCGCTTCGTCGACCTCGATAAAACCGCTGGCGGCCGCGAGCGGGCTGCTGCGGACAAAATCGGGCGCAACCTGCGGCGGGACGACATGGATCATGTCGAAGCTCTCCTCGACGCGCGTGACGGTATCGCCGCGTTTCTGGTCGAAGGTCGCGATCTTGGCGGGGCCGTCAATGGCAACCAGTTTGGATTCGAAATTCAGATGTGCGTTGTAGCGATCGACATATTCCATCAGCGCCGGGACATAGACCGCAACCCCGAACAGCACCGCGCCGCTGGTGTGAAACTGGACGTCGATGTCTTTGAGGACGCCGCTGCGTTCCCAGACATTGCACGACAGATACATCGCTTTTTGCGGCGCACCTGCACATTTGATCGGCATCGGCGGCTGGGTAAACAGCGCCCGGCCACCTTTCAAATCCTTGACGAGGCGATTGGTGTAGGGGGCAAGATCGTAGCGGTAGTTGGAGGTGACGCCGTTCTTGCCGAGCGTGGCGCTCAGCCCGGGAATAGCGTCCCAGTCGAGCTTAATCCCCGGGCAGGCGACCAAGACACGGTAGGACACCGAACTGCCGTCATCGAGCGACACCCGATTGTCGTCGGGAGCGAAGCCGGACGCCGCCTTTTTGATCCAGTCCACGCCGCGCGGCATCACCGACGTCTCGCTATGGCGCGTGAATTCCGCATCGAAGATACCCGCGCCGACCATGGTCCAGCCAGGCTGGTAATAATGGGTCTCGGAAGGTTCGATCACGGCTATGGAGATCTCGCGGTTTCGCTTCAGAAGACTGGCGGCCGTTGCGATTCCGGCGCTGCCACCGCCTACGATGACGACGTCATAGTCGGCGGTGGCAGCGCGGGTTGCCGATTGCGCCGTCGCCATGGCAGCCAGCTTTTCCGATCGGCTGCCCGAACGGCAGAAGGCGAGTATCGGTGACGGCAACTCGGCAAGAGCATTAGCCATCAGCGTCGCGTCGGTCCCGGTCATCTGGCCCGAAACCACCGGGATATGAGCAAAGCCAATCTTATGCCGCTGTGCCGCCTCGGCAATCGCAGCGGCAGGCGGCTGCCCGGCTTCCTCGCCGTCGGGCCGATTGCAGATGATCGAGCGATAGCCGGCCGCCGCGATCGCCGCGACCTCGCCGGGCTGAATCTGCGGGCTGACACCGAGCTGCGAATTGATCGTTTTAATATCCATGTCTCGTCTCCGGTGGTGGCGTGTGGTCAGCGGCTGGTGAGGCGGTGCAGGATCATGCCTGCGCCCATGGCGGCGACCGCAACGATGGCCTGGCTGGGGGCGAGCGCGAGCCCGGCAATCGCAGGACCGGGGCAAAGGCCGCTGATCCCCCAACCGATCCCGAAGATCACCGCGCCCACGGCCAGCGGACCATCGATCCCGCGGGTGGGGGGAAGATCGAACGCATCGGCGAGGATCGGGTTCGCCATACGGCGCTGGATCGCCCAGGCGATCGCCATCGGAATAAGCGCGCCGCCCATGACGAACGCCAGCGTCGGATCCCACGCGCCGAACAGGTCGAGGAACGCACGGACGCGCTGGGGGTCGGCCATGCCCGACAGCGCGAGCCCGGCACCGAATATCGCGCCCGCCGCCAGCGCCGCAAGCAGGCGCTTCACAGCAGGCCGCCCGCGCGCATCAGCGCGACGGTTGCGATACCGCTCGCCATGAACAGCAATGTCGCGGTGATCGAGCGCAGCGACAGCCGCGACATGCCGCAGACGCCGTGGCCGCTGGTGCAGCCCGAGCCAAGCCGGGTGCCATAGCCGACGAGCAGCCCGCCAAGGGCGATCGGCCAGATCGATGCGGGGTAACGGATTTCGACGCCGCCAAGCAGCAAGGCCATCACAGCGGCACCCAGTGGCAGGCCGATGATGAAGGCGGCGGCCATGCCGCGCGGCGCGCTGCCGGTTCCGAGCCCGGTCGCGCGCGCGGCAAGACCGCTGACCCCGGCGATCCGGCCATTGCCGAGCAGCAAGATCGCGGCGCTGAGACCGATGAGCAAACCGCCAAGCAGGCCCTCGACCGGCATCGCGTGCGGAAAGGCCGCAATCATACCGCGTTCACGGGGATCTTGAGGTAGCGAATGCCGTTTTCCTCGGGTGCGGGCATGTGCCCGGCGCGCATATTGACCTGGATCGACGGCATGATCAGTCGCGGCATCGACAGCGCGATGTCGCGCGCCTCGCGCATCGCGACGAACTCGTCTTCGGTCACGCCATCATGGGCATGGACATTGTGGGCGCGTTCGTCGGCGACCGTCGTTTCCCAGATATAATTGTCGCGGCCCTCGGGCAGATAGTCGTGGCACATGAACAATCGCGTTTCGGGCGGCAGCTCGAGGATACGGCGCAGCGACTGGAAGAGCTGGCGCGCGTCGCCGCCGGGGAAATCGGCGCGCGCGGTGCCATAGTCGGGCATGAACATCGTATCGCCGACGAACACCGCGTCGCCGATCACGTAGGCGTTGTCGGCGGGGGTGTGGCCGGGGACGTGCAGCACCGTGACCTCGATCTCGCCGATCTGGAAACGGTCGCCGTCTTTCCACAAATGATCGAAGTCGGACCCATCGCGCTGAAAGTCGCTTCCCGCGTTGAACAGTTTGCCGAAGCTGTTCTGCACGGTGACGATATGCTCGCCGATCGCAATCTTGCCGCCAAGCTTTTCCTGGAGATGCGGCGCCGCCGACAGATGGTCGGCGTGGGCGTGCGTTTCCAGCAGCCAGTCGATGGCAAGGTCATGCTCCTTGACGAAGGCGATGATCTTGTCGGCCGAGGCAAAGCTCGTGCGCCCCGCCGCCGGATCATAATCGAGCACGCTGTCGATGATCGCGGCGCGCTTGGTCGCGGGATCGTGGACGACATAGGACACCGTATTGGTCGCATCGTCGAAGAAGGCCTTGATCGCCGCCGGTTTCGCCCGGGCCGCGATCACTTGGGCGCTGGCGTGGGCAATGGTCGAATCGGTCACTCTCGCCTCCATAAATTCATATTTACATAAATCATGTAATCTAATAGAATGTTTGCGTCAAGCCTGTGACGGCGGCATGGATTTGCGGATGAAAGACTGTGGCTATGAGTGAAGTGATCGATACCGGCGAACGGCCGCTGCGCATCGGCGAGACCGCGCCATCCTTCAGCGCGCGCTCGACCAAGGGGCCGGTGAAGCTCGCCGACTATCGCGGGCGGTGGCTGGTGTTCTTCTCGCACCCGGCCGATTTCACGCCGGTCTGCACGACCGAGTTCATCGCTTTCGCCAAGCGGCAGGCCGACTTCGATGCGCTCGATTGCGCCCTGCTCGGCCTATCGGTCGACAGCCTCTATTCGCATCTCGCCTGGGTGCGCGCGATCGAGGCGCAGTTCGGCGTCGCGATCGAATTCCCGATCATCGAAGATCCAAGCATGGCGGTCGGCCGCGCCTATGGCATGATCGATGCGGCGGCGCAGGACAGCTCGGCGGTGCGCGCGACCTATATCATCGACCCTGAGGGCATGGTTCGCGCGATCAATGTCTATCCGCACACGGTCGGCCGCTCGATCGACGAGATATTGCGCACGGTTGCAGCGCTCCAGCGCACCGCCGAAGGTGACGTCTTGGCCCCCGAAGGCTGGCAGCCGGGCCAGCCGCTGCTCGCCCCGCCGCCCGAGCGGATGATGGAAGGCGGCGACCTTGGCTGGTTCTGCCGCACCGTCGAGGCGTCATGACCGCGATTTACGAAGACCGCGCGCTGGCCGACAAGGCGGTCGAAAAGCTGCGCGTCTATGCCCAGCCGCAGCGGCTGATGATCCTCTCCTGCCTGCTGCGCGGCGGTCGCACCGTCGGCGAAATCGAAGCGGCGACCGGCATCGGGCAGCCGGCGCTCAGCCAGCAGCTCGCCGAATTGCGCCGCGCCGACATGGTCGTCACGCGGCGCGCGGCGAAGCAGGTGCATTATGATCTGGCGGACGAGGGCGTCGGATTGTGCGTCCGCAGCATGGAAGCCATTTTCGCCGGGGCCGCGACGACCGGAGAATTGCTCGCCGCGGCGCTGGGATCCGAAACGCCGTCGGCGAGGCGGGTGTCCGCCGGCACTGGCGTCGCAGCTTTCGCCAAGATCGGCTGACCGGCGATCATTTGCCGCTCAGCCTGGCGCGTTTAGCAAGGATCGATTGAGAAGTTCGCGCTGGTCGTCGGTCAGTTCGCGGACCTTCTCATAAGCGAATTCGCCGAGATCGGCGACCGCCGCATCGAGATCGTAGCGGGGGACGGCCTGTGGCTGCGAACAATAGGCAAAGGCCGTGGCGCAATAATCGTCGCGGCGCTCGACGACGCTGAAACTTGTGCCAGCGACCGTTGCCCAACCGGACCCGGCGGCCGGATGCTCTTCCCGGTAACGGGCCATCGCTTCGGCCTCGTCGGCGTTGAAGATCGCCATGCCGATTTGCTGGATCGTGACCTTGATCTCGTGGGCGAACATGACCGGATCGGGCAGGTGCCAGCGGTAGAAGCTGACAAGGTCGGGCTTGTAATCGTCGGGCTTCGCGTCGCCAGGATCGGGCATGACCAGCGGTGCGCCCGCGTAAGGGGCATGATGCGTTGCCATGCCCCAGGCGGTGCCGACATAATCTTCCAGCCCGGTACCGCAGATCGTCGGCAGGTCGCGATCGCCGTCGCGATAGATTTTGACTTCGCCCTCGCCATACCAGCTTCCGGTGTCGACGACGCGGATGCCGACCGAACAGCCGAGAAAGCGGCCGGGACCCTTCAGTCCGTCGAGGATCACGAAATCTTCGCGTAGCCGGGTCGGATTGTCGCGTCTGAACGTCGCGTGCAGATAGCTTGCGGGAACGCGCTCGCGCGGTTCGAGCGTATAGTCGATCTGGTAGAAGAGACGGATATGGCGTCCGGACTCGTTGACCAGCGCGATCCTGATCGCGTCGCGAAACGGCATCGGGAAATAGGCATTGAGCCCGCGGCCTTCGTGGGTGGACAGCAGCGCCGAGTAGAATTCGTTGATGCGGCCATGCGGCTGGCCGAAAAAGTCGAGAAGGGGCACCGATATGCTCGGCGCGTCGCGGCCATCGTAATGGACCTCGAGGCGCAGCGCGCGCATCACCGCGGGCGACCAGGCATCGCTCGTCATCCAGATATGACGGATCGTGCCGCTGCCACTGACGTCGGCCAGCGCGACGCGTTCGCCCGGACGGATTACCCGCCAGGCGGCTCCTTTCCGGCCTCCCGCGGCCGCGCCGCCCGCGCCGCGCGCGCCGGTCGGATTCTCGAAACTCGCCGAACGGCTATCGATCCCGACATCGATCAGGCTTGGATCCATGACGTGCAATTCGCTGCCTCCCCGACGCGCTGGCTAACTGCGAGCCTTGGCGCTTCTCATGACGGCACCGCATGTGGCAGCGTCCCATCGGCCAAAGGATCGCGCCGTTCCATCCCGATCGCTCGCTATTTCAATATCCGATTGGAAATCGAAATAGCGAGCGATCCGAAACGGGCAAGCCTTAATCGGGCTGGGGCGAGCGCAGCAGTGCACGGCAACGGTCGCGCAGGCCATCGCGCGGCGCATCCGACATCGTCCCTTCGGTAAGAATATAGGCGTAGATCAGGAAGGCGCGGCTGGCGGCGTCTTTCGCTTCGAATCCATTGCCGCGCAGCACCTGTTCCATATAGCGCAGCCGTTGCGCATCGACCCGCCGCATTGTCTCGGCCGCGCGAATGTCATGATGCGCCCAGAGCCGGATGGCCATTTCCATCCGTGCGCGCTCGCGAAAATCGGCGCGGCGAAATGGCGTCAGCAGGATACGCTCGAGCCGCTCGGGCGGCGGTTCGTCGACATCGGCATAGGTGGCGATGACCGATGCGGTCGATTCCTCGAACCAATAGTCGAGCATCGCCGCAAGCAATTCATCGCGATTGGCGTAGCGCTTGTAGAAGGCGCCTTTGGTGATACCGAGCTGCGCGGCCAGCGGTTCGATCCGCACCTGGTCGATGCCGCCGTCTGCCAATTGCTGGAGCGCTGCCTCGAGCCACACCGAGGCGTCTATGCGGCTCGACCGTTTGCGGCGCCGCCGCGGGGAGGCTTCTTCGTCCATGCCAAGGCTTATCGGCAGCACGCTTCCTGCCGTCAACAGATACGGCACCGTATTTTTAAACTTGACGGAAAAAATATCACATAGGATAGCTGGGGCGCAAAATTTGTTAGATTCGGCGAGACGGCCGGACGATTGGGGAGGATTTATGGCCAAGGCTTTCGGATCGTCGCTCCGCTGGGGCGGTGCCATCGCAGCGATTGTCGCATGCACGCCGGTGTTCGCGCAGGAAGGCAGCGGCAGCGCTTCCGGTGCGGCGGCAGCGCAAGGCGAGGGCGAAATCGTGGTGACGGCGCGGCGCCGCGCCGAAAGCCTCGTCGATGTCCCGATCGCGGTGACCGCCTACTCGGGCGAGCAGCTGGAAGCGTCGGGGGCGCTCGACATCACCGATATCGGCGACACCACGCCCAATGTGACGATCGAGGCTTCGCGCGCCACCAATTCGACGCTGACCGCGTTTATCCGCGGGGTCGGGCAGCAGGATCCGGTCGGGGGTTTCGAACCCGGCGTCGGCATCTATCTCGACGATGTCTATCTCGCGCGCCCGCAGGCGGCGCTGCTCGACATCTACAATGTCGAACGCATCGAGGTGCTGCGCGGACCGCAGGGCACGCTCTACGGCCGCAACACCATCGGCGGCGCGATCAAATATGTCACCCGGCGCATCGGCGCCGAGCCCGAATTCAATGCGCGCGGCACTATCGGCACCGACGAGCATGCCGATCTCATCCTGTCGGCGGGATTGCCGGTGGGCGATGGAACCTTGCGGGTCGGCGCCTCGGGGGCACGGCTGTCGCGCGATGGTTTCGGCCGCAATCTGACCACCGGCCTCGACAATTATAACCGCGATATCTGGGCAGGCCGCGCCAGCGCCGAAATCAACAACGAAAGCAATTTCTTCCTGCGCCTCCAGGGCGACTACACCCATGACCAGAGCGCGCCGCGGGGCGGGCATCGCTTGATCCCCGGCCTGGTTTCGGGGACGCCGGTCCTAAGCGACGTCTTCGACACGCGGGGGGCACTCAACTTTCCCGAACAGGATATTCGCGCCTGGGGTGTGAGCCTCTATGCCGAATATGAGCCCAGCGACGCGATCACGCTGCGCAACATCACTGCCTTCCGCCGCGACCGCACCCGCGGGCCGATCGATTTCGACGCGCTGCCGGCGGTCGATGCCGATGTCCCGGGCGTTTACCGGAACCGGCAATTCTCCCAGGAATTGCAGTTCCTTTACAGCGCGGACGGATTGGACGCGCTGCTCGGCGCCTATTATCTCGATGCGCGCGCCGTCACGGCGTTCGATGTTCGCTTGCCGGGCGGGCTCGCGGCTTTCACCTTCGGCGGCGTCGATACCAAGACCTATGCCGTGTTCGGCGAACTCTCCTATGATTTTTCCGAGCAGCTCAGCCTTTCGGTCGGCGGTCGCTATACCTGGGACAAGCGCGTCTCGGATATCAATCGCGGCGTCTATGTGGGCGGCGGCGGCTCGCCTTTCTTCGGCGGGACCGGCGTCCTGGCGCTGACCCAATCCGATTTCGAAGGTCAGCGGACCTTCCGGAAATTCACCCCCAAGGCAACGCTCAGCTATCATCCGGCGCGCGATCACACCCTCTACCTGTCCTATTCGGCCGGCTTCAAAGGCGGCGGTTTCGATCCGCGCGGCGTCACCACCGCCTGTCGCAATCCCCAGGGCGCTGCCTGTTCGCCCGCCGAACTGTTCGATTTCATGGGCTTCGACCCGGAAACCGTGAACAGCTATGAAGCCGGCTACAAGGCGTCGCTCGCTGGCGGCCAGGGATCGATCGGGCTGGCGCTGTTCCATGCCGATTATCGCGACGTTCAGGTGCCCGGTTCGATCGGGACCGTCGTCGGCGGTGTTCCGACCTTTATCGGAATCACGACCAACGCCGGCAAGGCGCGCTTTCAGGGCGTCGAACTCGAAGGACGCTGGACGCTCGGCCGCGACGTCGGCGCGGCGGGCGACCGGCTGGCCGTCTCCGGATCGCTCGGCTATATCAACGCCGATTATCTGCGCTTCATCGATGCCCGCGGCATCGACGTCGCCGACCGGCGCAAGATCCAGAATACCCCCGAATGGACGCTGAGCGGCACGCTCGACTATAGTCTGCCGGTGGGACCGGGAACGCTCGGATTTAACACGACCCTGTCCTACCGCAGCAAAACCCAGCAATTCGAGCTGCGCATTCCCGGCCTCGACCAGGCGGGCTTTGCGCTGTGGGATGCCAGCCTGATCTGGCGATCGGATGACGATCGCTGGTCGCTCGGGCTGCATGGCCGCAATCTCACCGACAAGCGCTACATCACGTCGGGCTATAATTTCCTCCGTCAGAACCCAGACACGGGCGACTTCGTCCTCGCCAACGGGCAGCCGGGGCTGAACTCGACCCTCGGAGCCGAAGGCGTCCTCACCGCTTTCTACGGCAATCCGCGGCAAGTCTATATGACCGTCGGGTTGAAGTTCCGGTGATCTTCGCGCCTTGTCCCTACCTTTGCGGCAGGAATGGCCGCGCGTTCGCGGCGGACGCCCTGTCGCATAATCCGATCGACCTTGACTGATCGGCATTGCCGCCCTGGATGTTTGCGAGGTGCTGGGGAGGCCTCGCAATATATCCCGCACTCACAGGGCCAAGCGATGCTGTCGACAGCCGTTACAGGCTGATCGTTAGGGTTCCGGCGTCGTCGCGCCCAACCTCCTTGCCGCGACGATGCCGGAACCCCCTTTTTGCCGGTCGGACCCGAATTTCGGGCGGTTTTCGATATTGCCACTTTTGGGTGCTGTTTCCTCGACACTGTCGAGGGTGCTGGTAATCTCCGCAAGCTACGTCGTCGCGCGCGACGATGGCCGCGAAGGAACAGCTCTTGATGAACAAGCCCACCGATCTGTCGATCCTGAAACGCAACGCCCGCGAGATGGCCGAATATCTGAAACTGCTCTCGCACCCGGAACGGCTGCTCATGCTCTGTCAGATGGACGAGCGCGAGGTGTCGGTGAGCGAGCTTACCGAGATCAGCGGATTGTCCCAGTCGGCGGTCTCGCAGCATCTGGCGCGTTTTCGCGATCAGGCGATCGTGTCGGCGCGCGGTGAAGCGCAGACCCGTTTTTATAGTCTGGCGGATCCCAAAATGCGGAGGATCATCAATGCGCTCTGCAAAGCCTGCCACGACCTGTCGTGACGGCGCCGAGACCTCGAGACTGTCGTTTGGAGCTGCGTGGAGCGCGCGTAGGTCGGTCCGAGGTGCCGGCAGGGATCGCATTGTGGAGGCGGCGGCACGGCTTGTCGGGTCGAAGGCGCCTCTGGGCTTGCCTCGGGCGCGCGCGGTTTCAATTCGTCGTGCGCCAATTGGCCATTCAGTCTGGCTATCTTTAATTAGGTAATTCTAATATAATGACCTACCCAGGGCGGAAGACGACGATGGCAACAATGCTATTGTCAGACCCGATTGTGCGGAAACCTATAAGGCGCGATGGATCCGATTCTACATCTTGGGCCGCTGGCGATCGCGACCGATCGCCTGATTGCGGTCGCGTCGATCTGGCTGTTTGTCGCGGTCGCGGGTCGGGTCGCCGCGCGGATCGACCCGCGCGCATCGCGGGCAGGGTGGTGGGCGCTCGCCATAGGTTTGCTGGCGGCCCGAGCCGGTTTCGTCGTGCAGAATTTCGAGGCCTTTCGCGTCGCGCCGTCGACGATTCTTGCGGTCTGGCAGGGCGGCTTCTCGGCTTTGGCCGGGATCATCGTCGCCGCCCTGACTCTCCTCGTTCTGCTCGGGCGGAGCCGCGCCGGCGCGATCATGCTGGCGACGCTGGGCGGGCTGTCGTTGGTCTATCTGGCCTCGCTCGCCTGGCTGGCGCCGGAACCGCGACCGCTGACGCCGGGGCTGACCGTCATGCAGGTCGACGGCACGCCGGTTCCGATCGAGGGTTTGCGCGGCCGGCCCTTTGTCGTCAATTTATGGGCGACCTGGTGTCCGCCGTGTCGGCGCGAGATGCCGATGGTGGTCGATGTCGCACGGTCGTCGGCGATTCCCGTACTGCTGGTCAACCAGGGCGAAAGCGACGTCGAGGTGAGTGACTTCCTGCGCCGCGAACGCCTGCCCGCCGATGCGGTCCGGCTCGATCCGGGATCGACGTTCACGCAGGCGGCGGGTTCAGGCGCCATGCCGACGACCCTGTTCGTCGACGCGCAAGGCCTGGTCCGCGACGTCCATGTCGGCGAAATATCGCGTGCGGCACTCACCGACGGAATCCGCAAGCTCGAAAGGACAAGGAAATGAACGATCAAGCTATCCCGGCGGTCGCAGGCGCGGCGGCGGCGTCTCCGGCTTGTGCGACGCGGTCGCGACCTTGGCACCGTCGGGGAGAAACGGCGTGATCCGATGGCTTGTCGCGCTGCTGATCTTCGCCTTTGCCCCGCCCGCGGCGGCGCAGCTGCATATTTATGGCCCCGGCGGCCCGGCGCCTGCGATGCGTGCGGCGGCGCTGGCATTCGAAAAGGAAACCGGGATCGCGGTCGAAGTGGTCGCCGGACCTACGCCGACCTGGATCGACCGCGCGCGGCAGGATGCCGACCTTGTGTTCAGCGGCTCCGATCGCATGATGACCGAGTTCGTCCGGCTGATGGACGGCAAGCTGCGCCAGTCCGATGTCGCTCCGCTTTATGATCGCCCGGCGGCCATTCTCGTCCGCAAGGGCAATCCGATGGCCATTTCGGGTTTTCGCGACCTTGCGCGCGGCGATCTAACCTTGATGGTGGTCGAGGGAGCCGGGCAGGACGGGCTTTGGGAAGATTTGGCGAGCCGGGCCGGCGGCATCGATTTTCTTCGCAAACTGCGCGGTCATATCAAGATTTTTGCCCCCAACAGCGCCGAGGCGCGCAAGGCCTGGATCGAAGATCCTGCGATCGACGCCTGGATTATCTGGAACATCTGGCAGCTTGAAAATGCCGATATTGCCGATGCGGTAGCGATCGAACCCGATGTCCTGATCTATCGCTCGATGGCGATCGCGCCAGTCGCCACAAGCCTCAAATCGTCCGAGGTTCAGCGTTTCGCGACATGGCTCGCTGGCCCCGACGCACAGTCCATCTTCACCAGGCATGGCTGGCGCGCACCGTCGGCCGAGAATATGAAGGAGAGAGTCCAATGATGAAATTGCTGATCGTCGCGGCATCGCTTGCGACCGCGGTTCCAGTATCGGCGCAGGATGCGGCCCATCCTGTCATCGCCGGCTACGGTGCCATCACCCCGCTGCCCGGCGCGGCAAACGCGCCCGACGCGGCGACGCCGCCGCGCGCCGTCTTCAACATCGCCAAGGCCGCTGCGACCCCCGACGCGGTAAACCCTGGCCTCGACAAGGTCGCGCGGTACCTCAATTTGCTGGGGTCGGTAGGCGTTCGCGCGGCGCCGGGCGATCTGATCGTCATCATTCACGGACCCGCGACCCCGCTCGTACTCAACGAGGCGGCCTACCGTGCCAAATTCGCGGTTCCGAACCCCAATATCGAACTGATCGCCGCGCTCGAGCGCGAAGGGGTGGAAGTGCATGTCTGCGGCCAGGCGCTGACCGGCCATAAAATACCGCGTGATGCGTTGAACCCCGCGATCACGGTCGATTTGTCCGCGATGACGACGCTGACAAAATATCAGATGAAGGGATGGGCGTTCATCCCCGATTGAAGTCGGTGAAGCGGCAGCAACGGCCGATGACGCCTGCCCGGCGCCCAATGCCGTGAGGCTGAACTTAATGAGCGCGGCCGAAAAATGAGCGCACACTGGCGGCGACAGGCGCCGCCAGAGGTCGCACGCTTTCTCTCCGAGCCGCGCAGGCGCGCTTGGCGAACGTCTCTTGACGCGGCGGCGGCTAACGGCTGCGCCGGGTAAACAGCGCTTCGCGCCGTTCAGGCCATCGCGCCGCTATGGCCGACCCGGCCCACCCGCGCGCACGCCGCCGCGCCTGCGGCTCGCCAAGGGCGCCGCTTTTCTCGCCCTTCGGGCGCGCCTGATGACCTGCAAGACGTAAGCGACGTTGACGCCTGACCCCGACGATCGATGTTGAAAGCTCTGACTGGAAGAACAGTTCGGCCGAGTATCCGCTGATGACGCCGCGCGGGTTCCCGCGCGGCGGCGCTTTTGTGGGCCGGCACCTCGGACATCGGTGCGGGCGGCGCACGGCCATGGGACCGCCCGGCCGTCCCGCAAGCCGTCCTTCGACTTCGCTCAGGACCGGCTCCTCCACTTCGTTGCGGCCCTGCGGGTGCGGGCCGGCCTTGCCAGGCGGTCCCCTTGTCCGCGGGTTCGCCGCCCGCCCCGCTGTCCGGGGCCGGCCACGGCGGATTTTGGTCAGGAGGAGACGCCCCGATGGTTACCAGCCCCAACCCTTTGCTTGGATCCGCACCGCCGGAGCGCGCGCGCCCTGCGGCGCGCAAAGCCGTGCGCGCTCGCTCGCGCGCCGTGAGCGAAGGCGCACGGCACGACGCCGCGCCGCGCGTATCGCTCTACGACGAGGTGACAGGCCGCATCGTCGCCGAACTCGAGGCGGGCCGCATCCCGTGGGTCCAGCCTTGGGACGCCGCTACTTTTGCGCCGGGATTGCCGCAAAATGCCGACACGCGCCGCAGCTATTCGGGGATCAATATCCTTATCCTGTGGGCCGAGGCAGCGCGGCAGGGCTTTTCGGCGCAGGGCTGGTTGACCTTTCGCCAAGCCCTCGCGGCGGGCGGCGCAGTCCGCAAAGGCGAGAAGGGCGCGACCATCTTCTACGCCGCGCGCTTTACGCCGCAAGCTGCAAACGGGGGTGGCGCAGCGGCGGGCGGCGGCGGCGGGGCGTCGCATTCCGGCGGCGGCGGCAGTGGCAGCGGCGCACAAGGCGGGGGCGGAAACGGCGCGGCGGGCGACGGATCGGTGCCGTTCCTCAAACGCTTTACCGTGTTCAACGTCGCGCAGTGCGAGAATTTGCCCGACCGCTGCACCCTATCCGGCGCGCCGCTGCCGCCGCGCGAAACCATTCCCCACGCCGAGGCGCTGATCGCAGCGACGGGCGCCGACATCCGCAACGGCGGCCATGAAGCCTATTACAGTCCCGGCGGCGACTTTGTCGCGCTGCCGCCGCAACAGGCTTTCGCCGCCCAGATCGACTATTATCGCACCGCCTTGCACGAACTCGGCCATTGGACCGGCCACCCCTCGCGGCTGGACCGCGACCAGAAAGGCGGTTTTGCCAGTCAGGCCTATGGCCGCGAGGAATTATGCGCCGAACTGGCGAGCGCCTTTCTCTGCGCTGCGCTGGGTATCAGGCCGACCGTGCGCCATGCCGATTACATCGGCGCGTGGCTCGCGATCATGCGCGCCGACACGCGCGCGATTTTCCACGCCGCGAGCCTTGCGAGCAAGGCCGCTGACTATCTGCTCGCCTTTGCGCCGGAAAGCGCCGGGGGGCAGCCGGTGCCCGCAGGGGCCACGCCCCGCATAGGGCGCGGCGACGTGCAGGGCATGGGGGCGGCGGCATGACCCTTATCCCTCACGATCTCGGTTTCGCGCTGCGCGCCAATGGGCTGGCGAGCCGCGTCCACGCCGCGCGCGACGAAATCTTCGATCCGTGGCCGGTGGTCAAGCTGTTCAACCCCATCGGCGCGGCGACATGGCTGGCGAGCGAAATCGACGCCGATGGCGACACTTTGTTCGGCCTTGCCGACCTCGGTTTCGGTTGCCCCGAACTCGGCTGTTTTTCGCGCGCTGAAATCGCCGCCGTGCGGCTTCCGTTCGGTCTTGCCATCGAGCGCGACGAATATTTCGATCCGCTCGCCCCGCTGTCGATGTGGACCGAGACGGCGCGGCGTCTGGGATCGATCCAGCTTGCCGAAAAGGCGCTGCTGCGCCGGACAATCGACCAGCTTCTGCCCGACCCGAAAGGCGAGGGCAGCTGACGCGGCGGCGCGTTTTCGCCGTCATCAAGCCGGTCCGCCCAATCGCAAAACCCGACGGACCGGCGCTCACAAGGAGCAGTGCCATGAAACTCGATTTTATCGACCTCGACAAGCTGTCGATTGCCAATGTCAACATGCGCGGCAAGGGCCGCGACCCCGATGTATCGGACATATTGCCGAGCATCCGGGCGCGCGGCATTCTCGTGCCGTTGCTTGTCCGTCCCAATTGCGACCCCGGACGCTTCGAAATCGTCGCGGGGCGGCGGCGCTTCACCGCCGCCAACTGCATCGTGCGCGAGGGCGGCGCGGCGCGCCCGCTGCCGTGCGCGATCCTCGACGATGGCGACGACGCCGACGCCCTCGAAGCGTCGATGATCGAAAACCTCCAGCGCGTCGCGCCAGACGAGGTCAGCCAGTGGGAGGCCTTCGTCAAGCTGGCCAAGACCGGGCGCAGCATCGAGGAGATCGCCGACAAATTCGCCTTCGAGGTGAAGGCGGTGAAGCGCATCCTCGCGCTCGGCGCGCTGTTGCCGCGCATCCGCACCCTCTACCGCGCGGGCGAAATCGACCCCGCGACGGTGCGGCAGCTCACCCTTGCCTCGAAAAGCCAGCAGACCGCGTGGCTCGCGCTCCACGACGACCCGCAAGCCTATTGCCCGACCGGCCACCAGTTGAAGGGCTGGCTGTTCGGCGGCACCGCGATCTGCGCCGACCATGCGCTGTTCGATGTCGCGGCGTCGGGCGCGGTGATCGTTTCCGACCTGTTCGGCGAGCAGAATCTGTTCGCCGACAGCGAGCAATTCTGGTCGCTCCAGATGGCCGAGATCGAGGCGCGCAAAGCCGGCTATATCGAGGCGGGCTGGAGCGACGTCATCATTCTCGAACGCGGCGACTGGTTTCGGACCTGGGACTATGCTCATGCGGGCAAGCGCAAGGGCGGGCGCATTTATGTCGAGGTGCGCGCGACCGGCGAGATCGGCTTTCATGAAGGCTATCTTACCGCGAAGGAAGCCGAGGCGCGCGCGCGGGGCGACGACGTGTCGGCCCCTGTCGCCAAGCCGAAGCGACCCGAGGCGACCGGCGCGATGAATAGCTATATCGGACTTCACCGCCATGCGGCGGTGCGCGCCGATCTGGCCCGCCACGGCGGCGTTGCGCTGCGCGCGATGGCGGCGCATGTCATCGCGGGCGCGGGCCATTACCGCGTCGATCTCGAACCGCGTAAAGCGCCCAAGCCCGACATTGCAGCAAGCGCCGAGCGCGCCCCCGGCGAAACCGCGTTCGATCTGCATCGCCGCGCCGTGCTCGACCTTCTCGTTCCCGGCGGCGACGCGCCGACGGTGATCGGGAAGGGCCATGACAAGCTGGATTTCGCCCCGGTTTTTGCGCGCTTGCTCGACCTGCCCGATGCCGTCGTTCTCGAAATCGTCGCGATCGTCATGGGCGAGACGTTGCAGGTCGGCAGCGCGGCGGTCGAGGCGATTGGCCACCATCTCGGCACCGACATGACCCGTTACTGGCAAGCCGATGCGGCCTTTTTTTCGCTGCTCCGCGACCGCGAAGTGGTGCTCGCGATGGTCGCCGAGGTGGCGGGCGCGGCGGTTGCCGAAGCCAACCGGAACGAAAAGGCGAAGGCGCTCAAATCGATCATCGCCGATCATCTGGACGGTGCCAACGGGCGCGCGAAGGCTGCGGCATGGGTGCCCAAATGGATGGCGTTCCCGCCCGCCGCCTATACGGCGCGCGGTGGAGTTGCGAGCGTCGAGGCCGATGCCCGCGCCAGCGCGGAGATCGAAGCCGAGATCGCCCGCGCCGCGCGCGCGGCGGCAGCGGAGGCCGACGCCTTCGCGTCGCGCCGCGCCAATTCCGGCGAAGATCGCGGCGATGACGAGGGTGCGGTCGGCTGCGCCGCCGATACGGGCGATAGCGCTGCCGCCCCGGAAGCCGGTGACCGCCACGAGGTCGATGTCGCGCCGCCGCTTGCGGCTTGACCGGACGCGCGGCGCAAGCGGACGGAAGGGCGGCGGAGGTCGCCCTTCCCTCCCGCGGTGGCGATCCCCGGCCCCTTGTGCGGGGACCACCCATCGCGCCGCCCCTCGCCGCTGGCGCGGCTCGGGGCGGCGCGATGGTTTTTGTCCGGGCGATCCGCGCGCCCGCTGCGCGGGCTGCGGATCGCACGAACTTGCAAAAGAAGCGGAAAAAACGGGCGAGGGCATCGCCCGCCTGCCGTGGGTCGCGCGCGGCAGGCGGGCGGCCTCAGGCGCCGAGGCGCCGGAGGAAATACACGCGAAAAAGATCGAGCAAGGCTTCGGCTTCGGCTTTGCTACCGCCGCGCGCCGTGACCGCGACCGCCCAGTCGAGCGCGAGGTCGTAGGAATAGGGATGCGGCCGGGTCAGCCGAAGGCCGACGGGATCGAGGCCGTCGCGCCGGAGCGCCGCGAGCGCCTCCTGGTCGAATGCCAGCCCCGCCCACAGCGCGGCGCTGCGCTGCGCGAGCGCATCAAGATCGCGGCTTTGCGCTGCGAACGCGAACTGCGCGGATGCCTTGGTCACGGTCCCCCCTGCGATCCGGCGTTTGGCCAGGGCCGCGTCCCGGCCAGCCGCGCCCCCCACGGACCGGCTTGCCGAATTGGCCGTCCTTGCATCGAAAACGCGATGCTGGCGAGACCATTTTTGCTGCGGTGTCCGCTCAATCTTCTTGGGCTGCGGTGCGTCACGCTCCAGTCGTCGGCGACCATCCCGGCGCCAGTGAGCGGTCTGGCCGGACGCGGCCCGGCGCGCAACGGCGGGCATTCCCGCCTTTTTCCCCGCCCGCTGACGCGGGCTCCTCGCGCAGCAAAAAGCCGCGATGCCCGTCCGTCCTCCGCTGCGCTGCGGCCCTGCGGGTGCGCGCCGGTCCTGTGCGTCCGTCCTGCCTCTGCTCACGCTTTCGGGGATGGTCCCGGCGGCGATTGGAAGGAGACGAACAATGGCAGCCATCGGTTATGTGAACGGCACCGTCGAACAGGGTTTTGTCGGCCAGCTCAAGACGCTTTCGATCCGCGCGAGCATCGAAATTCGGCCCAACCGCAACAAGGCGGGCGAGATGCAGCCCGATTTTCGGGTCTGGTCGGACGGCGTCGAGATCGGCGCGGGCTGGGTCCGCACCGGCGAGGCATCGGGGCGCGACTATGTGTCGCTGAGCCTCGCTGCCCCCGAGTTCGGGCCGCGCCGCCTCTACGCGAACCTCGGCCGCGCGGCGGGCCAGGACGATGACGACACCTATGCCGTCATCTGGAACCCCGCCGACTGACGGGTCCGACCCCGCACCCGCTCCGGCGGGTGCGGGGTCACCCTTTTCCTTGTCGCGGCGCGATATTCGGCTAGGATTCTGAACAGATGAAAACCGATCTCGACCATCTTCCCGACCGCAAGAAACGCGACCTTGCGCGTATCGTAGAAATCCTCTTCGCCGAGTTCGAGGATGCGACGGCGCTATCGACGCAGAAGTGGAAGAAGCAGGGGCGCATCCTCAAGGTCATTCTTTACGGCAGCTATGCGCGCGGCGATTGGGTCGCCGATCCCAAGGGCGGCTATTATTCCGATTATGACATCCTCGTCGTCGTCAACGACGACCGGCTGACCGATCCGGTCGATTACTGGTACAAGGCCGAGGATCATTTCCTGCGCGAATATGGGATCACCAAGCGGCTGTCGGCGCCGGTCGGGCTGATCGTCCACAGCCTCGGCGACGTCAATTTTCAGCTGTCGCGCGGGCGACCCTTTTTCATCGACATCGTGCGCGACGGGATCGTGCTTTACGAGTTCGGGACGCAATCTTTTGATCCGCCTAAGCCGCTCTCGCCCGAGGTCGCGCGCGAGGAAGCGCAGGGATATTTCGATACGTGGTTCGCCAGCGCTTCAGGTTTTTTGAAGAGCGCGAACTTCGCCATCTCCGAGGGTCTGAACAACCACGCGGCGTTTTTCCTGCATCAAGCGACCGAGCATTTCTATCACGCCGTGCTCCACACGCTGACCCTCTATTCGCCCAAATCGCACAAGATCAATTTCCTCCGCGACAGGGCCGAGGACATCGCGCGCGACCTGATTGCGGTGTGGCCGCGCGATGAGAAACTTGCACGCCGCTGCTTCGAATTGCTGCAACAGGCCTATGTCAACGCGCGCTATTCGCCGCATTACAAGATCACCGAAGCCGAACTCGCATGGCTCGTCGCGCGGATTGAACTGCTCCAGGTTGCGGTCAAAGCCGTCGCCGAACGCCACCTGAAGGGCGACCCGATCTCAGCCTAACGCAAACAATTCGGGCTGTACCGGCGCCGTGAGCACGGTGCGCGCTTCGAGCGCCGCGCCGACCGCCTGCCGATAGTGAATCGTCCGGCAGCGCTCGGCTTCCTCGAAACCCACCGGCGCCCATTCGTCGCCCGGATAACAGGCGTCGTAAATCGCGCGCGCAGCCGCGCGCAGCCGCACGTCGTGCTGCAATTTTCTCTCCATCACTGTCGATTCGCCGATCTTCCGGCAGGGGCAGTTATGAGAACATAAATAGAACATAGACAAAAGCGCAGGGGGATCGATTTTCGCATCGGCGTTTTTCGATCCTCCCCGGCGCGTTCGATCCGCGCCATCGACCGCCCCTCTCGCGGCGCCACGAGGCGTCCTTCTTCGAGGAGCATGGGTCATGGCTTCATCCAGTGACGATAATGCCGCAGCGCGCGCTGCCAAGGCGCGGAGCGGCATGCCGTTTCTCAATCCCGAGCAGACGGCTTTCTATCTCGGGCTGACGACGCGGACCTTGCAGGAATATCGGTCGAACGGAACCGGCCCGCGCTATCGGCGCCATGGCCGCTTTATCCGCTATCATATCGACGATATCGATGCCTGGGCGCTTCGCGATGCCAAGGGGAACGGCGATGCGTGACGCGCTTCGCCACCTGGCTCACGCATGGCGCGCCGCCCGCCAGCCGGCCTGCCGTCATCCTCGCTGGACCGCTATGTGCGCCGCGTTGACCGCCGCGATCGGCACGACGATCCTGCTCCCGCCGCATCCGCGCCTGATCTGGAACGCCAGCGCCAGCGCCCCGATCGGCCTGTGGTCGGTGGCCCCGAACGCGCCGCTTCGTCGCGGCGACATGGTCGCGGCCCGCCTCGCCGAGCCGTGGCGGGCGCTTGCCGCGCGGCGGCATTATCTTCCCGCCAACGTCCCGCTCATCAAACGCATCGCCGCGATGCCTGGCGATGAAATCTGCGCGGACGAGGGTGTGGTTCGGGTCAACGGCGTCGTTGTCGCAACGGCCCGCACCCATGATGGCGCCGGGCGCGCAATGCCGCTTTGGCAGGGATGCACAGTGCTCGGCGGCGCGAGCGTATTGCTTTTGATGGACGATCCGGCGTCGTTCGATGGCCGCTATTTCGGGGCGACCACGCGGGGCGACATCATCGGCAGGGCGTTGCCTTTATGGCTCCGCTGAAGCTCGTCGTCGCCGCGCTGGCGCTGTTCGTCGCCACCCCCGCCTATGCCGATCCGGTCGCGCAGTGGCAGCCGCATATCGCCGAAGCGTCGGCGCGGTTCGGCATCCCGGCGGGTTGGATCGAGCGCGTCATCCGCGCCGAGAGCGGCGGGCGCACCATGCTCGCTGGGCGTCCGATCACCAGCCGCGCCGGTGCAATGGGTCTCATGCAGTTGATGCCAGGCACCTGGGCGGACTTGCGCGTCCGCCTCGGTCTCGGGACCGATCCGCACGATCCCGGCGACAATATCATCGCCGGAACAGCCTATCTGCGGATGATGTACGATCGCTTCGGCTACCCCGGCATGTTCGCCGCCTATAACGCCGGACCTGGTCGATATGCCGCCTATCTGGCCGGTCGTTCGCGCCTGCCGAGCGAGACCACCGCCTATCTGCAAACCGTCACCGGAACAGCGGCGGCGCCGGTGCCGTCGCGGCCAAACGGCGCGGTTCCGATGGCCGCAAAGCGCGGCGGCGAGGACCGGCGCGGCGATCGAGACGACCGAGCGATCGACCCCATTTTCTTCATTCACCGGCCCAATCCCTGACTTCGGGCGGGGTGGGGGGGGGCTCGTCTCGGCAAGGCCGAGTATGACGGGCGCCGAAGCGGCTTTCAAGGCCGGCGGCCCCTCCAATTTGCTGCGCAAATCGGTTCCTCCACCGCCGCTTCGCGGCGCCTCCGCTGCGCTTCGGCGGCCCTGACAGCCGCTCCGGCGCCCGTCGTCGAGGGATGGTCCTCGAATGGTTCGGGGCGAAGGAAGGAGCATGTCATGGGCGTTTATCAGAACATCGGTGTCGCGTCGGATCGCGTGTTTGCGGCGCTGGTTGCTGGCCTTGAGGTCGAGTTCGGCAGAGGTGCCGGGGCAGCACTGGCACAGCGTTTCGTCGATGCCGAAGAGGTTGATTTTCACTGGGAGGCGCGGATCGAAGAGCGCTGGATCGGAGCGTATGAGAGCATCGATGGCGAAGAGATCGAGCTCGATCGGATCGCAATATTCGGGCGGCTCGATGGCGCATATTTCTTCGCGATGATGATCGTGGATGGCGATGGAATCGCGCACGGCATGATCGGCAGACGCGCGTTCGAAAGCGAAAGTCAGGCACGCGCAGCTTTTGCGATGGCTTGATCGTGCAGACTTGGAGGAGCGGCGCCTGGGTGCGTCGCTCCTTTCTTTTTTGCCTCGGCGGTGGGGTGGATGGCGGAATTTCAGCGGTTTTGGAGGGGGAGCGCGTAAGGCAAGATTAAGCTATGGTGCCGGTTCTGCGGACCGGCTCCATAAGCTGTTGTCTGCACATCCTTTTTTCGCCGCTCCAAGCCGGAGTTCTGGCACCGTCCTGCGCGCCATGGTGCCAAGCCTGTCGCCACCCCGCGAGAATCCGCGCCTATTTTGGCACCGGTTTTCAAAGGGCCAAGGTGCGGTCATTCTGCCTGTCATGAGCGATGACGATGACTTCGAACCCCGCTTGGGACGGATGCGCGCGCGCGGCAAATCGCGCGGGAAGAAATATCTTCACCGCATTCTGGCGGCCGCCAATCTTGCCGGGGTGACCGTTGGCGGACCGAAGCGCCGGACCCGTTTCGATGGGAGCCGTATCGGCCGCGGATCGGGGGTCGGCCGCGTACTTGGTAGCCGCGATAAATTTGCCGCGTTTCGCCAGCGCCGCGTCATCGTGAAATCGCGTATCGTCAAGCTGGCGGGGAAGGGCGCCCAGGCGGCGCGCGCCCACCTTCGTTATGTCGAACGCGACGGCACCACGCGCGATGGCGGGCGGGGACAATTATATGGTGCCGAAAGCGACGAGGCCGATAGCAAATCTTTCCTCGTGCGCGGCGAGGGCGATCGTCATCAATTCCGGTTCATCGTCTCGCCCGAAGATGGCGCCGAATATGACGATCTCAAATCGCTGACGCGGCGGTTGATGGCGCGGATGGAGGACGATCTGGGAACGACCCTCGACTGGGTTGCTGTCGATCATTTCAATACCGGCCATCCGCACACGCATATCGTGGTTCGGGGGAGGGACGATCGCGGCAAGGATCTGATCATTGCCCGCGAATATATCACGGGCGGCATGCGCGAACGCGCCGCCGAACTGGTCGATCTCGACCTTGGTCCGCGCTCGGCCGAAGCCGTTCAGGACCGATTGCGCAGCGAGATCGAACAAGAGCGGCTGACCAGCATCGATCGCGCCTTGTTGCGTGAGGCCGACGCCGACACGCTCGTCAGTGCGGCCGCGCGCAGTGCCCTCGATCAGACGCTGCGTATCGGGCGGCTGCGGAAGCTCGAGCGACTGGGATTGGCCGAGCCAGTGGGCGCAACGCACTGGCGACTTGTTCCCGGCGCCGCGGAAACGCTTCGCCGCATGGGCGAGCGCGGCGACATCATCCGGACGATGCAGCGCGCTTTCGCGGAAAATGGACGGGCTCCGGCGCTTGTTGATCAGGCCATTTATGATGCCGCCACGGCGCCGCAGCCGATCGTCGGGCGCATCCTCAAGCGCGGTTTGTCCGACGAGATCGATGATCGACATTTTGTGCTTGTCGAAGCTACCGACGGACGCACGCATTATGTTGACATCGGCAAGGGCGAAAATCTCGATTCTCATTCGATCGGAGCCATTGTCCGGATCGAGGCGGCTCGCGTCACCGTGAGGGATTCGGATCGCGTCGTTGCCGAGGTCGCCGCCGCCAACGGCGGGCGATACGATGTCGATCTTCATCTTCGCCATGATCCGGCTGCGACCGAAGCCTTTGCCGAGACGCATGTTCGTCGGCTGGAGGCGATCCGCCGACTGACGGGCGGAGCAACCCGAGAGGCGGATGGAAGCTGGGCCATCGCGCCCGATCATCTTGAGCGAGCGGCGACCTATGAGCAAATGCGATCAAGAGACCGGCCAGTTGTGGTTGAAACCTTGTCGGCCGAGCGGCTCGAACATCTTGTCGATGTCGATGCAGCGACATGGCTTGACCAGGAGCTCGTTGCCGCCGATCCCGTGCCGCTCCGCGATGCCGGATTTGGACGCGATGTCCGCGAAGCGCAGGCGCGTCGTCGGCAATGGCTTATCACGCAAGAGCTGGGGCAGGAGACGGACGGGCGGTTCGTGACCCCGCCCGACATGATCGACACGCTTCGCCGACGCGAAATCATGCGCATCGGAGGCATATTATCGGAGGAGTTGGGCACCCCCTTTGCCGAAGCACGGACTGGCGAACAGGTGAGGGGAGTTTTTCGCCGACGCGTCGACATGGTGAGCGGGCGTTTTGCGTTGGTGGAACGCGCGCGGGATTTTACGCTGGTGCCTTGGCGACCTGTGCTGGATCGTCAACTTGGGAAGGATGTCGCGGGGGTCGTGCGAGGGGACAGCGTCAGCTGGGCTTTCGGGCGGGGACGAAGCGGCCCGAATATATCGTAGGGCGACGGTGTCTCTCAGGGCCGGTGGTGGCCGGTTGCGGTCAGACCGCTTTTGGGGGCAGATCTTGAGAAGCGTACATCGCGACAAATCCCGGCTTGGCTGTAGCCGACACAAGGCGCTGGGCTACCTTCAGGCTGCATCCTTCGTCACTGGCCCCACATAGCGGGATGCCGGCCGGATCAACCGGCCAGTCAGCGCCTGTTCGCGGGCATGCGCCAGCCAGCCCGCGATGCGCCCCATCGCAAAAACGCCGGTGAATACATGCTTCGGAAATCCCGCTGCTTCCAACAGCAATGCCGTATAGAATTCGACATTGGTTTCGAGCACCCGGTCAGGTTTGCGTCGATGGAGCGCTTCGAGCGCAACCTGCTCGACACCTTCTGCAAAACGTAGCCGTGCATCGACATCTCTGAATGACCGGAGCCCGGCCTTGAGCGCGTCGGCGCGCGGATCGCGCATGCGATAGATGCGGTGTCCGAATCCCATCAGCCGCTCGCCTTCATTCAGCGCACGCTCGATCCAGCCGACGCTATCCCCCTCCTCCGCGATCGCATCAAGCATGTCGATGACGGGACCAGGGGCGCCGCCATGAAGCGGGCCCTTGAGCGCGCCCAGCCCCGCGAGGACAGAGGAGGTCAGCCCCGCCTGAGTGGAAGCGACTACACGCGCAGCGAAGGTCGAAGCATTGAGGCCATGATCGCTCACGGTGACGAGATAGGTGTCGAGCGCCTCGGCGCCGTCTGATCGGCCCAGCATACGGATCACGTCCGCGGCGTGACCGGCATTGCTCGACGGCTCGATTGGCTCATCACCCGCCTGCAAACGGATCAGTGCTGGAAGAAGCACCGCAGGAGCCGCGACCAGGCGCAGCGCATCGGGCAGCGCCGTGCCGTCGGGCAGCATCGCCATCGCGGCGCGCATTCCATCATAGGTGGGCAGTTTCGAAATCGGCCCGAGCAACGCCCGCGTCTGCTCGAACACGTTGACGCGCGCTGCGCCCAGCCTTGCCGTGAATTCCG
Source organism: Sphingopyxis lindanitolerans (assembly GCF_002993885.1). Classification (NCBI taxonomy): domain Bacteria; kingdom Pseudomonadati; phylum Pseudomonadota; class Alphaproteobacteria; order Sphingomonadales; family Sphingopyxidaceae; genus Sphingopyxis; species Sphingopyxis lindanitolerans. The sequence goes on from NZ_CM009578.1 coordinate 3,611,790, forward strand.
CTGCGTCGGGCAAATCGTCGAAGAAGCCGGTAAACAGCAGGTGCGCGGTCTGTTCGAAGGTCCAGCGCCCGGCCAGCGCGACAAGCGGATATCCGCCGATGATCAACTGCCCTTCGGCGCCGCGTACATCCGACAGGACCGTTTCGGCCGCCACGACATCTTCAAGACCATTGTTCATTTCATTTGCTCCTTGACTGACGATGAGCGAGATGATCCGTTCGACACAGTGAATCAATCTTGATCAAGTGAATCAATCATGCGCGAATGGATGACCCGTGAAGAGGTGCTGGCGAAGCTCAACGTCCGGCCCCAGACGCTCTATGCCTATGTCAGCCGCGGGCAGATCGAACGACGAGGCGATCCCGCTGACCCGCGGCGCAGCCTTTATCGGGGCGACGATATTCTTGCGCTTTCCGACCGGCGCGCCCGCGGGCGCCGCCAGACATCCGTCGCAGCGAGCACATTAGCATGGGGTGAACCCGTGATCCCCACGGCGATTGCGACAGTCAGTCACGGCGAATTGATCTATCGCGGTGAGGCCGCCACGGCCCTCGCCGCGCGCATGGGGCTCGAAGAGGTTGCGGCGCTGCTGTGGGAACAATCGAACGTCATTGTCTTTCCAGAAGTCGCCGTTGACGGCGATCCGTTTCAGGCGCTCGCCGCGTTGGCGGGAAGAGCGCGGTCGCTCATCGGCAGGCCCGCCGCGAAATTGGTGAACGAAGGCGCGATGTGTGTTGCAGCGATGGCCTCGGCTTTCGGTGCGGTCGGGGCGGGACCGATCCATCAGCGGCTTTCCGCGGCGTGGGCCCTCGACACCGAGGGCGAAGAACTTGTCCGCCGGACCCTTGTCTTGCTCGCCGACCATGAACTCAACCCGTCGACGTTTGCGGTACGCGTTGCTGCGTCCACCGGCGCCGGCGTGCCCGCCTGCATCCTTGCGGGTCTAGCGACCCTGTCGGGGCCGAAACATGGCGGCGCCGGCGCAGCACTGGAATCTCTCCTCACCGAGGCGATCAATACGGGCGCCGATGCGGCAATCGAGCGCTGGCTCGCGACCGGGCATGGGCTGCCGGGATTTGGCCACCCGCTCTATCCCTATGGCGACCCGCGTGGGCGCGCCCTACTCGCGCATATCCAGCCGGAAGGAGAGCTTGCGATGCTGCAGGATGCCGTCATGGACATGCTGGGGCTACAGCCTAACATCGATTTTGCACTCCTCGCGATCGCGCGTAGACATGCCTTGCCACCGCGATCGGGTTTCGGCCTATTCGCCATCGCCCGAACGGTGGGCTGGGTTGCGCATGCCCTGGAGCAGGCGTCGACCGGTGCGATCATCCGTCCCCGCGCGCACTACCATGGCCGAAGTCCAGCAGCGTCCTCGCCCGGATTTCCGACATAGTCTAAGGCCATCTACGGCACGCCAAGCGGCGCGACTGGTTCGACCGCAAATCACGATCGAGATGACTGTTCAGTGAGCCGCCGCCGGACCTGGCCGTTTGCGGTCAGGCAGGTTTTGGGCGCCAAATACAAGAAGCAGACGTCGGTGCCTCCCTGGCCAATACATAGCGTCTTGACCGCGGCCGCCAATGGCGGTCACCGGAAAAGCAGTTGCGCTGTGTCGTAAATGTTCGAAGCCGAACGCTTCGATGCTTTAGGCTCCGTTATGGATACGTCTTTGCTTCGCGACGGGACAGCCGGCCTGTTCCGCGCGCGAATTAGTCGCTAAGCTCGACCTTCCGAGGAGGGGCCTCATGACGCTTCGATCGTGTTTTGCAGCGCTGTTCCTCAGCGTCGCCATACTTATGTCGTCGCCAGCGACCGCAGACGACGTCGCGCCGAGCGCACGTGTTTCGAGCGCGGTTCTCGTGCGCCAGGGCCCGTCCACAGACACTGCCATCCTCGCGCGCCTGCGACCCGGCGACAGCGCGACGCTCGTCGGCGAGATCAGCGGCTGGTACGTCGTCGAGCTCGCCGATGGCACTCGCGGCTATGTCAGCAAGGCGTGGACGATCGTTCGTACCGAGGGAGGCACGGAAGCGCTCGCACAGAGCGGTTACAAGATCCATGTCATCGATGTCGGCACCGGCCTGGCGGTATTCGTCGAAGGTCCCGGCTTTGCGCTGCTTTACGACGCCGGAAGCCAGGACGATCTTCACGATGGGGATGAGAACCGCGTCGTAGCCTATATCCGCGCGGCGCGCCCCGACCTCACTCGGATCGATCACCTGATCCTCAGCCATCCGCACAAGGATCACCTTCAGTTGATGCCCGCAGTCTTCGACACGTTTCAGATCGGCAACGTCTGGGATTCGGGGCGCGTCAACAAAACCGATGGCTATTGCCACTTCCTCAAGGCCGCGATGGCAGAACCGGGCGCGCGCTATCATGATGCGATCGCATCGAACGCGGCGCGCGATGTGACCTTCACTGGAAGCGGGTGCAACGGCACCGTGACCGTCCGTCAAGCTGAGATGATGAGCGAGGCACCCGTCGCGCTCGGGACCCGCGCGCGGATGCGGTTTCTTTATCGCGACGCGCATCCCTATTCCGATCCCAATGGCAACAGCGTCGTCGTAAGCCTCGACCTGGACGGCAAGCGCATATTGCTTGCGGGCGACGCTGAAGGCGGCGAGCGGGAGCTCCCCGCTACGCCTCCCAGCCCGCGCAGCATCGAGGCAAAGCTCCTCCTATGCTGCGCTGCCGACCTCAAGGCCGACGTGCTTGTCGTCGGGCATCATGGCAGCCTCACTTCGTCTCGAACGGCTTTTCTCGATGCAGTGGGCGCGTCGATCTATGCGATTTCGTCAGGCCCCTACCCCTATCACCGCGTCAGGCTCCCCGATGCCGAGATCGTCTCCGAGCTCGAGCGGCGCGGGCAGGTTTTGCGAACGGACCGCGAGGATGGTTTTCGCCTCGAAGACGATGCGCGCGCCTGCGAAATGCGTGACCGCAAGGTCGGGCCGGACGCCGACGAGATGCCGGGTGGATGCGACAATATTCTGATCGATATCGGCCCCGGCGGCTCCATCCGCGCAGGTTACAGCAGTTTGAGTGACTAGCGCCGGCGTTCGCCGGGATCGGCGCAGACCGCAACCGAAGCCGGCAGGAGACGAAGATGGCGAAAGACGAAACCGAGGGACGCAATCTCGTCATATGCTGTGACGGGACAAATAACGAAATCGGGACGCGGCTTTCGAATGTCCTGAAGCTCTATAAGATTGCCGAGAAGAGCGACCGTCAGATCGCTTACTACCACCCCGGGATTGGCACGATTGCGATGCCGGGCACGTGGGGAAAATGGCGGCGGACGGCCTCGTCGCTCTTCGAGATGATGACGGGGCATGGGCTCGATCGCGACGTTCTTGCGGCTTACTGCTTTCTGTGCCGCCACTACCGCGAAGGGGACCGCATCTATCTCTTCGGTTTCAGTCGGGGGGCCTACACTGTGCGCGTGCTTGCGGGCATGATCTATCTCGTCGGCTTGCTGCGCGAACATCAGATCAATTTCGCGGAATATGCACTTAAAGCCTACAAGCGATCGAGCGAGACCGACGATCATGCGATTGCACGCGAGTTTCGCGACGTCGTACGGCCGCAGGTGGCCGCCATCGATTTTCTCGGCGTCTGGGATACCGTCTCCTCGGTCATCGTCCCGGGGAGCACGCCTCTGTCCGACCCAACGCTCGAGGAGCTTCCCTTCACTCGGCACAATCCGGCCGTGGCCGTGTTCCGCCACGCCATGGCGATCGACGAGTTCCGCCGCATGTTCCGCATTCTCCCGTGGAAGGAGCCCCAGGAATTTCGGCCAAATCGCTATTCGCAAGGCGAAACCTTCCCCACACAGGATTGCCGCCAAGTCTGGTTCGCCGGCTGTCACTCCGACGTAGGCGGCGGCTTTGCCGAAACCGAAAGCGCGCTCTCGAAATACCCGCTTATTTGGATGATCGAAGAGGCCGAGAAGCACGGCCTGCGCGTCCGGACCTCGATGGTCAATCATATAGCCCGCGGCCAGCCGCGCGAAGGCGCCCGTAACTATATGAAGCCCGATCCCGCTGGTCTCTTGCATCGCTCGCTCGGCTGGGCCTGGGCTCCTTTTGAGATTATGCCCAAAGAAAAGAAATATCTCGACTGGACCGAGCGGCGGTCGTTTCTCGGCTATTATCTTCCCCGTGGCGAGCCACGCACCATCTTACCGAACGCTTGGGTACATGCGTCGGTGATCGAACGGCAAGGCGCCGTGCCTGGCTACAAGCCGGTCAATCTACCCGAAATATTTCAGACCGAGACGATGCCCGGACTGGCCCAATCCGATCCAAGCGCAGGGCGCTGAACTTGCTGTCTCCATGCTCGCCCAAATAAGTCTCGCGATACCTGCAAAGGACTTACATCAGGAAAGCCCGAACTCTATTACAAGTTTTATCAAATCGAGGAGGCGCCGGAACATCATGATCCGCTCGCCCTACGCTAGTAATTCGAGATATATGCTATCACGACCAAAATGATACGGGAGAGGCAGAATGATCGATGACAGGTGATAAGCGGTTAGTTCACTTCCCAGCCCGCTATTCGATCGATGGAAAGTTACTTAAAAATCCTATTCGGCAGCTCGCGCGAGAGGCATCACACGAAGAGGTCGCTTCGGAATCGGTAATGGTTGGGCGAAGGGCGATGCAAGCGCTCGTCCGCGCAGACGGGTCAGGCGTGCTTCTCACCGATCGCCGGATCAAGGCGCCCGCCGAGTGGGGCGAGGTTCTGTTGTGCCACAACCTTGAGGCATTCCTTGACGGCGGCACCGACACGCTCACTGGGGAATGGATTTCGCCCCAGGCTGCAAAACCTCAAGCGCAGGATTTGACGGCTGCGTCTGCGGTGTGCCAAGCCGTCATTTCGGCTTGGGTCGGGGCTTTTACCTTTCGCGAGGAACAACGCAGCGCAGACAAGATCGTCGAGACCGGCCTTCGTCCGCCGCAAGTTGGGGCCTTGTTTGGAGTACTGTCGCACTGGAAGGCCAGCAGCGCTCCCGCCACCGTTGTAATGCCAACCGGCACGGGCAAAACCGAGACGATGCTTGCGCTCCATGCCCGTGAGCGCATCGAACGACTGTTAGTCATCGTACCTACTGGAGCGCTTCGCGACCAGATCGGCGAGAAGTTTCTGACAATGGGCCTGCTGAAATTGCTTGGAGCGCTAGATACCGCCGCGCCGCTTCCTGTTGTCGGTTTACTCGAGCACAAGCCACGCGACAGCGACGAGGTGGATGCTATCTTCCGCAGCTGCAATGTCGTCGTCACAACAATGGCTATTGCCGGCCAATGCAGCGAGACCGTGCAGAGCCGGATGGCCGAGTTATGCACCCACCTTTTTATCGACGAGGCGCACCACATTTCTGCGCGCACTTGGTCGACGATGCGGGACCGATTCATCCTGCGCCATGTCGTTCAGTTCACTGCCACACCCTTCCGTAACGACGGCAAGCACGTCGACGGCAAACTCGTCTTCAATTATCCGCTGCGAAAGGCGCAGAGCGAAGGCTACTTTAAGGAAATTGGCTTCTCGTCAGTTGATGAGATCGATCAGGACGAAGCCGACTTAGCCATTGCTGAGACGGCGATTGCCCAGTTGGCTGCGGACCAGGCCGCGGGCTTCAAGCACTTGGTCATGGCGCGATGCGCTGACATTCCGCGCGCACGAAAGGTCCACGAGATTTACCAGCGCTTGGCGCCCGAACGCGCGCCAGTGCTTCTCAACAATAAAGTTCCCGCGGGCGAGAGAAGTGAGCGCCTTGCCCGGCTCCGCCGGGGCGACTCGCATATTGTCGTGTGCGTCGATATGCTTGGAGAAGGGTTCGACCTACCCGAACTTAAGATCGCGGCAATCCACGATCCCCACAAAAGCCTTGCCATCACCTTGCAGTTCACTGGGCGATTTACGCGCTCACGCTCGGACCTTGGGGACGCGACAATGATCGCCAATATCGCCGACCCTGGCGTCGGCGAGGCGCTCCAAGACCTTTACGCCGTCGATGCGGACTGGAACATGCTGCTGCGCGATCTCAGCGAAGGGGCAAACAACCGGCAAGCCCGTCGATCGGAATTCTTGGACGCATTCCAAGATGTCCCGGACGCGGTGTCGCTACGCAACATCTTCCCCAAAATGAGCGCCGTCGTCTATCGCACCAAGGTGCAGCGCTGGCGGCCGGAGCAGGCGTTGTCGGTCATGGGCAATACCGAGATACATGCGGGACCGACCATTAACGAGCGCGATAAGGTGCTGCTTTTTATCACCCGAGAATACGATCCGGTGGCTTGGGGCGATGTGCGTGATATCCGTAACACCGAATGGCATCTGTATCTCATTCACTGGGATGAGCAACTCGGGCTTCTCTATATCAACAGCTCGAACAAGAGCTCGACACACGAAGAACTGGCGCAGGCTGTCGGGGGAGCTGAGGCAACGATTATCAAGGGTGAGCGCATCTTTCGTTCGCTTCACAACGTCAATCGTCTGGTTCTAACCAATCTGGGCCTCAGCGACGTGATCAACGAACGACTTCGTTTTAGCCTCCACGTCGGGTCCGACATCACCGATACGCTTCCCGAAGCGCTCCGTCTCAATAAGCGCAAGACGAACCTGTTCGCCCATGGCTATCAGGATGGGGTACGCGTCACCGTCGGTTGCTCGCAAAAAGGTCGGGTATGGTCCATGTCGACCGCTCAGGATTTGGCCGCGTGGGTTGACTGGTGTCACGCAATGGGCGCGAAACTGAGCGACGAGGCGATTTCGACCGCCAACGTCTTCAAGAACGTCATCCTTCCAGTGGATGTCGCCGAGAGGCCCGCGCTCGTTGCGCTTTTGATCGACTGGCCCGAGGAATTCCTTAAGCGCTCTGAGGACGCCATTCTCGTCACCATCGATGGCGAGCAAACGTCCTTCTTCGATACCGAATTGCAAATCACCGATTTCACCACAGATGCGCCCATTCGCTTCCGCATCGTTACTCCGGATAAAATTGCCGATTACGAACTTCGGTTTACGTCCGAGGGGGTTAATTACGTGCCGACCGGGGCATTCGACGCGCAGATCCGCATCGGGCGCACCACCCGCTCGCTCGGCGACTGGTTCCGTAGGGAACCGCCGGCGATCCGGTTCGCAAATGGCGGTTACCTCGAAGGCACCGAGCTTTTCGTGCCTCCGGCCGGCGCGGGCCGCAATCCCTTTGACCGAGACAGAATTGCGGTTTGGGATTGGACGGGCGTCGACATCACCAAGGAGTCACAGCACGTCGAGAAACGCGCCGACTCCATTCAGCGCCGCCTGCTCGACTCTTTGCTCGCCGAAACAACTGCGGACGAATTTCCTATCATCTTCGACGACGATGACGCAGGCGAAGCCGCCGACGTCGTATGTATTGGTGTGCGCGATGGTAGACTTGTCGTTCGGCTCTACCATTGCAAATTTGCCGGCGGCCAGGCCGGCGCGCGCGTGGAAGACCTATACGCGGTCTGCGGGCAAGCTCAGCGAAGCACGCATTGGCGCGGGATGGTCCCCGAGCTCTTCAAGCACCTGCGCCGCCGTGAGGAAGGCCGCAAGTCGCGGATGGCGAAAGCCGGGCGTGCTCACGTTACTCGCTTTGAACGCGGCGATGTCAAAGTACTTCGGGATTTAGACAAGCAGGCGAGGCTGCTGATGCCCGAATTTAAGGTCTACATCGTGCAGCCAGGTCTTTCCAAGGCCGGCCTTGTCACACGGCAACTCGATCTTCTTGCCGCCACCGATCTATATCTGACGGATACGTCCGCCATCCCGTTGCACGTTATCGGCAGCGCATAGGCGTCCTCGGCCGCTTGAAGGCGGTCGGCTTTTGGGGCCGAATTCTAAATAGCCGCCACTCCGCTGACCGGTGATCACTCGGCAGCGAGCTCTTCCTCGGGCGTATATTCGTCCATAACGGGAGCCTCAGCGGCATCTTCAGTCGCAGCCGCTGCCGAAACTGCTGACTTGCTTGATAGCTTGGGAAGTCGCTGGTCTGCGGCTTCCTTTTGGAGCTGAGCGAGGCGAACGTCAGCGTTGTCGCCGGACAGGCCCGCCGTGGTTCCAACTGCAAGATAGCGGCCCGCTGCCGCCTCTGACGCAAAGTAATCGAGCTCGCTCTGATTGAAATAGCTCACATCTGCATCAGCCATCCTCACCGCGGCCTGATCGAACGCGCCGCAGCGGTCGAGAGTCGACCAACTGAAGTCCTTTGCTAGAGAGGCAAAGCAGTTGGTGCTATAGATTTCGGCGCCTCCTTCGACCGCAGACTTGGCAACTTTTTCATAGTGATCGAACCCGGCCGCGATCGCCTTGGAGCTGAGCGGCTCGATCACTGGCTTACCCGCTGCATCGACCGGCGCGGCCACCGACATGGATTCCACTGCTTCGGACGCGGCGTTCTTTTTTTCGGAGCAAAAGGAGACCGACAATATCAGTCCGGCGATGATCGCTATCGCCCAACAACCCGCGTTGTTGCCTTGCGGTGTTTCCGCCCCCGTCACTTGGATTTGCGCCCGCCCCCAAACAATATGTGGAGATAGTTTAGCTTGAACCTCTCGCTATGCCCAGACTAAAGTCTGTACCGGGGGAGGCGCTGCAATTGGGCAAATATAGAGTCGCGCATGCCGATGAAGAGCGGGCATCCTTTGCCGATGCCCTAACATGGCTCGTGAAATTTTATCCCGACCTGCTAGTCGAGCGGCTCCCCGAGCATATCGAAATTACATCGCAGACGCGCAGCGCCGATGCGATAGCGCTCATCTGGAAAGCAACTTTGCTGACCGAGATGAACCGCCATATGTCGGGCGACCGGCGGCGTCAGGATCTCGCGGAGCTCGTTCGCTGATGCTCGCCTCCTCGCCCGTGCGGTATCGTGCGATCGCCGACGAGCGGGTCCTCCATGTCTCCGACACCGGCGAATTCTTCGCGAGCGGCGGCGATTTTCTGGGGCGCCTGTTGGCCGGCGGCGCCACGCCCGCCGACGAAACATTCCTCGTCGACCGCGGCCATATGGTCCGCCGCGAAGAGCCTTTCTGGGGAACGGCGCGGCTCTTCAATCTCGCGCAGCGCTGGTCGCGCACCGGCGGGCTCGACTATCTAATCCTCGTGCCCACCTTGCGGTGCAATCTCAGCTGCTCCTATTGCCAGGTCTCGCGCGTAACCGACAAGGCGCAGGGGTTCGACTGGTCGGACGCGACGCTCGCCGCGGTGATGGGCTTCATCGACGCGCTGCCGACGGACCATATCAAGATCGAGTTCCAGGGCGGCGAGCCGACGCTGCGCCCCGATCTCATCCAGGCCGTGATCGAGCGCTGCGAGCGGTTCGAACACAAGCAGTTCGTCGTCTGCACCAATCTCCAGGCGATCGACGAGACGCTCTGGTCGATTTTCGACAATGAACATCTTTACATCAGCACCTCGCTCGATGGCACCGAGGCCACGCACGCGAGCCAGCGCACCGGCGAGCGCACGACCATCTTCCTCGAAAATCTCAAGGCGGTCATCGCGCGCTACGGCCCCGAGAAAATATCGGCGCTCCCGACGATCGACCCGAAAGCGCCGCCCGCGATCGACGCGATCATCGACACCTACAAGAACTTCGGGCTCGACAGCATCTTCCTGCGTCCGATCAATTATCAGGGCTTTGCAAGGAAGCGGCACCGCTATTCGCGCGAGCTCGACGCGAGCTGGAACGCCTATCACCGCGCTTTCGTCGAGCTGATCATCGAGCGCAACTGGGAGGACCGGACGCGCATCCTCGAGGAGACCTATTTCAGCATTTGTCTCCGCCGTATCTTCCAGCCGCGCGCCGACCGCCACGTCGACCTTCGAAACCCGAACCCGCTCGGAGTCGACTATCTTGTAATCGACCATGACGGCACCCTCTATCCGACCGATGAAGCGCGCATGCTCGCGCGCTCGGGCGTCGTCGATCTTGGCCTCGGCAAGGTCGGCGACGACTGGAAGGGCGAGACGTGGGAGCTGCTCAACGGCCATTGCAGCAACGCCTTCGACCCCGCGTGCGAGCGCTGCGCCTATCAGCCCTTCTGCGGCAAGGACGTCATCGACGATCTCGCGCGTTACGGCACGATCGACGTCGACCGCACCGAGACCGCCTTCTGCCAGAGGCATCTCGCCATCTTCGACCATATCTTCGAGCTGATCTATCGCGGCGACGAGCGGGTGAACTATTCTCTCAGCCGCTGGCTGCGGCTGGACGGCACGGCGGCCACGTTCGGAGAGCAGGCCGCATGATCCCCCTCCTCCTCCCGGCCACGAGCGAAGCTCGCCGCCCCTTTGTCTGCCGTGTCCAGGACAGCGCGGACAATCTCAGTGACGCGGCCGACGCACTCATCGTCGGCAGCGACGTCGCCGAATATATGCTGAGCGGCCGCGATGGCGTCTTCGCGGTGGGCCGCGGCGGCACGCAAAGCCTCGCGGGCGACGTGTTGCTTGTCGATCCCGAGAATGGACGCGCCGAGCGCATCTTCCGCCATGGGTCGCGGCATAACACGCTGCTCGTGACCGAGCGTTGCGACCAGCTCTGCGTGATGTGCTCGCAGCCGCCGAAGAAGACCCATGTCGACCGCTTCGCCTATTTCGAGGAGGCGTGCCTGCTCTCGGCCAAGGACAGCGTGATCGGCATCTCGGGCGGCGAGCCCACGCTCTACAAGGAGGAGCTCTTCCGTCTCATCGAGCGCACCGCCGAGGTGCGGCCCGACGTCGGTTTCCATATCCTCAGCAACGGCCAGCATTTCACCGCCGATGACATCGAGCGCCTCAGGCAGCCAGCCTATCGCAACATGATCTGGGGCATCCCGCTCTACGCGCCCAACGCGCCGCTTCACGACGAGATCGTCGGCAAGGCCGACGCATATGCGCGGCTCCTCGAGAGCTTCGCGGTCCTCATGCGCGCCGGGGCCAGGGTGGAACTCCGCACAGTGCTGCTGTCGCCGAACGTCGCCAGCCTGCCCATGCTCGCGCGCTTCATCACGCGGCATCTCGGCTTCATCGAATGCTGGTCGATCATGCAGCTCGAGAATATCGGCTTCGCGAAGAACCGCTGGTCGAACCTCTATGTCGATCACCGCCGGCATTTCGGCGAGATCGCCGCCGCGATCGACACCGCGCAGATGCGGCATGTCCCTGTCCGCCTGTTCAACTTCCCGCGCTGCACCGTGCCCGCGAACTACCGCGACCTCGCCCCTGCTTCGATCTCGGACTGGAAACGCAAATATGCGCCGGCGTGCGAGGGCTGCAACGAGCGCGAGGCGTGCGCGGGTTTCTTTGAATGGCATCCCGATGCCGACATCGGCAGGGTGACGCCGCTATGAGCCGGACCTTCCTCATCGCCTCGCTAGTGGCCGCAGGGTTCGGGAGCCGCGACCCGCTCGCGCCCGATGTCCTCAAAGCAACCACCGCGACCGACGACCGCGGCAATGGTACGACGCTCTATGAGACCTTCCGCCAAGACCATAGCATCACGCTGGCCGACCACCGCAGCCACCGGAGCCATAGCAGTCACAGCAGCCATCGATCGAGCAGCGGGGGCCATTATTCGCACAGTAGCCACAGCAGCCATACGAGCCACCGATCGAGCACGGGCGGCAGCGGGGGCAGCTATGATCCCGCGCCAGTCTATTCGCCGCCCCCCTCGTCTAGCGGCTCGTCTAACGACAACTCGGGATCGACCTATCAGGGCGCGACGCCCTCGACCCTCTACAGCTCGCCCGACGCGGCGAGCAGCGAACCGCTAAAGGCCCTCCCCGGCCGCTCCGAATTGTTCAAGACGATCGTCAAGCGCGTCCAGATCGCGCTGCTCGCACACGGCGTGTTCAGCGGCACCATCGACGGTGATGTCGGCCCGGCGACGCGCAAAGCGCTCCGCGCCTACCAGTCCAAATATGGCCTGAAAACGACAGGAACCATCACTCCTGAGACCCTCGACTCTTTGAAGGTATCGAGCTCGCCCTAGGCACCTCACACATTTTCGCGGCAGAAACTCGGATCGAACCCATCAGATGCGGCGCACTCAATTAGGAAGAACATCATGAGCGACATCCCCGATTTTCTGACCGCGGGCGAAGCTGCCCGTTTATTCCCGGTGCTGTCAGAAAATTCGAAGGAAGGGCGGACGCTATCGATCTTCCTCGCTTGCCTCGAGAATGTCGGCGAGTTTGGCCGGGTATTGCTCGGAGGGCTTGGCGCAAAGGCAGGCGCGCGCGCCAAGATCGACACGTTCACCGAGGTCGTTCTCAAAAAAACTTCGCCCGACAAGAGCGAGCGGCCAGACGGGCTGATCATGTTGCGCAATGGCGGCAAAGTCTGGACTGCGCTTGTCGAAGCGAAGGTCGGCACCAACGACCTCACCAATGCCCAGATCGAAGGCTATCTCGCGCTAGCCCGGATCAATGGCATCGACGCGGTCATAACCTTGTCAAACCAGTTTACCGCTCTCCCGACGCACCATCCTCTCACTATCAACTCCAGCCTGACAAAGAAGGTCGGCCTGTTCCACTGGTCGTGGGGCTATGTGATCACGCAAGCACAGTTGCTTCGCGAGCAAGGCGCAGTAGCGGATCGCGAACAGCAAATCTTGCTGGCGGAGCTTCAACGCTTTCTTCTGCACGGTTCTTCCGGCGTGAAGGAATATGATCAAATGCCGGCAGCCTGGTCCGAGATATGCGCCCAGGTTGCTGCCGGAGCGGGCGTACCGGCGAAACATCCTCTTGCTCAGGATGTCGTCGGCGGGTGGCATCAGGCGCTCGACAGGATGATCGCGACACTCAGCCGCCAGATCGGCAAGCAAGTAAAGCTGACCTTGAGTGGGGACGAGGCAAGTGACCCGGCCAAGCGCCTGAAGGGCGCGCTCGCATCGCTTTCCGCAGGAAATTGTCTGAAAACCGAAATCGCAATTCCCGGCGCCGCCGCGCGCATTCAGATTGCAGCCGACCTTCCCAAGAGGACGCTCGCATTCGGGATGCGGCTTAAGGCACCAGCCGACAAGAAATCAACCAAGGCGAGACTGTCCTGGCTCTTGCGCCAGCTCGCGAGTGCAGAACCCACCGACCTCTATGTCCGTCTCGGCTGGCCAGGTAGTTCGCCATCCACACAATATCCGCTTTCGGCCCTGCGCGCCGATCTCGATATCGCTTCGCAAGACCGCCCGGGCATGGCGCCACATGCATTCGACGTGCTGCTCGTACGCGACCTTGGCGGCAAGTTCAGCCAGCGAAAGAATTTCGTCAGCGAATTGTTGCAGGTCGCGAGCCAATATCATGCGAACGTCGGGGAACACCTGATTGCATGGCAGGCCAAGCCCCCGAAGATATCCGAGGACAGGCGAACGCCAGGTTCGGTCAGCACGGAGGCCATGCGCGATGAGATCGAACAGGAAGCGCTACAAAGGTCGGGAGCTTGATGACGCCTTCCGTCCATAAACCCCCTAACTCCAGGCTGGCAATCAGGGACGATGACGACGTCTCATACGATGTTAGCTGCTTGTGCGCGCAATCACGACGCGCCGAAACCTGGTCATGAACGGTTTTCGCATTATCTCTCCGGACAGCTCGCACTGGGCCGGCTGGGTTGATGCAGCTCTTGGTCGGCACGCCACGCGTCGACAAATCGGACTCGATTTCCACCAGAGATTGCTGGCGGCTGGCCGCATGCCACTCCTGTGTTGGCATCATGTCGAGGAGTTGCTTTGTATTGACGATGCTGAATGGGCCCGGCGAAGGATCGATTTTATCCAGGGGCTTCCGCACATCGCGTTCATCAGATTTCCGCAAGACACACAGAGCCTAGGGTCGATTGTCGACATATTGTCCGCAGAAGCTGCTGCAACGCTCGAAGGTTCAAATGATCTCGAAACTATTCGAGACTCCGCGCGAAGGGTGATGTTGCATTTCGGGACGGGAGAAGATGGGCTTGGCCAATTCACCTGGGTTTGGGAAGTTGTGCGTCAGGACTGCCTGCGAAAGCGCGAAAGGGCAAAGCTGATAGCGGCCACACGGAGCATGAAGCTGTTCGACGATCAACGAACCGTGGGCGAAATCGCGCGAGGTTCGATACGGAACCTCGAAAAGCAAATGGTCAGAAAGCGCCATATGCGTGGAGAGATATTAGACCATATTCAGACCCGAGGCGACCGGGAGATAAGCGATCCTGCCTCCATGACCGCTGCGTTCATGAGCCCGGTCGAAAGCTTCGAGATACCGCCCCAAATGGAGGTCCGCGACTTGTTGGTGGCAGCGCTAACAGAGCAAGGGCTCGATGCCGACGAGGTCCGCGACGACTCCGTCATGGCTGATCTGAACGAGCTTGCGCTCTTTCGCTCGCGCATGAAAATCGTTGCCGATAATCTTGGGCGCCCATTTGAGGATCTCAAGGCGCTCGACATGAAGATCCTGCCGAGTTGGCGTATCCAGAAGGCCCTGCAGCGTCACGGACAAGACCGTCAACGAAGCGCGGGAAGTGACGTTGTCGACGGTGATCTCGCAGCGCTCGCCCCATATGTCGACGAACTCTTTGTCGACAAACGCACATTGGAAGATTTCCGCCGCGTTCGGGCGCAGCCTGACTCGATCGTCGACCTGATAGGAGGTGTCAGAAAGGCTGCCCGCTTCGAACAAGTTGCGAAAGCAATCGACTGATCGGGTGCCCACCCCATCAGCGTCTGGACTATCCGTCTTCGAGACCAGCCACCGGTCGGAATTCAGAGGCTGATCGCGGCACTTGGACCTGTCCAGATGGAAAGACTATCAAGGCAATGAACAATGATTCGCATCCTGCCCAAGACTAAGAGCGCCAAATCATGAGACCGCAAAGCCAGCCTGTCTATTTCACTCGATTGGAACTCGAGAACATTCGATCGTTCGGGACGCGCCAATGTTTCGACTTGCTCGACGCGCATGGGCGCCCGGCACAATGGACTCTTATCCTCGGCGATAATGGTGTCGGCAAAACCACACTTCTCCAGTGCCTGGCGCGTATGCGTCCTGTCGTCAACGAGGCGCCGGACGATGACGACGGCGCCGTACCCCATCCGGTGGAACCCGAACTCTTTCGCGAAGAGGACAACGCGACCCTCAAGGCATACACTCGCTCCGGCACGGATGGACCTGCGTCGCTGCGGGCAGAATTGATTGCTGGAGCAACATTTGACGGATCGGGCCGCCGCAAGCGGCGCAAAATTGTCACCGCCATCGAAATTACGCGATCGAAGGGGCGGATCAAGGATGTGATCCCGACCGCCGATTTTCCCGGAAAACCAGTGGAGCCCCTTGTCCTCGCATATGGCGCTGGAAGACACATGGGCCGAGCTAATCTGGAGCGTTCGTCGGGCAAGGGCCAAATCGATTCCCTGTTCGACGCGGCTGCCGAGTTGTTCGATCCCGAAGAGACTCTCTCTAGGCTGGACTATCTGAGGCTGAAGAAACGCGAGAATGCGAAGTCGAAGCTTGCCAGCCTTAAGGCCTTGTTGGTGGAGATCTTGCCCTATCTTGACCATCCCGACGACATCGACATTCGCGGCCCGCGCCTACCCGGCACGGACGACGACGAAGGAGGCGTCTGGATCAAGACGCCGTTTGGCGTTGTTCCAATCACCCGCATGAGCCTGGGCTACCAGACCGTCATGGCGTGGACGGCCGATATCGCTTGGCGGCTACTTAACCACTATCCTGACTGTCCCAACCCGTTGCTTGAGCCAGCGATCGTGATCGTCGACGAAATCGATCTTCATTTGCATCCTCAGTGGCAGCGGTCGATCCGGCGGCATCTGACCACGCATTTCCCGGCGGTCCAGTTCATCGCGACGGCGCACAGCCCGCTGATGGCGCAGGATGCTCTCGACACCAACCTCGCGGTTCTGCACGCCGACTGCGGCGAAGTGGCGATCGTCAGCGATCCTGCAGTTGTCAAAAACTGGAGGCTCGACCAGATACTGACCAGCGAGTTGTTCGGCTTAGAATCGGCGCGCCCGATCGCCGTCGAGAAGGTCATTGAGCGGCGCAATGCCTTAGCGACCAAATCCCGACTGAGCGCCGAGGAGAGCACCGAACTCGCACAGCTCAATGCACAGGTCCACAACCTGCCCACGGCCGAGCGGGAGGAAGACCAGCGCGCCATGGATATCATCCGGCGCGCGGCGGCGGCGATCGGCCAGCCCGGCACGCAATGATCCGCGTTGCGAAGCCGGAAACGCCGGCCAAGCTTGCCGAAGGCATCGTTCTGACTGCTGCGGATTGCGCGCTCTATGATGAAGATGCGATGCCGTATGATAGCGGCGTGCTGGCATTTGAGATCGATTCGAAAATATATGGCCACGCGCAGGTGAAGGACGTGCTTCGAACCGCGCAACACAGCAAATGCTGCTTTTGCGAAGGCATTTTCGAAGCTAACGCCGCAGCAGATGTCGAGCACTTCCGGCCCAAGAAATATTCGCAGCAAGCCAGGCGCCAAGCCAAACTTTATCCGGGATATTATTGGCTCGGATATATCTGGGAAAACCTCTATTATAGCTGCCAAGTCTGCAACCGCAGCCACAAGAAGAATTTTTTCCCGCTCGCCGATCCCGGGCAACGCGCCCTAAACCATCATGGCAGCATCGCCAACGAAGCTCCGTTGATCCTCGATCCCAGCGGGCCACTGGATCCGCGCGATCACATCCGCTTTGCGGATGAAGTTGCCGTCGGGACCACTGTTCAAGGGCGGACGACTGTCGATTATGTAGCGCTCAATCGCCTGCCATTGATCGAAGCCCGGCTTGAGCTTTATCAGACACTCGATCTGCTGCGCAAAATTGCAGCAATGCCCGAAGATGGTGCCAACGCGGAAGCGCTCGAGGCAATTCAAGACGCCGGGGCGTTCCTCCTCGAGGCGGTCCTTCCGACCTCCAAGTTCAGCGCGATGGCGTCGGACATGCTCGCACCCCCAGCCGCTTAACTGAAGTCTAGCCAAGTCGTGACCAGGCGGGCGCCCGTGGGCGTCAGGGCTGGCGAGGCCGCAAGGTCTGCGATGCAGGACATCTCCTGCAAGATTTCGTGACGGCGATTCTCGACATAGGCCAATGTGCTTGCGCCATCGGAGCAAGCGCTATCCAAAGTCCCGAGCCAGTCGAAAATTGCTCGAAAAACGAAGAGGCCATGGACGAGTCCACCGATCGGCCGGACGGTGCCCTGCCAAGGCGAATAACCCGATGCATCGGACTCGCCGACCAATGGCTCACCGGCCTCGAATAGCGAAAGTTGCAGGTGCATCGCTTCGTGGAGGATTGATTCGGCGAGGCGCAAAGCCGCGTGCTTTTCGCCCGTCGGGATCGACAGAAAGACCGAGAACGGCACGTCCGGGTCCGAATGGCTGGTATCAAAGCCCTCACCGCACGGAACCAACGCATGCACGCTCCGGACCAGTACGCGGACGGCATCCCTCAATTGATCCCCATGCCTCAAGAGTTGGACGGCCTCGCGGAAGAGCGCAGCTTCCACCTCGCCTGGGAGCGTCTCGGCAAGGACAAGCGCCAGCCCCTCATAACGTTGACGTGCGGGACCTGTCAGCAATTCGAACTGCGCCGAATGCTGCAGGATCGGAACTGTGGCCGGGCCGTCACTCGTTGCCAGACCCAACCAGGACGCGGTGCTGTAACCAGTCGCGAGGCGCGCTGCATGGGATCGCTCGAAGCTGACCGCAAGATTGGCGGCGAGCCCAGGCTGCCATGAGGCAGGCCGGCTACTCGGCCTATGCAGCGGGAAGGGCATGAAAGGAATAGACGAGGGTATAGCGTTCGCCGCCATGCATGCGCGATACCGCATGGTGCGATTCAGGCCCGATCTCGAATCCGATGCCGGTCCCGCTGACAGGGCGCAAAATGCGATGAATGTCCGCTGCATCGAAACTGTTGAAGAGCATGAAGAAGCCGCCATCGGCGTCATCGAGTCCGCGATTGAGCTGAACTGTGAGGCGGTGCGTTTCGCCGCCATCAAGAAAGTCATTGTGGATCGCGATGCGCTGACCTGGGACGAGCTTGTGTGCGACAAGCTCGACCTGCCGCGAAATCTTCACTCCAAAATGATTGCCGATAGCAGCTGTCAGCCAACCGATTGCATCGCTCGAAACCAGATGTTCCGCAATTTCGGGCGGGCAAGCGTCAAAGAGGCTGAACTCATATTGCTCGTAAAAGTCATGTTCGACGAGTTGCCAAGGCGCATCGCCTTCGAACCAATCAAGCAAGGCCGACTCCAAGGCCGGTTCGATGCAGTGGTCGGCTACAAAATACGGAAATGGCGTTCGTGCGTGCTCGCAAATCGCAAGCGGCGATGCCGCGATAGCCGTGTCCTTCACGACGCCCTCTAGCGGTTGTGCCGGTGATACGTACGGTTGTAAGCGGTCGCCGCCATGGGAGGCACTTCGTTTCGAACCTCGTCGACGAGCCTGCGAAGGGCGACGCTGCTCGCCAGATTGAGGTCAAGCGTCGCAGGAGATTCGCTGCGGCCGACAGCGGGCGTTTCCAACATAAATTGATTCCTCTTCAAGCAGCTTGTGCCGCCATACGCGCGATGACGCCACGCATTTCGGCGATAAGGTGACGCTGATCGGCACAGAAAACGGTCGGGTTATCGAAACCGCGCTCGGCACTCCAGCGGTGAGCGACCATGCCGCCGCCGCAAATCGCCAGATCCGCGCAGTTATGGCACTGGTCGGCCAAGGTTCGCTGCTGACGATAATAGTGATCGAAGGCAGGGCTTGCCAGAAAATCCTCCAGCGGATCTGTGAGGATTGACCAGGCCTTCTCAAAGCGATCAGCACCCGGGTGGGCGACTTTAAGGGTGTCATTCTTGTCGATCCGGCCGTCGGGTTCGATAACCAAAATCCCGTAGTCGGTATTGCCGACGCCTTCCTTCTGACTCTGTCCGCCGAGGATCAACCGCATCATGTCGTCGAGAATCCGTACTCGCGGCGGGGCCGGGTCGGCAAGATAGAGGGTGAGAAGGCCCGAAAGCCAGCGCCCGTATTCGACTGCGTCAGACGTCGCCTTTCCGAAGGGAAGCTGATCCCAGTTGCCATCGCGAACAAGAAAATCGAGGCTGGGTGCACCGGTTGCCTTGAGCGCTGCGTAGACATCGGCAGGGTCACTCGAAGGGTCGATCACCGCCAATACGCCGGCGAACAGCGGACTTGCGTCGGGGCGGCTCGTCAATCGTTCGATCCCCGCGGTGACGCGGGCATGCGAACCTGAATTCGAATGATCGGTGCGGAAGCGGTCGTGGACGACTGCGGGGCCGTCGATACTGATGGAAATACCGACGTCATAGGCGACCAGCACGTCGATTATCGCGTCGGCAAGGAGCACGCCGTTGGTCTGCACATGGATCCCACAGGGATGCGGGAGCTCAGCGCGGAGCGCTTCACACAATCTCGCGAGGCGCGTCGCACCCAGCATCAACGGCTCACCGCCATGAAGCACGACACTGAACGGTGTCTGCTGGCGCCTGTATTGCGCGCCAAGGTTCACCGCGACATGCTTGATAATTTCATCGGACATCAGTTTGGGCTGCGTGCGCCAACTGTCATCGCCCATATGATAAACGTAGCAATAGCCGCAATCGAGGTTGCAGCGGCTAGCCACTTTAAGAAGGACCGTGTCGACGGTCCTATTCTGCCCGTCGATTGCCTGGATTGTCACCGATTATGACGGTTGTGGGTGCGGTTGTACCCGCGCACCGTCGAAAGCGTTCCCCCGAACGTCACCTCCTCAACCAAACGCTTCAAAGCGACGCTCTTCAAAGTCAAATCCAAGCCAGCTATGCTGGGCGCGGGGTGCTTGATATCCATATAGAAGCCTCCTCATTCACAGAAGCCATGATAGCAGGTTTCGAGATAGCGGCAAAGAATAAAGCTATTCAATATCAATATAGTAATTCAAATTAAATATCGTTCACTATAATCGAGATCAAATTTCATTGATGAAATTTCTTAGACCGAAAGAATAAATGATAGAATTTTACATAGGCAATTATGAATAATTATCTCGTCTATAATTCAAATATCTCCACATTCCACATAGCTTTCTAATTTTTGTCGCAAATTTTGAAACAAGTGCACGATGTATTCTATATGGAGCTGAATGTATGACTGCACTATTCAACCTATGTTCCGATTGTGGCGGTAGCGGGCGCTGGTTTGACATGCCACAAGCAAAGCGGCAGCGTCCCTACGGCGAAATGGGCCCTTCTCATTGCACAAGCTGTGACGGATGGGGCTTGGTTCCCACGAACGAAGGTCGACCGATCTTCGACTTGGTCGACGCGATGCGCCGAAGTCCAAAGTGGCGCTAGAGACGGTTCGCTGCCGCCCAGCTAGGATTGCTATTCATGAACAAAACCATGCTCGATCCCGACGAGTGTTTCGCGGCGTCGCTCCAACATGCGGCTCCCATGAGCTTCATAATCCCGACCGCCAGCTACACGCATCGCGTGCTTGTCGTGTCATCAGAAGGGCAAAGCTATGCGCTCTTTGTCGATGGACCGCCCGACTTCAGGTTTCATTTCTTGGAATGCGCGGATCGATGGGCGGGCCTTCATGTGCCGGATGTACGCATCGAGCTGGACCCGGCGAGCATTGTCTTCACCGACGGTCAATGGCCGCCGCTTGGGTCGCTGACGCGCCACGGCGAGAATCTCAATGTGCAGACGAGCAGGCTCGATCGCAGATCCGGAGGTTTTAGTGTCGCGATGACAATAATGTCGGGACTTCCGACGGGAGACGGCCATGAGAAGGCCTGCTTCTCCCGATGGCAGATTGTCGTTGGTGAGGGCGACAAGAAGCGTGTGCTTCACGAGGTACAAGCCGATATTCCCGAGGCGCTTTAGCTTCCAGCTGCAGCTTAACCGCTCGAAGTTTCAACGCACATCGTAGATCGGCTTCCTCTACTGCGGAGACAAAAAGTGGCGAAAAAGAAAGTCCGGATCTTCTACTCGTGGCAGAGCGATTCACCGTCCGAGACCAACCACAATGGCATCCGCAACGCACTTCGCAAGGCGATGCGGCAGCTCAAACCGCAATATCCAGACCTCACTCTCATCCTCGACGAAGCCACGCGCGAGACGTCGGGATCCTTCAACATCGCTACCGAAATCATCGAGAAGCTAGGACGCGCCGACATCGTGATCGCCGACATCACCAGCGTCACCTCACCTCGCGCAAAGCGGCCCTGTCCTAATCCGAATGTAAGCTACGAACTCGGCTATGCCGTCGGGCAGGTAGGCTGGAACCGAATTATTCTCCTGTTCAACACCGCGCTGGCAAAATTTCCGGGGGACCTGCCGTTCGACTTCAACCAGAACCGCGCCTCACCCTATGCTTTGAAGGAGGGAGCGTCGCCGACCGACCGTGAGAAATTGGTCGGCCTCGCCTTCGTGTCGATCAAGGCCGTCCTCGACCTCAATCCGAAACGCCCGTCCGAGCTGAAGGGGGTGCCACGGGAGAAGATCGAGCACGATCATGATGTGAAGAAGATGAAATGGCTGATGGAGTCGCTCCATCTTCCGACAATCGACGAACTCATCGAGAATATCCCGCAGCGGATCAGCAACCGCTCGATCTGGCATTGGGAGAATTTCAACGGGATCGTCGAAAATAGCCTGTTCGAACTTTACGATCCGGCGCTCAAGAACCTGGTAGCGCGCTTCCACCGCGCTTGGCTCCGCGCGCTGTCGCACGACGAGCATTATGTCGACAACAAGGGTAGCACGGCTTCGATCTTCCACCACGAACATCGCCAGGCGCTGCGCGGAGACGAGAAAGGTGCCTGGGCTGATATTCTCGACGCCCGGGAGGAAATGCGCTTCACCCTCGACGCCATTCTGGAAAGGCTACGCTCCGCCTATCACAAGGTCGACATCTCGAAGTCCAACCGGAAGGCGCATCGTGGCTATATCGAGCAATACACCGATCCGCCGCCAAAAAAGGGCAAGGGGCGCGACCGCAAGAAGAAGTGAGATCAGATACAGGATGCGCCGAACGCCTTGTGGATATCGCCGGCCGGGATCGACGACAATCGTCGGTGTTTGCAAGATGGATGACGTCGCCTTCGCGGCAGCTTTCGGGCACCGCCAGCTCACACCCGGAACGGCCGACATCGGGCGCATAGCGGTCAGATAGTCCGTCCACGAATATTGTCGCTCAGCAGGCGGATTTGCAGCCTGGGGCCATTCAGCAGCGTAGCACTCTATCGACCGCCGCGTCATGCCTCCAACCGGAATATTGGGCCTTTACCGTCGAGCCGAAGCTCGTGGATCATGTCGATCCTTGCTCCATCCCAGTGATAGCGGAAATGCCGCGCCTGCACCGGCTTCGAAACAACGTCCGGCCAGAAGGCGGCGATACACTCTCCACCTGGGTCGCGAACCGATGGATAGACGATCCCGTTGGCGCCGTCGTCACGGCGCTGGTGTGCGAAGGCCTGCGAAGGTGCATAATCATTCGGAGCAAGCAGAGCTTTGAAGCCATCTCCCCTGACATCGACGAATTCGGAATTCACTGCCCCGACCAACTCGCGCATGTCGGAAATCCAGCCGGGTTCGTCGCGGGTATCGGCGAGGCGCTGCGCCTGATGATATGTGACTTCGGCGACCGCCGTCTCGAAATCGCTTGCGGCATAATAGGCGCCGAAGCTGCCGTCGTGGAACCGGCCCGGCCTGTCGGGCGAGCAGTGGGTAAAAGGTGCCATGACATAACTCGCGCCGGGGCCGGACACGCGGCGTTCGACTGGCACGAGATCGAGATTGCCGATCGTTTCGGAGATCCGGGGATTGGTTCGCGCCTCGGCCGCCGCCAGCAACTCCCAATCCTCGGGATCGGCCAGATCCTCGAACAGGTCGATCGGCGGATATTTGCTCTCGATCAAGCGGACAGCGGACGGCCAATCGACAGGGGACAGCGGCGCATCGGGCATCCGCGTGTCACCATGCACCGCGATAGCTGTCGAGATAGCGGCGCACGCGCATCAGGTCGGTGAGGTGGCCACCGAGCATGACGTCGAGTGCCGAGCGATCGCCGAAGGCGCGGTTGGGCGCCTTGATCCAGCGATAGCCGCGCTCTGCCTCGGTATAAAGGAGGCGGAGCGCCTTGTGGATGCCGATCAGATTCGAGAGGCGCGCCGCCAGATCGACGTTCCAGCGGCCATATTCGCCCTGCTTCCAGCGCTGATAGGTCCGCACCGCGATATCGCCGAGCAGGGTTGCCGCTTGGGCGTCCGTGACACCCCAATGATCGAACAAGCGGATCACGGCGCGTTGCATCGCATGGACTTCTTCGGTCGAGAAGTCCGGGGCAGGGGGAAGGGCCGGACCCTTGATTGCGACCAATTCCATGCTCAGCCTCCTTCGTCAATTGGCGTATATATGTCGTTATGACGCCAATTGTCAATATATGCTATGGAGCCTCTTCTCAATCCCGTCGCAAATGTCCCGAACATCCAGTTCTCGCGGAACCATGCGATTCTCGGAGCAGCGCCCCGATGTGGCAGGCGGATTATCGTCATCGTCGAGCCGGGAGTGTGGGTGACTTCCTTCAACTTCGCCGAGCTTCCCTAAAACCGTAATGTTCAGGTCGCGCCGTTCCCCCGATTTTTATCGGCATGAACAGGGGCGCCCGTCCGCCCCTTGCGGAGCGGAACATGACCCCGACCAAATTGCTCATCGGACAGATCTTCGTCGTGTTCGGAATCGTCTTCGCGGGCATCTGGACAGCGACGCAGTGGGCAGCGGCGATGCTTGGCCATCAACCGCAGCTCGGCGCGCCGTGGTTCGACGTCGCCGGGATCGCCGTTTATCGGCCGTGGCAGATATTCGCCTGGTGGTATCATTACGACGCCTATGCGCCCGACGTCTTCGACAAGGCTGGGGCGCTGGCGGCGGCGAGTGGGTTCGTCGGCTGCGGGGCGGCGATTTTCGGCTCGTTATGGCGGGCGCGGCAGCAGCGGCTGGTGACCACTTATGGTTCGGCGCGCTGGGCGACGTCGCGGGAGATCGACCGTGCGGGCCTCACCGGCGATGCAGGCGTCTTCCTCGGCCAGTTTCAGCATAGCTATCTGCGTCATCACGGACCCGAGCATGTCATGGCGTTCGCGCCGACGCGATCAGGAAAGGGCGTCGGGCTCGTCGTCCCGACCCTGCTGAGCTGGACCGGATCGGCGGTGATCCACGACATCAAGGGCGAGAACTGGCAGCTGACTGCGGCCTGGCGCGCGCGATTTTCGCATGCCTTGCTGTTCAACCCGACCGATGGACGCTCGGCGCATTATAATCCGCTTATCGAGGTGCGCCGCGGCGCGCATGAGGTGCGCGACGTGCAGAATATCGCCGACATTCTTGTCGATCCCGAAGGCGCGCTCGAACGGCGCAATCATTGGGAAAAAACGTCGCACGCGCTGCTCGTCGGAGCGATCCTGCATGTCCTCTACGCCGAGGAGGAGAAGACGCTCGCGCGCGTCGCGACCTTCCTCTCGGATCCGCAGCGGCCGTTCACCGCGACGCTCAGGCGGATGATGGCGACCAATCATGTCGGCACCACGGACGCGCCGCAGGTCCATCCGGTTGTCGCCTCGGCCGCCCGCGAACTGCTCAACAAATCCGACAATGAGCGCAGCGGCGTGCTGTCGACCGCGATGAGTTTCCTCGGCCTCTACCGTGACCCGACTGTGGCCGAAGTCACCTCGCGCTGCGACTGGCGCATCGCCGATCTTGTCGATGGGGAGCGCCCCGTCTCGCTCTATCTCGTTGTCCCGCCGTCGGACATCAGCCGGACCAAGCCGCTCATCCGTCTGATCCTCAACCAGATAGGCCGCCGGCTCACCGAGAAGCTCGACGATCGCCGCTCGACGGTGCGCCGGCACGAGGTGCTGATGATGCTCGACGAGTTTCCGGCACTGGGGCGGCTCGACTTCTTCGAGACCGCGCTCGCCTTCATGGCCGGGTACGGCATCCGCGCTTTCCTGATCGCGCAGAGCCTCAACCAGATCGAGCGCGCCTATGGCGAGCATAATTCGATCCTCGACAACTGCCACGTCCGCGTCGCCTTCGCGACCAACGACGAACGCACCGCGCGGCGGATCTCCGATGCGCTCGGCACCGCCACCGAACAGCGCGCGATGCGCAACTATGCCGGACACCGGCTCGCGCCCTGGCTCGCGCATGTGATGGTCAGCCGTCAGGAAACCGCGCGGGCGCTGCTCACCCCCGGCGAAGTCATGCAGCTGCCCGCCACCGATGAGCTTGTGCTCGTGTCCGGGATGGCGCCGATCCGCGCCCGGAAGCTGCGCTATTATGAGGACAGCAATTTCGCGGGGCGGGTCGCGGTGCCGCCCGCGCTCGCCGATGGTCGCTATGCCGACTGCCCGCCAGCACGGGCGAATGAATGGGGTCGTTTCGTGCGTCTGCGCGATGCGCGGCTCGAACAACGCGCCGGTGCCGTCATGGACGAGCTGGATGAAGGCGGCCTCGAACGCCAACGCCATCCCGGTTTCGGCGAGGATGTCGGGGCCAGGACCGAGCAGGCGCCGCAGCCCGAGGCCATTCCCGCCGAGCAGGATGACGGTGACCTCGCCGCCGACCAGCGCGTCATGGAACGCGCGCGCGGCCTCACCCCGGCGGTGCGGGCCTATGGCTTCGACCAGGGCACTAGCCCGCAGCTGCCGCTGGGGCTGTGATCCGATGAAATTCCGGCAAAATCTTTACCTCGATATCAAGCTCAGCGACGCGCTCGAAGCGCTCGCGGCGAGCCCGGGCGCGACCAAGAGCGGCATCGTCAGCGACGCGCTGGCGGCTTATCTCGCGCGGCGCGGCGCGAAGGAGGTCGACGACCTTCTCAAGGTTCGTCTCGACCGCATGTCGCGCGACACACACCGAATTGCGCGCGACATCGAGGTGCTGCTCGAGAGCCTGTCGCTGTTCATCCGCTATCAGCTCAGCGTCACCGCGCCGCTTGCCGAGGCCGATCATGCTGCGCGCGCGGTCGGGCGTGAGCGGTTCGAGGCTTTTGTCGCGCAGGTTGGCCGACAGATCGCCGGAGGAACGCGTTCGATCGGTCCGGCGAAAGACGGAGGCATGATGCCATGAGCGAGACGCTTTCTGCCGGGCGTCGCCGCGCGATGCTGTGCACCGCGATGGGACCGACCATCGCCGCGGCACTTGCCGACCCGCTGACCCAGGAAATCATGGTCAACCCCGACGGGGTGCTGCGCATCGACCGGCTGGGAGAAGGGCGCATCGATAGCGGCACCCGTTACGATCCGGCGCAGGTCGAGCGTATCATCCGCCTTGTCGCCAGCCATGCCCGCACCGAAGTCCATGCCGCCGCGCCGATCGTCTCGGCCGAACTGCCGCCGCATGGCGGCGGGGCGGGCGAACGCTTCGAAGGCGTGCTGCCGCCGGTCAGCCTTGCACCCTGCTTCTCGATCCGTAAGCCCGCGGCGCGCATCTATACGCTGCTCGATTATGTCCACGGCGGTATCATGTCCGCCGACGCTGCGCGCATCCTGTCGATGGCGGTGGTCGAACGGCGGAACATCCTTGTCGTCGGCGGCACGAGTTCGGGCAAGACGACGCTCGCCAACGCCCTGCTCGCCGAGATGGCCGACCTCGACGAGCGGGTGATTTTGATCGAAGACACGCGCGAGCTGCAATGCCCGGCCAGCGACGTCGTCGCGTTGCGCACGCGGACGGGCGCCGTCTCGATGGCTGACCTTGTCCGTTCGACGCTCCGGCTGCGCCCCGATCGCATCATCGTCGGAGAAGTGCGCGGCGCCGAGGCGCTCGACATGCTCAAAGCGTGGAATACCGGGCATCACGGCGGCATTGCGACCGTCCATGCCAATTCCGCTCTTTCGGCGCTCTATCGGATCGAAAGTCTCGTCCAGGAAAGCGTCGTCACCGTGCCGCGGCGCCTGATCGCCGAAGCCATCGAGGTCATCGTCTTCATCGCGGGCCGCGGGCTCGCACGGCGCGTCGAAACCGTCGCGCGCGTCGCCGGCCTCGATCCCGACGGCGGCTACGGCATCGTCGATCTCATCCCCTCGTCATTTACAGCAGGAGCTTGAACCATGCCCGCCAAAACCTTGTCCCAGCGCCATTTGTTAGCGATCGCCGTTGCTGCAATTGGCGCTGGCTGTATCTTCGCCGCCACCGCGCAAGCAGCGGGATCGGGCATGCCGTGGGAAGAGCCGCTCCAGCAGGTACTCGAGTCGGTGCAGGGGCCGGTCGCGAAGATCGTCGCGGTGATCATCATCATCACGACCGGGCTTACGCTCGCCTTTGGCGAAACCGCAGGCGGCTTCCGGCGGCTGATCCAGATCGTCTTCGGCCTGTCGATCGCGTTCGCCGCGTCGAGCTTTTTCCTGAGCTTCTTCAGCTTCGGCGGCGGGGCGCTGATCGCATGAGCCGGCATGATCATCCCGCCCCGGGCTTCGAGGCGCCCGTGCATCGGTCGCTCGCCGAACCGATCCTGCTCGGCGGCGCGCCGCGCGCTATCGCGATCCTCAACGGCACGCTCGCCGCCGCGATCGGCCTCGGTCTCCAGCAATGGATTGCCGGTGTCGGTCTTTGGGCGCTTGGCCATAGCGCGGCGGTCATGGCAGCCAAGCGCGATCCCGACTTCGCTCCGGTGCTGATGCGGCACCTCAGGCAGCGGGGGCATTTCTCATGCTGATGCTCCACGAATATCGTCGCAGGGCCGATCGGCTCGCGGACCATTTGCCGTGGGCTGCGCTAGCTGCTCCTGGCGTCATCCTCAATAAGGACGGCAGCTTCTCGCGCGTCCTCGCCTTCCGCGGTCCCGATCTTGAAAGCGCGACCGAGGCTGCGCTGATGTCGGTCGCCGCGCGCGCGAACAATGTCCTCAAGCGCTTCGGCTCGGGCTGGGCGCTCCATATCGAGGCCGAGCGACGCGAGGCGCTCGGCTATCCAGCGAGCCGCTTTCCCGACGCTGCGTCGTGGCTGGTCGACGAGGAGCGGCGAGGCGGCTTCGAAAGCGCTGAGGCGCATTATGAGAGCCATTATTATCTGACGCTGACCTGGCTCGCCGACGCCGATCATGCCGATCGCGCCGGGCGGGCGCTCGTCGAGCGCAGCGATCAAAGCCAGGGCCGCGACTGGCGGCAGGCGCTCGCTGGCTTCGTTGCCGAGACCAATCGTGTGCTCGACCTGTTCACGGGCTTCATGCCCGCCGTGCGCAGTCTCGGCGATGGCGAGACGCTGACCTATCTGCACGGCACCATCTCGGCGCGGCGGCACGATGTGGCTGTACCCGAAACTCCGCTCTATCTCGATGGCCTGCTCGCCGACACGCCGCTCATCGGCGGGCTGGAGCCGATGCTGGGACATCTGCACTTGCGTGCGCTGACAATCCTCGGTTTCCCGAACCTTACGCGTCCCGGCATCCTTGATGCGCTCAATCATCAAGGTTTTTCTTATCGTTGGGTGACGCGGTTCATTGCGCTCGACAAGACTGAAGCCACCAAGGCACTTACCAAATTGCGCCGCCAATGGTTCAACAAGCGAAAGTCGATCTCGGCGCTGCTGCGCGAGATAATGTACAACCAGCCCGCGCAACTGCTCGACAGCGATGCCGACAACAAGACGCTTGATGCGGATCTCGCGCTCCAGGCTTTGGGCGGCGATCATGTTGCCTTCGGACATCTGACGACGACGATCACCGTGTCGGATATCGATCGTGCGCGCGTCGACGAAAAAGTCCGCGCCGTCGAGCGTATCGTGAACGGCCTCGGTTTCACCACGATCCGCGAGAGCGTCAACGCGGTCGAAGCATGGCTCGGCTCGCTCCCCGGACAAGTTTACGCCAATGTCCGCCAGCCGCTCGTCCACACGCTCAATCTTGCCCATCTGATGCCACTGTCGTCGGTATGGGCGGGGCCAGCGCGGAGCGACCATCTGCACGGTCCGCCGTTGCTCACCGCCGAGACCAGCGGTTCGACGCCGTTCCGCTTGTCGACGCACGTCGGCGATGTCGGCCATATGATGATCGTCGGGCCGACGGGAGCGGGCAAGTCAGTGTTGCTCGGCCTTATCGCGCTCCAGTTCCGCCGCTATTCGGGCGCGCAAATCCATATCTTCGACAAGGGATTCTCGGCGCGCGCCGCCGTGCTGGCGATGGGCGGCGCACATCATGCGCTGGGCCTCGGCGGCGATCGTGCAGGCGGAGAGGGCAGGGGACTCGCCTTCCAGCCGCTTCGCGGCATTGACCGCGCCGACGAGCGCGCTTGGGCCGCGACATGGATCGCGGCGCTGCTCGCGCACGAAAAAATTGCCGTCACGCCCGAGGTCAAGGAAGCCCTGTGGTCGGCGCTTTGCAATCTCGCCACCGCGCCGGTCGAGGAACGCACGCTCACGGGCTTGTCGCTGCTGCTCCAGTCGGCGGCGCTGCGTGTCGCGCTCGCGCCTTACACGCTCGAAGGCTCGTTCGGACGACTGCTCGACGCCGCTGAGGACGATCTTGCCTTCGCCGATGTGCAGTGTTTCGAGACCGAGGCATTGATGGGGCAAGCCGAGGTCGTCGCTCCGGTCCTGAGCTATTTGTTCCATCGGCTCGAGGAACGGTTCGACGGACGACCGACCCTCCTCATTCTCGACGAGGCCTGGATATTCCTCGATCATCCGCTCTTCGCCGCGCGGATCCGCGAATGGCTCAAGGTGCTGCGCAAGAAGAATGTCGCGGTCATATTCGCGACCCAGTCGCTTGCCGATATCGCCGACAGCGCGATCGCGCCGGCGATTATCGAAAGCTGTCCGCAGCGCATTTTTCTGCCCAACGACCGAGCCAGCGAACCACAATCGGAGGACGCCTATGCGCGTTTCGGGCTCAACGCGCGCCAGATCGAACTGATCGCCCGCGCGACCCCCAAGCGCCAATATTATCTCCAGTCGGCGCGCGGGAACCGGTTGTTCGAGCTCGGGCTTGGCCCGGTCGCGCTCGCGCTGTGCGGCGCATCCGATTCCGACACGCAGAAACGCATCGACGCGATCCTCGCCGAACATGGCGCGGGCGCGTTCGCCCGGCATTTCCTGCGCAGCGTTGACCTCGACTGGGCCGCCGACCTGCTCGCCGATTTTGCCGATCCCCTGTCCCCCGAAGGAGAATGATGATGAAGAAGCTTGTCCTGGCCTTGCTGGCGGCATCGCTCGCGCCGACGACGACCGCAGTGACCGCGTTGGCGATGCCGGTGTTCGATAGCGCCAATTATTCGCAGAATTTGCTGACCGCAGCGCGCACCCTCCAGCAGATCAACCAGCAGATACAGTCGCTCCAGAACGAGGCGCAGATGCTGGTGAACCAGCAGAAGAATCTGGCGAAGATCGATTTTCCGCAAATGGCCGCATTGCAGCAGCGCCTTGCCGACATCGACCGATTGATGGGACAGGCGCAGGGCATCGACTTTCGCGTCGACAGGCTCGACGATCAATTCCGCGCCGCCTTTCCAACAAGTTTCGAGCATCTCGCGCGGCGTGACACGCGGATTGCCGCGGCCCGGGCCCGGATAGACACCGAGATGGCGTCATTCCGACAGGCGATGGGTGTGCAGAGCGGCATCGTCGAAAATGTTCAGGACGACGCTGAGGTTCTGAAAGCGATCGTCGACAAGAGCCAGGGCGCCGGGGGCAGTCTTCAGGCGGCGCAGGCGACCAACCAGCTGCTCGCGCTTGCGGCGAAGCAGCAATTCCAGATCCAGCAACTGATGGCGGCACAATTTCGCGAACAGACGCTCGAACGTGCGCGGCGCGGGCAGATCGAGCGCGAAGCGCGCGAGTCCACCCGCCGGTTTCTCGGTGACGGCAAGGCTTGGACGCCTCCACGCTGAGCCTCGCCTGACCGCTTGGGGCAGGACGGGCCACACATGCTCCCCGCCCAGACCTGCCCCGTCGCGGGGGCCGCCGCGGCAGCCCCTCTCCCGGCCGCCGGCCCCCGCGACAAAATCTGATGAGGAAGCCGCGATATGGACGATCTCAATATCATCGACCAGTTCATGGCCGCCTTCGTTGCCTATATCGACAGCGGCTTCGGGCTGCTCGGCGGCGATGTCGGTTTCCTTACCACCATCCTGATCGGCATCGATATCACGCTCGCTGGCCTTTTCTGGGCGCTGGGCGGCGAAGACGATGTCATCGCCAAATTCTTGAAGAAAATCCTCTATGTCGGCGTCTTCGCGCTGATCCTGAATAGTTTTCAGACGCTCTCCGAGATCATCTTTCGTTCCTTCGCCGGGCTCGGGCTGACCGCCGGCGGCAGCGCGATCGGGCCAGAGGAGCTGCTGATGCCCGGGCGGCTCGCGGGAACGGGGTTCGAAGCGGCCTGGCCTTTGCTCGAGCAGGCGAAGGAACTGGTCGGCCCGATCGCCTTTTTTGACAATTTCGTCGAGATTGCCGTGCTCGTCATCGCCTGGTTGATCGTTATCGCGGCTTTCTTCATTCTTGCGATCCAGCTCTTCATCACGATCCTCGAATTCAAATTGACGAGCCTTGCCGGGTTCGTGCTCGTGCCGTTCGCGCTTTGGAATCGCACGTCGTTCCTTGCCGAGCGGGTGCTGGGCAATGTCGTGAGCTCGGGCATCAAGGTGATGGTGCTGGCGGTGATCGTCGGCATCGGCTCCAATTATTTCGCCGACTTCACCAGCGCGCTGACGGGCGAGGAGGTCACGATCGAGCAAGCGGTCTCGCTGATGCTCGCCAGCCTCGCACTGTTCGGACTCGCTATCTTCGGTCCGGCGATCGCCTCGGGCCTGGTCGCGGGCGCGCCGCAGCTCGGCGCCGGATCGGCAGTGGCAACGACCGCCCTTGCGGCGGGTGGGCTCGCGATGGGCGGCGCAGGCGCTGTGGCCGCGGCACGCGGCATGGGCGCCGCCGGTCTCGGCGCGATCCGCGCCGGCACGTCGATGGGAAGCGCGGCCTCGACCGCCTACAAGCTTGGACAGGAAACATCGGGGTCCTCGAGTGTCGGTGCGGGTCTCGGCGGGATCGCGACCGCAGCTCAAGGGGCAGCCTCCAATCGCCTTCGCTCTGCCACCGGTCTCGGCGACGCGGCCGAGCGTGGACGCCAGGCCGCGTGGAATGCCGGAACCAATAGCCGTGCCAATAACGCCGCGGGCGCGGCGCCTGCCTCTAGCGACGCCGCGCCTGCTTGGGCGCAGCGACTGCAGGGTCAGCAGAATGCCCGTCATCGCCGGCAGATGGCCATGCACACGATCAAGGACGGTGACCGTGGCGGCGCCGGCATCACACCCGACATCAACGAAAGGGACTAGCCATGCGATTTAAACGTGCCGTGCAACGCTATGGGCAGACGCCCGAGCCCGAAACGCCCTATCAACGCGCGGGGCAGCTCTGGGACGAACGCATCGGTTCGGCGCGCGTCCAGGCGAAGAACTGGCGGCTCATGGCATTCGGCGGGCTCTTCCTGACGATCGGCCTTTCGTCGGCGCTGGTCTGGCAATCGATGCAGAGCCGCGTCATCCCCTATGTGGTTGAGGTCGACAAGCTCGGGCAGGCGCAGGCGGTGACCCCGGCCGATGCCACGTTTCGGCCGAGCGACCCGCAGATCGCTTGGCATCTCGGCCGCTTTATCACTCATATCCGCGCGCGATCACTCGACGCTGTGTTGATGCGCGAGAACTGGCTTTCGGCCTACGACTTCGCGACGACGCGCGGCGCACTGTTCCTTGGCGAATATGCCCGCGCGTCGAACCCGTTCGCCGAAGTCGGGCGCCGCACCGTTTCGGTGCAGGTTATAAGCGTCGTCCGCTCATCCGACACCAGCTTCCGCGTCAACTGGACCGAGCAGGCCTTCGAGCGCGGCAGCCTGTCGGGCACCTCGCGCTGGACTGCCGTCGTGACGGTCAAACTCCAGCCCCCGCGCTCGGCCGAGGTCCTGCGCAAGAATCCACTCGGCCTCTATGTCGACGCGATCGACTGGAGCCGCGAGCTCGAGACGCCAGCGCTGCCGCCGACCGGCGCGGCGGCGGTGCCGCGTGCCGGCTCGGGTTCGCTGACTGGACCGGCACCGCCAGCCGATATTCCATCGGGATCGCCGCTCGATCCCAGTCTTGCGCCGCGATCTACCGCGCCGACCCAATCTGAAGGAGAAGCCTCGTGATACGGTCCCTCATCCTGTCGACCTGCCTCGCCGCGCTCGCGCTCCCGGTTTACGCGCACGCCGGACCAGGCGTGGCGTCCGCGACCAAGGCGGCGGTACGCGAACCCGTAGCCTCCGGATATATGAACGCCGTCCAGGTCTATCCTTACGCCGAAGGCGCACTTTATCGTCTCTACACAGCGCCGGGACGCGTTAGCGACATCGCCCTGCAACCGGGCGAGGCGCTGACCTCGGTCGCTGCCGGCGACACGGCGCGCTGGACCGTCGGTGACACCACCAGCGGGAGCGGTGACGCGAAACGCACCCATATCCTCGTCAAACCTTTTGCGGCAGGGCTTTCGACCAACCTCGTCATCGCAACCGACCGGCGCGTCTATCATGTCCAACTGACGAGCACCAATGCAACGGCGATGACCGCGATCCGCTGGACCTATCCCCAGGACGAACTGCTTGCGATTGCGAGCGCCCGCGCTGCGGAAGAAGCGGCCCGCCCTGTTTCTGCGGGTATCGCCGTCGACGATCTCAACTTCGCTTATGCGATCGGCGGCGACAAGCCGGCGTGGCGGCCGCTGCGCGCTTTTGACGACGGGCGCCAGACCTGGATCGAATTTCCGGCGGCCATTGCGACCGGCGAAGCGCCGCCGCTGTTCGTGCTCGGACCCAAAGGCGAGGCCGAACTCGTCAACTACCGCGTCGCAGGACGCTATTATGTCGTCGACCGGCTTTTCGCCGCCGCCGAGCTGCGGCTGGGCAGCAAGAAGCAGAAGATCGTCCGCATTACCCGGTCCGGGGCGACGCATGCCAAGCAGGGAAGGAGCGGCGCGTGACCGAGAGCACCCCAAAGCCCGCAGAATCACCGGCTCCCGAGGTGGTTCGCGCGAAGGTCGATCCCGAAAGCCTTGTCATGCGCGGAAGGCCGGCACCGGTGACGCGATTTCGCCGCGGTGCGATCATTGCTCTTGCCGGATTGGGCGCGACGGCAATCGTGGGCGTCGGCTGGCTGGCCTTCGGCCGCTCCGAGCCCGGGTTTTCCCAGGTTGACGATGATACTGCACCGGTTGCGGCCAAAGGAGCGGCTGACGTCGTGGCAGGCGCGCCCGCGAGCTATGGCGACGTGCCGGCACTGGGGCCGCCGCTGCCGGGCGATCTCGGCAGGCCGATTCTCGCCAAGGAGCGCCAGATGGCGATGGAAGCGCCTGCCGATAGCGCTTCGCAGCTTGCCGCGGGCGCCGCGAAGGACGCCGAAACCGAGCGTCAGCGCCTTGCAGCAGAGCGTCGCGCGGCCCGCGAGTCAGGCGTCATGCTGCCGCTCACACGCACGGCGGCTGCTGAGGGCGCGACCGGCCAGGCAGTTGCGCCGGGGTCCGAACAGGCGCGAATAGCGGTGGCCGAAGTGGGTGCCGACCCGAACGGCCAGCGGCGCAAGAATGAGATGGTCGGTCGTTCCAATGGCAGCGACCACATAAATCCGCACCGGCTTGAGAGTCCGGTTTCGCCGTGGACTGTGAATGCCGGTAGCGTGATCGCGGCGAGCCTGATTACGGGGCTCAATTCCGACCTGCCCGGGATGGTGACCGCGCAGGTCACTGAAAATGTCAAAGACAGCGTCACCGGACGAACCTTGCTCATTCCGCAAGGCTCGCGGCTGATCGGAAGCTACGACAGCGTGGTCGCGTTCGGGCAGAGCCGTGCGCTGGTGGTGTGGCAGCGAATCATTCTGCCCGACGGCTCGTCAATCCGGATCGACAATGTTCCGGCAACCGACACGGAGGGTCATGCGGGCCTGGCCGACCGCGTCGACCGTCATACCTGGCAGCTATTGAAGGGCGTCGTCCTCTCGACCTTACTTGGCGTTGGGACCGAACTCGGCGCAGGAAGCGGTGAGAGCGATCTCGTTCGGGCAATCCGTGAATCGACTCAGCAAAGCGGCGCACGCGCCGGCGATCATTTGGTCCAGCGCAATCTTGATGTGCAACCGACGCTCAAGGTTCGCCCCGGCTGGCCGCTGCGGATTCTCGTTCACAAGGATATCGTTCTTCGACCGTGGCGCGGCGTGGAAGGCTGAAATGGTCGATCTCAAACTCGCCCGCCTTCCCGATCGCACCCCGATAAAAGTCGGGATCGTCATCCTGCCCGAACTCAATGCGCGGCTCTCCGCTTATGCCGCAGCCTACGCATCGGCCTATGGCGCCGAAGAATCGATCACCGAGCTGATACCCGCGATGCTTTCCGCCTTCCTCGATAGTGACCGCGAATTCGCAAAGTTCGAGAAGACGGGGAAAATGCCGACATGATCAGCTTCTCGTCGAGCGTTGATT
This sequence comes from Sphingopyxis lindanitolerans, assembly GCF_002993885.1. Classification (NCBI taxonomy): domain Bacteria; kingdom Pseudomonadati; phylum Pseudomonadota; class Alphaproteobacteria; order Sphingomonadales; family Sphingopyxidaceae; genus Sphingopyxis; species Sphingopyxis lindanitolerans. Next base: position 3,647,300 of record NZ_CM009578.1, read on the forward strand.
TCTTCCAGTTTGGCGTGTGACGCATGTCGATCGTCGATGACGACAAGCTTTGGACGGCCAGGGAACTGGCGAAATTTCTGGGCTATTCAGAGACGACGGTCTGCCGTCTGGTTTCACAATGTCCTGCGAAACTGCCGCCGAGGGTAGCCACATTGCCTCGCGCCCGATGGGTCCCAGAGATCGCGCGCGAATGGGCGATCAACAATAGCTATCCGGGCAAACGGTGCGGCGGTCGGCCCAGATTGACCTGAGGCCCGCCGCAAAGCCTTTTTGACGTGAGATCACCCTGGAACCCGCAGAAAATCAGCGAATTTCGCCGTTTTCTCATGGTGCAAATGGCGCAATGTATCCGTCGACGATCTTGCACGGTTCGTCGCAATTCGGGCACATTCTGCAGATTTTTGAAAAGCGGGTTTTGCACCCTACTGTGCCAAACCCCCAAAATAATCCAATGAAAACAATGGATATTGGTGCGGTCGAGAAGACTCGAACTTCCACGGCCTTTCGGCCACAACGACCTCAACGTTGCGCGTCTACCAGTTCCGCCACGACCGCACATCATGTTGGGCCGAACGGGTCCGGCACCGGGTAGGAGCGGGCGCCTAGCAAAGCTTTTCGGGCGATGCAAGCAAGCTTCGCCGCTTTTATTTTCTCTGCTCGCGAAGGCGCGGGCCTGCGCGCGTTCGCGGATGTCATCGAACCGACGCCGAAGAGTCATCGAACCGTCATCGCTCTGGCGTCAGACCGTCATCGAATCACCCTAGTGGCGACGTCACCGGGGGCGGGGCGGACATCTCTCTCTTTGTTCACCGGTGGTTTTTCAGCAGCGCCCTCTCTTGCGCACACCGGGAACGGAGAATTTCATGGCGGCTTTCGCACGCATTCGTCTGATCATGCTTACCAGCGTGGCCTGTTCCACCCTTGCGGCCTGCGGGGCCGACGACGTCGCGTCGCCGGGCGAGGGTGGCACGATCATCATCAACCCCACGCCGACCCCGACGCCGACCCCCACCCCCACGCCGACCCCGACCCCGACCGTCACTCCGGCCGCGGGCTGCCCCACCATCGGCGGCGGCGCGCTGACCGACGCCGGCACGATCAGCAATGCGGCGATCGGCAGCTGGCGCGTCTGCACGCTGCCCGCGCGCCTCACCGCCAATTCGACGCTGCCGAAGATCGCCGGCCTCCTCTATCGCATCAACGGCCGCGTCGATGTCGGTTATGATCAGGGGCCGACCGAGGAATCGACCGACAAGACCGACGTCACGCTGACGATCGATCCGGGCGTCATTCTTTATGGCGAATCGGGGCCGTCGTGGCTGAACGTCAATCGCGGCAACAAGATCCAGGCCGTCGGCACCTCGACCCAGCCGATCATCTTCACCAGTCGCGACAACGTCCAGGGCCTCAACACCGAAAGCTCGTCGGGCCAGTGGGGCGGCGTCGTGCTGAGCGGCCGCGCGCAGATCACCGATTGCGCCGCCACCGGCGCCGCGCCGGGCAGCAACGCCTGCGAACGCCAGACCGAAGGTGCAGTCGACGACGCGCTTTATGGCGGCGTCCTCAACAACGACAACAGCGGCCGGATGAGCTATGTTCAGATCCGCTATTCGGGCTATGTCCTGTCTTCGAACAGCGAGCTTCAGTCGCTGACGCTGCAGGCGGTCGGGTCGGCGACGCAGATCGACCATATCATGTCGTACAACAGCTCCGACGACGCGGTCGAAGTGTTCGGCGGCCACGCCCATGTGAAGCATTTCATCGCGGTCGGCGCCGAAGACGACAATCTCGACACCGACGTCGGGACCAAGGCGAACTTCCAATATGGCATCGTCGTGCAGCGCCCGAATATCGGTGACGCGATGATCGAGGCGGATACCGACAATGCGCTCGACGGCAACAATCCGCGCCAGAACACGCGGGTCGCGAATTTCGTCTTTTTCCAGAATTCGCAGAACAGCTCGTCCGACAAGGCGTCGATCCTGCTGCGCGGCGGCACCGACTATGGACTCTACAACTCGGTACTGGTCAGCCCGACCAACCCCTGCATCAACATCAGCCGGACGCAGACCGCGTCGGGCACCCAGAGCGTCGCGGCCGACGAGTTCGGCGCGCCGATCTTTCGTTCGGTGCTGATGCAGTGCGCATCGACCAAATATATCGACAGCGGCATCACCGTGGGCGCGGTGGCGTCGATCTTCGGCACCGGCTCGAACGGCAATGACGATGCCTATACGCCGACGTTCACCAGCCTGTTCATCAACGGGGCGAACGAGACCAAGGTGGCGGCGTTCGACGTCTCGACGCTGAATGCGCAGCTGTTCAACGGCATCGAACTGACCCGCGCCGGCTTCTTCGACAAGACGAGCTATATCGGCGCGGTCAAGGATGCGAGCGACACCTGGTATCAGGGGTGGACCTGCAACAGCACCGCCGCCGATTTCGGCACCGGCAACACGGGTCTGTGCACCTCGCTGCCGACCGCCTGACGCGCTTTGCTTCGATGGGAGGGAGCGGCGTGTGCCGCTCCCTCCCCACATATTTCTGGAATTTATGGGGTCTCGTTACCCCAAGGGATGACCGTCATGACCAAGCCGCTCCGGCTCGTCCGCCTGTTGTTGATGTCCACGGCGTTCGTCGCGCCCGCCACGCTATGGGCGCAAGAAGCCGCGCAGGTGGAGCCCGCGCCGGTAAGCGCCGACCCGGCGCCTGCCGATGACGAGACCGACATTTCGATCCCCGGCGCCGATATCGTCGTCACCGGCCGCCGCAGCGCCAATATCGAGCGCAACGCGCCGCAGGTCGTCTCGGTCCTCGGCGCCGCCGATATCGCGCGGACGGGCGAGGGGAATATCGCGGGCGCGCTCGGCCGCGTCACCGGCCTCAGCGTTGTCGGCAACGGTTTCGTTTATGTCCGCGGGCTCGGCGACCGCTATTCGCTCGCGCTGCTCAACGGATCGCCGCTGCCGAGCCCCGAGCCGCTGAAGCGCGTCGTCCCGCTCGACATCTTCCCCTCCAGCATCATCGCATCGTCGCTGGTGCAGAAAAGCTATTCGGCGAATTTTCCGGGCGAATTCGGCGGCGGTGTGATCAATCTGACGACCAAGGCGGTTCCGCGCGAGCCGTTTCTGGAGATTGGCGCGACCATCGGCGGCAATTCGGAAACCACCGGCCGGCTTGGCTATACCTATTATGGCACGGGCAGCGACTGGACCGGCTTCGGCGACGGCGGCCGCAAGCTTCCGTCCGCTTATGCCGCCTGGCGCGCCTCGGGGCTGCGGATCAATGATCCGAGCGTCAACCAGCAGGCGATCGCCGGTCAGTTCGTCACCGCGCGCAACGGCATCGTCCAGCGCAACGACGACATGCCCGTCAACTGGGGCGCCAATATCACCGGCGGCAAGGCTTGGGATCTGGGCGGCACCGAGATCGGCCTGATCGCGACCGCGGGCTATACCAACAAATGGCGTAGCCGCGCGGTGACGCAGCAGACTGCGAACGCGCTCGACCTGTCGTCGCTCAACACGAACATCCGCCGCGTCATCACCGACAACCGCATCGTCGCGAACGCGCTGCTCGGGCTCAGCGCCGAGTTCGGCGAGAACAAGCTGCGCTGGACGAACCTCTATATCCGCGACACGATCAAGCAGGCGCGCCTCGGCGCCGAGGATCGGCCTGATACCGCCGACGCCAATCCGGGGGTCAGCTTTCAGTATCAGGACACCGCCTGGTATGCGCGCCAGCTCATCGACACCCAGTTCGTCGGCGAGTTCAAGCCGTTCGACGACCTCGGCATCGACGTCCGCGCCGGCTATGCCAATTCGCAGCGCGAGGCGCCGTTCGAGTTGAGCTTCCTCTACAGCCGGTCGAACAGCCCGACCGATCCCTATGGCCAGTTCTTCACCAACACGCTGAACACCGGTCAGCGGCCGGGCAGCGCATCGATCGCTTTCTCCGACCTCAACGAGAATCTCTATTCGGCGGGGGTCGATCTGACGTGGGAGATCGCGCCGCGCGTCAAGGCGGTCTATGGCTATGCCTATAGCGACACGAACCGCGTCACCGAACGCCGCGACTTCCTGTTCCAGGGCAATAATAATATCCCGCTCGGCGTTTCGCTGCTCCGCCCCGACCTGTTGCTGTCGCAGACGGTCATCTGCTTCCCGCCGCTCAATCCGACGGTCGATCCCGATTGCCCGGCCAATCCCAGCCCGACGGGGATCAGTCTGGTCGACAGCACGGGGTCGAACCCGACCTTCCGCGCGATCCTGCGCAATCACGCGGCCTATTTCCAGATCCAGGCCGACCTGCTCGACCAGCTCAACGTCAATATCGGCGCCCGTTATGAAAGCGCGGTCCTGCGCGTGTCGCCGGTGCAAGCCTATCTTGTCAGCCCGACGCTGCCGCCTGCGACCAATCTCAGCCGCGACTATCTGCTCCCCGCGGCGACGCTGACCTATGAAATCGAGCCGCAGATGCAGGTCCGCTTCAGCGCGTCGAAGACGATCGCGCGACCGCAGTTCCGCGAGCTGGTGTTCCAGACCTATTACGACCCCGACACCAACCGCAATTTCCAGGGCAACCCGCAGCTCGTCGACAGCCAGCTCACCAACGCCGAAGGCCGGTTCGAATGGTATTTCGCGCCCGAACAGCGCGTGTCGATCGGCGGCTTCTGGAAGAGGATCAAGAATCCGATCGAGACCTATGCCAGCTTCGACGGCAATGCTGTGACGACCCGTTTCGCCAACGCGCCCGAGGCGACGCTCTATGGCATCGAGTTCGAGGCGAAGAAATATGTCGACCTCGGCGGCGGGGAGGGCGGCGTCTGGGCCAATCGCCGCGCCGTGCTGATCGGCAATTACACCTGGTCGCAGTCGAAGCTGAAGGTCGGCGCCGATGACCCGGTCCAGGCCTTCCCCTTCACCGGCGCGACGCTGGCGAGCCAGTTCTTTCGCGACGGCGCGCCGCTGACCGGCCAGTCCGACCATCTGGTCAATGTCGAACTCGGGATCGAGGACACCGAACGCCTGTCGCAGCAGACGATCCTGATCTCCTATGCGTCGGACCGCATCACGCGGCGCGGGCCGTCGGGTCAGCCCGACATCTTCGAGCGTCCCGGCATCCAGCTCGACTTCGTCGCGCGCCAGGGCATCCCGATGTTCGGCAAGCAGTTCGAGCTCAAGTTCGAGGCGCGCAACCTGCTCGGCACCAAATATAAGGAAATGCAGGAAAGTGGCGGCAACCGCATCTATTACAATCTGTACAAGCCCGGAGCGACCTTCTCGCTCGGCGGGTCGGTGAAATTCTGAGCCGAACCAGCCTCGTCATTGCGAGCGGAGCGAAGCAATCCAGGGCGGCTTACGCCTGCTCTGGATTGCCGCGTCGCTTCGCTCCTCGCAACGACGATGCGAATGAATGTCACGCGGCCCGCCGTCCGGCACCGTGCCCGCCGCCGTCAGCGCCGGACTCGCTCCGCTGACAAAAAACTGTAATCTTACTGTCAACTGATTGTCATCGATCGCGCCTAGGCGATTCGCGATGCAGCCTTTCAGTTGGGGGACAGGGACGACGCCATGGCAGTGCTGATGACCGGATCGGCCGTTCGGCTGCCGCGCGCGCTGCCGTCGTGGCTGCGCGTCGGGAAAGGCGCGCCGCGCGAGGCCCTGCCGTTGCTGCTCGTCGGTCTGCTCGGGGCGTTGCTGATCTGGCAATGCGTCCGTCTGTTCTGGACGTTGGTCGTGCCGCTGTCGCCGCTCGGCGCGTGGCAGCCGCAGACCGCGGTGATCGCTTCACCCGCCGAGCGGCGGGCGCTTTTTTCCAGCATCGATCCCTTTTTTCGCACCGCGCCGCAGGGCCCGGCGAGCGCGACCGTCACCGCGCTTGGCCTGACGCTGTTCGGCGTCAACCTCAACGAAGCGACCGGGGGCGGTTCGGCGATCATCGCCGGCGAGGATGGGGTGCAGGCGAGCTATGCCGTCGGCGACGAGGTCGCGCCGGGCGTGACGCTGGCCGGGGTCGCCTTCGACCATGTGCTGCTCGACCGCGCCGGCACGCGCGAGAGCCTGTTCCTCGATCAGAGCGGCGAAGCTCCCGTCGCGAACCCCGCGCTTCCCGCACCGACGCCCGAAATCGGGAGCACCGCTGCGCCACCGAGCGGCGAGATGTCGCCCGCGGCGCTGAAAGCCGGAGTCGGCTTTGCGCCGCGGACCGAGAATGGCAAGATCACCGGCCTCGTCGTCCAGCCGCAGGGCGATGGTGCGGTCTTTCGCGCCGCGGGCCTGAAACCCGGCGACGTCGTCCGCTCGGTGAACGGCCGCCCGATCAGCTCGGCGGGCGACGCTGCCGCGCTGGCGAACCAGTTCACCCCCGGTGCGCGCCTCTCGATCGAAGTCGAGCGCGGCGCCAGCGTCGTTCCCGTCGCCATTCTCCTCGCGAAACAATAGGTCTTATGCGTCTCAAACTGTCCCTGATGCTCGCCGCCGCTCTCGTTTCCGCCACGCCGGGACCGGCGTTCGCGCAATATACGCTGAATGTCCGTGATGCCGATATCCGCGCCTTCATCCAGGATGCGGCGCGGATCACCGGGCGCACCTTCGTCATCGACGGCCGCGTCAACGGCAAGGTGTCGGTCGTCACCGACCGGCCGCTGTCGCGCAGCGAATATTTCGAGATTTTCCTGTCGACGCTGCGCTCGAACGGGCTCGTCGCGGTGCCGGGACCGAGCGGCAGCTATCGTATCCAGCCGATCGACGGCGCCGCGGCGCAGCCAGGCCGGATCGGCAGCGACCGCGCGGCGCAGAACCAGTTCGTCACCGAGATCATCCGCCTTCGACATATCGACGCCGTCGCGGCGGTCGAAACGCTGCGTCCGCTGGTCAGTCCGCAGGGGTCGCTGACCGCGAACCGCAACGCCAACAGCCTGATCGTCGCCGATTTCGCCGATAATATCCGCCGCATCCGCGCGCTGGCGGGCAGCATCGACCGCGACAGCTCGACCAGCCAGATCGTGACGCTGAAGAACGCGGGCGCGCGCGAGATCGCCGCCGCGCTCACCGCGTTGATCCCGGCGGCGGGCGAGGGGGCGAAGGCGCCGCTCGCGATCGTGCCGATCGACAGCAGCAACGCGATCGCGCTGCGCGGCGATCAGGCGCTGGTCGCGCGATTTGTCTCGATGGCGAAAGACCTCGACGCCAAGGCGGCGGGCGGCACCGAACTGCGCGTTTATTGGCTCGAACATGCCAATGCCGAAACCTTGCTCCCGACCTTGCAACAGCTTGTCGGCGGCGGCAGCGACCCGGCGCAAAAGGCGGGCCTGCCGCCCGCATCCTCCTCTTCCTCTTCGTCGTCGAACGGCGGCAGCACGCCGACGCCCGCGCCGATGCCTGCTTCGACCTCGGTCGGCGGTTCGGGCGGCAGCATCGCGACGCGCGGGCCGGCGATCGTCACCCGCTACGAAGGCGCCAACGCGATCATCGTCGCCGCCAACAGCGAAGTACAGCGGATGCTCGGCGAGTTGATCCGCCAGCTCGACAGCCGCCGCGAACAGGTGCTTGTCGAGGCAATCGTGGTCGAGATCGGCGACGATGCCGCGAAACGGCTTGGCGTCCAGTTCCTGCTCGGCGGCAAGAATATCCCCTTCGTCGCGACCAATTACAGCAATGCCCAGCCGAACATCTTCACCCTCGGCGGCGCCTATGCCGCAACCAAGCTGACCGAGGACAAGACGACCGTCGACGGCACGACCACGGTTACCCAGACGTCGAGCGCGCTCGGCAGCAGCCTGCAGGACGCGGCGGCGGCGTCGCTGCTGTCGGCGACCGGCGGCTTTGCTGGCTTTGCCGGCGATATCGGCAAGAACACGATCTTCGGCGCGATCATCAACGCGGTGAAATCCGACACGACGTCGAACCTGCTGGCGACGCCGCATATCGTGACCCTCGACAATCAGGCGGCGAAATTCCTCGTCGGGCAGGAAGTGCCGATCACGACGGGCGAGAAGCTCGGCGACAATTTCGAAAATGCGTTCCGCACCGTCCAGCGTGAAGAGGTCGGCATCAAGCTCGAGGTCACGCCGCAGGTCAACGGCGCGGGCGAGGTCAAGCTGTTCCTCCGCCAGGAAGTGTCGAGTGTCGCGGGGCCGGTGTCGTCGCGCAACAGCGACCTGATCATCAACAAGCGCTCGTTCGAAACGGTACTGACCGTCGACGATGGCGAGATACTGGCGATCGGCGGCCTGCTCAACGACGACGAGCGCAAGACGATCGAGCGCATTCCGCTGCTCAGCGACATTCCGCTGATCGGCGAATTGTTCAAGTCGCGCAGCCGCAGCCGGTCGAAGACGAACCTGATGGTCTTCATCCGCCCGACGATCCTGCGTAATCGCGAGGATAATGCCGCGCTCACCGCGCGCCGCTATGGCTATATCCGCGACTTCCAGCTTCAGCGGAACCCGAACGAAGAACCCGCGATCGACACGCTGGTGCGCGATTATATGGGCACCGTCCCGCCGGTGCCGACCGCGCCTACGGCGGCGGACGTGACGATCGGTCCGGTCGATCTTCCCGCGCTGCGCGGGCAGGGCGGCAGTGTCGTTCCCGCCGACGTCCCGCCGTCGGTGTCGCAGGCGCCCGCTCCCCCCGTCGGAGACCGTCGGTGAGCGACGCCGAACCGGCCGCGCCGCCCCCGGCGCCGGTCGACATTCCCTATGGCTTCGCGCGCAGCCACGGCGTCGTGATCGCGCCGGACGGTGACGCACGCTGGCTCGCGACCTTGCGCGAGGGCAGCGACGCCGCGGTGCTGATCGAGGTGAAGCGCTATCTGGCACAGCCGATCCGCGTCGCCACCGCGAACGCCGCCGATTTCGACCGGCTGCTGTCCGACCATTATGCCGTCGATGCGTCGGCGGCGGCGATGGCGGGGTCGGTCGGCAATGGCGACCTCGACCTCAGCCTGCCGAGCGCCGAGGATCTGCTCGACAGCGCCGACGACGCCCCGGCGATCCGCCTGATCAACGCGATCATCGCCGAAGCGGTGCGGCAGGGGGTCAGCGATATCCATATCGAACCCTATGAAAGCGGCCTCGTCGTCCGCATGCGCACCGACGGCGTGCTGCGCGAGCATCTGCGCATGCCGCCGCATGTCGCCCCCGTCGTCGTCAGCCGCATCAAGGTGATGGCGCGGCTCGACATCGCCGAACGCCGCGTGCCGCAGGACGGGCGGATCGGGCTGACTCTGGCGGGGAAAGCGGTCGATGTCCGCGTCTCGACGCTGCCGAGCCGCGCGGGCGAGCGCGTCGTGATGCGTATTCTCGACAAGGACGCGGCCGGGATCGACTTCGACGTGCTTGGGCTGGCGGGCGAGGCCGACCGCATATTGCGCGAAGCATTGGCCGAACCCAATGGCATCATCCTCGTCACCGGCCCGACCGGGTCGGGCAAGACGACGACGCTTTATGCGGCGCTGAAACAGCTCAACGATGGCCAGCGCAATATATTGACCGTCGAGGATCCGGTCGAATATGCGGTCGACGGGGTCGGGCAGACGCAGGTCAACGCCAAGGTCGGGCTCGATTTCGCCGCCGGGCTGCGCGCGATTTTGCGCCAGGACCCCGATGTCGTGATGGTCGGCGAAATTCGCGACCGTGAAACCGCCGACATTGCGGTGCAGGCATCGCTCACCGGCCACCTCGTGCTGTCGACCGTCCACACCAACGATGCCGTCGGCGCGATCACCCGCCTCAAGGATCTGAAGGTCGAGCCGTTCCTGCTCGCCTCGACGCTCCGCGCGGTGATCGCGCAGCGGCTGGTGCGCAAGCTTTGCGATCATTGCCGCGAGCCGGTGCAGGCCGACAACAGCATCGCCGCGCTGCTCGGGCTTGATATCGGCACCGTCATCTGGAAGCCGAAGGGCTGCGAAGCGTGCGGCGGCAGCGGCTTCAAGGGCCGCGTCGGGGTGTTCGAGGCGATCAGGGTCGATGAGACGGTGCGCCGCTATATCTACGCCGGTGGCGATGAGGCGATGATCGCCAAGCATGCGTTCCTGAAGGCGCCGACCCTCGCCAGTGCGGCGCGCGCGATGGTCGCCAAGGGACTGACCACGCCCGAGGAAGCGATCCGCATCGCGCGGCGCGAGGACGTCGATGCCTGATTATCGCTATGTGGCGATCGATCCCCAGGGCCGCGAGCGCAAGGGGCGGCTGACCGCCGCGAACGACGATGCCGCGCGCGCCAGCCTGGCGCTGCGCAAATTCCATATCGTCGCGGTCGAAGAGGCCGGAACCAAGCCCGCCGCCCGCTCGCTGCTCGCCTTTCGCAAGGGCAAGCTCGGCCACCAGGAACTCGCGCTCTTCACGCGCCAGCTCGCAACGCTGGTCGAGGTCGCGCCGTTGGAGGAAGCTTTGCGCACACTGACGCGGCAGAGCGAAGCCGAAAGCGCGCGCATGGTGATCGGCGACGTCCATGCCGGGCTGCTCGAAGGCCGCCGCCTCGCCGATGCGATGGCGCGCCAGCCCGCGAGTTTCCCGCCGCTCTATCGTGCGATGGTCGCGGCGGGTGAGACGACGGGCAGCCTCACCACCATCCTTGCCCGCCTCGCCGACCTGCTCGAACGTCAGGCCGAAGTGCGCGGCAAGCTGATCGCTGCGCTCGCGTATCCGGTCGTGCTCGCGGTCGTCGCGGTCGGGGTCGTGGCGGCGCTGATGATCTTCGTCGTCCCGCGCGTCGTCGAGCAGTTCGACGATGTCGGCCAGCAATTGCCCTTCCTGACCCGCGCCGTGATCGCGATCTCGAGCTTCGCGGCGACCTGGTGGTGGCTTGCGCTGCTGCTGATCGCCGCGGCCGTTTTCGGGTGGGTTCGCGCGATGCGCCGTCCGGCGTTCAAGGCGGCGGTCGACGGCCGCCTGCTTCGCCTGCCGCTGCTCGGCCGCCTGCTCCGCGACCTTTATGCCGCGCGCTTCGCGCGGACGCTTTCGACCATGGTGTCGAGCCGCCTGCCGCTCGTCGAGGGGCTGCGGCTGACCGTCCCGACGATCCGCAACGCGGCGCTGGCGAGCGCGACCGCGGGCATCGTCGATCAGGTGCGCGCGGGGGGCAGCCTGTCGGCGGCGCTCCGCGACGCCGGGGTCTTTCCGCCCTTGCTCGTCTATATGACCGCGAGCGGTGAAAGTGCCGGGCGGCTGGAGCAGATGCTCGAACGCGCGGCGGATTATCTGGAGCGCGAGTTCGATCGTTTCACCGCCGCGTCGATGGCTTTACTCGAACCTGTCATAATTGTCGTTATGGGGTCGTGCGTCGCACTCATCATCCTTTCCATCCTGCTTCCGATCCTCCAGTTGCAGAACCTCGCGGGGCTATAATATCATGTCGCTGATGCAGCTTTTCCTTCGCCTGATGTTCGACCCCTCCCGGTCCGTTTGCCGCCGCCAGCGCGACGAGCGCGGCTTCACCCTGACCGAGTTGATGGTCGTGATCTTCATCATCGGTCTACTGGCGACGGTCGTGATGATCAATGTGTTGCCGAGCCAGGACAGGGCGATGGTGACGAAGGCGAAGGCCGATATCGCGACGCTGGAAAGCGCGCTCGAACAATATCGGCTCGACAATCTCGTCTATCCGGCGACCACCGACGGGTTGAACGCGCTCGTTACCGCGCCGCCCGCGCTCGCGCAGCCCGAGCGTTATCGCCGCGGCGGCTATATCAAGAAACTGCCGAACGATCCGTGGGGCCGTCCTTATGATTATCAGGCGCCCGCCGCGAACGGAAAGGCGTTCGACGTCTGGTCGATGGGCGCCGACGGCGCGCCGGGCGGAACCGACGACAATGCCGATATTCACGGGGACAACTGAACTCCGCACGGGTGACCGCGGCTTCACGCTCGTCGAACTGATGGTCGTGCTCGCGATCCTCGCGCTCGCGGCGACCGCCGTCGTGCTGACGATACCCGGCGAGGAACGCACGGTGCGTACCGAAGCCGACCGGCTGGCCGGGCGCCTTGCCGCCGCGCGCGATGTCGCGGTGATCGAGGGGCGCAGCGTCGCGGTGAATTTTGCGCCCTCGGGCTATGGCTTCGAGCGGCGGGTCGACGGCGCATGGCAGCCACTTCCGGGCCGGGCCTTTGAACAGCGACGCTGGCCGAGCGACATCCGGTTCACCGCGGGCGACGGGCAGGCGGCGGCGCGCGTCCGCTTCGACCGCATCGGCACCAGTCCGACTCCGCAGGCGGTCGTGCTCAGCGGCGGCGCTGCGCGCGAAATCGTCCGCATCTCTGCGATGGGGGAGGTCAGCCGTGGCGAGTGACGAGCGCGGATTCACCCTTCTTGAGATGCTGGTCGCGCTCAGCATCATCAGCATCGCGGGCCTGACGCTGGTGCGGCTCGACGCCTATGCGGTGCGCACGGCGGGCGATCTTGACGAGAGCACCATGGCGGGCATCGTCGCGCAGAATCGCGCGGTCGAACTGTGGACCGATCCGTCGCCGCCGACGATCGGTTCGAGCGCGAGCAGCGTGTCCAACGCGGGGCGGAACTGGCGGATCGAGCAGCGCGTCGCGCCGACCGCCGACGACGCGCTGCTGCGCATCGACCTGATCGTGCGGCCCGAGACGGGGCGCGGGCAGGCGGCGCTGACGATCATCAGGCCGTCGCGATGAACGACGAGCGCGGCTTCACTCTCGTCGAAATGCTCGTCTCGCTGTCGATTTTCGCGGCGATCGCGGCGATGGGCGTCGGCTTGCTCCGCAGCAGCGTCGATACGCAGGACGCGGTGCAGGCACGGCTCAAGACGATGGGCGGACTCAACCGCGTGCGCGCGGTGATGGCGAATGATCTGGCGCAGGCGGTGCAGCGTTCGACGCGCGGGGTGTCGGGAGAGAATGTGCCCGCCTTTCTCGGCTCGTCGACCGGCTTCGCTTTCGTCCATGCCGGCGCGGGGGCCGGGGACGGTAGCCCGAGGCCCGATGTCGAGCGTGTCGGCTATGCGCTGACCGGCGGCGAGTGGCGGCGCGCGACCCAGCCGATGCTCGACGGCACCGCGCTTTCCGACGGCGACCGGCTGGCGGGCGAGGTCGCGAGCGTCGCCGTCCGCTACCGCGACGAGCACGGCAATTGGGCTGAAAGCTGGACGAGCGACCCGGACGACCGCCTGCCGCGCGCGGTCGAGGTGCGGCTGACCCGCGCTGGGCGCGCGCTGCTGACGATGTTGTTCCTGACCGCGCCCGCCGCCGTTCAGGCGCCTGCGCCGTGACGCGCGGCGAGCAGGGGGAGCGCGGCGCGGCGCTGTTGACGGTGCTGTTGCTCGTCGCGGTGATGTCGGTGATCGCGGCGACCGCGCTTGACCGGTTGATGCTCGCGACGCGCATCGCGGGCAGCGCCGCGGCGGTCGATCAGGGCCGCGCCTATGCCTTTGCCGCCGAACAGATCGCATTGCGCCGCGTCGCCAGCCTGGTTTCGCGCGATCCGACGCGGCTGACGCTGGACGGCGGTTGGCTGGGGCGCGATTTCACCCTGCCGTTGCCGGGCGGCGAAGGGCGCGCGCGGCTGACCGATGCGAATAATTGCTTCAACCTCAACAGTCTGGTCGCCGAAGTAACGCCGGGCAGGCTTAGCCAGCGGTCGGGGGCTGTGGCCCAGTTCGCGGCGCTGATGAAGCTGATCGGCATCGGTGACGGCGAGGCGCAGCAGATCGCGGGGGCGACCGCCGACTGGATCGACAGCGACAGCAACGAAGGGCCGCTTGGCGCCGAAGACAATGCTTATCGGGGGATGCAGGCGCATTATCTCGCCGCCAACCGGAAGATGGTGGATGTTAGTGAAGTTGTCGCGGTGCGTGGGGTCACGCCGAAAGTGTATGCGAAGCTAAAGCCTTGGATTTGCGTGATTCCTTCTGCCGATCCGGTGAAACTTAACGTCAATACGTTGTCGGCGGAGCAGGCGCCGCTGATCGCGATGCTGCTGCCCGGCGAATTGACCGTCGCGGATGCGCGCGCGGCGCTGGCGACACGGCCTGCCGGCGGCTATGGCAGCAGCGTAAGATTCTGGGAAGCGCGGGCGTTCGAAGGGCGCAAGCCGCCGCAGGATGTCGCCGAACAGGCGGGGGTGACCAGCCGCTGGCTGATGCTGACGACGAAGGTGACGATGGGGGACGGGGTTTTGACGGCAAGGTCGCTCATCGATGCCAATGGCGGCGCGGCCAGCGCCGGGCAGGCGCCGCCGGTGATCGTCCGCCGCGACTGGGGCGAGAGCGACTGACATGAGCCGCACCTTGATCCTTTGGCTGCCCCCGGTGGCGACGCTCGCGGACGAGACGGCGGCGCGACCGGCATGGCTGCGCGTCGATGACGGCGTGATCGTCGATTCGGGACAGGACGACGGCTGGGTCGATGCGTGGGAAAGCCCGCAGGGGGACGAGTCCGCCGACGACCGGCTTGTTGCCTTGGCTCCGGCGGCCGACGTGCTGCTGCGCTGGCACCATTATCCCGACGCCGCGCCTGCCCAGGCGGCAGCGGCGGCGCGCCTCGATGCGCTCAAGGACAGCCTTGGCGAGGCATCGGCGCTGCATGTCGTCGCGGGGCAACCCGCCGAAGCGGGGCAGGCGGTGGCGGTCGCGGTGACGACGCACGCCGCGATGACCGCGTGGACCGGGTGGCTGGCCGCGCAGGGCCTGTCGCCCGCCGCGATCATTCCGTCGGCTGCGACGGTGCCGCCGCCCGAACCCGATGGAATGTGGATGACCGAGTTGGGCGGCGAAGCGATCGTCCGCACCGCCGATCGCGCGTTTCTGTCCGATCCCGAAATCGATGCGCTGGTCGCGGGCGGGCGTGATATCGCGCCGCTCGAGCCCGAACGGATGCGCGAGGCGCTGCTGCTCTCGCTTGCCGCACCGCCGCTCGACCTGCTCAGCGGGGCATGGAAGCCGAAGCGGAACTGGTCGGTCGATCCGGCGTTGCTGCGGCTCGCCAAGCGGCTGCTGGTCGCGCTCGCCGTCGTCAGCCTGTTGATCCCGATCGTCCATGCCGTCCGGTTGACGGCCGATACCAGCCGGGCCGACGAAGCGACTGTTGCAATAGCAAAAAAGGCGGGCATCATCGCATCCGATGCCGAAGCGGCGGAGGCCGAGATCGACCGGCGGCTGGCCGCCATGGGCGGTGGACCGCTCGCTTTCTCGGTCCCCGCCTCCGCGCTTTATGACGCGATGCGCGATACGCCGGGCGTGTCGCTCAAGACTTTGTCGCACCGCACCGACGGGACGCTGACGACGACGCTCGCGGCGCCGCGCATCGACGATGTCAACAAGGTGCTGCTCGCGCTCCAGGCGCACGGCGATCGCATCACGGCGCAGCCGATGGCGGGGACCGACGGCCAGCAGATGGCGACGGTGACGATACGGGCGGTGCCATGATCGATGGTCTGAAAAGCTGGTGGAGCGGCCTGTCGATGCGCGAGCGCTGGCTTGTCGGCGCTGCGGGAGCGCTGGCGCTCGTGGTGCTTGCATGGGCGCTCGGTCGCCCGGCGGTTGCCGCCTTCCTCGACCTCGAAGCCCGGCATCGCACCGCGATCGAGCGCGAAGGCCGTGTCGCGGCAAAGGTCGCGCTGCTGGCCGGAAAGCCGGCGAAGGCGGCCGCTTCGGCGGGTGATGCGACCCGGATCGACCAGTACCTCGCGCAATCGGCGGGGGAGATCGGGCTGACGCTCGACCGCAACGAAGCGCGCGGCGATCGGCAGGCCACCATCGCGATCGCGACCGCCAAGGCGCCCGTGCTGACCGACTGGCTCGCGGGGCTGGAGGGGCAGGGGTTTGTTGTCGACCAACTCACGATCACCCCCGCCGCCGACGGCACCGTCGGCATGACCGCCGAGCTTAGAAAGGCCGGGCCATGAACGGACGTTGGCGTTGGATCATCGCCGCGACGCTGTTCGCGCTGGTCCTGATGATCGCGACCTTTCCGATGCGGCTCGCGCTGTCGTTGGCGGGCGCCGATGAAGCCGGCATCGCGGCGCGCGAGATTCGCGGCTCGGTCTGGTCGGGGACATTGATCGATGCGCGGCTCGGCGCGCTGCCGCTCGGCACCGTGGAGGCGAGCCTGTCGCCGCTCGCGCTGCTCGGCGGCGACACCGAATTGCGCTTCGCCCGCACCGACGAACGGCTCGGGGCGCTGTCGGGACGCCTGCATGGCAGCGATCCGCGCGGCCTGTCCGACGTCGACGGCGTCACTTCGCTGTCGGGCGGCGGGCTCGGCATCGTTCCGATCGACACGATCCGGTTCGAGGGCGTGTCGCTGCGTTTCGACAGCGCCGGAAAATGCGCCCGGGCGGCGGGGCGGCTGCAACTGATGGTGAACGCGCCGATCGCGGGGCTCGACCTGTCGCGCGGTCTGTCGGGGCCGCTGACCTGCGCGCAGGGCCGGGCGCAGGCGGCGCTGGCGAGCCAGTCGGGGATGGAGCGGCTGACGCTGTCGTTCGACGCGCACGGCGCCTGGCGCGGGCAATTCGCGATCAATGTCGATCGCGATCCGGCGATGGCGGCGGCGCTGACGGTGCTGGGGTTCAAGCCCGGATCGAACGGATATGTGCTGACGACGACGGGGCGGTTTTAGAACGCCGTGCCGGGACTATGATCCGCTTCCCCGAGCGAAGACGAGGGGTCATGCCGAGCGAAGTCGAGGCAGCGACGGTGCGGGTTCTCGCTTCGCTCGAACGAGCCCCTCGGCTCCGCTCGGGGAAGCAGGGTAGAGGGAAGCCGTGAATCGCATCCTGTCCTGTTTCGACGCTTTGCCGATCATCGGCGCCATCCTTCTCGCAGGCATCATGGGCCTCATTCTTGGCAGCTTCATCGCGACGCTGGTGCTGCGCTGGCCGGCAGGGCGATCGGTGCGCGGGCGGTCGCAGTGCGACGGCTGCGGCCGACCGCTTCGTGCGTGGGAACTGGTTCCGCTGCTGTCGGCGCTTTGGGCGCGCGGAAAATGCGCGCGGTGCGGCGCGCGCATCGATCCGTTTCACGGACGGGTCGAGATCGCTTCCGGGCTGATCGGCGTCGCCGCGCTGGCGCTCCTGCCCGGCACCGCGGGCTGGCTCTGGGCGCTGTTCGGCTGGTTGCTGTTGCCGCTCGCGCTGCTCGATGCCCGGCATTTCTGGCTTCCCGACCGGCTGAGCGCGGTGCTTGCGATCGCCGGGCTGTTTCTGGCCGGTCCGATGCTGGGGGTCGGCCTGCTCGACCGCTGGATCGGGGCGCTCGCGGGCGGCCTGGTCCTTGCCGCCATCGCCTGGGCCTATCGCCGCCTGCGCGGCGATGACGGGATGGGCGGCGGCGATCCCAAGCTGGTCGCGGCGATCGGCTGCTGGCTCGGCTGGCAGGCGCTGCCGCTGATGTTGCTGCTCGCCAGTTTTGGCGGAATCCTCTGGGCGCTCGCCGCGCAAGGAAAAGGGGACCGGCCGCTTGCCCGGCGGCCGGTCCCCTTCGGTCTCTTCGCTTGCGCCGCCGCGTGGGCGACGGTGCCGTTGTGGCCGCTGTTTGTCGGTTCCAGCTAGCTGGAACGACCCGGCACCGGCCCGCCGACGTCAGTCGGCGAAAATCAGCGCGAGATGACGACGGTCACCGCGCGGCGGTTCTGCGCCCAGGCTTCCTCGTTCGAGCCGAGCGCCGCCGGGCGTTCCTTGCCATAGCTGATCACGTCGATCCGGCCCGGGTCGACGCCCAGCGTCGCGAGGTAATTCTTCGCGGCATTGGCGCGGCGTTCGCCGAGCGCGATATTATAGTCGCGGGTGCCGCGTTCGTCGGCATGACCTTCGAGCGTGACGCGCACCGCGGGGTTGCGCGCGAGCCATTGCGCCTGGCTCTGCAACGTCGCCTGATCCTCGGCATCGACATTATATTGATCGAAACCGAAGAAAATCCGGTCGGCCGAAACATTGGCGACAAAGTCTTCCTGCGATCCGGGAACGACGCCGCCGGTATTCGTTCCCGTATCGGTGCCGGTTCCTTCGGGTGCGGGCGGCAGTTGTTCCGGCGCCTTCTTCGCACAGGCACCCACAGCAAGCATGGTGATCGCCGCGATCATCGCGGTGGTTTTGCGTATCGTCATGTTGTCTGTCCTCTTGTTGTTGCGTTTTTCAGTCGTGACCGCGGGGCATTAACCTGCATTGAACGCAAAGAGTCAAACCCCGCGGGTTTCCTTTGGTTCCGCGGCCTCCCATCAGGGGAGGATCGGCCCCCAGCTCGGGTCCGATCCGTCCTGCGGCGTCGGCAGGCGGCGCAGGTTCACGCCGGTCAGATCGACCTGCCACAGCGACGATTTGCCCGCCTTGCCCGGCGAGGTGCGGAAGAACTGGATGACGCGGCCGTTCGGCGACCAGGTCGGCGCTTCGTCCTGCCAGCTGTTGGTCAACAGGCGCTCGCCACCGCCCGACGGCGTCATCACGCCGACGCGGAACTCGCCGCCGCCCATCCTGGTGAAGGCGATCAGGTCGCCGCGCGGCGACCATTCGGGGGTCGCATAGCGGCCGCCGCCAAAGCTGATCCGCTGCTGGTTCGATCCGTCGATGTTCATCGTATAGATTTGCTGGCCGCCCGATCGGTCGCTCTCGAACACGATCTTGCTGCCATCGGGCGAGAAACTGCCGCCGACGTCGATCCCCGGCGTGCTGGTCAGCCGCACCGGGGTGCCGCCGTCGGCCGAGATGCGATAGATGTCGGTGTTGCCGCCGACCGCCATCGAATAGAGGATCTGGCGACCGTTGGGCGACCAGCGCGGCGCGAAGGTCGCATTCTTGCTTTCGGTCACCAGCTTTTGCGTGCCCGCATTGATGTCGTAGATGAAGACGCGGACGCGGTCGTTCAAATAGCTGACATAGACGATCTTCTTGTAATCGGGCGAGAAACGCGGCGAGAGGGCCAGCGCCTGGCCGTTGGTGATGAAGCGGTGGTTGCCGCCGTCCGAATCCATGATCGCCAGCCGTTTGATGCGGTTCCCCTTCGGCCCGCTCTCGGCAATGTAAGCGACGCGGCTGTCGAAGAAGGGCGATTCCCCCGACAGGCGCGAATAGATGGCGTCGGCGCATTTATGCGCGGCGCGGCGCCAGTCGGCGGGCTGGATTTCATAACCCTGCCGCACCAGTTCGCTGCCGAGGTCGGTGTCGTAGAGATAGCAGCCGACGACGAGCCCGCCGGTGCCGCTCGCCTGCACGAAACCGTGGACGACATTCTCGGCGTTCCGCGCCTGCCAGTCGGCGAAGCGCGGCGCGCGCAC
Source organism: Sphingopyxis lindanitolerans (assembly GCF_002993885.1). Lineage (NCBI taxonomy): Bacteria > Pseudomonadati > Pseudomonadota > Alphaproteobacteria > Sphingomonadales > Sphingopyxidaceae > Sphingopyxis > Sphingopyxis lindanitolerans. The sequence goes on from NZ_CM009578.1 coordinate 3,666,537, forward strand.
TTCGGCCATGCTGATCGCGCGGACGCTGCCGGGGCCGAGCGGCGCATAAAGCCCGCTGCGTTCGAGGTCGGCGGCGATCACGTCGGCGATCTGCTTGCCGAGGCTGGCGGTGTTGAGCCCCGCGACATTGACCGCCGCCGGGGTCGCGAAGGCGGGGACCGCGATGACGGTGCGGTCCTGCGACAGCGTGCCGGTGATCGATTCGCGTGGGCCGTCGGCGGGCGGCTGCGCCGCGGACTGATCCTGGGCGATCGCGGGGCTGGTGGCTGCCAGAAGGAAGCCGGCGATCAAATATCTCGCAAGAGTCATGCTCATCTCACCTTGTCGAAGTCCAATGTGTAATTCTGCCAATAGCTGAAATTTTCTTCCGGCAGGTCGAAGGGTGCGGCCAGTTCGATCGCCTTTTTCGCGCATTCCTGATGGCGTTCGACCTGGAAGCGGTTGCTGTCGTTCTGCCCCGATGTCGTCACGCCGGTGAAGCCGGCGAGCGCGCCCGACGGCGTCAGCCGGAATTTCACGACGGTCTTCAGCTTTTCGACATCGACTCCGCTGACCTTGCAGCGGTCCCAGCGCGGGCCGACCCTGGCCTTGATGCTGACGTCGATCGAGCGGCGCAATTCGGAGGAGGTGGTCGCGGCGGGCGCGCCCTTGCTCGCGGGCCTCTTGGACTGCGTCCGCGACAGGCCGTCGACGATGCCGTCGAGGCGGCCGGTCGGACGGGACGTCGCCTTCTTCGCCGGCGCCTTGGGCGCGGGCTTGGGCGTTGCCTTTTGCGCGGCGGGGGGCGTTTTCCGGGACGGCACCGGGACGGGCCGCGCGACCTGCTTCGGCGCGGGCGCCGGGGTTGGCCGCACGACCGGCTCGGGAAGCGGCGGCGCGGGGACGGGTTCGGGCGGCGCGGCGATATCGTCGGCGTCCTCCTCGCCCAGCCGCGCGGCGGGCGGAGTGTCGCTGATCAGCGGGGCGGAGGATTGCGCCGCGGTCTCGGCGACCAGATCGACTTCCATCGGCGGATTGTCGAAACGCCGGTCGCCGCCGGTCCACTGGATCGACAGCAGGCCGATCACGACGACATGCAGCACCACCGCGATCGCGATGCCGGTTTTCTGATTCCCCCGTGGTGCCGTTTGCGCAGCCATGGTCATAGCCTAGGGGTTCGTCTCTGAACCATCACTGACCGCCGCCTGGCTCGGCGCGGGGCCGTCCGATCCGGTGGTGACGAGCGCGATCCGCGTCAGCCCGGCGCGGTTGAGTTCGCCCATCACGCGCATCACCCGCCCGTAATCGAGGCCCTTGTCGGCGCGCAGCATGATCTGGCGCGGTTTGTCGCCTTCCTTCTGCGCGCCAACGATCGCGTCGAGGCGAGCGGGAAGCTCGGCCTCGGGAACGACCTCATCGCCGATATAGAGGGTGTCGTCGGCATTGATCGAAAGCTGGATCGGCTCCTGCTCCTCGGTCTCGACCGGCTTGGCGCGGCTTTCGGGCAAGTCGATCGGCACGGCGGAGGCCAGCAAAGGCGCGGTGATCATGAAGATGATCAGCAGCACCAGCATCACGTCGACGAGCGGGGTGACGTTGATTTCCGACATCGGCGCGCGGCGACTGCCACGTCCGCGCCGCCTGGCCGCGCCGCCGGAGGGGCCGGTCATCGCCATCAGCCCTCGACCTCCAGCTCGCGGCTGAACATCGCGTGCAGCCCGTCGGCGAAGCGGTCGAGCCGCGATTCGAGCCGGTTCAGCCGCTGCGAAAAGGCGTTGTAGGCGATGACGGCGGGGATCGCGGCGAACAGACCGATCGCGGTCGCGAACAGCGCCTCGGCAATGCCCGGCGCGACGACGGCGAGGCTGCTGTTGTTCGACGCGGCGATCGCGGTGAAGCTGCGCATGATGCCCCAGACGGTGCCGAACAGGCCGACGAACGGCGCGACCGCGCCGATGGTGGCGAGGGTGCCGATCTTCTCGGCCAGCCGGTCGACTTCGCCCGCGACCGCCGAATTCATGGCGACGCCCAGCCGCTCGCGCGTGCCCTCGCGATCGACATTCTTGCCCTTGGTCGAACGGCGCCATTCGGAAATGCCCGCGCCCAGTATTTTCGAGCTCGGCAGATCCTCTGTGCCATTCTTGTCGAAGAATTTATCGATATTGTCGGCGCGCCAGAAATCGCGCTCGAAACTTTCCGACGCGCGCATCAGCTTGCCGACGCTGCGGCCGTGCGTGAAGATCACCGCCCAGACATAGATCGACGCGATCAGCAGCCCGATCATCACCGCCTTGACGATGATGTCGGCCTGGATGAACAGCGCGATCGGGGACAAAGTCGCCGCGTCGGCGGCCAGCTTGATATTGTCTAGCAAGGGAAAGTCTCTCCATTCATGATGGCGGTAAAGCGGTCGGCCCAGCCCGCGGGCTGGCGGCGTGGTCGGCCCTCGGGCGACAGGAAGGCAGCGGTAACACGCCCGTCTGTAAGCCGCTCTGGCGTTAACTCATCCTGACTGCGAAGGATGCGCTGCGCGATGATCACGCTCGCGCCGCGCACCGCCTCGACGGTGCTGACGACCAGCAGATCGTCGTCGAGTTTCGCGGGGCTGCGATATTTTATGGTCAGGTCGGTAACCGCCCATGCGCCTTCGCCGCTCTCCATCGCCGCGCGCTGGTCGATGCCCGCGAGGCGCAGCATGTCCGAGCGCGCGCGCTCCATATAGCGCAGATAATTGGCGTGATAGACGATGCCCGACAGGTCGGTGTCCTCGAAATAGACGCGCGCCCGGTAATGATGCGCGGCCCCGACGAAGGCGCCGGGGACGAAAGGGGGAGGAATGGCCGCCATGGTCAAGACCGATAGCGGGTGGGCGACTCGCCGGAAAGCCCTGTTCAACGGTTCGTCGCAAGTCGCGGCCGATTGGTGGAATGAAAAGCCTGGAAATCCGTGGCTTTTACTTGTCGAACAATCCATCCTGCGATCCCGCGGGCGGATTGAGCCCCAGATGCTTCCACGCGCTGGCGTTGAGCATCCGCCCGCGCGCGGTGCGGGCGATCAGCCCGATCTGGAGCAGATAGGGCTCGATCACATCCTCGATCGTGTCGCGCGGTTCGCTGAGCCCGGCCGCCATCGTCTCGACGCCGACCGGGCCGCCGCGATAGATGTCGGCGATCATCGTCAGGTAGCGGCGATCCATCGCATCGAGCCCGAGCCCATCGACCTCGAGCCGGTTGAGTGCCGCGTCAGCGGCCTTCGCATCGACGACGGCGTGGCCCGCGACATGCGCGAAATCGCGCACGCGGCGCAGCAATCGCCCGGCGATGCGCGGGGTTCCGCGCGAACGCTTGGCGATTTCGAGCGCACCGTCGGCGGCGATCGGCAGCGACAACAGCCTGGCGGCGCGCGTGATCACCTGTTCGAGCTCGCCATGCGTATAGAAATGGAGCCGCACCGGGATGCCGAAACGGTCGCGCAGCGGCGTCGTCAGCAGCCCCTGCCGCGTCGTCGCGCCGACGAGGGTGAATTTCGGCAGGTCGATGCGGACGCTGCGCGCCGACGGCCCTTCGCCGATCATGATGTCGAGCGCGCGGTCCTCCATCGCCGGATAGAGGATTTCCTCGACCGCGGGCGACAGGCGGTGGATTTCGTCGATGAACAGCACATCGCCGTCCTCGAGATTGGTGAGCAAAGCCGCGAGGTCGCCGGCCTTGGCGATCACCGGGCCGCTGGTCGAGCGGAAGCCGACCCCAAGCTCGCGCGCGACGATCTGCGCGAGCGTCGTCTTGCCGAGCCCCGGCGGCCCGAAAAAGAGGACGTGGTCGAGCGCATCGCCGCGCGCCTTCGCCGCTTCGATGAAGATGCGCAGATTCTCGCGCGCCGCCGCCTGCCCGACGAATTCGGCGAGCGATTTGGGGCGCAGCGCGGCGTCGGCGTCCTCGGGGGTGCGGATGGGGGTAGTGAGGGGCGGCTCAATCAAAATGCTCGATCCCTTCGCCGGTAATCGAAACCCAAGGTTCCATCCGGTCCTCGTAAACCGAATAGTCGGGGACGAAGCCATGGCCCGGCTCGAAATTGCCGAGCGGGATCGCATAGGCGTCATGATAGGGCCGCGCCCGGTACCAGACGCCCGAACCGCAGGTGCCGCAGAAGAAGAAGTCGGCGGTGTTGCCGCTGGCGCCGGTATATTGCCACATCTTCGTGTTCGCTTCGCCCTCGGTGCGAACTTGCTCGGCGGGGAAACGGACCTGCGCGGCAAAGGCGCTGCCGCTGCGCGCCTTGCACTCGCGGCAGTGGCAAACCGACACGCGGATCGGATCGCCGGTGCAGGTGATGCGAACCTGGCCGCAGCGGCAGGATGCGTGGCGGGTGGTTTCGGTCATTTCGCGACCTTCTTGAGCGCCACCCGCACCAGCGCGTCCAGCGTGGCCCCCGCGCCGAGTTCCTCGTTCGCCGCGGCGACCGCGCTGCTCGCCTCGCCGGGTTTGAAGCCGAGGCCGGTGAGCGCGGTGACGGCATCAGCGAGCGGGCCGGGGGTGGTAGCGGAGGAGGGACTCGAACCCCCGACGATGGGACCCAGACCGCCCGCCTTGTCCTTCAACTCATGCGTGATGCGCTGCGCCAGCTTTGGGCCGACACCGTTGGCGCGCGCGATCATCGCGCTGTCGCTGCTGGCGAGCGCGCGCTGCAGGTCGCCGATTTCGAGCGCCGAGAGGATCGCGAGCGCGACCTTCGCGCCGACGCCCTGGACGCTGGTGAGCAGGCGGAACCAGTCGCGTTCCTCGGCGCGTGCAAAGCCGAGCAGGCGCAGGAAATCCTCGCCGACGAGCATTTCGGTGTGGATGGTGACGTCGCCGCCGATCGCCCCCAGCGCATCGAGCGTGCGCGCCGACGCCTCGACCAGATAGCCGACGCCGCCGACGTCGATCACCGCATGGCCTGCGCCGCTGCTGTCGAGCCGTCCGGTGAGTTTCGCGATCATGGCCCGTGCTTAGCGGGGCAGGAATGAAAAGGGAACAGATTTGGTTCGGGCGAAGAGGCGACGAGCGTCTGCTTTCGACCCAGTCCCCTTTCGTCCCTCGTCACCCCAAAACTTGTTTCAGGGTCCATGGCCTGCCGTTTCCTTCGGCGCAGCGTTGGACGAGACCTCAGGCCATGGATGCTGAAACAAGTTCAGCATGACGAGGCGGGAAATGGCAAAGGCCGCTTTGCGGCAAACGCCAGCCTCTTTGCGTCTTCGCGTGAAATCTATCGAGCTGGCGGCCGATGATTGGCGTGGCAGATCGCGACCGCGAGTGCATCGGCGGCGTCGGCGCCCGTCACCTTTGCGCCGGGGAGCAGCACGCGGAGCATCGCCTGGACCTGCTCCTTTGCCGCGCCGCCGGTGCCGACGATCGCTTTCTTGACGAGGCGCGGCGCATATTCGCCCACGCTCAACCCGGCGCGCGCGCAGGCGAGGAGGGCGACGCCGCGGGCGTGGGCGAGCTTCAGCGTCGATTGCGGATTGTCGTTGACGAAGATTTCCTCGACCGCCGCGCACATGGGCGCATGGTCGGCGATCACCGCGGCGAGCATGGTGTCGAGATGCGCGAGCCGGTCGGGCAGGGGGGCCTTGGCGTCGGTCTTGACCTGGCCATTGGCGATGTGGCTGATCCGGCTGCCCTCGACGCGGATGACGCCCCAGCCGGTGCAACTGAGCGAGGGATCGAGGCCGAGGATGATCATCAAATTCCGTTCATGTCGAGCGAAGTCGAGACACCGTGAAGGCAGTCACGACCGATGGGCATCTCGACTTCGCTCGATGCGAACGGGGTTTGAGGGTTAACCAAGCCTTTCCATCACCGCGTCGGGGATTTCGTAATTGCCCCATACGGTCTGGACGTCGTCGTCGTCGTCGAGCGTGTCGATCAGCTTGAACAGCGTCTGCGCGACGCTTTCGTCGGCGATTTCGCTTTTCAGCGTCGGTTTCCATGCGAGCTTGACGCCCTCGGCCTCGCCGAGCCGGGCTTCGAGCGCTTTCGCGACCTCGTGCAGGCTGTCGACGCTGGTCCAGATGTCGTGGCCGTCCTCGGACGATTCGACATCGTCGGCGCCCGCGTCGAGCGCGGCTTCGAACACCGTGTCGGCATCGCCCGCTTTCGCGGGGTAGCTGATCAGGCCGAGCCGGTCGAAGCCGTGGCTGACGCTGCCGCTGGTGCCGAGGTTGCCGCCGTTCCTGCTGAACGCGGTGCGGACGTTGGTCGCGGTGCGGTTGCGGTTGTCGGTGAGCGCCTCGACGATCAGCGAGACGCCGCCGGGGCCATAGCCTTCGTAGCGGATTTCCTCGTAATTGTCGCCGTCGCCGCCCGCCGCCTTGTCGATCGCGCGCTGGATATTATCCTTTGGCATCGACTGCGCCTTGGCCGCGTTGACCGCCGCGCGCAGGCGCGCATTGGCGTCGGGGTCGGGCAGGCCCATCTTCGCCGCGACGGTGACTTCGCGCGCGAGCTTCGAGAAGAGGGCGCTGCGCTTTTTATCCTGCGCGCCCTTGCGGTGCATGATGTTCTTGAACTTGCTATGGCCGGCCACAGCTTACCTCCATCGAATGGAAAAATGTGGCGTCGCACTAGCGCGGCGGGGGCGATCACACAACCACGGCGGTTCCCGACGCGCTGACCATCAGCATCGACCCGTTCTGGCCGAGCACTTCATAGTCGAGATCGACGCCGATCACCGCATTGCCGCCAAGCTTCGCGGCCTCGGCCTCCATCTCGCCGAGCGCTTCCTTGCGCGCGCGGGCGAGGACATCCTCATATTTGCCCGAGCGGCCGCCGACGATGTCGGTGATGCTGGCGAACAGGTCGCGAAACAGATTGGCGCCGACGATCACTTCGCCGGTGACGATGCCCAGATATTCGCGGACCGGACGGCCCTCGACGTTGTTGGTGGTGGTGCTGAACATGATGACGAATCTCCCACACTTCCGTTCGGGCTGAGCTTGTCGAAGCCCCGTCCTTGTTCTTCGACGTTTAAAGAGAAGAACGGTCCTTCGACAAGCTCAGGGCAAACGGGGAAGAGAAGTTCCTCAGCCGATGCCGAGCGCCGATTTGTAAACGTCGAGGATCGCTTCCATTTCCTTGCGGTCGTGGACGGGCATTTTGCGCAGGCGGACGATCTGGCGCATGATCTTGGGATCATAGCCCTGCGATTTCGATTCGAGATAGACGTCGCGGATATCGTCGGCGATGCCCTTTTTCTCTTCTTCCAGCCGTTCGATGCGCTCGATGAAAAGGCGCAATTGTTCGTCGGACACGGTGGCTTCGCTCATTTTGGACTCCGCTGAAGATTGGATTTTGCGTGGCGAGAATCGCCTCGACGTCCACCTAGCGGGGTCCGGGATTCTTCGCCATGCTTTCTTCCATCCGGGCGAGTTGTTCGGGGGTTGCGGCGACCTGATGGCGCGCTTTCCAGGCTGCGGTGGGCATGCCGTGGACGATCGCGCGGCCCGCTTCCTTGTCCATCGCGCCCGCCTCGGCGATCCAGTCGCCCAGGCAATTGCGGCAGAATCCGGCGAGCCCCATCAGGTCGATGTTCGCTGCGTCGCTGCGATGCTGGAGCAGGCGGACGAGGCGGCGGAAGGCCGCGGCGGCGACGGCGTCATCGAGCGTGTCGAGCGCGTCGCCGGGGGCGATCGGGTCGTCGCTGCAGGACATGGCGGATTTCCTTCGTTTGGGGCGATGAATAGCTATACGCGGCTTGCCTTCGCAGGGGCAACGGGCCTAGGCAAGCGTCGAGATTTTCCCCCAGCATCGGAGCATTTGTGGTCCAGAGTTTCACGCCCCGCCAGCGCAAGGTGCGCATCCTGGCGACGCTCGGCCCCGCGAGTGCGAATCCCGAGATGATCGCCGCGCTTCACGTTGCCGGCGCCGATGCCTTTCGCGTCAACATGAGCCACGGCGACCATGCCGGCCACGCCAAGGCGATCGCCGCGATCCGCGCGCTGGAGAAGGACACCGGCCGCCCGACGACGATCCTCGTCGACCTGCAAGGGCCGAAACTGCGCGTCGGCACGTTCAAGGACGGCCCCGCCGAGTTGGTGACGGGCCGGACGTTCGTCCTCGACGCCGACCAGGCGCCGGGCGACGCGACGCGCGTCCACCTGCCGCACCCCGAATTATTCGCCGCGCTCGAACCGGGCACGCGGCTGCTGATCGACGACGGCAAGCTGGTGCTGCGGGTCAAGCAGGTCGACCCCGGCCGGATCGAGACGGTGGTCGAGGTCGGTGGCAGGATTTCGGACCGCAAGGGGGTCAATGTTCCCGACGTCGTCGTCCCCCTCGCGGCGCTGACCGAAAAGGATCGCAAGGATCTGAGCTTCGCGCTCGAACAGCATGTCGACTGGATCGCGCTGTCGTTCGTCCAGCGCCCCGAGGATGTCGCCGAGGCGCGGCGGCTGATCGGCGGCAAGGCGTCATTGCTCGTCAAGTTCGAAAAGCCCGCGGGGGTCCAGCGGCTCGAGGAGATACTCGAGATCGCCGACGCCGCGATGGTCGCGCGCGGCGACCTGGGGGTCGAACTGCCGCCCGAGGCGGTGCCGCCGCTGCAAAAGCGCATCGTCGCGACCGCGCGGCGGATGGGCAAACCGGTGGTCGTCGCGACGCAGATGCTCGAATCGATGATCGTCTCCCCCTCGCCGACGCGCGCCGAAGTGTCCGACGTCGCGACCGCGGTCTATGACGGCGCCGACGCGATCATGCTGTCGGCCGAAACCGCGGCGGGCGCGTGGCCGGTCGAGGCGGTGACGATGATGGACAGCATCGCGCGCTCGGTCGAAAGCGATCCCGATTATTTCCGCCGCCTGCATTTCACCGAGACGCAGCCCGATGCGACCACCGCCGACGCGCTCGCCGAGGCGGCGGGCACGATCATCCAGACGATCGCCGCGGACGCGATCATCTGTTTCACCGCGTCGGGATCGACCGCGCGCCGCGTCGCGCGCGAGCGGCCGAACGCGCCGCTGCTCGTCCTGACGCCGAAGCGCGATGCGGCGCGGCGCATGGGACTGCTGTGGGGCGCCCATGCGGTGCCGACCAAGGATATCGGCAGTTTCGAGGAGATGATCGCCAAGGGCAAGCGCATGGCGCTGCGTCACGGCATCTGCACCGCGGGGGCCAAGCTGGTGATGATGGCGGGCGTTCCCTTTGGCACGCCGGGGTCGACCAACGTACTCCACGTCGCGACGCTGACTGGCGACGAGCTGCGCGGATATAGCTGATCCGATTCAAATCGGCACAAAAGTTACCGCGCGATTCAGAAAATTTCGCACCTGATTCAGTTCGGGACGAACAAAAATGGTAAATGATGTTTGCACCATTGACGGCACGCGGCATAGTCGGTGCAAGTCGCGTGTCGGGGCCAGCGTCGGGCGGGTCCGCATCATGAGTCCGGAGGTTGTCCCGCGTGTCCGCACCGTTCCGTTTTCCGCGCTTCTTCGTCACCAGCCCGGCGCCCTGCCCCTATCTGGCGGGCAAGACCGAGCGCAAGGTTTTCACCGAGCTTAGCGGCAACAATGCGAGCGAGCTGAACGACGCGCTCGGCCGCATCGGGTTCCGTCGCAGCCAGTCGGTCGCCTATCGGCCGAGTTGCGCCGATTGTTCGGCGTGCGTTTCGGTGCGGGTCAGCGCCCACGAGTTCACCCCCAGCAATTCGCAGAAGCGCACGATCCGCCGCAACCGCGACCTGGTCGCCACCGCGTGCAAATCATGGGCGACCGAGGAGCAATATGCGCTGCTCCGTTCCTATCTGGGCTCGCGCCATCCCAATGGCGGCATGGCCGACATGGACGAGCAGGATTTCGCCGACATGGTCGAGCAGACCCCGGTCGATTCCTATATGATCGAATATCGCGAGCCGACCGCCGACGGCAGCCGCGGCCGCCTGGTCGGCTGCTGCCTGACCGACCGGCAGGGCGACGGATTGTCGATGATCTACAGCTTTTTCGACGCCGCCCACCCGCTGCGCGAAGGGCTGGGCACCTATATCATCGCCGACCATGTGCTGCGCGCCGCCAAGGCGGGGCTGCCCTATGTCTATCTCGGTTACTGGATCGAGGGGTCGGCGCGCATGGGCTATAAGGCGCGCTTCCGCCCGCTCGAAAAGCTTGGCCCCGATGGCTGGACGCGCTTCGAGCCGATCGCATCGGACCGCATCGCGGCGATGTTCGAACTGGCGTGACGGGTGGCCGGGACGGGCCAGCCGACGCGGCTGCGCGTCGGGTCGCGGCGTAGTTGCGAACGTCTCGCAGAAGATAGAATCTCCCGTCTCGCCGGTTGACCTTTTCCCGCTTTCAAGGGCATAGCTCTTCGTCCAGGACATAAGTCCGGGTCGCATCCATAGGTGATCGCTCAGGGGTGAGCGATTTGGGGGATTGGGATGCCCGTTCGCGCGTTCGTCAGTGTCAGGACCGAAAGCTGCGGTCGCGCCTGCGGGGACGTGCGCGCATGAGCGACGTCGTGAAGGTCGCGATCATCGGATCGGGGCCGGCCGGGCTCAGCGCCGCGGCGCGCGCGGGACAGCTCGGGATGAGCCATGTCCTGCTCGAAAAGACCGACCACCTGTCCGACACCATCTTCAAATATCAGAAGGGCAAGCGCGTCCTGGCGACGCCCGAACGGCTCGACCTGCGCTCCGACTGCCGGTTCGCCGAGGGTGCGCGCGAATATATTCTCGGCAATTGGGACGAGGATGCCGCCAACAACAAGGTGAATGTCGTCAAGCACGCCGACGTCGCCGAGGTGACGGGCGAGAAGGGCGCGTTCGAGATCAAGACCGCGAAGGGCGATGTCTATCGCGCCGAGACTATCGTCCTTGCGATCGGAACCCAGGGCAACCCGAACCGCATGCGCTGCGGCGGCGCCGACCTGCCGCACATCATCTATCAGGTCGACGATCCCGAAGATTTCAAGGACAGGCATATCACCGTCGTCGGATCGGGCGACGCGGGGATCGAAAATGCGCTCGGCGTCGCCGAGGAAGCGCTCGAAAATACCGTCACCATCCTGAACCGGTCGAAGGATTTCGCCCGCGCCAAGGCGAAGAATGTCTCCGACATGACCGAGGCGGGCGAAAATGGCTTTCTGTCGATCCGCACCGAGACGCAGCCCAAGCTGGTCGAGCCGGGCTGGTTGACGCTGGAGACGCCGAACGGCGACGAGAAGATCGAGTGCGACGTCATCGTCGCGCGGCTGGGGTCGGTCGCGCCGCGCGGTTTCGTCGAATCGATGGGGATCGAATTCACCGGCCCCGACCGCGAAGCCTTTCCGAAATTGTCGCCGACCTTTGAATCGACGGTGCCGGGCATCTTCGTGATCGGCGCGCTCGCGGGCTATCCGCTGATCAAGCATTGCATGAACCAGGGCTATGACGTCGCCGAGTTCATCAATGGCAACACCGCGCTGACCCCCGCCGACGAAAAGGATCTGGCGGCGATCTTCGCCGATCTGCCGCAGCGAAAATCGGTTTCGGAGTGGCTCGACTATCTGCGCGAGCGGGTGCGCATCTTCGCCGATGTCTCGCCGCTCCAGATGCGCGAGTTCATGCTCGATTCGAAGGTCGCTTTCTATCGCAAGGGCGAGGTGGTGTTCGAGAAGGGCGACCCCGGATCGTCGCTGTTCGCGATCGCCGACGGCCATGCCGATGTCGAGGTCGGCCCCGACGTCACCGTGCCGATCGAGCAGGGATCGATTTTCGGCGAGGTCGGCCTGATTTCCGGCCGCAAGCGCGGCGCGACGATCCGCGCGGGCGCCGACAGCATCTTCGTCGAAGTGTCGCGCACCGCCGCGCTCAAGCTGATGGGGTCGGTGCCGGGGGCGAAGCGCGCGATCAACCGCATCTCGCTCGAACGCCAATTGCTCCAGATTTTCAAGGGCGGGCTGACGGTCGAGGATCTTGAGCCGATCGTCGAGGATCCGGCGATCGAGCGGGTGCCGGCGGGCAAGGTCGTTCTGGCCGAGGGCGATGCCGGCGACGATGTCTATGTCGTCCGGTCGGGCTCGATGGTCGTCGAGAAGGATATCGGCGGCAAGCCGATCTTTCTGCGCTACCTGCCGGCCGGCAGCTATTTCGGCGAGATGGCGGTGCTCAGCGGCGCGCCGCGCAATGCCACGGTCAAGGCCGCGGTGGCGAGCGAGATCATCCGGCTGAAGGGACAGCAATTCAAGGACATGCTCGCCAAACGGCCGCAGGTCCGTGCCGCGACCGAGGCCGCGGTCGCCGAGCGCGCGCAGATGAACAGCTTCATCGAATCGCGCAAGGCGAGCTATTCGAGCGCGGTCGACCTCTATTCGGACACCGCGGGCTTCATCATGAAGGAGGGGCTGGGCGAAGCGACCGACGCGCTGCTCATCGACGAGAATCTGTGCGTCGGCTGCGACAATTGCGAAAAAGCCTGCGCCGACAGCCACGAAGGCCTGTCGCGGCTCGACCGCGAGGCGGGCAAGACCTTTGCGCATCTGCATGTGCCGACAAGCTGCCGTCACTGCGAGCATCCGCACTGCATGGCCGATTGCCCGCCGAACGTCATCCATCGCGGCCCCGATGGCGAGGTGTTCATGGAGCCCGGCTGCATCGGTTGCGGCAATTGTATGCGCAACTGCCCCTATGGCGTGATCCGCATGGAAGCCGCGCCGCCCGAGAAGCCGAGCCTGCTGCGCTGGCTGCTCACCGGCTTCGGCCCCGGCCCCGGCGAGCCGTCGCCCAAATGGACCAAGAAGCAATTGGGCGACGAAAAGCCCAAGAAGATCGCGGTCAAATGCGACATGTGCAAGGGCATCGCGGGCGGTCCCGCCTGCGTGCGCGCCTGTCCGACCGGCGCCGCGATCCGCGTTTCGCCCGAGGAATTCCTGTCGATCGCGCGGCTTCAGGAGGATGCGGGCTGATGGCATCGCTTTTTCAGCGGCGCCGGTCGAAGGCGACCCAGACCGAGCGCGTGCGCGAGCGGCGGCACGAGGGATTCCTGCGCTACGCCAATTTCCGCTGGGCGAAGATTTCGGGCGGGCTCTGCCTGCTGGTCATCGTCTCCTATGCGCTGATCGACGTCACGCCGCGGCCGAGCGGCGGCACCTGGTATGGCTATATGCTCGGCACCATCGGCGCGCTGCTGATCCTCTGGCTGACGGCGCTCGGCTATCGCAAGCGCAAGATGACGCGCGATTATTGGTCGCTCAAGGCCTGGACCTCGGCGCATGTCTATCTGGGGCTCAGCCTGATCGTCATCGGGACGTGGCACACCGGCTTCCAACTCGGCTGGAATGTCCACACGCTCGCCTGGGTGCTGATGATGCTGGTGATCCTGTCGGGGCTCTATGGCGTCACCGTCTATGCGATGCTTCCCGCCGCGCTGTCGAACAACCGCGACGAGATGACGCAGATGCAGATGCTCGAGGCGATCCGCGCCTTTGACCGCCAGCTTCACACCGCCGCGCAGCCGTTGACGCCCGAGGATACGGCGCCGGTGCTCGCGGCGCTCGACGAGGATCCGTTCGCGGGCGGCATCGCGGCGCGATTGTCGGGGCGCTATCCCCGATGCGCGACCGCCGCGGCGCTCGGCACCCTGCGCCTGTCGCGCAGCAGCGGCGCCGAGGGGCGCGAGAAAGTGATCGGGTTGCTGTCGCAGAAGGAGGCGGCGCTGGCGCGACTGCGCCAGCATCTGCGCATTCGCGCACTGCTCGAAATCTGGCTCTATGTGCATGTGCCGCTGACCTTTGCGCTGATCGCGGCGCTGTCGGCGCACATCATCAGCGTCTTCTTCTACTGGTAAGGCGGGGAGGGAACCATGAGCTTCATCCTGCGCCGCATCTCGACGACCAAGACGGGCAAGCAGATCATCCGCGATCAGGCGTTGCCGGGCGACGCGATCACGCTTGGCCGCGACGCCGGCAATGTCATCCATGTCGCCGACCTGGCGGTCAACCCGCAGCATGCGACGATCACGAGCGCCGATGGCCGCCATGTCCGCGTCGCGGCGAGCGAAGGGCTGGGGTTCGATTTCAACGGCCGGACGGTCGATGCCGCCGATATCGACAGCGCCGCGGGCGCCGAGCTGCGCTTTGGCGGCCACCGCCTGACCATCGCGCGCGAGGGCGATGCGATCATCCTGCTGGTCGAACGCATCGACGAACTGTCGCAATCGTCGAAGGATGTCGACGAGGCAAAGGCCTTTTCACTCGCCGGGGTGATGCCGGGCAAGCGCATGGGGGCCTGGACCTTCGGCATCGTCGTCCTGCTCGCTTTCCTGATCGGGCCGATCTGGGCGTGGCACAGCTTTCGCCATGTCGACGAGCGGCCGCAGGGCTATCACGCCGACATGACCTGGTCGTCGGGGCCGCTGTCGAGCGCTCACGCCAATCTGAAGGGCGACTGTCAGGCGTGCCACGTCCAGCCGTTCGTCGCGGTCACCGACAAGGCGTGCATCGGCTGCCATACCGGCGAGCATAAGGCGATGAGCATGGCGCACGCCAATGCGCCGACCGCGATGCTGCTCGCCGCGCGGCATCCGCCGGGGGTGGGCGAACGCATCCTCGCGGGCTTTGCCAAGACCTTCAACCGCCCGCAGGGGCGCTGTGTCGAATGTCATACCGAACATGAGGGCGCCGGGCCGATGCGGGCGACGCCGCAGAAATTCTGCGCCGATTGCCACGACGGGATGAAGGCGCGGTTGGTGGGCGCGGGCTTCAAGCCGACGGTCGCCGACGCCGCCGATTTCGGCACGCTCCACCCCGAATTCCGGCCGCTGGTCCGGCCGGGACCGGGCGGCAAGCTGGTGCGCGCGATGCCGGGCAAGGCCATGCTCACCGACCATGACGGCCTCAAATTCCCGCACGACCTGCACTTGCAGGCGACCGGCGGGGTCGCGCGGATGGCGGCGAGTTTCCGCGGCCGTTACAATTTCGGCGCCAAGCTCGAATGCGAAAATTGCCACCGTCCCGACGCCGATGGGGTGCGGATCAAGCCGGTCGAGATGGAGCGCGACTGCGCGATGTGCCACAGCCTCGCGTTCGAGACCGTCGGCGGCGTCACCCGCACGCTGCGCCACGGCGAGCCCGATCAGGTCGTCGCCGACCTGTTCGCTTATTATCGCTCGACCCCGCCGACCCGGCCGCTGCAACTCGGCGGGATGGAGCGGCGGCGACCGGGCGCCTATGCCGAGGGGCAGGTCTACAACATCTATTTCCGCGAAGTCGCGGTGCGCCCGAGCCGTGCCGAGGATGCGGTGCGCGCGGTCTTCTCGAAAGGCGGCGCCTGCTATGACTGCCACACCATCACCCCACCCGCGGCGGGGAACAAATGGCGCGTGACGCCGGTCGACCAGACCGCGCGTTTCCTGACCAAGGGCTGGTTCGACCATGACGCGCACAAGGAAACCGACTGCGCCGACTGCCACACCATGGCGACGGGGTCGAAGGCAGCGACCGATCTGCTGATTCCGAAGCTGCGCCAATGCCGCGATTGCCATGTCGGCGAAACCGGAGCGCGGATCGTCAAGGTCGATACCGCGACCGAATCACCGTGCGCCATGTGCCACGAATATCACTCCGACGGCGGCAAGCCGTGGATGCCTGCGCGCCAGCGCAAGAAAAAAATCGCGATGGTTACCGATCGTCCACCCCGGGAGGTCTATGCTGTGACTGCGGTCACAGGTCCGGCGCGGCGTCATCTTTATGATGTGACGTGGCGCGCGCCGGTGCTGGGATTCGCAAAACGGGGCGGATGACAACGGGGCGGTCGCGACCAGGCGGCCGGAGCAGGGGCAAGGGACGGACATGCTGATCGCCCAGATCACCGATATCCATATCGGGTTCGATCCCGACAACCCCGCGGAGTATAATCGCAAGCGGCTCGACGATGTGCTCGACGCGCTGATCGAGGGGGTGAACCGGCCCGACCTCTTGCTGGCGACCGGCGACATCACCGATCGCGGCGATCCCGACAGTTACCGCCGGTTGGCGACCGCCTTTTCGCGCTGTCCCTTCCCCGTCTGGCCGAGCGTCGGCAATCATGATTTGCGCGACAATTTCCACGCCCAATTCCCGGGGTTCGACGACGGCAACGGCTTTGCCCAATATACGGTCGAACTGCCCGAATTGCGGCTGGTCACGATCGACACGCTCGAGGAGGGTCGGCACGGTGGCGCCTTTTGCGACGCGCGCGCGGCGTGGCTCGACGCCGAACTGGCGAAGGAGCGGGCCAAGCCGACCTATATCGTGATGCACCACCCGCCGGTCGAAAGCGGTATCGAATGGATGAACACCCATCCCGACGAACCATGGGTGCATCGCTTTGCCGAGGTCGTCCGCGGGCACGGCCAGGTCCGCGGGCTGATCTGCGGCCACCTCCACCGCAGCGTCACCGTCGCGTGGGAGGGGCGCACGATCGCCATCTGCTCCTCGACCGCGCCGCAAGTCTCGCTCGACCTGCGCCCGATCGACGAGAATCGGCCCGACGACCGGCCGATGATCGTCGCCGAAGACCCCGCCTACGCGCTCCACCATTGGAACGGGCGCGAACTCGTCAGCTTCTATGACCATGCGGGCGCGCATACGATGCTCGCCAAATATGACGAGCGGCTCCAGCCATTGGTGCGCGAATTGAAGGCGGAGAGGCCGGCCTGAGAATTGTCGTCGTCCCCGCGCAGGCGGTGCGGCGGTTTTTCAAGCGGGTTTGCAAACACGAGTCCGGCAACCTGCCTCGCTTCCCTCTGCCTTCGTCATGCTGAACTTGTTTCAGCATCCATGGCCGGGTCTCTCCGTCCACGCCGCGCTTCCTTCGAGGGCGGACCATGGACCCTGAAACAAGTTCCGGGTGACGAGAGCAGGGAGTCGGCTCCGTCGTCGTATTTGCAAGCGATATGATCGCCCTCTCAATAGCCCAGCGTCAAATCCACCCGCGGCTCGACGGACTCGCCCTTGTGCCAGCGGTCCAGATTGGCGAGGAAGCGTTCGGCGGCACGGACGAACATCTTGTCCTGCGCGCGGCCCGACAGGTGCATGGTGATATGCGCATTGTCGAGGCTCCACAGCACATCGTCGGCGGGAAGCGGTTCGGGGGTGGTGACGTCGAGAAAGGCCGACGCGATCTGCTTTGCATCGAGCGCCGCGACGAGCGCGGCCTGATCGACCACCGTGCCACGCGCAATGTTGATGAGCGTTGCGGTCGGCTTCATCGCGGCCAGTTCGGCCGCGCCGATCATGCCGTCGGTCTCGGGCGTCGCCGGGACCGCGAGGATCACCCAGTCGAAATCGCCGAGCCGGGCGCGCCACTGGTCGGGGGTCAGCGTTCCCGCGCCGCCGGTCGTCTTGGGGGGGGAACGCCGCACGACGGTGACGTCGACGGCAAAGCCTTTCAGCCGCTCCTCGATCAGCTTGCCGATCGCGCCATAGCCGAGCAGCAGCGCCTTCGACCCGTAGAGTTCGACCTTGCCCGGCGATTCGATCAGCCATTCGCGCCGTTCCTGCGCGCGGACGACATCGCGATAGCCCTTGGCGACGGTCAGCATCCCCATCACGACATATTCGGCGATGGTGATCGCGTTGATCCCCGCGCCGTTGGTCACCACCGTGCCGCGCTCCGCGAGCAGATCGAGCGGCATACCATCGACCCCGGCGTAGATGGAGTTGAGCCATTTCATTCTGGTCGCCGCGGCGATCACCGCCGCCATATCTCTTTTATCATACATGTCGAACCAGCCGATCCCGGCCTCGGGCGCGAGCGCCATCGCCTCGTCCTTGCTCATGAAGAAGCGGGGCTCGACCCAGTCGGGCAGGCGGCTTTCGACGAGCGGCCGGATCAGGCCGGACAGGATGGTGACGGTTTTGGTCATAGGCGATCCTTCTGATCCTCCCCATCGACTTGCGATGGGGAGGTGGCATCGCGAAGCGATGACGGAGGGGTTTTGCCGAACGTCGTCAGCCGATATTCGACGATCTCGACAACAGATTGGGCAACTGTGGCGGCGCTGTCCAGTACATCGCGCGCCGGGATGCGAATTGTGTCGATGCGGTTGGCGCGGAGCCAATGATCGCGTCGCTGATCGTGCGCCGGATTGTCACCCATATCATGCGCCATGCCGTCTATTTCGATAGCCAGATTGGCGCGGGCGCAGAAGAAATCGAGGACATAAGGACCGGCGGGATGCTGCTTGGGAACTTGTGCCCGCCGGGAGATGTGCGAAGAATCTGCCATAGCATCGCTTCGGGAAGGCTGAGCTCGCGCCGAAGCCTCTTCGCACGGCGAACCGTATTTGCGGGCTGGTCAGGACGCATCGCCGCTCCCCTCCACCACGCCCTACGGGCGCGGTCCCCCTCCCCATCGCAAGTCGATGGGGAGGATTTATGTTTCCAGCCGCCAGTCCCAGCCGAGCGGATCGCCGTCCATGACCTCTACACCCGCCGCGATGAGTTCATCGCGGAGCGCGTCGGAGGCGGCGAAGTCCTTTGCCGCGCGGGCGTCGCGGCGCCGCGCGAGGATGGCGTCGATCGCGGCTTCGTCGATCGCCGCGCCCTTTGGCCGAAGGCGCAGATCCTCGCGCGACAGCGTCAGCAATTGCAGGCCGAACACGGCATCCATCGCCGCCAGCGCGGCGCGTTTCTGGCCCGCGTCGACCTTTTTCATCGCCGCCGCCTCTTCGAGCAGAGTCAGCGCGACGGGGGTGTTGAGATCGTCCGACAGCGCGGCGTCGAATTTGGCGAGCAGGTCGGCCAGACGGCGATCGGCGACCGCGGCCGGGTCGGCCTCGCGCACCGATGCCGCCGCCATCACCAGCCGTTTCAGCCGCGTCAGCGTCGCGCCGAGTCCGTCCCACGAAAACTCCAGCTCCGACCGATAATGCGCTTGCAGGCACATCAGCCGATAGGCGAGGGGATGATAGCCCCGGTCGGCGAGCAGTTGCAGGCGCAGGAATTCGCCCGAGCTTTTCGACATCTTGCCGCCGCGGTCGATCAGGAAATTATTGTGCATCCACATCCGGGCGCCCGAATGCTCGGCGCAATCGAGGCTGCCGCAGCCGCGATAGGCCTGGTTCTGCGCGATCTCGTTCGGATGGTGGATCTCGCGGTGGTCGATGCCGCCGGTGTGGATATCGAAGGGCATGCCAAGCTCTGCCTCGCCCATCACCGAACATTCGAGGTGCCAGCCGGGCGCGCCGCGCCCCCACGGCGAATCCCATTCCATCTGGCGGGTCTCGCCCGGCGGGGTGGTGCGCCAGATCGCGAAATCGGCGGCGTGGCGCTTGCCCTCGACCTCGTCGATCCGGCCCTCTCCCTCGTCGGTCACCGCGCGCGCGAGGCGGCCGTAATCGGCGACGGTCGAGACGTCGAAATAGAGGCCGCTGTCGAGCTGGTAGCAATGCGCGGCGGCGATGCGCTCGGCAAAGGCGATCATGCGCGGCACATAGTCGGTCGCGACGGTCCATTTGGCGGGATCGCGGACGCCCAGCCAGCCAAGGTCGCGCTTGAATTCGGCGGTGTAGAAGGCGGCGACGTCCCACGCCGATTTGCCCTGCGAGGCGGCCGCCTTTTCCATCTTGTCGTCGCCGACGTCGGCGTCCGAGGTCAGGTGGCCGACGTCGGTGATATTGATGATGTGGCGGAGCGCATAGCCCTTGAACGACAGGGTGCGGCCGAGCGTGTCGGCAAAGACATAGGCGCGCATGTTGCCGATATGCTGATAATTATAGACCGTCGGCCCACAGCTATAGACGCGCGCCTCACCGGGGTGGACGGGGCGGAAGGCTTCCACGCTGCGCGTCAGGCTGTTGAACAGTCGCAAGGGCGGGCCGGAATCCGCGAGCGGGGCAGGGGCGTCGGTCATCCTCGCGCCCTTGCCTTGCTCCGGGGTGTTCCGTCAACCGAAAGGCTTTACGGCTGCTGCGTGTCGGTCGTCGGCGTCCACAGATCGTCGTTGCCCGCGCCGGTCACCGGATCGTCGAGCAGCGGCGCGCCGGAGAGCGGGTCGACGTCGCGCATCGTGATCAGCGCGGTCGGCAGGCTGGTGCCGTCGCCATTTTCGCCGTCGCTGTCGACCTCCTCCTCGATCACGTCCTGCACCGGGAAAGTGTCGAATATCACGGTGCTGACCGAGCAGGCGCCGGTGTTGGCGATCAGGCAGCCGTTGAAGGTCGAGCGCGGGTCGTAGAGGTCGGAGGGAACGGTGACGGCGCCGTCGTTGACGGTCAGCAGCGGGATGGCGTCGAGGCCGGTGACCTGGCCGTTCGGGTCGAGGTGGACGCCGTTGATCACGATCCGCGCATTTCCCTCGGTTGCGACGTTGAGTCCGCCCGCGCCGAAGGTCAGGCCGCGCCGCTGGGCGTAATCGGTGCCGCTGCCGCTGTTCTGGACATAGGCATTGCCGATAAAGCCGATGCCGCGCGCGAAAAGCGCCCCTTCGTCGAGGATGATACCGTCGTTCTGCGCCAACCGGGTTTCGATCGCGTCGAGCGTGGTTGCGTTGGCCACATCGTCGATGGCGCCCGGCGTCGCGACGATGACGTCGTCCGACCGCAGGTTGAGCTGGCCGCCCGGCGCATCGTTCGCGCCGAGTAGTCGAACGCTGCCCTGGCCCAGGATGACTTCGAGCGCTCTGTCGGCCCGCAGATTGAGCGCATTGGCGTCCGAAAGCCCGGTCAGGCGGACATCGCCGAGCACGCGCATCTTGCCGGGGGTACGGATCGTCAGCGATCCATCGACGCCGAGGTTCGACCCCGCCGCGCCGCCGGTCATCGTGAAGCTGTCGACCACGACATCGGGGGGCGTGGCGCCGCCGACCAACGCCGGAGTGATCGCGGAGACCTGCTGCGCAAAGATCCCGACGTCATGGCCGAAAACCCGCGACAGTTCGTCGGCATCGATGTGATAGCCGTCGCGCGCGCCCGTGCCGCCGATGAAGGTCTGCCGCTGATCGTCGCCATTGGCGATCGACAGCGATTGCGTCTGGTCCGCAGTGCCGACCCGCGCGGCGCTGCCGATTTCGATATCGCCGGATGTCAGCGAGATATTCGCCCCGGTCACGACGCCATCGATCAGCAGCGACGAGCGGGCGTTCACGTTGAGGGCGTCGGTCACCGACACATTGTTCAGCGTGACGAACCCATTGGTCGCGGTGATGACGGCGCGGTCCGCGGTCAGCGTATCGACGCCGACCCGTTCGCCGCTGCCGGTCAGGTCGGCAACGCCGGCGACGCTGCCGTTGACGACGAACAGTTCGCCGCGCGTGCGAACCGCCGCGTCCCCGGCGTCGGTGGTCAGATTGGCGAAGGTCAGGTCGCCGCCGTCGCCGATAAACAGGCTGTCGCCGCTCGCATCGATGCTTCCGACCGATACCAGCGAAGCGAGGTTGATGAGGCCGTCGCTGCTGGCGAGGATTGTCGTACCGCCGCTTTGGACCCCGTCGGCGGCTATGCCCGTGGCGCCCGAAAGGGTCATGTCCCCGCCGCTCGCGACGCCGGTCACGTCGATCGCGCCATCGGCGCTCAGCGAGACATTGCCTTGCCCCAACATGCTGCCGCCGTCGATGCCCGCCGCCGAGGTGATGGTGATGTCGCCGTCGGCGGTGAGCGTCTGGAGCACATTGCCGCCGGGGGTGGTCAGATCGGCAAGCTGGACGCTGGCGGCATCGATCGCGATATGGCGGCCCGCCTGCACGGGGCCGGTGACGTTGGCGGCGCCGGTCGAGGCGACGATCACGTCGCTGAAGGCGTCGAGCCCCGACACGGTCGTGTCGCCACCCGATGTGCGGATGCTGCTGTCGCCGCCGGTGATGCCGAGGCCGAGCGTGGTTCCGCCGTCGAGGGCGATCGCCGTGGCGGCGGTCAGGAAGATATCGTCGCCCGCGGACAGGGCGCTCGCGCCGATCGAACCCCCCGACGAGTTGAGGTCGATATCGGCCCCGTCGAGCGAGGTCGATCCTTCGCCTTGCCCGATGGTGAAGCCGCCCGTCGGCGAATAGTTCAGCAGGAATCCGTCGGGGCCGAGGCCGGTCGCGCTGACATTGTCGGCGGTGATCGCGCCGGTTGCGCGCACGTCGAGGTCGTCGCCGACGGTGATGTCCGCCAGCGTCGCGGTGCCCTGCGCCAGGACGAGCATGTCTTCGCCCGCCGCCGCGTTGGTCAGCGCGACCGACCGACCGTTGACGCCGAACATTCCGGCGGCGCTGCTGTCGGTCAGCGTCACATTGCCCACAGCGTCGATATAGACGTTGCCGCCGCTCGGAACATCGGGGTTCGACGAGTCGGGATAGCCGCCCGCCGCGCTGACCGATGCGATGACATTGCCGCCCGAATTCAGGAAGGCATCGCCTCCGCCGCTGTAGGTGCCGGTGATGTTTCCGGCCGCCGAAACGCCGATATTGCCGGTGATGATGGCGTTATCGATCGCGACCGCGCCGGTCGTCCCGGTCGCCGACAGCGATGCCGCGCTGGTGATGCTGCCGATGTCGATGCTGCTGCCAGCCATATAGACGTCCGCCCCCGCGTCGATCGACGCGCCGGTGATTGCACCCGGATTAGCTGCCGATGCGGTCGTGTCGAGATCGACATAGCCGCCCGCGTCGAGCGCGTCGAAGCCGATCGACTGTCCATTGACGTCGATGAAGCCGCCCGCGGTCGCATCCGCCAGGTTGATGGCGCCCACCGCGCCGACGACAAGATTGTCGCCCGCGATCAGCGGTCCCGTTGCCGTGATCGCGCCGACCGCGGTCGCGGTCAGATTGTTGAAGGCATCGACATTGGCGGCGGTGATGCCCGCGCCCGCCGTCAGCGTTATATTCGACAGGTCTGCGGGCGTTGGCGTGAACTGAAGGAAGGAGGTCGGCGACGAGGCGCCCGGGGCATAGATGATGCTGCGGTCGTCGCGTCCGGTTCCGGTCGTCGCGGCATTGGTGACGCCGACCGCGCCATCCGCCTGGACGGTCAGGTCGTCGCCGGCGGTGATGCCCGAGAGGGTGGCCGTCGTTCCGGCGAGGACGAAGACATCTTCGCCCGCACTCGCGCCGGTCAGGCTCGCCGCGCCGCCCGCGCGGACGCCCAGCATCGTCGCGGCACTGCTGTTCGTCAGGCTCACGTCGCCAGCGCCGTCGACCAGCACATAGCCCTCGGAGGTGAAGGCGCCCGACGGATCGACATAGCCGCCCGCCGCATCGGCTTCGACGGCTACATTGCCGTTGGCCCGGAGAGTGACGTTGCCGCCCGCGCGATAGGTGCCCGACAGGTCGGTGCCTGCGAAAACCACGATATCGCCCGCGATATTGGCAAGGCCGACCGCGGCATTGCCCGTGTTCGCGGTCACGAACAGCGATCCGCCGGACTGGACCGTCCCATCGACGCCGACGCTCTGGCCGCTGAGGTTGACGCCGTTGCCCGCGGTGATGTCGGTGCCGAAGACGCCGTCGGTGGCGCCGAGACCCTGCGCGCTCAACGAAACGAAGGTGCCCGCGTCGAGCGCGTCGAAGCCGATCGACTGTCCATTGACGTCGATGAAGCCGCCCGCGGTCGCATCCGCCAGGTCGATGGCGCCCACGGTGTCGACGACAAGATTGTCACCCGCGACCAGCGGCCCCGTTGCCGTGATCGCGCCGACCGCGGTCGCGGTCAGATTGTTGAAGGCATCAACATTGGCGGCGGCGATTCCCGTCCCCGCCGTCAGCATGACGTTCGACTGGTCTGCCGGCGTCGTCACGATCTGGAGGAAGGGGTTCGGCGACGAACTGCCCGCGATATAGGCGACGCTGCGGTCGTCGCGTCCGGTTCCGGTCGTCGCGGCATTGGTGACGCCGATCGCGCCATCCGCCTGGACGGTCAGGTCGTCGCCGGCGGTGATGCCCGAGAGGGTGGCTGTCGTCCCGGCGAGGACAAAGACATCCTCGCCCGCGCTCGCCCCGGTCAGGCTCGCCGCGCCGTCCGCGTGGACGCCCAGCATCGTCGCGGCGCTGCTGTTCGTCAGGCTCACATCGCCATCGGCGTCGACCAGCACATAGCCTTCGGAGGCGAAGTTGGCCGACGGGCCGACATAGCCGCCCGCCGCATCGGCTTCGGCGGTCACATTGCCCCCGGCCCCGAGGGTGACGTTGCCGCCCCCGCGATAGGTGCCCGACAGGTCGGTGCCCGCGAAAACCACGATATCGCCCGCGACATCGGCCAGGCCGACCGCGGCATTGCCCGCGTTCGCGTTCACGAACAGCGATCCGCCGGACTGGATCGTCCCGTCGATGCCGACGCTGCGGCCATCGAGGTTGGCGCCGCTAGTCGCGGTGATGTCGGTGCCGAAGATGCCGTCGGTGGCGCCGAGACCCTGCGCGCGCAGGGTGACGAAGGTGCCGGCATCGATGGCGTTGAAGGCGATCGACTGTCCGACGACGAAGACGCCGCCGCCCGCGGTCGAATTGCCGAGATCGACGGTTCCCACGGCGGTGATGTCGATGTCGCCGCCGGTGATGATCGAATTGAGCCCGGTACGGAAGCTCGCCGCATTGGCCGAGAAGTCGTTCACCGCCTCGGCATGTTCGATGACGGCGAGGTCATTGGCCGTGATGACGATGTCGTTGCCCGCCAGCCGGTCCGCGATGACCTGGGAGACCGGGCCGATGCCCTGGAGCGTCAAAGTGCCGCCGGCACTCAGCAGAGTGCCCGACCCTGCGTTGATATTGAGGCCGCTCGATATCGACATATTGCCGACGGCGGAAAGCGTCGGGTTCGTCGCTCCGCCCGGATTCGAATGCGTGACATACACCGTATCGAAGGCGTCGATCGCCAGATTGCCACCGGCATTTACCTGACCGTCAGCCTGTGCGTCGATGCCGACCCCGCCATTGGTGCGCAGCGTCATGTCGCCCGTCGTGGTGATCGAGCCGCCGGGCACGGCCAGGAAGATTCCGGGCGAGGTCGCATTGGTGTTGCCGTTGACCGGCTCTGCGAATCCCGTGGCTTCGGCGGTCAGGCTGTTCATCGTGATGCTGCTGTCGGCGCGCAGTTCGATGCGTCCGGCGAGGGAACCATTGGCCTGGATGCTCGTATCGCCGAGGCTGATCTGACCCGTGCCGCCGGAGGTCGTCAGCGATTCGACGAGGACACGGCCGCCCTGATCGGCAAGCGTGCCGCCGAAATTGCCGTTGCTTCCCGATCCGGTGCCGCCGTTGCCGCCGACGCCCGACACGGCGCCGACGGTGATCGCCACGGGGGCGCCGTCCGAGGAGATGGTGCCGCCGTTGGCGAACAGGTGGACGGTGCCGCCGGTCGCGCCGCCGCCGATCCCGCCATCGCCGCCGACCAGCCCCTGGGTCACGTCATCCGCCGTATCGACGATGCCGTCGGGGCCGGGCAGCGTGACCGTGTTCGGATTGTCGCCGCCGTTGCCGCCGTTACCGCCGGTGCCGGTGCTGCTGAAATCGCCGCTGAGCCCGATTGTCGCGCCATCCATGGCGACGACCTCGAGCGTTCCGCCGGTGCCCGAACCGCCGTCGCCGCCACGCCCGGCGACCGCCGGTGTTGCGAAGAAATCGGTGGAAACCGCGCCGCCGTTGCCGCCGGTCGCATTGGTGCGGAAATTGCCCTGCGAGATGATGGCCGCAGCATTGGCGCCGTTCGCTTGCGCGCGCGCGATGCCGCCGAACGCATCGCCGCCGTTGCCGCCGGTTATATTGCTGCTTCCGCCGGTGCCGCCGGTCGCCGAACTGTCGATCTGGAGGCCCAGCTGGCCCGCGTCGAAATTGTCGACGATCGCCTGCGCGATATTGCCGCGGCCGGTGCCGCCATTGCCGCCGGTCGCGCCATAGCCGCCGTTGCCGCCGGTCCCACGCGACTGGCTGAACAGGCCTTCTGCCAGATCGAGTTGGGTTTCGCCGAGGTTGAGCGTCGCGGTGCCGCCCGTGCCCGCGCCGCCCGCGCCGCCGACGCTTGCGCCGACCGAAGCTCCGCTGGTCGCCGAAAAGACATCTCCGCCCTGGCCGCCAAAGCCGCTCGCATTGGCCACGACCGAATCGGTGGAGAGCGTGCCCGCGGTCAGATCGACCGTCGCATTGCCGCCGATGCCGGTGCCGCCGTCACCGCCGGACCCGCCGGGGATATTGCCATAATTGGCGAGATAGCCGCCGTCGCCGCCGCGACCGGCCGCGCTCGCGATCACTTGCGTGGCGGAGACGTCGGCTGTGCCGCCGATCGTGATCCTCGCGTCGCCGCCGCTGCCATTGCCGCCACGGTCGCCATGGTCCGAAGAAAAGTCGTCGGCAAAGCCGCCCAAGGCTCCGAAACCGTCGGCCGAAACCGTCACATCGCCCGCCGCGAACGTTCCGTTCGTCACGGTCAACGTTGCGGTGCCGCCGGTCCCGAGGCCCGGCAGGTCGGTCGCGCCGGTGCCAAAACCGTTGTTCGGCGCCGCGCCGCCGACGCCTTCCGCGCCGAGCGAAACATTGCTCGCGTCCACTTCGCCGCCGGTCTGCGTGAAGGTGACGGTGCCGCCGCGCCCGTTGCCGCCGGTGCCGCCATTTCCGTTGGCGGAGAAGGTCAGGCCGGTCGATGTGCCCGATGACGCCAGCCGCCCGCCCTGGACGTCGACGGTGATCGTGCCGCCGATCGAATCGCCCGGCGTGTCGAAGAAACCGTCGGAATTGGCCCCTGCCGTCCCGCTGGCCTCGGCATCGAGCGAATCGACCGAAATCAGGCTGGCGGGATCGGCGCCGGTCCGGACCAGGATGGTGCCGCCGGTCGCCAGCGACGCGCTTCCCGCACCGTCGCTGCCCGACAGGCCATTGGCCGAAAGCGTGGCGCCCAGCAGGGCGATGGTGCCGCCATCGGCGATCAGCTGGATGTCCCCACCCGTCGCCGCGCTGCCATCGGCGCTCACCCCATTGATCGCATCGACATCGATCGAGGTGGTGCCGTCGGCGGTCGCGGTGATGCTGCCGCCACCGCGCGCGATCATCGTCACGCTGCCGCCTTGCGCGGCGCCGTTGCCGAAATCGGTGTTGACGACGCTCCCGCGCGCGCTGGCCCGATACACCTGGGCCAGGATCGTGCCGCCGGTGTCGGCGAGGAAGTCGATCGAGCCGCCGTCGCCGCTGCCTGCGCTCACCAGTGACGAGATATTGTCGCTGCCGCCGAACGCATTGGCGGAAAGGAAGGAGATGTCGCGGATCGTGCCGCCGCCCGTCGCCGATATCGCGATCTGACCGCCGCTGCCGCTGCCAGCATTTTCGCGGTTGTCGGACGTGGCGACGCCAGCGGCGTCGAGCGTCACGACGCCGCCGGTCAGCGTCAGGACCGATCCGGCGCCGGTGGCCGAAAGGGCGATCGTGCCCCCTTGCGCATCGCCGGTTCGCCCGGTCAGGCCGCTGCCGCTATAGGCGTCGCCGCTCCGCGCCGCGGCGCTGACGGTAAGCGACGACATCTGGGCGGTCCCGCCGAGTATCTCGATCGTCGCGTCGCCACCCTGCGCATCGCCGCCCGTCGCATTTTCGCCGCTGGGAATGAAATCGCCACCCGCCGCGCCGCCGGTCGCCGATGCGTTGAGATTGGTGGCGCCGATATTGATCGTCGCGGTCGCATCGGTATTGACGCGCAGCGTCGCCGACCCGCCGCGCCCGTCGCCGCCGTTCAGCGACGGAATGGGCGAAGACGTAACCGGATCGAAGGAAAAATCGCCGCCACCGGCCCCGGTCGCGGTGATCGTGGTCGCTCCGGCCTGCAATGTGGTGCCGGTTCCGGTCGCCTCGATCAGCGCGGAGCCGCCGGTGCCGCCGCCCGACTGGATCAGGCCGAAGCCGCCCTGGCCGTTGGCCTCCGCGGTCAATCCGTCGGTGATGGAGAGGACCGCGCCGTTCTGGACGCTGATCGTTGCGGAGCCGCCGGTCCCGGCGCCGCCGGTGTCGGCATTGTCCAGACCCGACGAGGGGAAAGCGCCATATCCGTTGGCGTGGACATAGACCGTGCCGCCGGTGAGCGAACTGTCCGCGCCGGTGACGCTGATCGCCGCCGACCCGCCGGTTCCGTCGCCGCTCGCCTGGCCCGTGCCGTCGATGCCGCCAAAGGCATCGGCCGAGACGGCAAGGCCGCCGGTCGCGACGACCTGTCCGCCGTTGGTGATGGTCAGGCTGGCGTCGCCGCCCTGCGTATCCCCGCTGGCGGTGCCATAGAAGGCGGGCGCGGTGATCGAGGTGAAGCCCTGGACCAGCAAGCCGCCGCCATCGACGTTGATCGCGGCATTGCCGGGCGTCGTCGCGGTGCCGCCCGCCTGAACGGTCAAATTGCCGCCTATGCCACCGATATGGCCGGTGTCGATGGTCAGCGTCGCGTTGGCGTCGCCGATGAAAGTCGCGTTGCCTTGGACAACCAGCGTTCCGGCCTGATTCGGCGGGATGAAGGTGGTGGGCGGTGCCGGCGGCGGAATGTCCTGAAGCGGCCGGCCGACGAAGGCGCCGCTGGCATGGGCGGTCACGTCGCTGCGAAAGATGGTGTCGTTGACGGTGATGTCCGCCGACCCGGTGCCGGTGGTGTTGGGAGCGAAGTCCAGGTCTCCATTGGTGACGTCATAGCCCGCCGACAGGATGATGCGGCCCGCCGAATCGGTCCGCGCCGCCGTCGCCGAATCCTGATAGCCGACCTGGCCCGACACCAGCATCGTCACCGCCAGATTCTTGGGGATCGCGACCATATAGATGCGCTGCGCCGGACCCGTCGCCTGCTGTTCGGGGCCGGTGGTGATGCCGGTATGGGTGAGCGCCTGGCCGCCGGTGGTGCCGGTCAGCACATCGATGTCGAACAGCCCCGCGTTGATGCGGATATCGGCCGATTCGGCGGCGACATAGGCCGCCGAGCCATAGACATCGACCAGTCCGTTCTGCGCGACGCGCGGCGCGACGAGCGCGACATAGCTGCTGCCGGGGGTGAGCGACTGGTTCGCGTGGATCTCGCCATTGACGGTGACCCCCGCGACGCTGCCGGCCGTGCCGCGAAAGCGGATCGCGCCGGTCGTCGTGTCGAACAACCCGCCGGTGGTGACGATGTCGTTGGTCGTCAGCACGAGGCTGCCGACATTGATGACGCCGGTGCTGCCGATCAGGATGCCGCCGGCGTTGTAGAACCAGATGCTGCCGCCCTGGGCGCCCGAGGCCGCGCTGTTCGTGCTGTTGATCGTGCCGTTGAGCGCGATCTGACGGCTGAGCGAGCCGCCCGCGCCGTTGACGAAGCGGTTGAGGACGACATAGTCGCCATTGCCGTTGAAATTCCACGTGCTGCCCGCGGGCAGGAAATTGATGTCGTCGGTGCTGGTCGCCGTATCGGTCGGCACCCAGTTGATGATGGTCTGCGCATCGGAGACCCCGACCGAGGTGCTATGGCCCACCGTGTCGGTGCTGAGCGTAACGGTGCCCGGCAGGTTCAGCGGCGCCCCCGCGACCTGCGCCTGCGCGGGACCGCCATAGGACAGCGCCATGATGCCGGCGGCGACCGCGCAACTGCTGAGCAGGCGCCGCTTGCCGTTGCGGATGGGCGAGGGGGTGGCGGTGGCACGCATGGTGGTGGTCCTTGCTGCAAAGGTCATGGTTCAGCGCGCCTTCACGCCGAACTGGGTGGTGAGCGACACCAGAAAACGCGGATCGGGCCGTTCGGGCAGAAAGCCGCCCTTGTTGAGCGGCACGGCCAGCGTCATGTCGAGCCGCCCGACATTGCCATAGGCAATGCGCAGGCCGCCGCCGGCCGAATAGAGCTTTTGCGGATTGAGTCCGTCGAAACTGCTGTCCTTGTTCCACACCCACGCCGCGTCGAAAAAGACGAAGGGCTGGACGGCAAAGCTTTTGCTGTTGCCGGGAATGAACGAGCCGTAGCGCGCCTCGGTCGAGACCGCGACGCCGCTGTCGCCGATCACCGTGCCGGGATCGAAGCCGCGCCCGACGGTGAAGTTGCCGCCCGAAAATTCTTCATAGGCGACGAGCGGGTCGCTCGCCCATTGGGCGCGCGGCGCGACCGCCAGCGTGAACAATTTCGCCGGCCGCCATTCGGCCTGCGCGCTGGCGCGGACGAGGAAGGCGTCGGGCTTTGCCTCGACGCGGGTCAGCGGGATGGCGCCGGGCAGGAAACAGGCCGCGCCGCCGGGGCCACAATCATCGCTCGCGCCAAGCGCGTTCAGTCCCTGCCGCGCCTCGATCGACGCACCGAGCGACCAGCGCGGTTCCGACGGGCTGTAGCCATTCTTGCCCGCGACCGACGCCGGGTCGATCCAGCCGCCGTCGGCGCGCAGGTTGAGCACCCGGATGCGGTCGCGGTTGAGCGGCAGGGGGCCGAGCTTGATATCCTGATCGATGATGTCGAGCCCGCCGCCCAGCGTCACGCGCCGCGCCTGCGTCAGCACAAGCGGGTAGGAGGCGAACAGGCTGACGATCTGGGTGTTCGACTTGACCGGGAAGCCGGTGATGTCGGGGTGCGTCCAGGCATAGGTGTAACTCGCGCCGAAGCGCAGCCCTTCGCCGCCGACGCGGAATTCATGCGAAAGTTGCAGCACATTCTGTTCGTCGAAATCGGGGGTCGCATAAAAACTGATCGTGGTCAGGTCGCCCATGCCGGTCAGGCCGGCGATGCGCGCCCGCGCGATCCCGCCCCAGCGGCCGACATCCTTCGACCCGAAATTCTGGGCATTGAAGTCGAAGACCGCGGGCGTGCGCGACACCGTGACCTCGCCCACCACTTCGCCGGGAACCGCGCCGGGGCGCAGCGTCAGCCGCGCGTCGAGGCCGGGAATGTCGCGGGCGAGGAGCAGATAGCGTTCGGCATCGGTGATATTGAACACCGGCTGGTCGTCGAGCCGCGACAGATAGCGCTGGAGCAGGCCCTCGTTCGCGCCCGCGTCGCCGCGCACCTCGACCCGCGTCATTCGCGCCGACAATATGTCGAGCTTGATGACGCCGTCGTCGATCGTTTGCGGCGGCACGCGAACCGCGGCGAGATAGCCCTGGGCGCGCAGTATCGTCGCGGCGCGGTCGCGGATGTCGCAGACCACCGAAATCGGCAGCTTTTGCCCAATTTTGTCGTGCCAGCTTTCGCCCAGCATCGACGTGTCGATGCCTTCGCCTCCCGAGAATTGCACCTCGCGCACGGTCACCATGACGTCGGCGAATTCGGGATTGGCGAGCGGGCAGGGCGCGCGTTCGATGCTGTCGTCGGTGGTGACGATGCGTTCGCCCGGCGGAGTCGCGGGCGGCAGGGCAGGGCGCTGAATTTCCTCGCGCGTCGGCACCGTCGATGCCGGTGCGACCTGAGCTTGCGCCGCGAACGGCAGCGACAAAGCCATCAGCCCCGCCGAGCAAGCCCATGTTCTGTGGATCGTCCTGCGGATCGTACCACGCATGAACCGCGCGTTTCCGCCAGCGCCCAAAACCCCCATGTCGGTCATCCTTACCCCTTGCGTGCCTGTGCGCCCGCCATGCCGTGCGCACCCATAACTCATGCTCCGCCGGTCACCCGGCAGTGCGAATTTTCGACCCAAGGAAAGGACTCTGCCGTTTTTTCTCTATGGCAGATTTTTCGCACTATTATCAGATGGGCAGGGCGGGTTCAATGCCCGCCCTTTCGCATTAACCACCCGCGGCTTCGGTGTCGGACATCGCGCTGACCAGCCGGTCGAGTTGCGGCGTGCAACCCTTTGCCATCAGCATATCGACCGAGTTTTCGGCGCTGTCGGGCAGCGGCCCCATCGGCGTGAAGCGGATGGTGACCGGCTTCGCAAGACCCGCGCCCGAAAGGCGGTAATCGACGCCATATTGGATCGGCATCGCTTCGGTCGGCCATTTGCGGAAATTCGCACCGGCGACGATCGCGACGGTCTCTGCCTTGTCGCCCTGCTCGATCTTGAGCAACTGGTCGGTATCCATGTTCGGCCGCCACAGCGTCAGCCGTTCGGGATCGGCGACGCAGAAGGTGCCGCCCTCGCGAAAATCGACGAGCCACAGGTTCGGCGCGCGAATATCGATCGGCACGGGTTCCGCCGCGCCGCGCGAAAATCCGCCGCGCGAGCGCATCGTCGGGCCGGTCGAAAGCATGCGCGTCACCGTCGCGCCCATCGACTGGCTGGCCTGGATGGTGCCGGTCGCGCCAAAGGTGCCCGGTCCCGACAGCGTGCGCGTCTTGCCCGCCTGCATCAGCACGATCTTGTCGCCCGAAACGAGCGTTAGCCGGTCGGTCGATTTGAGCTTGGTGCCGGTCGGATATTTGCCGGCGGACGGCCCCGTCGAGCGCACGACCATCGACTGCGCGGCGGCGGTGCCGGCAAAGGCGACCGCCGCGATGACGGCGGTGGTGGCCAGGCCGATGCGGCGCATCGTGAAATCAGGAAAGGACATAGCTTTCTCCCTTGTCAGTCTGGTTCAGGCGTTCGATCAGGAACATGATGGATGAATCCTTACCGAAGTCTTCGGTCAAGGCTGTGGCGGCGATCACATAGGCCTTTTTATCGCCCGCTGCGTGCGCCGCGACAAGCGCCGCGATGCGCGCGCGCTGTTCGGACGAAAGGTCGGGGCGCGGGGTCAGCACGTCGACCGGCTGCGCCCGGCCGCGCAGCGTGACGCGCCCCATCGGCACCAGATCCTCGCGGCCCGAATGCTCGGCCGCCTCGGTCGAAATCAGCACGCCGGTCTTCAGGCTCTTGTTCGCCGATTCGAGCCGCGACGCGGTGTTCATGCTGTCGCCGAGCGCGGTATATTGGATACGCCCTTCGCCGCCGAAATTGCCGACGATGGCGTCGCCGACGTGCAGGCCGACGCGGGTCATGCCGATCGGCGGGACATCCTCGCCGGCCAGGTCGACGCGGAAGGTCTCGCCCGCCTGATACATGGCGATCGCCGCCGCGGCGGCCTTTTCGCCATCGTCCGCGCGGCTGATCGGCGCGCCCCAGAACGCGACGACGGCGTCGCCGACGAACTTGTCGATCGTCCCGCCATGATCGAGCACGATGTCCGACAAACGGTCGAGATATTCGTTGAGCAGGCGCGCGACGGTTTCCGGCGTCGTCGCATGGCTGAGCTTGGTAAAGCCTTCGAGGTCGGTGAAGATGCAATAGATATTGCGCCGCTCGCCGTGGAGCGACAACTGATCGGGGTCGCGCATGATCTGCGCCGCGATGTCGGCGGGCAGATATTTGCCGAGCGCCGACTGCGCAAAGGCGCGCTGGCGCGACCCGATCGTGCGCGCGGCGGTGCCGACCGCAGCATAGCCGAGCAGCCAGCCGATCGCCCAGCCGAACGCGGGAAGGGTGGTGGTGTCGACATGGTGCCCCTGGAGCCAGAAGGGGAAAGCGGCGAAGAAGATCATCTGGCCAAGGAAGGCAATCGCGACCCAGCGCGCGCGCATGTCGATCAGGCTGGTAAGCCCGCCCGCGAGCACGACCAGCACCGCCAGCACCCAGAGCGACGGACCCGGCAGCGGATTGGACCAGTCGCGATCGAGTTGCTGCGCCAGCATATGCGCGTGGACCTCGAGCCCGATCATCGTTTCATGCAGGCCGGTAATCGGATCGGTGAAGCGGCTGAGCGGGGTGTTGAACTGGTCATTGTCGATCACGTCGCCGCCGATCAGGACGTAGCGGCCCTTGACCAGATCGGCAAAGGCGGCGCGCATATCGGCATCCATCGGGATCGCGAAAGTGTCGATCGGGATGTTCGCGAACACCGGCTCTTCCTGCCCCTTGGCGACCCGCGCGGGGACGAGGAAGCGGATATTGCCGCGATAATCGGCATGCGCCGCATCGACCGGCGCGAGCGCGTTCGCCATCAGCGGCGGCAATCCCTTGGGCCGGTCGGGCCAGTTGCGGATCACCCCGTCGCCGTCGGTGCGGAACAGCACGCTGGTCGGCTTCGTCGTCGCGGTCACGACCTTGGCGAGATAGGATTGGAGATATTTCTGCTGTTCGTAGAAGATGGTGTTGGGGTTGCTCGCCTGCTCGGCATAAGCGAGCCAGGTCGGCGTCTTCATCGCGCGAAGCTGGGCCTGGAGGAGCGCGTCGTCGGGGCGGGGCGAGTCGAAGACGATATCGATGCCGATCGCCTTTGCCCCCATCTGGTCGAGGTTGCCGAGCGCGTTCGCCAGGATCGTGCGGTCGAGCGGCGAGCGGATGCCCGAGTTGAACAAAGTCTGGTCATTATAGGTGACCATGACGATGCGCTTGTCCTGCCCGACATGCGGCGCCATCAGCGTCGCGCGCGCGTCGTAGAGCGCGCGCTCGGCGTCGCCGACGAGCGGCATCTGCCAGCTCAATCGCGCGAACAGCGTCGCGACGATCAGGAACAGGATCGTCGCCACCATGCGCGACGGGCCGAGCTGGGTCACCAGCCGGCGGAGGCGCTTGCGCAGCGGAACAGCGGTCCGCGCCGCCTCGGCAGCCGAAGTGTCGATCTGTCTGCTTGCCATCAGATCAGAGGGCCGAATGGCCCGCAGCCCCTTCCTTCTGCGCCGTCGTGGTGGCGCCGTGCAGCAGCGGCTGGCCGCCGTCGCCGATGATCGCGAAGCCCGCCCAATAATAGGGGTGCGAGGTGCGCTTGTCGTCCATCAACTGCGTTTCGCTCGCCCACAGGGCATCGGCGATGCTCTCCCCCTGCCGCGCGGCGAACAGGCCGCCGATCAGCCGCTTGGTCGCGTCGAAATCATCGGGCGCGGGCCAATGGCTGGCGATCACCGAGCGTCCGCCGGCGCCGATGAAGCTGCGAACCAGCCCGTCGAGGGCGTTGCCGCCGCCGCTCGCGACCCCGGCCTCGCGCGTCGCCGCGACGGTCGCGGCGCCCGCGGTGTCGCACGCCGACAGGATGACGAGATCGGCGTTGATCTTGAGATCGAAAATCTCCTGGAACGTCAGCAGGCCGTCCGAACCCTGGCCGCCGAACGAGGTGACCAGCGCGGGCCGGGCGGGGCAGGAGGGGTGCGGCGCGGTGACGAGGCCGTGCGTCGCGAAGTGGATGATGCGATAGTCGGAGAGGTCGCCGCGGTTCTTCACCGCGGTATCGGTGAAGGCTGCCCCGGTCAGCAGCGTCGCGGCGCCGCGGTCCATCGTGTCGCTCGCGGTGACGAGTTCGGCGGCCGAGATCGGCCGGCTCCACTGGCTGACGTCCCATTGGCAACTGCCGTCGACACCGCCGCCGGCGGCGCCGCGGGTGCCGAGCGAAGGCAGGACGCCGCCGCGCACCGGCAGATTTTCGCCGAGGCCGAAATATTCGCGCTTCGCGTCGGAGGGCGCTGCCTGCCGCGCGTTGCGGAACGACAACGCCGACACCGCGGTGCTCGGCCGCGTCGACCGGCCGAGCCAGGCGATGCCCCGCATGTCGAAGGCGTCGGCGGTCGGGTCGCTCAGGCGCTGCTCATAGGCCGCGAGCCCGGCGTCGGAGGTGATCAGCAGGTTGACCGGCAGTCGCAGCATCGCGCCGTCGGGCTCGAAGATCAGATGTTGCACCCCCGGCAGCCGGTCGGCGACGGGGGCAAAGAGCTGCGTATAGAGTTTGCGCGCG